>NZ_JAGIZB010000099.1 GCF_017813395.1 Pararoseomonas baculiformis | reverse complement strand
TGAGGCGCTTGGGTTTGGTGGTCCAGATCCAGCGTTAGCCTTCGACGGCTACGGAGCCCTCCGACACCCCTGAAGGGCTTGCCAGAGAACGGTATTCCTGCGGCGTCCTCTGGCCAAGGGCCATGTGAGGACGGCTCTCATTGTAGTCCCGCCGCCAGGCCTCGATCTCCCGCCGGGCCTCGGTCAGCGTTTCGAACCAGTGCAGGTTCAGGCACTCATCCCTCAGCGAACCGTTGAAGGTCTCGATGAAGGCGTTGTCCGTCGGCTTGCCCGGTCGGGAGAAGTCGATCCGGGTGCCGTGGTGGTAGGCCCAGAGATCGACGAGGCGGCCGGTGAACTCCGCGCCGTTGTCCGCAAACAGGTATCTCGGTGCTCCGCGTTCCCCGACCAGGCGGTTCAGAACCTCGACCACGTGCTCGCCCCGGAGCCGCTGGCCAACCTCAATGGCCAGACCCTCGCGGCTGAACACGTCGACCACGGTCAGCGCACGGAACGTCTGCCCGTTGCTCAGCTGGTCCTGGATGAAGTCCAGGCTCCAGGCCTCGTTCGGCCGCTTCGGTACGCAGCGCGCCTCCCGCTGCACGACCATCTTGCGGCGCCGGGGCTGCTTGCTGCGCAGCGCCAGGCCTTCCTCACGGTACAGCCGCCACACCAGGTTCCTGCCCACCGCCCAGCCGTCACGCCGCAGCATCACGTGGAGCCGCCGGTAGCCATAGCGGATCCTCACCCGGGCGATCTCGTGCATGCGCTGGCGGATCTCGAGGCGGGGATCCCGCATGCTCGGCTTGCGCTGCGTCGAGCGGTGCTGGCGCGTCAGGGCACAGGCCCGCCGTTCGCTGAGGCCGTGGCTCGCCGTGACATAGGCGACCACCTCCTTCATGACCGCGGGCCGGGGAATCTTATGGGATGGCCCGCCCCTCAGTCCTGCTGGCGTAGGCTGGCCGGGCAACCGGGGCGTAAGGGAGCTGACCCATGACGGTGATTGCGGTTCTCGGGTTGGATCTGGGTAAGAACAGCTGCAGCGTGGTTGGGCTGGACACGGCTGGGCGGGTGGTCCTGCGACGGCGCCTGCACCGGGACGGGGTGGTCAGGCTGGCGGCAGGGTCGCCAGGCTGCGTGGTGGCGATGGAGGCTTGCTGTGGAGCGCACCACCTGGGCCGGCGGCTGCGCGAGGCAGGGCACGAGGTGCGGCTGATGTCGCCCGAGTATGTGCGGCCCTATGTGAAGGCACAGAAGAACGACGAGCGGGACGCGGAGGCGATCGCCGAGGCGGCGACCCGTCCGACCATGCGCTTTGTCGAA
>NZ_JAGIZB010000098.1 GCF_017813395.1 Pararoseomonas baculiformis | reverse complement strand
CGTGTGTGGATGGCCCCCTGTCTTGCAAGAAGAATCATGGCAATCAAGCAGCGGTAGTCGCTTGCAGTCGTGTGTCCGGCCTTCAGCGCGGCACGACGGCCGCTGGCCCTGATGGGTGTCCGCGGGCTGGGGCCTCATCGGTCTCGCGGGTTCAAGGACCCCGGATACGTTCCAGGCTGCTCCCAACTCGTCGGCACTGCCGCTCACTCCATCACGCCTCTTCCTCTCGCAAGCATCCTCTCTCTCGCGCGGCCCTACCTTATGCCGTAGGTACGGCGGTAGCCGGCCGGTAGACGTCTCCCTTGGCCATGAGCGCCCAGATAATACGGGCCATCTTGTTGGCGAGGGCAACGGCAACCTTGAGCCGGGCATAGCGGCTCAGAAGGCCTTGTACCCAGCCGTTGGCTTTCACCTCCCTTGAGCCCAGGAGGGCGGACTGGGCGCCCATGATCAACAGGCGACGAATGTAGCCGTCACCCTGGTGGGTGATCCGACCCAGGCGCTGCTTGCCGCCCGATGAGTTCTGCCGGGGCACCAAGCCGAGCCAGGCGGAGAACTCCCGACCGGAGCGGAACACTGTGGCGTCCGCAACCGTCGCCACAATGGCGCTCGCGATCAGCGGCCCGACCCCCGGGATCTTGGCTAGGCGCTGGCTGGTCTGATTGGCCCGGTGCCAGGCCAAGATCTCGGCATCAACCTGTCCGATGCGCTTCTCGAGCTCGTCGATCTGCTCGGCAAGGAGAGCGAGGATCTTACGCCCAGGCTCGGGGACCGTGTCCGTTTCCAAGTGCGCCCGCAGGCGTCCCAAATGGCAGATACCCTGTGCCTCGGCGACACCGAACTCCGCGAGAAGACTCCGCAGGGAGTTGGCGGCTTGGGTCCGCTGCCGGACCAACAGGTCGCGCGTGCGATGCATGACCAGGACGGCCTGTTGCTCCCGGCTCTTGACCGCCACGAAACGCATGGTCGGACGGGTCACGGCCTCACAGATCGCTTCGGCGTCGGCCGCATCATTCTTGCCCCGCTTGAGGTAAGCCTTGACGTAGTGCGCTGGCATGAGGCGGATCTCGTGCCCGAGGGCGCTGAGCTCACGTGCCCAGTGGTGCGCGGTCGCGCAAGCCTCCATGCCGATGAGGCAGGCTGGCAGCTTCGCAAAGAACGCCATCATCTGGGTACGACGCAGCTTCTGGCGCAGGACGACTTGGCCGTCCGGCCCAACACCGTGAAGCTGGAAAACATGCTTGGCGAGATCGACGCCGATCGTGGCAATCTGCATGGCGGATGGCCTCCTCCTGGGGTGTTCGACAACCCTCATCTTGGCACTTCGATGCCGATCGGGGGCCATCCACCCCATCGGC
>NZ_JAGIZB010000097.1 GCF_017813395.1 Pararoseomonas baculiformis | reverse complement strand
GCTCCCGCGGATCCACCGACAACGCCTTCGACATGCCCAGGGCCTCCCTCACCAGGAGCACTGAATCACCTCGCCACCGCCTCGTGGATCACAAGCAATTCAGTCAGGCCGGAAACCGCTCTAACTCAGACCGGCGCAGCGCCGCGGCGAAGCCCACCAGCAGCAATGCACGGTCGCGGAGGGCGCGCAGGCCGTGGCGCTTCGCTAAGACGCCCACGGCATCGCGAATCACGTCGGCCACGGCGGCATCCTTCTTCGTCGGTGCCGTGCCGTGGGTGCGCCGGATGCCCTTCATCGTCTCACGGATGGCGGGGTGGCCAGCATCAAGGCGATGGCCGGCGAGGCGGTGGGCCTGTCCAATCGCCACCAAGCGCATGGAGAGGCTGGCCGCCTTGTGGGTGGTGGCCCGGGCCGCGAGGAAGCTGCCCACCGTCTCAGGCGATGCGGGCAGCGGCTCCACGCCAGCGGCGGCGCACCAGGCGGTGAAGTCGGCCCAGGCCGCGCGATACGCCCGGCGGGTGTTGGTGGCTGAGGCCTCCCGCGCATAGGCTAGGGCTTCCGCGGAAAACCGTTGGCTTCCACAGATAGAGTTGATCCCATCTGTAATAATTTTTGGCATCAAAGTACAACTATTGCCAACTACAAGATACGGGGTTACCAGATCGTGTAATGCTGTGATCATCCATGCAGAAGTGGACTACAGCCTTCGCTTCGCTCCAGGCACCAGCTCTTCTGCAATCTTCCATTGTAAAGGTGTCTGGAACCACAATCATGTAAGAAAAGTTTTCTCCTCCACTAATTCCACAAACTTTTCGTGGTCTTCTATTGGCGGCTTCAGATTGTTGCTGAAGATTCTTGCTGGCGCCTTGTATTTTGGCAATTTGACTCTGTGTTGTTGTGCTTTCTGCATTTTGTATTTCGGAGATGATTACCCGCTTTAGTTGATTGAGTTCAATGGATTTGCTGGCAATCTCATCATTTATTTGCATAAATTTATTGTGCGCTTTGTAGAGCATCTGAGCACCCCAGGCGCCCGAAAGCCCAAATATCACCGCAACTCCAAGACCTACTTTGAAGTAGGTTTCAAGACGCAGTAGTCGCCCTTCCGCGTCGGCAAGTCTGCGAACGTGCTTATAGTAGGCAGGTCTGCGAACGTGCTTATAAAAGCGGGTACCGCTCTCAGCGCCTGTATCCTCTGACATCTTTCCCTCAGACTGGTCGTGACGACGCTACACGCTGCAAAGCCTTGAGCAACACCCTGGTGTCCGATAACCCTCGATTATCGTGCCTAAGCTCGACTTTGGCCATTTGAGCTGAGGAGAGGCGGCGGAGCGGGCTGACCGGCTAGGGTGGATGCGTCCCCGCCAAGAGACGCCGCCATGCTCTGCCTGCCGACCCGCTTCGCCGCGG
>NZ_JAGIZB010000096.1 GCF_017813395.1 Pararoseomonas baculiformis | reverse complement strand
GTCGGCCTTGAATAACCTCCTCAGGCCGTCTGGATCGTAACCGGCTGGTAGTCTGGCCGACCCATTTTCTGAATGAGAGCGCCAAGGAGGGCGATCAAAAGGGTCCTGAGGTGGGCGAGGATCTTGCGGATGTTGTGCCCGCAGCCACAGAGCACGGCGTAGAGGGCGTCACCGATGGTGCCCTTGAGGGCGCAGCGGGCGAGAAGTCCGTCAGATTTCATGTGGCCGATCTCTGGCTCGATGGCGCTGCGGCGGCGCAGGAGCTTGCGCAGGTGTGGCGTGAGGCCACGGCGCGTGCCGCTGATGAGGACTGTCGTGCCGTGGGCGCCATGGCCGCGGTAGCCACGGTCGACCACGGCGAGGCTGGGGAGTTGCCCGGTGAGGGTCTCGACCTGCTGCAGGGTGTCGGGGAGGGTGTGCCCGTCGTAGGGGTTGCCGGGCATGGAGCGCATGCCGACGACGAAGCCACCGGTGAGCGTGGTGGCAACGCTGACCTTGGTTCCGAACTCAAAGCGGATGCGGGCCTTGCCCTTGGAGATGCAATCCACCTCGGGCTCGTGCAGGGCATAGAGCTTGCCCGCGCTTTTGGGTGTCTGCCGCAGCAGGCGAGTGACGAGGACCATGCGTTCCTCCATCTGCCTCCGCAACCGGCCTTCGGGGACGGCGCCGAGCTTGCGGCGGATGTCGCGCAGGACGCGCCCCGTGTAGCCCTTGAGCGTGCGCAGCGCCTTGCGCATGCGCCGGAACTGCCGGGCATGGGCATGCCGCCCCGCCCGGGCGGCCAGCCGCGGAGCCAGGCGGTTGTAGGTTTGGCGCAGGGCAATCCCGGCCTTACCCGCCAGTGCCACCAAGGAATGGCGCGCCTTCTCGTAGAGCCTGCTGTCGGTCGGATGGGCGATGGCCTTCTCCATCACCGTCGTGTCCACCGCGACCTCGGCCAGGCTGCGTTCCGACACGGCACCCGAGGCCCGCCCTGCTTCGATGGTCTTGGTCAGCAGCCACTCCACGCCCTCCTCCCCGATGCGGCCGCGCCAGCGGCTGAGAGATGAGGGGTGAATGGGCAGGCGATGCTGGAAGAAGGTCTCGCCGGTGAAGTGCTGGAAGTACGGGTTCTCCACCCAGCGGGCGAGGACGGCCTCGTCGGAGAGGCCGTAGGCGTGCTGCAGGTACATCAGCCCCGCCACCAGGCGCGGGTGGGTGGCGGGCCGTCCCTCACCAGCAGGGAAGAAGCCGGCCCACTCCCGCTCGAACCAGGACCAGTCGATCAGCGCGGCGAGCCGGACCAGCTCATGCCGCCCGTCGATCATGTCGACCAGGCGAGGTCGAAGCAGGTCGGCCTGTTCCGGAGGGCGTGGGCGGTGCTTCATGGCTGACAGAATCGCAGGAATACCGCATCGTTCCAACTGAACCCTGCAATTCCAGCATCCCAAATCCCGAACTTTCCTGCTCCAGATCAACAGGTTGCTGGTTATTCAAGGCCGAC
>NZ_JAGIZB010000095.1 GCF_017813395.1 Pararoseomonas baculiformis | reverse complement strand
CACCAAACGGTCAAGGGACAGCCGTGGCAGATCCACCTCCCCGACGAGCGGATCGCCTTGTTGAAAACGCAGGTGCGACGGAACAGCGGTTCAAAGAAGGAGGCATCATGACACCCTCGGCTCTCCGAAGATGGCAGCCCACTCACTGAAGCCGAGATTGGTGGTGATGATGACGCTGGTCTGCTCGTAGAGCTTGCTGAGCAGGTGGAACAGCAGGGCGCCGCCCGAGGCGCTGAACGGCAGGTATCCCAGCTCATCGAGGATCAGCAGGTCGGTGTGGAGCAGGCGGGCGGCGATCTGGCCGGTCCTCCCGGCCGCTTTCTCCTGCTCAAGGGCATTGACCAGTTCCACTGTGGAGAAGAACCGCACGCGCTTGCGGTGATGCTCGACGGCCTGGACGCCGAGCGCGGTGGCAACGTGGGTCTTTCCTGTTCCTGGCCCTCCGACCAGCACGATGTTGTCGGCCTTGTCCATGAAGGCACCGGCGTGGAGCTGGCGGACCAGAGCCTCGTTGATCTGGCTACTGGCGAAGTCAAAGCCCGCCAGGTCCTTGTAGGTGGGGAACCGAGCAGCCTTGAGCTGGTAGGCAATGGAGCGGACCTCCCGCTCGGCGATCTCCGCCTTGAGCAACTGCGACAGGATGGGGATCGCGCTCTGGAAGGCGGGGGCGCCCTGCTCGGTCAGTTCGGCCGCTGCCTGTGCCATGCCGTGCATCTTGAGGCTGCGCAGCATGATGGTGATGGCGGCGGCCGCGGGGTCATGACGCATGATGGCCTCCCTGCCTCGGACGCAGGCTGTCATAGCGGGCGACGTTGGCCTTGGGCTCCTGTGTCAGCACCAGGGCCTGGGGCGCCTCGATCGGCGGCACCTGAGGGGTTGTGCCATCGGTCAGCCGGTGCAGCAGGTTGAGGATGTGGGTCTTGGTGGAAACCCCGGCCTGCAGCGCCATCTCCACGGCGACCAGCACGGCCTGCTCATCGTGTTGGAGCACCAGGGAGAGGATCTCCACCATCTCTCGGTCGCCGCCAGCCCTGCCGTGCAGCTGACCCTGCAGTTGCCGAAAGGCCTCGGGTAGCTCGGCGAAGGGCGCGCCGTTGCGCAGGGCACCGGGCTTGCGCTGGACCACGGCCAGGTAGCGCCGCCAGTCGTAGATCGTCCGGCCCTGCCCATGATGCGAACGCTCGATGACCCGCTGGTGCTCGCAGATGACCGCCCCCTCAGCCACGACCACGATGCGGTCGGGATAGACCCGCAGGCTGACCGGCCGGTTGGCGAAGGAGGCGGGCACGCTGTAGCGACTGCGGCCGAAGTGCACGAGGCAGGTGGGCGAGACGCGCTTGGTCTCGTCCACGAAGCCGTCGAAGATCCGCCGGACCGGCATCAGGCAGCCCACCTCCTGCCGCCAGGTCGCGGCGACGCTGCCTGGCTCAACCCCGTGCGGGATCTCCTCCCAGAGGGTGAGGCATCGCTGTTCCAGCCAGGCGTTCAGCGCCTCTAGGCTGGCGGCCTGGGGCATGGGCTGCCACAGCCGGTGCCGGGCGTGTAGCGGCTGAGTGAATTCTCCCCGGAAGTGCTGGCTGAAAATTCCCCAGTTCAGCGCGACTGCCCGTGCCCGGGGGCAAGCCCCGGGCACGGGCGGCGCCGGCCATGCCCCAGGATGCCGA
>NZ_JAGIZB010000094.1 GCF_017813395.1 Pararoseomonas baculiformis | reverse complement strand
CTAGGCCGGCAAAGCTGGCTGGCGTTGTGCGTTAGCAGGGTGGTCGGTTGACGAGCTCTGGAGGCGCGGGATGGCCAGGCTGCTGGCACGGGCGCAACCCGGACGTGAGCGGGTGTTGGTTCCTCTCCGGCAAGAATGTCCCGGCTGCGGCGGGCACATGCGATTGCGCTACGAGAACCGCCGGACGCTGGTGACGTTGTCCGGGCTGGTGCGGCTGCGGCTGAAAATCCGCCGCTGCGAGCATGAGGGCTGCGCGCGCTACCGTCTGGCGTACCGGCCCGAGGCGGAAGGGGCGCTGGCCCTGCCCCAGCATGAGTTCGGCCTGGACGTGGTGGCGATGGTGGGGGGGCTGCGGCACCGGGATCACCGCAGCGTGCCGGAGATCCATGCCGCCCTGCGTGGACGGGGGGTGGAGATCGCCGAGCGGAGCGTGACCAATCTGCTGGACCGCTATGATGAGTTGCTGGCCACCTCGCTGACCGATACGCGGCGGCTGCGGAGGGTGCTGGCCAGGCAAGGGCGGGCGATCCTGGCGCTGGATGGCATGCAGCCGGATGTGGGTCACGAGGTGCTGTGGGTGGTGCGCGAGTGCCTCTCGGGCGAGGTGCTGCTGGCGCGCAGCCTGCTGTCAGGCACGGCCGAGGACCTTGCACCGCTGCTGGCCGAGGTCGCGGAGGCGATCGGGGTGCCGGTGGAGGGTGTGATCAGCGACGGACAGACCTCAATCCGGCGCGCCGTGGCCAAGGCGCTGCCCGGGGTGCCGCACCAGCTCTGTCAGTTTCACTTCCTGCGGGAGGCGGCCAACCCGGTCTATGAGGCGGACCGGCATGCCAAGAAGGAGCTCAAGAAGGGGGTGCGCGGCGTGCGCCGGATCGAGCGCTCGGCCGAGGGGCGCGAGGATGCCGGCTCGGAGGTGGTGCGGGGCTACTGCGCGGCCGTGCGCAGCGCCATCACAGACGATGGCCGCACGCCGCTCGCCGCCCCCGGGCTGAAGCTCAAGGGACGGCTGGAGGCGGTGGCGGACAGCCTGGACCGGGTGCTGGAAAAGGGGGCTCGCCCGCGCCGCTCGCGCGGCTGCGCCAGCTGATCGGTCGCGGGTTGGAGGGCACGGCCCCGTTCTGGCCCGAGGTGGAGCGCGCCTATGCCTGGGTGCACGCGGCGGCAAGGATCCTGGGCAACAGGGGCGATGAGAGTGCCGCGCGCGTCCGGCGCCGGTTCGATGGCCTGCTCGGCGCCATGCTGCGCCACCGCCAGAGGGCAGGCGTACTGGCCCCAGCCATCGAGCACTTCGCCAAGGTCGCCCGCAGCTACCGCCCCGGGCTGTTCCACTGCTACGCCGTGCCCGGCCTGCCCAGGACCAACAACGACCTCGAGCAGCTGTTCGGATCCCAGCGCTACCACGAGCGTCGCGCCACCGGGCGCAAGGCGGCCTCGCCTGCCGCCGTGCTGCGCGGCGAGGTGCGCCTGATCGCGGCAACCGTCACGAGACAGCGCCCGCCCACCGCTCGTGACCTGGGTCGCGCCAGCCGAAAGCGCTGGGGTGAGCTTCGCCAGCGTCTTGAACAGCGACGCCATGCCCGGACACTGCGAACCCGGTTCCGCCGCGATCCACAAGCCTACCTGGCCCAACTGGAACAGACTGCCTGCCAGCCGACTTTGCCGGCCTAG
>NZ_JAGIZB010000093.1 GCF_017813395.1 Pararoseomonas baculiformis | reverse complement strand
CGAATTGCAACCTGCTCGTGGGTCGCATTGTAGGCAAGGTATTCGTGAGGGAGCTTCCGTTGCTCCGCAAATTCCGCGAATGCGCGAAATTCGTGTTCCTCCCAGCCCGGATAATTGAAGAACTCGTCGAATATGAGGATCGATCCGGCCATGAGGCGGCTTCCAAGGTGGTCGAGAACACAACGGGTGGAGGAGTAGAGATCACAGTCGATGTGGAGCAAGGCAACAGGCCCATCATGCTTCGCGGCAAAGTCCGGCAGCGTGGCATCAAACCAGCCTTTGATGAGCCTCACATTCTGTCGGACCTCGGGTAGAACACCCTCGACGCTGAATGCGCCGGGCCCGAACTCCTTACGCCAATGCTCTGGGAGCCCCTCGAAAGAGTCAAAGCCGAACAAGGCTCGGTCGGGCAGCTGGTCCGCGATGTAGTTGATGGACTCTGCTTTGAACACGCCGAACTCACAGATGAGGCCATGGTCCGGAATGGACTGGAGGGCGCGGTCGAAGACCTCGAAGCGGCTGTTGCAAGGCTGCGCTTCCTGCAGGCGCTCGTTGAGGTAGCTCAGCGCCGGGGCGCTTGCGTGGACTGGAGAGAGTGCCATGAGACGCTCCGATGTTCTGGTGGCCCACCAGCCACTGCCCGGCGAGTTGCCTCTCGGACTAAATCTGGGGACAGCAATCGAGACATGTCGTCGCCAAACTGTGGGCTAGCGCATCCCAGCCCTGGCGATCTCCTAGGTCAACTTCCGGCCGACCGTGAGGCCGGGGACGAGCAGGGCTACCGTAATGATGCCGGCGAGCCAGAACATGATCTTGGCGACACCCATGGCCGCTCCATCCAGTCCGCCGAACCCAAGCGCGCCAAGGAGGAGTGGGATAACCGCGAAAACGACGGCCCACTTGATCATGTCACTTCCTTTCGGGATCGAGCCCGTCCGGATCCTGGGGATCAGGCGAAACGATAAAGTCGGGGGGCCATGTTCAGGTGGGCAGCCGACCGGCGCAAGCGTGGCCAACAAGGAACCGCGCGCACGGGTTAGACAGCCAGCGCGCCGAGCACGAAGAGCACCAAGGCGATCACAAGGAAGATGCCGAAGAGCACCTTCGCCACCGAGCCGGCGGCAGCGGCGACACCGGAGAAGCCGAGGGCACCCGCGATGACGGCAACAACGAGCGCGACGATGGCCCAGGTGAGCATGGCTGTTCCTTTCATATGAATGCCGCGGGCCTGGCCCTGCGGGCCATGTGGGCGGATGACGCGGGGCGGGCGGTTGCTCTGGCCCGCCCCGCCGGCGTTTTTACCTGCTGGAGCCGGACGATCCCGAGCTGGAGCCCTGGGAATTGCCGGAGGAGCTACCCGAGGAGTTCCCTGACGACGAGCCGCTGCGGCTGCCCTGCGAGTTGGAGCTGGACGAGCCGGACTGGCTGGAGGACGCGCTGCCGCCCGAGGAATTGGACTGCCCGACGGCGGAGGCCTGCACCATGGCCTGCTGCGTCTCGAGCAGAGCCTGATTGGCGGCGTTGATCGCCTGCCGGCGGTTGTCACCGGCGGGCTGCTGAGCCATTGCCTGCACCGCCTCCCGGAGGCGCTGAGCCGCCTGGAACAGCCGCTCCATCGCCCGGCTGTACTCGGCGTCACTGTTCGGCACCGCAGGGCTGCCGGACGTCTGAGCCCGGCGGAAGGCGTCCTGGTTCTGCCCTGACTGGTTCGACCCGGACTGGTTCGACCCGGACTGG
>NZ_JAGIZB010000092.1 GCF_017813395.1 Pararoseomonas baculiformis | reverse complement strand
GAGCCGGGCGTTGAAGGTTTCGATGAAGGCGTTGTCCGTCGGTTTGCCAGGCCGTGAGAAGTCGATCCGCGTGCCATGGTGGTAGACCCAGAGATCGACGAGGTGCCCGGTGAACTCCGCGCCATAGCACATCGGGAAGGTTGAACTGGATCGGGGTCTGACCCGGTCAAAGGCGGCCACGACCGGCCTGCGAGCCTCCACAGTGATGGTGTCCAGCCACACGGAAAGGAGCCGACCGGACATGGCCAAGTCACAGCTTACACCCGCTGCCGCAGTCCTTGTCGCCGTCGATGTCGCCAAGCTCCGGAACGAGGTGCTGATCGAGCTGCCTGAGGCCCGGCGGCGCCGCAGGATGACAATAACCAACACCCGCCCCGAGCATGACCGGCTGGTGGCCGAGTTACAGGCCCTGGAGCGCCCTGTCACCATCGGCCTGGAGCCGACGGGGCACTACCACCGCCCGCTCGCCTGGCGCCTGGTCCAGGCCGGCTTCGACGTCCGGCTGATCTCCTCGGTCGCCCTGGCCCGCACGAGGGAGGCGCTCCACAACGGTTGGGACAAGAATGATCCCAAGGACGCCCAGGTCATCCTGCACATGCTCCGGATCGGAGCCGCCAAGCCCTACCACGACCCGCTGGAGCACGGCATCAACGACATTCAGGAGCTGTCGATGACCCACGAGGTGGTCTCCAAGGCCAAAACCGAGGCGCTCCACCGCATCCGGACCCACTACCTGCCCCTCTACTTCCCGAGGTCGACCGCTTCCGGAACAACACCCGGAGCGACTGGTTCTTCGCCTTCCTCGAGCGCTTCCCCGTGCCGGCCAGCATCACCGCCCTCAGCAAGGAGGCCTTCATCGCGGCAGCCTGGGACCTCGTCGGCCGCAAGGTCGCCAAGGCGCGCCTGCTCGGCGACATCTACTACACCGCCCAGAACTCCATCGCCTTGCCGATCCCGCCCGAGGCGCCCGCCATCACCATGTTCCGCCTCGTAATCGCCGAGGCACGGCACCTGATTGCACAGCGCGGCACCATAGAGCCGCTCGCGGGCGAGCTGCTGGGCGAGCATGCCGACTTCCGCCGCCTGCAGCAGGTGCTGGGCATCGGACCGATCAACGCGCTTGCCATCCTGGCCGGGGCGGGTGACCTGCGCCGCTTCGGGCACCATCGCCAGTTCTTGAAGTTCTGCGGCCTCGACCCCGCCACCCACCAGTCCGGGCAGTTCCGTGGCAAGACCAAGCTGTCCAAGCGCGGCAATGCCCGCCTGCGCCGGACACTCTGGATGGCCGCCCAGGTCGCCATCCGCCAGCGGGAGAAGGGCTTCCGCGCCAAGTTCGAGCGCTATGTCGCCACGGACCGGGAGGACCCGGATCTCCGGCGCAAGGCGTTCACCGCCATCACCGCCAAGATGGCCCGCGTGGTGCACGCGATCATCAAGAGCGGTGTCGACTACCGGCCCTTCGTCGAGCGCCCGGTGCCAAGTGGAAGAACCGCTCCCTGTTGGAGCCGCGAGAGCGCATCCGTGACCCTGTAAATAATGTTCAAGTCTTCCACCTGGGTCTACATCTCGTCTCGAGAACGGTGAGGACCGCGGCGGCGCCTGCCCAGGCACCATCGACGGACCCTATGTTTGCTATGGTCGAGAGCTCCCCATCACGGTGGAGGCCACCTGGTTTTGTGTTGCTGCGCATTCCGACGTCAGTGCAAACCGGCGATGGAGACCTGCTGGCCAAAGCGTCCCGCGCCTTCCCGTTCTAGGACGTTGTCTACGAACAGGTTTGCGGCGCCGGTGCTGCTTGCTGCGCAGCGCCAGGCCTTCCTCCCGGTACAGCCGCCACACCAAGCTCTTGCCCACCGCCCAGCCGTCACGCCGCAGCATCACG
>NZ_JAGIZB010000091.1 GCF_017813395.1 Pararoseomonas baculiformis | reverse complement strand
ATCGAGTTCGGCGAAGGTGGAGCCTTCCTGAGCGAGGCGCGTGAGGAGGGGTGCGGGCTGGAGGGTGTCGTCGCGGGTCTGTGCGGCGAAGTGGCGCAGCCGTTCGACGATGCGAGGCAGGCCGGTTGCGTCGGCATGGAACATCGGCCCGCCTGTCCAGGCGGGCCAGCCATAGCCGTTGAGCCAGACCGTATCGATGTCCCCGGCCCGCGCCGCGATCCCCTCTTCCAGGATCCGCGCGCCCTCGTTGATCATCGGCAGCAGCAGGCGGTCCAGGATCTCCTCCCCGCTGATCGCGCGGCGCGTGACGCCCTGTTCGGCCGAGACGCGCTCGATCAGCGCCGCCACCTCCGGGTCCGGCACGCCGGTCCGCCCATCGCCCGGGTAGTCGTAGTAGCCCCGCTTGGTCTTCTGCCCCAGCCGCCCGGCCTCGACCAGCGCATCGGCCACGGGGGCCTTCTTGCCGCTGGCCTGGCGGATGCGCCAGCCGATATCCAGCCCCGCGAGGTCGCCCATGGCGAAGGGCCCCATGCGAAAGCCAAAGCCCAGCAGCGCCGCATCCACCTGCTCGGGCAGGGCGCCCTCGATCAGCAGCCGCTCGGCCTGGGCCGTGCGCCGCGCCAGCATGCGGTTGCCGATGAAGCCGTAGCAGACGCCGGAGACCACCGGCACCTTGGCCAGCCGGCGCCCGAGTTCCACCGCCGTGGCCAGCGCATCGGGGGCGGTCCTCTCGCCCCTCACCACCTCCAGCAGCTTCATGACATTCGCCGGCGAGAAGAAGTGCATCCCCAGCACGTCGCCGGGGCGCGAGGTCGCGGAGGCGATCTCGTCCACGTCGAGATAGGAGGTGTTGGTCGCCAGCACCGCCCCGGGCCGGGCGATGCCGTCGAGCTTGCCGAAGATCTCCTTCTTCAGCCCCATCTCCTCGAACACCGCCTCGACCACCACATCGGCGCTCCCCGCATGCTCGAGCCCGACCCGCCCCTCGATGAGGGAGAGGCGCCTCGCCCTCGCCTCCTCGTCCAGGCTGCCGCGCCGGACCGAGGTCGCGTAGTTCGCCGCCACCCGCTCCAGCCCGCGCGAGAGGTTCTCCTCGCTCGTCTCGATCAGGGTCACGGGAATGCCCGCATTGGCAAAGCTCATCGCAATGCCACCCCCCATCGTGCCCGCCCCGATCACCGCGGCGCGCTCGACAGGCCGGGGCTGCGTCCCCTTTGGCAGGCCGGGAATGCGGGCCGCCGCGCGCTCGGCGAAGAACACATGGCGCAGCGCCTTGCTCCGCGGGTCGTCCCGCAGGCGCAGGAAATGCGCCCGCTCGGCCGCCATGCCCTCCTCGAAGGACATCCCGAAACAATTCCGGACGGAGTCGATGATCGCCTCGACGCTCGGATTGCCCGCATGCTTCTTCAGCAGCCCCGACGCCGCCTCCTCGAAGGCCTCGCGCGAGCCAAGCTTCCGGCCCTCCCGGCTCGGAGCAGGGCGGCCCTCATCGGCCAGCCGCAACGCCAGCGCCCTGGCCGCGCCCAGCACGTCCTCCGCCACCTCGCCCACCAGCCCGAGCGACACCGCCTCGGCGGCCGTGATCGGGTTGCCCTCAGAGGCGATCCGCGCGGCCGGCACCGCCCCGATCAGACGCGGCAGGCGCTGCGTGCCCCCCGCCCCGGGCAGGATGCCGAGCTTGACCTCGGGCAGCCCGAGCCTGGCAGACGGCGAGGCCACCCGCGCATGACAGCCCAGCGCCACCTCCAGCCCACCCCCGAGCGCCGCACCGCCGATCGCGGCCACCACGGGCTTGGGCAGGTCCTCGATCGCAGAGATCACCTCCGACAGGCCAGGCGGGACAGGCGGCTTGCCGAACTCGCTGATGTCCGCCCCCGCAATGAAGGTCCGGCCCTCCGACCCGATCACCACCGCCCGCACCGAAGCATCAGCCCCGGCCA
>NZ_JAGIZB010000090.1 GCF_017813395.1 Pararoseomonas baculiformis | reverse complement strand
TGTTGCCGCCGGAGTGAATCTGACCCGGTCGCCGGTTGGAATCTGACCCAGGTCTAGGGTGCCCCGTCGTGGTGATGGGGGGCCGGATGGTCGGAGAGGAACTGGCGTTGGAGATCCGGGTGTTGGCCAGACACGGCAAGGGCGTGCGGGAGATCGCGCGCGAGGTGGGGGTGTCGCGGAACACGGTACGACGATACCTGCGCGATCCCGAGGCGGCGCGGTATCGCGGACGGCTGCCCCGGGCGGGCAAGCTGTCGGAGTACGAGGGCTACATCGCCTCGCGGGTAGCTTCGGCCCTGCCGGACCGGCTGGAGGCAACGGTGCTGCTGCGGGAGCTGCGCGAGCGCGGCTACACGGGCGGGTACACGATCCTCAAGGAGCATCTGGCGGAACTGCGGCCGGTGATCGTCCCGGCACCGGTGGTGCGCTTCGAGACGCCGCCGGGCGGGCAGATGCAGGTGGACTGGGCGGTGATCCGGCGGGGGGCGGACCGGTTGTCGGTGTTCGTCGCTACGCTGGGCTGGAGCCGGGCGGCCTATGCCGAGTTCGTGGAGGACGAGCGGCTGGAGACGCTGCTGTCCTGCCACGAGCACGCCTTCCTCGCTTTCGGTGGCGTGCCGGAGGAGGTGCTGTACGACAACATGCGGACGGTGGTGCTGGAGCGGGACCGCTACGGGCGGGGGCGTCACCGGTTCCACCCGGGGTTCCTCGACTTCGCCGGGCATTGCGGGTTCCGGCCGCGGCTGTGCCAGCCCTACCGGGCCCAGAGCAAGGGCAAGGTCGAGCGCTTCATCCGCTACCTGCGGGGCGGGTTCTGGGTGCCGCTGGCGAGCCGGATGGCGGCGGAGGGCATTGTCGTGGACCGGGCGGCGGCGAACCTGGCGGTCGGGCGCTGGCTGCGGGAGGTGGCCAACGCCCGGGTGCACGCCACGACCGGGGAGGTGCCGCTGGTGCGGCTGGAGGCCGAGCGCGGGGCGTTGCGCCCTGTCCCGTCGCCCTATGGCGGGCTGATCCCGCGAGCCTCGGCTGCGGTGCCTCGGCCGATGGTGCGCCCTATCGTCGGCCTGCAGCACCCGCTGGGGATCTACGACGCCCTGCTCGCCGCCCCCGGCCTGGCGGGAGGCACGGCATGAGCGCGACCCAGCACGCCCGCATCGCCGAGCTCTGCGCCGAGCTCCGCCTCACGGCCGTGCCCGATCTCTACGGCGGTCTCGCCCAGAAAGCCGCGTCGGGCGACGCCACCTTCAGCGACTTCCTGGAGGAGACGCTGCGGGGCGAGCGGGAGGTACGACGGAGCCGGGCACGGGAGATGTTCGCCCGCACCGCCGGGTTCCCGGCCCTCAAGACCCTGGACGGCTACGACTTCGGGTTCGCCACCGGCGCGCCGCGCCAGCAGCTCACCGAGCTGGCCAGCCTCGCCTTTGTCGAGCGCGGCGAGAACGTGGTCCTCCTCGGCCCGTCTGGCGTCGGCAAGACCCACCTGGCCATAGCGCTGGGCTACCTCGCCACCCAGCGGGGCTGGAAGGTGCGGTTCACCACTGCCGCCGATCTCGTGCTGCTGCTCGAGACGGCGCAGCGCCAGGGGCGGCTGAAGGAGGTGCTGCACCGGGCGGTGAACCTCTACCGCCTGCTGATCATCGACGAGATCGGCTACCTGCCGATGGGCCGCGAGCAGGCGAACCTGTTCTTTCAGGTGGTGGCCAAGCGCTACGAGCGAGGGGCCATGATCCTCACCTCCAACCTGACCTTCGGAAGTTGGGATCAGGCCTTCGCGGGCGAGACGGTGCTGACGGCGGCGATGTTGGACCGCCTGCTCCACCACGCCACCGTCGTTCAGATCAGCGGCGAGAGCTATCGGCTCCGAGACAAGCGCCGGGCCGGTGTCGTCGCCAAGAAGGAGAGCCGCTGAGACACGCCGTCCGGAGGTGGAGCTCGTCCCATCTCCGGGCGATCCAGTGGGTCAGGTTTCGACCGGCGACGCGAGCCAAGGTGGGTCAGATTTCAGGCGGCGTTGACA
>NZ_JAGIZB010000009.1 GCF_017813395.1 Pararoseomonas baculiformis | reverse complement strand
CGGCGCCGCGCCTGGCCCCGGGGCCGCCCCGGCGCCGGCGGCCGACGCGCCCCCGCCTGCCGCATCGCCACCCGCCGCAGCCCCGCCCGCCGCGCCGGCGGAGACGGCGATCCTGGCGCCGAACACGCTGGGCGCGCAGCTGATGATGGGGGCGTCGCAGCGCCTGGCCTTGCTGTCGGACCAGATCGTGGCCGGCGTGCAGGCCCTGACGGACCTGCCCAATGTCATCGCCTGGGCCTCGGGCGTGGCGCGGGACCCGGTGACGCAGGCGCGGGTGCTGGATGCCTCCTGGAAGCTCGTGCTGCTGTTCGGCCTGGGGCTGCTGGCCGAATGGGCGGTGTGGCGGCTGCTGGCCCGCGCGCGGGACCGGCTGGACGCCCATGCGCCGGAGCGGGAGGACCTGTGGAGCTGGTTCCGGCGGATTCCCTATGTGCTGGCGCGGCTGCTGCTGGACCTGCTGCCGGTGGGTGCCTTCGCCGTCATCTCCTACGGGCTGATCCGCGCGGTGGAACCCTTGCCGACGACGGAACTGGTGCTGCTGCTGGCGAACAACGCCTATATCGCGATCCGCGCGGTGATGGTGACGTCCCGCATGCTGTTCTCGCCCAACTCGGCGCATCTGCGGCTGGTGCCGCTGCATGACGAGACGGCGGCCTACATCACCGTGTGGCTGCGGCGGGTGGTGGCCGTGCTGGTGGTGGGCTGGGCGCTGGCCGAGGCGGGGCTGCTCTTTGGCGTGCCCTGGGCGGTGTATGACGGGATCACGCGCTTCTCGCTGCTGATCGTCTCGCTCTTCCTCATCATCATCGTGATGCAGAACCGCCATGTGGTGGCGGAGTTCCTGCGCGCGCCGGAGCTGAAGCCCGGCGACAATCCGGACCGTTCCCGCCGGATGTTCCGCGCGCTGCGGGACCGGCTGGCCGAGATCTGGCACGTGCTGGCTATTCTCTACCTGCTGGCGCTCTGGGGCGTCTGGGCGCTGGAGGTTCGCGACGGCTTCGAGCGGCTGCTGCGGGCCAGCGCGCTGACGCTTGCGATCATGGGCTGCGCGAAGCTGGTGGATTACGGGGTGCGGCGGCTGCTGGAGCGTGGCTTCCGCATCTCGCCGGACCTGGCCCGGCGCTATCCGGGGCTGGAGGGGCGGGCGAACCGCTACCTGCCCGTGCTGAAGGGCATCGTCTCGGGCATCGTGACGGTCGTCACCCTGTTGCTGCTGCTGGAGGCCTGGGGGATCGAATCGCTGTCCTGGTTCGCGCGCGGGCAGCTGGGCGCGCGGGTGCTGGGCAGCCTGGTTTCCATCGGGCTGACCGCGCTCGCGGCGGTGACGGTGTGGGAGGTGACGAACGCGGCGATTCAGCGGCGGCTGACGAAGCTTTCGCGCGATGCCCAGCCCGCGCGTTCCGCCCGGATCCGCACGCTGCTGCCGATGCTGCGGACGGCGCTGCTGATCGTGATCCTGATCTTCGTGGCGCTGAACGTGCTGAGCGAGATCGGGGTGAACGTGGCGCCGCTGATCGCCGGTGCCGGTGTCGTCGGCGTTGCCATCGGCTTCGGCTCGCAGAAGCTGGTGCAGGACGTGATCACCGGCCTGTTCCTGCTGCTGGAGGATGCGGTGGCGGTGGGCGACGTGGTGTCCGTGGCCGGGCAGGCCGGGGTGGTGGAGCAGCTCAGCATCCGCTCGATCCGGCTGCGCGCGCAGGATGGCTCGCTGCACATCATCCCCTTCAGCGGGGTGACCACGGTGACGAACATGACGCGCGACTTCTCCTTCGCGGTGATGGACGTGCAGGTGGGCTACGGGGAGGACACGGACCGGGTGACGGAGGTGCTGCGCGAGGTGGCGGCGGAGCTGCGCAAGGACCCGAAGCTGGGCCCGACCATCCGCGACGACCTGGAGGTGCTGGGCGTGGAGATGCTGGGCGAATCCGGCGTGGTGGTGCGGGTGCGGCTGAAGACCGACCCGATGGGCCGCTGGAACGCGCTGCGCGAGATGAACCGGCGGGTGAAGCGCCGCTTCGAGGAGGTGGGGATCGAGATCCCCTTCCCGCATCGCAAGGTCATCGTGCAGTCCCAGGCGCAGCCGCAGGGCGAGGTGCCGGCGGCGGTGGCCGCGGCGGCGAGCGACTGAGTTCCACGGGGGCGGTGGCATCCGTGCGTGAGGCGCATGGCTGCCACCCGCCCCGGGACTTGCGCCGGGGGAACGGGCGGCGGATCATCCGGGGATGTTGTTCTTCCGCAGCATGAGCGGGCGCCGAATGCGCCGAATTACCCGCCCGGTCGTCTGACCGGCGCGGGAGCTTTCGCTCATGTCGCGCGGGCGGGCGGCCGGGCCTTTGCCCCGCCCACCTTCGGAAGAAAAGACCATTCCATGTTCGATGCTGTTCCCGGCGCCCTGCTGGCCGCGCCCCTTCCTGTCCATCCTCCGGTTTGCGAGGAGGAGGGCGAGCGCCTTCTTTCCGTGCGCTACATGTTGCGGGCGGAGCCCTCGCCCGGCTTGTTGCCGCGCCTCCTGCAGCCGCTGGCCAAGCGCGACCTGACGCCGGAGCGCTTCCGCGCGGCGCGTGAGGGCGAGGTGCTGCGGGTGGAGATCCTGGTGACGCTGCCCGAGGGCATGGTGCATCTGGTGGCGGGCAACCTGCGCTCGGTGGTGGGCGTGGCCCGGATCGAGGTGGAGCATGGGCGGGTGATGCGGGAGGCCTGAGGGCGCCCGGCCCGATCCATACAATCCCGCGGCCTTGTCTGCGGGCAATCTGCTTGAGGGGCGAGGCCGGACGGCCGAGATAGGCCCCGTGGGAGCGGCCTTTCCGTGGCTGCTCCGAGGAGCGGGATGCCGGCCATGGACGAGGAGAGGTTCGAACTTGCCGGAGGGCGGTCGTCCTTCGCGCTGGGGGTGCGGGGGCTGTGCCCGCGCTGCGGCAAGGGGCACCTGTTCCAGGGCTTTCTCGGGCTGCGGCGGGAATGCGGGGCATGCGGGCTGGATTTCGGCTATGCCGATCCGGCGGATGGGCCGGCCTTCTTCGTGATGTCCACCGTGGCCGTGCCGGTGACGATCTTCGCCGGCTGGCTGGAGCTTCGGTACGAGCCGGCCTTCTGGGTGCACCTGCTGACGACCTTGCCGCTGCTGGTGCTGGGTTCGCTGGCGCTGCTGCGGCCCTTCAAGGGCTGGCTGGTCTGTTCCCAGTTCATCCACAAGGCGGAGGAGGGGCGGCCGGTGATGCGGGCGGCTCCCTGAGCCGGGCAGCCCGGCCCTTCTGTCGGACCCCATGACGGAGCGCCTTCCCATGCCGCCCGATTCCGCCGCGCTGGTGATCCGCCGGCATATGGAGGGGCACCAGGGGCCGCTCTATCGCGGGATCGTCGAGGCGATCCGGCTGGCGATCGAGAGCGGGGACCTGCAGGACGGGGACCGCCTGCCGCCGCAGCGGCAACTGGCGGCGGTGCTGAAGCTAGACCTGACGACGGTGACGCGCGCCTTCAACGAGGCGCGGCATCTCGGGCTGCTGCAGGCCGTGGTGGGGCGGGGCAGCTTCGTGCGCAGCGGGGCTTCCGCCCGGCTGTGGCGCGAGGGCGGGCGGGCCCTGATCGACATGACGATGAACCTGCCGCCGCCGCTGGAGGATCCCTCGCTCAAGCGGCTGGTGCAGGAGGGCATGGCGTCTCTGCTGCGGCGGCAGGAGGTGGGCGGGCTGATGTCCTATCGCAGCACCGCGGGCACGCCGGAGGAGCGGGCGGCGGGGGCGGCTTGGCTGCGGCCCGTGCTGGGGCGGCGCGGGCCGGTGGAGGTGCTGGTGGCACCGGGCGCGCAGGCGGCGCTGCTGGCCCTGCTCTCCACCCTGGCACGGCCGGGGGATGCGGTGCTGGCGGAGCGCTGCGCCTATCCGGGGCTACGGGCCGTGGCCGCGCAGCTGGGGCTGGTGCTGGTGGGGGTGGTCATGGATGGCGAGGGGCTGGTGCCGGAGGCGCTGGACCGTGCCTGCCGGGATCATGCGCCGCGGCTGGTCTGCTGCACGCCGTGCATCCAGAACCCGACGACGGCGACCATGTCCCTCGCGCGGCGGGAGGCGGTTCTGGAGGTGGCGCGGCGGCACGGGGTGATGGTGGTGGAGGATGATCCCTATGCGCTGCTGCCGGAGCATCCGCTGCCCGCGCTGGCGCGGCTGGATCCGCGACGCGTGTTCCACCTGGCCACGGTTTCGAAGGTGCTGTCCCCCGGGCTGCGCACGGCCTTTCTTGCCGTGCCGGACGAGGGCTGGGCGGAGCGGATGACGGCGGCATTGCGCGCCGTGGCCATGATGGCGCCGGGGCTTCTCACCGGGCTGGTGCACCAGTGGATCTCGGGCGGGCAGGCGGAGGCGCTGCTGCGCGGCGTGCGGCGGGAGATGACCGCGCGGCAGGCGATGGCGCACACGGTGCTGGGCGAGGCGGCGGAGGCGCATCCGCAGGGGCTGCATCTGTGGCTGCGGCTGCCGGCGCACTGGCCGAGCGCGGCCTTCGCCGCGCATCTGCGGCGACAGGGGCTGGCGGTGGTGCCGAGCGAGGCCTTCGCGGTGGAGGGCGAGGCGCCGTTGCGCGCGCGGCTGGCGCTCGGGCCCGCCACGGATCGCGCTCTGCTGCGGCATTCGCTGGAGATGGTGGCGGGCGTGCTGCAGAGGGATCCGCACCGCGACGCGGTGGTGGTCTGAGGCATGTCCGCGCGTTGGAATGGAAAACGCGCGCGGGGCGTCAACATGGCGTGCGAATGCGCGCCGCCGCATTGGCGCGGGCGGGGCGGCATCACATCTTCTGTCCTGGGAAGCCTCGGGGGGCCCCTGGAACATGATTGAAGCTCTGTTGCCCAGCGCGCTGGATCTGGCGCGCTTCCAGTTCGCCTTCGTGGTGGTCTGGCACTTTCTCTTTCCCGCTTTCACCATCGGGTTGGCCAGCTATCTCGCGGTGCTGGAGGGGCTTTGGCTCTGGACCGGGAAGGCGGTTTATCTCGACACATTCCGGTACTGGCTGAAGATCTTCGCCGTTGCCTTCGCGATGGGCGTCGTGTCGGGGATCGTGATGTCCTACCAGTTCGGCACGAACTGGTCCGTGCTGTCGGACAAGGCGGGGCCGGTGATCGGGCCGCTGATGGGATATGAGGTGCTGACGGCCTTCTTCCTGGAGGCGGGCTTCCTGGGCGTGATGCTGTTCGGGCTGAACCGGGTCGGCAAGGGGCTGCACATGCTGGCCACGTCCCTTGTCGCGATCGGCACCTTCTTCTCGGCCTTCTGGATCCTTTCGGCGAATTCCTGGATGCATACGCCGGCGGGTTTCTCCGTGACGCCGGATGGGCGCTTCATCCCGGAGGACTGGTGGGCGATCATCTTCAACCCGTCCTTTCCGTTCCGCCTCGCGCATACGGTTACTGGCGCGTATCTGACGACGGCGCTGATCGTGGGGGCGGTGGGCGCGTGGCACCTGCTTCGGGAGCGGCGGGGCGAGGAGCCGGTGCGGGATACCGGGATCGATTCGAGCACGGCGGCGCGCTTCCATGATGCCGGCCAGGCGCTGGTGCAGGGCGCGGAGGCACCGGACCGGCCGGGCCCGGGCAGCGCGGGCGAGAAGCGGGGAGTGGAGTCGAGCGAGCGCGGGTTGAACCCGCGCGCGAAGCTCATGTTCTCCATGGCGATGTGGATGCTGCTGATCGTGGCGCCCATCCAGGCCGTGCTGGGCGACCTGCACGGCACCAACACCTATGAGCACCAGCCTGCCAAGGTGGCCGCGATGGAGGGGCATTTCGAGACGGAGCGCGGCGCGCCTTCCATCCTGTTCGGCATCCCGGATGCGGAGCAGGAGCGGACGAAAATGGCGATCGGGATTCCGAATCTCGCCAGCCTCTATCTGACGCATGAGTGGAACGGCGAGGTCCGCGGGCTGAAGGACATTCCGCGCGAGTACTGGCCGACCAACATCCCGCTGGTCTTCTTCGCCTTCCGCGTGATGGTCGGGATGGGGCTGCTGATGATCGGGCTGGGCCTGGCCAGCGGGATCATGCGGTGGCGCGGGCGGTTGTACGAGACGCCCTGGCTGCTGAAGGCGGCGGTGGCGATGGGGCCCGCGGGGCTGATCGCGGTGACGGCGGGGTGGATCGTGACGGAGGCGGGGCGGCAGCCCTTCACCGTCTATGGGCATCTGCGCACGGCGGACAGCGTATCGCCGATCGGGCTGCCGGCAGTGGCGACCTCGCTCGCGCTGTTCGTGGTGGTGTACTTCCTCGTGTTCGGGGCAGGCATCTGGTACCTGTTCAAGCTGTTCTCGCAGACGCCGCGCCACCATGAGGGCTCGCCGCCGCATGGGCAGCCGATCCGCACGGCGGGCATCACGCCCGCGCCCTCGGTCGCGGCGGGTGCCGCGCCGGGACCGAACCTGGGCGCCGCCGCGCCTGGCTTGAATCAGGGCGCCGTCGCGCCCGGCGCGCAGCCGGCGGAGTAGGGGCCATGGAACTCGCGAACGGGCTGACGGGCTGGGCCTTCTGGCTGCCCCTGATCTGGGCGGTGCTGATCGCGCTGGCCGTGTTCTTCTATGTGTGCATGGACGGGTTCGACCTGGGGATCGGGATCCTGTTCCCCTTCATGCGCGAGAAGGCCGAGCGGGACGTGGCGGTGAATTCCGTCGCGCCCGTCTGGGACGGGAACGAGACCTGGCTGGTGCTGGGCGGCGGCGGGTTGCTGGCGGTGTTCCCGCTTGCCTATGCCGTCGTGCTGCCCGCGCTCTACATGCCGCTGATTATCATGCTGCTGGCGCTGATCTTCCGCGGCGTGGCCTTCGAGATGCGGTTCCGGGCCGAGAATGACGGGCAGCAGCGCTGGTGGGACCGCTCCTTCTCCTGGGGCTCCATGGTCGCGGCCTTCACCCAGGGCATCGCGCTGGGGGCCTTCGTGCAGGGCATCCAGGTGCAGGGGCGCGCCTATGCCGGGGGATGGTGGGACTGGCTGACGCCCTTCTCCATTCTCACCGGGCTGGCGCTGGTGATCGGCTATGGGCTGCTGGGCGCCTGCTGGCTGCTGTGGAAGACGGAGGGCGCGCTGCACCGGCGCGCGGCGGGGCTGGCCTGGACCTTCGCGGTGGGAACGGTGGCGGCGATCGTTCTCGTCTCGGCCATCATGCCCTTCCTGCAGCCGGCCTTCGCGGCGCGGTGGCTGAGCTTTCCGAACCTGCTCTATGCGCTGCCCGTGCCGGTGCTGGTGGCGGTGTTCGTGTGGCGCTTCTTCCATGCGCTGTCGCAGGACACCGGGCGGGGCGGGATGGCGGATGTGCGGCCCTTCCTGCTGGCGCTGGGGCTGTTCGCGCTGGCCTATGTCGGGCTGGGGCTTTCCATGTGGCCGATGATCGTGCCGCCGGCCTTCGATATCTGGCAGGCCGCGGCGCCGCCGGCTTCGCAGGGCTTCCTGCTGGTGGGCGCGGCCGTGCTGATCCCGATCATCCTGGCCTATACGGGCTATGTGTACTGGCTGTTCCGGGGGAAGGTGACGAGCGAGACCGGGTACCACTGAGATGTGGGGACGCCGGCTGCTCTGGTTCATCGGCTTGTGGGCCGCCAGCATCCTGGTGCTGGGGGCCATCGCGATGGTGCTGCGCTACGTGCTGAAGGTGGGGTGAGCGGGCAAGACGGCAAGTGGTGTGCCCTGCCGACTGTCCATTCTTTATACCTTCTCCGCTCAGAGCGTGAAGATCGAGGTTACCCAGACCTGGGAGCGTAGCTGGTAGCCCTTCGATACCAAAAGCTGAAAGACCCGGTTGGATGCGGGATCGTGCAGGTTCATGCCATGGGTTTCGACTGCGATCACAGCGGGCCTGAAGCGTGTCCAGTCATTAGCTTGGAGCGCAATGAAGTCGATTCCCTCCACGTCGATGTTCAAGAAATCGATCGTAGCCCCTGGCGGCAGGTGCTCATCTAGCAGGGAAGGGATGGTCCGCATCGGCACGCTCCGCTTCTCAGCAGATGTATTATCCTGCATCAAGCGCGCTTGGCGGCCAGGGTCAGCAGTGTTGAAGGCACCGTTCTCAAAAATTACTGCATCGATCGTGCCGTTCTCTCCACCGATGGCACAGCAAAGGTTGATGTCGCGTGGGCGTTGCTCTTGCAGGCGGTCCACATAGCGTTGGTCAAGATCGACGTTGATGCCGCGCCATCCCTTCTCATGGTAAAGAAGCGCGGTGTTCGAGAACACAAAAGGGTCGTGAGCCCCAATGTCGAGGTAAAAACCCTCCTTCTTTTTTTTAAGCAATATGTTGATAATGATGTCTTCGCCAAACTGCGAGAAATGCAAACTGGCTTGTCCTCTTGCCAGTCGCCCATAATACATCAAAGTTTTTTCATTCAAGTTCAAAGATTTCATGGGCGGCTCCAACATGGCCTCGGCGGCGCTTCTAGTGATTGTTGCGTATCTCGCCCGAAGGAGGAAGCCCGCGCACGGTTTGTCATGAGAAATTTCGCTTCTGCCACGAAGCAGAAAGCGCAACTGCCAAGGCGTGCTGCCTAGTCAGATCTGGCATGAAGGGGCGCAGCCCTCCATGCCATCCGCGTATTCAGGCCAGGAGCGCTGCTTCGTCGAAGCCCAGGCGGGGCAGGCGGCCGAAGGTCTTGGCGTGGTCGCCATAGCCGAGATTGATGAGCATGGTGGATTTCCAGCCGCTCTCGGCGAAGAACAGCTCGTCCACCTTCTTGGAATCGAAGCCGCCCATGGGGCCGGCATCCAGGCCGAGCGCGCGGGCGGCGAGGATGAGGTAGCCGGCCTGCAGGGTGGAGTTCATGAAGGCGCTGCGCTCGGCGAAGGCGGCGTTGCCGGTGAACCAGGACTTGGCATCGGCATGCGGGAAGAGGCGCGGCAGGTGCTCGTAGAATTGCGGGTCGAAGGCGATGATGGCCGTGACCGGGGCGGTGCGCGTCTTTTCCGCGTTGCCGGCGGAGACGGCGGTGAGGAGCTTCTCCTTCGCCTCGGGCGTGCGGACGAAGACGAAGCGGCCGGGCAGCTGGTTGGCGCTGGTGGGGCCGAGGATCACCAGCTCATAGAGCTTGCGGAGGGTGTCGTCGGAGACGGGGCGGTCCTGCCAGGCATTGGCTGTGCGGGCCTGGCGGAAGAGGCGGTCGAGCGCCGCGTCGTCGGGGGTGGTGCTGGAAGCGAGGTTGGTATCGGGCATGAGGGGTTCTCCTTGGGCCCGATACTTGTCCCGATGGTGCCGCGCAGCAAAGGCCTGCGCGGCATCGCCATCATAGGCCCGGTGAATGGCGCCTGGCCGGGCCTGGATCCCGGTGGATGCCGTCAGGCTTCCGCCCGGCGGGGGCCTTCAGGCCTCCACCTGCTCCACGGCCACGACCTCGGGCACATAGTGGCGGAGCATGTTCTCCACCCCATGCTTGAGGGTGGCGCGGGAGGAGGGGCAGCCGGAGCAGGCGCCCTGCATGCGCAGCTTCACGATGCCGTCGCGGAAGCCGCGGAAGACGATATCCCCGCCATCGCCGGCCACGGCCGGGCGGACGCGGGTGTCCAGCAATTCCTTGATCTGGGCGACCACCTCGGCATCGGCGGGGTCGGTGTCCTCGGCGTCGTCCTCGGCCTCTTCGCCGGCCAGGACGGGGCGGCCGGCCATGGCGTGCTCCATCAGCGCGCCGAGGACCTGCGGGCGGAGATCGGCCCAGTCCGCGTCATTGGTTTTGGTGACGGTGACGAAATCCGCGCCGAGGAAGACGCGGGCGACGCCGGGAAGCTGGAAGAGGCGGGCGGCGAGGGGGGAGCGGGCCGCGGCTTCCTCGGAGACGAAGTCGGCGGTGCCGCGGGCGCCCATCACCTCCTGGCCCGGGAGGAACTTGAGGGTCGCGGGGTTCGGCGTCGCCTCGGTCTCGATGAACATGGGGGACTTCCCTTCTGCGGCATGGACGCCGCGCTTTTCAGGAGGGGATGTGGGGCAGGCGGGGCGGGGGTGCAACCGTTCCGGGCGCAGGCTTGGGCTGCGCGGCGCTCAGGTGACCCGGTCCAGCTCCGCATCGTCCAGCCCGCCGGGCACGATGGTCATGGGGCAGCGGAGGCGGCCGGCATGGCGGCCGGAAAGGGCGCTGATCAGCGGGCCGGGCCCGCCCTCCGTGGCGGTGGCGAGGACGAGGATAGAGATGCGCGGGTCCTCCGCCAGGACCTCGAGGATCTGCTCCACCGCGTCGCCCTCGCGGATGATGAGGAGGGGAAGGCCGCCGGTGAGTTCCTGGACCTGGGCGGCGAGGGCGGAGAGGAGCTGCTCCGCCTCCTGGCGGCGCTCCTCCTGCATCAGGGCGCCGACGCCGGCCCATTCCTGCAGGCCGACCGGTTCGGTGATCCGCATCAGGGCGACGCGGCCGCCGGACTTGCGGGCGCGGAGGCAGGCATAGCGGAGGGCGACGGCCCGTTCCGGGCTGTCATCCACCACCACCAGGAAGACGCGGTCCTGCGGCATGCGGCGGTCCTTTCCCCTCAGCCCCTGCGGAAGATGACGCTGCCGAGCCAGCCGGCGAGCGCGGCGAGGCCGATGCAGGCCAGGCCATACAGCAGGGGATGGTCGCGCGATACATCGGCGATGCGGGCGGTGGCGCCCACGCGGTCCACCCGGAAGGGCAGTTCCTGGCGGGCGATGATGCGGTTGGCGCGCACCAGCAGCACCTGCACCACGTAATCCCCGGTGGCAATGGTGGAGGGCAGGGGAAGGCGGGCGTGGAAGAGGCGGCCGCCGGAGACCTCGACCGGGGCTTCCTCCTCGTTCCACTGCTCCGAGCCCTGCTTCAGCTCGATCAGCGCCTGGCGGAACGCGGGATCGCGCGGGCCGGGGATGCGGGCGGTGAGCATGTCGAGACCGAGGCGGCGCTCACGGCGGGCGGCTTCCTCGAGCAGGCCGGCGACGGGCGCGGTGGAGGCCAGGGCGTAGTAGTTCGGCACCTCGCGGAAGCGGGCGGCGGCGCCGTTCACCCAGATGCCCAGGCGCTTGACCCGGCGGCGCACCACCACGTCCCGCGCGGGGCCGATGCCGAGGATGACGACATTGTCCCCGGCGGGGCCGAGGAGGCGGTCGGTGGCGCCGAAGACCAGGAGGTTCGCGCCGCTGAAGGCGGTGTCCACGGCGATGCTGGGCTGGGCAATCTCGGCGGCCAGGGCCGGGCCCGGCTGGGGCGGCGGCGTGGGCTGGGCATCCCGCTGCGCGAGGGCGGGCGTGGCCATGGCGAGGAGGGCCGCGAGGAGCGCGGCGCCGGCGGGCAGGCGCGGTTTCACGTGGCGGGGCCGAGGAAGTAGAGGCTGCCGGGGGTCTGCAGCAGGTCCCAGAGCAGGCGGGCGGCGACGGCGAGGACGAGGAGGCCGAGCAGGGCGCGGGTCTCCTCCCCCCGCAGGCGGGAGCCCATGGCGGCGCCGAACTGCGCCCCGGCCACGCCCCCGGCCAGCAGCAGCAGGGTGAGGACGATGTCCACCGAGCCGGTCTGGAGCGCCTGGAGGAGGGTGACGTTGGCGCTGACGAAGGTGACCTGGAAGAGCGAGGTGCCGATGGTGGTGCCGGTGGGCATGCCCAGCAGGTAGATCATGGCGGGCACGAGCATGAACCCGCCGCCCACGCCCATGATGGCCGAGAGGATGCCGATGCCGAATCCCACCAGCATGGGCGGGATGACGGAGATGTAGAGGCGCGACTTGCGGAAGCGCATCTTGAAGGGCAGGCCGTGCAGCCAGGAATGCTGGTGCGTTCGCGCGGGCTTGGCGTGGCGGCGGCGCAGGATGGCCCGGACGCTTTCGCGCACCATGAGCGCCCCCACGGTGCCGAGGACGACGACGTAGAAGAGCGAGACGGCGAGGTCGATCTGGCCGAGGCTTCGCAGGAAGACGAAGAGCTGCGTGCCGGCGGCCGAGCCTGCCAGGCCCGCGACGAGCAGCACGGCGCCCATGCGCGGATCGACATTGCCGCGCCGCCACTGGGCGATGAGGCCTGAAACGGAGGCGCCGATGGTCTGGTTGGCGCCGGAGGCGACTGCGACGGGGGCGGGAATGCCGATGAGGATGAGAAGGGGGGTGAGGAGGAAGCCGCCGCCCACGCCGAAGAGACCCGACAGCCAGCCGACGCCGAGGCCTATGCTCAGGAGGAGCAGGGCATCCACCGACATCTCGGCGATCGGCAGGTAGACGGACATGCGTTCGCCGCTCCTCCCCCGGAAAGGGGGGCGCGTGGGGTCCGCGCGGGCCGCGCGCGGGCGGGGCCGCGGCCCGGCGGGCCGGGCGCGGCGCGATGGCGGTGCCGCCCGGGATGCAAGGCCTTCCCGGGAGCGTTCCCGGGCCGTTTGGACCCGCATCCCGTCCCGCGCAAGATGCATTCCGGTTCCCGCCGTGGTGGCGTAGGAGCCTTCCTGCCGGCGCGTGGCGGCGCCACATCCTGGCCGGCGAAAAGGGCATCCATGCGGCAGGATCCGGCGAATCGACCTCTCTCCCGACGGGGGCTGCTGCGCGCGGCGGCGGCGCTGCCGCTGGCCGCGCCGCTGGTACGGCGCGCGCTGGCCGCGGATGGCGCGCGCATCGCGCTGCTCCACATGAACGACTTCCACTCCAAGCATGAGGGGGTGGCGGAAGGCGGGAGCGTGTGCCGGGAGGGGCGGCCCTGCGCGGGTGGATCGGCGCGGCTGGCCGGGGCGATCCGGGAGGCACGGGCGGCGGCCATCGCGGAGGGGCGGGCGCCCTTCCTGCTGGATGCGGGCGACCAGTTCATGGGCAGCCTGTTCTACACGCAGCATCGCGGGCTGGCGGAGGCGGCGGTGCAGCGCGCCATGGGCACCATGGCCATGTCCCTGGGCAACCACGAGTTCGACAACGGGCCGGCGAACCTGGCGCGCTATGCGGCGGCCGTGCCTTTCCCGTTGCTCTCGGCGAATCTGGATGCGAGCCGGGAGCCGTTGCTGCGGGACCGGGTGAGCGGCTTCGCCGTGCTCGAATCCCATGGGGCGCGGATCGGGGTGGTGGGGCTGACGACGCAGGAAACGGCGACCTCCTCATCGCCCGGGCCGAATCTGCGCTTCACCGATCCCTTCGAGGCGGCGGAGCGGGCGGCTTTCGCCCTGCGGCGGCAGGGAATCGGGACGGTGGTGGTGCTGTCCCATCTCGGCCTTTCGCTGGATCGGCGGCTGGCGGCCGAGGTGGAGGGGGTGGATGCCATCATCGGCGGGCATTCGCATCTGCTGCTGGCGAATGGGCTGGCCGGGGCGGTGGGGCCGCATCCGCTGGTGGTGCAGGGGCGCGGGCGGGACGTGCGGATCGGGCAGGTGGCCTGCCATGCGCGCTATCTCGGGCGGATGGACCTTGACCTCGGGGCCGATGGGCGGGTGGCGTCACATGGCGGCGGCGTGCGGCCGATCGGGCCGGATGTGCCGGAAGACCCGGCAGTGGCCGCGGTCGTGGCCGAATACGCGGCGCCGCTGGGCGAGATCCGGCGGCGGGCCCTGGCGGTGGCGGAGGGGTTCTTCCCCAACGAGCCCTGCCGCGAGGGGGAATGCGCCCTGGGGAGCCTGGTGGCGGATGCGGCGCTGGCGCGGGTGCCCTCGGCCGAGATCGCCATCGTCAACGGGGGCGGGATGCGGGCGGCGCTGCCTTCGGGCACCGTGACCTATGGCGACGTGCTGGCGGTGCTGCCCTTCGGGAACACGCTGGCGACGCTGACGATCCGGGGCGGGGCGATCCGCGCGGCGCTGGAGAACGGGCTGTCGCGCCTGCCGCGGGATGCCGGGCGCTTCCCGCAGGTGGCGGGGCTGCGCTTGCGCTTCGATCCCGCGGCGCCCGTGGGGCAGCGCGTGCGGGAGGTGCGGATGGCGGACTGGACGCCGCTGGACCCGGACCGCGCCTATCGCGTGGTGACGATCAGCTTCATGCGCGCCGGCGGCGATGGCTATGCGGTGCTGCGGGACGAGGCGCTGGAGGCCTATGACGAGGGGCCGCCGATGGAGGAGGTGGTGGCCGACCACCTGGCCGCACGCGGACGGGTGGCGCCGGTGATGGACGGGCGCATGGCGCGGGATTGATCCAGGCCACCCCGGAAACGTGAAGGGGCGGATGGGGACGGGGGGGAATTCCGTCCCCCCGGGCTTTTCCTCTAGGAAGGAAGCGATGCCCGCCTGAGGAGCCGAGATGACCACCGGCCTGCCGCCCTATGACGAGAACAACATCTTCGCGCGCATCCTGCGCGGGGAGATCCCGAGCAAGCGCGTGCATGAGGACGAGCACGCGGTGGCCTTCCACGACATCAACCCGCAGGCGCCGGTGCATGTGCTGGTGATCCCGCGCGGAGCCTATGTGTCGCTGGCGGATTTCAGCACGAAGGCGTCGGATGCGGAGATCGCCGGGTTCTGGCGCGCGGTGGGGCAGGTGGCGAGGGAGTTGGGCCTGGAGAGCGGCGGCTACCGGGCGCTGACGAACATGGGGCCGGAGGGCGGGCAGGAGGTTCCGCATTTCCATGTCCATCTTTTCGGCGGGCGCCGCCTGGGGCGGATGGTTCCGGGCGTGCAGGGCTGATGCCGGATTCCGTCGCCGAGGCGCGGGCCGCGATCGAGGCCGCCGGGAACCTGCCGGATGACGAGCTGGACCTGGCCGCGGTTGCGCTGCAATTCGCGCGGATCGATGCGCCGTCGGCCGATTGGCGCGCGGCGGCGGAGCGGGTTTCCACCCTGGTGCGGGCGGTGCTGGCCGAGGAGCCGCCGGGGGATGTGGAGGGCCGGCGCGCGCTGATCGCGCGCGTGATCCATGAGGAAGGCGGCTTTGCCGGCGATTCCGAGACCTATGACGACCTGCGCAACGCCAATCTGATCCGGGTGACCGAGCGGCGGCTGGGGCTGCCGGTCGCCATCGGGCTGCTCTGGCTGCATGTGGCGGAGGCGGCCGGCTGGGCGGCGCGGGGGCTGGATTTTCCCGGCCATTTCCTGATCAGGCTGGACGGGGCGGAACGGGGCGGTTCCCTGGTGGTGGACCCGTTCAATGGCGGGGCGGCCGTGCCGGTGCCGGCGCTGCGCGCGCTGATCAAGCAGGTGGAGGGACCTTCGGCCGAGCTGCGGCCGGGGGTGCTGGCGCCGATGAGCCGCCGTGCCGTGCTGCTGCGGCTGCAGACCAATATCCGGCTGCGGCGGCTGCAGGACGACGACTTCGAGGGCGCGCTGGACTGCACCCTGGACATGCTTCGCCTGGCGCCGGATGCGGCGCCGCTGTGGCGGGAGGCCGCGGTGATGAACGCGCGGCTGGGCCGGCTGGGCGCCGCGATCGAGGCGATGGAGCGCTTCCTCGGGCTGGTGCCGGCCGGAGAGGCGGCGGAGCGCGGGCGCGAGATGATCGAGGAATGGCGCGGGCGGCTGAACTGAGGCCGCCGGGCGGGCGGGAAGGCGCCGGGCCTTCCCTGCCGGCCGCTATTTGCCCGGCGCCAGCCCCATTCCCTTGAGCAGGGTTGCGGCCCGCTGGCGGGCGGGGTCCTCGGGCGGCAGGCCGAAGCCGGCGAGGGTGGAGGCGATCCTCTCCGCCGCATCCTGGCGCGGGCGGTCGGCCACGATGCGCTGGAGGAAGGGGATCAGCGCATCCGCATAGGCCGTGGGGGCATGGCGCGTGAGGGCGACCATCCGCGCGCGCTCCCCCAGGGCCTCGATCTCGGCCGGATCGGCCACCAGGCGCTCGAGGTGGCGCATGGCGTCCAGCGCCTCGGCCTCCGGGCGGCAGGGGAGGACGGCGTCCGCGGGGATTTCCGCGTAGCACCCATGGTCGGTGACGAGGGTGGGACGGCCGGAGGCCATGGCGGTGACGACGGAGGCGGATGCGCCTTCCAGCACCGGGTTCCGCAGGCAGGCGATGACATGAACGTCGCGCAGCTGGCGGCGCAGCTCGTCGTCATCCACCCAGCCCGTGAATTCGGGAGGCTCGACGCCGAGCGCGGCGGCGATCCCCTCCAGGCGCGTGCGCTCCTCGTCCGGGGCCTGGCCGATCACCCGCAGGCGGCAGCGGCCGCGCAGGATGACGGAGGAGCCGATGGCCATGATCACCTGGTCCACGCGCTTGTTGGCGTTGGCATGGCCGATCACCGCCACGGTCAGCCGGCCTTCGCCCTGGGGCGGCGCGGGCGGCATGTTGGGCGCGACGAAGGCGAGGGGAATGACCGCGACCGGGCCGGGGCAACAGGCGCGCAGGCGCTCGGCGTAGTGGCTGGAATGGGCGACCGCGCCGATGCAATGCGTGGCCAGCCATTCGAGCATCGGGCGGCGCCGGACCATTTCCTCGAGATCGGTCCAGAAGGGCTGGCCCTCGGGCATGCCTTCCTCGCCATAGAGTTCGCGGGCCAGGCGGGAGGGGCCCAGGGGATCGCCGATGTCGTGGAAGTACTCGGCGGCCAGATGGGCGAGGAAGAGGTCGTGGAACACGCCGACCATGTGGTTGCCGGGCAGGCGGCGCACCTGGGCGTCGTGGAAGGGGTGGTGGTTGCCGACATGGGCCACCACCACGTCGAAGCGCGTGTGCAGGGCCTCGTCGTCCAGCTCGTCCATGTGGAAGACGGGGAAGGGGCCGGGGCGCGGGGGCAGGGCGGCGGCCTCGCGCGCCTCGCTGCGGAGGATGGTCACCTCATGGCCGCGGGCGGCCAGGACATGGGCCACCTCCCCGGCGAAGTCGGCAATGGCGGAGCGGGCGTTCCAGGGGGTGGACCAGCCGATTCGCAACGCGTTCATGACACGAGCCTCTCGATGGTGGTCGGCCAGTCCAGGCGCTGGGCCTCCATGGCGGCGCGGCCGGCCAGGCCCATGTCGCGGGCGCGGGCGGGGGCGGCGTGCAGCCGGGCCATGGCGCCGGCCAGGGCTTCCGGGCTGGGCGGGACGACATGGCCGTTCTCGCCTTCGCGCACGATGTCCAGCACGCCGCCGGAATCCGTGGTGGTGATCACGGGCTTGGCGGCGCGGAAGGCCTCCATGGTGCAGTAGCCCAGGCTGTCCTCGTCGAAGGGAAGATAGGCCACGCCCAGGGCGCCGTTGACGAGCTGCGCGAGATGGGCGCGGGGGACGAAGCGGAGGTCGAGCGTGACGCGGTCCTCCACGCCCTCCTGGGCGGCGATGCGGTGCAGCACCTCGGCGTCGGCCGGACTGTCCGGCGGGCCGGCGACGACGAGGCGCAGGCCCGGGACCCGGCGCAGGGCGCGCACGAGGAGGTGCTGGCGCTTGGTGTCGTTCACCCGGCCGGTGGCGAGGATGTAGCCCTCGGACTCGCCGCCGGGGAAAAGCTCGGGGTCGTTCAGGGGCGGGCGCAGCACCTGGCTGTCGAAGCCGTTGTAATGCTTCAGGCGGCGGCCGGTGATCGGAGCGTTGGTGTAGATCTGCCGGGATTCGCGGAAGGCCATGGCATCGGCGGCGCGGATGGCGTGGAGGATGCGTTCGCCGCTTGCGTCGCCGGGGATGTTGCTCTGGCCGGCATCCAGCAGGTCATAGGCCTGGCGGTACTGGTGGAGGAGCCAGAGCACCTTGTCCGGGAAGGGAACCATATAGGCCGGGAACTTGAGCGCGATCACCCGGTCCACCCCGCTCACGCGGAGGTTGCGGGCGAGCAGCATCTCCTCGATCAGCTCCTCCGCCGGGTTCCAGTAGAAGGGGATGCGCATGCCCTCCGCCTCCATGCCCTGGCGGCGGAGGTTGAGGACGAGATGGTCGTAGAGCTCCTCCGCCCCTCCATGCACGAAGGGGACGAGGGTGCTCAGCACGAGGACCTTCATGCGAGCAGCCTTTCAACGACGGCATCCCAGCCGGTGCCGCGTTGCGCCGCCCTGGCGCGGGCGGCGGCGCCGAGGCGGACGGCCAGGGCGCGGTCGGCCTGCAGGCGATCGAGCGCCTGGGCGAGGGATGCGGGATCAGGGGAGGTGACCAGCCCGGTTTCGCCATCCGCCACCGCATCGGCGGCTTCGCCCGCGTCGGTGGTGGTGAGGATGGGGCGCGCGGCCTGCGCGGCTTCCAGGACGGGATAGGCATGGCCGTTGCCGTGCCGCGGGAGGGTGGCGACGGCGAGCGCGTTCTCCAGGAGGTTCGCCTTCTCCTCCTCGGTGATCCAGCGGGGCTCGATGGTGACGCGATCCGCGATGCCCAGGCGCCGCGCGGCGTCCCTCAGCGCCTGCGGATAGGCGGGGTCGGAGGCGGTGCCGCAGAGGCGCAGGCGGAGGGGCCCCTGGGTGAGGGCGAGGGCTTCGAGGAGGAGGTGCTGGCGGTTCCAGGGTGCCATCCGGGCGATGACGACCACCTCATCCCCAAGGGGACCGGCGCGGAGGCGTTCCGGATGGGGCAGCGGGGGCGGGAGCACGCCGCTGCCGGGAAGCTTGTCCCGGTACAGGATCTCCCGCGCGGCCTCGGAGCCGGCGAGGACGGCATGGGCGGCGCGCAGGGCCGCCGCGTCGGCCCGGGTCACGGCGGCGCGCAGGGCGCGGGCGTGGCCATGCTCCTGCTCCGGTTCGTGGATGGAGCGCAGGGGGTGGGTGAACCAGACCACCTTGCGGCGATGCGCCACCGCATGGGCGGGGGCGCGGAGGGTGATCACGCGGTCGAAATACCCATCCAGCCGAACCATGCGGAAGGCGGCCATCTGGGGCAGCACCTCGCCGGGCGTGGCGTCGAAGGGGAGCCAGACGGGCTCGACCTCGTGCCCGCGGGCAACCAGCTGCTCACGCAGCCCTTCCAGGATCAGGCGATGGGCGCCGCCCGCCAGCGGAAGGGCCGCGGTGATCAGGCCGATCCTCATGCGAAGCGCAGCTCCGGATAGGCGGAAGGCGCGTCGCGCAGCATGAGGAGATTGACCGAGTGGACCTTCCCGAGCTCGGCAAGGGGGCGGACGGGGCGGAGCGACCCGTCGGCCTCGTCCACCTCGAACAGGGTGAAGCCTGCGGAGGTGAAAAGATCCGTCCACGCCTCGGGGGTGAGGCCGGCGCGGCGCAGATGGTCCGGGCCGAATTCCACCAGCAGGGCCAGCTGCGGATTCTCCACCGCGATGCGGCGCATGCCGCGCCATGCCTCGGCCTCGTATCCCTCCACGTCGAGCTTGGCGAGGCGGAGGCGCGTGCCGGGGGGGACGAGGTCGTCCAGCGGGCGGACCTCCACCTCCTCCGTTCGATCGGCGCCGGGCTGGCCGAGGAGCGAGGAATGGCCTGAGATGGCGCCGACATGCAGCGCGGCCTTGCCCGGGGCGGCGCCGGCGGCGCAGTCATGCAGCGTGACCCGCCCTTCCAGGCCATTGAGCGCGATGTTCCGCCGCAGCAGGGCGGCGGCCCGGGAGGCGGGTTCCACCGCGATCACGCGCCCGGCGGGCCCCACGCGCCTGGCCGCGGGCAGGACGGTGAGGCCGAGATTGGCGCCGGCATCCAGCACCACGTCCCCTTCGCGCAGGATGGCCTGGATGACCGCGACCGTGCCGGGTTCCAGCCTGCCGCCGCCTTCCACCATGGCGGTGAGGAGGGGAACATCCTCGGCGGGGAGGAGGAGGTACCCTTCCGGCATGCGCACCAGCGTCTCCCCGCCCAGCGGGATGGCGACGCGGCCCAGCAGCCGTTCGGTGCGGTCCCCGACCATGCCGGCGAGGTGGCCGGAGGCTTCGCGCAGCTGGCCGCCCAGGGCCTCTTCCCCGCGCGCCTGGGCGGAGAGCATGTCCTTGCCGAGCTGGTCCAGGCGTTCGCGGAGGGCGCGATGGGCGTCCCCATGGTCAAGCCGGAGGGCGTCCACCGCGATCTGCGTGCGCTGGAGCTGGATTTCGAGCTGTTCCAGCCGATGGAGCAGGGGGTCCTGCCGCGGCGTGGGATTCCGCGCCTCGGCCGATGCGTCGAGCACGCCGCGCAGGCGGAACCTGATGCGGGCCAGGACCGGCTGCGCGAAGGGGCGGAGGCGCCGTATCAGGCTGCGCGCGGCCCGCCGGTGGAGCTGGCGAAAGTCTTCCGATGATGCCACGGCCTGCCCCGATAATGCGTTGTCCCTCGCGGCGGCTCCCGCGAATCCGTGGGGTTCTGAGCGATCCACCCAGCCGCAGCAAGTGCGGCGAATCGGTTCGCGTGGCTTCAGGCCGGGCGGCGGGCCCGCAGGGCGGCGGCGAGGGTGCCGTCGTCCAGCACGTCCAGCGCGCCGCCCATGGGCACGCCCTGGGCCAGGCGGGTGACGGGAACCTGGAGGGGGCGGAGCCGGTCCGCCAGGTAGTGGCCGGTGGTGGCGCCTTCTACGGTGGCGGGGAGGGCGAGGATCACCTCCTCCACCTCGCCGGCGGAGACGCGCTCGACCAGCGGCTGGATGGAGAGGTCTTCCGGCCCCACGCCGCCCAGGGCGGAGAGGGTGCCGCCGAGCACGTGGTAGAGGCCGCGATGGGCGCCGCCGCGCTCCAGCGCCCAGAGATCGGCCACGCCTTCGACCACGCAGACCAGGCCGCGTTCCCGGCGCGGGTCGCGGCAGACATTGCAGGGGTCCTGGGTGTCGAGATTGCCGCAGACGCGGCAGGGGCGCACGGCGGCGGCGGCGGCGTTCAGCGCGCCGGCGAGGGGCAGCATGAGGCGCTGCGGGTCCTGCAGCATCTTCAGCGCCGCGCGCCGCGCGGAGCGGCGCCCTAGCCCGGGGAGGCGGGAGAGGAGGACGACGAGCTGCTCCACCGGGTCGTTCGGAACGGGCCCGCGGGACACGTCGGAGGGGTCGAAAGGCATCCTTCTCATATAGGAAGGATGCCCCCGGATGGCATCAGAAAGGCAGCTTGAAGCCGCCGAGGCCGCCGCCCATGCCCGGGATGTTCAGGCCGGAGGTGGCCTTGCCCATTTCCTCGGCCATCATGGCCTCGACCTTCTGCTTCGCATCGGCATGGGCCGCCACGATCAGGTCCTCGAGCACTTCGCGCTCCTCGGCCGCCATGAGGGAGGGGTCGATGGTGATGCCCTTGAGGTCGCCCTTGCCGGAGAGGGTGACCTTCACCATGCCGGCGCCGGCCTGGCCTTCCATGGTGGCGGCCTCCAGCTTGGCCTGCATCTCCTGCATCTTGGCCTGCATCTGCTGCGCCTGCTTCAGCATGTTGCCCAGGTTCTTCATCGGCGGTCCTTTGCTCTCTGCACGGGGCAGTCGGTCTCGGGGGAGGGGGCAGATGGGGCAGGGCGCTAGGGCCTGTCCATCCCCGCGGGCTCCGCATCCAGGGGCGCGAAGCCGAAATCGGCGTCGTCATCCGGTGGGGCGAAGGCGATGTCGTCCTCCCCCACCGGCTCGCCATCGCCCGTGACATCGGGCGGGGGGAGGCCATAGGCGTCCAGCGAGGCGTCGCGCACCTCCCGGATCTGGGCGCCGGGGAAGGCCTGCATGACGGCCAGGACGAGGGGATGGCTGCGCGCCACCTCAAGCCGGGCGACGGCGGCGGCGCGGCCCTGCTCGGCCAGGGTCGGTTCGCCCTGGGCATTGGAGAGGGAGACGGTCCAGCGCGTGCCCGTGACCTCCTGCAGGAGGGCGGAGAGCTGGCCGGCGAGGTCGCGCGGGGCGTCGGGCAGGGTGCGCAGCTCGATCCGCCCGCCCTCCGCCCGCGCCTCGAAGCGGACGAGATGGACGCTGTGGACGAGATGGGCGTGCAGGAAGGGCTTCCGGCCCGAGGCCAGGGCGACCACCTCGCGGAAGGTGGTGGGCAGGGGCGCCGGGGCGGCTTCCGTTTCCGGCTGCACCGCGGGCATGGGCGCCGCTTCCGGGGAGACGGCGCGCAGGGCCGCGCCGCCGGCGATGGCGCGGAAGCCACCGGCCGGGGCGCCGGCGACGGCGGTGCCGGAGACCGCATCGGCCATGGGCCCGGCGCCGTTGCCGCCGCCATTCGGCAGGGAGGGGCCCGGGCCACCACGCGGGACGGGCGCGGCGCCGGAGAGGCGGCGGACGATCTCGCCCGGGGTGGGCATCTCGGCCAGGTGGGCGAGGCGGATGAGGACCATTTCCGCCGCCGCGCGGCGGTCGGGGCTCTCGGCCACCTCGTTGATGCCTTTCAGCAGCACCTGCCAGGCGCGGCCGAGCACGGGGATGGTGAGGGTTTCGGCCAGGGTGCCGCCGCGCACGCGCTCGGCCTCGGGGATCGAAGGATCGGTGCGGAGGGCGGGGACCGCGCGGAAGCGGGTGAGGGTGTGGGTGAGCTCGGCCATGTCCGCCAGCACCACGCCGGGATCGGCGCCGCGCTCATGCGCGCGGTCCATGCCGGCGAGGAGGGCGGGGAGGTCGCCCCTCATGGCGGCCTCCATCAGCTCCAGCACCAGGGCGCGGTCGGCGAGGCCGAGCATGTCCCGCACCCCTTCCGCCGTGACCTGGCCGCCTGCCTCCGGCATGGCGATGGCCTGGTCGAGCAGGGAGAGGCCATCCCGCACCGAGCCATCGGCGGCGCGGGCGATCATGGCCAGGGCCTCCGGCTCCACCGAGGCGCCTTCCTTCTCCGCGATGCGGGCGAAATGGGCGCGCAGTGTTTCCTGCGGCACGCGCTTCAGGTCGAAGCGCTGGCAGCGGGAGAGGATGGTGGCGGGAACCTTGCGGATTTCCGTGGTCGCGAAGAGGAACTTCACCTGGGGCGGGGGTTCCTCCAGCGTCTTGAGCAGCGCGTTGAACGCGGCGCCCGAGAGCATGTGGACCTCGTCCAGGATATAGACCTTGAAGCGGCCCTGGCTGGGGCGGAAGCGCACGGCCTCCCGGATCTCACGGACATTCTCGACGCCGTTGTTCGAGGCGGCGTCCAGCTCCATCACGTCCGGGTGGCGGTCCGCCAGGATGGCGCGGCATTCCGGGCAGACGCCGCAGGGATCGGCGGTGGGGCCGCCCTTTCCATCGGGGCCGATGCAGTTCAGCGCGCGGGCGATGATGCGGGCCGTGGTGGTCTTTCCCACGCCGCGGACGCCGGTGAGCATGAAGGCATGGGCGACGCGGTTCTGCGCGAAGGCGTTGCGCAGGGTGCGGACCAGGGCTTCCTGGCCGATGAGGTCGTTGAAGTCCTGCGGGCGGTATTTCCGCGCCAGCACGCGATAGGGCTGCGAGGGTTCGGCGACGGAGGCGGGGGCCGGCGCGGCAGTGGCCGGTGCCGTGGTGGTTTGGGACGCGGCGGGCGGCGGCGAGGGATCGCCGAACAGGCCCGGGCCCTCCATCGGCGGCTCGGGCAGGTCGTCCTGCGATTCGGGCGAGAGGTCGGTGTCGCTGGTCATCCGGGCCGCGGGTTGGGTGCGGCCTGGGCCGCCAGGCATGGGGAAAGGCAAAAGGGTGGAAGACCGGCCACGACCCGAGCGTAACCCGCCTCGGCTGCTTCCTTCCGGACCTGACCGGGTCGACGAGGCGCCCGTCCGCGACCGGCCTTCCGGGGCGGAATATGGGGCGGCGGGGGCCGGGAGTCCACCGGGTGGAGCCGGGAAGGCGCTGCTTACCCCGGGCTCCCTTTGCCGGGTGCCGCCGGGGCCTCCCGGATTCCGCCTGTGGCCCCGCCGCCCCTGGGCCTACTCGGGGACGACCAGGGCCTGAGGCGCGGCCTGCTTCACCCGCGTTTCCAGCCATTGCCGGGCGCGGCGAACATGGCTCATCACCTCCTCCAGGACCGTTTCCATGTCCTTGTCCCGCAGCCCCATCGCGGCCTGGTGGAGGATGGTCGCCGAGACGAGGCTCTCATTGGCGAGCAGGATGAGGTCGTGCAGGTCGCGCACCAGGCCGAAGCCAGTGGACTCCGTGCGCTTTCTCACGAGAACACGCTCGAGCCGCTTTGGCTCCCCTTCCTGCTGGCGGCCGTAGCGGGCCAGCAAGGGCCCCAGGCGGGCGGCTGCCTCGCGCGACCATTCAGCGAAAAGGGCGCACTCCTCCTCGATGTCCGGCACCTTGGGGTGGTTGGAGCGAACCTGATCGCAGGCTTCGGCGAACATTTCCTCGCTGGCCTGCAGCAGGCCGAGATAATCGGCGAGATGGGCCCGTGGCGGCTTCACGGTTTCGGAGATGGCCTTCGCGCCGGACTTGACTGCCTGCCCGACGGCGCCGAGCAGCCCACCGCCGCGCTCGGCGGAAGCCAGATCCTCGGGCTGCGTGGTTCCTGGCGAGGCCACGCGCTCGACCTTCACCGCCGCATACTTGTAATGCGGCTGCTTGCTGACCGGATCCCAGGCGAAAAGGGTCAGTTCGTTCGCCGCGCGTGCCCGGCCCGGCTCGTCCCAGTAACCGTAGTGGAAGGGGACGAAGAGGTGCCCGGCGTGGATCGGCGCGATGCGCGCGGGAGCCTCCACCGAGCCGCGCCGCGAGGTCAGGCGGAGCATGTCACCTTCCACGACCCCGAGCCGTGCCGCGTCATTCTCCGATATCTCCACGAAAGCTTCGGGTTCGGCCCGCACCAGTTCGCGCGCGCGGCCGGTCTTGGTGCGGGTATGGAAGTGGTACGTCACGCGCCCGGTCGTCACCAGGAACGGATAGTCGGCATCGGGTGCCTCGGGCAGCGGGCGGTAATGCACCGATTTCAGGAAGGCCCGTCCTGCGGGCTGCTTCGCCCGGTATTCGGTTGGCGTGATCACGGCGCCGGTCTGAAGGTCGTGCCCGTAATCCTCGCAGAGGGCCGGATCCGTTGGAAACCGGTGGTCCGTGTAGATGCGCGGGCTTCCGTCCGGATGCTCCGCGTTGCAGGGCCAGGGGATACCGGAGCCGCCCGTCAGCTTGGCATAGCTCAGGCCGGTGTAGGCGCAGGGCCGGCCGCGCGTGCATTCCTTCCAGGCCTCGAAGGCTTCTTCGGACGTGCTCCATTTCACCAGGGGCGCGCCGTCCCGGTCACGGAAGTCCATGCGCCGCGCGTAGTCGAGGAAGATGTCGAGGTCGGACCGTGCCTCTCCGGGCGGGTCGATCGCCTTGTGGGAAATATGGACGGTGCGATCCACATTCGTGAATGTGCCCGTCTTTTCGCCCCAGATCGCCGTGGGGAGCACGACATCGGCGAGGGCCGCCGTTTCGGTCATGAAGGCGTCCTGCACCACGACGAAGAGTTCGGGCTTCCCAAGGATCTTCCGGATGCGGCCGAGATCGGGCAGCGAGACGGCCGGGTTCGTCGCCTGGATCCACAACATGTGGAGCGTGCCGGTCTCGGCATAGTGGAAGATCTCCATCGCATGGGTCGGGGGCGCCCAATGCGGGATGATCCCCGGGTCCACCCGCCAGAGGCGCGCGAGATCCTCGATGTGCTGAGGGTTGTCCCAGTTGCGGAAGCCGGGCAGGTCGCCGTCCGCGCCGCATTCGCGCGTGTTCTGCGCCGTGGGCTGGCCGTTCATCTGGAGGATGCCGCAGCCCGGCCGCCCAACCATGCCGCGGATGAGGTTGATGTTGTTGACCGCGCAGGCCGCCGCGGTCGCCTGGTTCGACTGGTAGACGCCCTGGAGACAGGTGGAAAGAAGGGTCGGCGCCTCACCGATGATGCGCGCGGCCTGCTCCAGATCTCCGGCCGGAACGCCCGTGATCTCCTCGACCCGGGCCGGCGGGTAGTCCGCCACGACCTTCTCCAGCTCATCGAAGCCCAGGGTGTGTTCCGCGACGAAGCGGCGGTCCACATGCCCGTTCCGGATGAGGAGGTGCAGCAGGCCATTGAGCAGCGCGAGGTTCGTTCCGACGCGGGGCGAGAGCCAGAGATCGGCCTCCCGCGCGGTCATCGTGCGGCGTGGGTCCACCACGACGAGGCGTGGCGGCTTCGGCCCGCGCCGGCGATCCAGCATACGCGACCACAGGACCGTGTCCGTCGCCGCGATGTTGTGGCCGACCAGGAAGAGGCAGTCGGTGACATCGACATCGTAGTAGGAGCCGGGCTGTCCGTCAGAGCCGAAGGTCTCTTTCAGGGCCTGCGCCGCCGTTGCGGTGCACAGCCGCGTGTTGCCGTCCATGTGGGGCGTGCCGATGCCCGCCTTTCCGATGATCGCGAGCGTGTAGTACTCCTCCAGCATCAGCTGGCCGCTGGTGTAGAAGCCGATGCCGCCGGCGCCATAGCGTTCCATGATCTCGCGCGTCCGCCGGACGATCAGCTCCATCGCCTCGTCCCAGCTGGCCTCGCGCAACCGGCCGGCGCGGCGGACCAGCGGCTTCGTCAGGCGGTCCGGACTGTTGTTGGCTTCCCAGCCATGCAGGCCTTTCGGCCCCAGGCGGCCGCGATTGACCTCGTCCTGTGCCCGGCCCCGCACGCCGACGATCCGCCCGTCCCGGACGCCGATATCGAGACCGCAGCCATTGGAGCAGAGGACGCAGGCGGACTGGACCCAGTGCTCCGGCTCCGCGGTTGTCCGCGCGTCCACGCGAATGGGCCAGGTGCCTTCGCCGTGATAGGGAGTGCGGTCGCCCCAGATGTCCTGGATGCTGTCTCGCGTCTCTGTCATTTTTTGGACTGCCCGCTGTCAGCTGTCAGTCAATTCCAAGAAGCTGGATTGGTTTCAGGGACGGGGTTGCGCCTTCCGCCTGGCACTCTCGCCGGCCGGGGGAGGCCGGCACCTCGGATCGGGTACTGCGGCGCCGTGCACTGGACCGGAAGCGGCTGAACGACTCGCTTTTGGGTGCGCTTGCCAGGATGCAGGGGCAAAGCCCCTGCCGGGCCCCGGTTGCCCGCCCCATCCGCGCATGCGACCTTCCGCGCGCCCATGCTTTCCATCCCCGCCAGCCGCCCCAATGCCTATACAGGCAGTCCTCTCGACCGGATTTCGGACCGGCGGGAGGATGCTGTCTTCGTGGAGGCCGCGCTGGCGGCGCCGGGGAGCCTCATCATCCCGGTTTGGCGGGCCAGGAGCCTGATGCGGGGCCTGGAGGAAGGGGCCCCGGAGGCGGTGCTGCTGACGCGCGAGGCCGCGGAGGCCGTGCTGATGGCCGGCGGCCCCTGGGCGCTGCTGGGGCTGCGGGACGGGGTGCCGGTTTTCGCCGTGGATTGCAGCGCGGCGGAGGACCCGCTGCCGCTGTTGCCCGAGGGCTTCGGAAGCTTCGCCGACCTGCGCGCCGTGGCGGGACTGCTGCCGCCGGGCGAGGCTTCCATGCTGGCCCATGCGCGCGGGCTGATGCACTGGCGCACGCGGCATCGTTTCTGCGGGGTGTGCGGCGGGGTGTGCGAGCCGCGCTCGGCCGGGAATGCCATGGCCTGCACGCAATGCGGGGCGCAGCATTTCCCGCGCACGGACCCGGCGGTGATCATGCTGGTGGTGGATGGCGACCGCTGCCTGCTGGGGCATTCCACGCGCTTTCCCAACAGCACCATGTACTCGACCCTCGCGGGCTTCGTGGAACCGGGCGAGAGCCTGGAGGAGGCGGTGCGGCGGGAGGTGTTCGAGGAGACCGGCGTGCGGGTGGGCGAAGCGCACTACCATTCCTCCCAGCCCTGGCCTTTCCCGGCCTCGATCATGCTCGGCTTCCATGCCGAGGCGCTGAGCCGGGAGATCACGGTGGACCCGGCCGAGCTGCGCGATGCGCGCTGGTTCACCCGTGACGAGATCCGTAACCACGAGAATGCCGGCTTCTCGCTGCCGCGGGTGGATTCCATCGCCCGACGGCTGATCGAGGACTGGCTGGAATCCGATTCATGATCCGCGCCGTTCCCCTTTTCCTCCTGCTGGCCGTGGCGGGTTGCGCCCGGGACGCCTTGCCCGAGCCGACCAACCCGACTGAGGCGGGCTGCCGGTCCGAGGCGCGGTCCGCGCCGGAGGTGCGGGAGATGTTCCAGCGCATGCCGCCGCCGAACAACCTGACCGCCTATGATCGTGCCCAGGCCGAGATGGCGGCGGTCGAGCGGCGGGCCTATGCACGCTGCCTGCGGGCCCAGGGCCTGGCGCCGCGCGGCGGGGTGGAGCCGGTGCAGCCGCTGCGCTGAACCGGCTGGGGCGGGAAGAGGAGGAACTGCCCCTCAGGGCAGCTTCGTCGTCTCCCCCGCCTTCACCACCCCTGCCGTGGAGAGGTTCTGGCGCGCGGCCTTTTCCGCGATCCCGCTGATTCCCTCACGCCGGACGAGCTCGGCCCAGACCTCCTCGGGGTGGATGCCGGCATCCACCCAGGTGACGATGAGGTGGTAGAGCAGGTCGGCGCTCTCGCTGATCAGGGCGGTGCGGTTGCCCGCCATGGCCTCGATCACCGTCTCCACCGCTTCCTCGCCGAGCTTCTGGGCGACCTTGGCGGTGCCGCGCGCGAGCAGGCGGGCGGAGTGGGAGGTCTGGATGTCGCCGGAGACGCGGCGCTCCTCCACCATGGCCCAGAGGCGGTCCAGCACGGCGGGTTCGGGGATACCCTGGCCGGGGTTCAGCGGCTGGAGATGCCGGGTCTCGGCGCGGCGCACGCGCTTGGGTGGGCGGGCATTGGCCGCGATGGGGGCATCCGCCAGGTCCTGCGGCACGGGAAGCGAGGGGAGGACGCGCAGGTCCTCCTTCCACTTCGCGGGCTTCAGCTTCGGCTTGGCCTTCACCGCCTTCGTGGCCTTTTTCGGCGCGGCGGCCTTCCTGGAGGGCGCCTTCGCCTCCGTGCCCGTGACCTTCTTCCTGCGCGGCTTCGCGTCCTTGCCCATCACGCCGCCTCCCTTGATTCTGTCGTTGGCCGCACCGGCCAGCCCGCGGCGCCGAGGGCCGCCTTGGCTTCCGAGATGCGGAACTGGCCGTAATGGAAGACGCTGGCGGCGAGCAGGCCCGTGGCGCCCGCTGACGCACCTTCCACAAAATGTTCAAGTTTCCCCACCCCGCCGGACGCGACGAGGGGCAGGCGCGTGGCCGCGCGCACGGCGCGCAGCAGGTCCAGGTCGAAGCCTTCGCCGGTGCCGTCCCGGTCCATGGAGGTGAGGAGGATCTCGCCGGCGCCGAGGGATTCCACGCGGCGGGCCCATTCCACCGCATCCACCCCCGTTTCGCGCCGGCCACCATGGGTGAAGATCTCCCAGCGGCCCGGGGCGGTGCGGCGGGCATCGATGGCCACCACGATGGCCTGGCTGCCGAAGGCCTCGGCGCCGCGGCGCACGAGGTCCGGATCGGCCAGGGCCGCGGAATTCACCGAAACCTTGTCGGCGCCCGCGAGAAGCAGCGCCCGCATATCCTCAACGCTTCGCACGCCGCCTCCCACGGTGAGGGGAATGAACACCTCCGCTGCCGTGCGGGAAACAACATCGAGCATGGTTCCACGGTTTTCATGCGTGGCGCCGATATCGAGGAAGGTGACCTCGTCCGCGCCTTCCCGGTCATAGGCACGGGCCTGTTCCACCGGATCGCCGGCATCGCGCAGGGAGACGAAGTTCACGCCCTTCACGACGCGGCCGTCCTTTACGTCCAGGCAGGGGATCACGCGCAGCGCGAGCATGTGGGACCTTCCAAACCGTGCCGAGTTGCGATTGCGCAGGATCGGGCACGGGGGTCAAGCGCCATCCTGCATGATCAGGCTTGCCGGCCGCGCGGCGCGGCATCAGGGCGATAGGAGGCCCACCGTGGCGCCGGTCATGCAGCAGGCGATGGTGGCGGCGAGCAGGGCGGGCAGGCCGAGGCGGACGATCCCGGCGCGGCGCTCGGGGCAGAGGGCGCCCATGCCGGCGACCATGATGCCGACGCTGGCGAAGTTGGCGAAGCCGCATAGGGCCCAGGAGAGGATGAGGCGCGTGCGCGGGGCGAGTTCGGCGCCGGCGGGGCCGGCCATTTCCAGATAGGCGACGAATTCGTTCACCACGCCGCGTATGCCCAGCAGGCGGGCCGCGGCGGTGGCGTCCTCGGGCGCAATGCCCATGGCGATGGCCAGCGGCCAGAGGAGCACGCCCGCGATGGATTCGAGGGTGAGGCCCGTGAGGGGCTGGATGATCATGTTCGCCAGCGCGACCAGGGCCACGAAGACGATGAGCCCGGCCATGATGTTCAGCAGGAGGGAGAGGCCATCCGATGTGCCGCGGGTGAGGGCGTCCATCGCGCTGTCATAGAGGCGGGGTGCCTCGATATCCGCCGATTCCGGGGCGGTTTCGCCGGGGAGCATGAGGCGGGCGGCGAGGATGGCCGCGGGGGCGCTGACGAGGCTGGCGGCGAGGAGCTGGCCGGCGGCATCCGGCACGGCGGGCGCCAGCATGGCGGCGTAGATGACGAGCATGTTGCCGCTGATGGTGGCGAGCCCCGCCGTCATCACCACCAGCAGTTCCGAGCGGGAGAGGCTGGCGAGCCAGGGGCGGATGAAGAGCGTGGCCTCCACCATGCCGGTGAAGACATTGGCGGCCACCGACACGCCGCAGGCGCCGGAGACGCCGAAGGCGGCGCGGAGGGCGCGGGACATCACCCGCACCAGGGCCGGCAGGACACGCCAGTGATAGAGCAGGGCGGAGATGGCCCCGACCAGCAGGACGATGGGAAGGGCCTGGAAGAAGAGGATGAAGGCGCCGCCGGGGCGGGCTTCGGCGAAGGGCAGCGGGGCGCCGCCGAGATAGCCGAAGACCAGGCTGGTGCCGGCCTGGGTGGCGCGCGCCAGGGCATCGACCACCCGTCCCGCCACGGAGAAGGCGGCGCGGAGCGGCGGGATGTGGAGGAGGGCCGCGCCGAGGATGATCTGGAGGGCGAGGCCGGTGGCGATGGTCCGCCAGGGGAGGGGGCGGCGGAAGCCCCCCACCGCCCAGGCCAGGGCCGCGAGGGCGAGGAGGCCCAGTGCCGATTGCAGCTGGAGAGGGATCAAGCCGGTTCGGAGCGGGGCGCGGCGCGGCCGCGCAGGTCCCGGGAGAGGCCTTTCGCCTCCAGCTCGGCCAGGTATGCGGGCCAGCGGGTTTCGTATTCGCGGCCCAGGCGGTGCAGGGTTTCCCAGCTGTAGATGCCGCTGTCGTGCCGGTCGTCGAAGATCAGGCGGACGGCGTATTGGCCGACCGGCTCCACCCCGGTGATGCCGACCATGCGCTTGCCATGCACCAGAGTCTTCTGCCCGGGGCCATGGCCCTGGACTTCGGCGGAAGGGCTTTCGACGCGGAGATATTCAGCGGGCAGGCTGAAATGGCTGCCGTCGTCGAAGGCCACCTCCAGGCGGCGCTCGGTGCGGTTCAGGCGGATCTCGGTGGGGGTGGGTGCCGCCATGGGCCGTTCAGCCGGCCAGGCGGCGGGCCTCGTCGGGCAGCATGATGGGGATGCCGTCCCGGATGGGATAGGCGAGGCCTGCGCCCTCGCTCACCAGTTCGCCGGCCGCGCGGTCGTAGCGGAGCGGGCCCTTGGTGACGGGGCAGACGAGGATCTCCAGCAGGCGGGGATCCACGCTGGGGGAGGCGGGGGCATCACCCGCCGGGGTCGTGGTCTGGCTCATCGGGATGGTCCTCAACTCGGGCGCATGTCTTGGCCCGGACCGGGCAGGCTGTCCATCCGCAGCATGGCGAGAAGCGTGCCGGCACGGGCGGCGGGGTCGGGGGCTTCCAGCAGGGCCTGCTTCTCCACGGGGTCGAAGGGGCAGACGATGGAGAGGGTGTTGACCAGGGAATGGTCGTCCAGCCGCTCCACCGCCTCCCAGTTGGCCTCGATGCTCTTGGCGCGGAAATAGGCGCGGAGCGCGTCCAGCAGCGGGGGGCGGGTGATCTGGATGGGGAGTGCGGGGCGGAGGAGGTCGGTGGCGAAGGGGGTGTAGTCCGCGCGGATGCGGCGGTAGCCGTCCTGCATCGGCAGTTCCTCGGCGACTTGGAAGCGGATGGTGCCGGTGAGGGTGACGAGGAAGCGGCCATCCTCCGTTTCGGCGAAGGAGGAGAGGCGGCCGAGGCAGCCGACGCGGTAGAGGCCGGGGCCGCGGGCGGTGGTGGGCAGGGAGAGGTCCGGCTGGATCATGCCGAACTGGCGGCCATGGGCCAGGCTCGCCTCGACCAGGGCGAGGTAGCGGGGTTCGAAGACGTTCAGCGGAAGGCGGCCGCCGGGCAGCAGCAGCGCGCCGGTGAGGGGGAAGATCGCGATCTCCGCCGGCAGTGCTTCAAGGCCCGTGGGGTGGAAGGGCATGGCCTGTTCCCGTTCTCCGGATGATGGATGGAAACGCGCCCGGTCAGGCGCGTTTCACTGGCAGGAACGAGGCGCGGTTCCCCGGCCTCAGCTGAACAGGAGGGCTGAAAGCTTGCGGCGCCCGGCCTTGGTGGCCGGGTCCTCGAAGCCCCAGGCCTCGAAGAACTTCAGGAGCTGCTTGCGGGCGGCCTGGTCGTTCCAGGCGCGGTCCCGACGGAAGGCTTCCAGCAGGGCATCGACGGCGCCGGCCCGGTCATCCGCGGCGTTGAGCGCCACGGCGAGGTCGATGCGGGCCTGGTGATCATTCGGATCGGCGGCCAGGCGCGCCTCGTACTCGGCGAGCTTGGCGCGGGCCTCGCGGCCGGCGCTGGCGAGTTCGAGGGCAGAGCGGACGGCCGAGATCTCGGCATGTTCCTGGAGCTTGGCGGGAAGGCTTTCGATCAGCTGGGCGGCCTGCTCCTCCTCCCCCAGCTGCATGAGGGAGCGGGCGATGCCGGCGAGGGCGGCGGCGTTCTCGGGTTCCTGCTGGGCCAGGGCGCCGTAGAGCTGCAGGGCGGTCTGGTGGTCACCTTCCTCGGCGGCCTGCTTTGCCTCGCCCAGGAGGTCGGCGGAGGGCATCTGGCCGCCGGCGAGCTTCAGCAGGTTCTCGACGAACTTCTTCAGCTCGCTCTCGGGCAGGGCGCCCTGGAAGAGATCGGCGATCTGGCCCTGCCAGAAGGCGGCGACGGTCGGGACGGACTGGAGCGGCAGGCCGAGCTGGGCGAGCTGCTGGACAAGGGCGCGGTTCTGGTCGATGTCGATCTTCACCAGGCGCACGCGGCCGCCGGCGGCGCGGACGACCTTCTCGATCGCCGGGGTGAGCTGCTTGCAGGGGCCGCACCAGGTGGCCCAGAAATCGACGAGCACCGGCACTTCGCGCGAGGCCGCGACGACATCCTGCATAAAGCTCTTCTGGTCGCCATCCTTGATGATGTCGGCGGCCGGGGGAGGGGTCTGGTCGAGGAGGGTGCTCATCGGGCGGTGTTCCGGAAGGGCTGGCGTGGTTGGCTGGGCTTGTAGCCCATAGATGCGCTGCGCGGGCTTTCAGGCAAGCGGGGCGGCCAGATCGATCGGTTCGATGGGGTGGCCGAGGCTTTCGAGGAAGCGGCGGAGATCGGCAGGGGCGAGGGCGGTGGTGGCCTCGTTCGTGAGGGGGTGGATGTTCACCGGCCCCGGGCCCGTGAGCAGGCGGTGGTCGATCACGGTGCGGACGCTGCCCGGGGGGGCGTTGACCAGGGCGAGCGGGGTGACGGAGCCCGGGCGGACGCCGAGCTTTTCGTAGAGTTCCGCCTCATTCGCCATGGACAGGCGGCCGGTGCCGAGCTGCCGTGCGAGGGCGTTGATGGAGAGGGGTGTGTTCTCCTCGGCCACCACGAGCAGGAAGGGCTGGGGCGATTTTGCCCGGAGAAAGAGGTTCTTTACATGCAGGCCGGGCAGGTTCCCGCGCAGGGCCTGGCTTTCGGCGACGGTGTGCAGGGGCGGGTGGCGGTGCGTCGTGGCCAGGATGCCCAGGGCTTCGAGCCGGGCGAGAAGGGATTCGGGCGTCTCGGGCATAGGGGTGTGATCCATGCGTGGGAGGGGGCTTGCAAGCCCCCCCGCCCCATGTCATACGCCCGCCACGCACGGAGTGCGGGCGTAGCTCAGGGGTAGAGCACGACCTTGCCAAGGTCGGGGTCGAGGGTTCGAATCCCTTCGCCCGCTCCAGCCTCTCTTCCATATCATGGAATGCTGGCTGGATCGCCGGACTTCGTGCGCGGAGCGCGGGCGTAGCTCAGGGGTAGAGCACGACCTTGCCAAGGTCGGGGTCGAGGGTTCGAATCCCTTCGCCCGCTCCAATCCGCCTCCCTCAAAACATTCTCCGGTGCAGGTTAGGGCGCTCTTTAGGCGTGGTTTTGCCTGTACCCTCCAGCGCCACCCCGTCTCGGACCCTGGCTCGATCCAGTTCCTGCGGGCCAGAACCATGCGACCGCGGCAAGGTTCGTAGCTTGAGGCCCCCTCGGGGCTGGCCTCGCGTCCTTCTTGGGAGCTTGCAGCCTGATCGGCGTCAATCCGCAGTGCTACCTCAACGACCTGCGCATCCGCCTTGCCAATGGTTGGTCGAACGACTGCAGCGACGGGTTCACGCCGTCGCACGGGGTGAGGCGAAACTGGCCGAGCGTCGGCAACGTCCCGCAAGGGCCTATGGCCCGCGTTACCACTTGCCTGCTGGTGAACGTCCTGATGAATACCTCATCAGTACTCGCATCAGTAAAGATGGTGATGGAGACTTTCCCGCACCGCGGGTATTTCGCCAACGATTCCGTTATTCAAAATAACTTCCGCGGAGTTTGAGGGTTAGTAGGCGGCAGGCCGCACGGCCCGCGGATGAGGCGAGGAATCCGGGTGCCCACACCTGCTGCCACCCTGCCCCGGCGCACAGCTACACTCCTTCTTGGCGCGGTAGCACCACTTTTGCGAAGGTGTCTGCCCGCCATTGCCCTGGCGACCTCAATGCTCGCCCACCCCTCAGTTATGTCCGAAGCGGAAGCTGCCCGGGGGGCGCAACGGCGCGCCAACGCGGCAAGTCAGGAGCGGCACGCGGCTGTGCCGGCCCGAAAGCCCGCTGGCCAGCGAAGGGAAGCGAGATCTGCACGCAGACAGGAAAGCCGGCGAGCACCGACCAGATCTGGAGAGAGGAGCGGAGGGGGTAGCCAGGAGGCTGTTCGCGTGGCTCTCGAGCGAGCGGAGCGTGCAAGTGGACTGAACGCCGATGTACTGCGGCGGATCGCCGACCGAGAGAGCCGCCTGAACCCATTGGCGCGCAATCCAGCATCCTCCGCCACCGGCCTGATGCAGTTCACTCGGGACACCTGGCTGGAGGCTGTTCGCGATTTCGGGTCACGTCATGGCCTCGCGGGGTATGCTGCGGTCCTGGTGACTGACCGCGACGGCAACATCTCGGTCCGGGATGGACGGGTGCTGCGGCGTATTCTGCGTCTCAGGGAAAATCCGGCACTCTCGGCCATTCTTGCGGCAGAACGGCTGAAACAAGCTCGTCCTGTCCTTGAAACCTCGATTGGGCGACCTGCTCGCGCTGCTGACCTCTACCTCGTGCACCTACTCGGCCCTACCGGCGCCAGGCGCTTTCTTGCGGCGTTGAATGAGAGCCCGAGGCGGTCCAGCGTGGCGGTCGTGGGCGAGGCAAGCAAGCGCAATCCCGGTGTCTTCGAACGTGGTGGACGAGCTTTGCCTCTGGGCAAGGTCTACGCAGAAGTGGCCGAGATGTTCGGCCCGAGAGACACGCCTTTGGCGCCGCCGGTGCGAGAGAGCACGGAACCGGTGCTGATAGCGACCTCAGAAAACTGACATTCCGGCTCAACGCAAAACCGGGCCAATGCCAACTTTTCGCACCCGCAAATCCGAGTGGCGTTTCCAAGGCCACTCCGCCGCAGCTGACCTGGGAGGAACAGGTTCGGCACCGGAAGTGCATCTGGCGCCATGTCGGGCCGGGTGCGTAGGCGGCGATAACTGGGAAGTCCAGCGCCTTTGTCTGTTGTCTCGCAAGCTACTCACGCAGTGGTACCGCAACGCCGCTCCTTTGGCCCGCGCCCGCTGAGCAGCCTGGCGGCTTTGCGTGGCGAGATCCCGGCCTCAGCTTTCCTGAAGCCGGCTGGTCAGGCGCGCACACGGTTCGTGGGCTAACTAGCTGAAACGTGCTGGAAAAGCGGAACTCCGGGCAGCGAGTGAACTTCCACATGCTTAACCCGTTACCCGCGGGTGCAGATCGGCCCCTTGTCGTTTGGCCTTGTTCGCGGAGCAGAAGAATGAGCGGCACTGAGCATTCGCCAATCCCGTCCGCCACTGATCCGGAGATGGGAACGACGCCCGGCGCGGGGATGGACCTTGAGGCCGGATCAGTGCCGGAGGCGTCTACGACAGGTTCCGCGGCCGATACGGCGCCTGTGCCGGAGACCTCCTCCGGCGTCGCAGAGCCCGCGGCGAACCTGCAGGTTCCGCAGACACGCGGCAAGACGAAGGGCGTGGCGGATATCGTTTTCGTCGTCGATGTCAGCGGCAGCATGGCGCCGTGCATCGACGCGCTTCGCTACAATATCGAGGCCTTCGTTGATTCCCTGAACCGTGGCGACGCGAACAACGCTGCACCCGTCAAAGACTGGCGCGCCAAGGTTGTCGGTTACCGGGACCTGGAAAGCTCGGTGACGGAGGGATTGCCCTGGATCGTCGACAATCCGTTCGTGCGCGAGGCAGCGGCCCTGAAGGCCCAACTCGGGGCGTTGACGGCGGCGGGTGGCGGCGACGAGCCGGAATCGCTCCTCGACGCACTCTACAAGATCGCCACGATGGAGGCGGTTCCCAAAGGCGCCCAGACCATCGATCCCGGCAAGTGGCGCTATCGGAGCGATGCCGCCCGGATCGTCGTGGTGTTCACGGACGCATCCTTCAAGGAGACGATGGGCATCCCCGAGGCGAAGGGGGGATCGCTGCAGGATGTCGCGAATGTCGTCATGGCCAACCGCATTATCCTCAGCCTCTTCGCGCCTAATTTTGAGGGCTATGACCGCCTGAGCCAGATCGATAAGTCCGAATGGGAGGTGGTGGAATATGAGGGCCTGAGCCCGCAGGAGGCCCTGCAGAAGTTCACCTCCGATCCTGCGAACTTCCGGAACACGCTCAAGCAGCTTGCGGCCAGCGTGTCTCGGTCGGCCGAAACCGTGGCGCTTTGAGCGCTCACGGAGGCTGAGCGCCCATCATGGCGAAGAAGCTGAAAGCCGGCGACATCATCCACGGCTACCGTATCACCAAGGTGTTCGGTCCAGGGATGATGGCCATCTCCTATGCCGCACAGGGCCCGACGGGGCGAAAGGTCTTCTTCAAGCAGTACAAGTCGCCCGCCCCAACGGTTGTCTGGTACAAAGCCTTTGTTGACTATCAGAAGGAGCTTTCAGCACGCGTCCTGAGCGGCAAGGCCGCGCATTTCGCGGTTCGCCAAGTCGATGCCTTCGAGGAGCAATGGGGTGGCCGTTGCTACTTCCAGGCGTATGAGTTCGTTGAGAACGGCGCCGACCTGCAGCAGGTCCTCGACGAGGAGCGGGAAGCGCACCGCCGGACGGGAAGGGCGCCCACCAGTGACCCGGCCGTGTGGTCGCAGCACGTAACCTGGGCGAAGGTCCTCATGGCCGGGGTCGGGGCGCTCCATTCTTCTGGCATCGTGCATGCGGACCTCAAGCCGGCCAATGCTTACCTCATCAAGGACCCGACCATCGGCGCCGGCTACCAGCTGAAGCTGATCGATATGGACTTCTCCCTGCTCGCGGATCGGCGGGCGCCCTGGCATGGTTTCCAGGGCTATGTCGGCACGGACAATTATCGCTCGCCGGAGCACCTTTCCCGAGGCGGCATACCCGTGCCTGCTTCGGATATATTCACCTGCGGGCTGATGCTCTACGAACTTCTGGCCGGGCAGCATCCCTATTGGTCCGAGGATCCAGGGGAGTATGCGAGGCGCGTCCAGGCCTATGAGGCCAGGCCGCCCGCCCTGGTCGGGATGATGGCGGAGCCGGCCGGCAACGCCGATGTCAGCTCAGCGCTCCATCGTTGCCTCTCGCCTGATCCGGCAACCCGACCGACTGCGGAGGAATTGCGCGCCGTGCTGAGCGGGCGGAACCGTGCGCCTGCGGCGGGGGCACCGAAGACAGCCCCGGCGCCAGCCTCCCCCGCCTCCGCGGTGCCGCCTCGCAAGCCGCTCGTCTCCGAAGGGGTTGAGCTCCAGGGCAGTGATGGCCGGGCTCTGCGCATCAGGGTTCGAACGGAGCTGGGAAAGGCTCTCATGCGGCAGTTCGGGCCGGAGGCCGAGTTCTGGGACAGCCGCCAGTGCGTGATCGAGCGCGGGTCGGCCGGGCAGTGGGTGCTGGCGCCAGTCGGCCCGACCACGAACGAGACGCTCGTGAACGGACGTGCTCTGACCACTTCACGGCTCCTGAACCAGGGTGACGTGATCGCAGTGGGCCGCGAGGCGAAGGGCGTGGCCAAGCTGCCGCTGACCCTGCGCGCCGCCGGATGAGCGATCCGCCCGAGCCTCCCGCCGCGCCCGTCCCGGGCGAGCCAGGACCTGAGCCCGCGGTACCGGGGCCTGCCCCGGAAACACCCCCAGCCTTCGAAGCCCCTGGTACAGCCACACAGGACGCAGCGCCCCCCCTCCTGCCTGAGGCCGCGGAGGCGGCGAACCTGCCTCCTGCGCCTGAGCCCGCCGTCGCTCCGGCCGAAATCCCGATCCCGGAGCCGCGGGACCTTCATGACCTTGACTGGGATGCGATCCGGCGGGCGGTGGATCCTGCTGCGCTGCGCGCGCGCATGCGTGCGACGGTGGAAGCCATGGAGAGCCTGCTCGACCGCGCCGGCGGTCCCGGTCTGCTTTTTGACCGCGATCGGGCTAGCCCGGACGACCGGTCTATCCAGGTGGCGGAGGTGGATGCCGCGCTCCCGCTATGGATCGTTGGCGACCTGCATGGCGATCTCCTGGCGCTTGAGGCGGCCCTGGCAGCCATCGCGCAGGAGACGCCCGGATCAGGCGCAGAGCAGCCACGGATCGTCTTCCTCGGTGACCTGTTCGACGACGAGGGCTTCGGCCTCGAGACCCTCCTGCGCGTGTTCGAGCTGATCCTTCAGGCGCCGGAGCGGATCTGTGTGATCGCCGGCAACCACGACGTGGCGCTGTCCTATGACGGCGTCCGCTTCGCCTCGAGCGTTTCGCCCGCCGACTTTGCCGATTTCCTGAACGCGCATCTCAGCCATGAATGGATGGAGCGCACGGGCAAGCTGGCGGTCCGGTTTTTCGCGACGGCGCCGCGCGCCCTCTTCCTTCCGGACGGCCTCCTGATCGCCCATGCGGGGTTTCCGCTCGGCGACCTGCATGAGCGGCTCGAAGGGAGCGGCGACTGGAACGACCCGGCCTGTCTTGCGGATTTCACCTGGACCAGGGCGCACCCGACAGCGCGCCGGAAGCTGCCTAACCGCTTCTCGCGCGGAAGTCAGTTCGGCTACCAGGACTTCGCGGCCTTCTGCGATCTGGCTGCCCGGATGGGGCGACCGGTCACGCATATGGTGCGCGGGCATGACCACATCGAAGAGCGATACGCCATTCCCCCTGCCTACCGTGCGCGGCCGCTGCTGACGACCGTAGCGCTTTCGCGCCGCCTGCCCCGCGAGACGTTCGGCCCGCACGAACGGACACCGACGCTCGCGCGCTTCGTCGAGGGCTCCCTTCCGCAGGTGCACCGCTTGCACATTCCCGCGGCGCTGGTCGACGCGATCTTTCCAGATGCGTCAGCAGAGGACAGCGCTGTCGCGAAGCCAAGCCCGGGAGCCTGTCCATGAGCGGTGTTGTCCTGCGATGCCCGAACTGCGGGACCACCCAAACGGCCCAAGGCGAGTGCAGCGCGTGTCATGAGGAGCAGGTCCGCTACTTCTGCACCAACCACGATCCGGGGCAGTGGCTGACCTCCTCCAGATGCCCCCAATGCGGCGCGCAGTTTGGCATGGCCGAGCCGGTGCGCCCGGCCGCCGCGCCGTACCGGAGGCCTGTTGAGCCGGATAGGCCGAGGGTCGCGCCCCGGCCCGCCGCGCCTCCCCCGCCACCAGCCACACCTGCCTCTCCGCCTGTGGCGCATGCTCCCCGGCGCAGGTTTGACCCGTGGGGGTCTCCATCCGCGCCCGCAGAGGGTACTGAGCGGGACGTACTCGCGAGGCGTCTGCGGGACATGCTTGCGGGGGCGGCGCGACGCCGGCGACTGCCGGACACAGGACCCTATGGCGTGGAAGCTCCGCCGGCTCCGGCGGCCAGGGCCGGGTGCCTCGGGCGGGCACTCATGCTGGTGTTCTTTATGTTGGGTCTTCTCCTTCTGCTCGTTGTCCTCGTCGGAGGCCCATTCGTGCAGATTCTGCTCAGCCTTCTCTTGTCATCGGGAGCCGGGAGATGACACGTCTCGAGGATGTACTTGCACCCAGGAGAACCGCGTGGCTTTCCTCATTCGGCAGTCAGCCCAGTGATGGGCCGGCCATTGACGAAGACGCCTGAGGAGCACTGCTCCTGCACCACGGCTGATTGAGCTTGGACGGTCCGGGAAATTACCAGGCGGACTCTCCCGGCCAGGGCGACGTGCTTGTCTGTTTCACTCCGACAGTGACGCAAGAAGAGCCTAAACAGTTCAAGGGGTACGGGCCGTGTTCTGTCAGGCACCGCTTTTACGACCTCCGGTGCCAGCAGCGTCAATTGCAGCAGCTTCCCTGTAGCCCGTGATCCAAGCACTCGACCTGAGTCAACTCGGTGGTGGAGAAAGGCCTGCTTTCGTCCACTTTGAGTTCCGACGGCTGGTCTGACTGGACGGCAGCACTCCCCTGGCCCGAACGACCACTTCCGTCCCCGGCTTTCCCGTAACCAGGCCGGGACTTACGCCCGGGCAAGTCGGCGTTCGAGGAATTCCAGCCGATCCTGTCCCCAGAAGATCTCATCTCCTACGACGTAGCTTGGTGCGCCGAACACACCCCGTGCGAGCGCGTCCTGCGTGTCCTGGGCCCGTCGCTCCGCCCAGCGCTCATCCGAAGCGGATGCCAGGACGGCCGCGGCATCCAGGCCCAACTCGCCGATCAGGGCTTCCAGAACGGCCCTGTCGCCGGTGTTTCGGTCTTCCTCCCACAGGGCCCTGAGTACGCGGTGCGCCAAGGCGAGCGCAGGCCTGTCTCCAAGTGTCTCACGGAGGGCGATAACGCAGCGGGCGGCGGTACTTTCATCGGTGGGAAAGGCGCTTGGGCGGAGATGGATTGGGATACCCAGATGCTCCCGCCACCGTTCCAGCTCCTGCATGCGATAGGCCTGACGCTGCGGCGAGCGCTTGGGCAACGGAAGCCCACCCGAGGCGGGGAAAATGGTGCCGAAGTCCACGGGATAGATGCGCAGGGTGGCTCCGTGGCGCTCTACCATCGCCTCGAGCCGGGCGGCGCCCAGATGTGTCCAGGGTGAGTTCAGCGAGGCGAAGTAGTCGACGTGCAAGCCCATCGCCATTGTTTCCTGCTGCTGCATGTGCGCCGCGGGTGTGGGCAGATTACCCGCCCGCTCGCGCGGGTAACATTTACCTCGCGGACGGCGGTGTGCCCATCAGCTGTAGCTTCGCAACAGTACTTGGGGGCCTGCAGGGTGCTGGTGCGAGTCCGTGATTGTGCCCACCGGAAGGGCCGATTAGCAGGGGGGGCTCGATGGACAAGGATGAGCTGACTGCTTGGGCCGGGCCACTGGCCTGTGCTGCCGTCCTGGTGCTGACAGCGTTCTACGGCTGGCGCACAGGGGCGCGCACCAGGGCTCGCTATGTCCCGAAGTCCCGCTCGCGCGTTGATGCTGCATGATCCTGCGACCTCCGGAGGACGGCACCCGCCTCCTCATTCCCCAACCCTCCCACGCCCTGCTCTCTGGCCAGATGATGGCTGCCTGGGGCGCCCCCGGCTTCGCGCGGCCAGACCCGGCGCCCGAGGTGATCCTCGCTGCCGGGCAGCACGACATTGCCTGGCTCTCCTGGGAAACCGCCCCGACCCTCGATCCGGAGACGGGCCTGCCCCACGCCTTCACCAGCCTCGGTGCGGCGGTCCATGCCCCGATGTGGGCGCGGGGCGTGGAGACGGCCCGCGCCGCCTGGGGCCTCTGGCCTGCCCTGCTGATCTCCCTCCACGGTAGCCGGATCTACACGCAGTACATGGACCCGGAGCGCCTGCCGCACGAGGATCAGGCCGCGATCCACCGCAACGCGGCCAAGGAGGAGGCGCTCCAGGCGGACTGGACTGCCAGGCTCGGCGCGGCGCCCGACCAGGTGGCGCGGAACTCGGCCCTCATCGCAGCGACAGACGCCCTCTCCCTGGCACTCTGCTTCGCTGATCCAAGCAAGGCGGGCGAAGCGCCGATGGAGGATGGCAGCACCTGCCGGATGAACCTTGTGCGGCAGGACACGTGCCGCTGGTCGCTCGACCCCTGGCCCTTCCGCGAGGGCATGCTGACCTTACGCTGCGAGGCGATCCGCCTCCCCCCCGGAACCCGCTGGACCGACCAGGAGGCAATGCGCCGCGACCTGCGCGAAGCACAGTGGGGCACGCTGACGGAGACCCTGGTTCCGCCCTGATGGATCAGGCGGCCGGCGTGGCTGGCTGCGGCACCTGTCAACGATGGCGCCTGCCGCGCCCGCGCACGCCTCATCGCTGAAGGGGCCAAGGAGGTCTCACAACCGGACAGTCAGGCTGGCGTTGGTTACGATCAGGCGCTCTCCAAGAGTCACCACATCCGAATGAGGGAGGCCATTATGATCCCTGACCGGGCAGAGGGCGCCGAATTCGGCGTCGAAACAAGCGCACTGCGAAGCGGAAACGGCAGTTCGGCCGTTGTGGGGCAGGGCGCCCGGAACTCGGGATTCTTCAATGGTGCCGGCTGGCCTGTCAGAACAGGAGAAGGCAGCTTTTGCGCAGGATAGTGATTCTCGGCATCTTCATCGCGCTCCTTGGAGGCGCGGGCTTCTGGGTGCTCTCAACGCCCCGTCCTGCCTTTGTCGAGGCAGAGGCAGCGCGCTTCGAGAACGGGGATGTGGAACATGGGCGAGTTGTCTTTCTGGCGGGGCAATGCGCTTCCTGCCACGCCTCTCCGGGCCAGCCTGACCGATTGCGCCTGGGCGGCGGCCTGGCCCTGGCCTCACCTTTCGGCACCTTCAACCTTCCCAACATCTCGCCGCATCCTCGCGACGGGATCGGGGCCTGGCGCGGGATCGACCTGGCCAATGCTCTGATGTCCGGCGTCTCGCCCAGGGGGACGCATTATTATCCCGCCTTGCCTTACGTCGCCTATGCCCGGATGCGGCCTGAGGAGGTCCGGGACCTCATGGCCTATCTGCGCAGCCTGCCGCCCGTGGAAGGCAAGCAGCCGGCGCACGATCTGCCCCTGCCGTTCCGCTTTCGGCGGGGCATCGGACTTTGGAAACTGCTGTTTCTCGACCGCACAACCATCGCGCATGACCCTGAACGCAGCCCTGAGTGGAACCGCGGGCACTATCTGGTAGAGGCCATGTCGCATTGCGCGGAGTGCCATTCCACGCGCAACCTGCTCTACGCTGTGAAGGAGAGCGCGCGCTTCGCAGGTGGGCCGGACCAAGAGGGTACTGGCTTCGTGCCGAACATCACGCCGCACGCTATCGGAACCTGGTCCGTTGAGCAGGTTGATGCGGTGCTTGCAAAGGGCTGGACCCCTGATCTTCGCAAGACCGGCGGCTCCATGGCTGATGTCGTGCGCAACATGTCGGAACTGCCGGAAGAGGACAGGCGCGCGATTGCCACCTACATTCACAGCCTCCCCTCGCGCCGCACGCCGGGGCTCTCTTCGGATTGAAATGGCTGGCCGCTCGTCATCGCACCGCTACGCACGGCGCCGCCCTTGGATCACCGGGTGTAGAGAAAGGCGGCCACGTCCCGGGCTTCCGCCTCGGTGATACCGGTGCGGGGCATGGCCGAGCGCGGCGAGAGGCTGCGCGGATCCACGATCCAGGCGACGAGGTTATCGGCCGAGTTGCGCACCACGCCGCCCACATAGACCCGTTCCCGCAGTCCGGTGAGCGGGGCGGCCACGCGGCCCGTCGCGCCGGGCACGCCAGGGATGGCGTGGCACCCACCGCAGCCGTAGCGGATCATCAGTTCCGGCGCGCGAGAGGGGTCCCCGCCGGTGATGGCATGGGCAACCTGCCGCTGCTCGCTTCGCTGCAGCGCCGTGATGCCGAAGACGATGCAGGCGGCGAACAGCAGGGCGGCGGCCATGGAAAGGAACAGGACGCGGCGGCGGGGAAGCTGGATGGCAGGCGCTGTGGTGGCGACAGGCTGGTCCGTGGTGCCGCGCCAGGCAGCCCATCCGAGCAGGCCGATCGCCAGGAGGCGGAGGGCGTTCCTAGGGCGCATGTGCGACCTTCCCGCCCCGGCCTGCGCGGCTGATCCAGGAGGCCGTGAAGCCGAGCGCGGCCGCCACATAGATGGTGCCAGCCGGGATCCACATCACCAGACCCGCCAGCTGCTGGTCCTCCAGCGGGGTGAGGCCCCAGAGGCCGGCCTGCGCGGTCTGCGTGGTGTAGAGCACGCGCGGCGCAAGGGCCATCAGCGCCCCCAGCACGCCCGTGTGCATCATGGTGACGAAGAGGTGGAGCGCGGCGGAGCCCGCGGAACATCGGCGCAGCAGGGCCCACCAGAAGATGAGGGCTGTGAGGATGAAGCTGAGATGTTGCAGCCGATGCAGCAGGGATACGACCACCGCCGCGTCGAAGAGCACGGGGATGTGCCAGGCCCATATGGCCACGCCATGCGCCAGGGTGGCGAAGACAGGCGCGGTGACTGCCAGCCAGGCCGCGCGCATCGGGCGGGTGCGGCCGATGCGCCCCAGGGCATGGCGCCAGCGGGCGGGAAGCGCCCAGGCGAGCGCGCCGGCGGGACGAGCGAGGACTAGGAGCGGCGCGGCCACGGCCATGACGATCTCATGCTCGATCATGTGCAGCGTGAAGACGCGTTCCCCGAACCAGTGCAGCGGCGAGAGGAGCGCGCCGGCCATGAAGAGCCAGCCAGCGAGATAGGTGGAGAGCTGCCACGGGCGGATGCCGCGCCCATACCCGGCGCGGCTCCACAAGCGGGCGGTGCCGGCCAGATAGAGGGCGAGGGATACCAGCAACGGGGTGAGCACCCAGGGATCGAAGGTCCAGCCAGGGCCGTGCTCGTGTTGCTCGCCGCCATGCGCCCAGGCGGCATGAGGCAGGAGGAGCAGCGCCGTGAGGGCGGGGGCGGCTAGCGCGCGCATGCGCTGATCACCAGTGTGGCAAGGCTCTGCAGCAGCAGGGCGAAGGCAATGATCAGCCCGGTCAGCGCACCGAGCGAGCCGATGAAACCTGGCATCCCCGCTCCGCTGCGCCGCAGCCCCGAGGCGCGCCAGGACAGCCAGGCGCCGAGAAGGGAAAGAAGGACGGCTGCTCCGGACAGGAAGGGGCCCGGCCGGAGGGAAGCCCCGCATTCCGCATAGGGGAGCGTCAGGCCAAGCTGCGTATTTGCCAGCAAGGCCGCCGGGCCCATGACCAGCCCCGCCCAGGCCAGCAGTACCGGATGCGCGGGCGGCGGCGTCACAGCCGGGGTATCCCATAGAGGCAGGCATAGACAGGCAGCCAGGTAAGGGTGACGAAGTTCCAGTACAGGGCATTGTCCTGCACGTCGCCGTAGCGGCGCTTGTTGTCCCCGTGCCGGGTGAACATCACGGCGGCCAATACGAAGGTGTCCGCCACGTCGGTAACAAGATGCGTGGTGTGCAGGCCCAGCAGCAGCCAGGTGATGGAACCATAGGCGTTGCTGTCCCAGGACATGTTGAGCGCGCTGAACTCGAACACCCGCAGCGCCAGCGGCACCAGGCCGAGGACCGACATCAGCACGATCCCGATCCGCACTTTCCGCAGATCCTCCTCTCCCGCCCAGCGGGAGAGGAGGAGGTTGGGCACGATACTGATCACGAACACGGCGGTGACGGCGGTGCCCCAGAGCGGATCCGGCGGCACGCCGCCCGGAGGCCATTCGGCGGCCACGCTGACGAGGTAGAGATAGGAGCCGATCGCCAAGGCGAAGCCCATGCCCTCGATCAGCATGAAGGCCAGCGTGCCCCACCAGGTCAGGCTGGCGGTGCCCGATCCGTGCAGGGGCAGGCGCGAAAGGTCGGTGATGATCCGCTGGTTCATGAATCATCCTCCGGCGTGCCGCGTGGCCAGAACCAGCCGATGAGCCCGATGGCCACGGGAATGGAGCCCCAGACCACGGCCCATGGCGTGAAGATGGAGCCGACAAGCATGATCGTGGTGGCGATGGCCGAGAGGAAGGGCCAGATGGAGTTGCCTGGCGAGGTTTCGCGCACTTCCGGCTCTGCATCGGCGGTGGTGGTGACGAGAAGCTCTCGCCTGTTGACGCTGAGGCCGGAGGCAACCGGCAGCGACTGGCCTTGGTCCCAGATCGGGTTGGCGCTGCTCACCACCGGGATGCGCGCGAAGTTATAGGGCGGCGGTGGTGAAGAGGTGGCCCATTCCAGGGTGGCCGCGCCCCAGGGATTGTCCCCGGCGGCTTCTCCCGAACGGGTGCTGCGGATGGCGTTGAAGGCAAAGAGCGCGAAGCCCAGCGCCAGCGCGATGGAGCAGAGGCTGACAAAGAGGTTCATCCCGCCCCAGGGAAGATCCATCTGATAGGTGTAGATGCGCCGCGGCATGCCCTGCAGGCCGAGGATATGCATGGGGAAGAAGGTGAAGTTGAAGCCGAGGAAGAGCAGCGCGACGGACCACCGGCCCAGCCGCTCGCTCATCATCCGCCCGGTCATCTTCGGGAACCAGTAGGTGATCGCGGCCAGCAGCGGAAAGACCGCGCCGCCCACCAGCACATAGTGGAAATGCGCGACGACGAAGTAGGTGTCATGCACCTGGGTGTCGAGCGGGACCGAGGCGACCATCACGCCTGTCAGCCCGCCCAGGACGAAGGTGAAGAAGAAGGCGAGGATGAAGAGGAAGGGCACGCGCCAGACCGGCCGGCCGAGCCAGATCGTGGCGAGCCAGCAGAAGATCTGAACTCCGGCCGGCACGGCGATGGCCATGGATGAGGCGGTGAAAAAGCTTTCTCCGACGCGTGGCAGGCCCGTGGTGAACATGTGGTGGACCCAGAGGCCGAAGGAGAGCAGGCCGATGCTGACCATCGCCAGCACGAGGGCCAGGTAGCCGAAGACCGGGCGCCGCACGAAGGTGGGCAGCATGGAGGAGATCATGCCGGTGGCCGGCAGGAAGATGATGTAGACCTCCGGGTGGCCGAAGAACCAGAACAGGTGCTGCCAGAGCAGCGCATCGCCCCCTTCGGATGGGTTGTAGAAATGCGTGCCCACCAGCCTGTCCAGGATGAGCATGGTGCTGGCGAGCACGATGGCCGGCATGGCGAGGATCACCACGAGCGAGGTGACGAAGCTCGCCCAGACGAAGAGCGGGATGCGGTCCAGCCTCATGCCCGGGGCGCGCTGCTTCAGCACCGTCACCACGATCTCTACCGAGATGGCGAGGGCCGCGATCTCGGTGAAGGTGATCATCTGGGCCCAGATATCGACCCGCTTCCCAGGCGAGTATTGCGGCCCGGAGAGGGGGACATAGGCGAACCAGCCGACATCCGGCCCCATGTCCAGCACGAAGGCCACCCAGAGCACGAGCCCGCCGGCCAGGTAGATCCAGTAGGAGAAGGCGTTGAGGCGCGGGAAGGCGATGTTGCGCGTGCCCAGCATCAACGGAACCAGCAGAACCCCCACCGCCTCCATCACCGGCACGGCGAAGAGGAACATCATGGTGGAGCCGTGGATGGTGAAGATCTGGTTGTAGAGATCCGGCCCGATCAGACCTGCTTCGGGGCGCGAGAGCTGCCAGCGCATCAGCATCGCCAGGATGCCGCCCAGGAACAGGAAGGCAAAGGCGGTGATGATGTAGCGCACCGCGATCCGCTTGTGGTCCACCGTGGTGAAGAAGCCGATCAGGCCCGGGGGCGTGCGCCAGGTATGCGCCAGGCGCGCATGCAGCAGCTTCTCCTCCAGCGCGGTGTCGCGAAGGTCGCGATCCTTGAGCGCCGCGGTCAACGCAGCCTCGTCAGATAGGCGGAGACGGCCTGCAACTCGTCTGCGGTCAGGGGCACCATGGGCATGTTGCTGCCGGGCTTGATGGATTGCGGATCGGCCACCCAGGCGGCGAGGCTGCCGCGCGTGGTGGGCAGCATGCCGGCGGCGATGAACTGGCGGCTGCCGACATGGGTAAGGTCGGGGCCGAGATTGCCTGCGGCCTGGGTGCCGCGCACCGTGTGGCAGGCGCCGCATGCCTTGCTTTCCAGGATGCGGCGGCCTTCGTCCTCTTCCGGCCCGTGGGGGCGCGCGGCCTCGGCGACCTGCGCCGTCCGCCAGCGCTCGAAAGCCTCCGGCGGTTCGGCCACCACGTGCAGGGCCATATGGGCGTGCTGCAGACCGCAGAATTCAGCGCATTGGGCGCGGTAGGTGCCGGGCTTCCGGGCGGTGAAGGCCAGGCTGTTGGCGCGGCCGGGGATCATGTCCTGCTTTCCGGACAGATTGGGAACCCAGAAGGAATGAATGACATCAGCGGCCGCCAGTTCGATCCGCACGAGGCGGCCGGTGGGGACGTGGATCTCGTTCGCGGTGATGAAGTTCTGGTCCGGGCGGGGATCGGCATAGGTCGCCTCCCACCACCACTGGTAGCCGCGCAGGCGGATCACCAGAGCATCCTCGGCATGGGCGGAGATGCTGCGGGTGGCGAGAAAGCTGGCGACGGTGAGGCCGGCGACGATCACCACGGTCGCGGCCACCGCGCCGCCGATCGCGCGCGCGGAGTGCTGCATGGCCCGCTCCTGCCGCGCCTTCCCATCCGGCGGGCGGCGCAGCAGGGCCGCCAGCAGCACCAGCATGACAGCGAGCCAGACCAGGGCGCAGGTGATGGTGAACAGCCAGAACAGCCCGTGCAGGTCATCCGCAACCGGGCCGCGCGGTGCCAGGGCCGATTGCCAGCCCGTGCAGCCCGCGAGCAGCCCGGCTGACAGGAGCGGTAGGAGCCGCCTCATGGCCCGCCTTCATAGGGGGAGGGGAGGCGCGACATGGCAGGGGCGCGGTTCTCCGCAGGGCGCGTCTGCATGGCATCGTTCCGGCTGGGAGCCGCCCCACTCGCCCGAGTGGCGCCAAGGCTCTGGATGTAGCCGGTGAGTTGCCAGATCTGTTCGGGGGTCATTCGGTCACGGAAGGCGGGCATGCCATTCGGCCTGCCGTCGCGGATGGAGAGGAAAATGGAAACGGCGTCCGGGCCGTAGCGCCACCAGCCATTCATCAGGGCAGGGCCTGTGCCGCCGCCGCCATCGGCGTGGCAACCTTGGCAGTTGAAGCCGGCATAGAGCCGTTTTCCCTGGCTCAGCTGATAGGCGTTTGTGCGGTACGGATCCCCTGTGATCGTGATCACCCGGGGCGGTCGCCCGTTGATGCCGACAGGCAAGACCTCGACCCTGTCGAGCGACTCTGCGATGGCAGGATCAAGGCGGTACTGGCGCTGCTCGCGCTTGCAGCCCGCGAGCAGCAGGAGGGTGAGGAAGGCGGCGTGCCAGGGCTTCATGGCAGGCCGAAGACGAGAAGCAGGCCGCCCGGCTCGCGCGGGGGGGGCAAGTCCCGCAGCGCATGGGCCATGCCGGAATCGGCGCTGGCGTCCCGCATGTCGATCTCGCGGCCCGCTCCGCGCCCATCGCCGGCCAGCACGGCGAGATAGGGCCTGCCATCGCGGCCGCGGAAGGCGAGGGGGCGGCTGACGATCCCCGTTCCCGCATCGTAGCGCCACAGCTCCCGCCCGGTGCGCGCGTCCCGCGCCTTCAACCAGCCATCACGCGTGCCGTAGAGAACCACGCCGTCGGGCAGGGCCAGCACGCCACCGCCCAGGGGGTAAGCCTCCTCGGCCGTCCAGGCCGGCCGTGCCGCGGCCGGGTCCCCAGGCCACCAGCGCGCCACGCGGCTGGCCTGGCCGTGCTCCCAGGCGGATGTTCGCCCCGGTGTAGCCGGTGCCGCGGATATAGGAGGCGTCGCGGAACTCGATATCCATGCAGAGCCGGCTGGCGGGCAGGAAGAGCAGCCCAGCCTCGGCCAGGAAATCCGGCTCGCCTCCCAGCGCACCGGGGCGGCCCGGGCAGACATTCCGCAGCATGCCGTTCCCTTCGAGCCGCTTGGCCTCGTTCCAGCGCGGGCGCCCCGTGGCCAGGTCCACCCCCTCGGTCGCGTTCACCGCCACGAAGGGCTCGGCGGAGAGGATCTCGCCGCTGCCAGGGTCGAGCAGGTAGACGCGGCCATTCGGGTCAGGATGGATCAGCAGGCGCCGGCGCTGCCCCTCCCAGGGGAACTCGGCGAGGATATTGGCGGTCGCGCTGCCCAGGGCGTGCGGGTCATGCGGGCTGAAGCCGGTGAACCAGCGGGCCTCTCCCGTAGCGGGATCGCGGGCGAAGAGGCCGGCAGTCCATTTGTTGTCCCCCGCCCGCCGCGCCGGATTCCAGGGTGCGGCATGACCGGTTCCGTGGAAGAGGAGGTTCAGCGTGGGATCGAGCAGGATGGGCCCGGAGACTCCTCCTCCGCCTTGCTGCCAGGCGGAGGGCGGCCAGCTGACCTTTCCAAGATCCTCTCCCAGTTCGCCTGGATAGCGCGGCCGGAAGCCCTGGCCGATTCCAACTTCGGAGTCCGGGCCGGTGCTGTGACGCTGCCAGAGAAGGTGTCCCGTCGCTGCATCACGGGCAGCCACCCAGCCGCGTGCCCCGAAATCGTCCCCTGCATTGCCGAGGAAGATCCGCTCATTCCGTATCAGTGGCGCTGCACCCAGGGTTTCTCCCTGCCCTGGATCGGCCGCGGTCACGGTCCAGCGCAGGGCGCCGCTCGCAGCGTCCAGCGCGGTCAGGCGCCCGTCGAGCGAAGCGACGTACAGGCTATCTCCCTGCGACGAGAGACCACCCACGGCGCCGCAGCAGGCCAGCCCGACTGCGCGCCCGTCTGCTTCGGGCGTGTGCCGCCAGAGGGGAGGCGCGCTGGGCTGCATAGGGTCCAAGGCAAGCACTTCATGGGGGAAAGGAGTGAGGACAAAGAGAAGGCCTCCAGCGGCGACCGGGGCTACCTGATGGGGCTCTGGGCGGCCTGTTGGGCGGGCGAGGACAACGCGCAGTGAGGCCACATTGGCAGCGGTAATCGCCTCCCCACGCCCCTCCTGAGCGAGGGCGGGCATTCCGATCAAGGCCGCAAGTAGGCACAGGGTCATGCGAGCGGCGAGCTGTGCCCACCCAGGATGCCGCACGGCGTGATGCAGCGGGCCCATGCCCTGTGTTGTCCCCCAGCTGACGTATCCATTAGCCGAAACGCTGGATCGGAGCAGAGTTGCTGGAATCGGAGCGCAAAACGACATCGAAGCTCCAATAGCGGTCAAGGAGCCATTGTGACGGCCTGGAGGGGACGGGCTGGCCGGCGAGGCTGCCCTCGGGTCTTCGCGGACGGGGCGATCCCGTGCGTGCTGACGCCAAAGGTCTTCTTGCAAGTCCTGTTGCGAGCGGCCCTGGGCCTTGCGGGAAGCCTGATCTGCCTCACTGGCCTGGACTGGCGCAGAACGCTGGCGAGCTCCGTTTCGCACATCGCGGCTCGGTGAGGCACCTGAGGCAGCGCTCTACGCCACCAGCCATGGCGCGAGCTGCGAAGTTGTGCTGACGACTTGACCCAGCGACAGCCCTGTCCTTCACCGCCTGGAGAGATTCGTCACCATGTACGATGTCATCGTGGTCGGCGCCGGTTCGGCTGGAGCTGCCCTTGCTGCGCGTCTCTCGGAGGACCCCTGGCGCCGCGTTCTGCTGCTGGAGGCCGGCCGCGACTGGCGCCCGGCGGAGGCGCCGGCCGCGCTACGCAGCCCCAATATCGTGCCCTTCATGCACGACCCCCGGCATCAGGCGGAATGGCAGTGGCCCGGCCTGATGGCCCGCCGCACCCGGGCGCAGGCGCCGAAATTCTACTGGCGCGGCAGGACCATGGGCGGGTCGTCCACCGTCAATGCCCAGATCGCGATCCGCGGGGTGCCCGCCGCCTTCGATACCTGGGCCGAGATAGGCTGCGAGGGATGGTCCGCCGCAGAGGTGATGCCGCTCTTCGACCGGATTGAGGACGACGCAGATTTCGGCGTGCCGGGCCGGCGGCAGGGCGGGCCGCTGCCTGTCTGGCGCATGCCCGAGGCGGAATGGGGGGCGGTGGACCTGGCCCTGCGCGACGCCGCGCTGCTGGGCGGCTATCCCCTGAAGCCGGATCTGAACGCGCCGGAAGGCGAAGGAGTCTCCTGCAACCCGATCAACCTGCGTGGGGGCGTGCGGGTGACGACGAACGACGCCTATCTGGAGCCCGCGCGGGGGCGCGCGAATCTGGAGATCCGGGGCGAGGCTCTGGTGGATCGGGTGCTGTTCGAAGGACACGGCGTCCGCGGCGTCCGCGTTCGCTTCGGCGGTGGTGCGTGGGAGGAGATCGGCGCCCGGGAAGTGGTCCTCTCGGCCGGCGCGATCCACAGCCCCTGCCTTCTGATGCGCAGCGGCATTGGACCGGCGGCGACGCTGCGTGACCTCGGCATCCCGGTCCTGCATGACCAGCCTGCGGTGGGGCAGCACCTGATGGACCACCCCATCCTGCGTGCGAGCCTGGCCCTCAGGCCTGAGTTTCGCGCGGGGCATCCGGATGCCCGCCACACCAACCTCTGCGTTACCTACAGCAGCCGCCTCGGGGGTGGCGGCGAGCGGGACATGATCATGGTCGCGTATAACCATCGCGGCCTGGTGGAGGGCGGCGTGTCGCCAGCCGGCGGCATCGGGGTTGCGCTCTACGACGCCTTCTCCCGGGGCGAGATACGCCTGACCTCGGCGGAACCGGATGCGCAACCGGTTATCGATGAGAACATGCTGGACCATCCGGCCGACCGGTTGCGGATGCGCGACGGCGTTCGGCGCCTGGCGCGTCTTTGTGGGCTGGAGCCCGTGGCCCGGATCGCGGACGCGATCACCTTCGGGGAGACCGGATTGGCCATGACGGAAGCGGCGGCCCTGCCCGACGCTGAGTTGGACGCCCTGATGCTTCAGGAAGCCGGAGATATCCAGCACGCGGCCGGCACCTGCCGGATGACCGTCCACGAGGATCCGCGAGGTGTGGTGGATCCGGACCTGGTTGTACGCGGTGTCCGCGGGTTGAGGGTGGCGGACGCATCCATCATGCCCACGGACTGCCGCGCCAATCTGCATTTCACCTGTGTCATGATCGGAGAGATGGCCGCGCAGCGCATGCGGACAGCAAAGCCAATGTGAGTCGAGAGCATTCCGCGCCGATCAGGTTGAGTGACGCTCATTCCGCCACTTTCATCAGCGCCGGCTGACCCACCCCTGCGGTGGTAAGGGTCAACGCCTAACCAGCAACTCCATAATCCCCCCTGCTTTGCTGGGAATAGCTCACCGCAGAGCGGGGTCAGCTGGTGCAGCGCATCCCATGCATCGCCCTCGCGCAGGTTCCGCGCGGTTGCGCCGGGCGGCTCAGGCGGTCAGCAGCTTCACCCGTGCGGCATCCAGCGCCAATACGGCGCGTCCACCCACGGCCAGATGTCCCTCTCCCCCCATATGCGGTGCATCCACCAGCACCTCCGCCCCGGCCACCCGCACACCGTAGCGGATGCTCGCGCCCAGGAACTCGCGATGCGTGATCTCGCCCTCGATCAGTCGCCGCCCGCCGGCATCCGCACCGGGGGGAAGGAAGGAGACATCCTGGGGACGGAAGACCAGCCGCGCGTCGTCGGGCGCCGCGAGCCCGGGCGGCAGTGGAATGCGCGTGCCGCCCGCGATCTCGAAGGCAGCGCCCCCGCCATCCCGAAGCACCGTGCCCGGCATGATGTTGGCCGTCCCCAGGAAGCCAGCAACAAAGAGGTTGGCGGGGTGGTCGTACAGTTCCATCGGCGTTCCGACCTGTTGCACCACACCGTCATTCATCACCGCTATCCGGTCGCAGACCGTGTTCGCCTCCTCCTGATCATGGGTGACGAAGATGGTGGTCAGGCGAAGCCTCTGCTGCAGTTCACGCAGTTCCCGCCTGACCTGCACGCGGAGCCGTGCATCGAGATTGGAGAGGGGCTCATCCAGCAGCAGCACCATCGGGCGCACGGCGACCGTGCGGGCGAGCGCAACCCGCTGCTGCTGTCCGCCCGACAGCTGTGCGGGCCGCCTCTCCCCCATGCCCTCGAGCCCGACGAGCTTCAGCGCCGCCTCAACACGCGGGCCGATCTCGGTGCGGGCCACTCGACGCTCCTCCAGTCCGAAGGCGACGTTGCGGCGGACGGTCATGTGCGGCCACAACGCATAGGACTGGAACACCATTCCCACATCGCGCTTCCAGGGGGGCAGGGCCGAGATATCCTTGCCGCCCACCAGCACGCGGCCGCGCTCGGCCGTGTTGAAGCCCGCGATCAGCCGCAGGAGCGTGGTCTTGCCGCATCCGGAGGGACCGAGGAAGGCGAAGAACTCGCCCGGGCGGATCTCCAGGTTCACATCCTTCAGCACGCGGGTCGTGCCGTAGGAGAGATCGACCCCCTCGACCCGAATTCCCGCGGGTTCGCGGGCCAGTAGCTCGCTCATGCGGATTTCCTCCCGCCGCCACGCTCGGCGACCAGATGGGACAGAAGGGTGGACAGTCCCACGATGACCACCGCAACAATACCGAGCGCCGCTCCCGCCCCCCGGCCGGCCGGCGACTGCATGAACACGTAGAGGCCATAGGCCAGCGGCGCGTCATTGCTGGATTGGACGAGCATCAGCGTGGCCGAGAGCTCCACCGCTGCCGTGGCGAAGGAGGTGATGAAGCCTGCCGCAAGGCCGCCAGCCATGAGGGGTAGCACGATCCGGCGGACCACGCTCAGGCGGCGGGCACCAAGGTTCTCGGCAGCCTCCTCCAGGCTGGCCGAAATCTGCTGCATCGCCGCGGTGCATGCCCGCAAGGCGTAGGGTAGGCGCCGTACGGCCAAGGCCAGCACGATGATACCCCAGAAGGCCGCGAGCGAGGTGCCGCCCGGCAGGGTGACGCCGAAGAAGGTACGAAGGTATCCGATTCCCAGCACCAGCCCCGGGACGGCGAGCGCCGACATCGCCAGGTAATCCAGCCAGCGCGCCCCCGCGAGCTTTGTGCGCAGCACGAGATAGGCGATGGTGGTGCCGAGGATCACGTCGATCAGCCCCGCCAGCCCCGCATAGATCAGCGTGTTGGTGATGTACTGCGAGCTTTCCGCGAAAACCCGGGTGTAGTGCGCCAGGGTGTAGCCATCCGGCAGCGGTGCAAAGGACCAGATCGTGGCGATGGAGAGCAGGAACAGTCCAAAATGCGGAGCCAATACGAGCATCAGGATCAGGATGATGACCGCATAGGCTAGGACGGCCTGGCCGCGTGACATGCGCCGCCGCGCCAGCCCGCCGCCGCCGCGCTGCACCGTCGCGTAGTCCTTGCCGCGCAGTGCCAGCGATGAAACCCAGAGGGACAGGACGGAAAACAGGATCAGGACGACGGAGATGACGTAGCCGATCGGATCCTCCAGTCCCACGGAAGTGATCCGCAGATAGGCCTGCGGCGCCAGCATTTCCCGCACGTTCAGAAGCAGCGGTGTCGCGAGGTCATCGAACACCTTGATGAACACGAGGCTGGCACCGGCAACATAGCCCGGCATGGCCAGCGGCAGCACGATGCGGCGAAACAGCCGGAACCCGTGGCTGCCCAGGTTCTGCGCGCTCTCTTCCATCGCCCGGTCGATGTTTTTCAGGCTGGCGACGAGGTTCAGCAGGATGAAGGGAAAGTAGTGGACGGACTGGACGAAGATCACGCCGTTCAACCCCTCCATGAAGGGGATGTTGATATCGAGCCAGTCACCGAGCAGCAGGTTCACCGTGCCGGTCCGGCTGAACAGCAGACCCATGGCGACAGCGCCGGCGAAGGGCGGCATGATCAGCGGCAGCACGCCCAGTGTTTGCACGAGAATGGCGCCGCGGAATTCGAAACGCGTGGTGAAGTACGCCAAGGGCAGAGCGATGAGGCTCGCTACCACCACCGACATCAGCGAGACGTAGAGCGAGTTCAGGAAGCTCGTCCGGAACAGGTCGTTGGACAGGAAGTCCCCGAAATGGGCGAGGGTGAAGCTGCCCGACGCCCGGTCCTGGAAGGCGACCGTCACCACTGTGAGGACCGGCACGACCAGAAAGGCGAGCAGGAACAGCGCCACCAGCGTGAAGGCCACCGCCTCCCCCGGTCGCGCTGGCCAGAGGCGGCGTGCCGAGGGGCTGGGCGGTGCCGATGCGGTAGCCTCGATGGTGGCGGTAGCCGGCGTCGTCACCTGTTTCAGCCCGCCGCTTTCGCCGCTTCCGCGGCCTTGGCGGCGGCGGCCTGGTACTTTTCCCGAGCGAAGGCGGACCAGCGCTGCTCCAGCTCTGCCTGGCGCGGGCTGCCGGCGCGGCCACTGAAAGCACCCGTAACGGCGTCGGAGGACGCCTCCGCCTCGGTGATCGGCATCGCGCTGATCAGCGACCGTGCTTCCGCCAGCAGCGCCCGGGCGGCAGAGTTGTCCCGGCGTGCAAGCCGTGTCTCGACATCACCAATTGCCTTGGTGGCGCGCTTCAGGCTGTCCAGGTTGGTGCCGATGGTCTGGTCGTAGAGGGCGTCCACCACCGCATAGCGCTTGCCGGATTCCACCACGTCGAAGCGCAGGCTCGGCATGCCGATGGAGCCGGTGAAGGGATTCGGATAGCCCGCCGGCGCCTTGGCGTAAACGGCGGGATTAACGGGCAGGCGGCGGATCGTCGGCTCCAGCAGGATTTCCTGGCCCTGGGTGGAGAGGAGGAAGTCGATGAAAGCTTTGGCGCCTGCCAGGTTCGGCGGGTTCTTCACGATGGCGATGTTCGCCGGCACCACCGTGGTAACGGAGGGATAGACGAACTTCACCGGGAATCCCGCGCCCTGGGCGGAGAAGGCGAAGAAGTCGATCACGATGCCAATGCCAACCTGTCCGGAATTCACGGCATCCGGCACTCCGAAGGACCGCTCCGTGATCTGCCGCAGGTTGCCCGAAAAGCCCTTCACCGTTCCCCAGCCTTTTTCCCACCCCTCGCCCTGGAGGATGGTTTCGAGCGTCAGGTGCGTGGTGCCGGAACGGGAGGGTGCAGTGATGATGACATGGTCGTGGTAGACGGGCTTCGCGAGATCGGACCATTCTTTCGGGTCGGGCAGCCGGTTGGCGCGGGTGTAGCGCTCGTTCCACATGATGCCGTAGCCTGAGGCCGCGAAACCCGTGACGTATCCCTCCGGGTCGTTGATCGTGTAGGGACCGATCCTCTCCGGAATGCCCTGCGCGTTCGGGCGGTAAACCTCCAGCAAGCCGGCGGTCTTCAGGACCTCGAAAGCATCGGGCGCTGAGGCCCAGAAAAGGTCCACGGCGTTGTTCGCGCGCGTCTCCTGGACGAAGCGCACGCCGGCGGTGGTGTTGCGGTTCTGAATGTCGAGCGTGACGCCGGGATGTGCGGCTTCGAAGGCTCGCTTGAACGGGCCCGTTACGTCGTTCGAGAAGGAGGTAACAACGCTGACCTTTCCGGATGCGCCTGCCGTCTGGGCCTGGGCAGCGCCGGCGATGAGAGGAACCAGAGCACAAAGGCTACGGCGCCCGATCATGGGCTGCCCAGCCTGCTCAAGCTTGGAACGCATCACTCCCTCCGTTGCATTTTCATGACCAACATTGTTCTGGGTCACTCTTTCAGGGCTGGCAAGTCTCTTCACCTGTCCAGTTGCTAGGGCTGAGTTACTGACCAGGCTCTCGGCGTTCGCTGCTTCGCAATGGTGGGTGAGGCTTGCCGGCACTGGGGGGAGGAGCCTCCTACGAGAATGCGTCTGCCGGCCACACTGCGATGGTGGTGGCTCTCCGCCGAGTTCTCCTTCGGCTCTGCTGCTTTCGGGCGTCCAGCCCCGCCGCATCCTTCCCCATGGCTGAGCGCCCGCGAAGCTTCCGCAGCAGCGCCGACATGCCTGATCATCGGCCATAGGGTGTCGCTCAGCACAGGCTCGAATTTGCCCATGCGGCTCACCCATGGCTGGGCTAGCTTGAAGATCCCACTCTTAGGTGGAGGCAAGGCAATGGAAGGGTCGGCGAAAGGCGCTGGGGGACGGCGCGGGCGCTTTTGGCGGGCGCTACCCTGGGGAACCGCAGCGCTCATTTTACTGCTGCCTCTGGCTGCGATGCAGTTCACCGCTGAAGTGGCCTGGGACAAGGGCGATTTCGCTGTCATGGGCGCCATGCTGTTCGGCGCTTGCGGCGTGTACGAGCTGACGGCAAGGATGACGGCCAGCACCGCCTATCGGGCCGCCGTCGGCATTGCTGTCCTGGCGGCCTTCGCCCTTGTCTGGATCAATCTTGCCGTCGGCATCATCGGGTCCGAGGAGAACCCAGCCAACCTGATGTATGGCGGAGTGCTCGCCGTTGGTGTCCTCAGCGCCTTCATGGCGCGCTTCCGGCCCCATGGCATGGTGCGCGCCTTGGCCGCGACGGCGCTCGTCCAGGCCCTGGTCGGCCTGATCGCCCTGGGCGCAGGGTTGAGCTCCACCGGGGCGAACGGGCCAGAAGCCATTATCGTCCTGACCGGGTTCTTCGCCGCGCTGTGGCTCGTGTCGGCCTGGCTGTTCCGGAAAGCCGCACGGGAGAAACCTGCGCTGGGCGCGACGCCGTAGACCTGATCCGCAGCATGCCAGCTTCTCCCGGACAGCTGCTTCCCCAGCGCCGGTGACATGAGGACCTCCCCAACTTCACCACCCAGCATCAATCGATGCTGGGTGGTGAAGATGCCCGCGGATGGTATCCGGCTGGGCCGCTTGCCACCTCGCGCTGACGAGGAGGCTAGGTTCTCCCAAGAGCTCCCCGGAGTGCGTCGATGACGCTGTCCGTCACGGCCTGGAATCCTGGCCCGTCCAGGTACCCGTCCATGGCGCCGGTGCGTTCCAGGAAATTGCGCCAGACCGGTGTTTGCATGCCGCGGCGGAAACGGTCGTGCAGCGCCGAATAGGCGTCATCCGGCAGGCCGGCCGGGGCGCAGAGGCCCTTCATGTTCTCGACAACCACGTTCCAGCCAAGTTCCCGTAGCGTGGGTACGCTGGGGTACCCCGGAAGGCGCTCCGCAGAGGCGACGCCGAGTGGACGCACGTCTCCGCTCTCAGCAAGTCCGACCATTTCCTCGGGGGCGAGGACCGCGAGTTCGACCGTGTTCGAGAGCAGCGCCTGCAGCGACGGGCCCCCGCCGGTGAATGGCACATGCAGCAACTCGACGCCTGCCGCTTTCGACAGCAGCACAAAGACCGCGTGATAGATCGAGCCCTGCCCTGAGGAAGCATGGGAGATGGTGCCCGGGCTGCGGCGTGCCGCCTCTACCACCGATTGAAGATCGCTGAACCGGCTGCCGCGCCGGGCAACGATCAGCAGGGGCTGGCGGGTCAGCCGGATGATGGAGCGGAAGGAGCGCTTTGGATCATAGGGGAGCTCGCGAAAGGCGGGCAGGGAGGTGCTCTCACTGCCGCCCCCGACAAGAAGGTTCAATCCGTCTGGCGCCAGGTCAGCGACGTGCTGAGCCGCAATGGCGCCTCCTGCACCTGGACGGTTGATCACGACGATGGGTGCCGGAAAGAAAGGGGAGGAAGCCTCGGCGATCGCGCGCGCGGCGAGGTCGGCACCGCCGCCCGGCGCGAAGCCGACAATGAACTGGATCGGCCGTGTCGGCTCCCATGCTGCCCGTGCGCCATGCCATGGGCCGGCTGCCGCAAGCGCTGCCGCACCCGCCAGAATACCCCTGCGTCCATGCATTTCTGCCTCCTCCATGATGATTTTCCTTCGACGATAGAGCGAGGGCGCAGCGGTGGACAACCGGCCCCGAAGGGGCTTGGCTGGCTCCGACAGGAGGAAACATGCCGGCCAAGCCCAGCTTTCCCGTTCCGCCCGGTGCGGTGGACTGCCACATGCACATCTACGGCCCGCCGGAGCGCTACCCGGTCGCGGCAACGAATCCGTCTCCTGTTCCCCTCGGCAGCGACCTTGCGGCTTACCGGACGGTGCAAGCGCGCCTCGGCTTGACGCGGACGGTTGTGGTGCAGCCCACGGCGTATGGCGCTGACAATTCCTGCACGCTGGACGCTGTGGCCGAACTCGGCCTGGACAGGGCGCGTGCCGTGGTGGTTGTCACGCCGGAGACGCCAGAAGCCGAGCTCCGGCGCCTGCATGCGGCGGGAGCTCGTGGTGCGCGGGCGTTCATGCTGGGGGGCGGGTTGGTGCCATGGGAGCGGCTGCTCGATCTGGCCACGCACGTAGCCCCCCTGGGCTGGCACGTTCAGCTCCAATTCGACGGCGGCGAGATGCCCGAGCGGGAGAGCCTTATCCGCAGCCTGCCATGCCCCGTGGTGATCGACCATATCGGGCGGTTCCATGAGCCTGTGCGGCCCGATGCGCCCCCCGCCCGTTCCTTGCTGCGGCTTCTGGAGAGTGGCCGCATCTGGGTGAAGCTCTCGTCGCCCTACGGCGTGTCACGTCATGGGCCGCCTGGTTATGCCGACGTTTCGGCGATTGCGCGCGCGCTCGTCGCCGCGGCGCCGGGCCGCCTGGTCTGGGGCTCCAACTGGCCCCATCCCAACGCGCCGGCTCCGAAGCCCGATGAGGCGCCCCTCCTTGATTTGCTGATGGACTGGGCACCTGAGGAGGCGGCGCGGCACGCCATTCTCGTGTCCAACCCGGCACAGCTGTATGATTTCTGAGGAGATATGCCTGGGCGATGCTGCACCGCCACCGGGAGCGGCTGCCTTCGCCCTCCGCGCCCATGGCCGTCATGCGAATGCTTTGGAGGCTCTCGGGAAAGCGGAGACAAGCTGCCCGGACTGCCTATGGCGGTAACCCTCCATGCCGGCGCTACTGCTGGATGGGGGATCAGTGTCTCAGTGGCGCTGGTCTGAATGAGCAAGATCAAGGCATCGTGGCAATGTCTGATCAGGCACGTTCCCCAAGCGCCGGATCGGCCGTAACATCTGCACGGCAGGAACCGCATCATCGGGAGGCTAATCCGATGGACCACACGACTTTGGCTCGGATCAAGGCGCTGCAGCCCGAGTTGGTGCCGATCCGGCGAGATATTCATGCTCATCCGGAGCTGGGAATGGAGGAGGTGCGGACCTCTGCGCTGGTCGCGAAGACGCTTCGCGACTGGGGGCTGGAGGTGACGGAAGGGGTGGGTCAGTACGGCGTCGTGGCCACCCTCAATGGTCGCCTGCCCGGCCAGCGTGCCATCGGACTGCGTGCGGACATGGATGCGCTGGCGATCCCAGAGGCGACGGGGTTGCCGCATGCCTCGACCACGCCGGGTAAAATGCATGCCTGCGGGCATGATGGGCATACGGCCATGCTGCTGGGCGCTGCGCGCTACCTCTCGCAAAACCCGGATTTCGGCGGCACGGTGCAGTTCATCTTCCAGCCTGCCGAGGAGGGGCGCGGCGGCGCGAAGGCGATGCTGGTGGATGGACTGTTCGAACGTTTTCCGGTGGACGCGGTCTATGGGTTGCACAACACCCCGGAACTGCCGCTGGGACAGTTCTCCACGCGGACGGGGCCGGCCTTGGCGGCGTCGGACCGCTGGGTGGTGAACTTCCGCGGCACAGGCGGCCATGGCGGAGCTGCTGCGCACCTCTCGACCGATGTCACGGTGCTTCAGGCACAGTTCATCCTGGCACTGCAAACCATCGTTTCCCGCAATATCGCGGCGGTGGACACCGCGGTCGTCAGCGTTGGTGCGGTGCATGGTGGGTCGATGGAAGCCCTGAACGTGATGCCAGCGGAGCTGGTCATTGGCGGCACGGCGAGGTCCTATACGCCGGCCGTGCGGGACATGATCGAGCGGCGGATCGGGGAGTTGGCCTCGGGGCTGGCAGCTAGCTTCAGCTGCTCGGCGGAGGTCACATACCGGCGCGGCGCCTCGCCGCTTGTCAACCATGTGGAGCAGACGGCGATCGGCGTGGCTGCTGCCGCACGGGTCGTCGGCGAGCCGATGGTCGAAAGGAACGCGCCGATGGTGCTGGGGGCGGAGGACTTCTCCGCCATGCTGGAAGCCCGGCCGGGGGCCTTCATGTTCATGGGGCAGGGTGCAGGCGGCGCGACTTCCGCAGGCCTGCATACGCCGCATTACGACTTCAACGACGATGCTATCCCCTATGGGATAGGGTACTGGGTCAGCCTGGTGGAGCAGGAGTTGGGCAGCGTTGGAGGAAGGTGAGCCCGGCGCTGGTGAGCGCTGTGGGCCGGGGCGATGAATGTGCTGTGCCTGACAGGCCAGGGGCGAATGCGACCGTGTGGTGGGGGGCAGGAATGGCGCTTCTGTGCGCGGCGTCCTTATCGTGCCCCGCGCCCGTCCGCCATGCAAGTTGATGGCGCCATGGCCCGTGTTACCGTGCAACGTTTCGCCGCTTCTCGATAACGCGAGGCTTCAAGTGAGTGGCCCCCGCGTATTGGCGGCCCTCGATGACCCTGGTGCAGGGGGAGGAGCCAAGTGAGGCCGTGCAGCGGCCTGAGACGCTCGTGCTTTTCCGATAAGCACTGTCCTAGTAAGACTAGCGGATGGCTATCCGCAAGATTGCCCGCATGGGCCACCCAGTTCTCCTCGAGAAGTGCCAGCCTGTAGCAGACCCCACTGCGCCGGAGATCCGCCGCCTCGTCCAGGATATGTACGAGACGATGGAGGACGCGCCCGGGGCCGGCCTTGCCGCGCCGCAGGTCCATGTGCCGCTCCGGCTTTTCGTCTTCCGCGTCCTGCCCTCCCGCTCCAGTGGGGCACCGGGTGATACGGTGGTTGGCAACACGGTCCTGATCAACCCGACCGTTGAGCCGCTGGACGACGAGAAGCACCTTCGCTGGGAGGGTTGCCTTTCGATCCCTGGCTTGCGGGCGGCCGTGCCGCGCTTCATGCGCGTACGCTACTCGGGTGTCGATTGCGACGGCCGCATGGTAACCGCCGAGGTCTCTGGCTTCCATGCCGGTGTCGTCCAACACGAGTACGACCACCTGGACGGTATTCTGTATCCCACGCGGATGAGTGACTTCCGCATGATGGGCTTCAACGAGGAACTCGCTCGTGCGGACGAGCTGGAGGCCCGAACGAGGGCTGCGCGGGCCTACTGGACGGAAGTGGCTCAGTGACGCTCAGGGCTGCAGGGGCGGCCCGATCCGCAAGATGCCGATAGACCTTGGTTCACCACCCGCAAGTCCAACAGTCATGCGGGCTCAGCCAGAAAGGCATCCACAAGTGCATTGAACATGTCAGGGCGCTCGAAGTATGCCGAATGGCCGGAACCGTGGATGGTTGCCGCGCGGCTTTCCGGAACAGCAGAAGCGAGCGCCGCCGCGGAGAAGGGAGGCATGACCACGTCCTCGTCTCCTGCCAGGAACAGCACAGGGCACCGGGCAGCGGCAAGTTCGCCTGGGGCGCGCCGCCGCATCTCCCGCATGCGCTCGCGCAGGGCCTCCTTGTCCAGGCCGCCGCTAAGCGCATTGAGTTGCCGATAGAGGAGATGCATGGCCGGCTGCTCGCGTGCCATCCTTTCACCCGCGGCCGGATGGATGTTGCAGGCATGCAGCTCATCCCGCGCCGCCGAAGCCTCGGCCGACCAGCTTTCGTAGCGGCCCCGCTCCGGATCACGCATGAGCCGCGGGTCGATTGATCCGGTTGTTGCTGCGAGTACCAGTTTCCGGACGCTGCCCGGCCGCATCAATGCGTATTCGACACCGGTCCAGCCCCCCATGGACTGGCAAACGAGGCTTATGGAGCCGAGCCCGAGTTCATCCACAAGGGACGCCAAGTCATTTGCGTAGGCTTGTGGATCAGGCCCAGCGGCCGGCGCCGTGGAGGGAAAGAATCCCCGGTGGGAGAAGGTGACGCAGGTAAAGCGCGGGGCAAAATGCGCCACCTGCTGGAACCAGGAGAGCAGGCAGCCACCCAGTCCATGGGCGAAGACGAGAGGCGGACCCTGCCCGGTGATCTCATACGCGATCTCGCAGTCCGACCGGATGACCCTACCCTGCCGGCGGGAGGAAGCAGCAAAGCTCATGCAGGGAGGTCCTCAGCAAGGGGGGGCATGATATCGTCCTGGACACCCGCTGGGCTTCCGCAGAACCACATCGGCGCCGATGTTGTCGCAGGCCGCGCCGGGCCGCAATCTTCGGGCGCATCCCCGCATGCCTGAGGGCGTCGGCGTCAGGATCGGATACGGTCGTCCTGTTCGAGGTGACCGGCTTCGCTGTGGATCGGCGTGCAAATGGGCTCTGTCGCTAATTGGGAGCCGGGATTAGGCCGCCGTCACTGCGCAGGGTTAATCGCACTCCCCTCCGCTGGCGGGCTCCAGGCCATGCTTCGCCAGGCGATAGCGCAGCGTGTCCCTGGTAATGCCGAGATCACGGGCTGCGCGGGAGATGTTGCCTTCCGCCCGACGCAGCGCGCGCTGGATGGCTGCCTGCTCCACGCTGGCCAGCGTCACGTCCTCGGCCGTCTCAATCTCGGGAGCCGACGCTGCTGGCCTGGTCATCCGGGCCGGGATGAGGGCGAAGTCGCCGGGCGAAACCACGTCCCCTTCGGCGGAAAGGGCTGCCTGCTCCATGGCGTTCCGCAGCTCCCGCACGTTTCCAGGCCAGGGATGCCTCGCCAAAGTCGTGCGCGCCGCAAGATCCAACCGCGGTACCGCCTTGCCGTAGCGACGGGAATTGAGGGCGAGAAAATGTTCGGCAAGCAGCGGTATGTCCGGTCCGCGCTCCCGCAGTGGTGGCACCGTGAGGCTGACGACCCGTAGCCGGTAGAGCAGGTCGGCACGAAACCGGCCCTCTGCGACCAGATCCTCAAGGGGGCGGTGTGTGGCGGTGATGAAGCGGACATCCACCTCGCGATCCCGAACGCTGCCGAGCCGCCGCACGGTCCGGTCCTCCAGAAGGCGAAGCAGTTTCGCCTGCACGGAAGCGTCGAGGTCACCAATCTCGTCCAGAAGAAGCGTGCCGCCATGCGCCGCCTCTACCAATCCGATGCGGCGCTCCCGTGCGTCCGTGAAAGCGCCACGCTCATGACCGAACAATTCGCCCTCAAGAAGGTGCGTGGGCAGCGCGGCGCAGTTCAGTTCGATGAAGGGGCCTTCGCGGCGCGGCCCGTCAAAGTGGATGGCTCGGGCGACCAGCTCCTTTCCGGATCCGGTTTCTCCGCGCACCAGCACCGCCGGTGGCTGTCCCTCGGTCATTCGCCGCTCAGCCTCGAGCAGCCGGGTGATCTGAGCCTTCAGTGCCAGCATCGGCAATGATTCACCGAGAAGCTGTTCAAGCCCGCTCTGCCGCGCGTCCCGGCCTCGATAGTAGGAAAGGCGCCCCTCCAGCCGCTCCTCCCCGGCCGCCCGGTCGATCAGCAGCTTTACCTCGGCCAGTGCCAGGGGTTTGCCCAGATAGTCCCATGCCCCGGCCTTCATGGCCTCCACGGCCGTTTGCACGCTGCCATGGCCGGTCATCACGATGACCTTGGCCTGGGGGTCCCGTGCCCGAATCTGCTCGAGCAAGGTCATTCCGTTCCCGTCGGGAAGGGCAAGGTCGAGCAGCACGACATCCGGGCGGAATTCTTCTACTTCCCGCAGTCCCTCCCGCAACGTGCCAGCTGACCGCACCTCCAGTCCCTGGCGCTGCAGATAGCGCTGCAGGTTGCGCGCCAGCACCGCCTCATCCTCGACCACCAGTACCGCTTGCGACATGGCTGCACCTTAATCCGCCGCGGGAAGGCAGATGGTGGCGCGGGTTCCCCTGCCGCCCGGCCCTTCCTGAAGCTCCAGCGTGCCATCGTACAGGCCGACGATGCGCCGCGCGAGAATGAGCCCGAGACCCGTGCCGCGTGGCTTGGTGGAGAAGAAGAGCGGATCGTGGCCTCGTTTAAGCGGCTCCGGCATGCCGACCCCGGTGTCGCAAATCCGGATCTCGACCATCCTTCCCTCCCGAGCGGGCCGCGCCTGGATGCGGAGTTCGCCACCTTCGGGCATCGCCTCGATCCCGTTTGCAATCAGGTTATTGAATGCCTGGGTGAGTGGTCCTGGGTTGCCCCGCGCGGGCGGTACGGCATCCGTTCGCACGGTGAGCGTCACGCCTTGCCGCTCCGCCATCATTGTGAAGCGCTTTCCCGCATCCGCGAGGAGGGCGGCTACGTCCACCGCAGCCGGTGCGATTGCATCGCCGCGTGCCGTGAGCAGCAGGTCCCTTACCCAGCCCTCGACACGGTCGGCCTCGCTCTCGATGTCGGCAAGGGCCGCCCGGACCAGCGAGGGATCGTCCTCCAGAGAGGCAAGTTCGGCCGAGGATCGGATTGAGGCCAGCGGGTTGCGGATGCCGTGCGCGACGGCAGACGCGACGGCACCAACGGCTGCCAGCGTCTCAGCCTCGATCAGCCGCTCCTGCTGGTCGCGCAGCATGTGCTCGGCCCGGCATATCAGGCTGGTAAGGGCGACATAGAGAAGTGCAGCTCCGGCCAGGGCACTCAACCAGACCAGCCGGACCCCTTGATCGATCGCTGCGAAGAGGGCGAGCGGAAGGCGATAGATCTCGACGACGCCAATGACATGCTGCCTCGCCTCGTCCCGGACCGGCAGATAGGCCTCGACGAAGCGGGATCCTCCCGCCTCAGTGTCGAGTGCTTCATGCTCGGCCTTGAACTGCGATGTGACCTTTCCCGCCTCGACCACGACCTGGCCGTGCAGTGCCTGTTCCAGCTCCTTGTTCTCGGTGAAGCGCCGTCCCCTGAGCTCGGGATTGCTCGACCAGAGGACTGTCCCGTCGGGAGCATAGATGTTCGCGCGAACGACACCCGGCAGGCGGGCGACATGGGTGAAGAATGACTCCAGCGCGGGCCTGGACCCCGGTGGAACGGAACTGTCGAAATACGACCAGGTGCCCTCTGCGCGCACGATGCTCTCGACGAACTCGGCGCTCACGGCCGCATCGCGCTCCAGCATGTGGTGGCTCAGAAATCCGCTCAGGACCCAGGCCGTACCGGCGGCCGATGTGAGGATGCAGACGAGGCTCAAGGCAGCAAACCAGCGTCCGACACGGAAGCCGCCCGGATCATGTTGCCGACGGGCCGAGGGCCAGCTTCCTTGTCCGTTTGCATGCACGGCTCGGCCGATCTTCCTCCTCAAACCGGTGAACAGGCCTGCCTTGCCAGGCGCAGGCCGGACGGGCTCCCGCGGTTCAGCGGACCGGTTCAGAAGTGTCCACATCAGAGTAGGCTAACACGGGCCGGGCTGATCGTCGCGCGAAACGCGCTGCCCTGCCCGCGGGGTTGGATGCTATGGCCGGATGGGAACCGGCGGATTGACTGGCGGCCGCCCTTTCCACTTGTCGGCCGGCCACAGCCCAGCACGAGAGCCGTGCTCCTGGCGGACCCTTCCGGGCCCGCCAAGGGCAACCCGGATCGGCGCCGGGCGTGTACAAGCAATCGGTGCTGCTTGATCCTGGGCTCCCGGATTCCTGGCATACACTCACGGGAACTGTCGGGTCAGCGGCCGCCCGTCACCGCCGCAGAAGATCCTCGAGCTGGTCGTGGCAGCGATCATCCTGGCGGGCCCGTTCACCCGTTGCCTGCCCCAGTACAGGGTTGCGGCCGGAGTTCAGGCCGGTGCGGCCAGCTTCCCGGGCTTTCTGATTGCTTTCAGCACCGAAGGCTGTCCCCGGCTGGGTCTGGGCGAAAACATGCGTGGCAGTCATGGGGAGAGCGCTCGTGGCCGCGAGAAGACAGGCGAGCAGCAGATGCTTGGTCATGACGATTCCTCAAAACATGGTGCCGCATCCGTTGCGACGGCCTCCTTTGTGCACGGGATATGCCAGACCACTGCCGGGTGGCGCCCGAGGGGCTACGTAATTGTAATGGCAAGACAATCGGGGCTGATGCCACAGGCCCGATGGACCCCAACTCCGAGGGAAGCGGAGGTTATCCCCCACCCAGTAGGTGTTATCACCCAAACATCCCCAACCCCGGTGCTGGCTTCCACTCACCCACGATCGTCTGGTGGATGCGGTGCCGGGCCGGGATTGGCGCTGTGGCCAGAGCACCCGCAGCGCGCTCCAGCGCCACCTTCGCCTTGAACCCGCCGAATACCGCAACCGCGTGGCGCGCATCGTCATGTCTGCCATCGGCTCGCCAGCAGCGCCCGCGTTTGATGGGGTGAGGCCTCGGCCTAGAGATGACGTAAGATCGGAGTGCCTCAGGGCGTTTGAGTGGAGATGCGGTACCCAACCCGCGGATCAGAGCTGATCACCGAGATCCAACGACCCCGCCTCTTTCCCTGCGGCGGCTCCATCACGGCCGCTCTGCGAGAGCGGGCAATGTCGCACGCCTAATCGGCCTGACGGCGGATATCAGGGGCAACAGGCGGGCTCAGCCCAGCCCTGCGGCAGCGATCCCGCGGGCAGCCTTGCCGCCGGGCGCCTCTCCAAAGGCCTGAGCCAGCACGGCCGGGACCTTGTTGAAAAGCATTACAGCTTCCGTTTCTTTTGCCGGAAACTAAAACAATTACAATATCATAACAGTTGGCACGGCTGATGCTCGGCAGGGCCGCCCAATGTCGGGCTGACAAGAATGAAGAATTGGGTGGCAACGATGAAGTTCTACAAACAACTGATCGGCGCGGCGGTGGTTGCCGGCGGCCTGTTCCTGGGGGGGGCAGCCCAGGCCGGTCCCTTCATCCTCGCTGGCACGGATGCCGACGACCACGGTTCCGCCAGCGCGACGCAGAACCTCGATGGTTGGTTCTTCATGCAGAGGGCCGTCGAGAACCTCGCCAGCGCGGTGACGAACGGCAACAAGGTCGTGGTCGCCCTTGGCAGCAGCGCCGGCACGGCCCTGAATGCGGCACAGTCCGCCTTCAACTTCTCCAACCTGGGCGCGGCAGGCTGGACCTTTGTCAACGTGGACGGGGCGGCGAACATCTCCGCCTTCTTCGCCGCCGGTGGCGGTGCCGAGACGGCCGGCATCGTCATGCTGGACTCGGGTGACAACGTCACTGGCGGCCTTACCGACGCTGAAGAGGCCGCCCTGGCCGCCAATGCCGGGGCGATCAACAGCTTCCTGGGCGCCGGCGGTGGCCTGTTCAGCCAGGCCAACGACTACGGATTCCTCAGCGCGCTGGTTCCCGGCCTGACCGCGCCGGACGAGTTCGAGACCGGCATCAACCTGACCGGAGCGGGCTCGGCGGCCTTCCCTGGCCTCACGAATGCCGACCTCGGTGCCGGTCCCTATCACAAGCGGTTCGCGAACTTCGGGACCATCCCGGTGCTCGGCGTCAGCGCCGTGACGGGCAACGCCATCATCATCGGCTCCAACACCGGCACCATCACGGATCCGGGTGGAACGCCGGTGCCCGAGCCGGCCTCGCTCGCCCTGCTCGGGGTCGGGCTGGCCGGGCTGACCATCGTTCGCCGGCGCCGGAAGGCGGCCTGACAGGTTCCGGGGCGGCCCTTCCGGCCTCCCCGGCTCCCCTTCACCGGCGCGGGAAGCCATTGCCCGCGCCGGCATTGCCGGCTGATCGGGGCGAGGCTGGCCACTGCCCTGGCCGCCCTTCGGGCCACCATGGTCCGCCGGCGGATGTCCCGGACGATAGGAGACACACCGTGCGCCACTGCCTTTCTCTCCTCCTCCTTGGTGCCCTCGGCGTCGCGCCGATGACCGCGTCCGCGGCGGAGATCCAGTTGCCCGGCTCGCGCCCCGTGCCGGCCCAAGCCTTCGAGCCGCATCTCCGGATGGGTCTCCGTGCCCTGGCGGCGGGGCAGTTGGACGAAGCGGAGAGGGCTTTCACGGTTGCCGCGCAGGCCAATCCGGCGAGCCCCCGGCCATCCCTGGGGCTTGCCGACATCGCGTGGCGGCGCGGACAGCCGGATCTGGCCGAGCCACATTTCCTTCGCGCGCGCCAGGTTGCGCCGCGCGAGGCGGTCCCCGAGCATGCCTGGGGACGTTTCCTCGTCATGCGGGGCCGGACGGACGAGGCGGCGGCTGCCTTCCGTGCCGCGCTGGAGCGGAACCCCTCATCCCCCGCGCGCCTCGACCTGGCGGACCTCCTCACCGCGAAAGGTGATCCGGCTGCCGCCGAGCCTCTCTACCGAGAGGTCCTGGCCCGCGAGCCCGGGCGGACCGGGGCACGCCATGCCCTCGGCAATGCACTCCTTCTGCTCGGACGCCTGGACGACGCCCGCTCGGAACTCCAGGCCGCGAGCGAGGCGGACCCTCGGAACCCCCTGCCGGTCCACCTTCTCGGCGTGGTCGAGGCCCGCCGGGGCGACCGGGCGGCGGCCCTGGCCGCCATGACACGGGCGCTTGAGATCGAGCCCCGCTTCGCGGAGGCGCATGCCACGCGCGGCAGCCTCCTTGTCGCGGAGGGACAGATGGAGGCCGCGCTCGCCGCCTATCGCTCGGCGCTGGAGGCCAGGCCGGGCTTCGTGCCGGCGCTCCTCGGGGCCGGGATGATCCAGCAGTCGCTCGGGCGCGTCGCGGAGGCGGAGCGCGTCTTCCGGGATGTGCTGCAGCATGATGCGAACAGCGTTGTGGCCCTGAACAACCTCGCCTGGATCGCCGCCGAATCCCGCAGGAACCTTAGTGAGGCGGAAGAATGGGCCAGGCGGGCCGCCTCCCTGGCCCCGGCTTCCGCCGAGGTCCGCAGCACGCTCGGCTGGGTGCACCGGGCGCGCGGTGATCTCCGGAAAGCCGTGGAGGCGTTGGAAGCCGCCGACCGGCTCGGCACGTCGCCGGCGATCCTCGTGCAGCTCGGGACGGTGTACCTGCAGCAGGGACGGCGCGGCCTCGCGGCCGAGGCCGCCGACCGCGCCCTGCGCCTCGATGCCAGCAATGGCCCGGCACAGGAACTGCGGCGCCGCGCGGGATAGGGAAGCCGCGCGGCGGGCAGGGCGTTGCGCAGGGCTGGCGGCGCGGGACAAAGGCCGCGCTGGAACATCGGGAGGGAGGTCTCCGGGCGCGACGGAGGCTCGCCGGCGCTAGTGGAGAGCCCCCCAGCGAGGCACGGCCGGCTCCGCGGCGGCCCATTTCCAGCGGTCGCCCTGTTGGCAGGCGCTGGTGATGAACCAGGCGCCGTCCGAGACGGAGAAGAGCGCCTCGCGGCAGGTGGCGAGCGGCGTCACCATCTCCCGCACCAGCCGCACCTCGCCCGTCTCGTTGCCGATCGGGATGTCGTGCTCGATGCGCCATGGGCGCACCTCGCCGGGCGCCAGGCTCCCGATGGCCTCGGCGACGGCATCCTGCTCGCCGCGTGCCCGCACGCGCACGGCCCAGTTCAGGCCCGCCTGCACGCCGGCCCGCGTGCCGACCGCGATGGCGAAGCCCGCCGCCGGGTTGCCGGTGGCTGTCCCGGCCGCGATGCCCGCCACCGCCCCGGTCAGGTCCGCGGCCACCCCGCATCCGCCGAGAGGGAGCAGGAGCAGCAGCGCCAGCCCGTGCCTCATTGCAGGCTACCCCAGCGCTCCGTCGCGGGTTCGGCGGATGCCCAGCGCCAGGCCTGGCCGTCCCGGCAGATGAAGGCGGTGTAGAAGCCGCGCCTGGGCGCCTGCTCCGGCCGCGTGGTCGCATCCACCGAGAAGACGATCTCCTTGCAGTGGATCGACCCGGCATCGATCACCCGCACCACCGTCACCTCCCCACGCTCGTCCGGTTCGATCGGCACGTCATGCGTGATCGACCAGGCGGCCACCCCGCCGACGGGCAGCGGGCCGGCGGCCGCGGCCAGGCTGTCCTGCGCCGCGCCATGGGCGCGCCGCTGCGCGTAGTGCAGCCCGGCCCGCATGCCGGCCTGCACGCCCAGCCCGATCCCGGTGGTGACCGTTGCGCTCGCACCGACCGCATCGGCGACGGCGGCCCCGCCCAACCCCGCCACCGCCGCGCTGCCCTCGGCCAGAAGCTCGGAACAGGCGGGCAGGGCCAGGGCGGCCAGGGCTGGCAGCAAGGCGGCGCGGAGGGGCCGGGCCTGGCGGCCGCGAGCCCACTGGACCGGCCAGCCCAGGATTGGCTGCCCCAAGGCGCCCGCCTGGCGCCCGCGGCTCATGGCCGGGCCGCCGGCATGGCCCGCCCGCATTCTCCTCTGCCAGAACGGCACGGACCATCGCCCGGCCCAGCCTTGCGAGGCAGGTCTGCCCTTGCCCGCGAGGGACGCATGGGCAGGCGCGGCGCTTCGGTTCGGTGCTGCATGAGGAAACTCTAGACCGCCCGCCCGGGTACAGAAGCCAGGCGGCGTTTACATTCGCGGCATCACGCCGGGGAGAGCCACGGGGCTCCTGGCCGGGCGCTTCTCCCTGCCCGGGGCGGCTGCCCGGAATGCATCGAGCCCTGGACCAGGAGACGGGCAGGATGCAGCCATGGCGGCCGCCTCCTCCCGGCGGGGTGGCCGGTCATCGGCCTCGGCCCGCTCCCATGGGCGGATGATGGCAGGGCGGCACGTGCTAGACGGGGTGATGGCGCAGGCCGGTCCCGGTCCCGCCTGACCCGGACATGTTTGCATCCTGATGAAGACCTTCGCCCGCCTGCCCCTTTCCGTTCGCCTTCCGCTCCTGGCCGGCCTGGCCGTGCTTGCCTCCTGTGTCGTTACCTCGGCGCTCGGCTTTCACTTCATGGATCGTGAGGTGCGGCACCAGGCCCAGAATCTTGCGGATACCTATCTGGACAGCCTTTCGGGCGCTTCGGTCCAGGCGCTGCAGAGCGGGAACATCGACCTGCTGCAGCAGGCGCTGGAGACGGCCCTCGGCTACCAGACCGGGGTGGTGGACCGCATCATCGCCGTGGGCCGGCCGGACGGAACGGTGCTGGCGCGGGCCGGGGCCGCCGATGCGGAGCCGCCCATGCGGCGCGGCCTGCTCTCGAGCGAATGGGAGCCGAGCGAGGATGGCGCCTCGGCCTGGGCGCAGAGGGAGGTGGTGGTGAACGGCCAGGTCATCGCTCTCGCCGCCGTCCAGCTGGCCTTCCCGAACCTGATCGAGCGGCGGCAGGCCCTTTTCGTTCGCATGGCCTTCGCCACCCTTTTCGTCACGGCCGCCAGCGCGGGGTTGGCGGCCGGGGTGGCCCGGCGGGTCATGGCCCCGGTCCTCACGGTCACCCGCACGCTGGAGGGGATGGCCGCCGGGCATGCGATGGCGGAGGCGCGGGGCCAGGGCGAGGATGAGCGCCTGACCGGCGCGCTGGAGATGCTGCTGGCCCGCCTGCAGGAGCGCGAGGAGCTGGCGGCGCGGCTGGCCGAACGTGAGCGCATCGCCGTGCTGGGCCGGCTGGCCGCGACCGTGGCGCATGAGGTGCGCAACCCGCTGGCCGGAATGCTCACCTGTATCGACACGATCCGGCATTACGGGGTGGATGATGCGGTGCGGCAGCGATCGCTCGACCTTCTTGAGCGCGGCCTGCGCCAGATCGAGACGGTGGTGCGCACCACCCTTGCGGCGCATCGCGAGGAGAACGCGATCCGCGCCGTGACAACCGAGGACCTGGACGACCTGCGCGTGCTGGTGGAGCCCGAGGCGCGCCGCCGCGGCGTGCGGCTGGACTGGCGCAGCGACATCGCCGTGCCCTTCCCGGCGGATGCGGTGCGGCTGCGGCAGATCCTGCTGAACCTGCTGCTGAATGCCATCGCCGCGACGCCGCCGAAAGGACGGGTCAGCCTGCGCGCCTGGGCCGATGAGGCGTGGCTGACCGTGGAGGTGGAGGACGAGGGCGGCGAGCTGCCGGCCCTGGTGCGCGACCGGCTGAGCGGCAACGCGGTGCCCGCCGCGGGCGACGGGATCGGGCTGGAGGTGGCCGCGCGGCTTTCCACCCTGCTGCGTGGCCACGTCACCGCCGACCAGCAGCCGGAGGGCTCGCTCATCGCGCTCACGGTGCCGGTTGCACCCGAACTGCAGGCGCCGCGCGGCTAGCCGCCGCGCCTCCGCAAAGCCAGGATCCCGCCATGTCCCCCACGCCCAACCGCTCCGTCCTGCTGATCGAGGATGATCCGGTCCTCGGTGAATCCCTTGTCCAGCGCCTGAACCTGGAAGGCATCCGCACCTGGTGGGGCCGCAGCGCCGCCGAGGGGGAGCGGCTGCTGCGCACGCAGAAGCCCGGGCTCATCGTCTGCGACATGCGCCTGCCCGATGGCAGCGGGGAGGAGCTGCTGACGCGCCTGCTGCCGGAGGTGGGCGGCACGCCGGTGGTGGTGGTGACAGCCTTTGGCGAGGTGGACCAGGCCGTGAGGCTGATCCGCGCCGGGGCGGACGACTACATCGAGAAGCCTTTCCCGCCGCAGGTGCTGCTGGACAAGCTGCGCGCCTTCGCCGAGTGGTCCCCCCCGGCCGAGCCCCAGCGGGAAGGCAGTTCCGGCCAGCCCAACATGCAGAAGCTGGAGCGCGACCTCGAGCGGCTGGCGCGGGTGGACACGAATGTCCTCATCACTGGCGAAAGCGGCGTGGGCAAGGAGGTGGCGGCGCGCCGCCTGCACGAACTGGGCGACAGGGCCGAGGCACCCTTCGTGGCTGTGAACTGCGCGGCCATTCCGGCGGAGCTGCTGGAGAGCGAGATGTTCGGCCATGAGCGCGGCGCCTTCACCGGCGCCGCCCAGCGGCATGAGGGCTTCGCCGAGCGCGCCCGTGGCGGCACGCTTTTCCTGGACGAGATCGGGGAGATGGCGGCCCCCTTGCAGGCGAAGCTGCTGCGCCTCATCCAGGAACGGCGCTTCAACCGGGTGGGCGGCCGGGAAGCCCTGCCACTCAAGGCCCGCATCGTGGCCGCCACCAATCTCGACCTGGAGGCCCGCGTGGCGGAGGGGAGCTTCCGCGAGGACCTCTATTACCGCCTGGCCGTGGTGACGCTGCACGTGCCGCCGCTGCGCGAGCGCCCGGCCGATGTGGAGCGCCTGGCCCAATCCTTCCTGGCGCATTTCGCAAGCGCCTTCCGCCGCCCGCTGCCAACCCTGTCCCGTGCCGCGCAGGACGCGCTGCTGGCGCATAAATGGCCGGGCAATGTGCGGGAGCTGAAGAATCGCGTCGAGCGGGCCATGGTCCTGTCGGATGCCGCGGTGATCGAGGCGTCGGACCTTTTCCCCGGCCGCCAGGAGGCGCCGACGCCCGTCCTGTCCCTGGCCGATGCGCGGGACGCGGCGGAGCGCGACCATATCCGGCGGATGCTGGTCCGCTTCGGCGGCCGCATCGCCGAGACCGCCCAGGCGCTCGGCGTTTCCCGCACCACGCTGTGGGAGCGGATGAAGCGCCTGGGCATCGAGGCCTGAAACATTACAGCCCATCCGCCGCGGAGGGCACCGATCCGGCCCGCCGGGGCCGCGATGTCTAGAGTTCCGGACGAACCGGTGCGGCGCGCGGATGAACTGCCGTTCATGTAATTGAATCGGAACAGCTTTTCCGCTTGGCATGTCGTTTGACTAGCCCTCCGTCACGCCGCCTGGCGATCCGCACCTCCCGCGGGTTCCGGCGGTCCAGATGGAGGATCGATCCTTGTTCACGGGACATCATGCTTCGGCGCCGGAGGGAACGGCGTCATGAGGCGGCTTGCGTTCGACCCGCGCGACGTCATCGGCGGGCTTCTGCTACTGGCCCTGGGGGTCGCAACGGTGATCGGGGGCGAGGAATACGCCATCGGCACCGCGCGCCGCATGGGGCCGGGCTATTTCCCCGTCCTGCTCGGCTATATCTGCGCCGCCCTCGGTCTGGCGGTGATCGCGAAGGGCTTCATCCGCCGCCTGTGGGACGAGGGCGAGATGCAGCTGCCCTCGGTCCGCGCCATCCTCGGCATCACCGGCAGCGTCGCCGCCTTCATCCTGGCGGGCCAGCATCTCGGCCTCGTGCCGGCCATCCTGGCGCTGGTCGTGATCGGTGGCTTCGTCGATCGCGGCAACACGCCCCGCAGCATCATCCTGCTGGCGATCGGCGTGGCCGCAGGCGGTGTCGCCCTCTTCTCCTACGCGCTCGGAATCGTCTTCCGGCTCTTCCCCTGGAGCTACTGAGCATGGACTTCGACAATCTCATCGCCGGGTTCGGGATCGCCCTGACCTTCCAGAATCTCGGCTACTCGCTGCTCGGCGTCTTCGTGGGGAACCTGATCGGCGTGCTGCCGGGCATCGGCCCGCTCGCCGCCATCTCGATCCTGCTTCCTGTCACCTTCGGGCTGGAGCCGACCGGTGCGCTCATCATGCTGGCCGGCATCTATTACGGCGCCCAGTATGGCGGGGCGACCACCTCCATCCTGCTGAATATCCCGGGCGTGGCCTCGCATGCGGTCACCTGCCTGGACGGCCACCCGATGGCCAAGCAGGGACGGCCGGGGGTCGCGATCTTCACCTCGATGTACTCCTCCTTCATCGGGGCCTGCATCGGGATCGTCATCATGATGTTCTTCTCGCCCTTCATGGTGAAAGCCGCCCTCAGCTTCGGGCCGGCGGACTACTTCGCCATGATGGCGCTCGGCCTCATCGCCGCCTCCACCCTGGCCCAGGGCTCGGCGCTGAAGAGCATCGCGATGGTGATCGTGGGCCTGCTGATCGGCGCGGTTGGCACCGATGTGCAGACGGGGCAGCAGCGCTTTACCCTCGGCATCCCCGAACTGTCCGACGGGATCAACCTCGTGGCCGTGGCAACCGGCCTGTTCGGCATCGCCGACGTGCTGGCCAACGTGAATCGCTCCCAGGGTTCGATCCTGACGAAGGGCAAGAACCTGGCGTTGCGCGCCATGTTCCCGACGCGCGCCGAGTTCCGCTTCATGACGAAGCCGATCCTGCGCGGCACGGGCATCGGGGCCATCCTCGGCATCCTGCCGGGCACGGGCGGCACCATCGCCTCCTTCATGTCCTATGCGTTCGAGAAGAAGATCTCCCGCACGCCCAGCCGCTTCGGCAAGGGCGCGATCGAGGGCATCGCCGCACCCGAGGCATCCAACAACGCCGCGGCGCAGACGGCCTTCATCCCCACGCTCACTCTCGGCGTTCCGGGCGACGCTGTCATGGCGCTGATGCTGGGGGCGCTGATCATCTTCGGCATCCAGCCCGGCCCGCGCTTCCCGGCCGAGCATCCGGACATCTTCTGGAGCCTCATCGCCAGCTTCTGGATCGGCAACCTGCTGCTGGTGCTGATGAACATCCCGCTCATCGGCCTCTGGGCGCGGATCCTGCTGGTGCCCTACCGGATCATGTACCCGGCGATCCTCTTCTTCATCTGCATCGGCGTGTACAGCATCAACAACTCGCTGTTCGATGTTGGCCTTGCCATGGCCTTCGGGTTGCTCGGCTATGGCATGAACATCCTGGGCTTCGAGCCGGCGCCGCTGTTGCTGGGCTATGTCCTCGGGCCGCTGATGGAGGAACACCTGCGGCGGGCCATGTTGCTCTCGCGCGGGGACCCCTCGGTCTTCATCGAGCGGCCGATCAGCGCGACGCTGCTCGCCCTCTGCGTCGCCCTGATCGGCTGGAGCGTCTGGTCCGCGCTGAAGCCGAAACCGCCGGAGCTTGCGGTGGCCTGATCCGGCCCATTCCGTGAAAGCACCGCCCGCGCCCGGGCGGTGCTTTTTTTTGCCCGGTGCGCCGTGCCTGGGCCGGGGCCGGGATGGGTGCCGGCCCGGACCGTTCAGCTTTCCGGACAAACCGGCCATCCGAGAGCCGGAGAGCTGAACGCCCCGATCGATCCTGACAGAAAAATTGCAGTCATTTCACCTGGTTGCCGCCAGGGTCCTGTCTGGCAAGGCCTGTGCACTGCAGCCGCCAACCCGCCCGGCCGAACAGGCCGCGAAGCAGGGCTGAGACGGACCGAGACAGGGAAGGAGGATCGGTTGAGAAGGACCATCAAGCTGGACTACGCCGATGCGATCGGCGGCGTCCTCCTCATCGTGGGCGGGATATGGTTTGCCCTCTATGCGATGAACTACGACATGGGGACGGCCCGCCGCATGGGGCCGGCCTATTTCCCCTTCGGCATCGGGTGCCTCGTGGCGCTTTTCGGCCTGGGCTGCCTTTTGGGCGCGCTGCGCCGCGCCGGCGCCATGCCCGTGATCGAATGGCGCCCGTTCTTCGCCATTTGCGGGGCGGTGCTGGCCTTCACGCTGGTGATCGAGCGCTTCGGCCTGATCCCGGCCACCATCGCCCTCGTGCTGATCTCCGCCCTGGCTGACGAGAAGCCGAGCGCGACCGTCACCATCATCCTCGCCGCGGCGCTCTGCCTGGTCGGTGTTGGAATCTTCAGCTGGGGCCTTGGCATCCCCATGCCCATCCTGCGGTGGACCAACTGATGGAACTCTTCTCCAACCTCGCCCTCGGCTTCTCCGAGGCCTTCAGCCCGCAGACGCTGCTCTATTGCTTCATCGGCGTGTTCCTGGGCACCTTCATCGGCGTGCTGCCGGGGATCGGGGCGCTTGCCACCATCTCGATGCTCCTGCCGCTCACCTTCCACGTGCCGCCCACGGCGGCGCTGGTGATGCTGGCCGGGATCTATTACGGCGCGCAATATGGTGGCTCCACCGCATCGATCCTGCTGAACCTGCCGGGCACGCCTTCGGCGGCGGTCGCCTGCCTGGACGGCTATCCGATGGCGCAGAAGGGCAGGGCGGGCGTCGCGCTGTTCCTGACGACCATCGCCTCCTTCGTGGGCGCGAGCCTCGGCATCATCATCCTCACCGCCTTCTCGCCCATGCTTTCAAGTGTCGCGCTGTCCTTCGGGCCGGCCGACTACTTCGCGATGATGGTGCTGGGCCTGGTGGCGGCCGCGACCCTCGCCCAGGGTTCCCCGGTGAAGGGGATCTCCATGGTGCTCGTGGGGCTCGCCCTCGGCATGGTCGGCACGGATGTGCAAACCGGCCAGCAGCGCTTCACCTTCGACATCCCGCAGCTCTCGGATGGCATCAGCCTCGTCGCGCTGGCCATGGGCCTGTTCGGCGTGGCCGAGGTGATCGCCTCCATCCGCCGCATGGGCAGGAACGAGGGCGCGAAGGAGAAGATCACGCTCCGCTCCATGATGCCCACCGGGCAGGACATGAAGCAGTCCACCCTGCCGATGCTGCGGGGCACGGGGATCGGCGCGATCTTCGGCGCGCTGCCGGGCGCGGGCGCCACCATCGCCTCCTTCATCAGCTACGCGGTGGAGAAGAAGGTGGCGCGGGATCCCTCGCGCTTCGGCAAGGGCGCGGTGGAGGGCGTGACCGCGCCGGAATCCGCCAACAACGCGGCGGCGCAGACGGCCTTCATCCCGACCCTCACCCTTGGCATCCCCGGCGATGCGGTGATGGCGCTGATGCTGGGGGCGATGATCATCCAGGGCATCCAGCCCGGGCCGCGGCTGGTCTCCGACCATCCCGAGCTCTTCTGGGGGCTGATCGCCAGCTTCTGGATCGGCAACATCATGCTGGTGATCCTGAACCTGCCGCTGATCGGGATCTGGGTGAAGATGCTGGCCATTCCCTACCGCCTGCTCTACCCCACCATCCTGCTCTTCATCTGCATCGGCGTGTTCAGCGTGAACAACAGCGCCTTCGACGTGCTGCTGGTGATGCTCTTCGGCATCTTCGGGTACGCGATGATGCTGCTGCGTTTCGAGCCGGCGCCGCTCATCCTCGGCTTCATCCTGGGGCCGCTGATGGAGGAGCACCTGCGGCGGGCCATGCTGCTCTCGCGTGGTGACCTGATGGTGTTCATGGAGCGCCCGATCAGCGCGGGCTTCCTGCTTTCCACCGCCGCGCTGCTGGCCTGGGCCGGGTATGGGCTGCTCCGCAAGCGCAAGGCGGACAGCCTGGAAGCGGTGGAGGCCGCCACCCCGGCGGCCGACTTGGCCCGCAGGGCTCCCTGAGGAACGAAGGCGCCTGCCTCCACGGGGGCAGGCGCCTGAAGGCCACGGGACATGCCCGGGAGGTCGGCCCGCTGGTCGCCATCCTCCCGGCCCGCCGGGAAAGGGTGCCGGTGGCTTCCCCCTGCCTACCGCACCGGCCGTATCGCCCGGCGAAGCCCCCGGAGGAGGCTATGTTTCGCGAATGGCTCAAGGATCTCGTCCGGACTTTCGGGATCGAGAACCTCGTTGTCGGCCAGCCATTGCTCGACGGCATTGAGGTCCGGGGTTTCGTAAGGGCACAGCGTCCTGTGCTCCCCGCGCAGTGCCTCGATCGTGGCGATCAGGGATCCCGTGCTCGACAGGCTGCGGGAAATCTCCTCCACGGAGCGCCCGAGATGCTCCGCCAGGAGGCTGTCGCGGATCGCCACGATGTCGGCCTCGATGCCGGCATTGCCGGGCAGGGCGGCATCGATCACGATGTCACATTCGGTATCCAGGCGCATGGAGCGGTTGTTCAGGTTCGACGACCCGACCCGCAGGACCTGGTCATCGACGATCAGGATCTTTGCATGGACATAGATCGGCGCACCGCTTTCCGTGCATGGATGATAGATGCGGAAGCGCCCGTGGGGATCGTGCCGGCGCAATGCCTCGCGTAGCCGCGCGCGCGCCGTATCCATCGCAAGGGGTTCCAGCCAGCCCTGCGCGGAAACCGGGTTGATCAGGACGATTTCCGGCCCGCCAGGTTCCGCGAGGCGGCGTGCAACGGCCTCGGCGACCCGTCGCGAGGCGAAGTACTGGCTCTCGGCGTAGATATGGCGCCGCGCGGACGCGATCAGGTCGAGCCAGAGCTGCTCGACCTCCTGCACGCCTTCGGCGTCGCCGAACTCCGGGCTGGTGCGGGCGATGGCGACGGCGACGTTGCGGAAGCCCGGCCGGAGATCCTCCGGCCAGGACTGGGTGCGATGCTCGACCGGCGGCAGCGGGTCCCCGCCGGCGGCCTGCCATCGGCGCCGCGCGAGCTCGCCCAAGGTGGCGGCGACCGGCCCTTCCAGGGCTGTCGTCGCATCGTGCCAGGGAGGATGCTGGTAGCGGCCTGGATTCCGGCGCCCCGGCTCGTCGTCGCGATGCTGGCGCGTATCCCAGCGGCCGCTCGTGATGTCGATTCCGCCGCAGAAGGCGAGGCTGTCGTCGATCACGATGATCTTCTGGTGGTGGGAGGCGGCGGGGGGATGAGCGCTGTCCAGCTTCAGGGTGATGCGCGGATGCCGCATCCAGCGCAGCACGGTCAGCCAGGTGCTGCCGCGGAACAGGCTTTTCATCGCGCCGAAATCCCAGCGCAGCACGAACACCTCCAGCTCGGGCTTCCGCTCCACCAGCCACAGGATGAAGTCGCCGAGACGGGTGGGCACGCCCGGCAACTCATCCTCCGGTGCCAGGGCGATGCGCGCGTCGAAGTCCCAGCCGATCAGCATGATGCGGCGTTCCGCCGCGAGCATGCCGAAGCGGGCGTTCCGGAAGTACTCGGCCGCGTCGATGATCACCGTCACGCGGTCGGCGGTCGTAATGCGCCAGCAATTGCGTCCTGGCTGGAGGATCGTGCCCGGGAGATGGGTGCCGGCTTGGTCCATGCCCAGGCTCGTCCCCCCGGGCTCGCCGCTTTTCCACATGCTTGCCGTTGCCGTGTTCATGGGATTCAGGACTGCTGCCCGTGCCTGCTGGTCAGGTTGGAACATTCACATGCCGTACCGTTTCCGTCACTTGCCGGCCCCGGGCCGCCGGTGCCCGGCCCAGGAGCGATCGCCGCCGGGCGCGTCGAACAGCGCGACGCCTTACGATAGGCCCGGCATGTCCGTGCCCGGCGCGGATGGCGGCATCCCGGGGGTTGCCGGCCCCCTGGCCCGGGGACGGTCCGTGAGCAAACGCCCGATACCGGCCGCGGGAACATGCCCCCCGATCACATGATCGCTGATGCCGGTGGCGTGGCAGGGCCGCATCAGGCACGGCCCTGCCCGCGGAATCGAACGGGAGGGATCCGCTACCGCGGGGTGATCCGCCAGACCGTGTTCGATAGGTCATCGGCGACGATCAGGGCCCCGCGAGGGTCCACTGTCACCCCCACAGGCCGGCCTCGCGCGTTGCCTTCGCCATTCAGGAAGCCGGACACGAAGTCGATCGGTTCCGCGGCGGGCCGGCCATCGCGGAACGGCACGAAGACCACCTTGTAGCCGGAGGGCACGCTCCGGTTCCAGCTTCCGTGCTCGCCGACGAACACCCCGTCGGCGAAGTTCGTCCCCATCGCCGGGGTGGAGAAGGCCACGCCGAGCGCGGCGACATGCGCCCCCAGGCTGTAGTCCGGGCGAATGGCCGCGGCGACCTTCTGCGGGTCCTGCGGTTGCGCGCGCGTGTCGACATTCTGGCCCCAATAGCTGTAGGGCCAGCCGTAGAAGCCTCCCTCGCGCACGGAAGTCAGGTAGTCCGGAACGAGATTGGGGCCGATCTCGTCCCGTTCGTTCACCACAGCCCAGAGCTGGCCCGTCCCGGGCTGGATGGTCAGGGCGGTGGGGTTGCGAAGGCCGGTTGCGTAGGGCCTGTGGGCTCCCGTCTGGGCGTCGATCTGCCACACCATCGCCCGGTCAACCTCGGCCACCATCCCACGCTCGGTGATGTTGCTGTTCGAGCCGATGCCGACATAGAGGAAGCGGCCGTCAGGGCTGACGGTCATCGCCTTCGTCCAGTGGTGGTTGATCGCCGAGGGCAGGCCTGCGACCACTGTCGGCGGCCCGCTCGCCTGGGTCTGGCCGTCACGGTAATCGAAGCGCACCAGCGAATCCTGGTTGGCTACGTAGATGGCGCCATTGGCCAGCGCGAGGCCATAGGGTGCGTTGAGGTTGTCCGCGAAAACGCCTTGCGCCTCATAGGTGCCGTCGCCATCGCTGTCGCGCAGCAGCGTGAGCCGGTTGCCGCCCTTCGCCGAACTCTTCCCGAGGCTCTTGATGAAGCCGGCGATGATGTCCTTGGGGCGGAGCGCAGGCGCGTTGCCGCCGGAACCCTCCGCGACCAGGATGTCGCCATTCGGTAGGACAAGCGTCTGGCGTGGGATCCGGAGATCCGTGGCGATCGCCGTGATCGTGTATCCCTCCGGTACCGTGGGCCGGTCGTTGCCCCAGTTCGCCGGCCTCGGGATCGTCATGCTGGGCAGCAGGCCCCGCTGCGGTTCCGGCAGGTTGGGCGTGGCGCCGTATTGCTGCGGGCCGGGGTCGCCGTCGCAGGCGGACAGGGCGATCGCGGCGATGCCGATCAAAAGAATCGAGCGCATCAGTGCACCTCTCTGGCCTGAAACCCGGCATAACCGATCCAGGACGCGACAAGCGCCAGGAGTGACGTGATCCCCGACAGGTAGAGACCCTCCGGCATGGTCGCCCAGGCGTCCTTTGCGTGGACCAGGGCATTGATGAAACCCAGGGCCCACATGGCCAGCAGCACGACGAAGTAGGCGATCGAGCGCCCCGTGCGTGGCCTTGCGCTGCGGAACAGGTTCACCAACGCCCAGAGCACCACGAAGGCACCGACAAGCAGGCCCCCGGCGATCAGCCAGGACGAGAAATTGGCCCATTGCACCTGGTAGGTTGCCGAATAGGCAAAATCGCTGGCCAGCGCCCCCAGGAACAGGGGGAGGGGGAAGGCGAGAAGGATCGCGTGAAGCGGATGGATTGGCCTCAGGACAGCTGGCGCGGATGTGGCAACCACAACATTTCCTCTCCTCCTTGGGGCAGGCCAGGTGACCTGCTTCCGGTAAGGGCGCGTTGGGGCAACGGAGAAGTGGATAAAATGTTTCCGGGGGCTTCCGGGCCGTGCGGGAGCGGTGGCCGCCAGGAGTGCGCGACGGAACGGCATCCGGGAAAGCGGCGCGGAAGGCACCCCGCCGGACCGGCCGGCCGATGCTCGGGCCGGAAGGGAACGGCGTGGCGGTTCCAGCAACGAGCGTGCCGGGCGCCATCCGCGCCTGCCTGCTCGTCCTGCCGGGGATGCCCCTCGACAATCTATGGTCCTCTTCCGGAAGTCCTGTGATACCTCTCCTGCGTCATCGCATTGAGGCGGAAGAGCATGGCAGGAAAGCAGCGCAATCAGCCCACCCAGGCGAGCCGATCCCAACCCGCCCCGACGATGGCGCCAGCGGCCCCGCCCGCGCCCGCGCCTTCTTCCGGGCTGTTCGGCATCTCCTGGTGGCTGCTCGGGGGCGCCTCCATCGGTGTCGTGCTCCTGGTGCTGGGCTGGTCCCTGGCGCTGTCCCGCGGCGGCCGCCTGGAGGACGCCGAGGCCGGGCGACGGGCCGAGGCGGCGCGCGCTGCCGAGCTGGAGAACACCCTCGGCCAGGAGCGCCGCGCGGCCGGCGATCTCGCCGCGATCACGCAGCGGACGGAAGCGGCCCGCTCCGCAGGCGTGGCCGCCGAGAACCGGAACCGCGAACTTGCCGCGAGCGTCGCGCAGGCGGAAGCGCGGATGGCGGAACTGGGCCAGCAGGCCGAGGCCGCTCAGGGACGTGTCGCGGCGCTGAGCGGGCAGGCCGAGCAGGCGCAGCAATCCCTGACGGAACGCCAGGCGGGCTTGACCGAGGGCGAGAGGCAGCTCCAGGGCCTGCGGGAAGCGGCCGCCGCGGCAGAGGCCGAGCTGGCGACGCGCCGTGCGGCCATGGCCCAGGCGGAGGCACGCCTGGCCGAGGTCACCCGCTCAGCCGAGGCAGGCGCCCAGCAGCTGCGGGCTGGCGAGGCACGGGTTGCCGAACTGGCCAATGCCGCATCCCAGGCCGAGGCGCGGCTGGCGGAACTGCGAAGCGGCATCGAGGCCGCCGGCGCGGCGCTGGCGGAGCGCCAGGCCGGGGTGGAAGCGGCGCAGGCCCGGCTGGGCGAGCTGAGCACGGCCGTGGCCGCCGCTGAGCAGCGTGTCGCTGCCGCGGGAAGGCAGGCCGCCGAGCTCGATGAGCGCACCGGCACGCTGCGCCGCCAGGTCAGCGAGGCCGAGGCCGCCCTGCAGGCGCAGCGGCAGGCTGCCGCTGAAGCGGAGCGGCAGCTTGCCGGGCTGCGCGAGGCTCTCGGCGCGACATCCTCCGAGTTGGCGGCCCGTCGTGCGGAGGCCGATGCGGCCTCTGCCCGCGTGCAGGAGGCCGGACGCGCGGTGGAGCAGGGAACGACGCGGATCCAGGCCCTGCAGGGCCAGGCAACGGCGCTGGAGGCTGATCTTGCGAATGCCAATGCCGGGCTTGAGCGTCTCCGCGCCGAAGCGGCCGAGTTGGAGCGCGTGATCGCCGAGAGGCGGCGGTTGCTGGCCGCCCCGGATTCGGAGGAGGCTCGCCAGGCTCCCCAACGCTGAGACCGGCCAGCCCGGCGCGGCCGGAGCCGCGCCGGGACCGTGCGCCGGCACCAGGGGGGCGGATCGGGAGCGCCTGCGGCCGGAGGTGGCCAGCGGGCGGCATCCGTGGTGACAATGGGCGAGGAGGCCCCCGCCGCTTCGGTCACAGGGGCGGCTTGGAGGCCTGAGCTTGGCGGGACATGTCCTCGGTTGCGACTTCCTCGTGATCGGCGCCGGCTCGGCCGGCTGCGTGCTGGCCAGCCGCCTTTCTGAGAATCCGGGACATCGCGTGGTGCTGCTGGAAGCGGGCGGCAGGGACAGCGACCCGCTGCTCCGCATTCCCGCCGCCGTGGGACGGAACGTGTCCGCGCCGCAGCACAACTGGAACTACGAGAGCGAGCCGGAGCCGGAGCTGAACGGAAGGCGGATCTTCTGCGCCCGCGGCAAGGTGCTGGGCGGCTCCAGCTCCATCAACGGCATGATCTACATCCGCGGCCATCCCCGCGACTTCGACGACTGGCGCCAGCGGGGCTGCACAGGCTGGTCCTATGACGAGGTGCTGCCCTTCTTCCGCAAGGCGGAGCGGAGCGAGCGCGGCTCGGACGATCACCATGGCGATCAGGGCCCGCTGCATGTGAGCCTGGGCCGCCCGGTGCCCCCGATCTGCGAGGCCTTCCTCACCGCCGCGGCGGATGAGGGCTATCCGGTGCATGTGGATTTCAACGGCGCCAGCCAGGAGGGCTTCGGGCATTACGACCTGACCACCCGCCGTGGCCGGCGCTGGAGCACGGCCAGCGCCTATCTGCGCCCGGCCATGAAGCGGCCGAACCTGACGGTGCTGACGCGCGCGGAGGTGCAGCGGCTGGTCCTGGAGAATGGGCGCGTGGCGGGCGCCGAGATCCTGCGGGATGGCGCGGCGATGCGGATCGAGGCGGGGCGGGAGACGATCCTCGCGGCCGGCGTGTTCAACTCCCCCAAGCTTCTCATGCTGTCGGGCATCGGCCCGGCGGAGCACCTGGTGGAGCATGGCATCCCCGTGCGGCTGGACCGCCCCGCCGTGGGCGGCAACCTGCTGGACCACCTGTCCTACCGCATGCACTACGCCTGCCGCGGGCCGGTCACGGCCTATGCCCATACAAGGCCGCTCCGCGGCGCGAAGGCCGTGCTGGACTACGCGCTCTCCGGCCGCGGCATCATCGCCAACACGCCCTTCTCCACCGGCGGCTTCTTCCGATCGAGCGACGATCTGGACATCCCCGACATGCAGCTGGGCATGGCCATCGGCCTCATGCCCGCGCGCGGCCACCTGCCGGAGCGGGAGGGATTCACCGTGACGGTCCGGCAGGGCCGTCCGAGCAGCCATGGCACGGTGCGCCTCCGCTCGGCCGATCCGGGCGCCGCGCCCGTGATCGCCCCGCGCTATCTCAGCAACCCCGCCGACCTGCCCGTGCTGGTCCGCGGGATACGCCGCATCCGCCGCGTGCTGCAGGGCCCGGCCCTCGCGCCGCATATCGAGGGCGAGCTGGTGCCAGGGCCCGAGGGCGACGGGGATGAGGGGCTGATCGCCAGCATCCGCGACGTGGCGAACACCACGCATCATTTCGTCGGCACCTGCCGCATGGGCGGGGATCCGGATTCCGTCGTGGATCCCGCGCTGCGCCTGCGCGGCGTGGAGGGGCTGCGCGTGGCTGATGCCTCCATCATGCCTGTCCATATCAACGGCAACACCAATGCCGCGACCATCATGATCGCGGAGAAGGCGGCCGCCATGATCGCCGCCCGCTGGGCGCGCGGCTGAGGCGGCCCGCCCGAAACCGGTGGCGCCGGCCGCCGGCCGCGGGATAGGCTTCGCGGTGTAACGCTGCCGAAAGGGTTGAATGGATGGATCGTCGCTCATTGCTGAAGGGCACCGCCACCTTCGGGGCCGCGCTGGCCGCGCCGGGCATCGCGCTCGGCCAGGCCCGCACGCTGCGCTTCGTCCCCCAGATCGACCTGGCCTTCCTGGATCCGCACTGGACCACGGCCAATGTCACGCGGAACCACGGCTTCATGGTGTTCGACACCCTCTACGGGGTTGACGAGAACTTCGCCGCCCATCCGCAGATGGCCGAGGGCCACAAGGTGGAGGATGACGGCAAGCGCTGGACGATCCGCCTGCGCGAAGGGCTGCGCTTCCATGATGGCGAGCCGGTGCTGGCGCGGGACTGCGTGGCAAGCATCCGGCGCTGGGCCGCGCGCGATGCCTTCGGCGGCGCGCTGATGCGCGCCACCGACGAACTCTCCGCGCCGGATGACCGCACGATCGTCTTCCGCCTCAAGAAGCCCTTCCCGCTGTTGCCGGACGCGCTGGCCAAGACCACGGCCATGATGTGCGCCATCATGCCCGAGCGCATCGCGCGCACCGATCCGGGCACGCAGATCAGCGAGGTGATCGGCAGCGGCCCCTATCGTTATGTCACTGGCGAGCGGCTGCAGGGATCCCGCAACGTCTATGCCCGCTTCGATGGCTACCGCCCGCGCGAGGGCGGCCCGGCGCTCGGCACGGCCGGGCCGAAGGTCGTGCATTTCGACCGCGTGGTCTGGACCACCATCCCCGATGCCTCCACCGCCGCGGCGGCCCTGATGGCGGGCGAGCAGGACTGGTACGAGCAGGTGGCGCACGACCTGAAGCCCATGCTCGCCCGCGCGCGCGGCGTGCGCCTGATGGTGCAGGAAGAAACCGGCACCATCGGCATGCTGCGGCCGAACCACACCCAGGCGCCCTTCAACAACCCCGAGATCCGCCGCGTGCTGATGCGCGCCATCGACCAGGCGGCCTACATGCAGGCCATCGTGGGCGATGACCGCGATTCCTACCATGTGCCCACCGGCTTCTTCTGCCCCGGCACGCCCATGGCGAGCGAGGTGGCGCTGGACCCGCTGCGCAACACGCCGGACTTCGAGGCGGTGAAGCGCGACCTGGTGGCGGCCGGCTACAAGGGCGAGAAGGTGGTGCTGCTGGTGCCCACGGACTACGTCACCATGAAGGCGATGGGCGACGTGGCCGCGGACATGCTGCGCCGCGTCGGCGTGAACCTGGACTACCTGGCCACGGACTGGGGCACCATGCTCCAGCGCCGCAACAACCGCGGCCCGGTGGAGACCGGCGGCTGGAGCCTGTTCGTGACGAGCTGGACGGGCACGGACTGGATCAATCCCGCCACCCACATCTCCATCCGCGGCGTGGGCGCCTCCGGCTATGCCGGCTGGAACGAAAGCCCGCGGCTCGAGGCGCTCTACAGCGCCTGGTTCGATGCCCCGGACCTCGCCGCGCAGCAGGCCGTCTGCCGCGACATCCAGCGCGTCTGCATGGAGGAGGTGCCCTACTACCCGTTGGGCCAGTTCAAGCAGCAGACCGCCCTGCGCGGGCTGCGGGACCTGCAGCCCGGCTTCACCAAGTTCTGGGGCGTCCGCGCGGCCTGAGCCGGGCGGCCCGGCGCCATGCCAGGCGCCGGGCCCATCCGGGGTGGCTATGTGCCTTCCGGGCCGGGGCGCGTATGCTGGCCCGGAAGGGGCGGGGCCGCCCGGCTGGAGATTGCATGGCGCTGGTCAAGACATCCGCACTCACCCGGGGCAGCGGCGGCGCGCCGGCCACCGGACGGGAAAGCCCCCCGCAAGCCCCGCAGCCCACTCCCGCGGCAACGGCCGCCCGGCGTTCGGTGGACCGCTCGCGGGCCCGCCGGCAGAAGGCGGCGGAGCGGGTCGGCGCGGCATCGGAGCAGCTGGCCGCGGGCGTCGTCGAGGCATCCGCGGCGGCCGGGCAGCTCCGGCGCGCGCTGGAGCAGATCGCCTCCGCCGCCGAGGAGGCGGCCGGCGCCACGCAGGAAAGCCAGGGCACGATCAGCAGCCTGGGCGCCGCCTTCGTCCAGGCGAAGGAGCGGGCCGATGACTCCCGCCGCGTGACGGCCGCGCTGCAGTCCCTGCTGGCCGAGGTGGGCGCGCAGGTCGAGCAGTCGGCGGCCTTCGTGCAGGACCGCGCCGCGCGCCAGCTCCGCTCGGTGGATGTGGTGGCGGTGCTGGAGGGGCAGGCGGCGCGGATCGGCGAGATCACGGCGGTGGTCGGCGAGATCTCCGACCAGACGAATCTCCTCGCCCTCAATGCCGCGATCGAGGCGGCCCGCGCCGGGGAGCATGGCCGCGGCTTCGCCGTGGTCGCGGAGGAGGTGCGCGCCCTGGCCGAGGTGTCGGAGGCGAGCGCGCGCGACGTGCAGGGGCTCGTCTCCGGCATCCGCGACGAGGTGCGCGCCATCGCCGGCCGCATCCGGGCGGCCGCCAGCGCGGCGGAGGATGACAGCCGGGACGGGCGCGCGGTGGTGGCCAGCCTCGACGCCGTGCGGACGGGGATGGGCGTGATCATGGAGCAGGTCCAGGCCATCCTGTCCGCCGCCCTGGAGGCCGATGCCGGCGCCCGGGAGGCGCAGCGCGGTGCCGAGCAGGTGGCCAGCGCGGCCGAGGAGCAATCCGCCGCCAGCACCGAGGCCCAGCGGGCGGTGGAGCAGCAGGCCGTCGCGCTGGAGGGAAGCCAGCAGGCGGCCCAGGCCCTGGCCGGGATGGCGGAAGCCCTCCAGGCGGAGAGCGCCGGCAATGCCGGGGCGGAGGAAGTGGCCTCGGCCGCCGAGGAGCTGTCCGCCACCGTGCAGGAGCTGTCCGGGGCCGCCGGCCAGATCATGACGGCGCTGGGCCAGATCGCGCGCGGGGCGGAGATCCAGGCCGCCGCCACGCAGCAATCCTCCTCCGCCATGGCCCGGATCGAGCGCGCGGCCCTTGCCACACGCGGCGCCGCCACCGAGGCGGTGCAGCGCTTCGAGGCCCTGGCGCCCGGGCTGGCCGAGGGCGCCAGGGGCGTGGCCGGGCTGAGCGGAAGGCTGGAGGCCGCCCTGCAGGAAGGGGAGGCCGTGTCCGGCCTCGTTGGCGGGCTGGAGGCTGCCCGGCGACGTATCGAGAAGATCGTGGACGCCATCGCCCTGGTGTCCGTGCAGACGAACATGCTGGCCGTCAGCGGTTCCGTGGAGGCGGCGCGGGCCGGCGAATCCGGCCGCGGCTTCGCCGTGGTGTCCTCGGACATCCGCGAGCTGGCGCGCGACGCCTCGGGTAATGCCGACCGGATGAAGGATGTGGTGCGCAACATCCGCGACCAGGTGGATGTGGTGCGCCGCGACCTCGACACGGTGGCCGCCGCCTCGCTGGGGGAGGCGGGCAAGATCCGCACCCTCGCCGAGCGGCTCGCCGCCGCTGAGGCGGAGCTGGCCGCGCTGCGTGCCGGCGGCAACGAGATCCTGGCCAGCGCCGACATCGTGCTCGGCGCGGTGCGCGAGGTGATCGGCGGCACCCAGCAGATCGCGGCCGCGGCGGAGGAGGCCAGCAGCGCCGCCACCGAGGCCTCCTCCGCCGCCCGCCAGCAGGCCAAGGGCGTGGAGGAACTCGCCGCCGCCATCGAGGAGATCGCCAGCCTCGCTGACGAGCTCCGGACGGGGGGCTGAGCCCGTGGCGGCGCCGGCGCGCCCCGCGATGGCGGCCGGGGGTGCCCAGGCCCTTACGGTGACGGTGTCCGGCCAGGCCATGGCCCTGCCCGCGGGGGCGGTGCAGGAGGTGCTGCGCCCCCGCCCCCTCACGCGCGTGCCGCATGCGCCGCCCGGCCTGCTCGGCCTGATCAACCTGCGCGGCGCGGTGCTGCCGGTGCTGTCCCTGGCACGGCTGGCGGGGCTGGAGGCGTCGGTTCCATCGCACACGCCATCGCAGGCGGCGCGCATCGTCGTGGTGGACGGGCGGAGCCGCGTCGGCCTTCTGGTGGATTCGGTCTCGGCGCTCGGCGGCGCCGGGGATGCGCGGCCGGTGGAGCTGGACGCGCTGCTGGCGCAGGGATCCGGCGCCCTCGCCCGGCGCGGGGACGCGCCGCGCGGCGCCTCGCCCGCGATGGCCGCGGCGCCGGTCCCCGAGGCTGCCGGGGCTGCGGCGCAGGAGATGGCGCTGATCGCCTTCGTCCTGGCCGGCCAGGAATACGCCCTGCCGCTCGACCGTGTCCTGGCGGTGGCGCGCCTTCCGGCGGAGGTGACGGTGGTGCCGCGCACCGGCCAGGCCATGCTGGGCGTCACCGGCTTTCGCGGCGGGTTGCTGCCGCTGGTTTCCCCGCACGCCCTGCTCGGATTGCCGGCGGGGGAGGGTGGGCGCGATCGCGCCCGCATCCTCGTGCTGCGGCTGGGGCCGGCCCTGGTCGGGCTGGCCGTGGATCGGATTGCGGCCATCCTGCGCCTGCCCGAGGGGGCGATCGATCCCGTGCCGCCCGTGCTCACGCGCGGAACCGGGGAGGCGCGGGTGGAGGCGATCGGCCGGCTGGAGGGTGGCAGGCGGCTGGTTTCCATCCTGTCCCCGGCGCGGCTTTTCGATGACGAGACGGCGTCGCGCATCCTCGCCGACGCGAAGGAGGCTGGCGAGATGGCCGGAAGCACGGGCGAGGCGGCCGAGCAGTTCGTCGTGTTCCGCCTGGGGGACGAGCATTACGGCCTGCCCATCGGCGCGGTGGAGGAGGTGGCCCGCCGCCCGGAAAGCCTGACGCGGGTGCCGCGCGCGCCGGCCTTCGTGGAAGGCGTGATGAATCTCCGGGGCAGCGTGGTCCCGGTGATCGACCAGCGCCGCCGCTTCGCCGCGGGCGGCACGGCCGAGGAACGCGCCCGGCGCATCGTCGTGGTCACGATCGAGGGGCTGCGGGCCGGCTTCGCCGTGGATGCGGTGACGGAGATCCTCTCCCTCCCCGCCGCGTCCATGGCCGCCGCCCCGGATCTGGCCGCCGGGGATGCCGCCGTGATCGACCGGATCGCGACGGTGGAGCGGGACGGGCGGATGATCCTGCTGGTCGATCCAAGGGCGCTGCTGAGCGGCGCCGAGCGCGACCTGCTGGCCGCCATCGCCGCGAAGGCGGCGGCAAAGGCCGCCCCCGCCCCGTGATCCGTCTTCTCGTGGTGGATGATTCCGCCTTGATGCGCCGCCTGCTCGGCGCGGTGTTCCAGGCGGCGGGCGGTTTCGAGCTGGCCTTCGCGCGGGATGGCGCCGAGGCGCTGGAATTGCTGCCCAGCTTCCGGCCGGATGTGGTGACACTGGATGTGAACATGCCGCGCATGGACGGGCTGGCCTGCCTGGACCGCATCATGCTGGAGCGGCCCTGCCCGGTGGTCATGGTCTCCTCCCTCACGGAGGCGGGGGCGGCGGAGACGCTGATGGCGCTGGAGATGGGCGCCGTGGACTTCATCGCCAAGCCGCGCGGGGCCGTATCCCTGGGCATGGACGAGTTGGCGCCGCTCCTGGTGGAAAAGGTGCGGGCGGCCGCCGGGGCGCGGCTGCGCCGGAGCCACCGGCTGGCGGAGCGCGTGCGCCTGCGCGCCGGGCTGGCGCCGGCTGGCCTGCGGGACGCCGCGCCGGATCTCGCCGCCCCGCGCCGGGCCGCGCCGGCCCCGGTTCCTTCCCCGGCTCCTTCCCCGGTCCCCGCCCGGGGTGGTGGCGCCCCGGCCGAGCGCCTGGTGCTGGTGGGCTGTTCCACCGGCGGGCCCGCGGCGCTGGATGCGCTGCTCGCGCCGCTGCCGCGGGGCTTTCCCTGGCCGGTCCTGGTGGCCCAGCACATGCCGGCCGCCTTCACCGGCCCGCTGGCGCGGCGGCTGGACAAGCTCTGCGCCCTGGACGTGCTGGAGGTGACGCGGCCCATGCCGCTGGTGCCGGGGCAGGTCTATGTCGGGCGGGGCGATGCGGACATCATCCTGGGCCGGCGTGCCGGCGGGCTGGTGGCCCTGGCGGCGCCCGCCCTGCCGGAGCATCGCTGGCATCCCAGCGTGGACCGGATGGTGACGAGCGCGCTGTCGCACCTGCCCGCCGCTGGCCTGGTCGGCGTGCTGATGACGGGGATGGGGAATGACGGCGCCGCCGCCATGGCGCGGCTGCGGGCCGAGGGCGGCCGCACCATCGCGGAGGCGGAGGAAACCGCCATCGTCTGGGGAATGCCGGGGGAGCTGGTGCGTGCCGGGGGCGCGGATGCCGTGCTGCCGCTCGGCGCGATCGCCGGCACGCTGATCGGCTGGGCCTCGTGAGCGAGGAGGGCGCGCCGCTGAGCGCCGAGGACCTGCAGCGGCTCTGCGACTTCCTCTATCGCCGCACCGGCATCTCCTATGGCGAGACCAAGCGCTACTACATCGAGCGCCGGCTGGCGCAGGGCATGGAGCGTTCCGGCACGCCCTCCTTCCAGTCCTATCTGGCGCTGCTGCGGGCCAGCCCGCCCGAGGCCGAGCGGCTGATCAACAGCTTCACGGTGAACGAGACCTATTTCTACCGCGAGGAGCACCAGCTCCGCTGCCTCGGCAGCTCCCTGCTGCCGGAGATCGTGGAACGGCGCGGCGCGGGCGACCTGGTGCGCCTCTGGTCCATGCCCTGCTCCACCGGCGAGGAACCCTATTCCATCGCCATCTGGCTGCTGGAGAACTGGCCGCTGGTGGATGCCTACAACATCGAGATCGTCGGCTCCGATCTCGACACCGCGGTCCTGGCCGCCGCGATGGAGGGCCTTTATGGCGAGCGTGCCCTGGCGCGGCTGCCCGGCGATCTCGTCGCCCGCTATTTCGAGGCACCGCGCGGGGCCCGGCGGCGGATCATCCAGGACCTCCGGGAATCCGTGCGCTTCACCGATGCGAACCTGGTGGATGCCGGCAGCATGGCCGCGCAGGGGCAGTTCGACGTGGTGTTCTGCCGCAACGTGCTCATCTATTTCGACGACGAATCGCGCCAGGCGGCTTCGCGGAACCTCTTTGATGCCCTGAATCCTGGCGGTTTCCTCTGCCTCGGCCATTCGGAGTCCATGGCCCGCATCTCCGGCCGCTTCACCTTGCGCCGTTTCGAGGATGCCATCGTGTACCAGCGCCCCCATGAACCGGCGGTGGCCCCGTGAGCGAGCTGCTGGAACAGTTCCTGATCGAGGGGCGCGAGCTGGTGCAGCAGGCCACCGAGGACCTGTTGGCACTGGAGCGCGACCCGGCGGACGCGGCGCGGCTCGATGGCGCCTTCCGGGCCGTGCACACGCTGAAGGGCTCGGTGGCGCTGTTCGACCTCGGGCCGATGGAGCGCGCGCTGCACGCGGCGGAGGACCTGCTGGATGCGCTGCGGGCCGGCCGGCTCCGCGCCGGGCGCGGCGTGATCGACCCGCTGCTGGACTGCATCGGTGCTAGCGAGGCCTGGATCGAGGCGCTGGACGCCGAGGGGCGCCTGCCCGGGGATGCGGCGGAGCGCGGGCGCCGGCTGGAGGAGGCGCTTCGGGCCTCGCTGGGGGGCGATGCGGCATCCACCGCCGCGCCGTCCCCGGCGCGCGATCCGGAATGGCTGCGCGGCCTGGCCGTGGCGGAGGCGGCGGCCCTGGCGCAGGCGGGGGCCGCCGGGCAACGCGTCACCGCGCTGCGCTACGTGCCGGCGCCGGATTGCTTCTTCCTGGGCGACGACCCGATGGCGCTTCTGCGCGCCGTGCCCGGGCTGATCGCCCTGCGCCTGGGCGCGCGTGAGCCCTGGCCCGGGGGATCGGCGCTCGATCCCTTCGCCTGCAACCTGGTGATCGAGCTGCTGAGCACCGCGGCGGAGGAGGAGGTCCGGCAGGTCTTCCGCTTCGTCGCGGACCAGGTCGAGACGGGCGAGGTTGCCTCGCCCGGCCCTGCGCGGCCCGCCCCGGCGGAGGAGCCGGCCACCGGGGGCGGCGCGGGGCGCAGCCTGCGGGTGGAAGCGGGGCGGATCGATGCGCTGCTGGGCCTGGTGGGCGAGCTGATCGTGGCCAAGAACGGGCTGGCCCATCTGGTGGCGCAGCTGGAGGGGGCCGATCCGGGCCTGGCGCGGGCCTTCGGGGAGAGCCGGGCCGGGATCGAGGCCCTGGCCGAGGCGATGCACCGCGAGGTGCTGGGCCTGCGCATGGTCCCGCTGGCCCGGAGCTTCCGCCGTCTGCCCCGGCTGGTGCGGGAGGCGGCGGCCGCGCTGGGCAGGAACGTGGCGCTTGAGATCCGGGGCGAGGCGGTGGAGGCGGACAAGGCGATCGTGGACGGGCTGTTCGATCCGCTGCTGCACCTGCTGCGCAACGCCGTGGACCATGGGATCGAGGATCCGGCGGCACGGGCGGCGGCGGGCAAGCCCGAGGCGGGGTCGATCATCCTGGAGGCCTGGCAGGCGGGCGGGGGGATCGTGGTGGAGGTGCGGGATGACGGGCGCGGCATCGATCCGGCGCGTGTGCGCCGGGCCGCGAAGGAACGGCGCGTGATGCCGGAGGCGGCGATCGACGCGCTGGACGACGAGGCGGCGATACAGCTTGTGTTCCAGCCCGGCTTCTCCACCGCCTCCGCCGTCACGGCGCTCTCCGGGCGCGGGGTGGGGATGGATGCGGTGCGGGCAGGGGTGGAGGGGCTGGGCGGCCGGGTTTCCCTGGCCAGCCGGCCCGGCGCCGGCTCGGCCATCCGGATGCTGCTGCCGCAGGGCGCGACGGTAACCACCGTCCTGCTGGTGCGGCTGGGGGCGGAGATGTTCGGCGTGCCGATCGGGGCGGTGGCGGAGACGGCGCGCATCCCGGCCGGGCTTATCCTGCCCCTTCGCCAGGGGGAGGCCTTCGTGCTGCGGGACCGGACCCTGCCGCTGATCCGCCTGCCCGCGCTGCTGGACCGCCCGGCCACGCCGCGTGGCGACACCGCGCGGGTTCTGGTGGCCGGCGCCGGGGCCGGCCGGGTGGGGCTGGAGGTGGATGGCTTCGCCGGGCAGGCGGATGTGCTGCTACGCCCGCTGGAGGGGTTGCTGGCGGGGATGCCAGGGCTTCTCGGCACGGCCATGCTGGGGGATGGGCGGGTGCTGCTGGTGCTCGACCTGCCCGGGCTGATCGGATGAGCGTGCGGCTGGACGGGGCGGTGATCCGCCTGGAGGGCGAGTGCCGGGTGGAGGATGCGGAGCCCCTGCTCTCCCTCCTGCAGGAGGAGGCGGGCCGGGTGGTGGACCTCTCCGCCGCCGGGCGGCTGCACGCGGCAGTGGTGCAGGTGCTGCTGGCCCTGCGCCCGCCCCTTTCCGGCGAACCCGCCGATTCCTTCGCCGCCCGCTGGATCACCCCGCTTTTGGCAACGGCCCGGCCGGGCTAAGGTGAGGACAGGAACGGCGTTTGGGGATACGGGCTCCGCGGCCGGTAGCAGTGTCTTCCCGGGAGCATCGCATGGCCACCACGGTCCTTATCGTCGACGACAGCAAGCTCGCCCGGATCGTGGCCGCGAAGGCGATCAACGCCCTGGAGCCGGGCTGGGAGCGGGCGGAGGCCGGCAATGCCGACGAGGCGCTGGCCCGCGTGGCGGCGGGGGGGATCGACCTCGCCCTGCTCGACTACAACATGCCGGGCAAGGACGGGCTGGCCCTGGCCGCTGAGCTGCGCGCCCTGCACCCCGCCATGCCGCTGGCCATCATCACCGCGAATGTGCAGGACGAGGTGATCGCCCGTGCCCGCAGCGTGGGTGCGGCCTTCGTGGCCAAGCCGGTGACCGAGGAGGGGCTGCGGGGCTTCATCTCCGGCGCGGCCCTCCGCCTGCGCGCGGGGCAGCGTTGAGCGAGCCCGGGGCCGTGCTCGGTGAGATGGAGCGCGATGCTCTCACCGAGCTGGTCAATATCGGCGTGAGCCGCGCCGCCGCCAGCCTGCGGAAGATGGTGGGCGGGGAGGTGCTGCTCTCGGTTCCCTCGGTCGAGGTGATCGGGAACCGCCAGGCGGCCGCGCTGATCCAGGAGAGGGAGGGCGGCGAGCTGGTCGCCGTCTGGCAGGAATTCTCGGGCGCCTTCAAGGGGCGTGCCCTGCTGATCTTCCCCCATGCCAACAGCCTGGAGCTGGTGCGCGCGGTGGTGGGCGCGGCGGTCCCGGCCGAGGAGGTGACGGGGCTGGAGGATGAGGCGCTGACCGAGACCGGCAACGTCATCCTCAATAGCTGCCTGGCCACCATGGCGAACATGCTGCAGCGCCCCCTCGCCATGTCCCTTCCGCAGGTGCTGCGCGGCCGGGGCGAGGCATTGCTGAGCGTGCCGGGCGGGGCGGGGGATGAGGGGCTGGTCCTGTTCCTCTACATCAACTTCTCCGTCCGTGACCGGAGCATCCGTGGCTACATCGCCATGGTCATGGACCTGCCCTCCCTCGGCGCGCTGCGGCTGCTGGTGGGTGATTTCATCGAACGGGTGATGCGCGACGAGCCGGACCATGACCTCTAGGCCCCGGGATGGGCTGGGCAGCCCCGCGAGCCGGTCCGGGGACTGAGGCCTTGGCGGATGAAACGGACAGGATGCCCGTCCCTGCGTGGCCGGGCCCGCCAGGCATGGCGGATGAGCAGGACGCTCCGGCGGAGCTGAGGCGCCTGGCGGGGCCGCTCTTCGCCGCCATGGCCCGCTCCGGCCTGCCGGTTCTCGTCAGCGATGCCCGGCGGGCCGGCGAGCCCGTGGTCTATGTCAACGCCGCCTTCACGCGGCTGACCGGCCTTGAGCCCGGCGATATCGTCGGTCGCGCTGCCCTTGTCCCGCTGGCGCCGGAGGCCGATCCGGGCACCCTGGCCGCCCTGGCCGGGGCGCTGCGGGCGGGAGAGCCGCTGGAGGCGGAGCTGCCGGTGCAGCGCAAGGATGGCAGCCGGTTCCAGGGCCGCCTCGTCATCATGCCGGTGGCGGACGAGGCCGGGCAGCCCTGCTTCAGCCTGGCGACCCTGGCGGATGTCACCGCGGCGCGGGAGGCGCCGGTCCTGCGGGCGGAGCAATGCCTGCAGCGGCGGGCGCTGGACGAGGTGAATGGCCGCCTGCGCGCCACCCTGGCCACATCCGGCGTGATGGCATCCTGGGAATGGCACATCGCGGAGCGCCGGATCATCGGCGATGCGCGCTTCGCCGCCCTCTACCAGCTGGAGGTGGAAGAGGCAGCGCGGGGCGTCGCGCCCTCGGTCTTCTTCTCCATCATCCATCCGCAGGACCTGACGCGCATCCGGCTCGCCGTGGGCGGCGTGCTGCGGGGGGCGGAGGTGTTCTCGAAGGAGTACCGCATCGTCCTTCAGGGCGGCGAGACGCGCTGGGTGCAGGCGCGGGGCCGCTGCTACCGCGAAGGCGAGGAGGTGCGGACGGGCCGCTTCATCGGCACGCTGGTGGACGTGACCGAGCAGAAGCGTGCCGAGGAGCGGCTGCGGGTGGCGCAGACCGCCGGCGGGATCGGCACCTATGAATATGTCAGCGGCTTCGGCACCGCTTCCGTTTCCGGGCAGTTCTGCCGGTTGCTGGGCCTGCAGCTGGCGGAGAGCCTGCCGCTGCGGACGATCAACGCGGTGGTGCATCCGGAGGACGTCCCGATCATCGACGCCTCCGCCGAGCCGCAGATCGGCAGCATCAGCCAGGCCGAGTTCCGGATCACCCGGCCCGATACGGGGGAGCTCCGCTGGCTGATGCGGCGGGGCGAGTACCAGCGGGACACCGAGACCTCCGACATCCGCTTCAGCGGGGTGATCTACGACGTTACCGATGCCAAGCGGACCGAGGCGGCGCTGCGCCGGCTGAACGAGGGGCTGGAGGCACAGGTCGCCGAGCGGACGGCCGACCGCAACCGGCTCTGGCGGCTTTCGGCCGAGATCATGCTGGTGGCGCGCTTCGATGGAACGATCGCGGCGGTCAACCCGGCCTGGCTGGCGGTGCTGGGCTGGTCGGAGGTCGATCTGCCCGGCCGCGACCTCTTCTCCCTGATCCATCCCGAGGATGCCGGCCGGGTGCGGGACGGGATCGCCGCCCTGTCGCGCAGGGAGGGCCTGACACGCTTCGACAGCCGCCTGCGTGGCCGGGACGGGGCCTATCGCTGGATCAGCTGGTCCGCCGCCTCGGGCGAGGGGCTGGTCAACGCGGTCGGCCGTGACGTGACGGCGGAGAAGGAGCAGGCGGAGGCCCTGCGGCAGGCGGAGGAGCAACTGCGCCAGTCCCAGAAGATGGAGGCTGTCGGCCAGCTGACGGGCGGGCTGGCGCATGACTTCAACAACCTGCTCACCGGCATCATCGGCAGCCTGGAGCTGCTGCGGATGCGGGTCGCCCAGGGGCGCCTCGCCCAGGTGGACCGCTATGTGATGGCCGCGCAGGGCGCCGCCAACCGGGCCGCGGCGCTGACGCACCGGCTCCTGGCCTTCTCGCGCCGGCAGACCCTGGCGCCGAAGGCGACGCAGCCGAACCAGCTGATCAGCGGCATGGAAGAGCTGATCCGGCGCACCATGGGGCCGGAGATCCGGGTGGAGACGGTGCTGGACGCCGGGCTCTGGACCACGCTGTGCGATCCGAACCAGCTTGAGAACGCGCTGCTCAACCTCTGCATCAACGCGCGGGACGCCATGCCGGATGGCGGCCGCCTGACCATCGAGACCGGGAATGCGCAGCTGGACGAGCGGGGCTCGCGCCAGCGGGACATGGAGCCGGGCGAGTATGTCGTGATCTGTGTCAGCGACACGGGCATGGGCATGTCGGCGGAGGTGGCCGCGCGGGCCTTCGACCCCTTCTTCACCACCAAGCCGATCGGGCAGGGCACCGGGCTGGGGCTTTCGATGATCTACGGCTTCGCGAAGCAGTCCGGCGGCCAGATCCACATCCATTCGGAGCCGGAAAAGGGCACGCGGATGCGGCTCTACCTGCCGCGGCATGTGGGCGAGGCGGAAGGGGACGAGGCCTCGGCCGTCCCCTCAGCCCTGCTGCGTGCCGTTCAGGGCGAGACGGTGCTGGTGGTGGATGACGAGCCCACCATCCGCCTGCTGGTGGCCGAGGTGCTGGAGGATCTGGGCTACAAGGCCATCGAGGTGGGGGACGGCGCCGCCGCGCTGCAGGTGCTGCAGTCCGGCGCCCGCATCGACCTGCTGGTGACCGATGTGGGGCTGCCCGGCGGGATCAACGGCCGGCAGGTGGCGGATGCGGGGCGGGCCCTGAGGCCCGGGCTGAAGGTGCTGTTCATCACCGGCTATGCCGAGAGCGCGGTGATGGGGAGCGGCCAGCTGGAGCCGGGAATGCATGTGCTCACCAAACCTTTCGCGATGGAGGCCGTCGCGGCCCGGATCCGGGATCTGATCGGGGCGCCGTGACGCCCGGGCCGGTCAGAGCGCCAGGAATTCCCGGACCAGGCGCGGCTGGTCCAGCAGCATCTCCTTGCCACGGATAATCCGGCATCCACGTGCCGCCGCGGCCTCCAGCAAGGGGGTCGTCTCCGGCGCCATGATGACATCCGCCACGACGGCCCCGGCATCGAGGCCGGCGAGGTCGGCCGGCAGCGCGTCCTCCTCATGCATGCCGAGAGAGGTGGTGTTCACCACCAGGTCATGGCCCGCGCTGTCCGGCCCGGCGGCCGTGGTGGCGCAGGCGGGATAGGCGGCGGCCACCGCCCGGGCGAGCGCCAGGGCCCGGTCCTCCGTGCGGTTGTGGATCGCGATCCGGGAGGCCCCGGCCTCGGCCAGCGCGAAGGCGATGGCCCGCCCCGCGCCGCCGGCGCCCAGCTGCAGCACGCGGCGCCCGGCCACCTCCACCCCGTTCCGGCGCAGGCCGGCGACGAAGCCGATGCCGTCCACATTGTCCCCCACCAGGGTTCCATCCGCCTCGCGCCGCACGAAGTTCACCGCGCCGATGCCTGCCGCCCGCCCGGTGGTGCGGTCCAGATGGGGGATGACCGCGATCTTGTGGGGGATGGTGACGCCGAAGCCCGCCACGTTCCGCATGGCCCGGATCGCCTGGACCACCTGGCCCAGGTCGCCCGGCGCGACATGCAGGGGCGAGACGGTGGCGTCCACCCCGTGCCGGAAGAAGTCCTCGTTCAGGATGGCGGTGCCGATGATATGGGCCACGGGATCGCCGAGGATGAACATCACCCTGGTCCGGCCCGTCACGCGCTTGAGGATGGGGGGATTGCTCATGGCGGCGGGGATCCTTCGGCGCGTCCGGCCGGGCAGATTGGCAGCGCGCGGCCCGTGCTTGAAGCCATGATGCCGGGCCGGGGCACCCGCGCCGTGCGTCAGGCCTCCAGCATCGCCACGGCCTCGTCCGCGATCTCGGGCGGCACATGGTGGCCGCCCGGGAATTCGCGGTAGCGCAGCTCGTAGCCTGCGCGCTGCAGCCGGGGGACGAGGCGGCGGCTGCAGGGACCAATGGGCAGCACATCATCCGCCACGCCATGCGAGACGAAGATGCGGGGCTGCCCGACCGGTTCGGGCGGGGCCGCGAAGCCGGGCGAGAAGGCGAGAGCGTGGGTGAAGAGGTCGCCATTCCCGATCGCTAGGGAGAGCGCATAGGAGGCGCCGTCCGAGAAGCCGGCCAGGGCGATGCGCCGCGGGTCGATGCGGTGCTGGCGGAACACCTGCGCCAGCGCCGCGTCCAGGAAGGCGACATCGGGGCCATAGGCGCCCAGGATGATGTCCCAGGTCGGCCCGCGGCTCTCGGGCAGCAGGAGGATGGCGCCCGGGGCGGAGCGCTCGATGAGGCCGAGGGTTCCCGCCGCGTTACCGCCGGCGCCGTGCAGCATGACGACCAGCGGCAGCGGGGCCGTGGATGCGCCATCCGGCACCCGCAGGATCCCGTCCCTTCCCGTGGCGAGCCCGAGGTGCCGCTGCCCCGGCACCATCGGCCGCGGGGCCGGATCGGCTTCGGGGCGGGACAGCAGCCGGCCTCGGGCCGCCGGGGAATGCGCTGCGCTGTTCATGTCCATGACCTGCCATTGGCCCTGGGCGGGGCGGGACCGCCGGGCGGTTTCCTGTTCCGGATGGCGCGGGGCCTATGGCGTGGGCGCATCCCCGGGCAACAGATCTTCCCGCTTCAACGCCTGCCAGAAATCGCCTGGGATGGGCTGCGCCATCAGCGCGATGTTCTGCCGCACCCTGTCGGCCGCCTTGGCGCCGGGGATGACGGAGGCCACCACCGGATGGGCGGCGCAGAACTGAAGCGCGGCGGCGCGGATATCCACGCCGAAGCGCCCGCATACAGCGGCGATGCGGTCCCGCGCCGCGATGCGCTCGGGCGGGGCCTCGACGTAGTCGAAGGTCTTTCCCCCCGCGAGCAGGCCGGAATTATAGGGGCCGCCGACCACCACATGCGCGCCGCGCCCGGCGCATTCGGCGAAGAGCCCGCCCAGCGCCGCGGTGTCGAGAAGGCTGTAGCGGCCGGCCAGCAGGAAGACATCCGGGTCCGACATGCGCAAGGCGCGGGAGCAGGGCTCGGTGCGGTTCACGCCCAGGCCCCAGGCCTTGATCACCCCTTCCCCGCGCAGGCGGATCAGCGCCTTCGCCGCGCCGCGCTCCATCGCCTCGTCGAAGATTTCCACCCAGCCCGGGCCGAGATGGTCCTCCGCGATGTCGTGGATGAAGGCGATCTCGATGTGATCGAGGCCGAGACGCTGGAGGCTGTCCTCGATAGAGCGGAGCGTCGCGTCGTAGGAATAATCCGCCACCACGCGGAAGGGCAGCGGATCGAGGAAGGGTTCGTTCACCGGGCGGCTGGCATCCGGGCGCAGCAGGCGGCCGACCTTGGTGGACAGCACGAATTCGCCGCGCGGGCGATAGCGCAGCGCCTCGCCGAAGCGGTGCTCGGACAGGCCGGAACCGTAGTGCGGGGCCGTGTCGAAATAGCGGATGCCGCCATCCCAGGCCGCGTCCAGCGCACCGCGCGCCGTCGCGTCATCCACCGTGGCGAACATGTTGCCCAGCGGCGCGCCGCCATAGCCCAGCGGGCCCGGCGGTGCGAAGCGCGTTTCAGCCATGGTTCAGCTCCATTGGAATCATCGCCGGCGGGCTGCCTGGCGCAGAAGGATAAGGGCGCCTGTCCCGATATAAACCCCGCTCGCCCCATGCAGCAGGAGATGCAGGGGCGAGGAGAGGCCCCTCATCGCGACCAGCAGGACCATGTCGCTCACCGGGATCAGCACGGTGACGGCGAGGACGATGCCCGCCGCGCGCCGCCCGGAAAGGGCCGCCAGGGCAAGCACATAGCCGCCAAAGGCGATATCGCGGATGCCGAGGGCGTGAAGATAGCCGATCGCCTCGCCTTCGGGCGCGGGAAGCCCGAACAGGGCGGCACCCATCCGGGGCGCCGCCACGATGAGGATGCCGAGCGCGGCCAGCGCCAGGCCGGGCGAGACGGCGAACCAGCTCCAGCCGTTCCAGGCCTGCGCGCCTTGCCGGTCAGGCAAGCCGCAGCGTTCCGGCCTGCCTTCCCTGGTCAGTCATGCGCGGCCATGGCCTGCGGTTCGACGAGAAAGCGGTCCTCGCGGCGCCACCAGCCCGGCTTCTGCACAACGGGCGCCTCGAAGCGGCCCTCCGTGGCCAGGGCGCGCACGGCCTGGGCGAGCGGGGTGGGGCGGGGCGGGGAATGGCGCCCGTCGAAGACGCCCGGCTCGTATCGGCCGTTGCGGCTGCGCAGCAGGGAGCACCAGTCCATCGCTCCGAACATCGACCACACCGTCACGGCGCGAATATCCGCGCCCTCCTGCCGCAGGCGCCCCGCGGCATTCCACACCTCCACCAGCCAGCGGACGCATTCCTCGGGCTCGACGCAGCCGAGATGCGCTTCCGTGACGGCCACCGGCAGGCGGTAGCGCTCCCAGGCCTCGCGCAGCCTGGCCTCGGGACCGGTATGCACATCGGGAGGAAGGGGAACCCGGACGGCTTCCGTATCGGCATAGACCATCTCGCCATTCCCGCCGATGGTCCGCGGCGGGTAGAGCGCGATGCGGTGATCCAGGAAGCGGTCGCTGGTGACGTAGTGGTTGATGCCGATGATGTCCGGCGGGCAGGGCTCGGCCGCCATCTCGTCCAGCTGGGCCTGCGGCACGCCCTCGGCGAGCATGATCGGGTACCAGGGATGGTGCCGGTCCACCCGGCCGCAGAGCAGGTCCAGGCTCAGCCAGCGCCGCTCGTTCTCATGCGCGGCCTGGCCCGCGAGCGGGCGGGTGGAGAAGACGCGGCCCAGATCCTCGGTCTGGATCAGCCGTGCGTCGGGGCGGATCCGGCGGATGGCCTTCATGGCCAGGGCCACGCCGCGGCACTCGTTCATCAGCGCCACGAGGAAGCTGCGCATGTCCTGCGCATGCGGGAACCAGTGCCCGTAGAGGGCGGAGAAGCGTGCCGTGGTCAGCGGCTCGTTCACGGGGGTCCAGTCACGCACCCAGGGGTAGCGGGCGGCGGCCTGCGCGGCATAGGTCGCCAGCTTCTCCGGGAACTCCGGATCGAGAAGGCTGGTATAGGCGGGGCCGGAACCGTGATGCACCAGGCCCAGGATGGGGTCGCAGCCCAGGGATCGAAGCCGGCCCAGCTGCCGGTCCGGCCAGCTCCAGTCCAGCCGGGATGGGTCCTCGGGCGCCACCTGCTCCCACAGCACCGGGTAGCGCAGCTTGCGGATCCCGAGACCGGCGATCAGGTCGAGGTCCTCGATACGGTCGTAGTGGCCGGTTTCGCGCAGCTGGTCCCGCCACTCTCCATCGATACGAAGCACGGTGCATTCCACACCGCCCCACAGCTCCAAGCCATTCCGCGGCTCGTTGCCTTCCGCCAGGCCAATCCGCATCAGCAAGCACCCGAATGCTGTTCCGGTTGTTCTAGCGCTCGCGAGCCGGGTTCGTTTCCGGCTCCTCCGGACAAGTTTCATGCGAATTGGCCGGGGAGGCGATAATTTATCTGTGTTAACCGGGCCCGAGCCGAGCATCTTCCCTGGCCTGTCCGGCCGAAAGGCTGGAACTTCCGTGCGGCCCAGGCGTCAAAGGCCAAACGGCGAGAGCGAACGGATCGATGGCATTTCCGCCCGGGCAGCGCCCATGAAGGTGATCATGCTTCCCTGCGTGGAGGGCGGCATCGGCCATGTCTCCCGCACGGCCACGCTGGCACGGGCCCTGAAGCGCGCGGACCCCTCGGTCGAGATCGAATATGTGATCGATACGGTCCGGCTGCGGCCGCCCAATGTCGAGATGACCGTGCAGATGGGCTACCAGCCCCGCCTGCTCCCCCCGATTTCGCGCCAGAACCGGGAGGCCGTCACCCAGGCCTGCTTCGGGGATGCAGATGTAATCGTGGACGACACGGCCCGCTACCTGCTGCCGCTCCGTGCCGGCGTGCCCCGGGCCGCCTGGGTCTCCATTCCCATCCCGCCCGTGGGGGACGAGCTGTTCGGCGACTGGCCGATGATGAAGCAGATGGATGCGATCATCTGGGCCTATGCGCCGCTGGTCGCGATGCCCCAGGAACTGTCCCTGGTCGAGGACCTGATCGTGCGGACCGGTCCCTTCCTGGACCTGGCCGCCGTGCCGGGGCGGGAGGAGGCGCGGGCGAGCCTCGGCGCCGAGCCGGGAAGCCCCATGATCCTCTATGCGGTGCGGAACTTCCCCTTCACGCGCGAATTCGGCATCCGCGTCCTCAGCAGCGTCTATGGGGCGGCGGAGCGGCTCCGGCGCAGCAGCCATCCCGGGCTGCGGCTGCATCTGGTGGCGGTGCATGACCGCGAGGAACTGCGGAGCATCCTCGGGCTGGAAGCCTTTCCCGACTGGGTGCGGCTGGAGGGGGTGGTGCCGCAGGCCGACGCGCTGCGCCATATCAGCGCTGCCGACATCGTGATCGGGGAGGGAACGAGCACCATGCATGAGGCGGCTGCGCTCGGCACGCCCATGGTGCTGGTGCCCGGCCCCATCTCCGAGACGCTGATCCTGGGCGAGGCGCTGGGGCGCCACAAGGCCGCGCACAGCTTCCTGCCGGATGCGGTGAGCCCGGACGCGCTCGAGGGCGCCTTCCGCGCCGTGCTCGACAGGCCCGGGGAGACCAGGGCCATGGTCGAGAGCGCCAGGAGCCTCGTCACGGGCGGGGGCGGCGTGGAAGCCGCGGCCCGCCTCGTCCTGGATATCGGCGCGAAGCGCCGCACCGCCACAGCCTGACAAGGCCCCGATGCAGAACAACACCGACGAGATCCGCACTGCCGACCACGCCCTTGCGGATGAGGATCGATCCAGCCCTTCCGGCACCGGCCCCGAGCTGGCCTTCCGGCCCAGCCTGTTCCGCAGCTTCTTCCTGGGCGGCTTCGAATGCTCCACGCATCGCCGCCGGGACGGGCAGCGGCTGGATCTCATCCGCGGCACGCGGCACGATGTCCTCATCACGCAGGATTACCGGCAGCTCGCGGATCACGGGATCCGTGCCGTGCGCGACGGCGTGCGCTGGCACCTGATCGAAACCGCGCCCGGGCATTACGACTGGTCCTCGCTCCTGCCCATGATCCGGGCCGCGCGGGAGACGGGGACGCAGGTGGCCTGGGATCTCTGCCATTACGGCTGGCCCGATGGGCTCGATGTCTATTCCGCCGCCTTCGTCGAGCGTTTCGCGGATTATTCCCGGGCCTTCGCGCGGCTGCACCTGGAGGAGACGGGCGAGGCCCCGATGGTGTGCCCGGTGAACGAGATCTCCTTCTTCTCCTGGGCTGGCGGGGAGGCGGGGCTGATGAATCCCTGCGATACGGACCAGGAGCATAGCGACGAGCTGAAGCGCCAGCTCGTCCGCGCGACCATCGCCGGCACGCTGGCGGTGCGGGAGGCGGCGCCGGGCGCGCGCATCCTGGCCATCGACCCGATCATCAACATCGTCGCGCGCCCGGAGCAGGATCCGGCCGAGGCCGAGGCGCGCAACGAAGGCCAGTTCCATGCCTGGGACATGATTGCAGGCCGCATGTCGCCCGAGCTGGGCGGTGCGCCGGAGATGCTCGATATCCTCGGGGTGAACTATTACTGGAACAACCAGTGGCTGCATGGCGGCCTGCGGGAGGCGCTGCTGCCCGGCGATCCCCGGCACAAGCCCCTGCGCGAGCTGCTGGCCGATGCCCATGCGCGCTATGGCCGACCGATCTTCATGGCCGAGACCAGCATCGAGGGCGATGAGCGCGTGCCCTGGTTCCGCTATATCGGCGAGGAGGTGCGCGCCGCCATGCGCGCCGGGGTGCCGATGGAGGGGATCTGCCTCTACCCCGTGCTGTCCCATCCGGGCTGGGACGATGACCGCTACTGCCCCAACGGATTGCTGGAACTGAGGCCGGACGGCGACATAAGGCCGGTGCATGAGCCGTTGGCGACGGAGCTGGCCGGGCAGCGGCGCCTGTTCAAGGCCCTGTGCGGGGCTTCCTGACACGCCGGGCGGGGCCGCCATCCCGCCCGACCTCACGCAGCATTCAACACCCCTTCATCATGGGTTAAGTTACGCGGGGCACGTTCCGGTACTTACGGTAGCATGGCTCCTCCCCACCATGCCCCCTCCCGTCCCCTGCTCCTGTGCATGTCTCACCTTCCATGGGATCTCGTGCTGCAAAGGCCGCAGCATCTTCTCTCCCGCGCCGCGCTGGACTGGCGGGTGATCTATTTCGAGGAGCCGCGCTTCGAGCCGCCCGCGCCGGACCTTCCCCGGCTCCGGCGCCGCATGGTCGCGGAGGGCGTGGAGGTGGTCACGCCGCTGCTGCCCTACTGGGATGGCGTGCCGGGCAGCGTGGAGCGGATGCAGCGGCCGCTCCTGGACAGCCTGCTCGTTGAGACAGGCACGCCCGACGTCCTTTGGTATTATACGCCGCTCGCCCAATCCGTTGCCGGGCATGTCGTGCCGGAACTGACCGTGTATGACTGCATGGATGAGCTTTCGGCCTTCCGCGGCGCCTCGCCGCAGATGCTGATCGAGGAGCGGCGCCTCATGCGCCGGGCCGATCTCGTCTTCACGGGCGGGCAATCCCTCTATGAGGCGAAGCGCGCCATCCGGGCCGATGCGCATTGCTTTCCCTCCTCCATCGACCAGCATCATTTCGCGCAGGCGCGCACGGGCGAGATCCCGGAACCTTCTGAGATGAAGGACATCCCGGGGCCGCGCATCGGCTGGTTCGGGGTGGTGGATGAGCGGCTGGACCTGGAACTGCTCGCATCCTGCGCGCGGCTGCGGCCGGACTGGTCCTTCGTCATGATCGGCCCGGTGGTGAAGATCGATCCCGCCGACCTGCCCCGCCTGCCGAACCTGCATTGGCTGGGCGGGCGCCCCTATGCCGAACTGCCCCGCTATCTCGCGCATTGGGATGCGGGCCTGATGCCCTTCGCCATCAACGAGGCCACGCGCTTCATCAGCCCGACCAAGACGCCGGAATACCTTGCCGCCGGCGTGCCGGTGGTTTCCACGCCCATCGCCGATGTGGTGCGCCCATGGGGCGAGACGGGGCTGGTGGAGATCGCCGGAACCGCCGAGGCCGCGGTGCAGGCCCTCGGGCAGGTCATGGCCCGCCCGCATGCGCCCTGGCTGGAGCGGGTGGACCAGCAGCTCAGCCACATCTCCTGGGACCGGAGCTGGGCGAACATGGCCGCCCTTATCCGCAGCGCACGGAAGGATCCGGCGCGGGCCAGGCGGATGTCGGCCTAGCGGCCTCCCCGCGCCCTGTCCCGGCCGGGCATCAGGGTCCCGGCGCGGGGCTGAAGCGCCATGCGGCGCCCGCATCGGTGCGGCGCAGCAGGTCGCCCCGCGCGGTCAGATGGACGAGATGCGCCAGGGCCTCGGCCAGGGCGAAGTTGAGCTGCTGGCCCTCGAAGCCGCGGCTGAACAGGAGGGGCAGGGCCTCGGCGGCGGTCAGCCCCGTGCCTGCCGCGGCGCGCAGGCCGCACAGGGCGGCATGGTGGTGCTGCAGCAGGGCATCGATGCGCGCCTGCAGCCCATGGAAGGGCTCCCCATGGGAGGGAAGCACCAGCGTGTTGCCGGGCAGGGCGCGAAATCGCGCCAGCGCGCCCAGGAAGGTGCCGAGCGGGTCGGCGCTGGGTTCGGATGGCTGCACGCCCACATGGGGCGAGATGCGCGGCAGGATGTGGTCCGCGGAAAGCAGGATGTCGGCGCCGGGATCATGCAGGCAGGCCATTTCCGGCGAATGCCCGGCCCCCACCAGCACGCGCCAGTCCCGCCCGCCGATCCGCAAGGCCTGGCCATCCGCGATGGGCTGGAAGGTGGAGGGCAGGGGAAGGACGCGCTGGCCATAGGTGATGCCCCGCGCCGCCATCCAGCGCAGATGCTCCGGCGGCGCACCCATCCTTTCCAGTAGCGCGAGGAAGAGCGCGGTGGTGGCCGCCTGGTCCTCGGCCAGCAGCAGGCGCGCCCGCTGCCACTCGCTGCGCGGCATCAGCAGCGGCGCATCCCATTCCGCGCAGATCCACCCGGCCAGCCCGACATGATCGGGATGGAAATGCGTAACGAGGACGCGGGTGACGGGACGGCCGCCAAGGGCGGTGGCGAAGACCTGGCGCCACAGGGTGCGGGTTGGCTCGTCGCCATAGCCGGTATCGACCAGCATCCAGCCGGCGCCGTCCTCGATGAGCCAGCAATTGACGTGGGAGGGTGGGCCGGGAAGCGGCAGGCAGACGCGCAGGAGCCCGGGCGCGACCTCAGCCACCTCGCCCGGCGGAGGCCGGGTGCGCGGCAGGGGCCTCATGCCGGCACGCCGGCATAGGCCTCCCGCAGGCGGCGCTTGAACACCTTGCCCATGCTGTCGCGCGGCATCTCGTCCAGGAACCAGATGCGGCGCGGCACCTTGTAGCCGGCCAGCCTCTCGCGCAGGAAGGCGCGCAGATCCTCGGCCGAGAGGGAGGCGCCGGGGCGGGGCTGCGCGGCGGCCACCAACGCTTCCCCGTATTCGGGATCGGGCATGCCGAAGACGGCGCAGTCCATCACCGCGGGATGGGTGATGAGCACGGCCTCGATCTCCGCGGGGTAGATGTTCACCCCGCCCGAAATGACCATGTCGCGCTTGCGGTCCGTGACGAAGAGGTAGCCTTCCTCGTTCAGGTAGCCCATGTCGCCATTGGTGATATGTCCGTCCCGCTCGATGCGGGCCCGTTCCTCCGGCATGTTGTGATAGGTGAAGGGCAGGGCATTGGGGCCGGAGTTCACATAGATCTCGCCCACCTGCCCTGGCGGAAGGATGTTGCCCTCCTCGTCCAGGATGCGGATGGAGGTGCCGGGCAGGGCGCGGCCCACCGTGCCGGGGAAGCGCAACCATTCATCCGAGCTGGCGCCGGTGATCAGGCTGGCCTCGGTGGAGCCATAGGTCTCGCTCAGGATCGGGCCCCACCATTCGATCATGCGGCGCTTCACATCCGGCGCGCAGGCAGAGCCGCCATGGGTGGCGCCTTGCAGCGAGGAAAGGTCGTATCGGGCACGCGTGGCCTCCGGCAGTTTCAGCAGCCGCACGAGCATGATGGGTACGAGCGAGAGGTGGGTGAGCCGGTGCCGCTCGATGGCCTGAAGCAGTTCCTCCGCATCGAAGCGCGGCATCACCAGGATCAGCTCCGCCTCGGCCAGCGCCACACGGGCATTGGAGGCGGGGCCCGCATGGTAGAGCGGGCCGACAACCGCGGTGCGCATGCCCGGCCGCGCGCCGCCGACAAGGCTGCGGATGCGGCGTGCGGCGTCATGCTGTTCCGGCGTGCCGGGCAGGCGGCGCACGCCCTTGGCGCGGCCGGTGGTGCCGGAGGTGTAGAGCATCATCCCAAGCGAGGGCGGGGCGGGCGCCGCCCAGGGTTCCCGTGCATCGCGCCAGGCGGGCCATTCCGGCATGCCTTCGGGCCGGGGCGGGACGGAAGCGATGCCATAGGTCTCCATCATCTCCGGCGGGGTAGGGACCAGGATCACCGACACGCCTTCCGGCACCAGCGGCGCGATCTGCGGCAGCAGGTCCGCATGGACCACCAGCACGCGCGCGCCGCTGTCCTGCAGCACATGCCCGGCCTCATCCGCGCGGAAATGCCAGTTGATGGCGACCAGCGGCGCGCCGAGCCGATCCGCGGCCAGGATCACCTCGAGATAGCTGGGCTCGTTCCGCATCATCACCGCGATGCGGTCGCCGGGGCGCACGCCGAGTTCGGCGAAGCCGGAGGCGGCACGGGCCGCGCGCGCGCGAAGCGCCTGCCCGTCGATGACATGGCTGCCGAAGAGGATCGTCTGGTTCATGCGTCCACGCTCTCCGCCAGGGCAAGGCGCCGCAGGCGGCGCTGCGCGGCTCCCGCCTCGGCCATCAAGCTGTCGATGATGGCTTCCATCGGCTCCACGGCCTTGCTGAAGACGGCGGCGGGGCCGCAGGAGAGCATGCCGCGTTCCACGTCCCCGTCCCGATAGGCGTAATCGCGCGACTTCGTCCCACCGACGAGATCGGCGAACTCCTCGTAGCTGCGTGCGCCCGAGGCTTCCCGCCGCAGCACCTCGCGCGCCGTCTCGTTCTCCAGCACACGCCAGGCGCCCATGGGATGGGTGCCGGCAAAGGTGAGGACGGAGGATTCCTGCTCCGCGGCGAGAATGCGGGCCTTGTAGTTGGCATGTGCCCAGACCTCCTCCGCTGCCAGGAGGCGCGAGCCGAGCACCACCCCTTCCGCGCCCGCGGCGAGCGCGGCCAGGATGCCCTCGCCGCTGCCGATGCCGCCGCCGATCACCAGCGGCACGCGCAGCGTGCGCGCGGCCAGGGGCGCGACCACGTAGCAGGAGAGCTCGGCATTGCCGGGATGGCCGCCCGCCTCCACCCCGATGATGGTGATGGCATCCGCCCCTGCGCGCTCGGCATTCAGCGCGTGGCGCAGCAGCGGGCATTTGTGGATGGCGATGCCGCCCGCCGCGTGGATGCGGTGGATCAGGTCGCCCGGGGCGCGGCCGACGGTTTCGAAATGCCGCACCCCCGCGCGGAGCGACAGCTCCAGCCATTCGTCCAGGCGCAGGTTGTGCCCCTCAACGCGGGAGACGTTGAGGTTCACGCCGAAGGGCATGCCATCGCACAGCTCGCGGCAGCGCACGAGCTCGCGGGCGAAGGCGCCGGGTTCGGGGAAGGAGCGCGGGGTGAGGAAGGCCATGCCCCCCGCCCGCACGACAGAGGCGACATATTCGGCGTTGGAGAGCCACATCAGCCCGCCAGCCAGGATCGGGTGGCGGATGCCGAACAGCTCGGTGATGCGCGTGCGGAAGACCGGGGGGTGCATGGCCGTTCTCCTCAGGGCATCGCGTAGCCGCCGCTGGCGCCGATATGCTGGCCCGTGATGAAGGCGGCGCGATCGGAGGCCAGGAAGGTGACGACGCCGCTCACATCCTCCGGGCGGGAGAGGCGGCCCAGGCCCTTGGCGGAAGGATAGGCGTTCAGCATCTTCGCCAGGCGCTCGTTATTCTCGGGCGTCGCATCGGGGCTGGTGGCCTGGTTGGGGGCGATGCCCTCATGCGAGACGGCGCCGAGGACAACCACGTTCGCCGTCACCCGGTCCCGCCCGTGTTCCTTCGCCAGCGCCTTGGTGAGGCCGATGATCGCGGCCTTGGCACCGGAATAGGCGGCCAGCCGCGCCTCGCCGACGCGCCCGGCCTCGGAGGCGATGGAGATGATGCGGCCCCATTTCTGCGCCACCATGTCGGGCAGCACGGCGCGGCAGCAATACATGGTGCCATAGACGTTCAGCTCGACCGTCTGGTGCATCTCGCGGTCGGGCGTCTCGATGAAGGTGGGCGGCATGCCGCCCTTCGCGCGCCGCTCCGGCGTGACTCCGGCATTGTTCACCAGGATGGTGATGGGGCCGAATGCCTCGCGCCCTTTCGCGGCCAGCGCATTCACGGAATCCGCCCGGGTGATGTCACCCGGGGCGGCCGTGGCCTCGCCGCCGGCCTCGCGGATCTCCTGCGCGACCTGCTCGGCGCGCTCGGGGAAAAGGTCGTTCACGATGACCTTCACCCCCTCCGCCGCCAGTTCCCTGCAGATGGCGCGGCCGACGCCCTGGCCGCCGCCGGTGACGAGGGCGACCTTGCCCTTCAGCTTCAGTTCCATCTCTTTCCCTCAGCGCCCGACATAGACGGGCTTGCGCTTCTCGACGAAGGCGCGAAAACCCTCGCGCCGGTCCTCGCTATCCGTCAGCATGCCGGCGGCGTAGCGTTCGAATTCGAGGCCGGCATCGATGCCGCCCTGCATGCCGGCATTCACGGCGCGCTTGGCGAAATGCACGGCCAACGGTGGCATATCCGCGATCCTGCGGGCCGTTTCCATCGCGGCATCCAGCACGCTGCCTTCCACCACCTTGCTCACCAGCCCGATCGCGAGCGCTTCCTGCGCCGTGAGATGGGCGGCGGTGAACATCAGCTCCTTCGCCATGCTGGCGCCCACCAGGCGCGGCAAGGTCTGGGTGCCACCGGCGCCGGGGATGGCGCCCAGGCGCACCTCCGGAAGGCCCAGCTTCGCATGCGCGGCGGCGTAGCGGATATCGGCGGCCAGGGCGATCTCCAGCCCGCCCCCGAGCGCCACGCCGTTGATGGCGGCGATCACCGGCCGCTCGAATTCCTGGATGCCGCGGATCAGCGCGTGGGTGGCCTTCTGCGCCATGAAGTATTCGGGACCGGTGCGGCGCAGCTCCGCGCGTTCCTTGATGTCCGCACCCGCGCAGAAGGCGCGGTCGCCGGTACCGGTCAGGACGACGCAGCGCAGGCCCTGGTCGTTCTTCGCGATCTCGAAGAAGGCGCGGGCCAGGTCCTCCTTCATCGTGCCGCCGATGGAGTTCATCCGGTCCGGCCGGTTGAGCGTGACGACCGCGACCCCATCCGCGGATTCGTAGATCAGGGTTCCGAGTTCCTCGCGCATCGGCGTTCCTTTCAGTCCCGCTGCAGCACGTGGCCGACCGCCACGGAGCCCAGCCCGATCATGTGGGCGAGGGCGGTGCGCGCCCCCGGATGCTGCCGCCCCTCCGCCTCGCCGCGAAGCTGGCGCACGATCTCCGCGATCTGGCCTGCGCCAGTGGGGCCGATGGGATGACCCATGCCGAGCAGCCCGCCGGAGGGATTCACGGCGCAACCACCGCCACCGATGTCCCACTTCCCCTCGCGCAGCTGCGCCGCGCCTTCCCCGAGCGGGCAGAGGCCGAGGGCCTCGGCATAGACGATCTCCTCGATGGTGAAGGCGTCGTGCAGCTCGATGATGTCGATGTCCTCCATCCCCACGCCCGCGGCGGCGAGGGCGGAGAGGCCGGAGCGCTGGACCATCTCCACCAGGCTCCATCCTTCATCCGCCACCGCATGCTCGGAGGAGGAGACGGAGGAGAGCACGCGGATGGCGCGGTTGCGGTCCAGCCCGTGCCTGCGGATGGCCTCCTCGCTCGCCACGATCACGGCGGCGGCCCCCTCTCCGCGCGGCGTGCATTGGAGGGAGGTGAGGTCCCCCGCCACGGGGTTGGAGTTCAGCACCTGCTCCAGTGTGCGCGGCTTGCGGAACTGGGCATAGGGATTGCGGGCGGCATTGCCGTGGTTCTTCACGGCCACACGCGCCATGTCCTCACGCGTCAGTCCGAACCTGTCGCGCCAGGCCCGGGCCATGAGGGCGAATTTCACGGCCGGGATCTCGGCGGCGGGCGTCAGGCGCGGGATGCCGTCCTTGTGGGCCGCGCGCTGGGCGCTGCCGAACTTGTCCACGCCCAGGGCCAGCGCGACCTCGTGCTGGCCGCTGGCCACCATCAGGCATGCCATCCGGAAGGCGGAGGAGCCGGAGGCGGAGGCATTCTCCACCTGCACCACCTCCAGCCCGGTGGAGCCGATATGGCGCAGCATCACGCGGCCGGCGGCCATGCCGATGGCGCCCGTGCCGATGGCGGCGAAGGTGACATCCGGCCATTGCAGCCCCGCATCGGCCAGCGCGGCGCGCAACGCGGTGAGGCCGAGCGTGACATAGGGGGTTTCGGTCGGGAACTGGTAGGGATGCATCCCGATACCGGCGACGCGCACCGGGCGCATGGAAGCGAGATCGGTCATGCGCCGCTCTCCACCACGCGGAAGCGGCAGGCGAGCCGCGTGCCGCCCTCCGCGTCCTCCGGCACGAGAACGGCCCGCACCGGTGTGCCCGGGCGCGGTTCCTCCGTGCCCTCGATGATGCCATCCAGCACGAGCCCTTCCTCCAGCCGCAACCGCGCGACGAGGAGCGGCACCTTCATCCCGGGGGAGAGGGGCTGGTGCACGGTGACGCAGACCAGCACCTCGCCCCGGCCGCTCAGCTCCACCGGCTCTGCCGCCTCGGAGGGCGTGCCGGTGGCGCCAATGCCATAGGGGGTGCGGGGGAAGGCCAGGGCGCCGCTGGCCGGGTCGCGAAGGGCCAGCAGCACGGCGCCGTCGGCGCTACCCGAAGGCGCATAGAGGGAGGGGTCGCGAAGCTCCAACGCGTCTACTCCTGGCGGATCTGGGCGCGGCGGATCACATCGGCCGCGCGCTGCCGTTCGGTGGCGAGAAAGGCGGCGAAATCCTGCGGTCCGGCCCAGTAGGCCTGGCTGCCCAGCTCCTTCAGCCGCGCGGTGAAGACCGGGCTGCGCACCACGTCGCGCAGCACATCGGAAAGCCGTGCGAGGATCGCGGGCGGAAGCTTCGCCGGCCCGACGAGGCCGAGCCAGGTGGTGAGGACCACATCCGGCACGATGCTGCGCAGGGGCACGGCATCGGGAAATTCGGGCCAGGGTTCCTCGCCCGTCACAGCCAGGGCGCGCAGCACGCCGTTGCGGATATGGGTCGCGGTGGTGGAGACGCTGTCGATCATGAAATCGATCTTGCCGGCCACGAGATCCGTCACCGCCGGGCCGCTGCCGCGATAGGGGACATGCTCGGTGCTGAGCGCGCCATGGGCCTTCAGCATCTCCCCCGCGATATGCATGGAGCTGCCGACGCCGGCCGAGCCGTAGTTCATCACGCCCGGCCTCGCGCGGATCGCCTCGATCAGCGCGCGCGCATCGCGATAGGGGGAGGCAGCGGGCACGACGAGCACCAGCGGGCTGCTGGTCACCTGCCCGATCGGGGTGATGTCGCGCGCGGCGTCGAAGCTGGAATTGCGGTCCAGCAGCGGGTTCACCACCAGCTGGCCAGGGCTGGCGACCATCAGCGTGTGGCCATCCGGCTCAGCGCGGACAAGAAAGTCTGTTGCCACCATGCCGCCGGCGCCGGAACGGTTCTCCACGATGACGGATTGTCCCAGCGCCTCGCCCAGCAATGGCTGCAGCAGGCGCGCGACGATATCGGTGGCGCCACCGGGCGCGAAGCCGACCAGCAGGCGGATGGGGCGCGTGGGAAAGGATTGCGCGCGGGCCAGCCCCGGCATGGCGAGCGTGGCGGCGAGAAGGGTGCGGCGCGGGAGGTTCATTGCGGCGTGATCCGGGCCAGCTCCACGCCCCTCGCGGCGCGGGCGCGTTCCTCGGCGAAGAAGGCGGCCAGGGCCTCGGGGCCGAGATAGGCGGGGCCGTTGCCGATGGCACGCAGCCGTTCCACCACCTCCGGGTCCTGCAAGGTGGCGCGCATGGCGTCATCGAGCCGGCGGAGGATGGGGTCGGGGATGCCGCCGGGCGCGGCGATGGCCGTCCAGCTCTGCACCACCACATCCGGGAAGCGGTCGGAGAGCCGCGGCAGGTCCGGGTAGACGAGATCGGGCAGCGTGCCGCCATTGGCGATCACCCGCAGCTTGCCCGATTGCAGCCCAGACAGGAGAGGGCCGCGGCTGTCGAAGAGGAAGTCCACCTCGCCCGCGAGCAGCGCATTGATGGCGGCCGCGCTGCCGCGATAGGGCACATGCGTGACCTTCAGCCCGGTGGCGTTCAGGAACACCTCGGTGCCCACATGCATGGCGAAGCCGATGCCGGGGGAGCCGTAATTCGCCGCCTCTCCCTTGCGGCGGAGATGGGCGATCAGCCCGTCCACATCGGTCACGCCGATCGAGGCGGGAACGGCGAGGAGGAAGCCGCCGGCGGTGATGCGGGAAACCAGCTTGATGTCCCGCGCCGGGTTGAAGGGCATTTCCCGGTAGAGATGCGGGTTCAGGGTCATGATGCCGCCGGAGACCACCATGATGGTGTGGCCGTCCGGCGCGGCGCGGGCGAGGAACTCGCCGGCGATGTTGCCGCCGGCGCCGGGGCGGTTGTCCACCACCACGGTCTGGCCCAGGCGCTGGGCGAGGCCGGGCTGCACCACGCGCGCGATCAGGTCCGTGATGCTGCCGGGCGAGGAGCCGCAGACGGCGCGGACGGGCTGTGTGGGGGACCAGCCGGGCTGGGGCTGGCTCTGGGCCAGGGCCGGGCGGGCGAGCGGGGCGCTGGCAAGGCATGCCAGGGCCGCACGGCGCGGGATGAGCAAGGGCGTTCCTCCTCGCCCGCGGCTCCGGTCGCCGCGGCGTTGCTTCGTTATTGTGACCCTATGGTATGATAAGTGACTTTGGAGTCAACTATCTTGAACGGGATCGCCGCGCGGCTTGCACTCGGGGCGCGGGGCGGTCACATGGCGGAAAGCGGGAAGGCGAGATGAGTCGTTCGGCGGGCCTGAAGAAACCCGCGCGCTGGGCCGATGCCGTGCCCGCGCGCGAGGCACAGTTCGAGATCAAGCGGCGCGCGCTGGTGCGCGAGGCGGCGCGCGCCTTCGGGCGGCGCGGCTTCCACAACACCTCGCTGGAGGAGATCGCGGAGGCGCTGGGCGTCACCAAGCCCGCGCTCTACCGCTATGTCCGCACCAAGCACGAAATCCTGTTCGAGGCGAAGACCATCGCCTTCGATGCGGGCGCCCGCGCACGCGACATGGCCTTTTCCGGCACGGAGGACCCGCTGGAGCGGCTGCGCCTCTATATCGTGCATTACATCGAGCTGGTCACGAGCGAGCTGGGCTCCTACGCCGTGCTGGCGGAGCCCGTGACCTCCCTGCCCCCCGAATATGCCGACCCGATCCGCGCGCGCATGCGGGAGGCGGACCGGGCGCTGCGGGGCATGGTCCAGGCAGCCATGGATGCGGGCACGCTGGCGGCGGGGGACCCGAAGCTGGTGGTGGCCTTCTTCATGGGGGCGATCAACCACATCGCCCGCTGGTACATGCCGGACGGGCCGCTGACCGGGCGCGAGATCGGCGAGACCTTCGCGCATTTCGTCCTGAACGGCATCCGGGCACCGCTGCCGCGGGGCTGAGCCGCCGCGGCGCGGGCACCGGACGGGGCCTGGCTCAGGCCGGCTGGGCGCCGGAGTGGCGGACGATCTCCCCCCAGCGCGGGATCTCCTCCTCGATGAAGCGGGCGAAGGATGCGCGGTTCAGCTCCGCCATGGGGCGGCTGCCATTCATCTCCGCGTTCCGGCGGATCTCCGCATCCTGCATGGTGGCGGCACATTCCACCGCCAGCTTCTCCACCACCTCGGGCGGGCAGCCCGCGGGGAGCAGGATTCCGGACCAGGCGGCCGCGACGGCCGAGGGCATGCCGATCTCGGCGACGGTGGGAACATCCGGCAGGGCGGGGATGCGTTCCTTCGCGGTCACGGCCAGCGGCCGCAGCCGGTTGCCCTCGATATGGTCGCGCGTCGCCACCGCATAGTCGAACATGATGTCCGTGGTGCCCGCGATCAGGTCCGTCAGCGCCGGGCCGCTGCCGGGATAGGGCACATGGGTCATCTGGATTCCAGCGACCGTCTGGAACAGCACGGCGGTGAGATGCGTGCCGGTGCCCACGCCGGCCGTGCCGAAGTTCACCCGGCCTGGATTGGCCTTCGCATAGGCCACCAGCTCCGCCACGTTGCGGTAGGGGCGCGCCGGATGGGTGACAAGGACAAGCGAGGTCTCAAACAGCCCCTGGATCGGGGTGAAGCTGCGCAGCGGATCATAGGGCAGGCGGCGGAACAGGGCCGGGGCGGTCGCGAGCGTGCCCTGGGTTCCATACACCATCGTGTAGCCATCGGGCGCGGCGCGCGCGCCCAGCTCCGTGCCCAGTGTGCCGCCCGCGCCGGGACGGTTGTCGATGATGACGTTCTGGCCAAGCCGCGCGGCCAGCTTGCGGGCGAAGAGGCGCGAGTTGACATCGGTGATGCCGGCCGGGGTGAAGGGCACGATCCATGTGACGGGGCGATTGGGATAGGCGCCCTGGGCCCGGGCGCCGCGCGTGCCCAGCGCCGCGAGCCCCAGGGCGAGCGTCCTTCGGGTGATCCGCATGTTTCCTCCTCTGCAGGCGTTTCCCGCCCGTTTCCTCCAGTTACCCGAAGGTCACTTCAGCATATCGGAGGAAGGCGGGGAATCAACCGGAACCGGGGGCGGGGCCGAACAGAAGGGGCCGGATCTCCTCCAGGATGGTGAGATAAGCCCTGCGGCTTCCCTCAAGCCGGCCTGTGGGGCCGGCGAGGGAAACGGCCAGGGGCTCGTCCCCCACCAATCCGGCAATGGCGATGGCCGCCACGCCCTCGCCCGCCTCATCGGCCACCCAGGCCCAGCCGCGCTCGCGCACGGCCTCGACCTCCGCCTCCAGCGCGTCGGCATCCGTGATGGTGCGCGAGGCGAGCTGGCGGAGCGGGCGGGCGCGGATCAGGCGGCGCGTCTCCGCAGGCGGCATCAGCGCCAGCAGGGCCTTGCCCATGGCCGAGGCATGAAGCGCCAGGCGCTCCCCGGGCCGGAGCATGTAGCGCAGCGGATGGCTCCCTTCCTGCACCCCCACAACCTGCACGCGCGCGCCATCGGGGCGGCCGCAGATGGCGGTCTCGCCGGTCCGCTCGCTCAGCGTGGCGATCGCCTCGGCCCCGAAGGTGGCGAGGGGGTCGCGCTCGGCGGATTGGCGGGCCAGCTCCAGCAAACGCCGTGTGGGGTAGAAGCGGCGCGAACGCACGGTGCGCAGGAGATATCCGGCCTCGTGCAGCGTGTGCAGCAGGTCCGAGGTGCTGCTCTCGGGCAGGCCGATCAGTCGGGCGAGCTCGGCATTCGACAATTCGCGCTGCTCGCGGGCGAAAGTCTCGAAAACGGCGAGGGTGCGCAGCGTCGCCGGGACGGTGGTCGGCATCGGGACCCCAGGTTTGTGGGCGGGCGCCAGGCCCTTGGCGGCAGGCGTTAGAGGAGGCCGGGCCGGGATTCCAGAGCGGGCGCCGGAAGAACCACGGCAAGACCCGCCGGGCATCTTGTTGACTTGAAAGTCACCATTGCTACCATGACTTCACCAGATGAGGCGCCACGGCGGGGAACGCCGGGCGGCGGGAGGGGAATGGCCATGGCGCTGCGCATCCACGGGCCGGGGACCGGCATCCAGGGGAGACGCCGGCATGGCGGTTGACCTTTCCCCCGAGCAGGAACTGCTGCGCGACAATGTGCGGCGCTTCATGGAACGCGAGGTGGCGCCGGTGATCAACCGGCACGAGGCGGCGAAGAGCTTTCCCTTCGAGCTGCTCGGGGCCATGCGGGAGTTCGGCTATCTCGGCGGGCGCCTGCCCGAGGAGGATGGCGGCTTCGGGCTGGACTACGTCACCTGGGGAATGCTGCTGGAGCAGACCGGCTACTACTGGATGTCGCTGCGCACCCTGGTGAACATCACCAACGGCGCGATCAACCGGCTGCACGCCTTCGGCACGGCGGAGCAGAAGGAACGCTTCCTCAAGCCACTGCTGGAGAACACGCGCCGGGCCTGCTTCGGCCTGACCGAGCCCGATACAGGCTCCAACGCCGCCGGCGTGCAGATGCGGGCGGACCGGCGCGGGGACAGCTATGTCCTGAATGGCCGGAAGATGTGGATCACCAATGGCGCGAACGCGGATTTCGCCATCGTCATTGCCCGGACCTTCAGCGAGACCTGTGACGGCCAGCTCTCCGCCTTCATCGTGGAGCGGGAGGTGGCGAACTACGATGTGCGCCCGCTGGACACGATGGTGCTGCGCTGCACCGGCACGGCGGAGCTGGGCTTCAGCGACGTGTCGATCCCGCGCGAGAACCTGTTGGGCGAGGAGGGCGGCGCCTTCAGGAACGTGCTGAAGGGGCTGAACGCGGCGCGGGTGAACATTGCCATGGGCGCGGTCGGCGCGGCCCAGGCGGCGCTGGACCTCTCCGTCGAGTATGCGAGGACGCGCAAGCAGTTCGGCAAGCCGATCGGCAGCTTCCAGCTGATCCAGAAGCATATCGTGGACATGACCATCCGGACGGAGGCCGCGCGTGCCCTGTCCTACAACGCGGCCACGGCGCTGGATCGCGGGCGGGACGCGCGCACCGAATGCTCCATCGCCAAGCTCTATGCGACCGAGGCGGCGCATGAGGTGGCGAATATGGCGCTTCAGGTGCATGGGGGGCTCGGCTATTCCACCGACTACCCGATCGAGCGGATCTTCCGCGACACGCGCGGCGGCATGATCCCGGAGGGGACGACGGAGATCCAGACCCTCATCGCGGGGCGCGAGATCCTCGGGCTTTCGGCGCTGACATGAGGGAATTCTCGGATCTCACCCCGCTTTTCGACCCGCGCTCCGTCGTGCTGGTCGGCGCTTCGGAGCGGGAGGCGAGCGTCGGCGGCCGGACGCTCGCGAATGTCCTGGACCATTCGGATTTCGGGGGCACGCTGCATCTGGTGAATGCCACGCGGCCGGAAATCCGCGGCATGCGCTGCTTCAGGCGGGTGGCGGAACTGCCCGCGGTGCCGGAGCTGGCCGTGATCGCGGTGCCGGCGGCGGGGGTGATGGAGGCGCTGCGGGACTGCGCCGCGCTGGGGGTGAAGTTCTGCGTCATCCTCACCTCCGGCTTCGGCGAGACGGGCGATGAGGGGCGCGCGGCGGAGGCGGAGATGCGCGCGCTGGCGGAGGCAAGCGGCATGCGCCTCTACGGTCCGAACTGCCCGGGCGTGACCAACATCAACAAGCGCCTGGGCTTCACCTTTTCCCCCGCATTCGCGAATGACCTGCGGCGCGGGCCGATCGGGCTGGCCACGCAGGGCGGCGGGCTCGGGCGCAACCTGCTGCAATCCATGGAGCGCGGGACAGGCTTCGCCCTCTGGTGCTCCACCGGCAATGAGGTGGACCTGCAGGTCGCCGACTTCATCCACTACATGGCCGGCGCGCCGGACGTGACGGTGATCGGCACCATCCTGGAGGGAATCAAGGATGGCCCGCGCTTCCTGGCCGCCGCCCGGGCGGCGGCGGAGGCGGGAAAGCCGGTCGTGGCGCTGAAGGTCGGGCGGTCGGAATACGGGATGCGCGCCGCGGCCTCGCACACGGCATCCCTCACAGGCTCGGCGGCGGTGAACAGCGCGGCCTTCCGGCAGCTCGGCATCATCGAGGTGGACGATATCGACGAGCTGGTGGACGTCGCCTCCCTGCTGGCGCGCGGACGGCCGCGTGGCGGCGAACGGATCGCGGTATTCGGCTCTTCCGGCGGCGCCTGCGCACTGGCGGCCGACATGGTGGGGCAGGCCGGGCTGGTGCTCGCCGAACTGGCGCCGGAAACCACGGAGGCGCTGGCCGCGCGGCTGCCTTCCTATGCCGCGCTGGGCAATCCGGTGGACACGACGACGGTGACGCTGACCAATCCCGGCGTGATCGAGGAGACGCTGGCGGTGGTGGCGAATGATCCCGCCGTGTCCCTGGTCATGATGCCCATGCCGCTGGATTACGGCCCCGTCTCCCACACCGTGGCGCAACGGATGGTGGCGGCGCAGGGGCATACGCAGACCCCGCTGGTGCCGGTGTGGATGAGCGAGCGGACGGGCGCCGCCTATCGCTGCTTCGCCGAGGCCGGGATGGTGCCGATGCGCAGCCTCCGCAACGCCGCCAAGGCCTTCCGCCGCTTCGTCGACCATGGCGCCTGGCGGCCCGGCACCATGCCGGCCGGGCTCGGCGCCGGCCTGCCGGAGACGCCGCTGCGCACCCTCTCCGAGGCCGAGGGCAAGGCGATGCTCCGGCAGGCCGGGCTGGCCGTGCCGGACGGCGTGCTGGCCCGCAGCGGCGCGGATGCCGCGGCCGTGGCCGCGCGGATGGGCTTCCCCGTGGCCTTGAAGATCGCCAGCCCCGATATCCTGCACAAATCCGATATTGGCGGCGTGGTGCTGGGGCTGCGCGACGCGTCGGCGGTGGAGGCGGCCTTCGCGGCCGTGACCGAGGCTGGCGCGCGCCATCACCCCGAAGCCCGGATCGAGGGGGCGCTGGTGGAGCGCATGGCGCCACCGGGCGGGACGGAGATCCTGCTTTCCGTCTCGCGCGATCCGGTGCTGGGCCATGTGATGACCTGCGGGCTGGGCGGCATCCATGTGGAACTGCTGCGCGACGTGGCGCATCGCCTTCTGCCTGTGGATGCGGCGGAGGCCGGGCGGATGCTGCGGGAATTGCGCGGCTTCCCGCTGCTGGAAGGATTGCGAGGCGCCGCGCCCTGCGACCTGGACGCGCTGTGCCGGGCCATGGCGGCGCTTTCGGCCCTGGTGGAGGCGCGTCCCGAGGATTTCGAGGAGATCGAGATCAACCCGGTGCGCGCCGGGGCGGAAGGGGAGGGCGCCTTGGTGCTGGATGCGGTTGTGACGCTGCGGGATTGATGGGTTGCTTCCCGGAGAGGGCTCTGCCCTCTCCGGACCTCACCCGCCAAGGGCCTGAGGCCCTTGGAACCCCGTCTGGCTGCCGCGGATACGGTGCAACACGGGGTTTCAGAGGTCTCATCCTGCCTCTGCAGTCGCCTCGGGTCATGGACCCGAGGCGCGCCGTCAGCCGAACTTTTCCAAACTTCTAGAAAAAGATGATGGTGAGGGGTCCGGGGAGAGGAAGAATTCCTTCTTCCTCTCCCCGGGACAGACCGCCAGAGCAGGACCGTACCGAGACCTAACCAGCCTGAAGGCCCCCGCTGCCCAGGGCTGGCGCTTCCTTCAGCGGTGCCATGCCTTCCAGCCGCACGGGGAAACGCGCCAGCGGCCCCGACGCCGTGCCTTCCATGGCGCCGCGTGCGACGTGCTGGGGGAAGCCCGCCACTTCTCCTGGCGCGAGGACGGGTGCGGCGGGGATGTCGGCCGCCAGCAGCCGGGCGAGCAGGGGTTCGCTTTCCTCCTCCGCGCATCGCGCGGCGATGAGGGCGTTGATTTCCTCCGTCAGAGGCGCGCGCTGCGCCATGCGGGCATGCTCCGGCGTGTCGAAGGGCGCGAGTTCCATGGCGCTGGTGAGGCGCGCCCAAAAATGATCCTCCAGCGCGGCGATGCTGATGGAGCGGCCATCGCGGCAGGAGAAGGCGCCATAGGCCGGGCGTGCGAGGGAGAGGCGACGCTGCGCTTCCAGCGTTTCCGCACCGGCGCCGGAGAAGCGGCCGAGGCGGGGATTCAGCCAGTGCAGCGCGCATTCGGTGATGGCGATGTCGAGATACTGGCCGCGGCCGGTGACGCCACGCTGGATCAGCGCCGCCAGCACCCCCGCAAGGCCATAGACCGAGCCACAGAGATCGGCGACGGGCACCCCCGCATGGCCGCCCGAGAGGGATTTCAGCCCGGCGACGGAGAGATAGTTCAGGTCATGGCCCGGCACGGCGGCATAGGGGCCGTCCTGCCCATAGCCGCTGAGGGAGGCATAGATGAGGCGCGGATTCACCTCGGCGAGTTCCGCATGGCCCAGGCCGAGGCGGGCCATCACGCCGGGGCGGAAGCTTTCCACGAGCACGTCGGATTCGGCCGCGAGGGCGCGGGCCTGGTCCCGTCCTTCCGGCTGCTTGAGGTCGAGAAGCAGGCTGTCCTTGCCGCGGTTCACGGCGCCGAAGACGCCGGGCGACATGCGGCGCACCGGATCGCCGGCCGGCGGGCGCTCCACCTTCAGAACCGTCGCGCCAAGCTCCGCGAGGCAGGTGGTGAGAAAGGGCCCGGGCAGCAGCTCGGAGAAATCGAGCACGCGGATGCCATGCAGCGGGCCTGGCATCAGGCCATCCCCGCCATCGCGCCGCTGCGGGCGGGCAGGAGCGGGCTTTTGCCGGGGCTTGGAGATTCGGGGGCGGCCCCGCGCTGTTGAATCACGCGTCTTCTCCGGAAAGGCAGGCCACGGGCCGCGTCCGGATGCTACGAGATATCGACGGAGTATGCGATATCTCGGACGAATTCGGTGGGGTGCGATCCTGCCCCTGTGGTGACGATGGGGCGCCGGCTGTGCCGGCAGCCCCAGCATGCCCAGCCCGAGCCCGCTGTGCTGCGCCTCAGGCCGGGCTGAAGCCCCAGGAGGAGGAGCGAGTGTCGGGTTGGCTGCCCGGCAGGCTGGATGGGCGGATCCCCATTCCCGGACGAAGCGGGGCCCGCCAGGCGGACGGGCGCGTGGGGCAGGCCAGGGTCCAGGGCAGCCGGGCCGGCGCCCTGCCCGCCTGTGCCGCCGCCCGCATGGTCTGCGCCGTCTCCGGTGTTGCCAGATCCACCAGCAGGTCGAGCGGAGGCCGGCAGGCCGGGACGGGGGGCGCTTCTGCCTGTTCCGCGGCCCTGAGGTTGAGGACCATCGGTCCGAGCGTGCGGGCCGCCTCGCGTTGGGCGAGTGGCAAAGGCCAGTCCGGATGGGCCGCCCCGAAGGTCTCCACGGCCTGTTCCCAGGCCTCGATCTTGAGGAATCCTCTGGCAGCGGCCGATCGGTAGACCTGCACGGCCTGGCGCGCGGCCAGCACATCCAGGTCGGCGGGAGGGGCTTGGAGGGTCTGTGGGTCAGGCATGAACAGAAGGTAAACACAGAGCGAAGGATTCGGGAACGCGATTCGTGCCTCACCGCTCCCTTCGGGCGCGCGGTGTATCAATCCTGCGGAGCGCGGCGGATGGTCAGCGCGTTCAGGGGCCGCGGGGCAGGCGGGTCCTTGCCGGCCGGCCAGCCCTCGCGCTGCCGGGTGCGGTCGCCATCCGCCTCGTCGGTCTGGTCGTGGAACAGCACGGTGCGGGTGGGATAGGGCATGTCCACCCCCGCTTCCTGCAGGGCCCCGCGGATGGCGGCAACGGCGCGGCCCTGGGCCGCGACCACCTTGCTTCGCGTGCTGTCGGTCCACCAGCGGACCCGCAGGACCACGCCCGATTCGCCGATCTCCCAGGCCCGGGCGTCCGGCGGCGGGTCCTGCACCACGCCCTCCACGCGGGAGAGCGCGGCGAGGACGGCGGCGGCGGCGGCATCCGGATCGTCCGCGTAGCCGATCGTCACGTCGCACTGGCTGCGCCGCACCGGGTAATGCGTCCGCACGACGATGCTGCGCGTGTAGAGATTGCTGTTGGGGATCACCACGCGCTGGCCGTCATAGGTCTTGATGAGGGTGGCGCGGGCCTCGACATGCTCCACCGTTCCCTCATGGTCGCCGGAGACGATCTGGTCGCCCACCCGGAAGGGCTGGGAGTAGAGGATCATCATCCCCGAGAACCAGTTCTGCAGGATGTCGCGGAAGGCAAGGCCCACGGCGAGGGAGCCGATGCCCAGCGTGGCCAGCAGGTCCGAAGGCTTGACCGAGGGGAAGACGATCGTCGCGAAGACGAGGACGCCGGCCAGGATGAGGGTCCAGCGCAGGAAGCCGCCGAGCAGCTCGCCCAGGTCGTGCCGGCGGCGGCGCTTGAAGGCGAAGACGATGGCCCGCCGCGCCGCCCAGCCACCGATCCAGAACCCGGCCAGCACGGCCAGGCCGATGCCGATATTCGGCAGGAGCCAGAAGAAGCCCTCCACCAGGCTCTGCATCTTGCTGGTGGTGAGCTGTTCGGGGTCTTGCATGGTCTGTCCCGGCTGTTCCGCTGGGCAACAACGCCGGGATGCTGGCCGGGTTCGGGCAAGGGCGCCTCGGCCGGGGCGGGGGTGCACGCCGCCGCGATCTCCATGCAGACTGCGCGGCCCCGGCCAGGAGAGAAGCCCCCGTGACCTACGACCCGACGACGCACCAGCCGCGCACCTTCCATGATGCGGTGCCGCGCTTCCTGGCCGGGCAGGACACGCCGCGCGACTACCTGGAGCGCTGCATCGCCACCATCGAGGCGCGCGAGCCGGAGGTGCAGGCCTGGATGGCGCTGAACCTGGAGGGCGCGCGCGAGGCCGCGGATGCCGCCACGGCCCGCTACCGGGCGGGGCGGCCGATCGGGCCGGTGGACGGCATGCCGACTGGCGTGAAGGACATCCTGCAGACGCATGACATGCCCACCAGCCTGGGCATCGCCGGCAACGAGAATGCCCGCACCCGGCAGGACAGTGCCTCGGTCTGGGCGCTGCGCGAGGCCGGGGCGGTGATCCTGGGCAAGACGGTGACGACGGAGCTGGGCGGCGCGCATCCCAGCAAGTCCCGCAACCCCTTCGATGTGCGCCGCACGGCCGGCGGCTCCTCCAGCGGATCGGGCGCGGCGGTGGGGGCGGGCATGGTGCCGGCGGCGCTGGGCACGCAGGTCGTGGGCTCCATCATCCGCCCCGCGGCCTTCAGCGCCAATGTGGCGATCAAGCCGAGCTTCGGCGCCCTGCACCGGGGGGAGCGGCAGGGGCTGAGCCAGAGCTGCCTGGGCGTGCATGCCGGGGCGGTGGAGGACATGTGGCATGTGGCGGCCGAGATCGCGGCGCGGGCGGGCGGGGATCCCGGCCATCCCGGGCTGGGCGGCACGCTCGCGCCGCCGCCGCCACGCCGCCCCGCGCGGCTGATCGTGGTGGAGAGCGAGGGCTGGGAGGCGACCGGGGCACCGACGCGGGAGGCCTTCGCGGACCTGCTGCGCCAGCTGGCGGATGAGGGCGTGGAACTGCTGCGCCGCGGCGACAACCCCCTGATCGAATCCTTCGAGCGGAGCATCCTGGATTCCGTGACGATGAGCATGGGGCTGGTCGCCTTCGAGAATCGCTGGGGCCAGGCGAATCTCCTGCGGCTGTTCCCGGGCCAGCTGAGCGACACGACCATGGCGCAGATGGACCATGCCAATGGCATGACCGTCTCGGACTACCGCGACCTGCTGGCGCGCCGCGCGGAGGCGAGGCTGCGCCACGCCGCCATCGCGCCGCTGGCGGATGGCATCGTCACCCTTTCCTGCACGGGCCCCGCGCCGCTGCTGGAGGATATCGTGCACCGCCCCACCGGGCGCACGGGGAACACGGGCTTCAATGCCTGGACCTCGCTGCTGGGCTGCCCGGCGGTGACCCTGCCGCTGCTGGGCGTGGAGGGAATGCCCGTGGGCGTCCAGCTGGTGGGCCAGCCGCAGCAGGACGAGGCGGTGGTGGCCATGGCTCGCTGGCTGGGCGCCACGGCGAAGCCGGTGGTGCGCTAGCGCCCGCGCCGGGGCGCGTTATCCCGGCCTTAAGGGCACGGCGCGATCCTCGCTGGATAGGACTGACAGCGAGGACTCCCGGGGATGCGCATACGCACTCTTTTCCTGGCCTGCTTCTGCGGCATCGCCCTTCCTGGTGCCGGGGCCTCGCTCTGGCTCGCGGGCTCCGGCTGGTCGGCCTGGGACAGGGCCGAGGAGGCGCGGCGGATCACCCGAGCGGTGAGCGATGCGCAGCGGGCCCAGACCGCGATCGCGAGCGAGATCGGCGGCTATGCCTCCATGCTGCGCATGCCCTCCCCCGATGCCGGGGAAGCGCGGCGGATGGCGGCGGTGACGGACCAGTTCCTCCGGGCCGCCGAGGGGAGCGCGACGGCCGGCGGCTTCGATGCGGGGCTGGTGCGGGACCTCGTGCCACGCGTGGCCGATATCCGCGGGCGCGTGCTGGAGGCGATGGCCAGGCCGCTGGAGGCGCGGGACCAGGCCCTGCCGGCAGCGAGCCAGGCGCTTCGGAACCAGGGTGTGGAGGCCATGCGGCGGCTGGCGGCGCAGGGTTCGGCCCGCGCCGCCGGGATCTCGCCCCGGACGGCGCTGCTGATGGAGATCGCCGGCGCCGTGATGGATGTGCGCGACTTCGTGGGGCAGCGGAACGTGCTGATCACGAGCTGGGTGAGCGGCGTGCCCGTGCAGCAGGCCGCCTATGACGACGCGACGCGCTTCACGGGACGGGCCGAGCAGGCATTCGCGGGCGCAAGGCGGCTGATCACGGGGATGCCGGAGGAGGAGGCGCTGCAGGCCGCGCTGCGGGCGCAGTAGCGCAGCTTCGTCCAGGACTCGGAGCTGCGCTGGCGGGAGATGCTTTCCCTGGCCCGTGGCGCGCTGGCGGGGCAGGCGCCGCGCTGGCCGCTCCCGGCGCCGGAATACCGGTCCTGGTCGGTGGGCGTGCAGGCGGAGATCCTGGGCCTGCGCGACGCGGTTCTGGACGAAGCCATCGCGGAGACCGCCGCGCTGTCCGGCGAGGCGCGCATGGGCTTCCTCGCCTCCGCGGCGCTGGCGCTGGCGGTTTGCGGGCTGACGCTCTTCTCGGTGTTGCTCCTGCTGCGCCGGGTGCTCGGGCCGCTGCAGGAGATGACCGGGAGGGTCGGGCAGATCGCGTCGGGCGAGCTGGAGGTGCAGGTGCCCGGCCGTGGCCGGGGCGATGAGTTGGGCGAGATGGCCGAGGCGTTGGAAACCCTCCGCGTCGGCGCGATGGAGCGCCGGGACCTTGCCGCCGCGCAGGCGCGGGAGGCGGAGGCGAAGGTGGCGCGGGGCGCGCGTGTCGATGCCCTGCTGCGGGGCTTCGAGGCGGAGGCGGCGGAGGTGCTGCGGGGGGTGGCCTCGGCCGCGGTGGAGCTGAACGCGACAGCCGGCGAGATGGCCGGCACGGCGCAGGACGGCGTGGCGCGGGCGACCTCGGTGGCCGCGGCCTCGGAGCAGGCGAGCGCGAATGTGCAGACAGTGGCGGCCTCCGCCGAGGAGTTGGCTTCCTCGATCGCCGAGGTCTCGCGCCAGGTGGGTTCGAGCGCGGAGGTGGCGCGGCGGGCGGCGGGGGATGCGCGGGCGACCGACAGCGCGGTGCAGGGGCTTTCGGAGGCGGCGCGGAGCATCGGGGATGTGGTGCGGCTGATCAGCGACATCGCGGGCCAGACGAACCTGCTGGCGCTGAACGCGACCATCGAGGCGGCCCGCGCCGGGGAGGCCGGGCGGGGCTTTGCGGTGGTGGCGAGCGAGGTGAAGACCTTGGCGGCCCAGACCGCGAAGGCGACCGAGCAGATCGGGGCGCAGATCGCGGCCATGCAGGGCGAGACGGAGCGGGCGGTGCTGGCCATCGGCGGGATCGTGCGCACGATCGAGGAGATGAACAGCATCACCACCCAGGTGGCGGCGGCCGCCGAGGAGCAGACGGCAGCCACGCGCGAGATCGGGCGGGCGGTGGCCGAGGCGGCTTCGGGCACCCAGGAGGTGTCACGACACACGGCGGGCGTGACAGAGGGCGCCGAGCGAACCGGGGCGGCCGCTTCCCAGCTCCGCGCCGCCTCGGCCGAACTCGCCCAGCAATCCGAACAGCTCCGGGGAAAGGTTGACGGCTTCCTCGCCGAGATCCGGGCGGCCTGAGCGATCGTTGGAACCTGTCTGACTACCGGGGACAGGGCGCTCCTATGCATGCCGGCGCCTCCGGGCATGGACCGGAGGCATACCGTCAGGGGCGCTTTCAGACCCAGCCGCGTTCCCGGAAGGGACCGAGATCGCTGCCGGGCGGGGCGTACCAGCCCCCGGTGCGGTAGCGGGCGCCAAGGCGGAGGGCGGCTTCCTTGTTCCCAAAGGGAATCCGGAGGGGTGTATCCCCGCCCGGCAGATCCTCCGGCGGCGCATCGGCCGTAGCGCGGGTGCGCCGCTTGCGCGATGGGGCAGCGGCGGCATCGGGTGCGGGCTTTCGCGCAGCGCGGCGGCGGGTGGCCGGGCGTTTCGCGGGGCTGGCGGGCGCTTCCCCGCTCCCGTCCTGCCGGCCGGCATGCTGGTCCAGGAAGGCGCGGCAGGCCGTGCCGGAGGTGGCGTAGTCCGCTGGCGGCTCCAGGCCCTTCTGCCGGGCCAGGCTTTCCACATAGCGCTTCATGGCCGGGGTGGGGGCGCCCCGCATGGGGCGTGCGCGGGACGAGCCCCCGCTGGCGAGCAGGCTGGGGTCGATGCGCTCCGCGCCGTCCTGCAGCCGGGCGATGATTCGACTGGCCTGCGCGCAGACGGCGTCGATGGCGCCCATCATCTCCTGCTGCCCGACCAGCACCTCGTCCAGCAGGCGTTCCATCTGCGCGGTCACGCCCGGATCGACCAGGGCGGGGTCGGCCTTCTCCAGGATCCCGTGCAGGGCAAGGCCGCGCGGCGTGGGCACGATGTGCTTGCCATCGGCCATCAGAAGTTCCTGTGTCTTCAGGCCGCGGATGACCTCGGCGCGGGTGGCGGGGGTGCCGATGCCCTTGGCCTCCTTCAGCCGCTCCTGCAGCGCCTCATCCTCCACGAAGCGCCAGGCATTCTGCATGGCCTCGATCAGCGTGCCCTCGTTGTAGCGCGGCGGGGGGCGGGTTTCCTTCGCCTCCACCTCGGCATCCTGCAGTCGGGCTGGTTCTCCATGGCGGAGCTGGGGGAGGAGCTGCGCATCCTCGCCCCGTTCCTCGGCGGGCTGCCAGTCCGGGAAGGCGGCGCGCCAGCCGAGTTCAATGGGCTGGCGGCCCGTGGCGCGGAAAGGATGGTTCCGCACATCCATGGTCACGGTGGTCTGCCGGTAGCGGTAATCCGGCATGGTGGCGGCGAGGTAGGAGCGGGCGATGACGTCAAACAGCCGCCGCTCATCCGTGGAGAGGCGGGGCCAGACCTCGCGCAGCGTCTCCACCGTGTTGGCGTTGGGAATGACGGCGTGGTGGCTGGCGCCGGCCAGGCCCTTGTCATGGAAGGCGCCGCCCGCGCCGCGGCGGATCACCGGGTTCTCGGGCAGGGGGATCGTGGCGAAGCTGCGGCCCACGCGCAGCCCGGCGATGATGCGCGGCACGTCCCCAACCAGGCTTTCTGGCAGGTAGCGCGTCTCTGCACGGGGGTAGGTGATGATCTTCTTCCCCTCGCCGTCATAGAGCTGCTGGGCGAGTTCGAGGGTGCGCGCGGCGGACCAGCCGAAGCGGGAGCCGCAGAGCTTCTGGAGCGAGGGCAGGTCGTGCAGCCGGGGCGGGGATTGCCGCTTCTCCTCGACCTTCACGGCGAGCGGGCCCTCGAACCCCTCGGCCAGGGCTGCGATGGCCTCGGCCTCCTCGCGCTTGAGGATCCGCTCCTTCGGCGCGTGGCGCATGCGCAGCGTGCCGCCCTCGGCCCGGGCGGTGGCGACCACCTCGAAATAGGCCTGGGGGACGAAGTTGCGGATCTCCAGTTCCCGCCGGCAGACGATGGCGAGGGTGGGGGTCTTCACCCGCCCCACGCCGATGACGCTGCGCGCGCCCTTGGCCAGGGTGACGGTGGCGGTGCGGGTGAGGGAGAGGTTGTAGATCTGGTCCGCCTGGCGCCGGGCGACGGCGGCGGCGTAGAGCCGGGCGAATTCGTCATTGGGCCGGGCGCGGGCGAAGGCCTCCCGGATGGTCTGCGGGTCCTGGGCCGTGAAGATCACGCGCATCACCCGGCCGCGGTATTTCAGGTGTTCCAGGATTTCCTGGCCGATGAGCTGCCCTTCCCGGTCGCAATCCGTGGCGAGCCAGACGCATTTGGCCGAGCGCAGCGCCTGGCGGATGGCCTGGAGCTTCGGGCGCTTGTTGCCGCCCGAGGCGGGCTTGGTGGGATAGAGGCCTTCGGGGCGCAGCAGGACAGGGGACCAGCGCTTCCATTCCGGCACGGCCTCCTCGGGCTCGACCAGGTCGAAGAGATGGCCCTCGGCCGGAAGGATGGCGCCGTAGCGATGGCCGACCGCGGCGCGGACATCCTTGGCCTGGCTGGTCTTCTCAGTGATGACGATCTGGTCGGTCATGGGCGCCCTTAGATGTTCTCTAAAGGTTCCAGGAGCGATTTTCCAGTCCTTGCGCCCGGGTGAAGGGGGCGGGCACCGGCGCCCCTGCCATGCTCAACGTCTTCGTCGGATGCGGTCCGCTGGCGGCGATCAAGGCCTGTGCCCGGCGGGCCTTCGGCCTGGTCCGGCTTCAGTCGGAATGCCGCGCCGTCAGCACATCATCCGTCTCGGCAACCGGGGCGGTGTCGCGCGCCATGCGGATGAGGTGCTGGACATAGGCGCGGGTTCCCGCGCTTCCCAGGGCTTCCGGCTCATGCAGCGGGATATGGGCGGTGCGAAGGCGGAACCGGTCCAGCAGCGCGCCATCGGCCTGCAGGAAGGCTTCGCTGTCCCGCATCTCCGCAGGGATATGGGCGTGGAAAAACACGGCCAGGGCCGACAGGTAGTCGATCGTTGCGGTGAGGGCTTCTGTGCCGGGATCGGACATGGGGGTCACGGAGTTGTGAGCTTGTGTCCTAGACATGACCTGCCGGCAGCGGAGAGTCCAGAGATAGTTGTGAGGGCGGCAGCCCGGGTATAGCCCGGGCTGCGCATCCGGCCGGTTCAGGCAGGAACAGTGGCCCGGATCGGGCCGCGCGTGGCCCAGTTGGCCGCGACCGCACCGAGCCCGACCACGACCATCACAGGCCAGAAGGCCGCGTAGCTGCCGGTCTGGTTCACCAGGATGGCCGCGGCGCCGGCCCCGAGGAAGCCGCCGATCTGGTGGTTGAAGAAGCACACGCCATAAAGGGCACCGAGATCGGCCACGCCGAAGCGGCGGGCGATGGCCGCCGCCGTGAGCGGCACCGAGCCGAGCCAGATCGAGCCGAGGACCGCGGCGAAGAGCAGCGTGCCCCATTCCGTGACCGGCAGCACCGCGAACAGCGCAATGGCCACGGTGCGCGTGAGGTAGATGAAGCCCAGCCCTACCTCCGGCCGGATCACGTTGCCCAGCTTCCCGCAAAGCCAGGAGCCCGGGATGTTGAACAGCCCCACCAGCATCAGCGAGGTGGCGCCGAGCCAGGGCGGCATGCCGCACAGGGCCAGATGCGCGGGCAGATGGGTGGTGAGGAAGGCCAGCTGGAACCCGCAGGCGAAGAAGCCGAGGGTGAGCAGGGCGAAATCCCTCTCCCGCAGGGCTTCGCGGGCGAAGCGCGGCAGGTCCGAAATGGCGCGGCGCGGCGCGGCGGCATCGCGGGGGCGCCATTCCATCACGCGCGCGGCGGGCAGGATCATCAGCGCCGCCAGCCCCAGCGCGCCCAGCGCCGCCGCGGCGCCGACCCAGCCGATGCCGATCTGCGCATAGGGCACGAGCAGCGCCTGTCCCACCGAGCCGCCCGCGGCGGCGATGCCCATCATGCTGCTGCGGCTCTCGGCAGGCGCCGCACGGCCGACGGCGGCCACCACGCTGCCCGTGCCCGTGCAGCCCACGCCCAGCCCCGTCATGATGCCGATGCCCAGCACCGCCGTGACCGCGGAGGGATGGATGGCGACCAGGGCGAGGCCGAGCACATAGAGCGCCCCCCCGGCGGCCGCGACGCGCCCCGCGCCGTAGCGGTCGCCCAGGGCGCCGGTGATGGGCTGGGCAAGGCCCCAGGTGAGGTTGTGCAGGGCGATGGAAAGGCCGAAGGCCATCGCCGTGATGCCTTCCTCGGCACCCAGGGGGAGAAGGAAAAGGCCGAAGGTCTGGCGTATCCCCATGGCCATGGAGGCCGTGACGGCCGCGGCGATGACCACGGCCCAGACGCTGGGATTCCTCATCACGCCTGCCCTTCGCTTTCCTGGACTTTCCTCTGTAGCGCGCTGCCGGCGCTGGCCACATGCGCGCGTGGCGCATGGCAGGCCGTGCTTTCCCGCGCGGTGGCGGCCCGGGGCCGGCCGGGCGCTTCACATCGGCCCAAGGGCCACAACATGCCCGCCGGGCCGGCATCGCCCGCAATCCAGGGAGCGGCATGGGATGAACACCGATCGGGCTGGCGCGGCGCGCCGCCATCTCCTCGCGATGCCGGCCGCGGCCCTGCTCGCCCTTGGCGTGGGCCAGGCGCGCGCTTCCGAGGACGCGGCCTGGGACGCGCTGCGGGCGGGGGGAATCGCGCTGTTCCGCCATGCCAGTGCGCCGGGCGGCGGTGACCCGCCCGGGATGCGGCTGGGTGATTGCAGCACCCAGCGCAACCTGGATGAGGCCGGGCGGGACCAGGCGCGGCGCATCGGGGAGGCGATCCGTGCCCGGGGCGTGCCGGTGGGGGCCGTGCTCACCTCCCGCTGGTGCCGGACGACGGAGACGGCGGAGCTGGCCTTTCCCGGCCGGGCCGCGGCGGAGCCGGCCTTCGACTCCTTCTTCGGCGGCCGCGGCTCGGCGGAGGAGCAGACCGCCGCGGCGCGGCGGATCCTGCTGCGCTGGAACGGCCCGGGGGCGCTGTTCGTCAGCACGCATCAGGTGAACATCACCGCGCTGACCGGGGTCTTCCCGGCCTCTGGCGAGGGGGTGGTGCTGCGGCGCGAGGGTGACGGGCTGGTGGTGGCCGGCCGTATCCGGCCGTGAGTCCCGGCCCACGCCGTGGCGCGGGCGGGCGGCAGGATGCAGGCTCCAGGGTGATGCTGCCGGCCCGTGGCGCCGGAAATGTCCCGCGCCGCGCGGTCAGTGCCGCACGAAGGAAAGGATGATCTCGAAGGCGATGAGCAGGAGGATGGCCGCCTCCAGCACCTCCGCACGGCCGCCCGCGGCTTCTCCGTGCAGGGCCGTGTAGGTCTGGCGGATGATGTCCAGCTTGCGGTCCACCGCCGCGCTCACCTGCGGCACGCGGAACAGGCCGATGGCGGCGCCGTAGACACGGGCGAGATACACGTCCTCCGTCACCTGCAGGGCGTTGTCCACGCGCTCGGCCAATTGCGTGACCTCCGCGACGAGGGTGTGGAGCTGGCGGGCCAGGCGGGCATAGTTGCGGGAGCGGAGAAGATTGGAGCGGCGATGCGCGGCCTCTACCAGGTCCCGCATGCGGGGCAGCTCGTCATCCAGCAGCTCGTCATAGCTGCGAAGCTCCAGGAGCTGCGCATTGGCCATTTCCAGCACATCGGCCACGTCGGTTTCGCGCCGTGGCTCAAGGATGAAGGCGCGGTCCCAGGTGATCACCGCCAGGTCGTCCGGATGATAGGAGAAGCGCTGCGCCAGCAGGTCGCGCCGCGCGCCTTCCGAAAGCGGGCGCTCCTCTCCGGAAAGGAGGGGGACGAGGTCGGCGCGCTGCTGCAGGGCCTCGGCCGTCATGGGCTCGCCCAGCTCGTTCACCACGGCGATGAGGTAATCCTCCTCCAGCGGCGCGGCATTGGGGCGGTCCAGCGCCTCGCCCAGCAGGTCCCGCAGCTGGGCGCGCAGGCGGGCCCAGATCTCCGCCCCCGCTTCCGGCCCGATGGCGCGGTCGATCCGGTTCACCAGCGCCGAGTAGGCGGGCCAGGACAGGCCGCTGGCGGGAAAGTCCAGCGCCAGGGCCACGATGCCGAAGTCGTAGAGGCGGAAGCTGGCTTCCGCGGTCAGCTCCTCGCCGCCGATGCGCAGGGACAAGGGGCCGAAGGACAGGGCCAGGGGCGGCACGCCGAAGGACACGGCCTTGGGCGGGGTGCCGGCCAGGCGGCTCCGGGTGCTGGCTGCCTGGGTCCGGCTCGCCCAGAGTTCCTCGGCCCGCTTCAGGTCGATCTCATAGGCCATGTCGAAGAGGCGAAGGGCGGTGACATGCCCCGATGCCACCATCACTTCGCCATGGGGCGGCTTGCCGTCCGGCATCGCGTCCTCCTTTCCCGTCCGGCCATAAGCTGCACGAAAGCACGCTTGCACGCTAACCGGGGGCGACATTATCCTGGCCCTGACCCGAAATGTTCATCTTTCCCGGCGACGCTTCGGCGGAACGGATCCGCGCAAAGGAGACTGGCATGCAGGCACCCACGAAGCGCCGCCCGGCGAAGCCGGCTTCCGCCGTGAAGGGAGGGGCGCGAAAGGCAGGCGGGGCGAGGCCGGCGGGTGCCAAGGCAGCGCCGAAGGCGGCACCCAAGGCGCCGAAGCCCGCCCGCATAAAGGCGGCCGCGAGCCGGCCCGCCGAGACAGTGGCGCCGCCGGAAAAGCCGCGCCTGCCCGAGGCTGCCCCGGAGAAGGCCGTGAAGCCCGCGGAGAAGGGGGCCAGGAAGCAGTCCAAGGAGCGGACCGATCCGCTGAACTTCCGCGTCTCGGTGGAATTCCGCCGGGCCTTCAAGCGGGCCGCCGCCGCGCAGGACTGCAAGAAGGTGGAGTTGCTGGAACGCATCTTCGCCGAGTGGACCGCGCGCAACGGCGGCTGAAAGGCGCCGTGCCCGGACCAGGCGTTAACCGACCGCGCACGGACACCGCGGTTTCATCCAGCTGTCACATGCCACCCTTAGACACGCGCCAAGGCCGGGATAGCCCGGCACTGCGCGTGGAGATGGTGCATGACCGCGACCTACTGGTCCCTTCGCAACCAGGGCAGCCTGACGCAGGACTGGACCGATACGGGGCTGATCACCGCCAATGACGACTGGTCCGGGGTGCCCTCCATCATCGGGTATCGCGGGGACGACATCACGGGGCTGACGGGCGCCGACCCGGCCACCCTGACTGGCGACGGCACTCCGGTGGTGGATGTGATCGCCAACCAGTCCAGCACCGCCAACACCGCCGGCGGGGTGGCCGAGTTCGAGCTGGCCAACCCGACCGTGGCCCTGCAGGGCTCGGGCACCGCGGATGCGCCGAATCTTGTGATCCACCTGAACACCGTGGGCGTGCGGGATGTGCGCCTCTCCTTCGCCGCGCGGGACATCGACAGCACGGGCGACAATGCCGTGCAGCCCATCGCCGTGCAGTACCGCATCGGCGAGACCGGGGCATGGACGAACCTGCCCGAGGGCTATGTGGCCGATGCCACCACTGGCCCGGGCGAGGCCACGCAGGTGACGAATGTCTCCGCCGCCCTGCCGGAGGAAGCCTGGGGCCAGGCCCAGCTCCAGCTGCGCATCATCACCGCCAACGCCTTCGGCAGCGACGAGTGGGTGGGCATCGACGACATCGCGGTGACGGCGGAACCGGTGGCGGGCAGCACCGTCTCCATCTCCGACGCCGTGGTGGCCGAGGGCGACGAGGGAACGCAGTTCCTTGTCTTCACCGTGACGCGCAGCGACGAGGACAGCGCCTTCACCGTGGATTTCGCCACCGCCGCCGGCACCGCGACCGAGGGTGTGGACTTCTCCGCCCTTACCGGCACCGTCAGCTTCGGGGTGGGCGACGGGCTGACCCGCACCATCACCGTGCCCGTGATCGGGGACACGGTGATCGAGGCGGATGAGACCCTGACCATCTCCCTCTCCAACGCCACGGGCGGGGTCTCGATCGGCGATGGCGAGGCGACCGGTACCATCCAGAACGACGACGTGCAGATCACGCGCATCTTCGATATCCAGGGCGCCGGCCACACCTCCGGGCACCTGGGCGAGGAGGTGGTGACGCGCGGCGTGGTCACCGGCATCTACCGCAAGGGCAACAACGAGCGCGGCTTCTTCATCCAGGACCCCGAGGGCGACGGGAACGACGCCACCTCGGATGCCATCCTCGTCTTCACCGGCGGTTCCTATGCCGATGTGAAGGTGGGTGACATGGTCCAGGTGGCGGCCACGGTGGCCGAGTACACGCGTGGCGGCCAGGCCGGGAACCTGTCCGTCACCGAGCTGACGGGCGCGACCGTGAGCAAGATCGGCGAGGTTGCGATCAACCCGGAGACGGGGCTGCCGGTGAACATCACCCCCGTGGTGATCGGCAATGGCGACGCCCCCGGCGAGCGCGTGGTCCCCTCGGGTGAGTTCGGGGACGACCCGGAAACCGGCAGCTTCGACATCGGCAGCCATGCGATCGACTTCTGGGAGTCGCTCGAGGGTATGGCGGTGACGCTGGAGGGTTTCCAGGCCACGGCCCCGTCCTCCTCCTTCACGGAGAGCTGGGGCGTGACCAACGGGGCCTCCAACCCCGACCAGACGCCAAATGGCGGCGTGATCGCCACCGAGGAGACGCCCTTCGTCAGCCATGAGCCGGGCCAGGAGGGCAGCTACGACTTCAACCCGGAGCGCGTGCAGCTCGAGAACGACCTGGACAACGACAAGGACGGCAATCTCGACTTCTCCTGGACCAACAACACCGGCGCGCAGTTCGGCGATGTCACGGGCATCGTCCACTACGACCGTGGCGCCAACGAGGTGCATGTGACCCATGGGCAAGCGCCCGTGGACACGCTGACCGAGAAGGAGGTGACCACCATCGAGGCCCATGCGGACCGCATCCGCATCGCGAGCTTCAACGTGGAGAACCTCTCACCCAATGACGGGACGCCGGTCCTGGATGCCAGCCCGGACAAGCTGGACAGGCTGGTGACCGCCATCCGCGACAACCTGAAGCTGCCCGAGATCATCACCCTGCAGGAGGTGCAGGACAGCAACGGCACCACCGACAACGGGGTGGTGGACGCCACCGCGACGCTGCGGGAGCTGATCCAGGCCATCTACAACCAGACCGGCAAGCTCTACGCCGCGATCGACGCGCCGCCGGAGAACAACCAGGATGGCGGCGCCCCCGGCGGCAATATCCGCGTGGCCTACCTCTTTGATCCCGAGGCAGTGCGCGCGGCCGGCACGGCTGAGCTGGACGGCTACAACAACCTCGCCCTGGTCGCCGGCTCGGATGATCCCTCCACCCCCTATCAGGAGTTGATCTACAGCTACCCCACCGCGAACCGGATCGGCCATGACGCGCCGGAGTTCGATCCCTATGTCGATGCCGCCGGCGCCAGCCAGGGCGGCACGCGCAAATCGGTGCCGGTGGTGTTCGAGAGCGTTCTGAGCGGCGAGAACTTCCTGGTCGTCAACAACCACTTCAATTCCAAGAGCGGCTCCAACGCCCTGTTCGGCACCGAGCAGGACACGCCGTTGCCGAACGAGGACATGAACCAGTCCGGCTACCGCCGCACGGCGCAGGCCGAGGCGGTGCGCGACTATATCGAGGGCGTGCTCGGCGCGATCCCCAAGGTGGTGGTGACGGGCGACATCAACGAGTTCCAGTTCTTCCCGGCCACCAAGGTGCTGACCGGCGCGCTGGAGATGGTCAGCAACTGGGCCGGCGGCGCGGCGGAGAACACGCCGCCGGTGCTGGTGGAGGGAACGCAGATCCTCTTCCCCACCGTGGACAGCCTGCCCGAGAACGAGCGCTACACCTATGTGTTCGAGGGCAACTCGCAGGTGCTGGACCAGATCCTGCTCTCGGCGGCGGCCAATCGCGGCATGATCTACGACGCCGTGCACATGAATGCCGAGTTCGCCGACCAGATCTCGGGCCACGACCCCTCGGTCGTCTCCATCGTCATGCCGCGCTCCGCGGGGATCGCGACCGAGGGCGATGACCGGCTGGATGGCCGCAGCTTCGGCCAGCGCTACGGCAAGGCCACCGACCTGAAGGGCGACGACATCCTGCAGGGGCTGGGCGGCAATGACCGCATCGCGGCCGGCACGGGCGACGACGTGCTGGATGGCGGCGACGGGAACGACACGCTCTATGGCGACGAAGGGCGCGACATGCTCATCGGCGGCGCGGGCAATGACCGCCTGCTGGGCGGGGCGGGCGACGACCTGATGGTCGGTGGCGCCGGCGACGACACCTACTATGTCGATGATGCCGGCGATGTGGTGCTGGAGCTGCCGGGCGGCGGGGTGGATCGCGTCTTCGCCTCGGTGAACCACAGCATGGCGGACCAGGTGGAGAACCTCTACCTGAGAGGCACGGCGCTGCAGGGCACGGGCAATGCCCAGGCCAACCGCATCAGCGGCAACGCGCTGGACAATGTTCTCTCGGGCCAGGGCGGCGATGACAGCCTCTTCGGCCTGGGCGGGAACGACCTGCTCATCGGTGGAACCGGCGTGAACCGGCTCTTCGGCGGCGAAGGGGCGGATCGCTTCCGCTTCGACGTGGCCGGCGGCGCGGGGAACCTGACCCGCGTGATGGATTTCGCCAGCGGCGAGGACCGGGTGGAATTCGATGCCGCGGTCTTCACCGCCCTTGGCGCCTCGGGCCAGCTGGCGGCGGAGGCCTTCGGCACGGGCCGCGTGGCCACCACGGCCGAGCAGCACATCCTCTATGAGCAGACCACCGGCGCGCTGTTCTACGATGCGGACGGCGCCGGCGGCGCGGGCGCGGTGCGGATCGGGTCCTTCGGTTCCGGCACGGTGCTGACGGCCGCGGATCTCTGGGTGGCCTGAGCCGCCCTTCTCCCTCCGCGCCCTCTTCCCGGGGCGCGGGGCCGGGACACCGCCTTCACCCGCCCGGCCCGGGCGGGTGTAGGATGGCTGCTGCCGCCAGGCGGCCCATCCAAGGAAGGAAGCCATGTCCCAGCACCCGGAGACGATCGCCCTGCATGCGGGCTGGCGGCGCGATCCGGCCACCAAGGCGGTGGCGGTCCCGATCTACCAGACCACCTCCTACCAGTTCGACGATGCGGCCCACGCCTCGCGTCTCTTCGGGCTGGAAGAGCTGGGCAACATCTACACCCGCATCATGAACCCCACGACGGACGTGCTGGAGAAGCGCGTGGCGGCGCTGGAGGGGGGCGTGGCGGCGCTGGCGGTGGCCTCCGGCCAGGCCGCCTCGGCCATGGCGGTGCAGAACCTGGCCCATGCGGGGGACAACATCGTCTCCTCCACTGACCTTTATGGCGGCACCTGGAATCTTTTCGCGAACACGCTGCGCGACCAGGGGATCGAGGTGCGCTTCGTGGACCCGGCGGATCCGCAGGCCTTCCTTCGCGCCTCCGATGAACGCACCCGCGCCTGGTATGCGGAAACCTTGCCCAATCCGAAGCTGGAGGTCTTCCCGATCGCCGAGGTCGCGGCGCTCGGGCGCCCGATGGGCATTCCGCTGATCATGGACAACACCGCGGCGCCGCTGCTGGTGCGGCCCTTCGACCACGGTGCGGCGGTGGTTGTGATGTCCACCACCAAGTATCTTGGCGGCCATGGCACAAGCATCGGCGGGATCATCGTCGATGGCGGAAATTTCGACTGGGCGGCGCATCCCGCGCGCCAGCCGGCGCTGCACCGGCCCGATCCCTCCTATCACGGCGCGGTCTGGGCCGAGGCGGCGAAGGCCATGGGGCCGATCGCCTATATCCTGAAGGCGCGCGTGACGCTGCTGCGGGATCTCGGCGCTGCCATGTCGCCCTTCAACGCCTTCCTCACCCTGCAAGGGATCGAAACTCTGGCGCTGCGCATGCGCGAACACAGCCGCAATGCCGCGACCGTGGCGGACTTCCTGGCGGGCCGGCCAGAGGTGACACGGGTCATCCATCCAGGCCATGCGAAAGGCGCCGCGGCGGAGCGCGCGTCGAAATACCTCACCCGTGGCATGGGCGGCCTGGTCGGTTTCGAACTGGCGGGCGGAGTGGAGGCCGGACGACGTTTCATCGACGCGCTGACGATGATCTACCACGTGGCCAATATCGGCGATGCGCGCAGCCTGGCCATCCACCCGGCCAGCACCACCCATTCCCAGCTCTCGGCCGAAGATCAGCTCTCCACCGGCGTTTCGCCAGGCTATGTGCGGCTCTCCATCGGGCTGGAACATGCGGATGACATCCTGGCCGACCTCGCCCAGGCGCTGGATGCCTCGGGCGCCGGGCAGACGACCCTGGCCGCGGATTAAAGAGGCACTGCCGGCCTGGGGAGGTTTTCCCGGAGAGGGCTCTGCCCTCTCCGGACCTCACCCGCCAAGGGCCTGAGGCCCTTGGAACCCCGTCTGGCTGCCGCGGATACGGTGCAACACGGGGGCTCTTGGTCCCCATCCTGCCCTTGCAGTCGCCTCCGGTCATGGACCGGAGGCGCACCACCAGCCGAACCGCTCCAAACTGATAGAAAAAGATGATGGTGAGGGGTCCGGGGAGAGGAAGAATTCCTTCTTCCTCTCCCCGGGACAGACCGCCACCGCAGGATCAATCCAAAGCCGCGCGAGTCTTATTGCGGCCCGAGCTTCTCAATGAGAGGACGCAGCGCGTCCATCTCCGTCTCGGTCAGGTCGCTGAGCGGCGAGCGAACGGGGCCGGCGGAGTGGCCGACGATGGTGGCGCCGGCCTTCACGATGCTGACCGCATAGCCCGGCTGGCGGTTGCGGATGGCGAGGTAGGGGAAGAAGAAGTCCCGCAGGATGCGGTCCACCGTCGCCTGGTCCTTGCTGACCACCGCGTCGTAGAATTCCTTGGCCGTCTTCGGGATGAAGTTGAACACGGCGGAGGAGTAGGTGGGCACGCCCATGGCGAGATAGGCCTGGGCATAGACCTCCGCGGTGGGCAGGCCGCCGAGATAGGTCAGGCGGTCGCCGAGCTTGTTGTAGACCGCGACCATCGCCTCGATGTCGCCAACGCCATCCTTGAAGCCGATGAGGTTCGGGCAATCCTCGGCCACAGCAGCCAGGGTGTCCGGCGTGAGGCGGCAGTTGGCGCGGTTATAGACGATGACGCCGAGCTCCGTGCTGCGGCAGACCGCGGCGATATGCGCGCGCAGCCCGGCCTGGGAGGTCTCGGTGAGGTAGGGCGGCATCAGCAGGATGCCGGCCGCGCCCTGCTTCTCGGCCTCCTGGGCGTATTCGATGGCGATGCGCGTGCCATGGCCTGCGCCGACCACGATCGGGGTCTGCCCCTCGCAGGTCTGCACCGCCACGCGGGCGACATCGGAGAACTCGCGTGGGGTGAGGGAGAAGAACTCGCCCGTCCCGCCGGCGGCGAAGAGGGTGGCGGTGCCATAGGGGGCGAGCCATTCGAGGCGGGCGCGGTAGCCTTCCAGGTTCAGATCGCCATTGGGATGGAAATCGGTCAGCGGGAAGGAGAGCAGGCCAGTCGGCAGGACGGCCTTGAGTTGCTCTGGGCTGAATGACGTGGGCATGGGCAGGACTCCTCTGCCAGAGGTCATACAAGTGCACAACTTGTCAGACAAGTGGTCCGGGCGGCCGGATCAGCCTCCCTGCCGTGCCGTTTCCAGGGCCAGGCGCAGGCGTTCGCGGCTGTGGGAAAGATGCAGGCGCATCGCGGCCCGGGCCTCGTCGGCGTTGGAACGGGCAATGGCGTCTCGGATCTGGGCGTGCTCCATCAGAAGCCGACGGAGATAATCGGCCTTGGCGCGCTGGTCGCCCCGGTACAGGTCCACCCGGGTGCGCGGCAGCAGGCTGGGCGAGAGGCCGGAGAGAAGATCGGCGAAGTAGCTGTTCCCGGACATCCGGGCGACGCAGAGGTGGAAATCCTGGTCATGGGTGGCGGAATCATCCGGCTCCTCCAGGGTCTGCGCGAAGGCATGGGAGATGGCGTCCAGCTCCGTCAGCTGGGCCGGGCTGCGGTGCTGCGCGGCCAGGGCGGCGGCTTCCGATTCCAGCGCGATGCGGATTTCCACGAGCTTCAGCACATCTTCGAGCGGCCCGATATCGGCCGCATCCAGCCTTTGCGGCACGGGCACGGGCGCCAGGACGAAGGCGCCACGGCCCTGCTGCGTCTCGATCTGGCCGCTGGCGCGCAGGGATGAGATCGCCTCCCGCACCACGGTGCGGCTCACCCCGTAGCGCGCCATCAGCTCCCGTTCCGTCGGCAGGCGGTCACCGGGGCGCAACTCGCCATGGTTGATGCGCGCCTGGAGATCGCGGGAAACCCGGATCGTCAGCGGCAGGCGGCCACCTTCCCCGGTCGTGCCTGGCGTGACGGGGTTCGGGCTTTCCATGTCGGTCCTCGGCGTGTGCCTCATTTCTGGGCAGGGCAAGCAAGATCGCATGCCCCCCGCCGGAGTTCCAGGCCGGGCGCCCATGGCTGGCCCCGCCGGGGGGCGGTGCTAGGCTCCCCGCCTTCAGCGCCTGGGAGGACCATCCGGAATGCCGGTCTACGCACTGCATGACATCACGCCCACCCTGCCCGGGGCCGGCCGCTACTGGGTTGCGCCCGATGCCCATGTGATCGGCGACGTGACGCTGGGGGAGGATGTGGGCTTCTGGTTCGGCGCCGTGGCACGGGGGGACAACAGCCCCATCCGGATCGGCGCGCGCACGAACATCCAGGAAGGCGCCATGCTGCATTCCGACCCGGATGCGCCGCTCACCATCGGGGCCGGTGTCACGGTCGGGCACCACGCCATCCTGCATGGCTGCACGGTGGGGGATGGCTGCCTGATCGGGATGGGCGCGACGGTGCTGAACAAGGCCCGCATCGGCGCCCATTGCATCGTGGGCGCCAATGCGCTGGTGACCGAGGGCAAGGAGTTCCCGGACTTCTCCCTGATCGTCGGCGCCCCCGCCCGCGTGGCCCGCACGCTGGACGAATCGGTGATCGAAAGGCTGCAGCACTCCACGGCCAATTACGTGGCCAACTGGAAGCGCTTCGAGGCGGGGCTGCGGCGGATCGACTGATCTCGGGAATGGTGGTTCCCGGAGAGGGCTCTGCCCTCTCCGGACGTTCGAGGCAGTGCCTCGAACCCCGCCAAGGGCCTGAGGCCCTTGGATCCCCGGCTGGCTGCCGCGGATACGGTGCAAGCAGGGGTTTCTGCCCCTAATCCTGCCCTTGCAGTCGCCTCCGGTCATGGACCGGAGGCGCACCACCAGCCGAACCGCTCAAACTGATAGAAAAAGATGATGGTGAGGGGTCCGGGGAGAGGAAGAATTCCTTCTTCCTCTCCCCGGGACAAACCGCCACCGCGGGATCGAAGCCTGCTTCCTACCCCGCGCTGACCCGCGGCAGAGCCGCGTGCCGGAAGCCACGCCAGGCTTTGGGAAGCCTTTCCAGCGCCTCTGCCCGGCGATGCCCGGCCCAGGCCTGAAGGGAATGCACCGCTGGTTCCAGGGCCTTGTCCCGCGCGGCCAGCTGTTCCGCCAGGGTCACCGCCATGGCGCCGTCATTCAGCGCCCCCAGTTCCTCCTGCAGGTCCTTGCAGCGGCGGAGATAGGCGCTCACCCGCTTGCGGCGGTGCAGGGGGGCCAGGAACTCCACCCCGTAGCGCAGCCTTTTCAGGGACTTGCGCAGGTCATGAAGTTCCTCATCCGTGCGGTGGCGGATGCGGCGCCCGCGGCGCAGCACCCGGCGGGCGAGGCGTTCCTCCAGTTCGGGCGCGAGGTCGGCCAGGGGCTCGGCCATGTCGCCGCCATCGGGCTGGCCGGAAAGCGCCACCGGATCCTCGGCCCAGGCGGCCAGGCCCAGCACGGTGCGCGTCAGCGCCGGCCGGGCGAATTCGGCGGAAAGGCTTTCATGCGCGGCCGCGCGCTCGGTTTCGGCGGCGGCGAGGAGACGCCCGAGCAGGGGCTCGGGCAGGCCGCGCCCGGCGAGATGGGGCAGGGTCTCGGCGCAGAACACGTCCCAGTCCCGCGCCGCGCCCAGGCAGCGGCCGAGCTGGCGGAGTTGCCCGGTGAAGGCCTCCTCCCGCTCCTCGTCCAGACAGGGACGGAACAAGGCCAGGCAGGCGCGCAGGCGGCGTATGGCCACGCGCATCTGGTGAATGCCTTCCATCACCCCCGCGGCGGCGGCGGGCTGATTGGCAAGGAGGCTGGCCAGGGTGGCGCCGGTGATGTTCCGGAAGGCCTCGCCCGCAGTGATGTCGGGCGGGAAGTCGAGGTCGTCCTGCTTCTCCACCTCGCGCGGCTGGCCGGTGAGGAGGCGCCAGCCGCGGTCGGACTTCGCCTCCGTCCCCAGGAGGAGCGGCGTTTCGGCCTGGATCGCGCTGGCGAGGCGGTAGAGGGCGGCGGGGTCACCCTCCTTCAGCTCCAGCTCCATCTCGCGGATTGGCTCCTGCGCCTCCCCCGCCCGGATGGCGCCGAGATCGGTGGTGACCTCCACCAGGGTGCCGTCCTGGCGCAAGGTGCGGATGCTGCGCGTCACCTCGGCGGTGAAAAGGGCGATCAGCCGCGTGCCGTCATTGGCCAGGGAGGCGAGGGGGGTCTGGGCGAGGCGGGCCGGATCGGGTTCCTCCCCGGGAAGGGGCCATTCCCATTCCGCGCGGCCGAAGGGGCCCGCGCCGTCCCGCAGCTTCAGGGTCTGCACATGCCGGCCCTCGCTCTGGCGCACGCGCAGGCTGGCGCCCGCATCGGCGAGCCGGTGGTCCGGCGTGTCGAAGTAGGTGGTCACCTCCCGCCGGGAGGAGTGGGCCTCGCAGGAGGCGAGGGCAGGGTGGGAGGCGAGCGCCGCCTCGCAGCCATCCGGGAGTTGGAACTTGATTTCCAGCTCCTTGGGAGGGGGCTCTGTGGTGTGGTTCATGGTCCGGTCGAACGCCTCGGTCGGGGCCGCGTTGCCATGCCGGTAGGGAGGAGGAAGTCGCAAGGCCGCTGACATCACATTGTCAGCGATGCCGGGCAGCGGCGGCCTCCGCCCCGGGTAAAGGCGTGGGAGGGCACCGGGAGGATGGGATGCATTTCCGCCCTGCCTGCAAGCGTCGGCTACCTGTGGGTGGCGAAGGACGTTTCGTGGTCAGGAACGAAAGAGAACGCAACGAACCGGTGGGCAGCCCGGAGTTGGGAAAGGTCCTGAGAATCAGGCAGCTGGGCGTTTATCGCAGGTTTGTGTGCGGCCGCGCTGCATTTCGCTGCATGGGACGGAGCCACTTCTTTCGCCATCGCTTGTTAACATGGGCGTATCGTAATTTGACCGGACCATGCTTCAGACCCGCCGCTCCCTTGTCCGCGCGCTTGCTCTTGGCGGCGCCGCTGCTCCGCTCGGATCCCTTCTCCGTCCTGGGGTCGCCCTGGCCCAGCCGGTGTCGGGCGGGATGGCCGTGGACATGCGGGACTATCTCCGCCGGGCCCGCAACGCCATGCCATCGGCGAACCGGTCCGGCCGCGTGGCCGTGGAGCGGACGCTGGAACGGCTGGACGATCTCAACGTCGATCTCTCGGTGGGCCGGCTGATCCTGGTGAACATCGCCGCCGCGCAGCTGATCGCCTATGAGGGCGGGCGCGAGGTGATGCGTTCGCGCGTGATCGTCGGCGCACGGAAGACGGCGACGCCGCAGCTGGCCAGCTTTGTCACCGGGGCGCGCTACAACCCGCCCTGGTACGTGCCCGCCAGCATCGAGCCGGAGGTGCGCGCCAGCGGGATTTCGGGCTTCCGCGTGGTGAACGGGCGCCTGATCCAGCCGCCGGGGCCGAACAACCCGCTGGGGCAGGTGCGCATCGGCCTGTATGATTCGGACGGCATCTTCCTGCACGGCACCAACAGCCCCGGGCTTTTCGCGCGTGAGAACCGCGCCCTCTCGCATGGCTGCGTGCGGGTGGAGAAGGTGCGGGAGGTCACGGCATGGATGCTGAACCAGACCCCGGCCGCGGTGCAGGCCCGGCTGGCGACCGGTCGCACGCTGGAGATCACCCCGCCGCAGGATGTGGAGGTCGTCCTGGCCTATCTGACGGCCTGGCCGGATGCGAACGGGCGGGTGCAGCTGCATCAGGACCCCTATGGGCTGGATGCCGCCGGGGCCCGCCGGGCCCCCTACCGCCGTGTGACGCGGCCAGTCCCGCCGAATCCGGAGGAGGTCCAGCCCACTATCGAGGCCAGCGGCATGGCGCCCGCGGAGGACAATCCGCTCTAGAAGGGCGGCCCCTACGGGTGAGGCGCCGCCCCTGGCCCGGGCTGCGCATCACCTGTCATACCAGGGGCGGTGATCCCGGAAAGCGTCACGCCGCCCGGCCTCATAGGCCCGGCGCTCCGCCATTTCACGCTGCTGGCGGCGGAACTCGCGCCGGGCGTCGCGCCATTCCATCCGCTCCCGCCACTGCTCCCTTTCCCAGCCGGAGGGGGCATAGGGCGCATAGCCGTAGCCAAAATCCTGGGCCTTTGCCCCGGGGGTAAGGGACAGGGCCCCCGCGATCGCGATCAGCGCCCCGAACACTGCGTTCTTCATGGTAACTGGTGCCTTTCGCCGGGCCTATCCCGGCTGTGACAAGCCTGATTATCGTGGCCATTCCGGCAGGGCTTGGGCGGTTCGTGCCGCCTTTCCGTCACCTTGTGGAGGAAGGCGGGCCGGGAAATGGGGCGATCAACTGATGGACAGAAGGCGGCCCGGCGCGGCGCCCCTGCTTTCCGCCCCGTAGGCTCCTGGCTATCGTCCGGCCGCGCCACCGCATGGTCGCACCAGCCGCCCGATCGCATTCTTCATCCCTGGGTTCTCGTGCGCTTTCATTCCCTCATTGCCGCCCTGCTCCTCATCTCCCCGATCGCCGTGCCGGCGGCCGCCCTCGCGCAGCCGCGCCAGGTGGCCGAGGCCACGGCCGAAGCGCCCGCGCTCACCGGGAAGGACATCCTGTTCGCCTATCACCGCATGGCCGGGACGGAGCCCGATTTCGCGTTGCTGGCCGAGCAGGCGGTGGATAGCCGCCCGCCGCCCCTGCACCCCGTGCGCGACCCCGAGCGGGAGCGCCGCTACCTCATCCGCCTGGCGGAGCGGCGGCTGAAGGCGGAGTTCGCCGGCTTCGACCTGAACCGCGCCTTCAGCATCCGCATCAGCGCGGAAATCCTGGGCTATGACCGGGAGCGCGGGGGCATCCCGCTCCGGGCCGGTGGGCTGCGGGGCGTGTTCCTGCGCGACCCCACGGATGGGAGCCGCGGCTTTTCCCTCCGGTTCCGCAATGCGGATGCGCTGGGCGTCATCCCCGCGGCCGATGCCGAGGCAGCGGCCAGGCTGCTGCAGGACGCGCAGCTCGCCTCCCTGGGGGACCGGGCGGGGACAGGCGGCATCACGATCCGCTTCGCCTTCGCCGGCGCCCTGCCGCAGGCGGAGGAGGTGAAGGATGCGCCCGTGCTGGCGGAGATCGTTTCGGCGCAGGTGGACAGCGCGGCGGGCTTGCCCGTGCATGGCTTCCGCTCCCTTGGCTCCCTGTCCGCGGCGGCCCGGTCGCGGCGAGCCGGCCCGCCGGTCCTGGCCGAGGCGGATCTCGCCGGGCTCGGCATCGGGATGCCCCTGGCCCAGGCCCAGGCAGCGGCCCGGCGCGAATACCCCGAAAGCCTGGGCCAGGCCTTCTACGAGGGATTGCCGGAACTGGTACGGCGGGGGCGTGGCCAGCCCGAATGCTCCACGGGGCTGGTGGCGGATATCCGTGCCTTCGAGCTGCCCGTGGCGCCCGAGGATTCCTTCGAGGGCTGCATCGCCTTCTCCGCGAGCCCGGAGGAGGACCCGGCCGCCGCGGAGGTCGCCCGCGTGGTGCAGCTGCGCTTCCTGCCCGGCGCCTTGCCCGACGAGGTGCGCCAGGAGTTGGAGGAGCGCTTCGGGCCGGTGTTGGAGGAGCTTCCCACCGGACAGCTTCTCTGGATCGGGCGCCATCCGGCCCAGGGTGCGGCACGTGGTGCTGCACGAGGTGCGGCACCGGGCTTGCTGGAACTGCGCGCGGAGTTCGTGCGCGTGGCGAAAGGCGGGCCGGACCGCGTGCCGGGAACCCTGCTCTCCATGACCCTGCAGCGCCATGCGCCGGAGGATGGCAGCGGCGGCTGAAGCCGCCGCCCACGGGGCGCGGTCACAATTCGCCACAAAGCATCCGGAGCATCCGGCGAGCCGTGCCGCGGAGCCGGGGGGAGCCCCTTGTGGCGGGGATTGTTGAGCATCCGGTCCGCGCGCCTGCCCGTGAAACAGGGACGAAGGCGCAATGGCTTTTTCGGGCATGTTGGCATTCCCGCGCTTTCCCCGGCCCCATGCGGCGGGCATCCTGCCGGGACGGGCGCCATCCAGCGGCTTGCCGGCGCCCGGCTGATACGGTTTTCCGGCCTGCATGAGGCCCGGATGAACCGCCGAGGGGCATGTGGGATCCGGGGGGGTCCCACGCGCAAGGTTTGGGGGCCTGCCGATGCTGGACAGCCGAGTTCATGCCGGCGCCCGCGCGCGTGTTTTCGCACGATGCGCCGGCGTGCTGGTGATGCTTGCTCTTTTGCTTTTCTCCGCGGGCGCCGCGGTGGCGCAGGCTGGCGACAGCCGCTACGCCGCCTTCGTGCAGGATGCGGAAACGGGCGCGGTGCTGTTTTCGATCGATGCGGATGAGCCGCGCTATCCGGCATCGCTCACGAAGATGATGACCCTCTATCTCACCTTCGATGCGCTGCGGCGGGGTGCCATCACGGAGAACACGCGCATCCGCGTCTCCGGCCGCGCGGCGGCAATGGAGCCCTCGAAGCTCTGGCTTCGCCCGGGCTCCACCATCCCGGTGCGGGACGCGATCATGGCGCTCGTCACCAAATCCGCGAATGACGTGGCGGTGGCGCTGGCCGAGCATCTGGCCAAGGGCAGCGAGGCCGCCTTCGCGCGCCGGATGACGCAGACGGCGCGCGGCATGGGCATGTCGCGCACCACCTTCCGGAACGCCTCCGGCCTGCCGCATCCGGGGCAGATGACCACCGCGCGCGACATGGCGGTGCTGAGCCGCCGGCTGGTTCAGGATTTTCCGAAGCGCTACGCCTATTTCGGCGCGACCGGCTTCAACTGGCGCGGCCGCCACATGCCGAACCACAACCGCCTGCTGACGCAGTACAACGGGGTGGATGGCATCAAGACCGGGTATATCCGCGCCAGCGGGTTCAACCTGGCCGCAAGCGCCACGCGGGACGGCCGGCGCCTGGTGGCGGTGATGTTCGGCGGCAGCACGGGGCAGGAGCGGGACCAGCATGTGATGGCGCTGCTGGATCGCGGCTTCAGCGAGATGGAGCGCGGCGGCTCCACCGGGATGATGATGGCGCGTGGCGGCAGCACGGGGCTGCGCCTGGTCGGCAACGCCAATGCGGCGCCGGTCTCGGCCGCGCGCAGCGGTGCCGCGGCTCTTTCCGCGGCGCGGGCGCAGCCGCCCCGGCGGGCGGCGCCTGTCCGGCAGGCGCGGCCCGCCCGGCTGGCGCCGCCGAGGCCGCGCGCCACGGCTGCGCGCGGGCGTTACGCCGTGCAGGTCGGCGCCTTCGCGGCGCAGAGCACGGCCCGGGCGGCAGCCCGGCGGGCCGCCGCGCGCGGAGGGCAGGTGGAGGTTCGGCGCATCCGCAGCCGGGGGCAGTGGCTCTGGCAATCCCGCGTGACGGGGCTTTCCGCCGCGGCGGCACGGCAGCGGTGCCGGGTTGTCCGCGGGCCCTGCATGGTGGTTGCCGCCCGCTAGCGCTTCCCCCTGCCGTGCCGCGGGCGGCGATGCTATCGGCACGGCAGGCTCTTTCACCGAGGTTCCGTGGCCGTCCTTCCGCAAGGCTTCTTCGCCCGGCCCGCGCCCGATGTGGCGCGGGACCTGATCGGGGTGCTGCTGCTGGTCGCCGATGCCGGCGGGCTGATCGTGGAGACGGAAGCCTATGACCGGGACGACCCGGCCTCCCACAGCTTCCGTGGCCGTACCCCGCGCAACGCGGCGATGTTCGGGCCGCCGGGCCATGCCTATGTCTATCGTTCCTACGGCCTGCACTGGTGCCTGAACCTCGTCTGCGGGGCGGGGGAGACGGGGAGCGCCGTGCTGATCCGGGCGCTGGAGCCCAGCGCGGGGCTGCCGGCGATGCGGGAGCGGCGCGGGGTCGAGCCGGTGCGGCTGCTCTGCAGCGGGCCGGGGCGGCTGAGCCAGGCGCTGGGCGTGACCGGTGCGATGGATGGGCTGCCCCTGGATCGCCCGCCCTTCGCCCTTCTGCCGCGCGAGGGGGAGGTGCCCGTGCTGGCCGGGCCGCGCATCGGGATATCCAGGGCGGTGGAGATTCCCTGGCGCTTCGGGCTGGCGGGCTCGGCCTTCCTCAGCCGCCCCTTCCGCGGCTGAGCGGCGCGGCAGGACGAAGCCGCGGGCGGGGAGGTGGCGTCACCAATCCTTCCCGGAAGCGTCACCGGACCGGGCGGGCGAATCATCCGGATGTCTGGGCAGTTCCCCAGCCAGCATGACGAACCCTGCCGAGCCCCGCCCCCCTTCCCCGCAGGCCGATCCGGACAGCGCCGGGAAGGTGCTGGGGCATGCCCCCGCGATCCATGAGACGGCGCGGGTGCGCGACACGCGCTTCGGGCGCTGGTGCGAGGTGGGGGCGCGGACACGCGTGGCGGAAAGCCATTTCGGGGACTACGCCTATGTCGCGAATGACAGCGACATCATCTACGCGGAAATCGGCCCCTTCTGCTCCATCGCGGCGCAGGTGCGGATCAACCCGGGCAACCATCCGCTGGAGCGGGTGGCGTTGAACCACTTCACCTATCGTTCCTCGGCCTATGGGCTGGGCGATGATGACGCGGCCTTCTTCCAGTGGCGGCGCGACCACAAGGTGGTGCTGGGGCCGGATGTCTGGATCGGGCATGGGGCGGTGATCCTTCCCGGCGTGACCATCGGAACCGGTGCGGCCATCGGCGCGGGCGCGGTGGTGACGAAGGACGTGCCGGATTTCGCCATCGTGGTGGGCGTGCCCGGGCGCGTGCTGCGCCATCGCTTCACGCCCGAGGTGATCGCGGCGCTGCATCGCATCGCCTGGTGGAACTGGGGCGATGAACGTCTGCGCCAAGCGCTGCTGGATTTCCGCAGCCTGGGCGCGGAGGCCTTCTGCGCGAAATACGATCCCGCGCCGCAATCCTGAGAGACGAAGTCCCCGCCATGACCCATCCGCGTGCCGCCCGCGTGCTGATCGTGCTGTTCGACGGGCTGCGCCCGGATCTTGTCACGCCGGACCGGATGCCGGTCCTCTCGGCCTTCCTGGGTGGCACGAGGCGCTTCACCGAGGCGTCCTCGGTCTTTCCATCCCTCACGCGGGTCTGCGCCACCACCATTGCCACGGGCCAGCCCCCGGCGGTGAACGGGATCATCCAGAACGCCTTTCCCGACGTCTCCGCGCGTGAGGGGACCTTCCTCAACACCGCATCGGCAGAGGACATGCGGCGGGCGGTGGCGCATCACGGCGCGGGCTTTGTCGCCACGCCGCGTTTCGCGGATTCGCTCGCCGCCGCGGGGCGTCGCTTCGCGCTGGTGCATAGCGGTTCGGCGGGCGGGGCCTATCTGCTCGATCCCCGCGCCCGGGCGAATGGTTCGGCGGTGATGAGCCTGGCCGGGCGCGAGGCGAGCGAGACGCCGGAGGTGTGGGACCGCGTGGTGGCGCGCATCGGCGCGCCGCCCGCGGGCGCCGACAAGGTGCCGTTGATGGAATATGCGGGACGCGCCATGGCCGATGTGGTGCTGCCGGAATGGCAGCCCGACGTGGCGGTGCTCTGGCTGACGGAGCCGGACTGGTCCTTCCACTACAGCGGCATGGACACGCCGGCCACGCGGGCGGCGCTGCGTGCCTCGGACGATGCCTTCGCGCGCGTGCTGGCCGCGGCTTCCGCGATGCCGGGGGCGGAGGAGATGGCGGTGATCGCCATGTCCGACCACGGGCATGTCGGCACCACCGAGTCCTTCGACCTGCTGGCGGAACTCTCGGTCCTCGGCTTCGAGGGCGTGCTGGACCGGCCGGGCGCGGATCTCTCCATCGGGGCCGGGACCATGTGCTGGCTCTGGCCCGCGGAGACGGATCACGCGCGCATGGGCCGGCTGGCGGCCGCGCTGCAGGAGAAGCCGTGGTGCGGCGCCTTGCTGGCGCAAGGCGGGAACGGGGTGGAAGGCCCATGGCCCGGCACCTTCGACCTGGCGCTGGTGAATGCGGAACATGGCCGGTCCGCGCCCCTGCTCCTCGGCATGCGCGGCGGGCCGGATGCGGATCGCTGGGGCCTGGCCGGGAACAGCCCGATCGTGGGCAAGGACCTGGCGCCCGGCGGCGGCATGCATGGCGGGCTGCACCGGCAGGAAATGGCCAATCTCATCGCGCTGCGGATGCCGGGGGTGGAGGCGGCGGAGGATGTCGCGCCCGTGGGGCTGATCGACATCGCGCCGACGCTGCTTTACCTGCTGGGCGTGGCGCCCCTGGCACCGCTGGCCGGGCGCTCGCTGCTGGGCGATGAGGCGCCGCGGGAGCGCCGGGTGCTGGAGACGGGCCTGGGCGAGTATCGGCAGCAGATCGTGCTGGCCGGCGAGGGGCGCGGCACGGTGATCCGCCATGGCGGGCGCATGGGGTGACGCCGGATCTTCGGATCCGGGCCGCTCGCGCCAGCGACCATGCGGCGCTGGTGGAGCAGTTCCTTGGCCTGAACCGCTTCGAGGAGCCGATCGCGGGCAATCGCCGCACCGACCCGGAAGGCGCCGGGGAGTCCCTATCGGCCGCGCTGAAGCGCGTGGAGGAGACCGGCGGCGCTGCCCTTGTCGCGGAACGGGGCGGGTGCGTGGTGGGGCATCTCTTCCTCTGCTTCGAGGAGGACGCCGCCTATGTCCGCGCGCCCTTGCGGCCCTATGCCTATGTCGCCGAGCTGTTCGTGCGGGATGAGGCGCGCCGCCAGGGTATCGGGCAGGCCTTGCTCAGGGAAGCGGAGCGCCTGGCAGCCGCGCGCGGCGTGCCACGGCTGATGATCGGTGTGCTGGCGGGAAATGCGGGGGCGGAAGCGCTGTATCGGCGCTTCGGGTTCCGGGCCCATGCGATCGAGATGGCGAAGGATGTTGCCTCCGGGGAAGGTTCCGCCTTCCCCGGGCCCCTTTCGCCAGGAAACTAGGTTTCCTGGACCTTCCATCCGTTTGCGGCCTTGCTGGAGGGCTGCCCAGGGTTCCCTCCGGTGCCCTACCGCAGCGTGGGGTCCAGACGGTCCCGAAGCCAGTCGCCGAGCAGGCTGACGGAAAGGGTCGTCAGCACGATCACCGTGGAAGGCGCCAGCAGGATCCAGGGCGCGCGCGTCAGGTATTCGCGCCCGTATCCAACCATGTTGCCGAGCGATGTCATGGGTGGCTGCACGCCGAGGCCGAGAAAGGAAAGGCCGCTTTCCAGCAGGATGATCTCGGGGAAGGCGAGGGTCATGGAGACGATGAGGGTGGAGGCGATGTTCGGCAGCACGTGGCGGCCATAGACGCGCCATGGCGAGGCGCCGAGCTGGCGCACCGCGGCGGCATAGCCCTGTGCCCCGGCGGAGACCGCCAGGCCGCGCGCGATGCGGGCGTAGCGTTCCCAGCCATGCAGGCCGAGCAGGCAGATGAAGAGCGGCAGGGAATTGCCGAAGAAGGCGAGCACCGAAAGCGCCAGGATCAGGAAGGGCATGGCGGCCTGGAAATCCACCAGGGCGAGCACGGCCTGTTCCACCAGCCCGCGGAAATGGGCGGCCAGGAAGCCCAGCGAGACGCCGAGCACGGCGCCGATCACGGTGGCGCCGAAGGCGATCAGCAGGCTCATGCGGACGGACTGGATGAGGCGGGACAGGACATCGCGCCCCAGCTCATCCGTGCCCAGGGGATGCACCCATTCGCCGCCCAGCCCGATGGGCGGCGTCAGCCGGTTCCGCAGGTCCAGCGCCGTGTAGGAATAGGGGCTGATGAGATCCGCGGCGAAGGCGGTGAGGAGCATCAGCGCGAGCCAGATGATGGCGAAGATCACCATGGCCGGCATGCGCGCGCGCTTGCGGGCGGGTGGCGCGGCGGTGGCGGGCGCGGCGGGGGCGGTGTTGAGGGTGATGTCGGACATCAGGCGGTCGCTCCCTTCGGCGCCACGCGGAGGCGGGGATCCAGGGCGCCGTAGAGCAGGTCCACGACGAGGTTGGCGGTGACCATGGTGGCGGCGACCAGCAGCAGGATGCACTGCACCACCGCCAGGTCGCGGTTCGCCACCGCCACCACCAGCAGGCGGCCCACGCCGGGCCAGGAGAAGACGCTTTCCACCACCACCGCGCCCGCGAGCAGGCTGCCCACCATGAAGCCGACGATGGTGACGGTGGGGATGGCCGCGTTGGGCAGGGCGTGGCGGCGCACGGCCACATGCCAGGGCACGCCCTTCGCCAGGGCCGTGCGCATATAGGGCTGGCCCAGAACCTCGAGCATGGCGGAGCGGGTGAAGCGCGCCAGCACGGCGGCACCGCCGATGCCCAGGGTGATCACGGGCAGGATCGCGTGCCGCCAGCTTTCCTGCCCGCCGGAGGGCAGCCAGCCCAGCGTGACGGCGAAGACCAGAACCAGCACCAGGCCGAGCACGAAGGAGGGCACGGTGAAGCCCGCCACCGCCAGCAGCATCACCGCGCGGTCCGCGAAGGAATTGCGGTGGAGCGCGGCATAGACGCCGGCCGGGATGCCCAGCCCGATCTTGATCAGCAGGGCGGGGAGGGTGAGGGCGAGGGTCGCGGGGATGCGCTCGGCCACCAGTTCGATCGCCGGGCGCCCATCGCGCATGGACTGGCCGAGATCGCCGCGGAAGATGGCGGTGAAGTAGCGGAGATATTGCTGCCATAGCGGGTCGTTCAGCCCCCAGGATTCACGGAAGGCGGCGATCGCCTCCGGCGGCGCGTCGGCGGACATGATGAGCAGCGCGGGATCGCCGGAGAGGCGCAGCACGACGAAGGCAAAGGTCACCACCAGCGCCAGGGTCAGCAGGGCGCGGGCGAGACGCAGCCCGAGGAAGCGGAACATCAGGCGGCCTCGCGGGCGGGAAGGGGATCCGAAATGGCGGTGGGCACGGCGCCGTCATTCGGCGCGACGTCGCCATGGGCGACGTGGCAGGCGACGAGGCGCCCATCGCTGGGGCGGCGCTTCAGCGCGGGAACTTCCCGCGCGCAAAGGGCGGCGGCGAAGGCGCAGCGCGGGTGGAAGGCGCAACCGGGCGGGCGGGCGGCGGGGTTGGGCGGATCGCCACGCAGCACGATGCGGCCGCCCTTGCGGCCCGGATGCGGGATGGCGGAGACGAGGGCCTGCGCATAGGGATGGGCAGGGGCGTGCAGCACGTCGTCCGGCTCGCCTTCCTCCACCACGCGGCCGAGATACATCACGGCGACGCGGTGGCTCATCTGCCGCACGGCGCGCAGGTCGTGCGAGATGAAGAGCATGGCCACGCCGGTGCGCGCCTGCACCTCCGCCAGCAGGTTCATCACCTGGGCCTGGATGGAGACATCCAGCGCGCTGATGGGTTCGTCGCAGACCAGGAGGTCGGGGCCGGTGGCCAGGGCGCGGGCGAGGACGGCGCGCTGGCGCTGGCCCCCGGAAAGTTCATGCGGGTAGCGCCGCGCATGATCCGTGCGCAGGCCCACATCGCGCAGCAGCGCCTCGACCCGCGCGGGGCGGTCGGCGCGTGTGCCGATCCTGTGGATTTCCAGCGGCTCGGCGACCTGCGTGCCGATGTCCAGGCGGCGGTCCAGCGCGCCGAGCGGGTCCTGGTACACCATGGCCATGCGCGCGCGCAGGCGCCGCCATTCCGGCGTGGAAGGATGCGGCATCGCCTCGTTCCTGAAGGCCACGCCGCCGGAATCCGGAACTTCCAGCCCCAGCACCATGCGGCCGGTGGTGGACTTGCCGCAGCCGGATTCGCCGACCAGGCCGAGGGTGCGGCCACGATGCAGGGTGAGGGAAACGCCATCCACGGCGCGCACCTCCACGGGGCGGCCGAAGAAACCCTGGCGCATGGTGTAGCGCCGGACGAGGTCCTGCGCATGCAGCAGCGGCTCGGGCGCGGTGTCGGTCATGCCGGGATCAGCTCCGGGTTGCGCGCGGGCTCGATGGGGCGGATGCAGGCGGCACGGTGGCCAGGGGCCACGGTCATCAGCGCGGGCGGCGCGGCATCGCAGGCCGCGACATGGCGGGGGCAGCGCGGGGCGAAGGGACAGCCGGGCGGCATGGCCCAGGGCTCCGGCACGCCGCCGGGAATGGCGGCGAGCGGCCGGCGCGGGCCATCGATGGGCGGCAGGGCGGCGAGCAGCCCGGCGGCATAGGGATGGGCGGGGGCGGCGAAGAGATCGGCGGAGGCGGTCTCCTCCACGATCCGGCCGGCATACATGACGCAGACCCGGTCGCAGGTTTCCGCCACCACGCCGAGATCGTGGGAGATGAGCACCAGCGCCATGCCGGTGTCCCGCCGGATCTCGGCGAGCAATTCGAGGATCTGCGCCTGGATGGTCACGTCCAGCGCGGTGGTGGGTTCGTCGGCCACCAGAAGCTCGGGCTGGCCGGCCAGGGCCATGGCGATCATCACGCGCTGGTTCTGGCCGCCGGAGAGTTCATGCGGATAGGCATCCAGGCGGCGGCGCGCATCGGGCATGCCCACGCGGTCCAGCAGGCGGCGCGCCTCCTCCCGCGCGGCATGGCCGCCCATGCCGCGATGCAGGCGCAGCGCCTCGGTGATCTGGCGGCCGATGCGGTGCACGGAGTTCAGGCTGCTGGCGGGGTCCTGGAAGATCATCGCCACCCGTCCGCCGCGCACCTGATCGAGCACGGCGGGGGCGGCATGGAGGATCTCCTGGCCATCCAGCCGCACGCTGCCATCCACCTTCGCCTTGCCCGGCAGGAGGCCGAGGGCGGCGAGCCAGGTGACGGACTTGCCGCAGCCGGATTCACCGACCAGCGCCACGGCTTCCCCCCGCCCGACGGCCAGATCCACGCCGCGCAGGGCGGGGATGCCGTCGAAGGCGGCAGTGAGGCCGCGGATCTCGACCAGCGGCTGCATCAGGCGCCCCAGTTGCGGGCGGAGAAGTCCATGAAGAAGGACTGCCCGGCCTTCCAGGGAAGATCGCGCCGCTTGGCGGTGAAGTTCAGGGTCTGGTGCAGCACGGTGTAGGCGGGGTCCTCCCGCTCCGCGATCTCCAGCATGCGCCGGAAGGTGCGGCGGCGCTCCTCCTGGTCCATCGAGCCCTCCAGCACGGCTGAGAGCTGGCCGAACTCCTCGTTGCGCCATTCCCCGATCTGCCATTGCTGCCCCTGCGGGCCGTGCTGGGCGGTGAGGGAGGCGACGGGATCGTTGAAGGAGGCGGAGTTGGACCAGTCCCGCACGCCGCGGCCGGCGGGCGTGCCCGCGCCGGCATTGGAGAGAACCTGCGGGAAGTTCTCCTTCATCTCGATCACCACGTTCAGCCCGACGGCGCGCCAGCCTTCCAGCAGGATCTGCGCGGTGGGGACCTGGGCGGTGTAGTAGTTGTTCAGAAGGCGATAGGGGATCGGCTCGCCCTTGTAGTTCGCCTCACGCAGCAGGCGGCGGGCCTCGGCGGGGTCGAAGCGCGGGGCTTCCCAGCCCTCCACCAGCATCGGGCCGTAATAGGCGAATTGCAGGCCCGGCGGCACGGGCGCGCGGCCACCCCAGAGGGCATCGGTGATCGCCTTGCGGTCGATCGCGTGGGTGAAGGCGCGGCGGATGCGGGCGTCGCGCAGGCTGGGGTGCGACTTGTCGAACACCGTCAGCCGGTGGTTCATGATCGGGCCGCCCACCACCTCATGCCGGGCCGAGCGGTCCAGCGCGCCGATCTGGTCGGGCGGGATGTCGCAGGCGAAGTCGGCCTCGCCCGAGAGCAGGGCGTTGATGCGGCCGGAAACCTCCGGCACCTCGATGAAGCGGATCTGGCGCAGCGGCGGGCGGCCGCGCCAGTGCTCGTCATGCGCGACGAGGGTGAGGGACTGGTCCGGGCGGAAATCGGTCACCTTGTAGGGGCCGGTGCCCACGGGCTTGCGCGCCCAGTCCAGCCAGGAACCGGCGGCCTCGAAGCCAGCCTGGGAGAGGATCATGCCGGTGGTGCGGGAAAGCCGCCCCTCCAGCGCCGGGTCGGGAACGCGGTTGACGAAGCGCACGGTGCGCGCATCCACCACCTCGATCCGCTCGAATCCCGGATAGGTGCGGCGGGCGATGGCGGCGGCCTCGGGCGGCGGCTCCTTGCTCCCGGTGCGCCCGGGGACATTGCCGAAGAGGTTGCGGGCGGCGGCGGGATCCGCGCCCCACATGCGCTGGGGGCCGAAGGAGAAGGCGACGTCCTCCGCCGTCATCTCCCTGTTGTCATGGAAGCGCACGCCGGGGCGCAGGGTGAATTCCAGCGTGCGCTCATCCACCCGGCGCCATTCCGTGGCCAGGCCGGGTTGCAGGCGGAGATCGCCGAGCCAGTCTTGCTCGATCAGCGCCTCGCCATAGGACCCGCCATGGCGGGTGCCGACATTCGACTGTTCGCGCAGGGTTTCCAGCGTGTTCGTATTGGCGATCTTCTGGACCGCCACGGTTACGGAAGGGCGCTGGTCGGACTGCGCGATGGCGAAGCGCGCCAGGGGGAGCTGGCTGGCGAGGGCCGCGCCGGCCGAAGCCAGCGCGGAACGGCGGGTCAGGACCGGCATCGGCATCAGCCCCAGTTGCCCTGGCGGAAATCCATGGCGAAGGCCGGGGCCGCCCGCCACTTGATGTCGCGCCGCTTGGCGGTGAAGGTCGCGTTCTGGTGCAGCACCGTGTAGGCGGGGTCCTCGCGCTCCGCGATTTCCAGCATCCGGCGGAACACCTGCTTGCGGCGGGCGCGGTCCGTGCCGGTCTCCAGCTCCACGGAGAGGCGGTTCAGCTCGTCGTTGCTGTATTCGCCAACCTGCTGCTGCTGGCCGTTCGGGCCGTGCTGGGCCACGAGTGACGAGACGGGGTCGTTGAAGGGGGCGGAGTTGGACCAGTCGCGCACGGCGCGGGCATCGCCGCGCTCCAGGATCTGCGACCAGTTCTCCTTCATGTCGATGGAGACGTTCAGCCCGACCTGGCGCCACATCTCCACCAGCACCTGCGCGGTGGGGGTCTGGTTGGTGTAGTAGTTGTTCAGCAGGCGATAGGGGATGGGCTCGCCCCGGTAGTTCGCCTCACGCAGCAGGCGCCGCGCCTCGGCCTGGTCGAACTTCGGCACCTCCCAGTCCTGGACATACATGTCGCCGTAATATTCGAACTGCAGGCCGCGCGGCACCACGGTGCGGCCACCCCAGAGGCTGTCCACGATCGCCTTGCGGTCGATGGCATGGGTGAAGGCGCGGCGCACGCGCGGGTCGCGCAGGGCGGCGTGGTTCTTGTCGAACACCGTCAGCCGATGGTTCAGGATGGTGCCGCCCTGCACCTCATAGGCGCGCTCGCGCTCGATGCCCGCGATCTGGTCGGGCGGGATGTCGCAGGCGAACTGCACCTCGCCGCTGCGCAGGGCGTTGATGCGGGCGGAGACCTCCGGAACCTCCAGGAAGCGGATCTGGCGCAGCGGCGGGCGGCCGCCCCAGTACTCATCGTGGGAGGCGAGGGTAAGGGAGTGGTCCGGGCGGAACTCCACCACCTTGTAGGGGCCGGTCAGCACGGGCTTGCGCGCCCAGTCGAACCAGCCACGGGCCTCCTGATAGGCACGGCGGGAGATGATCTCGCTGCCGAAGCGGGAGAGGCGGCCTTCCAGCGTCACATCCGGGGTGGCGTTGTGGAAGCGCACGGTGCGGGCATCCACGATCTCCACCCGCTCCAGCGCGGGCCAGGAGCGGCGGGCCACGCCCGTCACCTCCGCCGGCAGCTCGCGCTGGGCCGGGGAGGGGATGACATCGCCGCGGACCGAGATGGTGCGGCCCTGGGCGGTGGCGGGGGTGTCGCCGAACATGCGCTCGCGGCCGAAGGAGAAGGCCACGTCCTCGGCCGTCATCACGTCGCCATTGTGGAAGCGCACGCCCTCGCGCAGCGTCAGTTCCACCACGCTGTCGCTGATGCGGCGCCAGTCGGTGGCGAGCATGGGGACGGTCTTCAGCTCGTTCAGCCAGTCACGGCCGATCAGCCCTTCCCAGAGGGAGGAGAAGAAGATGCGCTCGCCCACATTGGACTGCTCGCGCAGCACCTCCAGCGTGTTGGAGTTGGAGATCTTCTGCACGGCGATGTTGATGGCGGGGCGCTGGTCGGACTGGCCGATCGCGAAGCGCGGCAAGGAGGCCACGGCGGCGGCGCCGAGCAGGAGGGGACGGCGGGAGAGCATCACGGGTTACGCTCCTCAAGACCTTGGGGGGTGGCGCGGAAATGGGTCAGCGTGCGCTCGGCATGGCGCATGCGGTGCGACAGGGCGCGCTGCGCGTAGTCGCGCACCACGCCGGCATAGGCGGGCTCGTCCGCCAGATTCTCGAAGCCGTGCGGGTCCTTCTCCAGGTCGAAGAGAAGCGGCGGCAGCGCGGCGAAATGGACGTATTTCCAGTTCTCGTCCTGCACGACGCAGAGCGAGCAGTCGTCCATATGCAGGCCCAGGCTGTCCTCGGGGCGGGAGTAGAAGACGTCGCGGAAGTCGTACTCGTAGAAGAGATGGTCGCGCCAATCCGCGGGCTTCTCGCCCGCCACCAGGGGCAGGAGGGAATGGCCATCCGCGTTGCGCGGCTTCTCTCCGCCGAGCCATTCGAGGATGGTCGGCATCACGTCCACGCTTTCGGTGAAGGCATCCTCGATCCGGCCGGCGCTGCCGGGCGGGGCATCGGGGGCCTTGATCACCAGCGGGATGCGGAAGCTCTCATCGTGGTAGCCGACCTTGCCGAGCAGGTAGTGGTCGCCCAGCTGCTCGCCATGGTCGGAGGTGAAGATGACCAGCGTGTCCTTCCACTGGTTCGTCTGGTCCAGATAGGCGATCACCTGGCCGAGCGCCGCATCCACCTCGGAGATCATGCCGGAATAGGTGGCGCGCATCTGGGCGATGGCGGCGGGGTCCAGCTCCGTCGCGGCGCCGCCGGCGCCGTGGAAGAAGGAGCCCTGGCTGATGCCGCGCAGGTAGAAGTTCAACAGCGGGTGCTGCCTGGCCTCGGCCTGCCAGGTCTCGCGCCGGTGCAGGGCCGGCATGTCCTCCGGCCGGTACATGTCGTGATAGGGCGCGGGGGCGATGAAGGGCGGGTGCGGGCGGTAATAGCCGAGATGCAGGAACCACGGCTTGCCGTTGCGGCCCTTGAGATAGGTCAGCGCGCGTTCGGTGAAGTAGGCCGTGTCCGAGAACTCGGCGAGAATGCGGCTGGGGCGGTTGGTCACGCCGGGCAGGCAATCCTCGCCCTCCGGCAGCCAGATATCCTCGCGGTTCGGCGGCAGGGTGAAGCCCTTCTGCGCCAGCCAGCCGAAATACCCGTCCATGGTCGGCTCGAAGGCACCCACGGCCCTGAAGCCGTCCATCAGGTCGCCCAGCGTGGTGAAGCGCGGGTCGCGTTCGCCGGTCGTGCGCGGGTCGGGCGTGGTGGTGGTGTAGCCGATCAGCGCCGGATCATAGCCGATGCGCCGCAGCTCCTTCGCCAGGTTGGTGTGGCGGGCATCCAGCGGCACGGTGTTCTGCACCGCGCGGTGATTCATCAGGTAGAGGCCCGTCAGCAGGCTCGCGCGCGCCGGGCCGCAGGGCACGGTGTTCGTGACGTGGTTGCGGAAGGTCACGCCTTCCCGGCACAGGCGGTCGAGATTCGGTGTCTTCAGGAAGCCGGCGCCGAGGGCCGGGACAAAATCCGCGCGCCACTGGTCCACGACAACCAGGAGCACGTTGCGATGAGACGAGGTGTTGAGAGGCATTCCGTCCGCCAAGGGGTCCGTAGCGCGGGACCCCTTAGTGCGGTGCGGCTACAGCATGGCGTCAGCCCTGTTGCCGTGCGATGACACTCGGCTGACGGAGCCGATCTGATCGCCGGAAGCGGGAAGGCTGCTCAGGACAGGGGGCCGGCGATCTGGCTCTGGAAGGCGGGGCGGGCGCTCAGCCGGTCGTGCCAGCGGCGGAGTCGCGGCAGATCGGGGCGTGATTCGATCTCCATGCTGAACCAGCGCCGGACATAGGAGCCGAGCGTGATGTCGGCGAGGGTGAAGTCATCGCCCTCCAGATAGTCCCGCCCATGGGCGAGATGGGCATCCACGATCTTCCAGGCATTGCCGGTGGCCTTCGCCGCGGCGGTGATGGCGGCCATGTCGCGGTCCTCGGGCCTGGTCCGCACCAGGCCCCAGAAAAGCGGGCGCTCGGCCGGTTGCATGGTGGACAGGGTCCAGTCCATCCAGCGCTCCATCCGGGCACGCGGGGCGGCCCCGGCGGGATAGAGATGGCGGGCTTGGGAATCGGGCCGGCGCTCGATCTCCCGCAGGGCGAGGTAGCGCAGGATCGAGTTCGACTCCCACAGCACCACGTCACCATCCACCAGGGTGGGCACGCGGCCATTCGGGTTCATGGCGCGGTATTCGGGGCTGTTCACCATGCCGAAGTGCAACCCGGCCTCCCGGCGCTCGAAAGGCAGGCCGAGCTCGCCGCAGCACCACAGCACCTTCTGCACATTGACCGAATTGGCCCTTCCCCAGATGAGCAGTCCGCCCAAGGCATTCACTCCCGGTGTTCTGGCCCGCGGCCGGCTGGTGGCGGCGCAAGCAGTTTTGATGGCGCACGGGCCGTCCAGAGGCGAAAGCCCGGCGAAATCGGGAGTGGCCCTGGCCATTCCGCCCCGCCATTCTGGACCCTGGCCGCCCGAAGCCATCCATCATGGCCGGAGAGCGCGCCGGGAGGAAATGCCATATGACGATGCTTTCGCGCCGGAAGACCCTGTTCGGCACGGCTTGCCTGGCCTGTGCGGGGATGCACGGGCTGTTCGCCTCATCGGTCGAGGCGCAGGAGGCGCAGCGCTGGTCGCCGCCCGCCGCCGGGGACCGCTGCCCGTCCCGCTGGGGGCCGGCGGACCGGCGCGGTTCGATGAACCTGATGACGCCGGAGCGGGCGAAGCGGGCCGCCCAGCTGATCCGCACGGGCGAGATCGTGGAGTGCGGGCAGACGCTGAACCAGACCATGCCTTTCTTCGGCACGCGCCGGTTCGACGTGCATCTGAAGCAGATGTTCATGAACCCGCAGGCCAACCGCCGCGGCTCGAACGAGGAACTGGTGGTTTCGGAGATCGGGCAGGTGGGCACGCAGCTCGATGCCTTTCCCCACCAGACAATCGGGGACGAGGGCTACAACTGCGTTCAGATCCCGCGCATTTCCGGCCGCAACGGCTTCACGGAAATGGGCGTGGACACGGTGGGCACGATCTTCACGCGCGGCGTGATGATCGATGTCGCGGGCCTGAAGGGCGTGGCCACGCTTCCCGACACCTATGAGATCACCCCGGCGGACCTGGAGCAGGCACTGTCCCGGCAGAACACGCGGATCGAGGAAGGGGACGCGGTTATCATCCACACGGGCTGGGGGCTGCTCTGGGGCAAGGAGAATCCCCGCTACGTCGCCTCCTGCCCCGGGCTGGGCGTGGCGGCCGCGGAATGGATCATCCGCCAGAACCCGATGCTGATGGGGGCGGATAACTGGCCCGTGGAGTGCTCGCCCTCCAAGACCATGCCGGATGCCAGCCTGCCCGTGCACCAGCTGGCCCTGGTGGTGCATGGGGTGCACCTGCTGGAGAACATGAAGCTGGATGTGCTGGCCCAGCGGCGGCAATACGAGTTCGCCTTTGCCGTGCAGCCGTTGAAAGTGCAGGGCGGCTCGGGTTCCACCGTGGCGCCTTCCGCCATTTTCTGACGTGCTGGGCTGTGGGGGCGCCTGCAGCTATCGGTTCTTCGTCGCTTGTGGCCCCGGGGAGAGGAAGAAGGAATTCTTCCTCTCCCCGGACCCCTCACCATCATCTTCTTCTAGAGGTTTGGAAAGCTCGGCTGACGGTGCGCCTCCGGTCCATGACCGGAGGCGACTGCAAGGGCAGGAGCAGGGGCAGAAACCCCGTGTTGCATCCTATCCGCGGCAGCCAGATGGGGTTCCAAGGGCCTCAGGCCCTTGGCGGGCGAGGTCCGGAGAGGGCAGAGCCCTCTCCGGAAACCGGTGAACCAAGGAGGCGAGGTCAGGGCGCGATGCGGCGGTAGCGTGCCTCCGCGAACTCGAAAGCGCCGAACGCGGCCAGGCCCAGGGCGACCAGGCCGAACGCCGTGCGCCCGAAGGGTTGCGCCTGCAGGGCCACCAGTGCGCCGCCCAGGCCGCGCGCCTCGCTCGGGTCGGCCTGGAGGGCGGCGATGATGAGGAAGGCGCTGATAATCAGGAACACCACGGCCCGCGCCGCGTAGCCCGCCCGGCCCAGCGGGATCACCCATTCCGCCGCGCCGGGCCCGCAGGCCAGATGGCGGCGGAAAGAGGCGGTGAAGGCCTTTGCCCCCATGCCCAGGCCTGCGCCAAGGATCGCCAAGCCGACCGCGCCGACCAGCCAGCGCCCGAAGGGCTGCGCCAGGAGCCAGCGGGTCCAGTCGCGGGCCGCCTGGTCCTCCGCCCCGCCGCTGGCCGCGCCGATGGCGAGGTTCACCGCGAAGATCCCCAGGCTGACATAGATGACCGAGGAGACGAGCTGGCCCGCGCGGGCTGCCAGGGCGCCCCAGCCCGTTCCCCGGCGGTCCGCATCCGCGAGGGACTGCATGGCGCGCCAGAGGGCGAAGCCGAAAAGCCCGAGGGCGACGACGAGCAGCATGGCGCTGCCCCAGGGTTGGGTGAAGATGGCCTGCAGGGCGCCTTTCGAACCCGCGACCTCGCCACCGCCATTGACGGCGGCGAGAAGGGCGATGAGCCCGACCAGCAAGCTGACGAGGCCCCGGGCCGCGTAGCCCAGGCGTGCGAGCCATTCCAGGCCGCGGCGTCTTGCCTCCATCTCTGTCTTGCGCTCCTCGTCTCGGCTGCCGCAGCGCCAACGCGGGTTGCGCCGCCGGGGTTCCTCCCGGCGCAACGAAAACGCAGTGCCGCTGCCCCGCTCCTTTCTGCTTTCCGGCTCTCAGCCGGTTCGCCGGGTTTCGCTTCCCTGGCGGATGATGGCGCTGGGGCGCAGGGTCTCCCGCTTTGGGGAGAAGGCTGGCTCGTTCGGATAGCCGGGGGAGATGGCGCTCTCACCGCGTTTCCGGTGCCGCGCGTTTCCGGGTGGATGCGGTGGCCCCACCCGCGACGGCAGGCGGTCGGTGCCGTCTCAACTGTCACAAAACCATGCATGAAGACCCGTTCATGGCTCGTTAACTCACCGTCCCAGCTTCGACATGGTGGGGACCATCTGCATGCCTTCGATCAACTCTGGGCTTCTCTGGACGAAGGACAGCTCCGAATCGGCCGCAGGCAGCGCCGAGGTCGTGGCCTATGACGCGCAGCGCGGCCTCGTGCTCGTGCTCGGCCCCACGGGCGTCGAGGCGCTGGCCATCGCCGATGGCGCGCTGCGCTTCAGCCTGCCGGCCGCCGATCTTGGCAGCCTGGGCACCGGCAACAGCGTGGACGTGCATGGCGACATCATGGCCGTGGCCTATGACAATGCCGAGGCGGGCGGGAACGGCGTGGTGGCCTTCTACCGCATCGCGGCCGATGGCAGCGGCGCCACGCTGATCCGCCAGGTCGAGGTCGGCGCGGTGCCGGACATGGTGACCTTCACCCCCGATGGCAGCCGCCTGCTGGTGGCGATCGAGGGCGAGCCGAACGACAATTACGGCGTGGACGCCTCGGGCGATCCGGTCGGCGGCGTCGCGGTCATCGACGTTGCCACCGGCAACAGCCAGTTCCTCGGCTTCGAGGGTTTCGACACGGAGGCGCTGCGCGCGGCCGGCGTGCGCATCACGGGCGTGGACGGCATCACCGCCGCCACCGACCTGGAGCCGGAATACATCGCCCTCTCCGAGGACGGGCTCACGGCCTATATCACCCTCCAGGAGAACAACGCGATCGCGGTGCTCGACCTGGAAACCATGTCCTATACGGGCGTGTACGCGCTGGGCACCAAGGACCACTCCATCGAGGGTAACGGCCTCGATATCTCCGACCGCGATGGCGGCGGGAACATCGTGACCGCGCCGATCCGCGGCATGTACATGCCGGACGGCATCGCCACCTTCTCCCACCAGGGCAAGACTTATCTCGTCACCGCCAATGAGGGCGACGCCACGGAATGGGGTGATTACGGCGACACCGCCCGGGTGAAGGACCTGAACCTGGACGAGGAGGCCTTCGGCGGGGCCGCGGCGATCGCCGCGCTGAAGGCCGATGCGGTCCTAGGCCGGCTTGAGGTGTCCGCCGTGGATGGCGACATCGACGGCGATGGCGACATCGATGTCATCCACGCCCTGGGCGGTCGCAGCTTCTCGATCTGGGAGGTGACGGAGACCGGGCTGGTCCAGACCTTCGACTCCGGGGACATGATCGAGCGCATGCTCCTGCAGGAGCGCCCGGACCTGTTTGACGACACGCGTTCGGACGCGAAGGGGCCGGAGCCCGAGAGCATCACCCTCGGCACCATCGACGGCCAGCTCTACGCCTTCGTGGCGCTGGAGCGGTCGGATTCGGTGATGTCCTTCGCCATCACCTCCCCTACCAGCGCGGAATATGCCGGCATCATCGCGACGGAGGACGCGCCGGAAGCGATCCTTTTCGTGCCGGCCGAGGACCTGCCGGACGGCATGAACGGCCCGATCCTGCTCTCCCCGAACGAGGGGTCGGGCATCACCACCGCCCATGAGCTGGAGGTGGAGGCGCCCGCCTCGGGCCACTTCACGCTGCAGATCCTGCACGCCTCGGACTTCGAGGCCGGCCTTGCGGCCACCACCCGCGCGGCCCAGTTCGCCGCGATCGTGGACAAGCTGGAGGACAGCTACGCGAACAGCATCACCCTCTCCTCGGGCGACAACTTCATCCCCAGCCCCTTCGGCGCGGCGGGGACGGACCCGACCGTGCGGGAAGAGCTGATCGACCTCTACGCTTGGCTGCTGGGCGTGCCGGCGGCCGACCTGGCAGGCCTCACGCTCAGCCAGGGCGCCATCGACATCGCGATCATGAACGCGCTGGGCGTGCAGGCCAGCGTCCTGGGCAACCACGAGTTCGACTACGGCACCACCGCCCTGGCGGCCGCGATTGACTTCGTGAAGGGCGGCGGCAGCACCAGCGGCGCCATCACCTCGATCGGCGCGATGTTCCCCTACCTGTCGTCCAACCTGGACTTCAGCGGCGACAGCGCCATGCGTAATCTCTTCACCGAGCTGCTGCGCGACGCCGCGAGCTACGCCACCACGGCCGAGGACATCGCCACCCCCGGCGGGCTGAACGCCGAGGCGGCGGACCAGCAGGTGGCGCCCTGGACCACCATCACCGAGGGCGGCGAGACGATCGGCGTACTCGGCATCACCACCCAGATCCTTGCCTCCATCTCCTCCGTCGGCGGGGTGCGCGTGAAGGATCCCGCCGGTGATGGCGGGGTGAACAACACGGATGAGCTGGCGGCCGTCCTGCAGCCGCTGGTGGATCAGATGACGGCGCAGGGGATCAACAAGATCATCCTGCTGAGCCATCTGCAGCAGTACCAGCTGGAGCTGGACCTGGCCTCCAAGCTCAGCGGCGTGGACGTGATCGTCGCCGGCGGCAGCCATGCGGTGTTCGCCGACGGCAACGAGCCGCTGCAGCCGGGCGACACGGCTTCCGAGACCTATCCGGTGATCGTCACCGGCGCGAACGGCAAGCCGGTGGCTGTGGTCAACACGGGCAGCGAGTACTCCTATGTCGGCCGCCTCGTCGTCACCTTCGACGAGAATGGCGACATCATCACGGACAGCATCAACCAGGGCGTCTCCGGCCCGGTGGTGGTGAACGAGGACACGGTGTCCGACCTCTGGGGCAACGAGGATGCCTATGCCGAGGGCACGCGCGGCGGCGAGGTGAAGGCCGTCACCGACGCGGTGGCCGCGGTGATCCAGCAGAAGGACGGCAATGTCCTCGGCTACACCGACGTGTATCTGGAGGGCCGGCGCGCCGAAGTGCGGACGGAGGAGACCAATCTCGGCAACCTCTCCGCCGATGCGAACCTCTTCGTCGCCCGGCAGGTGGATGCGGCGGTGACCGTCTCCATCAAGAACGGCGGCGGCATCCGCGCGGAGATCGGCGCGGTGGGCACGGGCGCCGAGGCGGGCGAACTGCCCCCGCAGGCCAACCCGGCCGCCGGCAAGCCGGAGGGCGCTGTCAGCCAGCTCGATATCGAGAACTCGCTGCGCTTCAACAACGCGCTGTCGATCGTGACGGTCTCGGCCGAGCATCTGGTGCGCATCTTCGAACATGCCGTGGCCGGCGTTGCCCCGGGCGCGACGCCCGGTTCCTTCGGCCAGGTGGGCGGCGTCTCCTTCAGCTATGACGCGGCGGCGACCTCGCAGGTGCTGAACGCGGATGGCAGCGTGCAGCGCGCCGGCGAGCGGATCCAGAACCTCGTCATCCTCGGCGAGGATGGCTCGGTGCTCGACACCATCATGCGGAACGGCGAGCTGGTGGGCGATGCGTCCCGCCTGATCAAGATGGTGACGCTGAGCTTCATGGCGGATGGGGGCGATGGCTACCCGATCGGCCGCTATGCCCAGGACCGCATCGACCTGCTGAACAGCGACCTGCTCACTGATGGGGCGGCTGGCTTCGCGGCGAAGGGCAGCGAGCAGGACGCGCTGGCCGAGTATCTGAAGGCGGTCCATGGCACGAAGGAAACGGCCTTCGAGCAGCTGGATGCCGGCCAGGCGACCGATGAGCGCATCCAGAATGTCGCGGTGCGCGAGGATACGGTGCTCGGCGAGCGCCAGGACGGCACGGACGGTGCCGACCGCCTGGTGGGCGGCGACGGCCGCGACGCGCTCTACGGCTTCGCGGGCGATGACCGGCTGGTGGGTGGCGCGGGTTCGGACCAGATGATCGGCGGGGCGGGCAACGACGCCTACTATGTCGATCATGTGGGCGATGTGGTGGTGGAGCTCTCGGGCGAGGGCTACGACCAGGTCACGGCCTCGATCGACTATGTGCTGGGGGAGAATGTCGAGAAGCTGATCCTCGAGGGCTCGGCCAAGCTCGGCACGGGCAATGCGCTCGACAACCGCATCCTGGCCGCGGAAGGGGGCGGCACGCTCTACGGCCTGGGCGGCGATGACGCGCTGGTCGGGCGCGGGGGCAATGACCAGCTCTATGGCGGGCTGGGCAATGACCGGCTGGTCGGCGACAAGGGCGCGGACACCATGGCCGGCGGCGAGGGCGACGACGGCTATGTGGTCGACGATGCCGGCGACGTGGTGATCGAGCTGGCCGGCGAGGGCTATGACCGGGTGACGGCGCTGATCGACTACACCCTGGGCGCGAATGTCGAGAAGCTGATGCTGGAGGGCGCGGCCCGGATCGGGACGGGCAACGAGCTGGACAACCGGATCCTGGCCAATGAGCTGGGCAGCACGCTCTACGGCCTGGGCGGCAATGACGCGCTGGTCGGGCGCGGTGCCGACGACCTGTTGGTGGGCGGGTCCGGCCTGAACCGCCTGACGGGCGGGGGGGGGGCGGACCGGTTCCGCTTCGATGCCTTCGGCGCCGGGAATGAGAGCCGGATCCTAGACTTCGCCGAGGGCGAGGACCGGATCGAGCTGGACGGGGCGGTGTTCACGGCCTTCGGGGCCGCGGGGCAGCTCTCGGCGGCGAGCTTTGGCCTTGGCACGGAGGCGAGCACGGCGGATCAGCACCTGCTCTACAACGCCGCGACCGGCGCCCTCTACTACGACGCCGATGGCGTGGGCGGCGCGGCCTCCATCCGCATCGGCCATGTCGCCCAGGGCACGGCCCTCACCGCCCAGGATATCTGGGTGGTGTGAGAAGAGGACCTGGCGCGGCGGGAGCTCCGCCCGGGGCTCCGCCGCGCCGGCCCAGGACATCAACGCCGCCGGGCAGAATGCCTGGCGGCGTTGGTTTTTGAGGAACGCTATGCGGCCTGCCTGGTGCGATGCGGCCGTGGCCCTGTTTTGACGCTGGTGGCCCCGGGGAGAGGAAGAAGGAATTCTTCCTCTCCCCGGACCCCTCACCATCATCTTTTTCTACCAGTTGGAGAGGTTTGGCTGGCGGTGCGCCTCCGGTCCATGACCGGAGGCGACTGCAGGCGCAGGAGCAGGGGCAAGGACCCCGTGTTGCACCCTACCGCGGCAGCCAGACGGGGTTCCAAGGGCCTCAGGCCCTTGGCGGGTGAAGTCCGGAGAGGGCAGCGCCCTCTCCGGGAAATTGTGGTTCAGAATCCTGCTCGATCGTCAGGCGCGGCGGGAGCGCAGCTGTTCGCCTGCCGTGGCGCATCGCTGCCGAGCATGCGCCTGCAGCCAAGGTGGCCTGGTCAGGCCGCCAGGCGCCTCTGCGGGCCGTAGACTTCGGGCATTTCGCCGATGTCGTGAAGGACGAGGCCGGGTAGGGTCACGAGGCGGCTCTCGAAGCTGCCATCGGCGTGCAGCGCGTGCTCGACATAGCCGAGCTGCTTCTCGCCGACCGCCTCCTGATAGGCATCGCCGACGATGAAGGCGGCGGAGGGGGCCCAGATCTGGCGCAGCCCCTCGCTCACGCCGCGGTCCCGCCACTGATGCACATGGCCGCTGGCCACGAAGGCCGGGCGCTGTGGCATCAACAGGTCCAGAATGCGGTGGCGCGGGGTGGATTGGACGCACCAGTAGGTGCTCTCCATCTCGTCCATCCGTTCCTGGCAGAGCGGCTTGTGCAGGAAGATGGCGAGCGCGCGCCCGGCGGCACCTTCCAGCGCGCGGACCAGCGCCTCCATCTGCGCCTCGGCATCGGGCAGGGTGGTGGCGGTGATCTGGCTGTCCAGTCCGATCAGCCGCCAGCCCGGCACGTCCTGCACGAACATGTTCTGGCCGATATGGCGCCGCCAGCGGGCCAGGCGCTCGGCATTGGCGGGCTGGCGGCAGCCGGGGAGGGGATCGTCCCCCACATCATGGTTGCCGGGCACCGCGAGCCAGTCCAGGCCGAGCCCGTCATGGGCGCTGCGGGCCAGCGCCAGGTCCTCGTCCTGGTCGGCGCCGTCGAGCGAAAGGTCGCCGGTGTTGATCACGAGATCCGGGCGCAGGCCGCGCAGGTGCTCCGCCAGATGGTCAAAATTGGCGCTGAAAGCCGGCACCCGGGCGGAGAGATGCGTGTCGCTGATCTGGGCGAGGCGAAAGGCCATGGGCGATCCTCGGGCTTCGCGGCGGGCGGCCGCAAGGGTGGACCGGGCGCCGGCCGGTGGCAGCCGGCGCCCGGTGGGCGGGATCAGGAGCGGCGCGGCAGCAGGCGGCGCACCTCGGCCGCCATGTCGCGCTGCACCTCCTCCGGCGTCGCGCGCTGCTCGACGATGCGGGCCATGTTGTCCACCATGGTCTGCGTCACGCGCACGGAGTTGGTGCCGGGGAAGGCGTACCAGGGGATGGAGACCGGGATCTGCTTCACGGCCGCCATGAAGAGCGGGTTCTCGCGGTAGAATTCGCCGAGATATTGCGGGTCGTCGATCGCGATCTGGTTGCAGGGCAGGTAGCCTGTGTTCTTCACCATCAGCGCCTGGCCTTCGGCGCCGGTGGAGAAGCGGAGGAACTTCCATGCCGCGTCCCGCTTCGCCGGATCCTTCGCGGTCAGCATGCCCGCGGCGCCGCCCGTGGGCAGGCGGCCCTTATCGGCGTCGATCACCGGCATGCCGGTGGTGCGCAGGGTGAAGTTGTTGCCGGCGCCGGCCACCATGCCGCGCACCAGCGCCGTGGTTTGAAAGATCATGCCCAGCTTGCCGGCGGTGAAGGCCTGGCGGGCGGCGGCGGCGGAGAGGTTCGGCATGCCGCCCTCCTTTACCATCCGGTCTAGCAGGCGCAGCGCACCCAGCCCCTCGGGGCCAGCGAAGCCGACGTCGCGCTCATCCTCGGTCAGCATCCGGCCGCCATGGCCGAAGAGCAGGGAGGAGAACATCCAGTCGTCACCGCTCCAGGTGAACCACATGCCCTCGACGCCATCGCCCAGCCGGTCGATCTTGCCCGCCAGTTCCAGCACGCCGTTCCAGTCCCTGGGGAAGTTCTCGGGGTCGCCACCCGCGCGGCGGACCAGATCGGCATTGTAGTAGGTGACGGGGTTGGAGGCGGCGAAGGCCAGGCCGGACTGGAAGCCGCCGAAATGGGCGAGGGCCAGCAGGTTCGGCGTGTAGCCGATGCGGGCGGGGTCGGCGGCCTCGGCCTTCAGCAGCGGCATGAGGTCCTGGGCGATGCCGCGCTCGGCGAAGACGCGCAGGCGGTTGAAGCCCTGGTAGGAAAGATCCGGCAGCTGGTTGGTCGCGGCCTGGCGCAGGATGAGCTGCGCGCCTTCCTCGTAGTTCGGCGTGGTGACGTAGTTCACCTTGATGTTCGGCTCGCGCCTTGTGAAGGCGGCCAGCAGCGCGTCATAGGCTTCCTTGTAGATGAAGGGCTGCGCGTAGTGCACGGTGATCTCCACCGGCGACTGGGCGCGCAGGACGCGGGGCGCGAACAGCATGGCGGCGGGCGCGGAAAGCGCCACGCGGCGGCTGAGCGGCGAGTGGGTCAGCATGGTTCTCTCCAGAGAAGGCCTCAACCCTTGAGGCCGGTTGTCGCGATGCCTTCGATGAAGCGGCGCTGGGCGATCAGGAAGGCGAGGACGAGCGGCGCCGTCATCAGAACCGCGGCGGCCATGAGCGCGCCGAAATCGTCGCCCGCCTCGTCCGACCGGAAGTAGAGGACGCCGAGCGCGGGGGTGGCGTACTGGGTGCCGTTCACCACGATGAGCGGCCAGAACAGGTCGTTCCAATGCGCAACTACCGAGAAGATCGCGAAGGCGGTGGCGGCCGGCCAGGCATTGGGCAGCACAATGCGCCAGACGATCTCGGCCTCGCTGATCCCGTCCATGCGGGCGGCATGGATCAGGTCATCCGGCAGGGACCTGAAGAACTGCCGGAACAGGAAGATGGCGAAGACCGAGATGGTGGAGGGCGCGATCAACGCCGTGTAGCTGTTCAGCAGGCCCAGCTGGCTGAAGCCGACATAGAGAGGCAGGGCAGGGACGTGATAGGGCACGAGAAGGCCCAGCATCACCGCGCCGAAGGCCAGCCCGCTGCCCGGAAAGCGCAGCTTTGCCAGGGCGTATCCCGCCGGCACGGCGAAGAGCAGCTGGAAGAACAGGATGCCGCCGCAGACGACGACGCCGTTCCAGAGATAGCGCCAGACCGGGATCTTCGCGAAGACCTTCCCGTAGTTCTCCACGGCGTGGAAGCGCTCGGGCACCAGAGAGAGGGAGGCGCGGAAGATCTCGTCCAGCGGCTTCAGGCTGGCAGCCGTCATCCAGATATAGGGCATCAGCACGAGCAGCCCGAGCAGGCCGAGGAGGAGCAGGCGCGGCAGACCGCGCAGGGCCGAGCGCTCAGGCATAATGCACCCGCTTCTCCAGCACCTTGGTCTGCAGCCAGACCAGGGCGAGTACGATCGCGAGGAAGACGAGGGTGATGGCCGCCGAATAGCCTAGGCGGAAATAGGTGAAGCCTTCCTCGTACATGGCATAGAGCAGCACCTGGGAGGCCTTGTTGGGCCCGCCCTGGGTCAGCACCGCGACACTGTCGAAGACGCGCACGGCGCGGGTCATGGTGATGGTGACGACGAAGAGCGTGGTGGGCCCGAGCAGCGGCCAGGTGACAAGGCGGAAGCGTTCCCATCCGCCCGCCGCGCCATCCACCTCGGCCGCCGCGTAGAGCTCGCGCGGGATGGCGGTGAGGCCGGCAAGGAAGAGGACGAGGTTGAACCCCATGTTCTCCCAGATGCCGATGGCGGCCAGGGAGATCAGCACCGTGTCCGAGGAGGAGAGCCAGGCCGGGCCGTCGATGCCGATGCCGCGCAGCGCGGCATTCAGCGGCCCGATGGTGGGGTGCAGCAGGTATTGCCACGCCGCCGCCATGGCCACGGGCAGGGAGACGACGGGCAGGAAGAACACCGCGCGGAAGAAGGAGCGGCCCCGCGTCCCGGACTCGATCAGCAGGGCCAGGCCCAGTCCGCCCAGCACCGAGAGCGGCGCGACGATGCCGACATAGAGAATGGTGTTGCGCAGGGCGATGGCGAAGCCGCGATCGGAGAGCAGCTCGCCGAAGTTCTCCAGCCCGATCCAGGCGAAGGCCGGTGCGCCCAGCTCGTAGTCGGTGAAGGCCAGGGCGATGGTGGCCAGGGTCGGCAGCAGCAGCATCAACCCATAGGCGATGGCGGCCGGGGCGGTGAGCATCCAGCCCGCCAGCGCCTCCCCGGTGCCGCGCCGGGGCAGGGGGGCGGCGAGGCTAGCGGACAAGGGCGGCCTCCGGCAGGAGGGAGCGCAGGGCCACGCGCTGGCCGCGGGCATCGAAGACCAGGGCGCGGTCCAGCGGGAAGCGCAGCCCGATCTCGCCCGAGGCGGGCAGGCTCTCGCGCTCCTCCGGCGCCAGGCGAAGCACCAGCGGCGTGCCGGTGGCCGGGTGGTGCAGATGCATCAGCAGGCTGTCTCCCAGGAATTCCACGGTCTCGATCACGGCTGGAAGGCCGGCATCGCCGGGCTGCAGGTCCTCGGGCCTGACGGCCAGGGTCATGGGGCCGCTGCCCTCCACCCGGAGTCCCACCGCCTGTCCCGCCACGCGCAGCACGCCTTCCGCATCAGCCTCCGCCGGCAGGGTGTTGATGCGGGGGGAGCCGATGAAGGTGGCCACGCGCAGATCCTGCGGATCGGCGTAGATCTCCGCCGGGGAGGCTACCTGCAGGATCTCCCCGGCCTGCATCACCGCCACCCGGTCCGCCATGGTCAGCGCTTCGGACTGGTCATGGGTGACATAGACGGTGGCGACACCCGCGGCGCGATGGATGGCCACGATCTCCCGCCGGGTCTGCACGCGCAGGCTGGCATCGAGGTTGGAGAGCGGCTCGTCCATCAGGAAGGCGGCGGGGCGGCGCACGATGGCGCGGGCCAGCGCCACGCGCTGGCGCTGCCCGCCGGAAAGCTGGCCGGGGCGGCGGCCGAGAAGGGCGCCGAGGCCGAGGGAGCTGGCGGCCTGCCGCACGTCGCGGGTGATGGAATCGCGCGCGGCACGGGCCCCCGGCATCCACCCGCCGACCAGGGGCAGGCGCTGCGCGGCGTTCAGCCGGCGCATGGCCAGCGGCACCGCGATGTTCTCCTCCACCGTGAGCTGGGGGTAGAGGGCATAGGACTGGAACACCATCGCCACGTCGCGCTGCGACGGGCGCAGGCCGGTTACATCCCGCCCGCCGATCTGGATGCGGCCGGAATCCGGGTGCTCGATTCCCGCGATGCTGCGCAGCAGGGTGGACTTGCCGCAGCCGGAAGGGCCGACCAGGGCCAGGAATTCCCCCGCGGCCACGCGCAGCGAGACATCGCGCAGCACCGGCGTGGCGCCAAAGCGCTTGCCCAGCCGGTCAACGGCAATTCCCTGCACAGACAGCCCCCGTGGATCCCGGGCCGCGCAATAGGCGCGGGGGCTGACACGGGTGTTGCCGTTTCATGAAGGAACTGTGTCATGGCCCCGGCGCCTGCCAGGGATCGCGGCGCCTAGTGGAAGATGGCCCGCGCCGTTTCGCGCAGTTCGCGTGCGGGATTGGGAAGCATGGGGACTGAGTGCTGGAAGGGATAGGTGACCGTGACCGTGACGGTCGTCACCCCCGCATTGGTCGCGCAATTGCTCAGGACGACGGAAAGGGAGGCCGGGTCCAGCGCGCCGGTGCGCGCGCTCGCGCCACTCAGCGCGCCGGCCATGTTGGTGCAGGCCGCGCGGTTGGCGTTCAGGTTCGCCGATCCGCGCAGCACGACCATGCGCGCCGCATCGGCCGTGACCGTCCGCAACGCCTCCAGCGTCATCAGGTAACGGCTGGCCTCCATGATGCCGATGACGAAGGTGAGCAGCAGGCCGCCGATCAGGGCGAACTCGACCGTGGCCATGCCGCGCCGGCTGCGCCAGGCGCCGCGGGCCCGGGCGCTAGCGGATCTGCACGACCGCATGGCCGGATCCGCTGGAAAGGGAGGAGATGAGCAGCGGGGTAAGGTTCCGCTGCGCGGTGAGGGTGATGTAGCGCGACTCCCCCGAAGGGCAGGAGCTGCCGCAGGTAGAGGCCGCGCCCGCGCATTCGCAGGTCAGGCGAGGCATCGGCACTTCAGCCGTGGTGAGGCCGGGGGAAGCGGCGATGACGGCGTTGCGGATGGCGGTGAGGTTGCCGGGCGTGGCCAGGGCCTGCTGCGCGCCGGTCTGGACCGCGGATTCGAGCTGCAGCGAGACCTGGATCCTGTTCGCGACATCATGGACTCCCGCCAGGAGCACCAGGAGCAGTGGCGCGATGACGGCGAGTTCGCTGGCCGCGATGCCGCGGCGGCCGATTCGGGGCAGTCGCATGGCTTCACTCCACGAGGCGCACGGTGCGCACGATGGGATAGGGCGTGACGCCCGGGCAGCCGGAGACATCGACCGTGGTGTTCGAGCTGCCCGAGAGGGAGAGCCGGTAGCCGACGACGGAGAAGCAGTTCGAGCCCATGGCGCTGCGCCCGTTGATCACCACGTCCGAGGTGGGGAAATATACCCCGCCGAAAATGTCCATGGAGGCACCGCCGTTCAGCTGCACCTCCTTCGCCGGGCCGTTATTGGTTGCGCGCGCATCGCGGTAGAGCACGAGGCCCGCCGCGGCAGGCACGCCGGGTATGACCGAGTTGATGGGGCCGCGGAGGTGGCCCTCGGCCTGTGCGTTGATGCGGACCGTGCCGACATTGTCGGGCTCGCCGGTCATGACGATCGTGACGCCATCGCCGGTGATCCTGCCCTGCACCGTGAGGTCGCCACCTTTCACGTAGTAAAGGCCCGCCCGGAGCGTGAGGGACTCGTTGGAACCGACGCTGAGGCTGCAATAGGTGCCGGGCCCGATTTCGGAATCCCGCCCGGAAGGCTGGTTCACGCAGGGTGAGGCCGGAGTCGGTCGCCAGGACCGCATGGCTGCGAAGGGATCGCGGATGGGATCGGGGCGCTGGCTGGTCACCGCCGGGCGGGTGGTGCGGTAATCATTGGTCCAGACATCGCCGCTATCGCAGCCGATGCAGTCGCCTGTCGTGATGAGGGAGGATGTGCGAACCGAGGCGCTGCCGACGATATGGATGCCGTTGGGGGCGGCGGCATTGCTGGCCAGCGCGCAATCCACCGAATGGCTGGTGCTGTTGCCACCCAATTCCAACCCACCGCCGAGGGCAAGCAGGCAGACCCGTTCCGTGACCTTGCCAATGGCCACGGCCCGGGTCCGCACGGTGGGGGCCTGGGGCATGAAAAGGCTTGCGAAGACTGAGCGCTGGGGCTGCGAGATCAGCACCTCCACCGCGCCGCTGACGCCTTTCTGCGCCCCGGTGAGGGGAGGGATGTTCACCTCCACCGTTGCGCCGGTGCTGCTGCTGAAGCCGTTGCGGCCGGCGATGCCGCGCGCGGCGTTCTCCCCATTCCCGCCGCGGTCCAGCGTGGCCGCGCCGGCCAGGGCGGCCAGGTCCGCGGCGCTGGTGGCGTTCCGGAGGGAGAGGAACCAGACGCCGCCATCGGCCGCCAGCCCGACACAACCCAGCAGCAGCGTGCCGATGGCCGCCACGAAGGTGGAGGTTGCGCCACGCCGGTCCAGCGGGCGGAGTCGTCTCATCCCGTGAGTCAGGCCGGCGAGGCTTGACAGTCCGGCTCTGACGACCGGGTTGCATCCCGCGCCGCGGTTGCGGAGCTCTTCAGGTATCTGCCAAGACGCTGAAACTGCGATGTTTTTGAGGCGCGAAACGGCTTTCATCCCTGCTACCCCGCGTGTGGGTTCGATCTTTCTAGCACTCTCACGAAGTGTTGACATGGAAATACGCAACTCTTAGTTGTCCTCTGCGGAACGGCTGACCCGCAACCCTGGCATGGCTGGCTGGTCCGGCAGAAAGCGGTACTTCGAATCGCTGGCGGAGATTAGACCAGACACGCATGGGTTGTGTCATGCCCTGCGAGCGCCAGCTCGATTTGAGGCGCTCCGGGCGGAAGTCTGGCTGTGTTCCGGCTCGCCCCTATGGAGGATTTCGCGTCCGGGGCTAAGGAACGCGCACAAAATCCTGTAAAGATGGACACAATGCGGCCGGTTGGCGGGCCGAAATGTCTCGGTCCATGCGATTACGGTCATGGATCGCTGCACACCTTAAAAAAGTTTTAATCGTCCGGCATGCAGCTTGTGGTTGCATTCGAGTGTGGGTTTCGAGCTATGGTGCTCTCGGCAGGCCCCAATGCCCCAAGCGACGGGCCGAACCACCCGATCGAAAGGAAGCCGCATCCATGTTCACCAAGCTGATCACCTCCGCCGCCGTCGCCCTGCAGTGCCGCAAGGGCGTGACCGCCGCCGAGTACGCCATCCTTGCCGCCGGCATCTGCGTGGTTGTCGCTGCCGCCGCCACCTCCCTGGGCCCGCTGCTGAACGCCAAGCTGGCCGGCATCTTCAGCTGATCTCGCGGCCTGCCAGCCCGGGCACCTCCGTGGGGGTGCTCGGGTCGGCCTCTCCGCCTCGAACCGGTGGAGTTCGGATTAACCATGATGGGTCACATCGCAGACGCTACGCTGATCCTGGTCATGGTTGGCCTGCTGCTCGTGGCGGCCTGGCGTGACATCGCCACCCGGATCATTCCGGACAGTCTTTCTCTTGCTCTTCTGCTTGCCGCGTTCCTGATGCGCGCGCCTGCGGGCCTGAGCCCGTTTCTGGCCTCGCTCGGCGCTGCCCTCCTGCTCTTCGGCGTGCTGTTCGCTCTCGCGATGCGGGGGCTTCTGGGAGGCGGCGACGTGAAGCTCGCCGGGGCGCTGGCCCTGGCCTTTCCGCCGTCTGCGACCTGGGATTTCGTCGTTGCCACCATTCTTGCGGGTGGCCTGCTGGGTGCTGCCTACATCCTGGCGGCCCGGCTTCTGCCCCAGCCCGGATCCTTCCCTGCCCGCGAGGGATTGCTGGGCCGCGTCCTCGTGGTTGAGGGATGGCGCATACGGCGCCGAGGGCCGCTTCCCTATGCCGTCGCCATCGCCATCGGCGGCGTCGCCACCCTGCTTGCCACCCGGGGGGTCTGATCCATGTTTCTCCGCGTCCTAGTCATGGTTTCCCTTCTCCTCAGCGCCGTTGGCCTTGGCGGCCTGGTGCTCCGGATGCTGGCGCCAGAGGAGCCGGTGCGCGTCGCCGAGGCTGTGCCGGCGCCCGCCGCGCCGCCTCCGCCGCCCCGCGCCCGCGTCCTTGTCGCGGCCCGTGCCATGCCGCCGGGCACGCTGCTCAAGGAAGGCGACCTGACCGTGCAGGAACTGGCGCCCGAGGCCGTGCCGCCGGGCGCGGCGCTGGAGGATGCCCGGCTGGAAATGCAGGGTGGCCTGCTCCGCCGTTTCCTGGAAGCGGGTGAAAGCCTGCCGCGGGATGAGGTGCTGCGCCCGCGCGACCGCGGCTTCCTTGCCGCCGTGCTCCGCCCGGGGCGGCGCGCCATCTCGGTGGGGGTGGATGTCGTCACCGGCGCGGCGGGGCTGATCTGGCCCGGTGACCAGGTGGACCTGATCCTCACGCAGGAACTGGCTGCCGGCGATGCCCCCCTGGGGCGCCGCGTGATCGGCGAGACCGTGCTGGTCGATGTCCGCGTCATCGCCGTGGACCAGCAATTCACCCAGGGCGCTTCCGGCACCGATCCCACCGTACCACGCATTGCCCGCACCGTGACGCTGGAGGTCAGCTCGGACCAGGCGGAGCGCGTGGCCGTGGCCAGCCGGCTGGGACGCATTGCCCTGACCGTCCGCGCCATCGAGCCGCCCCAGGATGTGATGCCGATCGGCAACCCTGTCTTCAGCGCCGACGTCTCGCCGGCCCTGAACGCTGGTATGGTATCGCGAGGCGCCCGGATGCAGGTCATACAAGGAGGAGAGAAGCAGGAGGTTCTGTTCCGGTGATCAAAGGACTGCGCGCCATCCTGGCCATGGGCCTTCTCCTGCCCGGCACGGTGCTGGCGCAGGGGGTGCTCCCGCCGGCCCCTGTTTCCCCGCGCGCGCCCTTCCCGGACCTGGCCCGCAACGCCCAGGCCTTCGCCCCCACGCCCGTGGTGCCGACGAGCATCGCGCTGGAGGCGGGCACCGGGCGGCTGCTCAACCTGCCCCGCCCGGCCGTGACCGTGCTGGCGGCCGATCCGCGCGTGGCGCGGATCCAGCCCGCTTCGCCCACCAGCCTTTTCCTCATGGCCGTCAGCGCCGGGCGGACCACTGTCCTGGCCACAGCCGAGGATGGTACCCCGGTGGCTGAATATGATGTGACGGTCGCGCCCAGCCGGGCCGCGGCGGCCGGCGCGGCACCCGGCCCGGCCCCCCTCGGCACGGCTGCCCCCGCGACGCCCCCGCCTTCCGCCGCAGCGATCGAGAGCATGATCCGACGGATGGTGCGCGGCGCCGATGGGCTGCGCGTCTCGGCCGCGGGCCGCAACGGCTATGTCCTTTCGGGCACGGTTCCCAACGCCGCGGATGCGCAGCGGGCGGAAGCCATCGCGCGCGCCGCGATCGGCGAGGGACCCGCGCTGGTGAACGACCTGTCTCTTCTATCCTCCCTGCAGGTGAACCTCCGGGTCCGCGTGGCCGAGATTTCCCGCCAGGTGACGCGGGAGCTGGGCTTCAACTGGCAGGCCCTGGCCTATGACGGGAACAACTTCCTCCTGGGGCTGCGCACGGGCACGGCGGGTGGCCTGGTCAATGCCATCACCGGCGCGGCGGCGGCGGGCTCTGCCACCCGGCGCCTCGGAGTCGGCATCAGCTCCTCGCGCTTCGACATCAATGCCGTGGTGGATGCGCTGGCCAGCGATCAGCTGATCAGCATCCTGGCGGAGCCCAACCTCACCGCCCAGTCCGGCGAGGTGGCGAGCTTCCTGGCGGGGGGCGAATTTCCCGTGCCCGTCGCTGCCAGCAACAGCACGAACTCCATCACCATCGAGTTCAAGCAGTTCGGCGTCTCCCTCGCCTTCGTGCCCACCGTGCTGGGCCCGGACCGCCTGAACCTGCGCGTTCGCCCGGAGGTGAGCGAGCTGTCGCAGAACGGCGCGATCACCGTGCCCCTGGCCAGCGGTACCGTCACCATCCCCGCCGTGACGGTGCGCCGCGCCGAGACGAGCGTGGAGCTGGGCAGCGGGCAGAGCTTCGCCATCGCGGGGCTGCTGCAGCGCTCCAGCACCATGGTGAACAGCGGCCTGAGCGGGCTGGGCGACATTCCCGTGCTGGGGGCGCTGTTCCGTTCGGACTCCTTCCGCCGGAACGAGTCCGAGCTGGTGATCATCATCACGCCCTATCTGGTCCGCCCCGTGTCGGACCCCAGGGCCCTGGCCGCGCCGACCGACAATGTCCGCCCTGCCTCCGATCTCGACCGCATCCTCTATCGGCGGCAGATCGCGCGCGGGGGCGCGGGCCAGCCACTGGGGGCCCGTCTCGATGCCGGCTTCATGGTGGAGTAGGGCGATGCGCGCGCTGTCCCTTCTTCTCATCACCGCCTTGGCGGCCTGCAGCCAGGACGGTGACTTCGGCCGCCCCGGTACCTGGGTGGCCACCGGCGTGAACGACCGGAACCTGAACGCCATGCTGGTGGACCGCTCCCACGCGGCGCGCGGCATCGAGGCGCGGGATTCGCGTGGGAATTCCGGCACCGCTGCCGTGGACCGGCTCCTTCGCGACAGGCTCAGGCCGCTTCCCGCCGCGAACCAGGTGCCCGCCCTGGCTGGGGCGGGTGCCGCGCCCCCTGCCGCAGGAGGCCCGAATGCTCGTTGAGCGCAAGCCGCCGCCTGACGCCCCGAAGGAGAGCCGCTATGTCGCGGCACCGGACGAGCCGCGCCTTCCCGTCCTCGCCTTCGTCGCCGATGAGCAGACCGAGACCGCCCTCCGCAGCGGGCTGGTGGGCGTGGGCACCGGGCTGCAGGTCCGGCGCGGCGATGCCCGCGCCGCCGTGCGCGCCCTGGAGCAGGAGCCGACTCCCTCCATCCTGGTGGTGGATGTCTCGGGACTGTCCGATCCGCTGGACACGCTGGATGCGCTGGCCGGGGTGTGCAGCCCCGATGTCCGGGTCCTCGTGGTCGGGGAGGCCTCCGACCTCGTCCTCTACCGCCGCATGACGCGTGACCTTGGCGTGGCGGAATACCTGTACAAGCCGCTGACGCGCGATGCGGTGGTTCGCTTCTTCGGCCCGCATATCACGGGCGGCGCCGTCTCCGCGAGCGCGGAGCGGGGCGGCTCCGTGATCTCGGTCTGCGGTGCCCGTGGCGGCGCGGGAACGACCACCATCGCCGTGAACCTGGCCCTTCAGCTCGCGGAGGCGACCCGCGGCCATGTGGCATTGCTGGACCTGCATCTGCGGGCCGGCACCACGGGGATGATGCTGGGGCTGCGCTCCGGCACCGGGTTGCGGGTGGCCCTGGAAGACCCGGACCGGGTGGACAACCTGTTCCTCGACCGCTCCTCCGTTCCGGTCAATGACCGCGTGCGCCTGATCGCGGCCGAGGAGCCGATCGACTCCGATCCGCGCCCCAGCGAGGGCGGCATCAAGAACCTGCTCGCGATGCTGACGGCCCGCTTCAACTACGTGGTGATCGATGTGCCTTCCCCGCCGGGCGTGGCGGAGCGGATCGCGCAGGCCATGTCGCAGCACCGGCTGGTGGTGATGGGGCCGGATCTCGGCGGGATCCGCGATGCGCTGGCGCTGCGCAGGCTGCTGGGCTCCCAGGGAGCGGGATCGGTGACCACCGTGTTGAACCGCGCCGGGCTGCCGGGGGGGCTGAAGCCGAAGCTGGTGGCCGATGGGCTGGGCGGCGCGCCGGACTTCACCATTCCGGACCTGCCGAATCACCTGCCGCGCTCCGCCAATCTCGGGCAGCCGGCCCTGGCCCAGAGCACCCAGTTCCGCCGTGCCCTGGCCCCGCTCACGCATCACGTGGCGGACATGAAGGCCGCCGCGCCCTCGCCCTCCCTGTTCGCCCGCCTGCTTGGCGGCCGCGCGGCACGTTGAGGAAATGGCCATGAGGACCTTTGGACGGCGCACCGAGGAAGCAGCACCCCTTTCGTCCTCCGTGGCGCCCATCGCCGCCGCCCAGGCCGCCATCGCCCCGGATGACGTGATGCGCCGCCTGCGCAGCCAGGTGCTGGAGCAGGTGGACCCCGTGGCCGCGGGACGCCTGGCCGGCCCCGCCCTGCGCGCGCAGCTCGAGGCGCTGGTGCATGATGTCGCGAACCGGGAACGGGTGGAGATCTCGGGCCGGGACGAGGCGCGGATCGCGGAGGAGCTGACCCATGACATGGTCGGCTACGGGCCGCTGGAGCCGCTGCTGAACGACGACAGCATCAGCGACATCATGGTGAACGGCCCGGACAAGGTCTTCGTGGAGGTGCGCGGCAAGGTCAAGCTGACCGATGTCCGCTTCCAGAGCCATGCGCAGCTGAACGCCATTGCCCAGAAGATGGCGGCCACCGTGGGCCGCCGCGTGGACGAATCCAGCCCGCTGGTCGATTGCCGCCTGGCCGATGGCAGCCGCGTGAACGTCGTTTTTCCGCCTCTGGCGATCGATGGCGCTTCCATCTCCATCCGTAAGTTCGCCAAGCGCAAGGCGGATCTGCAGGACCTGGCCGCCGGCGGCTCCATGTCTCCCCAGCTGGCGCGGGTGCTGGAGATCGCGGCGCGCTGCCGGCTGAACGTGGTGATCTCGGGCGGCACGGGGTCGGGCAAGACCACCATGCTGAACGCGATGAGCCGGCTGATCGACCATGGCGAGCGCGTCGTCACCATCGAGGACGCGGCCGAGCTGCAACTGCAGCAGCCCCATGTCGTGCGGCTGGAGACGCGCCCGCCGAACCTGGAGGGCAAGGGCGAGATCAACCAGCGCGACCTGATGAAGAACGCGCTGCGCATGCGCCCGGACCGCATCATCGTGGGCGAGGTGCGCGGCGCCGAGGCCTTCGACATGCTGCAGGCCATGAACACCGGCCATGACGGTTCCTACTGCACCGTGCACGCCAACACCACGCGGGATGCGGTGATCCGTATCGAGAACATGGTGATGATGGGGCAGAGCAGCCTGCCCAGCCGCGCGATCCGCACCCAGATCGCGAGCGCCGTGGACCTGATCGTGCAGGTGGAGCGCATGCGCGACGGTGGCCGCCGCGTCTCCCAGGTCTCGGAGGTTTGCGGCCTCGAGGGCGAAGTGATCACCATGAACGAGATCTTCACCTTCGAGTACGAGGGCGATGGTCCCGATGGCCGCATCCGTGGCCGCTGGACGAGCCCCGCCACCCGCCCCGGCTTCATCGACCGCCTGGAGTATTTCGGCTTCGCCGATGCCTGGATGCGGTCGGTGCGCGAGGCCGCGTGATGGGCCATGCCCCGCTCCTCCTGCTGGCGGGTTTCCTTCTCTCCGGCCTGACGCTCGCGGTGGTGAGCATGGGGGAGCTGCGCCGCACCCGCCAGCTCAGGAACCGGGTGATGAGCGTTGCCGTCATGCCGGCGGCGAAGCTCGACCTGCCGCTTCCCAGTATCCGCATGGTCGATAGCCGCTACAGCCCCTTTCAGCTGCGCTTCTTCCGCCTGGTGGGCTTCGATCCGGACCTGCCGGAGGCGGCGCGCATCCTGGCCTGGCCGCTGGTGGCGGGGATCGCGGTCGCGGTCGGCCTGTTCGGCGGCTCCCGGCTGGTGGCGATGCTGGGCCTGCCGCTCGCGGTGCTGGCCGGGGTGGCCTCGGCCTGCATGACCTCGCGCAGCCTCTTCAAATGGCAGGCCAGGCGCTACCAGGATGCGGTGTTCCAGCAGCTTCCCGACGCGCTCGGGCTGATGGTGCGCGCCATCCGCGCGGGCCTGCCCCTGGCCGAGGCGCTGCGGGGCATCGCGCGGGAAAGCCCGATGCCGATTCGGGAGGAGTTCACCCGCGTGGTGGGCGATATCGCGATCGGGCGCCCTGTCGATGCGGCACTGATGCGCGTGCATGCGCGCACCAAGCTGACGGAATTCTCCTTCCTCGCGGTCACGCTTGGCCTGCAGTCCCAGACGGGCGGCAGCCTCGCGGAGACGCTGGATACCCTGGCTGACATGGTCCGCAAGCGCGTCGCCATGGTCAAGCGGGCCAAGGCACTGGCGGCCGAGGGGCGCATGCAGGCCGGGCTGCTGACGGCACTGCCCTTCGTGGCGGCGTTCGGCATGTCCGTCATCCAGCCCTTCTATCTCCGCACCTTCATCGAGAATCCGACCGGCCAGCGCATGGCGCTGCTCGGCTTCGGCTTCATGGCCTTGGGGCTGCTGACGATCCGTCACCTCATCCGCCAGGCGGGACGGGATTGATGGAGCCGCTTTCCACCACCTGGCTGCTCGCCGGCGCGGCGACGATCGGCGCCCTGGGGCTGGCCGTCGCTGCCGCCGTGGTCCTGGCCCATGCCGCCGAGAACCGGGATCTTTCCAACCGGATCCGCGCCGTGCTGCCGGGGGCGGCGGAGCAGCCGCGGGCCCGTTCGCGGGGATCGGCGTGGCGCCCGATCCGCGCGATCGGCGAGAAGCTGCGCGACAGCGCCATTCTTTCGGAGAAGGAGCTGAAGGAGTTCCAGCGCGCCCTGGCCGCGGCGGGGATGGATGCCACACAGGCGGTGCCGGTCTTCCTCGGCCTCAAGGCGCTGCTCTTCGTCCTGGCGCCCGCGGCGGGCTTCGGGATCGGCCTTTATCTTGAACTCGGGACGATGCACCTGGCCATGTCGGTCTTCGGCGGGCTGGCGGTGGCCATCTACCTGCCCAACATCGTCATGAACCGCTTGCGCAAGCCCTTCCAGCAGAGCCTGCGCAAGGGCCTGCCGGATGCGCTGGACCTGATGGTGGTGGCGGCCGAGGCCGGGCTGGGCCTCGATACGGCGATCGAGCGCGTGGCGCGGGAAATGGCCGGGACGAACCGGGCGATCGCGCTGGAACTCACCGTGCTGGTCCAGGAGATGCGGATGTTGCCGGACCGGCGGGAGGCGCTGGAACGGATCGGTGAGCGCACGGACCTCGATGGCTTCAAGCGGCTGGGATCAACCCTTTCGCAAACCCTTCGCTACGGCACCCCACTGGCGCAGGCGCTGCGGGTGCTGGCCACGGAGATGCGGCAGGAGCGCATGCTGCGGATCGAGGAGAAGGCGCTTCGCCTGCCCGCCCTCCTCATCGGCCCGCTGATCCTCTTTATCCTGCCTGCCTTGTTCATCGCCCTGATCACGCCTAGCATCATCCAGATGGGGAGAACCTTCGGCTCCGGTCAGTGAAAGCGCCTTGTCCTGCCTTTCCGGCGCGTCCTGCGCTGGCCTGCCTGGGCGCGTTGCTGCTCTCGGCCTGTTCCCTGGTCTCGGGTGAGACCAGCCGTGGGCTGCGCGACCCGGACGCGGGTTCCCGCCTGCGGGTGGCCGCCGCCGCCGAGGCCTCTGGCCAGGCGGATCTGGCCCTTTCGCTCTATGCCGCCGCGGCGGAGGCCGAGCCGCGCAACGCGGAGCTGCAGGCCCGCTTCGCCGGCGCCCTCTCCCGGGCAGGCAATGCGGCGGAAGCCCAGGCGGTGCTGCAGCGCGCGTTGCAGGCCAACCCCAATGATCCAGCGCTGATCAACCAGCTCGGCCGCCTGCAGCTCCGCAATGGGCAGGCGCAGGAGGCGCTGGGCAGCTTCGACCGCCTGATCGCGCGAAGGGCCACGGATGCCGCGGCGCTGGATGGGCGCGGCATCGCTCTCGACATGCTGGGCCGCCACCCAGAGGCTCAGGCGAGTTACCGGTCCGCCCTGGCGGCTTCCCCGGCCGCGATCGGCCCCGCCAATAATCTCGGCCTGTCGCTGCTGCTCTCCGGCCGCTTCGACGAGGCACGCTCCGTGCTGGAGCCCCTGGCGCGCCGCCCTGGCGCACCACCGCGCGTGGCCACCAATCTGGCGATCGCGCGCGCGGCGCTCGGGGACCAGGCGGCCATGCGCGAGCTGGTCGGCGAGAGGGCAAGCCAGGCGGATCTCGACGCCCTGCTGCGGGAGCTTGGTGCGCAGGGTTTGGCCGCCTCCCGCAGCTAGATGGCGGTGGGCATGGCCCACCCCGCATGCGGACGATCGGGGCAGGGGTGGTACATCCGGGCAAGCCCTGCGCCAAAATCCTGGGTTAAGTGAAAATACTACTCCGCCGCGAAGTTAATGTATGGCAAACAGCCGCCGGTTGCGCTCAGCTTGGTGAGAACCAAATTGGCGCAACGATGTTTTTAAGCTGGAAACGGCGAGACGTATCAAGGGTGACGTAAATGGCTGTTGCCAAGCCTTCCCGGTCTGGCCTGCTGGGTCTTCGCGGATGGATCGTTCTGCTTGCGATCTTGATGGCTGTTATTCCGGCCGTGATCCTGATACCTGCCACGGCCCGGCTTTCCTCGGCCATCAGCCAGCGTTCGGCGCAGGAGACGGTGGGCGCCACCGGCCGCTTCGTGGCTGCCCGCCTGTCGCAGGCTCTCCACAACGAGTGGCAGAAGCATGAGCGCCTCGCCGATCTGTTCCGCACCACCGGCGACACGGCAGACCTTCGAATGCGTCTGGATGCGCTGCGTGCCCTGAACGACCAATATGTCTGGATGGGCATGGCCCTGCCGAACGGCCGGGTGGCCGTTGCATCCGGCGGGTTGCTGGAGGGGCAGGATGTCTCCACGCGCCCCTGGTTCACCGCCGGGCTGCAGGGCACCTTCGCGGGGGATGTCCACAAGGCCGTCCTCCTGCAGAGCCTGGTCGCGCCGAATGCCCGGGAGCCGCTGCGCCTGGTGGATTTCGCCCTTCCGCTCCGCCGTGCCGATGGGAGCACGGCCGGCGTGCTGGGCAGCCATCTGAGCTGGGACTGGGTGCGCTCCCTCGTCCGGGAGGTGCCACTGGCCGAGAATGTGGAGGTGATGCTCGTCTCGAATGACGGGCAGGTCCTGATCGGGCCCGAGGGGATCGAGGGCACCTCCCCCAACCTGCCGAGCCTCATGGCAGCCCGCCAGTCCGTGGCGGCCCAGCGGGTGGAGACCTGGCCGGACGGGCAGAGCTATCTCACCGCCGTCCTGCCGGAGGTGAGCTACCGGAACCTGCCGAGCTTCGGGTGGAGCATCCTGGCGCGGCAGCGGGAGGATGCGGCCTTCGCCGCCGCCCGCACCATGACCTTCGGCCTGCTGACCGCCATCGGGCTCACGGCCCTGGCCATCCTGGCGGCCGGCGTCCTGGCCGCGCTCTTCCTGCGCGCTCCGCTGCGCCGCGTGGTGGCCGGCGCGGCGGCGCTGGCGGAGGGGCGCTTCGACCAGCCCGCACCGGATGAGAGGCGCTACAGCGAGGTCTCGGCGCTTTCGGGGTCCCTGGCCGGGATCCACAGCCGGCTGACCGAGCAGGCCGACCGCGCGGAAACCGCGCCGCCGAAGCTGACGGTCGTGAGCGGGCGTTCCTGAAGCCGGCCGACCCATGAGCAAGATCCTGAAGATCGTCGCTGGCCTCGCCCTGGTCATCGCCGCGATCTACGCCATCCTGGGCGAGCAGCTCGCCGGCACCAGCACCGATGCCACGGTCAATGCCCAGGTGGTTACCATCCGTTCGCCGATCGATGGCGACCTGACCCTGAACCTGCGCACCCTGGGCATGCGGGTCGGCGCCAACCAGCTCATCGGCACGGTGCGCGACCCGCGCCCGGACGAGACGCGGCTGCTGGAGCTGCAGCGCAACCAGACGACGTTGACGAGCGACCGGGACCGCATCCGCGACATCATCGCGCGGCTCGACGCCTCCCGCGGGGTGTTCGAGCGGCAGGCCGCGGCCTATGTGGAAGGGCGGGTGGACCAGCTGGAGGCCCGGCTGGCCGAAACCCGCGCGCTGCAGCAGGCGGCCGAGGCCCGGGCGCGCGAGGCATCCGCCACCCTGCAGCGCGGCACCGAGCTGAACCGAAGCGGCATCCAGACCGCGGCCGAGCTGAGCCGCGTCCGCTCCGCCTATGAGGTGGCGACGCAGGATGTGGAGGCGGCCCGGCAGCGCGCGCGCTACCTGACCGTGGAGCTGGCGGCGGCCCGCCAGGGCATCTCGCTGGGCGATTCCTACAGCGACATGCCCTATTCCCGGCAGCGGCTGCGCGAGATCGACCTGCGCGTGGCGGAGCTGACGGCAGAGGCGAATGAGCGGGAGCAGCGCCTGAAGACGCTGGCCGAGCAGATCGATGCCGAGCGCGTTCGGCTTGGCCGCTTCCAGGAGGCGCGGCTCGTCTCGCCCTCGCCGGGCATCCTGTGGGAAATCATGGCCGCCAACCAGGAATATGTCCGGCGTGCGCAGGACGTTGTCCGGATGGTGGACTGCTCCACCGCCATCGTCACGGCCAGCGTGCGGGAGACGGTGTATAACGGGCTGCGGGTGGGGGATCCGGCCCAGTTCCGCCTTCTCGGCGATGGGCGCGTCTTCCAGGCCACGGTGGCGCGGCTGGCCGGCTCCGGCGCCTCCAGCATCTATCGCAACCTCGCCGTGGGGGCGAGCCCGGGGCAGCTCACGCGCTTCGACGTGGCGCTGACCGTGCCCGAGCTGGCGGCGGACCCGGAGCTGGGCTGCGCCATCGGCCGAACGGGCCGCGTGGTCTTCTCCGGCCGGCCGCTCGATTTCTGGCGGCGGCTGCGCGACCAGGCCGGATTCTGATGCTCGCGCTCAGCCCCTATCTCCGGGCCCTTGCGCCGACCATCCTGATCATCGGCCTGGCGATGTTCCTGCTGCCGATGTTCCGCAAGGACAGCCCGGCGGTGCGGGCGGCTCTCTTCATCATCGGCATCATCCTGTCCTGGCGCTACATGGCGTGGCGCTTCACCGACACGCTGGCGCCGGCGGAATTCAGCCTCAACACGCTGCTCTCCTGGAGCTTCGCGCTGCTTGAGGCAGGGACGATCCTTTCCTCCACCATCGCCTTCATCGTGCTCTCCCGCACAAGGGACAGGCGGCCGGAGGCGGACCGGCACGCGGCCTGGTGGAAGCCAGGCCCCGAGCCGATGCTCGACATCCTCATCGCCACCTACAACGAGGAGGAGGCGATCCTGGAGCGCACCATCGCCGGCGCCCTGGCCGTGCGGCACGGGCGCAAGCGCGTCTGGGTGCTGGATGATGGGCGGCGGCCATGGCTGGCCGAGCTCTGCGAGCGCATGGGGGCGCGGCACCTGACGCGGGCGGACAATGCCCATGCGAAAGCCGGCAACATCAACGCCGCCTTCAACGTGCTGCGCGCCCTGGAGGAGCCGCCGGACTTCATCGCGGTGCTGGACGCCGACTTCGTGCCGCACCGGGACTTCGCGGAGCGCACGCTGGCGCTGTTCCACGACACCAAGGTGGGGCTGGTGCAGACGCCGCAGCATTTCTTCAACGCCGACCCCATCCAGAACAACCTGGGCATCGGCCGCGCCTATCCGGATGAGCAGCGCTTCTTCTTCGACCACATCCAGCCCGCGCGGGACGCCTGGGGCATCGCCTTCTGCTGCGGCACCTCATCCGTCATGCGCTGGGAGGCGCTGGAGCGGATCGGCGGCTTTCCCACGGGCAGCGTGACCGAGGACTACCTGATCACCATCAAGCTGCAGGAGATCGGCTGGTCCACCGTCTATCTGAACGAGCCGCTGACGGAGGGCCTGGCACCGGAAGGGCTGGGCGAATACATCACCCAGCGCGGCCGCTGGTGCCTCGGGCTCATGCAGATCGTGCGCGGGCCGCTCGGCCCCTTCTCCCGCAATGCCATGCGGCTGATCGACCGCATCGGGATGGCGGATTCCTTTCTCTACTGGGCCACCACCTATCCCTTCCGGCTGGCCTGCCTGATCATGCCGCTGCTCTACTGGTATTTCGGCTTCACCGTGGTCTACGCGACCGTGCCGGACGTGCTGCTCTACTTCATGCCCTATTATGCCGCGGTGCTGGTGGCGCTGAACCACATCTCCGGCGGGCTGGTGGTGCCCATCCTGAACGATGTCAGCCAGATCCTCGGGGCACGGGAGATCACCAAGGCGGTGGTGATCGGGATCACCAAGCCCAAGGGCCACAAGTTCAAGGTGACGGCCAAGGGCGGCGACCGTTCCAGGATCGTGGTGCAGTGGCCCCTGATCAAGCCGCTGCTCACCCTGTTCGTGCTGACCCTGGTCGGCCTCTTCGTCTCCGTGCTCTCGGATCTCGGGCCCACGGATGACGCCGGGGACGGCAAGATCGTCATCCTGTTCTGGAGCTTCTACAACCTGGCCGTGCTGGCGGTGGCGATGGTGGTCTGCATCGAGCTGCCCGGCGGTTCCAGCCGGATCAATCCCACCGTGGAGCGCACCGAGGTCTGGACGGGGCAGGCGCGCTTCGGGGCCTGGGTGGCCGACCTCACGGCGGAATCCATCATGCTGCGCGGGGGCCTCTTTCCGCCCGAGGGACAGGAATTCGAGGTGGAGATCGGCGGCGTCGGCCGGGTGCGGGCCCGGGTGGACCAGCTGGAGCCGGGCGGCTGCACGGCGCAGCTGCTGCTGACCCCGGAGGAGCGTCAGCGCGTGCTGGCGAAGCTCTACACCCAGGTCGGTGCCAAGGGGACGACGAGCACCAGCATGGCCGGTCTCCTGTCCGGCGTCGCGAGGCGGGCAATGCGGCCCTAGCAGCCGCCGGGGCGCCGGGCCAGGTGACAGGCGTGCCGCCTGTGGCCCGGCCTGTTGCCGTCCGGGGCAGGGGTGGAAGCCGGAAGAATTCGACCGGAATCCGCGTCTTGCGGTTCATCTCTCCTTCGGAACCCTTCCCACAGGTTGCACCTGTCGGCAGGATTGCCCCCATGGGTATCGGATCGGGCGGCCTGATCGCGTGGCTGAAGGATGTTCCAGGGAAGGGCCCCGGCCTGCCCGGTGCCGCCATGCATGTCGATGATGCCGCCTCCCTGATCGCGCCGCTGTTCGACCGGCTCTCCTCCCTGGTCGTCGCGCATGCGGCGCCCCTTTCGCTTTGCGCCTATGTCGCCGCGCGCATCGATGCCCAATGGCCGCTGTACTTCCTCCTGGCCGATGTTGTGCTGCTGCTCGCACGCATCTGGGTGGTGATCTCGATCCGGCGGCGCGGGAACCCGTCCTCGGAAGCGCTGCTGCGGGCGGCGCTGCCCTACTTCGCCATCGGCGTTGCCTGGGCAGTGGTCACCGGCGCCTTCTGCTTCCTCTGCTATGTCGCCCTGGACGACGAGGCGAGCCGGGTCCTGGCCGTGACGCTGGCCATGGGCACGGTGGGCGGCATCGCTTCCCGCAACGCGGCCACGCCGCGCTTCGCCCTGGCGCAGATCGCGGCGCTTCTCCTGCCCCAGGCGCTGGGCGGCGCGCTCCACGGGTCCTGGCACTGGGTGCAGACGGCCTTCGTGCTGGTCTATTTCGTCGCGCTCTGCTCGATCGTCCGCCGCCACTATCTTGATGTCCGCCGCATCATGGATGCGCAGCGCGAAAAGGCGGCGCTGGCCGCGCGCTTCGATGCGGCGCTGACGAATATGGGCCAGGGCCTCACGCTCTATGACGCGGAGGGCCGGCTTCGCGTGGTGAATCCCCGCTTCCGCGAGATCTTCGGTTTTCCAAGGGATGCGGCGCTGACCGGGATGAGCGCCGCGCAGCTGGCGGAGGCACTCTCGATCCGTGGCGTGCCGGACGCCGCCGCCTGGGCCACGCCCGCCGCCACGGCCGGGGAGAGGAGCACGCTGGAACTCCCGGACGGGCGCTGCGTGGCGCTTTCGCGGGAGCCGATGCCGGATGGCGGATGGGTGGCGACCTTCGAGGACGTGACCGAGCGGCAGGAGGCGGAAGCCCGCGCGCGGCACATGGCCCGGCACGACTCCCTCACCGGCCTGCCCAACCGCACCTTGTTCCAGGAAAGGCTGGAGAGCGCCGTGGCCCGGCTTTCCTCCGGTGGCGCCTTCGGCGTGCTCTATCTCGACCTGGACCACTTCAAGGAGGTGAATGACAGCCTGGGTCATGCGGTTGGGGACCGGCTGCTGATGGCCGTGGCGGACCGGCTGCGCCTCTGCCTCCGCCCCGGGGACATGATCGCGCGGCTGGGCGGGGACGAGTTCGCGGCCATCATCGAGGGCGCGCCGGCCGCATCCGCCGTCGCGCAGCTGGCCGAGAGGCTGGCGGGCGAAGTCGGGGCGGAATACCTGATCGATGGCAAGGCCGTCTTGGTAGGGGTGAGCGTTGGCATCGCCCTCGCGCCGCGTGACGGCGCTTCCGCCGACCTGCTGCTGCGCCATGCCGACATGGCCCTGTACGAAGCGAAGGGCGCGGGCCGCGGCACGCACCGCTTCTTCGACTGGATCATGTCCAGCCGGCTGCAGGCGCGGCGCGACATGGAGGCGGAGCTGCGCGCCGCCCTGGCGCGGGATGAGCTGGAACTGTTCTACCAGCCGCAGGTCGCTGCCACGGGTGGCGTGGTGGGCTTCGAGGCGCTGGTGCGGTGGCGGCATCCGGAGCGCGGCCTCGTCTCCCCGGCGGAGTTCATCCCGGTGGCGGAGGAATCCGGGTTGATCGTGCCGCTGGGCGAGTGGGTGCTGCGAACCGCCTGCGCCGAGGCCATGCGCTGGCCGGAGCCGGTGCGGGTGGGCGTGAACCTTTCCGCCGCGCAATTCGCCGGGCGGGACCTGCATGCTTCGGTCCTGGCTGCGCTGCAGGGCTCGGGGCTTCCGGCGGAGCGGCTGGAGCTGGAGATCACGGAAGCCGTCGTGCTGAAGGACAGCCCGGAGGTGGTGAGCACGCTGCGGCGCATCCGCGCCCTGGGCGTGCGCGTGGCGCTGGACGATTTCGGGACGGGCTATTCCTCGATCGCCTATCTGCGCAGCTTCCCGCTGGACAAGATCAAGATCGACCGTTCCTTCGTGCGCGACGTCGCGCATTCCGAAAGCGCGGCCGCCATCGTGCGCGCGATCAGCATGCTGGGTGCCACGCTCGGCCTCACCCTCAACGCGGAAGGCGTGGAGACCGACGCCCAGCTCGCACAGCTTCGCAGGCTTGGCTGTGCGGAGCTGCAGGGCTTTCTCTTCAGCGCGCCGCGACCCGCGCATGACGTGCCGCAGCTGTTGCGGGAGCTCGCGGTCTGCAGGCAGCCCAGCCTGGCCGCGGGGGAGGCGGTGACACCTTTTCTGCCCATGCGTGCGGGCGGGTGAGCAAGGCGGGCCACCAGGCTTCCCCCGCCGCATCCCTGCCCGGTGGCCGCCGGCGTTGCGCAGCCGAGCGGCGCCGGGCCGCTTCCACCTGCCGCGGAGCCGGCGCGAAGCCCCGGATCAGCCAGGAACGACTTCCAGCGCCGCACTATATGGCGCCTGCAGTTCCAGCAGGGTCAGGCCCGGAGCGGGGCGGGTGCCACCATCCGGCGAGGCAAGCTGGGCCAGCCCTTCCCGAAGCGCCGCCTGCCCTGCGTCCCAGCGTTCCGCCAGGGTGACCTCCGAGAAATCGAAGGGCTTGATGAGCCCGGCCTCGTCCGGATCAGCCCGGTAGCCGAGGACCAGGAGGGTCATTTCGCGGGCTTCCGCCGCCGCCCCGCCGAGAAGCGGCGCCACGGCCGGGTCTTCCTGCATCGCGGGCGGAAGCGCGCCGGCCAACTGGGTGAGAAGGCCGCGCAGCCGGAACTCGCGGATGCAGGCCTCCACCATGCGCCAGGTCTGGTTCCCGAAGGCCAGGTCGCCCGCGCGGGAAGCGGCGGCGAGCAGGTTGCGGGGCCTGCTCCCGGCACGGCAGAACTGCTCCGCGATCACGCAGCGGACCGGGCGCCGGGGCACCTCGTCCAGCAGGAGGTCGAGCGGGGCGTTGGAGGCGAGGCCGCCGTCACAGAGCAGCCGCCCCTCGATCTCCACGGGCGCAAAGAGAGGCATGAGGGCGCCGGAGGCCAGGATGTGCTCCACCGTGATCCGCGTGCCCCGTGCCGTATCGAAGACCACCCGCTCGCCGCTGAGCACGTCGGTGGCCACCAGGGTCACGCGGGGTGCGCCGGGGCTGTTCAGCAGGTCGAAATCGAGGTGCTCCGGCAAGACCCGGCGGAGCGGTTCCAGGTCGTAGAGCGCGGGGGGCTCGCTAGTGCGAGGCGTGGAGAGCCGGCTGCGGAACAGGCCCGGCCTGCCGAGCAGCAGGGATTGCAGCGCGGCCGCCTCGTTATGCGCGCGGCGCCACGCGCCGCGGGTGGGCGGCTTGCCCAGCCAGAAGGAGGTCAAGGGCGTCGGGTCGGCGGAAATGGAGGACCAGAACCGGCGCAGCGCCGCCGCGCGCCTGCCCGGGGGATTCCCGCCGATGATCGCGGCGTTCACGGCCCCGGCGGAGGCGCCGAGCAGCCACTCCGCCTCGCCATGCTCCTCCAGCCCCGCATAGACCCCGGCCCCGAAGGCGCCGAGGCCGATGCCGCCCGAAAGCACCAGGGCCGTCATCGGCGGTTCCTTCTGCCCGCCTGGGGGCTGGGCCATGTCGGCGGCAGCCGCGTCCACGGGCGCCCTCAATCCGTGTTCTTGTGCCCGGGGCGCCCGCTGGCGGCCTTTGCCGAGGGCGTGCCGGCCAGGTTGTGCTGGTTGTCGTGCCGGGCCTCCTGCGAGGGGGCGGTGCCGGCGCCGGCGGCGGGGCCTTCGGCGTTGCTGGTGCCGCCCTTGCCGGAGCCGAGTTCTTCTGCGCGCTGGTTGGCCTTCTTCGCGGTCGTCATGCTGGTGTTCCTCGTGGCTGGTGGGGCGCCTGGGGCAGAACGCTTCGCGGGCGCGGAGGTTCGCCTTCAGCCCGGCGCCCTAAGGGCCGGCAGGACACTGGTGCCGAAGGTTTCGATGAAGGCGCGCTGGTTGCGGCCGACCTGATGGAGCTGGATCTCCCCGAAGCCAAGCTCCACCAGCTCCCGCAGGCGGGCGACATGCCAGCCCGGGTCGGCGGAGATCCAGACGGATTCCCGCATGTCCTCTGGCCGGACATGGCGCGTGGCCGTGTCGAAGTGCTCTGGCGTGCGGAGCTCCCAGTTCACCTCGCCGCCCAGCGCATTGGTGCGCCACTGCTCATGGGCGCCGGCCAGCGCCTCCTCCTCCGTCGGGGCCCAGTTCAGCGCGACCTGCACGATCAGGCGCTTGCCGCGCCCGCCGCCGCGGTGGAAGGCCGCGATGACCTTGCGCAGCTGCTCAGGCTCTGCGGAGACGGTGAGCAGCCCATCGGCCCAGGCGCCCAGCTCCTCGGCCGTTGCTTCCGTCACGGCCGCGCCGAGGAGCGGGGGCGGGGTTTCGGGGCGGCTGTAGAGCTTCGCATCCACCACCGTGACACGGCCGTGATGCGACACCGTCTCCCCCGCCAGCAGGGCGCGGATGATGGCGGCGCATTCACGGAGCCGGGCGTTGCGCTCGGCCTTCTCCGGCCAGGCCAGGCCGGTGATGTCCTCGTTCAGCCGCTGGCCGCTGCCCAGGGCGAGCCAGTAGCGGCCGGGAAACATCTCCGCCAGCGTGGCCGCGCCCTGCGCGATGATGGCGGGGTGGTAGCGGTAGCCCGGGGCGGAGATGACGCCGATGGGGAGCTGCGTCCGCGCCATGGCCGCGCCCAGCCAGGGCCAGGCCAGGCCGGAATGCCCCTGTGCCGCGCCCCAGGGCCGGAAGTGATCGGAGGACATGGCGGCATCGAAGCCGGCCGCTTCGGCAGCCTGCACGAGGGTGAGCAATTCGGAAGGCGGGAACTGTTCGTGGGAAGCGTGGAAGCCGAAGCGTACAGGCGGCATGAAGGGCACCGTGTCTGGGCGAAAGCGGGGAACACGGAAGCCGTGTGCGAGTTGCGGGCCTTGCCGCCGCCTGCGCTGCGACGCGGGAGAGAGCCCGCCAGATCAACGATTTGGGAGAAGTACCGGAAGCGGGGCGCACGGTAACACAGGTTAGCGGCGCGGCGTGGAAGGTGAGCGAGACATGCTTACCGGTGTTCCTCCGCCAGAGGGTTCATGTGCAGGCCTTCCTGTCCGTTTGCCTTCCCCCGCATGCAGCAAGACGCGGCGCATGGACGGATTCACCGGATCCGGGAGGGCCAGCCGTGAGACAATATGTTCCGTTCGAGCAGGGCGCATGGACGGATGCCGCGCGGCCGCCCCGCTTTCTGGCCGAGGACGCCGGAATGCGCGCCCTCTTCGTGAAGGGCATCCGCGCGGCCCATGCCAGCAGCGGCACCCTGATCCAGGCCGCGGGAGAGTGGCGTCGCGCGGCACGCGATCCCTTGCTTGAGCAGGGCTTCGCCCTTCTGCAGGGCGAGGCGGAGGAGGGTCTGCGCCGCGTGGAGTATGTGCTGGCCGATCTCGGCTGCGATGCCCGCGCGGCGACATGCTGGATCAGCCGGAACGACCTGGAGGCGCAGGAGAGAGCCGATGACGGGGCCCTTCTTGCTGTCTCGGCCTGGGCGGTCGGGCGTGTGGTGGCCGGCATGGTGCGCGTGCAGGTCCTGGCGCATGAATGCGGGGAGTACCAGGCCGCGCGCCTGCAACAGATGACGACGCAGGGCCTGCTGTTCAGTGCGCGCCGCCTCTTCGGCGCGGCGCGGATGCCACGCGCTACCTCGGCGCACGCTTTCCCGCAGGACGCCTGATGGGCACCGCGCCGCATCCGTACCGCAAGCTCGGCCTGGCAGGCGGGGTGCTCGGCTTCGCGCTCGGTGGTTTCTTCGACGGGATCCTGCTGCACCAGGTTCTGCAGTGGCACCACTTCCTGTCCCTGGTGCCGGGGGAGGCGCTGCGCGACCTCCGCGCGCAGGTCTTCGCGGACGGCATGTTCCATGTCGCCGTCTATCTCATCGCGATGCTCGGGCTGCTCCTGCTCTGGCAGGCGCGCGCCATGCTGGCGGAACGGGCGGGCAGCCGCCTTCTCGGCGCGGCGCTTCTCGGCTTCGCCGCGTGGCAGATCGTGGATGTCGTGGTCTTCCACTGGCTGCTGGGCATCCATCGCATCCGCGTGGACGTGCCGGATCCGCTGTTCTGGGATATTGGCTGGCTGCTTGCCGTGGGATTGCCGCCGCTGCTGGTCGGCCTCTGGCTGCGCCGCCAGGGGCCGCCGGGTGGACGGCATGGCGGGGCCGCCGCATTCACCTTGGTGGCGCTTGTCCTGGCCGCGATGCCGGTGGCCGCGCTGCCGCCCGCGGGCAGCACCACGATGCTGGTGCTGTTCCGCCCGGGCATCCCGCCGGGCGAGGCCTTCGCCGCGGTGATCGCATCGGGCGGGCGCGTGGCATGGAGCGATCCGTCCGGCGGGCTGCTTGCGGTGGACACCAGGGACGGCGTTTCCATGCTGGACCTGTACCGGCGCGGAGCGCTGCTGGTGGGGCGTTCCGCGGCGACGGGCGGCTGCCTGGCATGGACGAGGATATCCGTGTGACAGAAGCGGCGTTGTTGAAGCCGGACGCCCGGATGGCCGTTGGAACGCCGAAGAACTCATAAAAACGAGAAGGCCAGTCATGAGTACCGAAACCGGGGATGCCGCCGTGGCGGCTCCCATGAAGGTGCTGCATTCCGCCGTGTATCGCGGGCCCCATCTTTTCAGCCACACCCCGATGATCAGGATCCGGCTGGATCTCGGCGCGCTGGAGGAATGGCCGACCGACCGGCTGCCCGGCTTCACCGATGCGCTCATCGCCATGCTGCCCGGCCTGCAGGAGCATGGCTGCTCCTATGGCGTGCCGGGCGGCTTCATCCGGCGCATGCGGGAAGGCACCTGGCTCGGCCATGTGACCGAGCATGTGGCGCTCGAGCTGCAGACCCGCGCGGGCTCGCGCGTCACGCGCGGCAAGACACGGTCCGTGCGCGGATGCCCCGGCTGCTACAACGTCCTCTACGCCTATCGCGAGGAGGAGGTGGGGCTGCTGGCCGGGCGCCTGGCCCTGCGACTGGTGGATTCCCTGCTGCCGGCGGAGCTACGCGGCGTGCGCGGGCTGGACGAGCTGCATGAGCGCGACCCGATGGCCGGTGGCGGCGGGCTGGAGGAAGGGCTGCGGGCGCTGGGCCGCCTGGTGGGCCGCCGCGCGCTGGGGCCCACCACGCGTTCCCTTGTGCAGGAGGCGGAGCGCCGCGGCATTCCCGTGATGCGGCTGGACGATTTCAGCCTGGTGCAGCTCGGCCATGGGAAGAAGCAGCAGCGGCTGCGCGCCAGCATCACGGGGCGCACCTCCTCCATCGCGGTGGAAATCGCGGGTGACAAGGATCTCACCAAGTCCCTGCTGGCCGATGCCGGGATTCCCGTGCCGAAGGGTGCCGTTGTGCGTTCGGCCGAGGCGGCGATGCGCGAGGCCGGGCGCATCGGCTATCCGGTGGTGACCAAGCCGCTGGACGGCAACCACGGCCGCGGCGTGAGCCTGGACCTGCGCACGCCGGAGGCGGTGCGCGCGGGATTCGAGCATGCCGCACTGCACGGGCGCAGCGTGATCGTCGAGCAGCAGTTCACCGGGCACGACCACCGCATCCTCGTGATCGGCGGGGAGGTCCGCGCGGTGGCCCAGCGCGTCCCGGCGCATGTGGTGGGTGATGGGGAGCGGAGCATCGCCGAGCTCATCGAGGAGGTGAACCGCGATCCCCGCCGCGGTGACGGGCACGAGAAGACCCTGACGCGCATCGTGGTGGACGACCATGTGACCGACCTTCTCGCGAAGGAAGGGCTCACGCTGGAAAGCGTGCCGGAGAAGGATCGCTGGGTGGCGCTGCGCGACACCGCGAATCTGTCCACCGGTGGCACGGCCATCGACCGGACGGACGACATCCACCCGGAGAATGCCTGCATCGCCCGCCGCGCGGCGCAGATCGTGGGACTGGACGTTGCCGGGATCGACTTCCTGGCGCCCGATATCCGCCGCTCCGTGCGCGAGACTGGCGGCGGGATCGTGGAGGTGAACGCGGCCCCCGGCTTCCGCATGCATCTGGAGCCCTTCGAGGGATGGGCGCGCGACATCGCCCGTCCTGCCATCGACATGCTCTTCCCCGATGGCGAAACCGGGCGCATCCCGATCATCGCCGTCACCGGTACCAATGGGAAGAGCACCACCACGCGCATGGTGGCGCATATCCTCGCCCATGCCGGGCTCTGCGTGGGCATGACCAGCACCAGCGGCATCTGGGTGAATGGCGAGAAGATCCTGGATGGCGACGCCAGCGGTCCGCGCAGCGCCCGCATGGTGCTGCGCGAACCCACGGTGGAGGCGGCGGTGCTGGAAACCGCGCGTGGCGGCATCCTGCGCGAGGGGCTGGGCTTCGAGGCCGCCGATATCGGCGCCGTGCTCAACATCGCGGCGGACCACCTGGGTATCAAGGAGGTGGACACGCTGGACGACCTGGCCGCGGTGAAGTCCGTGGTGGTGGAATCCGTCCGGCGCGACGGGTGCAGCGTGCTCAATGCCGATGATCCGCTCACCCTGGCCATGGAGCGGCATGCGCGCGGCCGCATCGCCTTCTTCTCGATGAAGGGCGGCGATGCCATGCCCGAGCTGCTGCGCGAGCATGTCCGTGCCGGCGGCCTGGCCGTGGTGAATGAGGATGGCCCTGCTGGCCGCGACATCGTGGTGCATGACGACGGGCGCCGCCTTCCGCTGATGAGCGCGGCGGAAATCCCGGCGACGCTGGGTGGCATGGCCGGGTTCAACATCCAGAACGCCCTGGCGGCGGTGGCCATCACCTATGCGCAGGGCATCTCCCCGCCGGTGATCCGCGCGGCGCTGCAGGGCTTCTCCACCTCCTTCGAGCAGAGCCCGGGGCGGCTGAACATCCATGACGCCCATGGCTTCCGGGTGATCCTGGACTACGCGCACAACCCCGCGGGGCTGGCGGCGCTGTGCGAGGTCGTGGGGAAGCTGCGCCCGAAGCACCGCCGGCTGATCGGCATGGTCAGCATCCCCGGCGACCGGCGTGACGAGGATATCCGGGAGATGGGCCGCATCGCGGCCGGAACCTTCGACGAGATCGTGCTGCGCGAGCGGCCCGATGGGCGCGGCCGCGAGGCGGGGGAGGTGATCCGCCTGCTTGCCGAAGGCGCGCTGGCCGCGGGCTTCCCCGAGGAGCGCATCCATCGCGTGATGGATGAGCATGACGCGACGCGGCACTGCCTCGCCATGGCGCGACGGGGCGATCTGGTGGTGCTCACCCCGACCTCGGTGGAAGCGGTCTGGGCGCAGGTCCTTACCTTCACGCCGGAGGAAACCCCGGCCCTGGCGGCGGAGATGGCCTGAAGGTGGCGGACGCGACGGGGCGATGGGCGCTGGTGCTGCATGGCGGCGCCAAGGAGATCGAGCCGGGCAAGGAGGAGGCCAATCGCCAAGGCTGCCTCGCCGCGCTGGAGGCCGGTGCCGCCATCCTGCGCGGGGGCGGCACGGCCCTGGAGGCGGTGGAGGCGGCCATCCGGGTGATGGAGGATGATCCCACCTTCAACGCCGGCCTCGGCTCGGTCCGCAACGCGGACGGGATGGTGGAGATGGACGCCGCCATCATGGATGGCGCGACGCTCGATATCGGTGGCGCGGCGGCCATCCGCGATGTCCGGCACCCGATTTCCGTGGCGCGCGCGATGCTGCGCGAAACCCCGACCCTGCTGGTCGGGGAGGGGGCGCAGCGCTTCGCGAGCGCCTGCAACGCGGAGCTGCGGGATCCTGAGGAGGGCGGTACGGCCGGCGCGGATGCCGGGCATGACACGGTGGGCTGCATCGCGCTGGACCGGCACGGCAATCTCGCGGCGGGTACCTCCACGGGCGGGCTCGAGGGGTGCATGGCCGGGCGGGTGGGTGACTCACCCCTGCCGGGCTGCGGCTTCTACGCCGACAACCTCCAGGGTGCCGTGGCGTTCTCCGGCGATGGCGAAAGCATCTCCCGCAGCATGCTGGCGGCCCGCGTGATGCAGGCCATGGAATTCGCCCCGCCCCAGGCGGCGATCGAGGCGGCCATTGCCCGGATGGGTCGCGTCGGGGGCGATGCCGGCGGCATCGTGCTGGACCGTTCCGGCGGGGTGGGCTGGGCCCATAACAGCCCGCATTTCGCGGTGGGCCTGGCAACCGAGGAGGATGGCGTGCCGCGCATCTATCTCCGCAAGGCCGAGGAGTTGGCCATTGACTGACCGCAGCCGCAAGGGAAGCGGCCCGCTGATCATCATCGGCGGGCATGAGGACAAGGACGGCGAGCGGATCATCCTCAAGGAGGTCGCGAAATACGTGCGCGGCGGGCGGCTGGTGATCGCCACCGTCGCCTCCCACCAGCCCGAAGGCTATTTCGATGCCTATAAGGAGGCCTTCGGCGCGCTCGGCGTGACGGATCTGGTGGAGCTCTACGTCCAGGAGCGTTCGGAGGCCCAGGACGAGGAGAAGCTGCACCTCTTCGATGGGGCGACCGGCGTGTTCTTCTCCGGTGGCGACCAGCTTCGCATCAGCAGCCAGCTCGGCGACACGCCGGTGGAGCGGCGCGTGCGCGAGATCCATGAGGCCGGCGGAGTGATCGCGGGCACCTCCGCCGGGGCTTCCGCCATGAGCGACACGATGCTGGTGAAGGGGAAGGGGCAGGAGACGCACCGCATCGGCGACCTTCACCTTGCCGCCGGGCTGGGGCTGGTGCGGGACGTGATCATCGACCAGCACTTCGCCGAGCGCGGCCGGATCGGCCGCCTTCTCGGCGCCGTGGCGCAGAACCCGCGGGAACTCGGGATCGGCATCGACGAGGACACGGCCATCATCCTGCGGGGCGACAACTTCGAGGTGATCGGCAGCGGCGGCGTCTATGTCGTGGATGGCGGCGGCGTGACCCATTCCAACATTGCGGAGGCCGAGACGGACCGGGCCCTGTCCATCCACGATGTCCGTCTCCATGTCCTCTGCCACGGGGACCGGTTCCAGCTGGGCGACCGGCGGCCGGGCATGGCGGAGGCCCAACGGGTGGCAAAGGCGGCGGAGAGCTGATGACGGCAGCGGCGGGCGGCCCGATGCGCGTGGTGATCGTTGGGGCGGGCTTTGGTGGGCTGGAGGCCGCGCGGGCCCTGGCCGGCGCGCCCGTGCAGCTCACCATCCTGGATCGCCAGAACCACCACCTGTTCCAGCCGCTGCTCTACCAGGTGGCCACGGCGGCGCTCTCTCCGGGCGATATCGCGTGGCCCGTGCGCACCATCTTCCGGCGCCAGCAGAACGTCACCGTGCTGATGGCCGAGGTGACGGGCGTCGATGTGGCGGCGCGCATCGTCCATGCGGATGGCGTCGCCTTTCCCTATGACATACTCGTCCTCGCCACCGGCGCGACGCATTCCTATTTCGGGCGCGACGATTGGGCGCGCTTCGCCCCGGGGCTGAAGACCATCGAGGATGCGCGCGCGATCCGCCGCCACCTCCTCCTCGCTTTCGAGCGGGCGGAGATGGCCAGTGACGAGGTGGAGCGGCAGCGCCTGCTCACCTTCGTGGTCGTGGGCGGTGGGCCGACCGGGGTGGAGCTGGCCGGCGCCATGGCGGAACTGGCCCGCCAGGCGCTGAAGCGGGAATTCCGGCGCGTGGACCCGCGCCGCGCCAGGATCGTGCTGATCGAGGCCGGCCCCAGGCTTCTCGCGACCTTTCCCGAGGAACTCTCCGACTACGCTGCCGCCTCGCTCGGCCGCATGGGGGTGGAGGTCCGCACGCAGGCGCGGGTGACGGAATGCGATGCCGCCGGCGTCTCCATCGGGGATGAGCGGATCGATGCCAGCACCACGGTCTGGGCCGCCGGCGTCGTCGCCTCGCAGGCCGGAGAATGGGTCGGGGCAGAGCGCGACCGCGCGGGGCGGGTGGTGGTGGGGCCGGATATGAGCCTGCCCGGCCGCCCCGAGATCTTCGTGGTGGGCGACCTGGTGACCATGAAGGACCGGAACGGCAAGCCCGTTCCCGGCAATGCGCCCGCCGCCAAGCAAATGGGCCGCTATGTCGGGCGGGTGATCGCCGCCCGCGCCAGGAAGGCCGCCGCGCCGGCCCCCTTCGCCTATCGCCACCACGGCGATCTGGCGACCATCGGCCGCCGCTCCGCAGCCGTGGACATGGGCGGCTTCCGGCTGAAGGGCCTGCTGGGCTGGTGGTTCTGGGGAATTGCCCATGTTTACTACCTCATCGGCTTCCGCAGCCGCGTCGTCGTCTCCTTCGAGTGGCTCTGGAGCTATCTCACCTTCCAGCGCGGCGCCCGCCTGATCACGCGCAGTGCCTCCGCTCCCACGCCGGAGGAACGCAGGGCCGATGCCACCCCGGCAGCAGGAGGCTGACCCATGCCAAAGAACGACGATCCCACCGAGCTGGAGCCGCGCCCCGTCCCGGCTCCCCTGACGCGGACCGCGAATGTCGCGCAGCTCAAGCGCGACATCGAGAGCGGCGCGACGGGCGACAAGGTGCCCATGCTCGACCCCGGCCTCTCGCCCCTGGGCACGGATGACGAGGCGGCCGGCGCACCGCCGGACCCGAAGCTGGTGGCGGAGGTGCGCGAGAGGGAGCGGCGCGATGCGCCGATCCCGCCGGACGCGGCCAGCCATGCCCAGCGGGTCGGGCCCAGCTCCGGGCACCGGATGCTTGCCATCGCCGTGGGGGTGGCCTGCCTGGCCCTGCTGGTGGCTGTCCTGATCTGGCGGATGTGACGATGGGGCCGGGGGAGGCGCTCCCCCGGCCCTCAGCGCGTCAGGCGGATTCGGATGCGTTGTTCATCCATTCGCGGTGGCGCAGCTCATCGTTATAGGCGCGGCGGAAGATCGCCTGCGCCTCGGGCGTTGCTCCGGCATGGCTGGAGGCACGCTCATAGGCCGTGACCGTGTCCTCCTCGTTGGAGCGCATGGCCTGGAGGGTGGCTGCATCGCCCATGATGCTGGCCAGCGCCACCTTGCCCGTGGTGAGCAACTGCTTCGCATCGCCTTCCCGATGAGGCGCGGCACCGATGCTGGATGCCAGCGAGGTCAGCTCCTGCACATGGCGGTCGTGATCCGCCTTGAACTCCGCGATCTTCGCCTTGAAGGCCGGGTTCTCCAGCCGCTCGATCGTCTGCTCATAGGCGGCGATCGCGTCATGCTCGAGCAGCAGGAGGTTCTCCACTAGCCCGGTCAGCGTCGATTCCGTTCCAACCATCGTCACCATGAAGGCATTCCTTTCGGTTGCGGGGGACGGTGCCGGCTGTCCGTGCGCTCAGCTTCTCAACGCAGCACCTTCACCCGGCCCAACGGTTTCCGCGCGGCGACGTTGCGGGCAGCCGGTGCGGAAGCCGGCGGGCGGGTGCGCGGCGGCAGCGGCACCCAGCATTCCGGCACCTCCCCCTCCATCGCGGAGGGAGAGAGCACCCAGTGCCCCTGCTCGCCACTGCCGATCCAGCGCCCGATCGCGGCACGGGCTTCATGCACCTTGCCATCGGCGAGGTTCCGGGCCGGGCACCAGACCAGCACGGGGCTGCCATCCTTTGGTGCGCGGCTGATGGGCCGCCAGACATTCTCCGGGCTGCCGGTCATGGTCAGTCCTCCTGCGGCGCCGGGGCGCCAGGAAGGATTGCTTCCGCGCAGGGCACCGTGATGGTGCAGTGGAGCCCCTCCGCGGTGAAGTCCTGCTGGACCTCGGCCTGCAAGTCATAGGGAAGGCTGCGGGCGAGCAGGTCGCCGCCGAATCCGCGGCGCGACGGCTTGTCTGGGCGCGGCCCTCCGCGCTCCCGCCAGGTCAGGATCAGGCGCGGCTGGCCCGGCTCGTCCTCGATGCGCCAGGACACGGCGACCTGGCCGTCAGGCCTGGAAAGGGCCCCGTATTTCACAGCATTGGTCGCCAGCTCATGGAAGGCGAGGCCGAGCGTCTCCGCGGCCCTGGGGCGCAACTCCACCGGGGGACCTTCCATGGCCACCTGCTTGTCCTCCCGCGCCGCATGGACGAGGAACTCGTCCGCGATCAGCTGCGCCAAGTCCAGCCCACCGGCCGGATCGCGGATGAGCGCGGTCTGCACCCGCGAGAAGGCGTTGATCCGGCCGTCGAGATGCATGGCCATCTCCTCGACGCTCTCGCTTGTCTGTGCCGTGCGGCGCAGGATGGAGCGGACGATGGAGAGCGTGTTCCGCACGCGGTGCTGCAGCAGGGCCAGAAGCTCGCCCTGCTTCTGGGCCACGCGGTGAAGCTGGTCCACATCGGTGAAGGTGCCGAGCCATTCCGGGGCATGCCCTTCCTCGGCAGGGCAGGGCTGGGCCCGGCCGAGCACCCAGCGGTAGCGGCGCTCCGCGGCCTCCCACAGGCGCAGCTCGGCATGGAAGCCAAGCCCCGCTTCGGCCTGCCGCCATGCGGCCAGCGCCACGTTGTGGTCTTCGGGATGAAGGACATCGAGCCAGCCTGAGCCCAGGCTCGCCTCGCCGGGCTGGCCGGTGAAGGCCTGCCATTGCGGACTGGCCCAGATCCAGCTTCCGCCGGCCTGCGACCGCCAGAGGAGATGGGGAAAGAGGGCCGGATCGACCATGGGCATGGCATGCACGCCGGGCCGCACCGCCCCGGATTCGTCCGCTGCGCGCCGCCCCTGGCCTGCCGGTCCGCCTGCGTCGGGCCCTGGACCGGGGGATGGAACCTCCGCTTCGTCGGACAAGCTCTTGTCTCCCGGTATTGCGTATGCGGAACCAGACCCGGTGGTTCCCGGCCGGAACCCTACTCGTTCGCGTCGAGGTGCCGTCCTTCGTGCTCCAGATGAAGATAGGTCGGCGTGAACTGCGCGACACTCCGGAGTGCGTTCAAATCCGGGATGGTGAGCGTCTTGCCCTTCAGCATGATGAGCTGGCTGGCCCGCAGCTCCTGCAGGGTGCGGTTCACATGCACGGTGGACAGGCCGAGCGCATCCGCCAGCTCCGCCTGGCGGAGGGGCAGTTCGCAGGAGGTGCCATCGGTCAGCCCCACGGCCCGCAGGCGCAGATACAGTTCGCAGAGAAGATGGGCGAGTCGTTCCTGCGCATCGCGCTGGCCGAGGCTGACGGTCCATTCACGCTGGATCGCCATCGAGGTCAGGGCTTCCCAGGACAGCGCCTGGGCGACGCGCGGGTGGTGAAGCGACACCTCCTCGATCCGGTGGCGCGGGATCTGGGCGATGCTGATCGGTGTGAGCGCGCCGATCGAGTGGTCCATCTGCCGCAGCAGGAAGAAGTTGTTGTCGCAAAGGTCGCCCGGCACGAGGAAGGCGATGATCTGCCGGCGGCCGTCCTCCAGGTATTTGTACCGGCAGGCCCAGCCGGAGAGGACCAGGTTGACGCTCTGCGGCCGCTCGCCCTCGCGGATGATGTCCTCGCGCGGGCCGAGGTGCCGTATGCCCTCGTGCAGGAACTCCGAAAGAAGGTGCTTGTCCTGACCAGAGAGGCGCGTGAAGTTCTCAAGCTTGCGGATGAGAGGGTTGACCATAGCCGCTCCTGGCTGTGCCACTTCTCCTAGCGGGCCGGCACGAAGCTGCCTTAACATGGGTTATTGTGGATGCGGGACAATCGCGGTTGCCCCGTACGTCATGGTGTAGGATGGCTTATGGTGGCAGAGGAAAGTACCGGTTCAGAGCTCAGCGGCCGGAGAGTGCTGGTCGTTGAGGACGAGTTCTTCATTGCCGATGACCTCGTAAGAGCCTTGCGCGTCGCGGGCGCCGAGGTGCTCGGGCCCGTGCAGAACCTTGAGCGCGCCCTGACCATCATCTCGAACGAGGCGGAGCTGGATGCGGCGGTGCTGGATATCAGCCTGGGGCGCGACATGAGCTATGCGATCGCGGACAGGCTGCTCCAGCTGGGCATGCCCTTCGTGATCGCCACGGGCTATGCGCGGGATTCCCTGCCCAGCCGCTTCCAGCATGTTCCGTACTGGGAGAAGCCCTATGATCCCAGGGCGCTCGCCTCGTCGCTCCCGGGGGTGATGCTGCGGCGCTGAAAGCGGCTCCGGCATCGGTGGGGCCGCAACGCCGCTCATCCCTGGGGAGCGAGGCTTCGCACCAGCCCCAGGACGCGCCTGCGGATCTCCGGCACCATGATCCCGTGGAAGGCCCGGATGAGCGCCAGGGTTTCCGGTGCGTTCATCAGCTCGGCGGGCACCGAGGCGGGTGAATCGGGCGGAGCGGCCTCGTCCGGATTGGCGCCGTCAGGCGCCCCGTCGAAGAAGAAGCTGACAGGCACCTGCAGGACCCGGGTCAGCTCGAACAGGCGGCTGGCGCCGATGCGGTTCATGCCCCGCTCGTATTTCTGGATCTGCTGGAAGCTGATGCCCACCGCCGTGGCCAGCTGTTCCTGGCTCAGGCCCAGTTGGACCCTGCGGAAGCGCAGGCGGCTGCCCACATGCTGGTCCACCAGGATCAGCCTGCCTTCACCCTCCAGCCCGGCCTCGGCGGGCTGTGGCTCGCTCCTGGATGGTTCCGCCATGTTGTCCTCGCAGGATCGCCGCGCGGTGGGCAAAACCGTGCATGCAACCTCTATCATGGATAGTCGGGGAAGGAATTATCCTGGGTTGCTTGCCGCGCCGGTCACTCGCCTGAATGGCGGGGCTGCGTTGGCCCCGGGTCAGAGCAGGGCGCGCTGCGCCACTCTCACCAGCTCCGGCTGCGCCAGAAGCCGGGCCAGCTCCTCCGGCGGTAGCGGGGGTGCGAAGAAGAAGCCCTGGGCGGCCTCGCATCCTTCCTGGCGCAGCATTTCGGCTTCCTCGGCGCTTTCCACCCCTTCCGCCAGGGTGCGCAGGCCAAGGGCCTGGCTCATCCGCAGGATGGCGCGCAGGATCGCGGCCGCGCTCGGGTCCGCCTCGAGGTTGCGGATGAAGGAGCGGTCGATCTTGACCTTGTCGAAGGGGAATTTCTGCAGGTAGACGAGGCTGGAATAGCCCGTGCCGAAGTCGTCCATGGCGATCCGCACGCCGGCGGCGCGCAGCCGGCGCAGGGTGGCGAGCGTCTCCTCGGTTTCGGCGAGCAGCACGCCCTCGGTGATCTCGATCTCCAGCCGGTGCGGCGGCAGTCCGCTTTCCTCCAGCGCGGCCATCACCACGCCATGCAGGTCCGACTGGCGGAACTGCACGGGCGAGACATTCACCGCCACCGTGGTGTCCTGGGGCCAGTCCATCGCCTGGCGGCAGGCCTGCCGCAGCACCCAGTTGCCGATCGGGGTGATCAGCCCCGCATCC
>NZ_JAGIZB010000089.1 GCF_017813395.1 Pararoseomonas baculiformis | reverse complement strand
CTGGGAGGTGAAGGTGACGCCCACCGCCGGCAGGGCGCGGCCGAAGCCGCCGAACATCGGGCGGTAATGCACGGGCTGCGGCGTGGGGATGGAGGCATTGGGGTCCCCCATGGGGGCCATGGCGATGGTGCCGCATTTCAGCACCATCTCCGGCTTCACGCCGAAGAAGGCGGGGTTCCACATCACGAGGTCGGCCAGCTTGCCCACTTCCACGCTGCCGACATGCTCGGCGATTCCCTGGGAAATGGCGGGGTTGATCGTGTATTTCGCGATGTAGCGGCGCGCGCGCAGGTTGTCGTTCTCCCCGGCCTCGCCGGCAAGCCGGCCGCGCTGCTGCTTCATCTTATGCGCGGTCTGCCAGGTACGGATGATCACCTCGCCCACCCGGCCCATGGCCTGGCTGTCGGATGACATCATGGAGATGGCACCAAGGTCATGCAGGATGTCCTCCGCCGCGATGGTTTCGCGACGGATGCGGCTCTCGGCGAAAGCCACGTCCTCCGGGATGCGGGGGTCGAGGTGATGGCACACCATGAGCATGTCGAGATGCTCGTCCAGCGTGTTGACCGTATAGGGCATGGTCGGATTGGTGGAGCTGGGCAGCACATTGGCTTCCCCCACCAGCCTCAGAATGTCCGGCGCATGGCCGCCGCCTGCGCCTTCCGTGTGAAAGGCCTGGATGGTGCGGCCGCCGATCGCCTTGATCGTGCTCTCGACGAAGCCGCTCTCGTTCAGCGTGTCCGTGTGAATGGCCACCTGCACATCCAGCGCATCGGCCACTGCCAGGCAGGTGTCGATGGCCTTGGGCGTGGTGCCCCAGTCCTCGTGCAGCTTCATCCCGGCGGCGCCGGCCAGGATCTGCTCCTCCAGTCCCCTCGGCAGGGCCGCGTTGCCCTTGCCGAGGAAACCGAGGTTCATCGGGAACCCCTCAGCCGCCTGCAGCATGCGGGCGAGATGAAAGGCGCCGGGCGTCGCGGTGGTGGCCAGGGTGCCATGGGCGGGGCCGGTGCCACCGCCGAACATGGTGGTGACGCCTGAGGCCAGTGCCTCCTCGATCTGCTGCGGGCAGATGAAGTGGATGTGCACGTCAATGCCGCCGGATGTGAGGATGCGCCCCTCGCAGGCGATGATCTCCGTCCCCGGCCCGATGATGATGTCCACCCCCGGCTGGGTGTCGGGATTGCCCGCCTTGCCGATGGCGGCGATGCGCCCGTCGCGCAGGCCGACATCCGCCTTGTAGATGCCGGTGTGGTCCAGGATCAGCGCATTGGTGATGACGGTGTCCATCGCGCCGCCGTCGCGCCCGATCTGGGACTGCCCCATGCCGTCGCGGATCACCTTGCCACCGCCGAACTTCACCTCCTCGCCGTAGGTGGTGAGGTCGCGCTCCACCTCGATGATGATGTCCGTATCCGCCAGGCGGACGCGATCGCCTGTGGTGGGGCCGTACATGCCGGCATAGGCGGAGCGGGAGATCCGGGCGGGCATGGTCTAGAGGCTTCCTTCCACGTCGCCACGGAAGCCGTGCACGATCCGTGCCCCCGCCAGCGGGATCAGCCGTACTGCGCGGGTCTGCCCCGGCTCGAAGCGCACCGCAGTGCCGGCCGCGATGTCCAGCCGCATGCCGCGCGCCTTTTCCCGATCGAAGGCAAGCTCGGGGTTCGTTTCAGCGAAATGGTAGTGGCTGCCCACCTGCACCGGGCGGTCGCCGGTATTGGCCACCTCCAACTCCGTCACGGGGCGGCCGGCATTCAGCTCGATCTCGCCCGACGCCGGGAAGATCTCTCCGGGGATCATGCGCGCCTCCTCAGCGGATTGGCTGATGGACGGTGACGAGCTTCGTCCCGTCGGGAAAGGTGGCTTCCACCTGGATCTCGTGGATCATCTCGGCCACGCCTTCCATCACCTGCTCTCGGGTGAGGACCGTGGCGCCGTCCCGCATCAGCTCCGCCACGCTGCGGCCGTCCCGCGCACCCTCCACCACGAAATCGCTTACCAGCGCCACGGCCTCCGGATGGTTCAGTTTCACGCCCCGTTCCAGGCGCCGCCTTGCTACCTGGGCGGCCATGGCGATCAG
>NZ_JAGIZB010000088.1 GCF_017813395.1 Pararoseomonas baculiformis | reverse complement strand
GCTTCGGGCTCGGGGCAGCTGACTTCTGGCTCATGTCCCACTCCTTGGGGTCACGATGAACCGGAAATCCTCCACTCCTCAACCAACCCCGCCTGTCTCAGGAGACCTGACGGCAGACAGGGCCTCGCCGCGCCCCAGGCCACGCCGGCCCCGCTGCTCGAGCGGATGGCGAAGGCCGTGCATGCCGTGGTGACGGACCCCGCCTATCGCGACCGCGTCCTTACCCCGCAAGCCTATCGTGGCGTGGGCAACAGTCCGGAGGCCTTCACCACGATCATCGAGGAGGAGCGGCGGAAGGGCGCCGAGATGGTCAGGCTCTCCGGTGTCCGCCCTGTGACACCATAGGCCGGAAAAGGGCAGGCGCCTTGCGGCCAGGTGAGGGGCCGCCCTGCTAAGGCTGTCCTCGACGAAATACAGCGGCTCACCTCGGCGTGGTAAGGAATGGCCACCGCCAGCGCTGGCCGGGCTCGCGTGGGCGGTGCCGCACTTCAGCACCCTCTCGCACCGGCATCAGGCGCTGGCGGCCAGCCCCTTTTGCCCATGCCCGCCGGCGCATGCCGGCTAGGAGCATTGCCAAGTTGTTCTAGCAGCGGTCGCGCTGGACCGAGTGACGCGGCGGCTTGCGCGTTCACACCGCCGCTCGGGCGCACGTTTCCTGCCGCCAGATCCGGAAGGCCTCGGCGCGGGCACGCTGGTGCTGAGCGGCAGTCATCAGGTGCCGCCGCGGGCGGAAGTGACCGTAGATCATGCTGTGCGCCGACAGGAACCGCTGGGCTTGTTTGGGTGACTTGAACCGCTGCATCTGCCGCTCTCGGCGCCGGGTAGGCCGATGGGAGTTCTCGGCTCGGTTGTTGAGATAGCGGCTGGTCCGGTGCCGCACGTCGGGTAGGACCTCGCGCTTCGCCGCCCCATAGCTTCGCAGGCCATCCGTGACGATGCGCTTCGGCTTGTATTTCAGACCGGCCAACAGGCGCTTGAAGAACCGCTTGGCGGCACTTCCGTTCCGCCGGCCCTGAACGAGGATGTCCAGCACCACGCCGTGCTGGTCCACTGCTCGCCAGAGGTAATGCAGCACGCCATTGATGCGCAGGAACACCTTATCCAAGTGCCAGGTGTCGCCCGGCTTGGGCCGGCCCCGCCGAAGCTTGGCCGCGAATTCCGCACCGAACTTGCGGCACCAGCTCCGGATGCTCTCGTGTGTTACAGTGATGCCCCGCTCCGCCAGGATCAGCTCCACGTCCCGCAGGCTCAAACTGAACACGTGATAGAGCCAGACCGCGTGGCTGATGATCTCTGCCGGAAAGCGGTGCCCAGGGTAGGTGGCAGGGTCTGACGTCATCTCGTCAGACTGCCCCGACTTGGGCGGCCCGGCCACTGACCATCAAATTGCCAATGCCCTTCGTCGCCATCGACAGGACCTCGAAGTTTGCCTTCGCCGAACTGCACGAGAAGGCCACGCGCCGCATCGCCAGCAACTTCCTACGCGCCCTTGCCGCGGCCGTTCCCTACAAGATCCATACCGTGCTCACCGACAACGGCACGCACTTCACCGAGCCTGGCGGCGATGGTTGGACGCCCGAGGACATCCGGCAAATGATGGCCCAGAACAAGCCGTTCCTCTGTTACGCCTTCGAGTTCGCCTGCGCCGAGCTGAATGTCGAGCACAGGCTGACCAAGCCTCGGCACCCATGGACGAATGGGCAGGTCGAACGGATGAACCGCACCATCAAGGACGCGACCGTCAAGCGGTTCTACTACGAGAGCCACGACCAGCTCCGCCAGCACCTCAACGACTTCGTCGCCGCCTACGATTTCGTCCGCCGGCTGAAGACCCTACGGGGTCTCACGCCCTACGAGGCCATCTGCAAAGCCTGGACGGAAGAGCCCTCCAGGTTCATCCAGGACCCGCACCACCAAATCCCGGGACCAAACACCTAGTGGTCCGGATCATACTAGTCGCCCGGAGATACACTACGTATCCCAACGTTGCCGAGGTGGAAGGCTTCACGAAGGCCTAGACACAGGAATCGCGGTGAATCAGTGTCTTGGGATGATGTTTTCGTCTCGTTCCCTATCGTGATCCGC
>NZ_JAGIZB010000087.1 GCF_017813395.1 Pararoseomonas baculiformis | reverse complement strand
CTCAACCTGACGCAGCTTGGCAACGATCTCTTCCGGCTTGTGGTGCTTCCTTGCCATCCCGACACCCTCCACGGTTCCGCCGGCCTCACCTTACCGGCGGATCGCTTCTACGGGGTCAGGTCACCCGGCTCCGGGCCGAGTGCCTGAATGCCTCGTGGTTCCTGTCCCTGGCCGATGCCAGGGCCCGCATCGAGGAATGGAGGTGCCACTACAACGAGGAGAGACCCCATTCAGCGCTCGGGAACTTGACCCCGAACGCCTTCGCCAACCAAGCTCAACCAGCCCGAGAACTTGCTTAGACCCCGGATCAGAGTTGGGGTGCGGACCAGTGCCCGAAAAACTTGCGCTCCGGCCGGATCAGTTCTGAGGGTCAGGACCACCCGGGCGCTACCGCCCGAGCAGCCGATCCAAACCGCTAACTCTCGACCGAACTCGTCATGCAAACGGCGCCGACGAAGCTGGGCGAAGTTACATTCAAGATCTCGCCAGGAACTCTCTGTTCAGGCACAAAATCGATCTGCGCTTGAACCACATCGGCGAACTTTACGAGAGGGTGGTCGTACGCCTCGACCTGCCGGAAAATCGTGGTCTCCTCACCATCGATGACCATTCGGATCTCGTAGGTCTTACCCACCTCAAACATACCGCTCCCCTTAAGCTGAACGCCGAAAATGCCCCTGCGCTCGGCGACGAACTCCACGCTGGCCTCCCCCAAAGCTGAGCGAAGTGCCTCAACCATCCGCGGCCGAGGCCTCCGGATGCCGCCTTCGATGCTTCAAACTGCGGTGATACTCGTGCCCGACCTCACGGAGAGAGCTGCTTTGTCCGCCCAGCAACTCCTTGGCGGCGCGGCACTGCTAGCAGGCATATCACCTGCCTTGACGGCCACACCACGGCAGGATTGAGCAGCCCAGTCAGGACCATTTCCGCCAGAGCTTTGAACGAGCGCATCCCTGCCTCCCCTTGGTACTGCCACGAGGCGTGGCATGCGGTGTGCCACCACTTTAGCTAATTAATTTGCGGTAATTTCCGGCTTAGAGGGCAGCCCAGCCGTAAAGTATGTGGACAGGCGGTTAAGCCCACTAACCTCCCGCTCATAGCCACCGAAGCCTTTCCGCCCGCCTTGTCGGTCCTGCGCATCCAGGCTTGCCGAAAAGGGGGAGGGTGCCCAGGCACCGAAAAAAGGTGAGGCAAGCGCCCGAGTAGTGCTGGACCCTGCCGGGTTCATGGCTTCTGCAGCAGCCAGGGTGGCCCGCCATGCACGAGATACGCCCACGTCTCCGGCGACCATTCTCCTCAGCGCGGATCAGCTGGACGGTTAATGCTTTCTCAACAGTCAGCGCATACCCAGACGCCGGGTTCCGAAAATCTGATCCGGAGGAGCGCAAGATGCGCAGAAGCTTGGAAGTGCCTTTTACCCTGTCGGCGCTGCTGGCCGGCCTCGCGCTCCTCGCCAGGGCCTTCCTGGGCTAGGTGGAGCGGCTTCAGAAGCAAGAACTGGCCATGGTGGCCGCGATCTCAGTGCCGTGCACGCGCAGCATGGCCGAAGTCTTCTTCCGATAAGTGCTGATCATGAATGACGCGCTTCCCCCAGGCATGGCCCGGGTCACCAACATGCTCCCCGTGGATGAGCCAATTCTGACTTGGGGTATCTGGTTCTCGGTCGAGTATGAGACGGCTGAGGGGTTACGAACCACCTTTCTCTCGCCGCAGCGCGTCAGCGAGCTTAGGATCGGCGAGGCCTTCTTGAACGAGACGCTGGTTCCGATCCCGACGCCATGAAACATGCCCCGCCTACCGCGCGCGGGGGTTGAGGCTCCCCGGAACGTGGATTACCTACGTCGGCAGCCAACCCCGGCCCCTTTAGGCTCTGGTTGACCTTAAACCTGGAAACTGGTCCGGTTTTCTGAGAGTTTTCCGGCAGGGATGTTGACCTGAAGGAGGACGGTCCGGTGAGGAAGAGCCACTACACCGGTCAACGTATACGTTGACCAGATTTCCTTCGCGCTGAAGTAGGCGGAGCTGGGTACGCCAGTGACCGAGGTCTGCCGCAAGATGGGCGTCTCGGAGGCGACCTTCTTTCGGTGGAAGCAGAGGTATGGCGTGTGTGGATGGCCCCCTGTCTTGCAAGAAGAATCATGGCAATCAAGCAGCGGTAGTCGCTTGCAGTCGTGTGTCCGGCCTTCAGCGCGGCACGACGGCCGCTGGCCCTGATGGGTGTCCGC
>NZ_JAGIZB010000086.1 GCF_017813395.1 Pararoseomonas baculiformis | reverse complement strand
GGACCGGGGCGCGCGGATCTCCATCTTGGCAGGGAGCTTGCCTCCGGTGCCGGATACGTTGGCGTAGACTGATCAGACCAGGTCGTGAAAGCTCTTGCGGGCGGGGCGGGCCATACGTTTTTGCGGCGAGGTCCTTCAGCACGGCATTGTCGAGCATCGCCTCGGCCAGCAACCGCGTCAGCCGGCCGTTCTCGTCCTCGAGCGTCCTCAGCCGCTTGGCCTCCGACACGCCAAGGCCGCCGTACTTGGCCTTCCAGGCATAGAAGGTCGCCTCCGAAATCCCGTGCTTACGGCGTAGATCGGCCGTTCTCAGCCCGGCTTCCCCCTCCCGCAGCACCCCGATGATCTGCTCTTCCGTGAACCGTCCGCGCTTCATGTCCGCCTCCTTACGGGTGACGGACTCTACCTGCCCTTGGCGGAAATCTAGGGGCTCAGGTCACTCGATCCGAGCGCCCGATACCTCCACCATTTCCTTCCACCGCGGGGCGTCGCGGGCAATCTCCTCGCGCACCTCGGCAGGAGAGGCGGAGGTGGCCAGGACCAGTCCGGCCGCGGCCAGCCGGTCCGCCAGCCCCGGGTGTCCAGCGCCACGCCGCACAGAGGCCGCGATCTCCTCCCCGAGGGCCGGCGGGAGGCCGGCAGGGGCGGTCAGGATGTTCCAGGATTGCAGGTCCAGCCCGCCCAGGCCGAGATCAGCAAACTCCCCCAGCCCCGGCACAGTGGGCATGAGGGGGGAGCGTGCCGCGCTGCCCACCGCCAGCGGCACCAGCCGCCCGGCTGCCACCTGGGGCATCAAGGCAGGCATGAAGTCGAAAACCATGTCGATCTGCCCCGCCAGCAGGTCGTTCAGCGCCGGGGCGCCACCGCGATAAGGCACGTGCAGGATATCGGCGCCGGCCCTCTTCGCTATGGTTGCGATAAGCAGGTGCGACGGGCCGCCATTGCTGGCCGATCCCTTGGTGATCTGCTGGCCTGGCTTGCGGGCCCATTCGATCAGTGCCCGGAAATCCGTCCAGCCCCGCTCTCGCGCCCGCTCGGCCGTGACGCAGCAGAGCACGGTGCTGGTGACGAGCTTGGCGACCGGGGTCAGATCGCGGGCCGGGTCGTAGGAGACGCGAGCCATCAGAGGCAAGGCTGTGAAGAAGGAGATGTTGAACACGCCCAGCGTGGCGCCGTCGGGCACGGCGCGTGCCACCGCCTCCACCCCCAGTACCCCGTTCGCCCCGCCCCGGTTCTCGATCACCACGGGCTGGGCGTTCCGCGCGGTAAAGGCGTCTGCCCAGATTCGACCAATCGCGTCCGCCGCACCGCCGGGCGGGAAGGGGACGATCCAGCGCATCGGGCGCCCACCTGGCAGCAGCTGGGCGCCGGCGCCTGTCGCCAGCGCGGGGGTAGCCAGGGCACCAAGGAGGAGCGGGCGTCGGCTGATCATGGTGGGCTCCAGGCCTGTGGGATGGCGAAAGGATGACGATAGTTTAACCTGAAGCAAGCCTCCTGCCGCTGCGGGGGTCTCCACTCTCCAGGATTGTCAGAACCATGCCAAAGCGCGCCATCTCCACCAGCCGGGTCTTCAAGCCGCGCTTGCCCTTCGCCCAGGCGACCGTGGCCGGCGGCTTCGTCTTTGCCTGCTCCACCGGCCGCGACGTGGAGGGCCGCTTCGCCGTCGACGACGTCCGGGCTCAGACGCGCCAGACGATCGAGAACATCCGCGCCCTGGTTGAGGAAGCGGGCGGCACGCTGCGCGACGTGGTGAAGTGCACAGTCTACGTGACGGACCGGGCGAACTGGGAGCCGATGAACGAGGTTTACTTCGAAATGTTCGCCGAGGATCCGCCGCACCGGGTTTCCTGCATCGTCACGGGGCTCGGCTCGCCGGACTGCCTCGTGGAGATCGATGCCACGGCTTATCTCGGCAAGGACTGAGCGACCTACCACGCACGCCCCCTTCGGCCCTGATGGTAGAGCCTCAGCTAGGGGGTGCCCCGCACTCAGATCGAGCAATGGAGTGTGCCACGACAGGGGGACGAGGGTCTCCCGTCGTCATCAAGCCTGAGCTCACGCCCTACTGGCAGCTTCCTCACCTGAGGCCCATACAAGTGCCCCGCCCGAGCTCGCCCGCTATGACTTAGCTCGACTTTGGCCATTTGAGCTGAGGAGAGGCGGCGGAGCGGGCTGACCGGCTAGGGTGGATGCGTCCCCGCCAAGAGACGCCGCCATGCTCTGCCTGCCGACCCGCTTCGCCGCGG
>NZ_JAGIZB010000085.1 GCF_017813395.1 Pararoseomonas baculiformis | reverse complement strand
CCTCGCCCACCTCAGGACCCTTTTGATCGCCCTCCTTGGCGCTCTCATTCAGAAAATGGGTCGGCCAGACTACCAGCCGGTTACGATCCAGACGGCCTGAGGAGGTTATTCAAGGCCGACTAGCTGAGGCCAAGGGCGGCTTCCGGCCGGGTCGGGTGGCGTCACGCAGGAGGCCGTCCACGCCCGCGCCTATGAAGCGCCGCTGCCGCCGCCTGATCGTCGGCTTGCCCTTGCCGGTGCATCGGCAGATCTCCATCGTGCCGATACCATCGGCACTCAGCAACACGATGCGCGCCCGCTAAAGGTGCTTCTGCAGGCTGTTCCCAGAAGCGACGACAGCTTCAAGCCTCTCGCGGTCTCCCGGACCAAGGCGGATTTCTAGGCCAGTCTTCATACCGGCAGCTTCGCACCGGCCGGGACCGAACGGAATCACTCGTTAGCGCCGGTCCACTAGGATCACTGGCTTTTGGTCCGGCGCAGCCGCAAGAACCCGAAGGACCTCGCCTACTACGTCGTCTTCGGTCCCGACCAGACCATGCTGGCCACCCTCGCGCGCATCGCTAGCCGGCGCTAGGCCATTGAGGGATGCTTCGAGGTCGCCAAGCAGGAGATCGGCTTGCCCGACTACGAGATCGGCTCAGGACCGACGAGGTTCCTCGACCCTTTTCCCAGCGGTGTGATGAGCACCTCGCCTCGTCTGTGCTGAAGTCATGCAGGCTTTGTCCCTGTCGGTGCCATGTGCGGCATTGGCAAGTTGATGGGCGGTGGTCGGAATGACCGAGCCGGGGCAGTCTGACGGGATGACGTCAGCCTTCGCCACCTACCCGGGATACCGATTTCCGGCGGAGATCATCAGCCACGCCGTTTGGCTGTATCACGTGTTCAGCCTGAGCCTGAGGGACGTAGAGCTGATCCTGGCGGAGCGGGGCATCACCGTCACGCACGAGAGCATCCGGAACTGGTGCCGCAAGTTCGGTTCGGAGTTCGCGGCCAAGCTGCGGCGCCGCCGACCAAAGCCGGGTGACACCTGGCACCTTGATGAGGTGTTCCTGCGCATAAACGGCGTCCTGCATTACCTCTGGCGTGCAGTGGACCAGCACGGCGTGGTGCTGGACATCCTTGTTCAGGATCGGCGGAATGGGAGTGCGGCCAAGCGGTTCTTCAAGCGCCTGCTGGCCAGGCTCAGGTACAAGCCGCGCCGGCTGGTCACCGATGGGCTGAAGAGCTACGGCGTGGCGCAGCGCGAGCTCCTGCCCGGGGTCCGGCATCGGAGCAGCCGCTACTTGAACAACCGGGCCGAGAACTCGCATCGACCCACCCGCCGTCGAGAGCGGCAGATGCAGCGCTTCAAGTCGGCCGAGCAGGCGCAGCGGTTCCTCGCAGCGCACAGCATGATCTATGGCCATTTCCGTCCTCGCCGACACCTGATGGCCGCCGCCGCGTACCGGCGCGTCCGGATGAAGGCCTTTCAGATCTGGCGGCAGGAGACCTGCGCCCAAGCGGCGTCATGATCCTGCTGCCCCCTCAGTTACCCGGCCGAACTTGCCTTCTCGTCAAACAACTTGCCAATGCCCTCCGCAATCATCTCCGCCCCCGCATCCGTCACAATCAGCATGTTCCCGCCAACCGCCGTCGCATGCTTCATCTCCGTCATGCGACGACCGTGCTCGCCATTCTCGCGGCAGGGTAGGCTGACAGCCTCAAGCGGCGTGCGACGGCCGGTCTGGCGCGGGAGCTGACAGAACCGTTCGGCGAGGGTGGTGAAGTAGACGCTGCGCCCGGCCTGCACCGCCTCCACGGCCAGGGCGATGGCGAGATGCGTCTTGCCGCAGCCCGGCTGGCCGAGGAAGTGGACCACCTCGTGGCGGTTGATGAAGTCGAGGCCGGCCAGGGTGAGGATGCGGTTGCGGTCGAGGGAGGGCTGGAAGGAGAAGTCGAAGCCTGCGAGCGTCTTGACGTTGAGCAGGCGGCCCATCTTGAGCGCGGCCTTGAGCCAGGCGACTACACTCCGCACTTGGCTACCGATCACCCAACGAATTCGAGAACCAACTTTTCCCGCACGTGGCTTAATTCTGACCCGCCCGGTCCAGCCCCAGGGGTTCACTCCAGTGCAGAGTCAGTTCTCAGCGAAACGCAACACTGCACCCCCTTCCTTTCCTACCTTAAGCAGTCGGCCTTGAATAACCAGCAACCTGTTGATCTGGAGCAGGAAAGTTCGGGATTTGGGATGCTGGAATTGCAGGGTTCAGTTGGAACGATGCGGTATTCCTGCGATTCTGTCAGCCATGAAG
>NZ_JAGIZB010000084.1 GCF_017813395.1 Pararoseomonas baculiformis | reverse complement strand
AGGAGAGCCGCTGAGACACGCCGTCCGGAGGTGGAGCTCGTCCCATCTCCGGGCGATCCAGTGGGTCAGGTTTCGACCGGCGACGCGAGCCAAGGTGGGTCAGATTTCAGGCGGCGTTGACACAAGAAGCGCACAACTGCTCTCAGGCCCGTGGCGCATCACTGGCGCGAGGCGCTGGAGGCTGTAGCGGCCACTTCTTAACTCAGGAAGAAGCGGTTCAGGTCCAGACCGGCTGGAGGAGCACCCTATGCGCCCGGTCTTGGATTGAGAGATGGAACGCGACAGCGTTCGGGCGGAGCACCGGGCAAAAATCCTTATGAGCCTGGCAGACGGCGCGGCTAGGCGGCAGCGAGCGATCCACTATGAGGCTGCACTCGGCAGAGCACTTCTCCGCCATTGACGCCGCAAGCATGAGGGACTGCTGCTTCACAGTCAAAGCACGCTGCTCGGACTCGCCGTACGTCTGGCTTGCCACGTGGGCGCAGGCCATCGCCTCGGATCGGAGGTGCTTCACTCGCCAGCACGGGGAGGGTCAAGGGTTGACACAACCGTAACAGCGCTGGGTTGGGCGGCAATTCAACTTCCAATTGGCTTCTTGGGTGGAAGTAGCGAACGTAGGCGGCCGTACCACTGCCGGCGCGGTCTCCTGTCCGATACCTCTGGGGTCGCTCTCCTGCAGGATGCTACCGCGGCGTAATCCAGCCGTGGCGAGCTATGCAGTTCGCGTGTTCAGGCCGTTAGAATGCACATACCTTCCGGGACCCTCGCCCACATAAAAGGCCCGCGACCCGGCCCGGCATTGGATCGGATAGGAGCCGCTGCCGAGCCTGGGCCCTGCCCTTGGTTGGCGGCGGCTCTTTGTATTTGGGCTGGTGTCCACACGGGCCGGCAAGAAAGTGCCCGGCGGGATCCCTGCCGCCGGCGAGGTGCTCAGGGACTAGATAGGAGCAGCCTACGCCTCGCCAGTCGAGAGACGCGGCCGAAGACCGCGGCACGATCCACCCGAGTTGCCCGCCGAGGCTAAACCCCGCCCAGGAGGACTTCGCTGGGGAGTGGCAGGTGAATAAAGGGGAGCGATGTCGATCCTGTACGCAGAGGATGACCAACGCACCGGGACCACCGCCTGCACCCGCAAATCCGCACCGTCACCGGCAAGTTACCTTTTGAAAAGCGGTCGTACGTCGGCGCCCAGCAGCCACCACTACGGGATCAGTCTGGTCGCCCTGTCTACTCCCATTCCGCCTGGCCAGACTCTACGGGACCATCTGTCCCTGAGAAAGGGTCCCACCGAGCAGCAGAACCGCTGCGGCCCCCAATGCTGCCCCGATCGCTGCGGCGATGGCGCAGAAGGCCAGGATCTCCCGCCGGATCCGTAGCAGCTCTGTGCGGTACTCCGTCCTCATGCCTGCGTGGTAGCACAACCTCCGGTTGCTTTTCCAGAAATCCGCTCCGCTTTCGAGCTTGTTGCGCCCGGTTCTAGTGGCCAGCAGCAAATTTGAAGGGGATACCGTTTGGGGCCCCTTGCGCCAGTATCCTGTCCACTGACGGGTAGCGGGTCGTCTCGGTCCTGTATGACGCCGTCACGAACTGCTGGATTGCACCTGACCTGAGCCCCGAAGTTCCTCCGGGCTGAGCTAGAGTCCTAGGTAGCTGTTTGCCGCTGCGGGGGTGGCGTTGGCAATGGCTTCTGTTATCCGCGGCGTGGCTGCACGGCCACCGACCTCGGCGGGCGTGGCGCCGCGGTGTGCCGAGTGCGGCCGGACGTGGTTGTAGTCGGTCCGCCACCTAGCCAGCACCGCCCGGGCGTGAGCGAGCGAGGTGAACAGGGTCTCGTTCAGGCACTCGTCACGCAGGCGGCCGTTGAAGCTCTCCACGAAGGCGTTCTGCTGCGGCTTGCCGGGGGCGATGTAGTGCCACTCCACCTGTCGCTCCTGGCTCCATTTCAGGATGGCGTTGCCCGTCAGGTCGGTGCCGTTGTCGCTGACACACATCAGGGGGCGGCCTCGCAAGGCGATCACAGCGTCCAGTTCGCGGGCCACTCGGACGCCCGATAAGGATGTGTCGGCCACCAGCGCCAGGCACTCGCGGCTGAAGTCGTCGACGACCGCCAGGATGCGAAACCGCCGCCCGTCGGCCAACGCATCGGACACGAAGTCCAGCGACCAGCGCTGGTCCGCCGCCTGCGGCAGCACCATCGGCGCCCGCGTGCCCATAGCCCTCTTCCGGCCACCACGGCGCCGCACCTGTAGCTTCTCCTCTGCATAGAGCCGCCGCAGCCTCTTGTGGTTCAACCGTGTGCCCTCGCGTGCCAGCAGGGTTCGATCCACTGGATCGAACCAGCCGCCGATAGCCGAACCGGCGCCGCTCGGCCGCCAACTCCCGCAGCCGCGCCCGAACCGGCGCATCATCAGGAC
>NZ_JAGIZB010000083.1 GCF_017813395.1 Pararoseomonas baculiformis | reverse complement strand
TCGCCGAACACATCGGTCTGCCTCTGTTTCGGACCGGGTCATCTCTGAGGTGACGGTTACCGACCCGCATCACCCGCTGCATGGGGAGCGGCTGCGACTGTTGTCGCTGACCTGCGCACGGGGTGCAGGCTTCATTGCCGTTTGCCTGGCGGATGGCCGGCGGCGTCTGTTGCGCCGTGCCGCCACGGACCTCGATCGGCTCGCCGCCGCGGAGCCGGAGGTGGCACGCATCTCGGTCCGTAAGCTGCTGCCCCTGGCCCAGCTCGTGCGGCGCATGGTGGCGGCCTCTCAGAAGGACGCCTCCCATGCCGAACCGCCCGCATCCTGCCCGCCCAGGTCTTGCGGCCCTGATGGCGCCCCGGGCCCATCCGCGACCGTGGCCGGCGCTGACCGGCGAGGCACGAACCAGGCTGGCAGAGCAGGTCGCCCGCCTGATCCCTCGGCTGCGTCCGGCACAGGAGGCACCCCGTGTTGAGCGTGCAGGATGAGGCGGCCGAGCGGGTCGCCACGGCGCACCGGGCCAAGCTCGCCTACATCTACGTCCGCCAATCCACGGCCGGTCAGGTGCGCCAGCACCAAGAGAGCACGGAACTGCAATACCGTCTGGTCGACCGGGCTGCCGGCCTGGGCTGGCCACGCGAGCGGATCGAGGTGGTCGACGACGACCTCGGAAAGTCGGGCACCTCCAGCACCGGGCGCCAGGGGTTCCAGCGGCTGATCGCGGAGATCGGCCTCGGCAAGGCCGGCCTGGTACTCAGCCTGGATGCCTCGCGGCTGGCCCGCAACAACCGCGACTGGCACCAGTTGCTGGAGCTTTGTTCCCTGTTCGGGGTGCTGATTGGCGACGGTGAGCGCCTGTATGATCCTGGCGTTTACCACGACCGCCTCCTGCTCGGGCTGTCCGGCATCATGAGCGAGGCAGAGCTGCACCAGATCCGCATTCGCCTGCACCAGGGCGAGCGGCAAAAGGCCCTGCGGGGTGAGCTGCGCCTGCCGCTGCCGGCCGGCCTTGCCTATGGGCGCGGGGGCGAGATCATCCTCAACCCGGACGAGGAGGTGCAGGCACGGCTGCAACTGGTGTTCGCCCGGTTCCGCCAACTGCAAAGCGCCAACGCGGTGGCACGCGATCTGCGGCGGCACGGCTTGATGCTGCCGACACGGCCCCTGCGCGGCCCAGCACCGCACGAGGTGGTCTGGGTGGCGCCTGACAACTTCCGCGTGCTGCAGATCCTGCAACGCCCATCCTATGCCGGTGCCTATGTCTGGGGACAGCGGCGACAGGATCCAACACGCCGTCGCGCCGGCACGGCGCGTGCTGCTACGGTCCGGGTCGCGGTTGAGCAGTGGCCGGTCTGCCTGCGCGATGCCCACCCGGGCTACATCGGCTGGGAGGAGTTCATGGCCAACCAGAAACGGTTGTCCGACAACGCCGCCCGGCGTGCCCCGGCTCGGCCTGGGGTACCGCGCCAGGGCGCGGCACTGCTGCAGGGCATTGCGTCCTGCGGCCGGTGCGGGCGGCGCATGTCGCTGCACTACTCCGGACCGCATGGCGACTACCCGGTCTATCTCTGCCGCGCCGATCAGGCACGCGACGGTCAGCCGCGCTGCCAGGAGGTGCGGGCATTGCAGGTGGATGCTGAAGTCGAGCGCGTGCTGCTGGCGTCCCTGGCACCGGACCGCATTGCACTGGCGGCAGCGGCGGTCGGTCAAATCGAGGCGGAGGCACGGATGCTTGAGCGGCAATGGTCCCTCAAGCGCGAGCGTGCCCGCTACGAGGCCGAGCGCGCACGGCGGCAGTACGACGCGGTGGAGCCGGAAAACCGCCTGGTGGCGCGCTCCCTGGAACGGGACTGGGAGGAGAAGCTGCGCCAGGCTGAGGCGGTGGAGCAGGCCTATGAGCGTTGGCGAGGCGAGCAGCCAGGACCGGTCAGCCCGGCGGAGAAGGACGAGGTACTAGCCCTGGCGCAGGATCTGCCGCGCGTTTGGCAGGCCGCAATGCCATCAGAGCGCAAGCAGATGCTGCGTCTCGTCATATCCGAGGTCATGCTCGACCAGAGGCGAGGGCGTGGTCAGATCTGGATGCGGATCATCTGGCAAACCGGGGCAAGCAGCGAGCACCTGCTACAGCGCCGGGTGCGGGCCTACGCGGAATGCGTCAGTGCGGAGCATCTGGAGCGACGCGTGCGGGAACTGAACGCCGAGGGCAGGATGGATCGCCAGATCGCCGACCTGCTCAATGCCGAGCGGATCATGTCGGCACGTGGCGTTCCGTTCAGGGGCGAGACCGTTCACCTGCTGCGCAAACGATGGAACATCCGGGCAGCCAAGATCAACGGGGTGGCCGCGAACCCGCCAACATGGCCGGACGGCAGCTACTCCGTGCAGGGCGCGGCTGAAGCATTGGGCATCACGGCGCAGACGGTGTTCAAATGGCTCCGCAAAGGACGCCTGGCCGGGCACCAAACGGTCAAGGGACAGCCGTGGCAGATCCACCTCCCCGACGAGCGGATCGCCTTGTTGAAAACGCAGGTGCGACGGAACAGCGGTTCAAAGAAGGAGGCATCATGACACCCTCGGCTC
>NZ_JAGIZB010000082.1 GCF_017813395.1 Pararoseomonas baculiformis | reverse complement strand
GGGAGATCAGCCCCCGGTCGTACTCCCGCCAGTTCCGGGTCCGGTAGCGGGTCTTCGGCCGCTCACCCCGTGCCGATGCCTTGCTCATGCAGGCCTACCTGCAAGGTTTGTGCAACAACGCCATTCACATCCCACGCTGAAGTACCGGCACGCGCCACAGGCTCCTTCCTCCTTGGTGAGGCAGCAGGAAAGGGGGTCCACCACCGGAGCCCCTGGCTGGCCCGCGAGCGCCTCGCTGATGAACTCGGGCTCGACCGGGTAGAGGTTGAGGGCACTGCCGCCGGCAGCCGGCCGCTTGCGCTCAGCGGGAGCGCGCGGATCCACGATGCCTCGGTTGCGGAGCTCGCGGCCGACCCAGTCGGCCCGGGCCCATTCGGGGATGGCTGAGACGTTCTCACGCCCACAGGCGCTATCCATCTCCAGCCCCATCTCCATGCGACCGTGAGTCGCGCAGATCTCACGGAACCCTCTCTGGACTTCGTCTTTCTGTTCCGTCTTGTCGTCCAGCGTCCACAGTCCGGCATTCTCAAGCCCGCCAAACCTGTGCAGCAACGACGCCGGCCTCTCGCAGGGCAGCGATCGTGCCCTCCCGAATCTCCTCCGGATTGGTCAGGAAGTTCCGGCCGCTCGGGTGGGGGATCGTGACCACCTGCAACCCGCAGGTGCTCCGCATCCGTTCGTTCCAGCCCGGCCGGCGCGCGAGGGGCAGGTGGCGCCACACCCCGTCACGCGCGACCCAGCCTGCGGCGACGATGCCACTGAACCTGCTGCCGAGGGCCGCGCGCATCTGCTCGACGCTGAAGCGGATCCGTGCACCGGCCGCCTCTATCGCGAGCGCCCGTGAGCCGTATGTCCTGTGATCGGCACGGAGCGCGTTGATCCTGGCCATCGCGTCGGGATCGGCGATGCCGCTCCGCGCCTGCAGCCGGTTTCGGGAGCCCGTTCCCCGCGGAAAGGCCTCCCCATCTGGATCGACGCCGGTGGGCGCGTTCTGTCCCACGAGGAGCCAGGCGTTGCCGGGGCGTGCAGCCACGCGGGCGATGGATAGGGCCAGGGCTGCACGGAAGGCGCCGTTGAGCAGCTCGAGATGACGGCCGTGATCGAGGGCGGCCAGTTTGGGGCCTGCGACGGACGTGCCGCGCGCAGGGATGCTCGCCATGCTGTGCATGGGCGTTACTCCAGAGAGGATGTGGGCAGGGAAAGGGGACGGGCGGGAGACACTGCTCTACCGCGCGCCGGGAAACAGCACTAAAAGTGCGTTTTCCAAGTCGCAGGTCAACACCCTTGCCGAAAGAAATTCGTCCCACCCCCGCGCAGCTCCGTGCCGCCCGTGGGCTCCTGGGTTGGAGCCAGGCGGACCTGGCCGAGGCCTCGGGCGTGTCGCTCCGCACGGTGAAGGTGCTGGAGGCCGCACCCGACCTCGACCCGGTTCCCGGCCGTGCGGGCACGGTCGCAGCGCTGGTGGACGCCCTTCACGCCGAGCATGTCGGCTTCATCGCCGGAACGGGCCGCATCGGCGTGGAGCGCCGGTTGCCGACAGGCGCCGTGAAGGCTGCGTCACCGGCACCGCGGCAAGAAGCCCCTGGTCGGCCTGCCTCCGTGCGCCGCAGGCAGGAGGGCTGAAGAAAGAACCCCTCCGGGGAAGCAGAACCCCGATAGGGAAGCAATGATCGCCTGTCGTCGGTGCGGAGGGGCGGCCAGCCAGTGGCCGCCCCCTCCGCTCCGCCCGACAGGCTGGAGAAAGGAGAAAAGAGGGGCGGGCCGCCCACCACCCACCATGAGGCCCACATGCCCACCATCACAGACATTCCGTCCCGCTCCCGCCACCTTCTCGCGGGCTTCGCTCACATCCCGCTCTACGCCGAGGACCTGGCACCGTTCGGGGGTGCACTGAGGACGAACGGCCACACGATCTGGGCGGAGCACCGCGATGCTGGCGGCGCGCTCACCGGCCAGGAAATCATCCATGGCGGCCCGAAGATCTCCTTCAGCTTCACACGGGGCGGCAAGCGCGCCCTCTTCCAGACTGCTGGTCGGATGCGTCCTCGGCTCCTCCTCACGGACGGGCCGCCGCAGGCGATCTGTGCCGCGGCCCTCGAGCATCCCGACCTCACCAGGCGCACGACCTACGCTGCCCCTGGCGGCGGCTGGACCCCCGCCGCGTCCGAGGCGCTCGCCTGGCAGCTGGATGACATTGAAGAGGTCGTCCTTGGCTTCGCCCTCGCGCCGGACGGTTCCTGCCGCTCCCGCACCGCTGTCGAGGAGGTTCTGGAGCTCCTCCCCCACGGAAGCCGGCTGGCCGTGACGGCGATGCCGCCCGGGCCCGGAGGCTGGGTCGCGGCGCTCCAGGCCGCTCGTCGGTCCTCGCTCGCGGCCTGAGCCGCTCCGCGCCGGTCCGCTTCCGGACCGGCGCCCTCTCCTCTCTGCGGACACCTTCCATGACAAACATCCCCTACCGCCCGCGCTCCGGTGCCGAGCGCACGCGCGAGGCTGTTCTCCGCTGGGCCGCCGCGCTTCCAGCGGCCCGCTACCTCGTCACCGCCATCCCGGCGGCACCGGAAGCGGGAACGGTCACGCACAAGCGCTTCCTCGCCTACGAGGATCTCGAGCCTGCGCTGCGCTGGCTGGCCCAGCTCAACGCGAAGCACTTCCACGTCGTCGGCCGGCCCTGGAACACCCGGCACGTCCTCATCGACGACGTCCCCCCGGCCTCGCTCGACGGCCTGGTGCGCTGGTGCACGCCCGCCGCGGTGGTCGAGTCCTCGCCGGGCTCGCTGCAGGCCTGGGTGACGATCGCGGAGGAGCCGGTGGAGCCCGTGCTGGCCGATGCCGTCGCCAAGCGACTCGCGACACGGTTCGGCGGCGACCGGTTCGCCGCGCGTGCCAGCCAAGCGGGCAGGGTGCCAGGATTCACGAACCGCAAGGCGCGGCACCTCGACGCGGAGCGCAACATGT
>NZ_JAGIZB010000081.1 GCF_017813395.1 Pararoseomonas baculiformis | reverse complement strand
TCAACCTGACGCAGCTTGGCAACGATCTCTTCCGGCTTGTGGTGCTTCCTTGCCATCCCGACACCCTCCACGGTTCCGCCGGCCTCACCTTACCGGCGGATCGCTTCTACGGGGTCAGGTCAGTGGCGGCTCACGACTGCTCTTGGAGCCCACCTCGGGCAAGGGAGCAGCCTGACTCTGGGCGATGTGCTGCGGGTTCTGGCAGCTCTTGCGTCAGAGAGGCCCGGAGTGGGGTGCGTGGACAGCGGTTCGGCACATAAAACCGATCCGTTGTGCGATAGCCGCTCTCGCCATTCTTGCCGCGACGTGCGCCGGCCACATCTGGCGGGCTGCGGTAGCAGCTATGACACGAGACCTGACAGAACCGTCAATCCGGCTCTCCTGCCCTCACACCGGCGCTGCCCTGATCTGCCCATGGCCTGCCCTCGTCTCTCACGCTTCCCCCGGCATGTCTGGTTCAGTCTCTCCGCCCCGAGCGGTTTGTTGGCGCGTTAACCCGACGGGCTGCAGGTCCAAAATCCCGGCGGCCTAACTGCCCCACATGGATGTTGGAAAGCGCCGAAACCTACGGCGCTCGCCTTGGTTGGCTCGAATAGCAGGAGATCTAATCATGAGTTATGTGCGGTTTGCTGCCATGATCGCCACCTCGACGGTGGTTATGTTCGGGCTGATGTACCTCAACACCTATGCGCTGGACCATATTCAGTACAGCCAGACAAGAACCTGGATGGCCGTCGTCATGGGCGCGACGATGGCGCTAATCATGATCGGATTCATGTGGGGCATGTATAAGAACCGCAGCGTAAACTTTGGTATCGCATTAGGCAGCGTAGCGGTATTTGCGGGGGCGCTGTGGCTCGTCCGGAGCCAAGAGACGGTCAGTGACCTGTCATATATGAAGGCGATGATTCCGCACCACTCGATCGCAATCATGACAAGTGAGAGGGCGCACATACGCGACCCGGAGGTACGTAGGCTGGCCGATCGCATCATCGAGGCTCAGGTCCGCGAAATAGCCGAAATGAAGCGGCTGATTACTCGGCTAGAAACGCATCCCATCCCGAAGGATGCACCTGACCTACCGTCCTTCCGTGAGCGCCGCGACGCGCGACCGCTCGAAACCGACCGAAGCGTTGGGGAAAATGCACTGCGGCCGTCGCGCTAGCACACTGCTGAAAAAGTCTCACGATGTGCTGTTGGTTATGAATCCCTCGCACTTGCTATGGGGTGGAGGCTTGTCATGCGGGGTACGGACGAGCGGACGGAGGGGCTGTTCAGCTACTTGAGCCGCGAGCCGCGTGTACCGTTGGAACACCGGCTGCGGCTGATCCGGGCGGTGGTGGACGGGGCGTTGGAGGCGCTGTCTCCTGAGTTTGAGCGGCTCTATGCGCGGGTGGGTCGTCACTCGATCGCGGCCGAGAAGCTGTTACGGGCCTTGCTGCTACAAGCCTTCTACTCGGTGCGGTCAGGTTGAAGGTACTGCCTTCACCAGCTGATGGAGCAGTTGAGACTTGTCAGGTTGGCGGATCCGGCGGGACGGTGGCAGTTTACCCGCCATGAGGACCTCGCCAACCTGACAAGGCCCCTCCACGGCCTGGCGCTTCCACTCGCCCATCATTGTGTGATGAATGCTGTGCTTGGCCGCCAGCTGCGCCGCCGTCAGCTCACCCCACAGCGCCTCCAGCGCCACCTTCGCCTTGAACTCCGCTAAATACCCCCTCCGCTTCCCCATCATCGGGTCCGTCCTTCTCAGGGCAAACCGAGCTTATCCGCTTGTCTGAATTCGGGGGACCAACTCAGGTTGCAAGGGAACGAAGATCGACAGTGGGCGCGCCTCAATGCAAGCCCCTTAGCGGATGTTTGGCACGATCTGGAGTTGATGGGCAATGTTCCTGACCTGAGGTCCGGCTGCCTGAATGGCTGACACAAGCTCCCTTTCAGTGACGCCGAACAGCTTCGCCCAGTGCTGCAGTTCGTAAGGGTCGGCGAGCTGAATGTCCCTGTCGCTCGGCAGCTTAGAGCCCACTTCATAACGGCTGAGCCAGCCGCCTAACGAGGATCATGGCGGCAGCGAGTGTGAGGAATGCGACGGCGGAGCTGACGGTGGTCTCGTGGTCGCGGGCGAGGCGTCGGCAGCGGCCGAACCAGGCGAAGGACCTCTCGACCACCCAGCGCCTGGGCTGCACGGCGAAGCCCTTCTGTCCCGGCGCGCTGCCGACGATGGTGGTGGCGACGGGCGAGGCCTGGGCCACGCGGGATCCGGCATAGGCACGGTCGGCGAAGCAGCGGGCCAGGAACGGCCATGGACGGCGCGACATGGCCAGGAGGGCCGCACCGCCGCGGCTGTCGTGCAGGGAAGCGGGTGAGACGGCAGCCAGCAGGAGCCGACCGTCGGTGTCCACCAGAGCGTGACGCTTGCGCCCCGTCACCTTCTTTCCGGCATCGTAGCCGCGGACGCCCTTCACGCCGACACCGCCCGAGCGGGCGGACTGGGCATCCAGCACGGCCGCCGTCGGCGAGACCTCGCGACCCACGCGCTCGCGGTCAGCCATGGTCAGGGCGTGCGCCAGGCGCTCGAAGGTGCCGGTGCGCGAGAGGCGCAGGAACCAGCGATGCGCGGTCCCGGGTGGCGGGAAGTCGCGCGGCAGGTGCGCCCAGGCACAACCCGTCCGGAGCACGTAGAGGATGGCGTCAATCACCAGCCGCATCGGCCAGGAGCGAGGCCGCCCAGTTCCTGCAGGCGCTGGTAGGAAGGGCTTGACCAGCACCCACTCGGCATCGGTCAGGCAGGTTGCATAGGGCTGGACCCGTCGCGCAAGCTGCGCGCGGGCGGCGGGGGTCCACATGAGCCACCTCGAAGGACGTCAGACACCCTCCGAACGCGCAGAACCCCCGTCGCTCACCTCACCTCAGCCGTTATGAAGCGGGCTCTTAGCTCGACTTTGGCCATCACGCGGCGTGGCAGATGGCGTAAGCCAGGGCGCGTTGCAGGGCTGGGCGGGGTTTTGCGCTGTGGGTGCTGCGCCGCGA
>NZ_JAGIZB010000080.1 GCF_017813395.1 Pararoseomonas baculiformis | reverse complement strand
AGCGTCTTGAACAGCGACGCCATGCCCGGACACTGCGAACCCGGTTCCGCCGCGATCCACAAGCCTACCTGGCCCAACTGGAACAGACTGCCTGCCAGCCGACTTTGCCGGCCTAGTTTTTTTGAGAGCACGTCCTGCAGCACCGCCCTGTCCAGGCTGAGCTCGGCCACCAGCCGCTTCAGCCGGGCATTCTCCTCCGTAACCTGCCTGAACTCCCGCACCTGCTCGGACTGCAGCCCCGCGTACTCCTTCCTCCATCGGTAGAAGGTCTGCTCGGAGATGCCGAAATGCCGGACCAGGTCGGCCACCGGCAGGCCCAGCTCCGCCTGCTTCAGCACCGACACGATCTGCTCGACCGAGAACCGCTTCTTCTTCATGGCCAATCTCCTCATCCATCATGGGGAAATCCGCCGAAACAACTAACACCTCAGATGGACCACTTTCGCCGGGTCACCTCACCTTACGACTTCTTTCTGGAAAAGCTTTCAAGAAGTGGGATGCTTAGGACCGCCTGCCTGTCTCCTTACCGCTGCGACGCCGTTTTCCACTAAAGCAGATATCTTGGCGTCCCGCTCTCCCGCAGTTGAGCTACCCAAGACCACTGCGAGTACACGTTTGCCGTCCGGCGCTCCGGCAAACGCAATCATGTTGTAGCCACTCTCTCGCACATAGCCGGTCTTCCCAGCGTATATTAGTGGGTGCCACCCGACGAGGCGCGATGTATTCTGGAAGAGTGTTCCGCCGTACTCCCATTGCGCCTTTCCAAGCACGTCCATTGCTGCCTGTCGCCTTGCCGCAAGTAGGGCGCCGAGAACCGCAAGATCCCGCGCTGTCGAAACATTGCGCCGGTCGGGTAAACCTGATGCGTTACCGAAGGAAGTCGTATGCATCCCAAAGCGACGTGCGGCAGCAGTCATAGCGGCTGCGAAGTGCTCTTCGGTTCCGGCTAAGCGCTCTGCGACAGCTGTAGCAACATCATTGCAGGAACGCACGGCCAAGCACAATGCAGCTTGGCGGGCCGGAATGGTGCTACCTGCCCGCAAGCCTAGACGAGTCGGCGGCATCGAGGCGGAGCGCGCCGAGATTGGGATAGGCGCAGCCTCATTGATGGTCCCCTCGTCGATTGCGGAGAAAAGCAGTTCGAGAGTCATGAGCTTTGCAAGGGAGGCTGGGCGAGCTGGGACATCCGCATTGACCTCGTGCAATATTGTGCCTGTATCGAGATCGACCAAGATCTCTGCCCGTACTCTTCCCTCAACGACTCTGGTGCTGGGCTGGGGAGTGCTGAACGAACGTGGAGCCGCAGCGGACGTGAGGGCAGGCGAAACTGACGGGGTCACTACCGGGGGAGTGGTGATTGGTGATCGAGGCGCAGGCGCAGGTGGTACACCGGGCCAAATACCCGTAGTATTGGACGTAGATCTGGCGGACGGACCACCAGCCCATCCTGGACGCTCCCGTCCATTACCTTCAATTGCACCCAAACTTTGTGCAGGCGCTTGCGCCCCTACCGCCGAAGCAAGCATGAGCATGTTGAACGCGACGGCATTTGCAAGTGCGCGTCTCGCCGATCGCTTTCGGGTAAACATACTCCGGCTCCAAATCAGCCATTCCAAGGTGCCCTTCGGTTGTTGATAGAATGTGTCTCGGCGGCTTTCCCGCCTTTTCACCTTCTAGCCACTCGACATTTTACGGGAGCGGGAGACCTGCGACTGTGAGGTATTCGAAGGGTTTTCCGATTGCTCGGCATGATGCTGCTGTCGCGCGCTCCTATACACCACCTACAGCAAATGTCCGTCTGAGGCGGGCCACCCCCGCCTCAGACGGACATTTGCTGTAGGCGCCAGCGTACGACGCCGTGGATGGCAGGCATGGAGCCGCCCTCCAGCACGGCCGCCAGCGTTGCACGGCGAGCCTTCGGCAGCCGGGAAGCTGACCAGGGGCCTTGCCGTTTACAAAGTCTGGCTCGGCGCTGTTGAACTTCAGCATCCATTCCCGGAAGATCTGCAGGCTCACGCTACGGATCTTCGCCACGTTGGTGTGGATCGCAGTGCCAGGAACCGCAACCACGGCCAGCAGGAGCCGGGCTTGCGCTGCATCATTCGTCCGCTGCGGTGCCGCAAGCCGGCGAGGCGCGCTCAAGTCACCCCGAAGCGGAATGGCCACGCGGAACCTCCGGCGTCTGCGATTTTGAATTGTGAATCCACAGCGGCGGGGAATTCCCCATAAGACTCACAATCTCGGAGCTTTGATACAGGCCCGGCCGCGACCTCACCGTAAGGGCTCCTGCAACTTACCACCACCCTTTTACGAGAATGGTATGCCGGGAAGGAGGCTGGCGAACTCAAAGCCGGCGTATGCGCCATGCTGCCAACGGCAGTGCGCCTCGCGGAGCTGCCCATCGGGCAGCTTCAAAAGCGTCTCTGCAGGGAGAGCCATATCGTGCCCAACGTGCAGCTTTGCTCCACTTGCCGAAACCTCAAGCAAGACGCAGGGAACCCAATGCCCGTTCGCCAGCATTTCTGCCATTTTGATCATTAGACGCCGCTCGTGCCGCCGTCTGTTAAGGCTGAAGAATCGCATCCGGTATGGTCGTCACGCTATGCAAGGCAGAGAAGACGGCCGCCGCCTTCCACTTCACGCAACGGTGTCGGACAGAAACGACCAGGAAGCAATGGATGCAAGCTGGATTCATGTGTTTTAAGCCATGTGCAGCTTCGGCAGCCTCTCCATGACTACGTGGCCGCCTGTGACGCCGGCCACAAGCTCAACCGCTTACGCGGGCTCACCCCTGTTTGATTCCTGCAATCTGTGGGCGAGCAAACCATGAGGCGCTGTCGCCAACCCGCGCCGCCAACTGCCGGCCCTAAACACCGCACTTCGAACTCCAGGACCTGTTGCGCTCGAGTTGCGCAATCAACTTGTTTCTTTCGAGCCATAAGCATCGCGGTCGAGCGAAAGCGTCCGGAGTTGTTGCTGTATTGAGAGCTGCTTTCCCAACTGCACCCCTGACACAGGCCGTGAAAAGAAGAACCCCTGGGCGGCCTCGCATCCTTCCTGGCGCAGCATTTCGGCTTCCTCGGCGCTTTCCACCCCTTCCGCCAGGGTGCGCAGGCCAAGGGCCTGGCTCATCCGCAGGATGGCGCGCAGGATCGCG
>NZ_JAGIZB010000008.1 GCF_017813395.1 Pararoseomonas baculiformis | reverse complement strand
ATCGCCCGGCTGTACTCGGCGTCACTGTTCGGCACCGCAGGGCTGCCGGACGTCTGAGCCCGGCGGAAGGCGTCCTGGTTCTGCCCTGACTGGTTCGACCCGGACTGGTTCGACCCGGACTGGTTCGACCCGGACTGGTTCGACCCGGACTGGCTCGACCCGGACTGGCTCGACCCGGACTGGCCCGACCCGGACTGGCTCGACCCGGACTGGTTCGACCCGGACTGGTTCGACCCGGACTGGCTAGACCCGGATTGGCTGGAACCGGACTGGTTCGATCCGGACTGGCTGGATTGAGCGAGAACGATGCCGGGGTTGGCGATGATCGCTGCAAGCGCTGCGGCAGTGAGCAGGTTGTTGCGCATGACCGTGTTCCTCTTCAGATGGTTGTTCGTTCGCCGAAGGCGCGAGGCGGCAACGCGTGCTGCCTCGCGTACTGGATTGTTCGAGGAGTGACGGGGAGCGGGTGCGCTGCACGGCGCTCCCCGGGGATCAGCTGTAGGGGCGGACGTCGCCCCAACCCTGCTCGCGGCCGTAGGTGGCAACGTTGCCCGGCTCGTAGCGCGGCAGTCGCTCCAATTCCTCCTTGGTCATGTTCAGCCGGGCGCGCTCGTTACCTGAAGCGCCGAGCTGGATGCGCTCGATGGGCACGGCTGCGCTGCTCTCGCCGAGGCCGAGAAAGCCACCCCACTGGATGATTGCGGCACGGACCTGGCCCTTGCTGTCGATCAGCAGGTTCTGCACCTCGCCTGTGTCCTTGCCGTCCGCACCGACGACGTTGGTACCGATCAGGGACTGCACCCGGGTAAGCGGGACACCCGCATTCGTTGCGGTCGCCTGCTGGTCCGCCGCGCTCTGCCGCCGGTCCGTGGTGGTGCTTGTGTTGCCCTGATTGGACGATTGTTGCTGACCCTGCTGCTGCACCGTCACCTGGGGCTCACCCTGGCGCTGCACGGTGACCTGCGGCTGGCCCTGCTGCTGCACATGCACCTGCGGCTGAGCCTGTTGGACGGTGACCTGCGGCTGCGGCTGCTGCACCGTCACCTGGGGCGGCGGCTGCTGCACGGTGATCCGCGGCTGCGGCTGTTGTACCGTCACCTGCGGGGCAGGCTGCTGCACCGTCACCTGCGGCGCCTGCTGCTGAACCGCGATGCGCGCGCCGGATGCGTCGCCCGACGAGGCATTGGCGCTGTTCATCCCACCGTGGAGGGAGGCTACGGCATCGGCGGCCTCGCGCAGCTCGGTCGCGGCCTTCTGGCGGTCGGGCTGGTCGCCCTGCACAGCCCTCTGGGCTTCGGAGAGCTGCTGCTGCGCCTTCCTGTAGGCCTCCTGGCCCTGCATGCCCGTCGGCACCTGCCCGAGCGCCTGCTGGCCCTGGCTCACCGCCTGCCGGGCCTGCTGCAGGGTCTGCTGCTGGTTACCCTGGGCGCTGCCCGAGAGCCCCTGCTGAGCCTGCCTCAGGGCTTGTTCCGCCTGCTGGAGCTGTGGCTGCTGGGACTGGGGCTGCTGGGACTGGCCGCTCGCGGGTTGGCTCGCCTGCTGGCTCTGGGCCATTGCCGCGGGGGCGACGCCGAGCGCGAGCACGGCGGCGAGCGCGGTGGTGGATAGAAGCTTCTGCATGATTCTGTCCTCGCTGCCCCGTTCAGGGGCTGGTTTGCGGAAGGGGAGCGTTGCTGCCCTAGCGGCTGCTGCTGCCGGAACCGGACTGGCTGCTGCCGGAGGTGGAGCCGGAGCCGGAGCGCTGCCCGCTGGAGTTCTGGGAGTTCGAGCCCATGGTTCCGGAGTTCTGCCCAGCGGGGCCGGGCGGATTGATCATCATGACGACCGTGTTGCCGTCCTGCGTCTTGGCCTGGACGAGGTAAGCGGCGTCGATGATCTGCACGTCCGTGAAGCCGGCCTGGGTGAGCTGCTGGCGGAGCCGCTGCTGGGCGGGCATCTGGCTGCCCTGGCTGGTGCCCTGGCTGCTGCTCTGGCCGCCGCTCTGGTTGCTGCTCTGGGCGGGGGAAGCCTGGCTGGACTGGCTCTGGCTTTGCTGGGCCAGGACGGGAGGCGCGATAGCCATGGAGGCGGCGAGCATCGCCGTGGCCGCCAGCATGCGCGTCAGGCAATTCCTTCCGGCGTCGCGGGGGAGGCTGGAGTTCGAGGCTAGGCGGGGGCTGTGCACGGGGTGGAGCGTGTTCATCTGGATTGTGCCTTCTCTGTCGTTCGATCCGTCCTGCTCTTGCGCGGTCCGGCACGACGGGGACGGTTTCCGTCGGGCGGCTTCGGGTGGCCGCGCTACCTTTTCAGGATGGCGGCGACCCACATGGTCGAGGGCCACGAGCACGGCGGTCGCGCTCTTCCGCTCCCGGACCTATCCGGCGGCGGCATCGGGGCGCGGTCCACCGCGTGACCCGTCCGGGCGAGGACGGGTCAGAGCGCTTCGGGTGTTCCGGCACCTTTCCCAGCACGATGACCTGCGTGGCACCTTCTCCCGATCGCCAGGAGGAAAGCGTCGTGCGCGACGGTGCCGCTGAATGGAGCGACGTGCATGTCCGGCCTCCTCCGCATCGCTCCCTCGAAGCATGGAGGCTAATCTGGTTCTCGTGGCCGACCTCTTGCAGTCGGGGTTGACCGCGCCTGTGTCAGGTAAACCCTGGCAAGCCTTGACGGTCCGAGCGATCTACATGCGGAAATTGGACAAGCGCCCCATCCACCGGTCATACGGGTGTACCGACCGCGCATGAGGGGAAGAACCCGGTTCGCAGGAGCTCCGCCACCGTGTTCCGTGCCCACGCCGCCACCGATGGCCGCCCCGGCGCAGCGCCGGTCACGCGCTGGGCGCGCCTCGGGCCGGAGGCGACGCGGCATCCGCTTGCCGCCCTCCTGCTCGCGGCCGCGATTCCCATCCTGCTCTTCGGAGCGTGGGTCGGATACGAAACGGCGGAGCGGGAACGTGGCGCCGCCCGCGAAGCCGCCGCGGCAACGGTCGAACGGGTCGCCGGCCGGGTCTCGAAGGAAATCCACTCCCAGCTCGGGGTAGCCAAGACGCTCGCCGCCTCGACAGCGCTCGACGGCGATGATCTCGGGGCGTTCAGGACGGAGGCCGAGCGCGTCCAGACCGTCCAGCCGCTGTGGTATACGGTGGAATTGACGGCCCCCTCCGGGCAGCAGATCCTGAACCTTCTCCGCCCGCCGGGAGAAGCGCTCGGGCCGACGGCCGACGAGCCGAGCTTCGAGGCAGCGCTGCGGGGAGAGGCAACGGTTGGCGGCATCGGTCCGGTCGGTCCGGTTTCAGGCCGCCGCCTCGTTCCCCTGCGCGTTCCGGTCGTGCGGGACGGTGCCGTGCGGCTCGTCCTCACCGTCGCGCTTGCCCCGGCCGCGATCAGTGCGGTGCTGCGCGAAGCCGGAAGCCCCGCGGACTGGGTCGGCGTCGTCGTGGATGCCAGGGGAGACATCCTCGCCCGCACGCTTGCGGAACGATTCGAGTTCGGCCGCCCGGCTTCCACGTCGGTCCGGGCCGTGGTCGCCAGCCAGCAGAGCCACGGCTGGTATCGCGGGCGCACGCTGGAAGGCGTGGAGGTCGAGACAGCCTACAGCATCATCCCGGGAACGGGGGGATGGTCGGTGCATTTCGGCATGCCCGCGGATGCGCTCGACACGCCTGTATCGCGTTCGCTGCTTGTGCTCGGCGCGGTCGTGCTCCTATCGCTGGCGGTGGCGACGGGGCTCTCCGCGGCCGTCTCCCGCGATCTTGCGCGCCGGCGCGACGAGCGGGAACGCCTCGCCGACCTCGCGCTGCGGGCGAGCGAGGAGCGAGAGCGTCTCGCGCTGGAAGCGGCCGAGTTGGGAGCCTGGCAGTTCGATGCGGCGCGTGACGTGCTCACCGGGTCGCCGCGCAGCCGGGAGCTCCTGGGCCTCGCGGGGCCGCCTGCGGGGGAGCGGGACTACCCTGCCGCAGCGCTCCTCGCGCGCGTTCACCGCCATGACCGCGCGGTCTTGAAGGCCGCCGCGCGGCGGTGCCTGGAAGCGAACGAGCCGATCGACCTCGAATTCCGAGCCGTACTCCCATCAGGCGAGGCGCGGTGGCTTCGCGCCCGCGGGCGTTACGGTGACCCCGCCGAGGGTGAGCCCGGCGCCATTCGCGGAGTCCTCGCGGACATCAGCCCGCAGAAGCGGGCCGAGGCGGAGCGGGCCGGGCTGCGCCGGCGCCTCGCCGATGCGGAGGAGAAGGTGCGCGGCCAGATCGCCCGCGACCTCCATGACGGGATTGGCCAGGCCGTTACCGGCCTGTCCCTAGGCCTCGGTGCCCTGGAGCGGTCCTACCAAGCCGGGGGCAACGACGCCGGGGACCAGCGGGCCGCGATACGGCGGCTTCGGGACATCGTGGCGGAGATTGGGCGGGACCTGCACCGGACGGCCGCAGCCCTGCGCCCGACGGCCCTCGACGACGTTGGTCTCACCGATGCCGTCGGATCCTTCGTGGTGGACTGGCAGGCGAATCACGGCATCGCGGTGGATGTGCGGGCGAAGGGCCTGGAGGGGAAGCGGCTCCCACCGGACATCGAGACGGTGGCCTATCGGGTGATCCAGGAGGCGCTCACCAATATCCTGCGCCACGCCGGGGCGCGGGCGGTGAGCATCCTGCTCGAACTTCGCGACGGCGCGCTACGCTTGGCCGTGGAGGATGACGGGCGCGGGTTCGACCCGGAGGCGGCGGCCGGAGAGGGGCCGCCGCACCGCCCGCGCCTCGGGCTTGCCGGCCTTAGGGAACGTGTCGCGCTCGCGGGTGGAACCCTGTCCCTCGCATCGAAGGCAGGACGAGGGACCACGCTTTCTCTCACGCTCCCGCTGCGTGGCGGGGGCGCTTGAAGGGCAGAAAGCCTGCGTGGCCTCCGGAGTAGGTTGAAGAACCAACGCGCATCATAATCGGGTGAGGGGAGCGAAATCGGTGCTCTCGTTGGGGCGGCTTCTGTGTTGCTGTGCAGGCAATGACTCCCGTCGAGAATGCGCCTGGACGAGGCACGCGGTGCTTGGCCAATGCGAGCGCCGGGCCGACCGGGGCGTCCTGGGGTATGGTAGGCACGATGCGGGCCAGTGAACCGGCGCACAGGTTTCCCGGCGCGACACCCAGACGTCCCAGGGTTTGCCGGATGATGGTCGCCTCGGCCTCAGGCAGGTCCGCTCCCTGTCACTCCTTGAAGGCGGGGATTCGCCGCTGTGGACCGATCGGACAGCGCGAACGGGTGGACCTCTTCAGCGGTTTGGTCACACTCCGGGTGCCGGGCCGGGGCACGGTCCTCCGTGTCGGCCTCATCGCCGTGGGCCGGGCGTGACACCCGCGATCCGCGTTGTCGTTGCGGACGACCATCCGATCGTTCTGGCAGGCATCCGTGCCCTGCTGCTGACGCTGCCGGAGGTGGAACTTGTCGGCGAGGCGACGAGCGGGAGCGAGGCGCTCAACGTGATCCGCTCCGCAGGTCCGGACGTCGCGGTGGTGGACCTCTCGATGCCGGGGATGAACGGTCTGGAGCTGACCCGGCAGCTGACAGCGGAGTGTCCGACTGTTCGAGTGCTGGCGCTGACGGTCCACGAGGACCGCGCCTATGTCGGCCCGATGCTCGCGGCCGGCGCGCGGGGCTACCTTCTCAAGCGTTCGGCGGCGGAGGACCTGCCGCGGGCGGTGCGCGCCGTCGCGGCGGGTGGCCTTTACCTCGACCCGGCCGTCGCGGAGAAGGCAATGCCCGCCGCGTTGGCCGATGCGCGCTCCGCACCTGACGAGGCAGCCCTCAGCGTGCGGGAGCTGGAGGTGCTGCGCCTCACAGCCCAGGGCTTCAGCAACAAGGAGATCGCGGGGCAGCTGGCTTTGAGCGTCAAGACAGCCGAGACCTACAAGGCGCGTGGGGCCGAGAAGCTTGGATTGCGGACGCGGGCGGAGATCGTGCGCTTCGGCGCGGCGCGGGGATGGCTCGACGAGACAGGGAACGGATAGCGCCCTCCGACACAGCTGGGGTATTGGCGAGCTGGCGGGCAGTGGCCGGAATGATCAGAGCCAGGGCAGGCTCACGGAATGGCGTCAGATCCTGCCACCTATCCTGGGTGGTTCTGCCAGCTCCCGCGCCGGAACTACCGTCGCACGCCGGCTGGCGCTGTCGCGCATTGGCAAGTTGTTCGCCGCAAGGGCAAGCTTGGCTGCGTGGGCGAAGCGGCAGCAGCATCAGGGGGCCAGTTGGGCGCGAGTTTCCTGCCGCCAGATCTGGAAGGCCTTGGCCCTGGCGCGCCGGTACTCGCCGGCTGTGATCAGATGCCGGCGCGGACGGAAGTGGCCATAGGTCACGCTGTGCGCCGAGAGGAACTGCTGTGCCTGCTCGGCCGACTTGAAGCGCTGCACCTGCCGTTCTCGACGGCGGGTAGGTCGATGCGAGTTCTCAGCCCGGTTGTTCAGGTGCCGGCTGCTCCGATGCCGGACATCGGGCAGGATCTCGCGCCTCGCCACGCCGTAGCTCTTCAGCCGGTCCGTGACGAGCCGGAGCGGTCGGTACTGGAGGCCCGCAAGCAAAAGCTTGACGAACCGCCTGGCGCACTTCCGTTCCGCCGGTCCTGAAAGAGGATGTCGAGCACCACGCCGTGCTGGCCACTGCTCGCCAGAGGTAATGCAGCTCGCCATTTGATGCGCAGGAACACCTCATCTTAGTGCCAGGGGGCGCCCGGCTTCGCCCGGCGACGCTAAAGCCTGCGGGCGAATTCCGGGCCGAACTTGCGGCACCAGCTCCGGATGCTCTCGTGCGTGACGGTGATGCCCCGCTCCGCCAGGATCAGCGCAACGTCCCTCACACTCAGGCTGAACACATGATAGAGCCAGACCGCGTGGCTGATGATCTCTGCCTGAAAGCCGTTTCCAGGATCGGTGGCGGGGTCTCACGTCATCTCGTCAGATTGCACCGACTAGGTCGGCCCGGCCACTGACCCTCAACTTGCCAGTGCCGGGCACGGGCATCGCGGCCGAGATGCTTCTCCTGGGTGCAGGAAACGGATAATAACTTCAAATAGTTGAGGTGCATCGCTGGCGGACAGGGTGGGATTCGAACCCACGATAGGCTTTTGACCTATACGCACTTTCCAGGCGCGCGCCTTCGACCACTCGGCCACCTGTCCCGCGGCGGCGGGATATACGGGGTGCCGGCCGGGTCGGCAAGCCGGGTCAGGACGATTTCATGACAGCGCGCAAGGCTTCCTCGAAAGCGTCGAGATTTCGCCAGCGCTCGGCCTCTGGGACGGCCTGGCGCACCAGCACTCCCCCGGCGGCTCGGATGCCGCCATCGATCATCAGGTTGTCATGCAGGCCGAAGGACTCGAGCTGCAGGCCTTCGGAATCCTCCCACTCGCCGTCCGGGCGCTGGCGGGCGGCATTCCCCAGGAAGGCGCGGGTTCGCTCGGTGAAGGGGGTGACACTGTTGGCATAGGCGGCGATAGGGCGGCCCAGGGCGCGCATGAAGCCCAGTTCATAGACCGTCCCGGCATCCGCGGAGGGGCTGCGGAAGGGGGTTAGGTTGGCGATCAGCGCGTCGGCCCGGCGGATATGGGCCTCGTTGCGGAGGTAGATGGACAGCCAGGGCTCCGCGCAGGCATCGGCCTCGGGGCAGTGGACGGGATCGAGTGGAAAGATGCCGGTGGCACCGTGCCGGGCGCAGATGGCACGCTTGGCCTCGCCCAGGGCCTTTGCGTCCGGCAGGAAGACCTCGGGGCCGGCGAGATAGATCTGCATGGAACAAAACTAGCACAGGCCGGCCCCCGCCGGCCAGCGCGGCACCGGGGCAGGCCGGGAGACCAGGGGCGGCCCTAACCGCCCCTGGCGCGAGCCGCCACCTGTTCCGGCGTCACCCGCGGAAGGTCGAAGCGGTCGGTGGTCCGGGCATACCAGCCGGACCCGTGCATGCGCCCGACCAGCCCCAGCTTCGGCGTATCCACATAGAGGCGCTGGGGGTCCAGCATGCAGTCGTCACGGATGTGAATTGCCAGCACCTCGCCCAGCACCAGCCGGTGCGTGCCGATGGGCACCACCTGCCAGATCCTGCACTCCAGCGCCACCGGGCTCTCGGCGATGCGCGGCACCCTGATCTTGGCCGAGGGGGCGGTGGTCAGGCCGGCCATCTGCAACTCGTCCACCCCTGGCGGGTAGTCGGCGGCGGTGATGTTCATCGCCTCCGCCGTATCCTCGCTCACCATGCAGACGGTGAATTCGCCCGTGGCCTCGATATTGGCCATCGTGTCCTTGTAATCGGTCGTCTCCTCGCCGCCCATTCCGCGGGCGCCGACGCCGATCCCGACCACGACGGGGTCATTGCTGAACACGTTGAAGAAGGAAAAGGGCGCGGCATTGGTGCGTCCCTGGGCGTCCTGCGTGACCATCCAGGCGATCGGCCGCGGCACGATGCTGGAGACGACCAGCTTGTACCGGTCCTTCTTCGGCAGCGCCTCGAAATCGAACAGCATCGGGATGTCCTCAGGCCACGCGATGGGGCGGCTGGGTGCCATGGACCAGCACGGCGTCCAGGTTTTCGAGGCAGCGGAAACCCATGGCATCCCGCGTCTCGATCGTGGCGCTGCCAAGATGGGGCAGCAGCGTGACGTTCGGGGCGGCGTAATAGCCCTCGAAGATGTTCGGCTCGCCGGTGAAGACGTCGAGCCCCGCGGCGCGGAGATGGCCGGAGTGAAGGGCCTCGCACAAGGCCTCGTCATCCACCGTGGTGCCGCGGCCCGTGTTCACCACGATGGCGCCGCGGGGCAGGGCGGCGATGCGGGCGGCGTTCAGCCAGCCCTTGGTCGCCGCGCCCCCGGGGATATGCATTGACAGCACGTCGCAGGCGGCCAGGAACGCCTCGTCATCGCCGTGGAAGATGGCGCCGCCTTCCTCCTGCGGCGCCAGGCGGGTGCGGTTTCGGTAATGGACCACCATGCCCATCCCGCGGGCCATGCGGGCCAGTTCCTGCCCGATCCGGCCCATCCCGAGGATGCCGAGGCGCTTGCCCTCCAGCGTCACGCCCATCAACTGGGTCGGCGCCCAGCCCGTCCATTCCCGGGCCCGGAGAAGGCGCTCCGCCTCGCCCGCCCTGCGCGCGCACATCAGGATGAGCAGCATCGCGATCTCGGCGGTGGCCACGCTCAGCACATCCGGCGTGTTCGTCACGGCGATGCCGCGCGACCGCGCCGCCTCCAGGTCGATATGGTCCGTGCCGACGCTGAAGGTGGCGATGACCCTCACGCTCCCGGGCAGCTGGGCGATGGTCGCGGCATCCAGTGCATCCCCGGCGGCGCAGAGAATGCCGTCGCAGCCCTGGGCCGCGGCCAGCAGGGCTGCCGAATCCAGGGTGCGGTCCGGGCCTTCCGGCCGCCGGACGGCATAGTCCCGGGCAGCGCGGGCCTCGACGGCCGGGGGGAGGAGACGGGTCTGGAGAAGGGTCGGGCGTGGCATGGAAGCCAGGATGCCCGGCCCGGCGCGGCTTGCCAAACGGGGAAGCGCGGGCCCGATCTTGCCAGGGCGGGAGGGGCGGTTCACGGTCCCCGGCCGCTGATTCTTGGAGGACGTGCGATGGAACTCGGGCTGCGTGGTAAGAGGGCGCTGGTGATGGGCGCCTCGAAGGGCCTGGGCCGGGCGATCGCCGAGGCGCTGGCGGCCGATGGTGCGGCGCTGGCGATTTCCGGCCGTGAGGTGGAGCGCCTGCAGCCCGTCTGCGAGGCGCTGAAGGGGATGGGCGCCACCGCCGCCCACGCCTTCTCGGCCGATGTGGCCAAGGGCGAGGACATGGATTCCCTGGCCGAGGGCGCCGTGAAGGCCCTGGGCGGGGTGGACATCCTGGTGCTGAACCATGGCGGCCCGCCTGCCGGCACGGCCTCGGACCTGACCGAGGAGGCGCTGGAGACCTGGTTCCGCCGCATCGTCCTCTCCCCGGTGCGGATCGCCAACAAGCTTCTGCCGGGCATGCGCGCCCAGGGCTATGGGCGTATCATCGCCGTGGGCAGCACGGGCATGGTTCAGCCCCTGCCGAACCTGGCGCTTTCGAACGTGCTGCGCGCCAATATCGTGGGCTGGGCGAAGACCCTGGCCGATGAGGTGGGCCCGGATGGCGTGACGGTGAACATCATCGCCCCCGGCGCGATCCGCACCGATCGCAGCATCGAGCTGGCGGGCGCCGCCGCTTCCAAGCAGGGCAAGACGCCGGAGCAGGTGATCGCGGACCGCGAGAAGACCATCCCGATGCGCCGCTACGGCACGCCGGAAGAGTTCGGCAAGGCCGCGGCCTTCCTTGCCTCCGAGGCCGGCTCCTACATCACCGGCACCATCATGCGCGTCGATGGCGGCGTGGTCCGTGGCTTCTGACGGGGGGCTTCTGAGCGCATGACGGGTTTGCGGCTGGCCGCCGATATCGGCGGCACCTTCACGGACCTGGCGCTGGAGCGCGCCGACAACAAAGGCGGGTTCGAGCGCTGGACGGCGAAGGTGCTCACCACGCCGGCCGCACCCGAGCAGGGCGTGCTGGATGGCATCCGCGTGGTGCTCGACAAGGCTGGAAAGGCGCCCTCGGACGTCGCGCTGTTCATCCATGGCACGACGCTGGCCACCAACGCCGTCATCGAGCGCAAGGGCGCGAGGACGGCGCTGCTGACCACCGAAGGGTTCCGCGACGTTCTCGCCCTTGGCAATGAGAGCCGCTACGACCAGTACGACCTGAACATCACCCTGCCGCAGCCGCTCGTGCCCCGCCGCTGGCGGCTGCCGGTGCCGGAGCGGCTGGACAACGAGGGCAGGGTCCTTCTGCCCCTCGACGAAGGCGCGGTGCGCGATGGCGTACGCTTCATGCGGGCCGAGGGCATTGAAAGCCTCGCCATCGGATTCCTCCATGCCTTCGTGAACCCGGTGCATGAGCGCCGGGCCGCCGAGATCGTGCGGGAGGAATGGCCGGACCTTCCGGTCTCCCTCTCCTCCGAGGTGAGCCCGGAGATGCGCGAGTGGGAGCGCTTCTCCACCACGGCCGCCAATGCCTATGTGCAGCCGCTGATGATGGGCTACCTGCACCGGCTGAAGGCCGGTCTGGCCGGGGCTGGCTTTTCCTGCCCGCTCTACCTCATGCTGTCCGGCGGCGGGCTCACCACGCTGGAGACCGCCGCCCGCTTCCCCATCCGGCTGGTGGAGAGCGGACCGGCGGGAGGCGCCATCTTCTCCGCCTTCGTCGCGCGCCAGAAGGGCTGGGACCGCGTGCTCTCCTTCGACATGGGCGGCACCACGGCGAAGGTCTGCCTCATCGACGATTTCGCCCCGCAGACCGCCCGGACCTTCGAGGTGGCGCGGATAGGGCGGTTCAAGAAGGGCTCCGGCCTGCCGCTGCGCATCCCGGTGATCGAGATGGTGGAGATCGGCGCGGGCGGCGGCTCCATCGCTTCCGTCGATGCGCTCGGGCGCATTCAGGTGGGGCCGGAAAGCGCGGGTGCCGATCCCGGGCCGGCCTGCTACGGGCGCGGCGGCACGAAGCCGGCCGTGACGGATGCGAACCTGCTTCTCGGCCGCTATGACCCGGCCAGCTTCGCGGGCGGCAGCCTGGCGCTGCACCCGGCCAATTCCGCCGATGCCATGGCGGGGGCGCTGGGCGGGTTGGGTCTTGAGCCGCCCATGGCCGCGCTCGGCGTCGTCGAGGTCGTGGACGAGAACATGGCCAACGCGGCCCGCGTCCATGCGATCGAGAGCGGGAAGGGCTATGACGGGCGCGCCGTGATCGCCTTCGGCGGCGGCGGGCCCGTGCATGGCTACCGCGTGGCGGAGAAGATCGGCGTGAACCGGCTGCTCGTGCCCTCCGGCGCGGGGGTCGGCTCGGCCATCGGCTTCCTGCGTGCGCCGGTGGGCTACGAGGTGGTGCGCAGCCTCTACCAGCGCTTCCGGACCTTCGATGTCGGGGCAGTGAATGCTTTGCTCGCCGAGATGTCGGCCGAGGCGCGGCGCGTGGTGGCCGATGGCGCCTTCGGGGCGGGGCTGGTGGAGCGGCGCATCGCCTATATGCGCTATGTCGGCCAGGGCCATGAGATTGCCGTGGAACTGCCGGTCAAGGCACTGGATGCGGGGGATGTGGCGGCCGTGCGCGCCGCCTATGACCGCGAATACGCGACCTTCTACGACCGCCCCGTGCCCGGCAGCGATGTGGAGATCCTCTCCTTCGCCGTGACGGTCGCGACCGAGGTGGACATGCCGGAACCCATGGCCGAGGTGGAGCCCGCGCCCGGTCCCGCGCCGATCCGCCGCCAGGCCGTGCGTGACACGGCCAAGGGCGAGGTTTCGGAATGGCCTGTCTATGACCGCGAAGCCTTGGCCCCGGGCGCGACGGTCTCCGGCCCCTGCATCGTGGCCGAGGCGGAGACAAGCACCCTGGTAGGCCCGGGCTGGACCTGCCGCATGGATGGGCTGGGCTATCTGGAGCTGACGCGATGACTGACGCCCCTGAGGCATTGGCCGCCATCCAGCGGCAGATCCAGTGGAACCGCCTGATTGCCGTGGTGGAGGAGCAGGCGCAGATCATGATCCGCACCGCCTTCAGCACCACGGTGCGCGAGGCAGGCGATCTTTCCGCCGGCATCTTCGACCTGCGCGGCCGCATGCTGGCCCAGGCGGTGACGGGCACGCCCGGCCATGTGAATTCCATGATGGAATCCGTCGGCCACTTCCTTGCCAAATTCCCGGCCGAGGGAATGAAGCCGGGCGATCACTACATCACCAATGATCCCTGGCTCGGCACCGGGCACCTGCACGACCTCACCGTGGTCACGCCCGCCTTCCGCAACGGCAGGATCGTCGGCCTCTTCGCCAACACCGCCCATGTGATCGATGTCGGCGGCCTCGGCATGGGCCCCGAGGGCCGCTCGGTCTTCGAGGAAGGCCTCTACATTCCCATCGTGAAGTGCTTCGACCAGGGGCGCGCGAACGAGACCTTCTTCGACATCCTGCGCGCCGGCACCCGCACGCCGGCGGAGCTGGAGGGCGATGTCTATTCCCTCTGCGCCTGCAACGACGCGGGCGCGCGGCGGCTCGTCGAGATGATGGACGAGTTCGCGATGGACAGCCTGGACGAACTGGCGGAATCCATCTTCGAGGCCTCCTCCCGCGCAACGCTGGCCGAGATCGCGAGGCTGCCGCCTGGCGAATACGCGGCCCAGATCAGCTCGGACGGCTATGAGGCACCGGTCACGCTCAAGGCGCGCATGACCATTGCGGAAGACCATATCGCGGTGGACTATGCCGGCACCTCCGGGCTCTCGGGGCGCGGCATCAACGTGCCGGCAGCCTATACCCGCGCCTATGCCTGCTTCGGCATCAAATGCGTGGTTGCGCCCGAGGTGCCGAACAACTGGGCCTCGCTGCTGCCCTTTCGCATGGACATCCCGGAGGGCTGCATCCTCAACGCGCCGCGGCCCTTCCCCGTGGCGGTACGCCATGTCGTCGGGCAGTTGCTACCGGACCTGATGATGGGCTGCCTGCACCAGGCCGTGCCGGAACGGGTGACGGCGGAGGGTTCCTCCTGCCTCTGGAACCCGCCCCTGCGCGGCGGCGGGCAGGTGAGCGGCGCCGATGCGGAACTGCCGGATTTCGAGGTCATCACCTTCAACTCCGGCGGCACCGGCGCACGACCAGGGCAGGATGGGCTGGACGGCACCGCCTTCCCCTCGGGCGTTCGCACCATGCCGGTGGAGGCGACGGAGAACGTCGCCCCCGTGATCTTCTGGAAGAAGGAACTGCGGCCGGGCTCCGGCGGCGCGGGCCGCATGCGGGGCGGGCTGGGGCAGGTTATGGAGATCGGCGCCAAGAACGATGCCGAATTCGCCGTGAACGCCATCTTCGACCGCGTGGCCCATCCGCCCCGCGGGCGCGATGGCGGCGGGGACGGTGCGCCGGGCTGGGTAGGCCTGACCGATGGCACCTTGCTGCGCACCAAGGGCTTTCAGGTCATCCCCCGGGGCAAGCGCCTGCGCCTTCTGCTGCCAGGCGGCGGCGGCATGGGCGATCCGGCCGAGCGCGACCCGGCCCTGGTGAAGCGCGACATCGCGGACGGCCTCGTCTGAGCGCGCCGCATGTCTATGTGGACGGGGATGCCTGCCCCGTCCGCGACGAGGCCTTCCGCGTGGCGGCGCGCCACGGGCTCGGCGTCACCGTCGTCTCCAACGGCTCCCGCGGCGTGCGCCTGCCGGACGGGGTGCGCCGTGTGATCGTGGCGGAAGGGCCCGATGCGGCGGATGACTGGATCGCGGAGGCGATCCGGCCCGGCGATATATGCGTCACCGCCGATATCCCGCTAGCCTCCCGTTGCCTGCAGGCGGGCGGCCATGCCGTCGCCCCCGGCGGCCGGATCTGGGACCAGGAGAATATCGGCGGCGCCCTCGCTGGCCGGGAGGTGTCGCGGCACATGCGGGAGATGGGCCACGAGACCCGGCATGCCGGCTTCACCACCCAGAACCGCTCGCGCTTCCTGGAGGCGATGGAGGCGGTGGTGCAGAGGGCAATGCGGGGCGCCCCGAAGCCGCCCCCGCCCATGCCGGACTTCTTTTCGGATTAGGCCGCGGGCCGGCCGCGCGGGGCCTGGATCACGGCGCCGCGCGGCGCCAGAATGCGAACCCTGTTGGAAAGGCTGCAACATGGCGCTGCGCTGCGACACGATCATCCGCGATGCCACCCTCTTCGACGGAACGGGCGCGGCCCGGCGCGTGGGCGATATCGGGCTGCTGGGCGACAGGATCGTGGGCCTGGGCGACCTTGGCGGCGCGACGGCGGACCGCGAGGTGATCGCCACCGGCAAGGCGGTGGCGCCGGGCTTCATCGACAGCCACACGCATGACGACCGCGCCGTGCTCTGCGGCCCCGAATGCACCACCTGCAAGACCAGCCAGGGGGTTACGACGGTTGTCGTGGGCAATTGCGGCGTCAGCCTCGCGCCCTACCGCAACACGGCCACCCGCCCGATCCCGCCGCTGGACCTGCTGGGGGAGGAGGCCTGGTGGACCTTCGACAGCTTCGGCGACTACGCGCATGCGCTGAAGACCAGGGGATCGGAGGTGAACACCTACGCCTTCGTCGGCCACCAGACGCTGCGCGCCCGCACCATGGAGGGCGACGTGTATCGCCCCGCGCGGGACGCGGAGATCGCGCGCATGCATGATCTCGTGCGCCAATCCATGCAGGAAGGCGCGAGCGGCTTCTCCACCGGCCTCTACTACCCGCCCAATGCCCAGGCGACGACGGAGGAGGTGATTGCGGTGGCCGAGGCCATCCGTCCCTTCGGCGGCCTGTACTGCACCCATATGCGCGACGAGGCCGACCGCATCCTCGCCTCCATCGAGGAGACGGCGAAGATCGGCAAGCGCGCCGGCGTGGCCGTGCATGTCAGCCACCACAAATGCTCCATGCCCGAGAATTACGGGCGCTCCACCCAGACCCTGCCCCTGCTTGCCGAATACGCGCGCACGCAGGACCTCGCCTTCGATGTCTATCCTTATCCCGCCGGCTCGACCGTACTGATGCCGGACAAGCTGCGCGACGACGTGGAGGTGATGATCACCTGGTCGGTCCCGCACCCGGAAATGGCCGGAAAGTACCTGCGGGACGTGGCGCGCGGCTGGAACACCGATATCAAGACCGCCGCCGCCCGCCTGCTTCCCGCCGGGCAGGTCACCTGGCAGATGGACGAGGAGGATGTGCGCCGCATCCTGGCGCACCCGCTCTCCGTCATCGGCTCCGATGGCATCCCGCATGACGCGCATCCGCATCCCCGTCTCTGGGGCACCTTCCCGCGCGTGCTCGGGCATTATGTGCGCGACGTAAAGCTTTTCAGCCTGGAAACCGCCATCCACAAGATGACGGGCCGCGCGGCGGAGATCTTCGGCATGGTGGACCGCGGCGTGCTGCGCGAGGGCGCCTTCGCCGACATCGTGCTCTTCGACCCGCACAACGTGCGCGACCGCGCCACCTTCGAGGATCCGAAGCAGATCTCCGAGGGGATCGAGGAAGTGTGGTGCAACGGCGTGCCCACCTACAGCGCGGGCAAGGGCGCATCGGGCGAGAAGCCGGGCCGCCTCGTCACCCGTAACCGCTGAGGCTGGAGCGCCTCAGGCCCGGGGCAGGGAAGGCGGGGCTTCCGGCCTCATCCGCAGGGCAAACGGGCTGAAGGTCCCGGGCATCCGGTCCTGCGGCCCGATCCCTTCCATCCCGACCGGGACGAAGGCTCGCCGCCGCAGCAGCGCCGCCAGCATCATGCTCGAGAGCATGAGCGAGATGTGGCGCCCGGGGCAGCGCACCGCGCCATCGCTGAAGGGTACAAGACCCTGGTCCTCCGGGCGGCCCTCCAGCCACTCCTCCGGCGCGAAGCGATGGGCCTGCGGCAGGCGTGTCTCGTCCCGGTGGAAGAAGGGGGAGAAGATGATGATCCCCGTGCCTTTGCGCAGCGTCCCGGCTTCCCACTCCACGTCCCGTTGCGCCTGGCGGAGGATGACGGGGGTGGTGGGCCAGAGCCGCAGCGTATCCAGCACGCAGGCCCGCAGGAAAGGCAGCTCGCGCGGACCAGAGCCCTGAATCTCCGCCTCCGCCCTGGCCCGGATGGAGGCGTGGGTGCCAAGCAGCGCCAGGGTCCGGAAGGTGGCACGCGCCAGGCCGTCCAGCGCGAAGAGCCATTGCGGAACCTGCCCCAGCGGGTCCGTTCCCTTCGCAGCGGGGGTCTCGCGGATCACGGCGGCAAGGCTGCCGGGCTCCGCGCGGCGCAGATGCTCGTCCAGCCGCTCGAGGAAACGGGCATGGAGCCAGCGGCGGCGGGGGAAGAGAAACGCCCAGTTCGCATCCGCCCGCAGCCGCGCCAGCAGGTCCGTCACCTTGTGGTCATCCCGCGCGCCCTCGCCGAGCACCACGCGCCGCGCCATGCGCCACCATCCCACGGCGAAGCGGTCCCAGTTCAGCTCGGTGAAGTAGTCCGCCGCATCCGTCAGCTCGAGGGCTTCGTCCTCCACCACGGCCAGGAAGCGTTCGGCCAGGCGATGCATGGGGCATGGCTCATCGAGGATGGCCTCGTTGTAGGGCCGTCGCGCTTGCCTCGCCTTGTCATCGGAGACCAGCACCCCGTGCGGCTCGAAATGGGAGAGCGAGGCACGCTTCTCATCGCTCGCGGCGGCATAGGGCTGGGGCGACAACTCCAGCACGCGGGAGACATGGGAGGGCGAAAGGATCAGCGCATAGGGATGGCCTGGAACCGGAAGCAGGAGCGGTCCATCCCCATGCCGTTCCCGCAGGCCTTGCACCGTCTCCACCGCGCGGCGGTCCAGTTCCAGCCGCTGCGCCATCGCCACCACGGGCGGGCGCCGGAGGATCACGCCTTTGCCAAGCAGTGGCAGCACGACCGATGAGAGGAAGCCGGCCGTTTCCGCGAAGCTCGCGCGGGGGAGGGAGGATCGGTTCGCCATGCTGCACTCCGCCTGTCCGGACGGCGGCGGAGGTGGCCACCGGGTGGTCCGGCGGTTTCAGCGTCTCGCAGACCGGTGGGTTTCCCGGCGGGAACGTCGTTCCGCCCCTGGCGGCAGGGCTGGTGGGCTCAGCCCTTGTCGCGCCGCGCGGCAATCATCTGCAGCAACAGCCGAAGTGCGGCCCGGCCAGCGGGGGAAAGCGTCTGCCCGCGTGGCCGGCGGCACCGCGCGGATGTGGATGGCGTCGTTCTGCTCGGGGCGGTCATCGCGCTGCTCCTGCTGCCCGGCGCGGCCTGTCCGCCGGCGCTGACATGCCCGCCCTATCGTGGCCGGGGATAAAAGCCAGGACAGGTATGTTCTGGTTCCAATAGGCATCGTTTATCGTGCGGCCATGTCATTGGCCGGCCTCTCCCTGCGCGATCTCGAATATCTCCTCGCCGTCGCCGAGCACCGGCATTTCGGGCGGGCGGCCGAGCGCTGCGGCGTCTCGCAGCCCGCCCTTTCCGCCCAGATCCGCAAGCTTGAGGGCCTGCTCGGCGTCGCCGTGTTCGAGAGGCTGCCAGGCCGCGTCCTGGTGACCCCTCGCGGCGAGATGTTGCTGGAGCGCGCCGCCGTGGTGGTGCGGGAGGCGAAGGCGCTCCTCCTTCTCGCCCGGACCGAGGAGACGCCGCTCTCCGGCCCCTTCCGCCTCGGCGCGATCCCGACCCTTGGCCCCTATCTGCTGCCGCATCTGCTGCGCCCGATGCGGGAGGGCTTTCCGGCCATGCGGGCCGTTCTCTCCGAGGCAAGGACGGCCGAGCTGCGGGACTCGTTGAAATCCGGCAGCCTGGATGCCGCGCTGTGCTGCGCGGGGCCCGCTGATGCAGGGCTGCGGGCAGTTCCCCTCTTTACCGAGGCCTTCCTGCTGATCCATCCGCCCGGCGCGGTGCCACGGGTCCCCGAAGCCCTTATGGATCCGGGCGAGCTGCTGCTTCTGGAGGAGGGGCATTGCCTTCGCGACCAAGCCCTGGCCGCCTGCGGGATCGCCCAGCCTCCGGGAACCCGCCACGCGACGGGGCTGGAAATACTGCGCCACATGGTGGCGGCGGGCGAGGGCGTGTCGCTCATGCCCGCCATCGCGGCGGAGGCGCTGGGCCCTGTTTCCGGGCTGGTGACCTATTCGCCACTGCCTGGCGAGGTCGGGCGCGACGTGGTGCTCCTCCTGCGCGCCTCCGATCCGCGCGAGGCGGCGCTGGACAGCCTCGCCAACATTTTCCGGCGCGCGGTCGCCGGGCTGAAAGGGGTCACCTTCACCTGAAGCGGGCCCCTGCGGGGGGATGAACGGCCCTTCAACCCCGCCCCCCGTTCGGCCGGGCAAGGAGCGGGGTGGATCCGGTAGCCAGCGGAATGGCGGTGGCGCGATAGGAGTCGAGCCCGCGGCCGCGCATTCCCTCCGGAGCCGCGCCGGGCATGCGGATGAGGCTGGGCGGAGGGGCGGCGCGGATGCTTGTCCCTGGGGAGCTGGCCAGGGCGGATCGGGGCGGGGCCAGCCCGTCGGCCTGCCCGGCCGGCCCCCAGGCCGGGACGGTGCCGGCCTTCCTTTGTTCCTCGGGCCAGCGCAGCGCCACCTGGGCACGGTAGCTCTCCGCACGCGCGGGCGTGTGGCTGTGGTAATGCCCGGCCGCCACCATCCAGTCTCCCGAGGCCGCCTTCAGTTCGGACAGGAAGCGTGCGGCGTAGCGCGCATTCGCCAGCGGATCGAAGGCTTCCTCGGGCGAGGCGAAAGCCTGGGGGTGGTGATGCAGGTTGATCTGCATGCAGCCGACATCAATCAGCCGCATGCCGCTGGCCCGCAATTGCCGCAGCTCGGCAATCGCTTCCTCCTTAGTGGTAAAGAACCTGCCGGCCCCTTCGGCATTTATGGTCCAGGGCCAGGGGCCGGTCTCGCCGGTGGCCGGGTCGCGCCGGCCGGATTCCACCCGGCCGATGGCCGCCAGCAATCCGGCGGGAAGGGCGTATTCCCGCTCCGCCGTGACAATGGCAGCCCGGCACAGGGCGGTAGGCGAGGTCTGCGCCAACGCCGGAAAAGCGAGAAGCATCAGGAGGAGGGGGAGCAGATTGCGCTGTGGCATGGGCATCCCTGCTCAAGCCGCGTGCCACACCCGCTATCGAATTTCCGTGATGCTGCGCTGCAAAAAAGCTCTTGTGCAACCTTCGGGCGGTGACTACGTTGTGCATCGCAGCAACGCGATCTTGTCGCGCTGCTGTCTTTCTTGGACGTTTCCTCCCTAAACTCGGCGGAGCCTCTGGCTCCGCCTCTTTTTTTGCCCGGTTTCCGGCAATTCCGGTGGGCAGCCCCGGTTCAGGCGCGGAGGAAGGACCAGTCCTCGGCAACCAGGTGCGACACCAGCCGGTCCATATCGGCCCGAAGGTGATCGAGGCCGGGCAGGCGCTGGATGCGGCGCTCATCCATGTACAGGCTGCGGGCAATCTCCAGCTGGATCGCGTGCACCCCCTCTCGCGGGCGCCCGTAATGGCGCGTGACATATCCGCCAGCATAGGGATCGTTGCGGCGCAGGCGGTAGCCTAGGCCCGTGAGCGTCTCCTCCAGGATCCGTGTCGCGCGCGGCGCTGCGGAGGTGCCATGGGCATCGCCAAGGATCATTTCCGCCGCCCTGCCATTCTCGCCCGGAAAGCTGGGCATCGAATGGCAGTCGATCAGGAGGCAGCAGCCGAAGCGCTGCACCGTCTCATGGATCAGCCCGTCCAGGGCGGCATGATAGGGTTCCCACAGGTCACGGATCCGGGCCACGGCCTCCGCGAAGGAGAGGCGGCGGCGATAGACGCTCTCGCCGCTGGCCACCACGCGGGCAATGGTGCCGAGCCCCGCGCCAACCCGGGGCGAAGCCGTGTTGACGAAATCCGGCAGCGGCTCGTCGAACATCCCGGGGTCCAGTTCCCAGGGCTCGCGATTCGCGTCGCAGTAGACCCTCGGGAAGGTGGCCGCCAGCAGTGGCGCGCCGAGGGCAGGAGCGCCGGCGAAAAGCTCCTCCACGAAACCGTCCTCGGAGCGGCGGAGCGCCACGGGATCCAGCCGGCTCTCCGCCAGGAAGGCCAGGGGGTAGTGGCGCCCCGAATGGGGCGAGGCGAGGATGACCGGCGAGGCCTGGACCAATGGCCGTTGCAGCAGGAAGGGTGGCGGAGAGGCAGCCTCGGCAGGGGCGGGGATCGGCAGGTCCATCTCCCCCCGAATCACCACAGCGGCGCGCCGCTGTCACGCGCCGAACCAAAATTTGCCCCTTCGGGGTTGCCGCGCCCGATGCGGCAGGTTAAAGGGGCCGCCCACGACGATGGTTGAAGCCATCGGAGCGGACCCGGCGGATGGGCGCATAGCTCAGCGGGAGAGCACCACCTTGACACGGTGGGGGTCACAGGTTCAATCCCTGTTGCGCCCACCATCCGCCCCCTCGTCCCCATCCTTCATCTCTGCCCGAAGCACCGAAGCGCACGGGGCCGACCGCCTCCTGCGCGCAGAATGCGTTTCCCGTCTCCCGACTCTGAGAATTTTCATCTCCATCGCGCCTTTGCGACTGGGAAACGACGTCGTTTCGTGGGACAAGATGCGGCAACGAATCCCATTTTTGAAATCGGCGGTTGGAAATGACGGAGCACTTCCAGGGCGAACGGCGGCATGGCAACCGGCAGCTGATGATCAAGCTGGGCGGGCTCTGGCTGGGCGAGGATTGGATGCCCTGCGTGGTGTTCGATCTTTCGCCGCGGGGTGCCCGCGTTCACCTCGGCACGCCATGCTCTGTCTCGGATGCCGTTCTGCTGCGCCTTCCCGATGGCACGGTTCGCGAGGCGCAGCGTCGCTGGCAACGCGACGAGCAGGCGGGCTTCGAATTCCTTGAGCCGGTACAGTCTAGCGAAGCTGTCCTGCACTGACAGAGCACCGCGGGGCAGCCAACTCGCTGACTTTTCGCGCCCATCATCCCTGATAATGGTTTGAACTCAGGAAGGCTGCCTGAACGCCTTCCCTGCATCCTCCCTCCTACGGGCAGTCCTTCCCTGGCGGCGAAGGATAGCCTCAGGCCTGCAGGGAGAGATGGGCCAGGTAGATCAAGGTCCAGAGCATGGTGGAGAGGCCGGCGATCGCGCAGGTGCAAAGCCAGGGCTGGTAGCGCTCCACTCCGCCAACGGCCGCCTCATCGGTCGCGATGCTCGCCTGATTCCATTCATCGACCACAAAGGACAAGGCGCGCACTCCGTTTAGCGGTGCTGGACAGCAAGCCGCGACGTTTCCGTGCTGATGTTCTGAACCAAAAAACGAGCGTGGGAAACGAAAAAGTTTCAACGAAGTGCCAAAATTGAGATTGCTGTGGCTCCTGGGGCCGCAGCAGGATCACCTCGCCCATCACGGCCCCTATCGATGCCACACCACGCATATCGACCGTCCTACGCGGGCCGGGGTATGGTCGCGACATGAGCAGCTACCCGAGGCAGGGCTTGGAATGGGCCGAGCTGGGCAACCCTGACGCCGAAGCGCCTCTGCCGCCTGAGGCTGTCATCTGGGCCTTCCGCCTGCTTCTCGGGAGGGAACCAAGCCCGGGTGAGATCCACGCGCATCGTGGCCACGCTTCGCCGGCCGCGCTCAGGCGCGCCCTGCTGCCGGAGGCCTATTCGGCACCGCTCTGGCTGCTCGCGCGGCCCTCATCCCCGCTGATTCCCTGGCGGCTGGAGCCACCATCCCTGGGGCGCCCGGTCAGCCAGCTCTGCACCGCCGCGCAGTTCGACGAACCCGAATATGCCGCCTGGTGCGCGGCCATCGGGGAGGCGCCGCGCCCGCACCGAAAGCAATGGGAGTTCTGCTGGATCCTGGCCGCACTCCAGGCCGCGGGTGCGATCCGGCCTGGCGCCTGTGCCCTGGGCTTCGGCGTCGGGACCGAGCCGCTTCCTGCGATGCTCGCGGCGCAGGGCGTTCAGGTGACCGCCACCGACGCACCGGTGGATCTGATCGCCGGGGAGGGGTGGCAGAGCACGAATGAGCACGCGTCGGATCTGATGGCGCTGTTCCGCCCTGGCCTGGTCGAGGAACGCGCCTTCCGCGAGCGCGTGGCCTTCCGCCCCGTGGACATGAACGCCATCCCGCCGGATCTGCGCGGGTTCGATGCCTGCTGGTCGTCCTGCTGTTTCGAGCATCTGGGAGGGATCGAGGCAGGGCTGGACTTCGTGGAGAACAGCCTGGAAACGCTGCGGCCCGGCGGCGTGGCGGTGCACACCACCGAGTTCAACCTCGGTTCGAACGACGCCACGCTGGAAACCCCAGGCCTGTCCTACTTCCGCCGAAAGGACATCGAGCGCCTGCTCGAGCGGCTGGCGGCACGCGGGCACATGATCTGGCCGCTGAACCTGCATCCGGGCGATTCGCCCCTGGATGCCCATATCGACACGCCGCCCTATGCGCTTCCCCACATCAAGCTGGAGGCGCTGGGCTGCGTCAGCACCTCGGTCGGAATCGTGGTGCAGCGGGGCGGCTGACGCGGCCTCCCGCATCCGGGCCCCGGCTGGACAGGAGGAGGCCGTGCCTCCCCCTGGCCGATGCTCATCCGGCCCGGACCAGCACGTGCCGCTTCCGCCCGGCGGAGAGCTTCGCCGCGCCATCCCGCAGATCCGCGCCGGTCACCTCACGGGCGATGTCGGTCACCACCTCGTCGTTGAGGCGCAGTCCGGACTGGCCAACCAGGCGGCGGGCCTCGCCCTTGCTGGCCACAAGCCCAGCGGCCACCGCCAGGTCCAGCAGGCTGGCCGGCAGCGTGGCCGTGATGCTCGGCAGCGTCTCGGCCGCCTGGCCCTGCTCGAAGGTGGCCCGCGCGGTCTCGGCCGCGGCCTCGGCGGCATCGCGCCCATGCAGCAGGGCGGTGGCCTCCGTCGCCAGGATCTTCTTCGCCTCGTTCACCTCCGCGCCCTGCAGCGCCGCCAGCCGGTCGCATTCGCCGATCGGCATCTCGGTGAAAAGGCGGAGGAAGCGGCCGACATCGGCATCCTCGGTGTTCCGCCAGAACTGCCAGTAGTCATAGGGCGAGAGGCGCTCCGGGTTCAGCCAGACGGCGCCGGAGGCGGTCTTGCCCATCTTCGCGCCGGAGGCGGTGGTCAGCAGCACCGTGGTGGCGCCGAAAACCTCCGCCGCATCGGCGCGGCGGTTCAGCTCCACCCCCATGATGATGTTGCCCCACTGGTCGCTGCCGCCCAGCTGCAGCGCCACCCCATGCCGCCGCCGCAGCTCCAGGAAGTCGTAGGACTGGAGGAGCATGTAGTTGAATTCGAGGAAGGAGAAGGCCTGCTCCCGCTCCAGCCGCATCCGAACGCTGTCCAGCGTCAGCATCCGGTTCACGCTGAAATGCCGCCCGACCTCCCGCAGGAAGGGGATGTAGGCCAGCTCGTCCAGCCATTCCGCATTGTCCAGCATGATGGCGTCCGAGGGGCCGTCGCCGAAGTTCAGGAACGGGGCGAAGCTGCGGCGGATGCCGGCCTTGTTCACCTCGATCTGCTCGTCGTTCAGCAGCGGGCGCTGCGTATCGCGGAAGGAGGGGTCGCCGATCTTCGTCGTGCCGCCTCCCAGCAGCGCCACGGGCCTGTGGCCGCATTTCTGCAGCAGCCGCAGCAGCATGATGGGCAGGAGATGGCCCACATGCAGGCTGTCCGCCGTGCAGTCGAAGCCGCAATAGGCCGGAAGGACCCCCTGTGCCATGCGGGCGGAGAGGGCGGCCTCGTCCGTGACCTGATGGAGGTAGCCGCGCTCGCGGGCGAGATGCAGGAAGTCGTTCATCAAAAGGTCGCTCAGGTTCCCAAAGCGGGCCGGCCGTAGCACAAGTGTCGCCATGCTGCGAACCATCGGGCTGATGAGCGGCACCTCGCTGGACGGGGTGGACGCCTCCTATGTCGAGACGGATGGGGAAAGGATCGGCCGCTTCGGCCCTTCCGTGACCCTCCCTTACCCGCCCGCCCTGCGCCGGGATCTGCGGGCCCTGCTGGACGCGGCCCCCGGCCTGCATGCCGAGGGACGCCTGGCGGAGGACCCGGGCATGCTCGACTGCGCCCGCCGCCTGACCGAGCGCCATGCCGAGGCCGTCGAGAAGCTGGGCATGCCCGCCGATCTCCTGGGGTTCCACGGACAGACGATCCTGCACCGCCCGTCCACCCGCCCGGGAGAGCGGGGCCATACCTGGCAGATCGGCGATCCCGCCCTGCTGGCGAAGCGGGTGGGCGTGGATGTCGTGCATGACTTCCGTTCGGCCGATGTCGCGGCGGGCGGGCAGGGGGCGCCGCTGGTGCCGGTGTTTCACCGAGTGCTGGCCGAATCCCTGCCCAAGCCGGTCGCCATCCTGAATCTGGGCGGGGTCGGCAATGTCACCTGGATCGGACCGGACGGGGAGCTGATCGCCTTCGACACCGGGCCCGCCAACGGCCCGCTGGATGACTGGGCCCGCCGCTCCCTGGGCCAGGACTACGACCGGGATGGCCGGCTCGCTCTGGCCGGCCAGGCCGATGGTGCCGTTCTCGGGCGACTCATGGCTCATCCCTATCTTTCAGCACCGCCGCCCAAATCCCTGGACCGGCTGGATTTCGATCAGGCCCTCCGAGACTCCGGGGCCGGGGCGCTCTCCCCGGCCGATGGCGCGGCGACGCTTGCGGCCTTCTGCGCGGTCTGCGTTGGCGCGGCCGCACGGCACTTCCCCGATCCGCCGGTTCAGTGGCTCGTCGCGGGCGGGGGCAGGCGGAATCCGGCGCTGATGCGGGCTCTTTCCGGCATGCTGGAGGCGCCGGTTCGTCCGGTCGAGGTGGCGGGCTGGGACGGCGATGCGCTGGAGGCCCAGGCCTTCGGGGTGCTCGCGGCCCGCGTGGCCCGTGGCCTGCCCCTGACCTTTCCGGGCACCACTGGTGCCCCCCGGCCCATGACAGGCGGGCGGCGGGTGCCGGCATACGCCTGACCATTCTCCCAGTACTGGCGACCTGCGCGGCGCAGGCGCCATGCGGGCGTGCCGCCCCGCAGATCCGGGCGGAAGCACGTCGCGACAGGTGCTATGGCCGCGGCGCGCCGCCCGGCTGCCCGCGCCCGCTCGATGCGGCAGGAACCACCCGCGCAAAGAGAGGCGGCCGGCCACCAAAAGAGAAGGGCGGCGCCCGTCGCCGGGTGCCGCCCCTGTTTCGTGCGGTCCGGTTGGGACCGGCTGGCGCTCAGTCCGCCGCCATGGACATGCGCGCGCGGTTCAGCACCGTCATCACATGGTCCTGGGCGGCATCAGCCACCTTCTCCGTCTGCTCCGGCGTGAAGATATGGCCCGCGCCGGGCATAGTCCGGTAGTCGATCTTGATGCCCTTCTGGGTGTTCAGCTTGTCCACAAGCTTCCGCACGGAGGGTTCCGGCACCAGCTCATCCGCCTCGCCATGCAGGATCAGGCCGGAGCAGGGGCAGGGCGCCAGGAAGCCGAAGTCGTAATGGCTGGCCGGCGCCGCGATGGAGACGAAGCCCCCCATTTCGGGGCGCCGCATCAGCACCTGCATGCCCACATAGGCGCCGAAGGAATAGCCCGCGACCCAGAGCATCGAAGCAGCGGGGTTCACGGCCTGCAGGAAGTCGAGCGCCGCCGTCGCGTCCGAGATCTCGCCGATTCCACCGTCATACCGGCCCTGGCTCTTTCCCACTCCGCGGAAATTGAAACGCAGTGTGGAAAAGCCCATTCCGCGAAAACGCTCATAGAGCGCATGCACCACGCGGTTGTTCATCGTCCCGCCATGCAGCGGATGGGGGTGCAGGATCAGCGCGGTGGGAGCATTGGGCTGCTTGGCGTGGTGGTAGCGACCCTCGAGCCGGCCATCAGGGCCGGCAAACATCACCTCGGGCATCATCACCTTCCGCCCCGTAGGGCGTTTTTCTGGGGCGGGCCGGATCCCCGCGGAATCAACCGAAAGGAGCCGCCCCACCTGTTTCATCACCGCTGGCATCCCACTGCCGCAGACCGGATCCGGGCGGATCGGGACCCATCCGCGCCCCGAGGGGGCTTGCGGGCGGGACCCGTTCCGCCGAATGGATCCCCGGCCAGGAAGCACGGCATATCGGATACCGTCCTGCGCGAGGGGAAGCCTCGCGGCAGTTATCGCGGTTCCGGACCGGGCCTTTGGGATACCATGTGCCCCACACGGCCTTTCAGCCGAGAGGACTTGCGCAATATAGGCAGTGCGTGGCGGATTTCATAACCAAATCATGGCAGGGCATCACCTTTCGGCGCGCATGGCTGCCGGTGGCAAGTTTCCGGGCCTTCTCCTGACCCGCCGGCGGCAGGGCTAGGATGCGGCTGTCCACCCGTGGCCGCTATGCTGTCACCGCCCTGACCGAGATGGCGCGCCGGGATGCTGAGGGCAGCGGCGCCCCGGTCGCCCTGGCCGAGATCGCGGGGGCGCAGGGGCTTTCGGTCGCCTATCTGGAACAGCTTTTCGCGCGGCTGCGCCGTGCCGGCCTGGTGCGTTCCGCCCGTGGTCCCGGGGGCGGCTACCGCCTCACCCGCCCGGCCTCGGCCATCAGCGTGGCCGAGGTGGTGGAGGCCGTGGAGGACACCATTTCCGCCGCGCCGGAGGCAGGAGACTCGGACGAGATGGCACAGGACCAACGCGATCTCTGGCGTGCCCTGGCCGAACAGGTCCGTCTTTTCCTCTCGGCGATCAGCCTGCAGGACGTGGCGGAAGGCCGGACGGCGGGCCGGGCCGTTCCCGTGCCGGGAGGCACCCCGCCCGCCGGAGAGGAGCCCGGGTGAACCTCTACCTGGATGCGAACGCCACGGAGCCGCTGCGGCCGGAGGCCCGTGCGGCCGCCATCGCGGCGATGGACCTGCCGGGCAATCCCTCCTCCGTCCACGCCGACGGAAGGGCGGCGCGGCGGGTGCTGGAGGAGGCGCGGGCGCGTGTGGCGGCCCGGTTCGGCGCGCAGGCACGCGATGTCGTCTTCACCTCCGGCGGCACGGAGGCGAATGCCATGGCGATCGCCGCCCTGGGGCGCGGGCGCCGGGTGCTGGTGGGGGCCACGGAGCACCCCGCGGTGATGCGCGCGGCCGGGGACGCCACGGCCATCCCGGTCCTGGGCGATGGGAGGCTGGACCTCGGGGCGCTCGACTCGGCGCTGGCATCCGGGGGCCCGGCGCTGCTTTGCCTGATGGTGGCCAATAACGAGACAGGGGTGATCCATCCGGTGGCGGAGGCGGCGGCGATCTGTTGGCGGCACGGCGCTCTCCTGCACCTGGATGGTGTGCAGGCTGCCGGAAGGATGGTGCTGGACTTCCCCGCCCTCGGTGCGGAAACCATGGCCATCTCCGGCCACAAGCTAGGCGCGCCCAAGGGCGCCGGGGCGCTGCTTCTCCGCCCCGGGCTCGATCTTGCGCCGCTCCTGGCCGGGGGCGGGCAGGAGAGGGGGCGCCGCGGCGGGACCGAGGCCCTTCCCGCCATTGCCGGGCTCGGCGCGGCGGCGGCGGCGGCGGATCCTGCCGCGGCCGCACGGCTGGCCTTCCTGCGGGACGCCATCGAGGCCGGGCTGGGCCTGCCTGTGGCGGGGGCAGGGGCGCCACGGCTGCCGAATACCAGCTGCGTTGCCCTGCCCGGAGCAAGCGCCGAAACCCAGGTCATCGCGCTGGACCTGGCGGGCATGCGCGTCTCGGCCGGCGCGGCCTGCTCCTCGGGCAAGGTGGCCCGTAGCCCCGTGCTGGAGGCCATGGGGCTGGAGGAACTGGCCGGAGAGGCCATCCGTATCTCCCTGCCCTGGAACGCCCCGGAGGATACGGCGGCGCGTTTCCTGGCCGCCCATGCGGAAATGCGGGCACGGCTTGCTCGCCAGGGCTGAACAGGGAGCGCACCGGGCCTGCGTCGCTGGGCCTCGTCCTGGGCGGGCGGATCGCCCATGTTCGCCAGCATGAGGGATGCCGCCAACCGCCCCGCCTATCTGGACAATCACGCAACCACGCCTGTGGACCCGCGCGTGCTGGCCGCCATGCGCCCGTGGTGGGAGTTGAACTACGCCAACCCCGCGAGCATCGAGCATGCGATGGGCCGGGAGGCCGAGGAGGCGGTGGAGGAAGCCCGCCGCCACATCGCCGCACTGATTGGGGCCGAGGCGCGGGAAATCATCCTCACTTCCGGCGCGACGGAGGCCAACAACCTGGCGATCAAGGGCGCAGCGCGCTTCGCTGCGCCCGAGGGCGCAGCGCGCTTCGCCGCCACCCAGGGTCTGGAGCGGCGCCGGATCGTCACGGTCGCGACCGAGCACAAATGCGTGCTCGAGAGCGTGCGGGACCTGGAGGCCGAAGGCTTCGAACCCGTCATCCTCCCCGTGGACGGGAACGGAATGCTGGCGCCGGGAACGCTGCGGGAGGCGCTGGAGGTGCCCACCCTGCTGGTCAGCATCATGGCGGTGAACAACGAGATCGGGGTGGTGCAGGACCTCGCCGCCCTTTCCGCCGTGGCGCGGGAAGCGGGGGCGCTCTTCCATACCGATGCCGCCCAGGCAGCTGGCCGCGTCGTGCTGGATGTGGAGGCGATGGGGATCGATCTACTCTCCCTGTCCGCCCACAAGCTCTACGGCCCCAAGGGGATCGGCGCCCTGTATGTCCGCCGGCGCCCGCGGGTGCGGCTGGCGCCGCTGATCTCCGGCGGCGGGCAGGAGCGGGGACTCCGCTCCGGCACCCTCGCCACCCCGCTGGTGGTCGGGTTCGGGGAGGCGGCGCGGGTCGCCCGGCTGGAGATGGCGCTGGATGAGGGCCGGATCGCCGGGCAGCGCCAGCGCTTCCTGGATGCGCTCTCGGCCGGCATCCCCGGGCTCCGCGTGAATGGCCATCCCGAGCGGCGCGTGGCCGGGAATGTCAATATCACCCTGCCCGGCGGCGTGGATGCCCAGGCGGTGATGGCGGCGGCGCCGGGGGTTTGCGTCTCCACCGGCAGCGCCTGCTCTTCCGCCAGTATCGAACCCTCCTATGTCCTGCGGGCCCTCGGCTTGCCGGAGGCGGAGGCACGCGCAACCTTGCGGATCGGGATTGGTCGCTTTACCTCGCCCGCCGATGTGGACAGGGCGGCGGCGGAGCTGGCGCGTGCCTGGAATCTGGTTCGCGAACGCGCGGCCGCCGAGTAGGAGAGATCGATGCCGAAGATGACCTTCGTCGAGCGTGACGGCACGCGCCGCGAAGTGGATGCGCCGCTGGGTCTTTCGGTGCTGGAGATCGCCCACAAGCATGGCGTGGACATCGAGGGCGCCTGCGAGGGCAGCCTGGCCTGCTCCACCTGCCACGTCATCGTGGACGCGTCCTGGTTCGGCAAGCTGGAGAGCCCGACCGAGGACGAGGAGGACATGCTCGACCTCGCCTTCGACCTCCAGGAAACCAGCCGGCTGGGCTGCCAGCTCATCATGACGGACAAGCTGGACGGGCTGGTGGTGAAGCTGCCCGCCGGCAGCCGCAACGCGGGCTGATGAACAGGATCGCGCCCTACGGCGCCGAAGGTGGGCTGTTCCGGGCCCTGCGCACCGGGGCCGCGCGGCAATGGGATGCCTATTGCTGGCATCCCTTCGTGCAGGGGCTGGCCGAGGGCACGCTGCCCCTGGCCGCCTTCCGCCGCTACCTCGTCCAGGACTATCTCTTCCTCGTGCAGTTCGCCCGGGCCCAGGCCCTGGCGGTGGTGAAGGCCGAGAGCCTGGAGGCCATGCGGGCCAAGGGTGCCGTGGTGCAGGCCATCCTGGACGAGACAAAGCTGCACCTTGTCTATTGCCGCGAATGGGGCCTGGACGAGGCCGCCGTGCTGGCCGAGCCGGAGGCGCCGGAGACGGTCTGCTACACCCGCTGGGTGATGGACCAGGGTTTCCGGGGCGATATCCTGGACCTCGAAGTGGCACTGGCGCCCTGCACCATCGGCTATGGCGAGGTGGCCATGCGGATCGAGGCCCATCCCGGCCGGGTGCGCGACGGCAACCCCTATGAGAACTGGATCACCCAGTATGCCGGGGCCGATTACCAGGCCGTGGCGCGCGGGGCGGCGGATCGGCTGGACCGGCTGGGCGAAAGCCATGGCGGGGCGGCCCGCATCGCCTCCCTGACCCGGGTCTTCGCGGAGGCGTCCCGCCTGGAAGCCGATTTCTGGCAGATGGGGCTGAACGCAGCGCCATGAGGATCATGGTCGCCATGTCCGGCGGCGTGGACAGCAGCGTCGTCGCCGGGCTCCTGGCGGAGCAGGGGCATGATGTCATCGGCGCCACGCTCCAGCTCTACGACCATGGCGCGGCGGTGCAGAAGAAGGGCGCCTGCTGCGCCGGCCAGGATATCCATGATGCGCGGGACGTGGCGGACCGGCTTGGCATCCCCCATTACGTTCTGGACCGGGAGAGCCGCTTCCGCGATGCGGTGATCGGCGATTTCGCGGACAGCTACGCGCGCGGGGAGACGCCCATTCCATGCGTCCGCTGCAACCAGACCGTGAAGTTCCAGGACCTGGTGGCCCTGGCGCGGGATCTTGGCTGCGACGCGCTGGCCACCGGCCATTATGCGCGCCGGGTGGAGGGCCCCGGAGGGCCCGAGCTGCACCGCGCAGCCGATCCCGCCCGGGACCAGTCCTATTTCCTGTTCGCCACCACGCGGGAGCAGCTGGGCTTCGCCCGCTTCCCCCTGGGCGACATGCCCGACAAGGCGGCGGTGCGGCGCGAGGCGGCGCGGCTCGGCCTCGCCGTGGCCGAGAAGGCTGACAGCCAGGATATCTGCTTCGTGCCAACCGGTCGCTACCACGACCTCGTCGCCAAGCTTCGGCCCGAGGCGGCACAGGCCGGGGAGATCGTGGACACCGCGGGCCGCGTGCTCGGCCAGCACCAGGGCATGGCCCGCTACACGGTGGGGCAGGCGAGGGGACTCGGCCTGCCGGGCGATGCCGGCCTCCGCGTCGCCGCGCTGGATGCCGGCCGGCGCCGCATCGTCGTGGCGCCTGCCGCCTCCATCCCCGTTGCCGAAGTGCCGGTCGCGGAGGTGAACTGGCTGATGGATCCGCCCGCGGCGCCGTTCCGGGCCGAGGCCAAGTTCCGCGCCCGCGAGGTGCCGCAGCCCGTCACCGCCGAATGGGACGCGGCTTCCGGGCGCCTGCTGGTGCGCCCGGACACGCCGGTGATCTCCGCCCCCGGCCAGGGCTGCGTCCTCTATGATGGGGACCGGGTTCTCTGCGGCGGATTCATTCGTGCAACCCGCGCCCCGGTGGTTGACGCGGAAGCGCCGGCAGCCTAATTCGCGGCACCCCGGCAGGTGGCTGTTTCTGGCGGGGTAGCTCAGCTGGTTAGAGCACGGCACTCATAATGCCGGGGTCACCGGTTCAAGTCCGGTTCCCGCTACCACCTTCAGCCACCTGCCGGATTTCCCCATCATCGATCCTGGCGGCCTTGTGCCTCGGCCGGTAACACCCTCGCGGCGAACGGTCGGCCGGGTGCGGTTGCCTTCCGCCCCGAAACCCGCAACCTGCCGGCTTGTCAGACTGCGGGAGTCGTCGATGAAGGTCCTGGTCCTCGGCAGCGGGGTGATCGGCGTCACAACCGCCTGGTATCTCGCCCAGGCGGGACACGAGGTGGTGGTGATCGACCGCCAGGACGGTGCCGGGAAGGAGACGAGCTTCGCCAATGCAGGGCAGCTCTCCTACGGATATTCCTCTCCCTGGGCAGGGCCCGGCGTGCCGATGAAGGCGGTGAAGTGGCTGCTGATGCATCACCGCCCCTTCGTCCTCTGGCCGCGCCCGGACTGGGAGATGCTCTCCTGGCTCGCCCGCATGGCGGCGAACTGCACGGAGCGCGCCTATCGCCGGAACAAGGGGCGGATGGTGCGCGTGGCCGAGTACAGCCGCGTGGCCCTCGCCGCGCTGCGCGCCGAGACCGGGATCGAGTTCGACCACCGCGCGCGCGGCACGGTGCAGCTTTTCCGCACGCAGAAGCAGCTGGACCATGTGGGCGGCGACACGGCCGTGCTGGACGAGTATGGCGTGCCCTGGGAATTGCTGGACCCCGCCGCCTGCATCGCGGCCGAGCCCGCCCTGGCCCGCGTGAAGGACCGTTTCGTGGGTGGGCTGCGCCTGCCGCAGGACGAAACCGGCGATGCCTTCCTCTTCACCCAACGCCTGGCGGAGAGGGCGCGGGAAAAGGGAGTGGCCTTCCATCTGGGCGTCGGCATCGCCGGAATCCGCGCCGAGGGCGGCCGCGTGGTGGCGGTGGAGACCGATCATGGTGACTTCACCGCGGATGCCTATGTGGCGGCACTGGGCAGCCACACCCCGGCCATGCTGCGTCCCCTGGGGCTGCATCTGCCGGTCTATCCGATCAAGGGCTATTCCCTGACGCTGCCCGTGACGGAAGAGGCCGCGGCGCCCGTCTCCACGGTGATGGACGAGACCTACAAGATCGCCATCACCCGGCTGGGCGACCGGATCCGCGTCGGCGGCACGGCGGAGATCGCGGGCTTCAGCACATCGCTCCGCAAGCCACGGCGCGAGACGCTGGAGCATTCCGTGCGCGACCTCTTCCCCGATGGGGGCGATATCGGTGCCGCCCGCTTCTGGACGGGGCTGCGGCCCATGACCCCGGACGGCACCCCCATCATCGGCCAGACCCCCCTGGCCAATCTCTTCACCAATACCGGCCATGGCACGCTGGGTTGGACCATGGCCTGCGGCTCCGGGCGGGTGCTGGCCGATATCGTCTCCGGCCGCAGCCCTGACATCGATGTGACGGATCTCGGCCTCTCGCGCTACGGCTGATCCGGCCAGGGCGCGCCCCTTGGAAGGCGCGTCCGGACTGCCGACATCCGGGGCCGAGGAGCCGGAGTTGCGCGCTGGCGGCGGGTGGAAAAGTGGATTGACCCCGTGCTAGCGTCGTGAAATCGCCGGAACCACGGAGGAATTTCGCATGACGCTTCAGCTCGGGCAGGTCGCACCGGATTTCGAGGCCGAGACCACGGAGGGCCGGATCCGGTTCCATGAGTGGCTTGGCAACGCCTGGGGCGTGATTTTCAGCCATCCGAAGGACTACACGCCGGTCTGCACGACCGAGCTCGGTTACACCGCCAAGCTGAAGCCGGAATTCGACAAGCGCGGCGTGAAGGTGATCGGCCTCTCGGTCGATACGCTGGACCGGCATGAGGGCTGGAACCAGGATATCGCCGAGACGCAGGGGACGCCGGTGAACTTCCCCATGATCTCGGACCCCGACAAGAAGGTCGCGACCCTTTACGGCATGATCCATCCCGAGGCGGATGCGAGCGTGACGGTGCGGACGGTCTTCGTGATCGACCCGAACAAGAAGATCCGCCTCATGCTGATCTATCCGCCCAGTGCCGGCCGCAACTTCGATGAGGTGCTGCGGGTGATCGACAGCCTCCAGACGACCGACAGGCACAAGGTGGCCACCCCTGTGAACTGGCGCCCGGGCGAAAGGGCCATCGTGCTCGCCAGCCTGTCCGACGAGGACGCGAAGAAGCAGTTCCCCCAGGGCTTCACCGCCGAGAAGCCCTATCTGCGCTGGGTGGACATCAACGAGAGCAAGGCCTGAAACCGTGATCGCAACCGACTTCTGGGACGCGGTGGGCAATACGCCGCTCATCCGGCTCCGCCGCGCCTCCGAGGAAACGGGCTGCGAGATCCTCGGCAAGGCCGAGTTCATGAATCCCGGCGGCAGCGTGAAGGACCGCGCGGCCATCGGGATTCTCGGGGAGGCGGTGAAGCGGGGCCTCCTCACCCCGTTCCAGCCCGGGACGGTGGTGGAGGGGACGGCGGGAAACACCGGGATCGGGCTGGCGCTCGCGGCCAATGCGCGGGGCTGGAAGTCGGTCATCGTTGTGCCGCGCACGCAGAGCCAGGAGAAGCTGGACTTCCTGCGCATGATCGGCGCCGACCTGCGGCTGGTGGACCCGAAGCCGCTGGCCGATCCGAACCACTACGTGAACTATTCCCGCCGCTTGGCGGAGGAGATGGGCGCGGTCTGGGCGAATCAGTTCGGCAACAGCGCCAATGCCACGGCGCATGAGATGACCACGGGCGTTGAGATCTGGGAGCAGACGGGCGGGAAGATCGATGCCTTCACCTGCTCCTGCGGCACGGGCGGCACGCTGCATGGCACGGCTCGCGCGCTCAAGGCGAAGAAGCCCGGCGTGAAGATCGTGCTGGCCGATCCGCATGGCTCTGGCCTCTATTCCTGGGTCAAGAACGGCACCGTCTCCGCCGAGGGGAATTCCATCACCGAGGGCATTGGCCAGGCCAGCAAGGTGCCCGGCGTGCTGGAGGGCGCGCCGATCGACGACGCCGTCCGCATCTCCGATGCGGAGGCGCTGGAGCAGTGCTTTTCCCTTCTGAAGGAGGAGGGGCTGAGCGTTGGCGGCTCGGCCGGGTTGAATGTCGCCGCGGCGATCCGCGTGGCCAGGGATCTGGGGCCCGGGCACAGGGTGGTGACGGTGCTTTGCGATGGCGGGGCGCGCTACCAGTCCAAGCTTTTCAACCCGGATTTCCTGCGCGAGCGGAACCTGCCCGTTCCGTCCTGGCTGGCCTGACCTTCCCGCATGTTCCGCGAAACGCTGGATATCGCGCGCAGCATCAGGGCACGGGATCCGGCGCAGCCGACCTTCGCCGAGTCCATCCTCTGTTATGCGGGACTGCACGCCGTCATCTGGCATCGCCTTGCCAACCGGCTCTGGCGCGCGGGTTTCCGCGCGCCGGCACGCTGCGTCTCCCATTTCTCCCGCTTCCTGACGGGCATCGAGATCCATCCGGGCGCGCGGATCGGAAGGCGGCTCTTTATTGACCACGGCATGGGCGTCGTGATCGGGGAGACGGCGGAGATCGGCGACGACGTGCTGATCTATCACGGCGTGACCCTGGGCGGCCTGACCACGCAGCCCGGCAAGCGGCACCCCACGCTGGAAGATGGCGTGATCATCGGCGCCGGGGCGCAGGTGCTGGGGCCGATCCGCATCGGGCGCCACGCGCGCGTGGGGGCGAACGCCGTCTGCGTCGATGCCGTGCCTGACGGGGTGACGGTGGTGGGCATCCCCGCCCGGCCACCGGGCCGCCCCTGCACGGATCCCACGGCGGGTTATGGGATCGCACCGGGTATCCCCGATCCCGTGGCCGAGCAGATCGCGGCCTTGCGCGCGGAAATCGCGGCCATGAGGGAGCGGGATTCCCTCCGCGCCTGACGGGCACGGGACGCCGCCGGTGCCTCTCCGCTCCCGGAGGCCGGCGCCGTCCGTCTCCCGCCAGCCCGCCCTTGGTATCAGCTTCGCCCGGCTTCGTAGGTCCTGCGGAAGACCTCGGAATGGGCCGCGAACACGCCCAGGAGTTCAGGATCGAATTTCGCGGGCAGCGTCCGCCCGTTCGCATCGCCCTCAAGGATGAGGCGCATGGCCTGCTCGTGGCAGACCGGCGCCTTGTAGGGGCGCTCCTCCCGGATCGCGTCATACACGTCGCAGATCCCGGCGATCCGGGCCTCCCGCAGGATGCCCGTTCCGCGCAGCCCGTCGGGATAGCCGGATCCGTCCCAGCACTCATGGTGCTGCAGCGCGATGTCGGCCGCGAGCATCCCGACGGGATCGCCGGATTCCCGCAGGATCTCCGCCCCGAAGGCGGAATGCCGGCGCATGATCCGCCATTCCTCCTCGTCGAGCCGGCCTGGCTTGGAGAGGACGGATTCAGGGATCACCAGCTTGCCGATGTCATGCAGGCTGGCGGTGAAGGCCAGCACCTCCACATGCCCTGCCTCCAGCCCGAGCAGGCCGCCGAGGACGCCGCAAAGCCGACCGACGCGCTCCTCATGGTCGAGCAGCTTCCGCGAACGGAGGCGCTCAGCCGCGGCGAGGGAGCCCCGAACGGCCTTTGCGAAGTCTGATATCATCACGCTGCTTTCGGCAGGCCGGGGCGACACGCTGTCGCCACGCGCCACCCCTCTGCCTGCGACCGCTTGCTGCGGCCAAGTCAGGACATCTACTTAAGAGGATCGGATGGCGGGGCGGCAGCCGCCCCGCCACCTAGCTGTTGGCCAGCTTGGCCAGGGTCGCGGCCAGTACCCGCGCGCCCGCCGCCAGCTGACCGGGTTCCGAATACTCGGCCGGATTGTGGCTCACGCCGTTCCGGCAGGGCACGAAGATCATGCCGGTGGGGCAGATCGGCACCATGAACTGCGCGTCGTGGAAGGCGCCGCTCGGCAGGCGGATGCTGGAGAGACCCTGGGCGGCGGCCGCATCCTCCACCGCATCGGTCACCAGACCGTCGAACTCCACGGGCAGGGCGTGGAAGCGCTCGGTCACCGTCACCTCGCAGCCCTTGATGGCGCTGCGGATCGTCGGTTCGATCGCGTCGCCATTGGCGATCAGCATGTCCTTGTCCGGGTGGCGGAAATCGATTGTGAAGCGCACGATATCGGCCACGGTGTTGGAGGTATTGGGCAGGACCTCGATGCGGCCGACGGTGAAGCGCAGCACATCCGTCGGGTCGGTCATCAACGCGTTCAGCGCGGTCACCGCGCGGATCATGTCCTGCACCGCGTCCTTGCGGAGGGAGAGGGGGGCGGTGCCGGCATGGGCCGTCTCGCCGCGCAATTCCACGAGGAACCAGCGGCTGCCCTGGATGCCGGTGACCACGCCGATATCCTTGCCTTCCACTTCCAGCCGCGGGCCCTGCTCGATATGGGCCTCCACATAGGCGAAGGGCTTCCCGCCTAGGGGGCGGCGCGCGATGTCGGCCTCGGCTTTCAGATGCTCGTCCAGGGCCTGACGGAAGGAAATGCCCTCGGGATCCGTCACGGCATCCCAGCTGTTGGAGGGCTTGTAATGGGCATAGGCCATGCTCCCCATGCAGCCCGGGGCGAAGCGGCCGCCCTCCTCATTCGTCCAGGCCACGATCTCGATCGGGCGCTGGGTGGCGATGCCGGCCTCGCGGATGGCCTGCACCGCCTCCAGCCCCGCGATCACGCCCCAGATACCGTCGAAGCGGCCGCCATTCGGCTGGGTGTCCATATGGCTGCCCGTCATCACCGGGGCTGCGCCGGGATCCGTGCCCTCGTGCCGGAGAAAGAGGTTGCCGATCTCATCGGCCGAAACCGAAAGGCCCAGGCCTTCCGCCCAGTCGATGAGAAGGCGCCGCGCCTCGCGGTCCAGCGGGGTGAGGCAGGCGCGGTTCACGCCCGGCGCGCCATCGGCGCCGGTGATGGCGCCGAGTTTGGCCATCTGCATCAGCCGGTCCCATTGCCGGGCCTCATCCACGGCCGCGATCAGGTTGGGGGCGGTGCTGGCGCTCATCGGTGTCCTTCCGGCGGGTAGGGTTCCGGCATTTGCGGCGCGCCAGCCCGCGAGATCAACCCGCCCATGACGTTTTCGGGCAAGCCGCCCCCGGCACGGGCCATGCTAGACCCTGGCCGTAACCCGAACACCCGGAAACCAGCATGCCGGACCCGACCGCCCTTTCCCGACTGGCCGAGGAGGCAAGGCAACAACTCGCCCTGCTCGACTATCCCCGCCACCCCTGGGTTCCGTCCCATGGGGAGGACGTTCTCGACGTGGCGATCATCGGCGCGGGGCAGACCGGGCTGGTGACCGCCTTCGGCCTGCTGCGGGAAAGGGTGCAACATGTCCGGGTCTTCGATGCCGCCCCAGAGGGCGGCACGGGGGTGTGGACCACCTTTGCCCGGATGCGGACGCTGCGGACGCCCAAGCATGTCACCGGGCCGGATCTCGGCATCCCCGCGCTTACCCCGCGTGCCTTCTTCTCGGCCCGAGATGGAGCGGAAGCCTGGGAGGCGCTGCACAAGATCGGGCGGGTGGACTGGCAGGCCTATCTGGACTGGCTTCAGGCGACCCTCGGATTGCCGGTCACGCATGGCCATCGCCTGCTGCGGATCGGGCGAACGGGTCCGCAGGACCCGCTGGAGCTGGTCTTCGGCACGGCCGCGGGAGAGGTGGTGCTGCGTGCCCGGAAGCTGGTGTTGGCCACCGGAATGGATGGCATGGGCGGCTGGGTGGTTCCCGCGCCCTTCGACAGGCTTCCGGCTGCCAGGGTCTCCCACACCTCCGGCCCCGTGGATTTCGCCGCGCTCGCGGGCAAGCGCGTGCTGGTCGTCGGGGCGGGCGCATCGGCCTTCGACAATCTCGCCACGGCGCTGGAGGCGGGTGCCGGCAGAGGCATCATGCTTGTGCGCCGTGCCCGGATGCCCCGGGTGAACCCCTTCCGCTGGATGGAGCAGTCCGGCTTCCTCGGCCAGCTCTATGCCATGCCGGATGCGCTGCGCTGGCGCTTCATGCAGCACATCTTCGCCCTGAACCAGCCGCCGCCGCAGGAATCCTGGGATCGCATCTGCCAGGACCCACGCTTCGAGCTTCACATGGGCAGCCCGGTCCTCGACCTGCGCGAGGAGGCGGGGGAGGTGGTGGTGACCACCCCGCACGGGGAGCATCGGGCGGATCACGTCATCATCGGCACCGGCACCGCCTTCGATCTTTCGCTCCGGCCGGAGCTGGCGGGACTCGCGGACCAGGTGCTCCTCTGGCGCGATGCCTATGTGCCGCCGCCGGGCCTGGAGCATGCGGCCCTGGGTGCCTGCCCCTATCTGCGGGAGGACTTCTCGCTGCGGGAGAAATCACCGGGTGCCGCGCCGTTCCTGCAGCATATCCACATGATCAACTACGGCTCCGTGGCCTCGATGGGGCTTTCCGGCGCCTCGATCAGCGGCATGAAATACGGCACCGCGCGCCTGGTGGACGGGATCTCCCGCCGGCTCTGGCTGGAGGATGCCGGCCATCACCTGGAAAGCCTGCTGACCTATGCCGAAGAGGAGCTGACCTGCGTGATCCCACAGGAACTGCCTGCCCTGGCCGCCGAATGAAGCCCTCCGCCCTTTCCACCCATGTGCTGGACACGGCGAATGGCATCCCCGCCGCGGGCATGGCGCTGGAATTCTGGCGCATGGAGCCCGTGCCCGTGCTGCTCGCCCAGGCCGTGACCAATGCCGATGGCCGGACCGACGCGCCACTGCTTTCCCCAGAAGGGTTCCGCCCCGGGCGCTACGAGCTGCGCTTCGACGTGGGCGGGTATTTCGCCGCGCGCGGGGAGGATGCCGGTTATCTCGGCACGGTGGTGATCAATGTCGGGCTGCGCGAGGGATCTGGGCACTACCATGTGCCGCTGCTCTGCTCGCCCTGGTCCTATTCCACCTATCGGGGCTCATAGGGAGAGGGATCATCCAGCCCTTCCGGTGCCCCCACGCTCCGGTCGGGCAGGATCAGCGCCGCGTCATTCTCGGAAACCTTGTTCGCCCGCTTGTCCACAGGCCAGCAGGCCAGCCATTCGGGCGGGCAGGGACGCAGCAGGTCCTGCAGCGCCTCCGGTTCCGCCGCTTCCTCGCCCAGCCAGGCCGCCCAGGCCTCACGCGGCAGGATCACGGGCATGCGGTGGTGCAGGGGCGCCTGCTTCGGGTTCGCCTCGGTGGTGATGATGGAATAGGTCCGGAGCCAGTTGCCCTCCGGGTCCTTCCAGCCCTCCCAGATGCCGGCGAAGCTCATCGGCTCCCCATTCGCCAGCGCCACGGCGAAGGGCTGCTTCGGGTCCCTTGGCCGCGCCTCCTTGGGGGAGAGCCATTCATAGAAGCCGTCCGCGGGCACGATGCAGCGGCGGCGGGCGAAGGCATCGCGGAAGGAGGGCTTCTCGGCCACACCGTCCGCCCGCGCATTGATCAGCCGCGCGCCATCCTTCGCGTCCTTTGCCCAGCGCGGCACCAAGCCCCAGCGCAGCAAGTCGATCCGCCGCTCGCCCGTCTCAGGATGGCGGCGCAGCACCGCCCCATCCTGGGTCGGCGCCATGTTCCAGTTCGGGGCGAAGTTCGGCAGCGGGCTGCCGGCCGGCAGGTCATAGTAGCGCGCCAGCCCGGCCGGATCGCGCTGAAGGAAATACCGCCCGCACATCTGGCCCCGTTTCCCTCCGTGATGTTGCAACACGTATCGGCGGGCAACCCAAGGCCCGTCCGGACCGTTCTTGATCCAGGTTAAACAAGAGGAGATCGGTTATGGCGATCGACAAGGATCGGGTCGAGGGTTCCCTCAAGCAGGCTGGCGGCGCCATCAAGGAGAATGTTGGCGCGGCGGTCGGTGACAAGAAGATGGAGGCCGAGGGCGCGGCCAAGCGCGCCGAGGGCAAGGTCCAGAACGCCGCTGGCGGCGCCAAGGACGCGGTGCGCGACGCGACCAACACTCGCTGACACCAGCGCACCCATCGGTGAAGGCGGGTCGTCCCCTGGACGGCCCGCCTTTTCCATGGCTGCGCTCACCAATCCCACCTGAGGTAGAGGGATGGACCGCCTGGCGCCTCAGGAATGCGCCTCGATCATGGCGCGCACCTTGGGATAGACCTCGTTCTTCCAGCGCCGCCCGCTGAACACCCCGTAATGGCCTGCACCGGTCTGCAGGTGGTGGTGGCGGTTGGCCAGGGGGATATTGGGGCAGAGATCCAGCGCGGCCATGGTTTGACCGACGGCGCAGATATCGTCCCGCTCGCCCTCCACCGTCATCAGCGCCGTGCGGCGGATGGCCTCGGGGCGGACAACCCGGCCCCGATGGATCAGCTCCCCGCGGGGCAGGTCATGATCCTGGAAGATGCGGCGCACGGTCTCCAGGTAGTATTCCGCCGGCAGGTCCATGACCGCGAAATACTCATCGTAGAAGCGCCGGTGGGCCTCTGCCGCCTCGGTATTGCCGGCGACGATGTTGTCGAACTGGGTCCGGTGCGCCTTCAGGTGCCGGTCCATGTTCATGGACATGAAGGCCTGCAGCTGGACCGCGCCGGGATAGACCCGGCGCCCGGCGCCGGCATAGCGCGCCGGCACGGTGCCGATCAGGTTCCGCTCGAACCAGCCGATGGGCTTGGAGTTCGCCAGCTCGTTCACCTTGGTCGGGCTGACTCGGGTGTCGATCGGCCCGGCCATCAGCGTCATGGTGGCGGGGGTGGCGCGGTTGCGGTCCTCCGCCATGATGGAGACGGCGGCGAGGGTGGCGGGCGCGGGCTGGCAGACGGCAAGGACATGACCGCCGGGCCCGATCACCTCCAGGAAGCGGATGATGTGGTCCGTGAAGTCGTCGAAGCCGAATTCCCCGGCGGAGAGGGGGATGTCCCGGGCGTTCACCCAATCCGTGATGTAGACATCGTGATCAGGCAGCAGCACCTCCACCGTGCCGCGCAGCAGGGTGGAGAAATGCCCGGACATCGGCGCGACCACCAGGATACGCGGCTGCTGGACCGGGCTGTCCTTGGCGAAGCGGAGAAGGCTGCCGAAGGGCGTCTCGTCCACCACCTCCTCCGTGACCTCAACCTCCCGGTTTCCCACCCGGGCGGTGGTGAAGCCGTATGAGGGGCGGGTGTGGGTGGTGCGGGCCTGGGCAACCATTTCCATGGTGGCGCTGGCGCTGCGGAGGAGAGGGGCGGCGAGCGGGAAGGTGGCCGTCAGTGGCTCCCAGTGCCGCAGAAGCCGGCCAGCGCTTTCCGCGAAGGCCTGGATAGGGAACTGGATATCCTGCTGCGCCTGCCAGAGCTGGTAGATCATGCAGTCGGGAACGGTCGGTTCAGGCGCATGTGATTGGAACGGCCATACCACGCTTCTGGTTTGCTCACGGTTCCGTATGGTGGTGACTTCGCACGTCCGGGTCAACGCCCAGGCTCCAGCTGCCGGGCCGGGAGCCTCTCTGTCCCTTGCGCTGGCTCAAGGAAGGGCTGGAACGGTTCTGGCATGCAAAGCCCTGGGCGCCCGCGGGAAATGGCGCCGGCAAGGGGAATTTACGCGATGGAACAGGCCCGGCTCCTGATCAGCAGCCGAAACTACTCATCCTGGTCGCTGCGCGGCTTTCTCCTGGCACGGCTGGCCGGGCTCGACTTCCGGGTGGAAAGGGTGGACATCGAGGATGCCGTGGCACGGGCGGAACTGCTCCTCCAGGCATCCTCGATCCGCATCCCCTGCCTGCTGCATGAGGATCTGCGGATCTGGGACACGATGGCGATCGCCGGCTACCTGGACGAGATCCGCCCCGAGGCAGGGCTATTGCCCCGGGACCGGGCGGCGCGTGCCCGGTGCCGCTCCATCTCCGGCGAGATGCATGCGGGCTTCCAGGCGCTCCGGGCCTCCCTGCCGATGAATCTGCGGGCGCATCGGCAGGGCTTCCGGGTATGGGCCGGGCCCCGGGCCGATATCGACCGTATCCTCTCCATCTGGCGGGACTGCCTGGGAAACTGGGGTGGTCCCTGGCTTTTCGGGGAGAGCCCCTGCATGGGGGACGCCATGTACGCCCCCGTGGTGACCCGCTTTCTCACCTATGACGTGAAGCTGGAGGGGGGCTGCGCCGCCTATGCCCGGACCGTGATGGAATGGGCGCCGATGGCGGAGTGGGTGGCCGCCGCGAAGGAGGAGCCGGAGCCCCCGATCCATGAGCTGGAGGTAGAGGCGGAGTTCTGAGCCGCCTGAGACGGGGCCCGGGGAAAGGCGCTTCCCCGGGCCGCCGCCTGCCGGATCAGTCGAGCTTTGCCCCGGCCGCCTTCACCACCTCGCGCCATTTGTCATTCTCGGCGGCGATGTAGCGGTCGAACTCGGCCGGGCCGAGGGGCTTCGGGTTGCTGCCGATCTCGCGCAACCGCTCGACCACGGCCGGCTCGGCCAGGATCTGGGCCACGAGCCCCGACAGCCTCTCGACGATCGGGCGCGGGGTGCGGGCCGGGGCCTGGAAGCCGAACCAGGCCACCGCCTCGAAGCCCGAGACGCCAGCCTCCTGCACCGTCGGCACCTCCGGAAGGGAGAACCAGCGGTTCGCCGAGGTCACGGCCAGGGCGCGCAGGCGGCCCTCCCTGATATGGGGCAGGTAGCTCGGAAGATTGTCGACCGAGAGGTCCACGCGCCCGGCCAGGAGGTCGGGGACGATCTGGGAGGTGCCCCGATAGGGGATATGAGTGAGGTTCACCCCCGTCTTGGTCTTCAGGTACTCACCGCTCAGATGGCCGGAGGTCCCGTTGCCCGGTGTCCCGTAGTTCAGCTCCCCCGGCTTGGCCTTCGCGGCAGTCAGGAGGTCTTGCAGCGTCCGGTGCGGGGAGCTCGCGCTGACGGCGATGACGTTCGCCACCTCGTTGATCAGCGCGATGCTCGTCAGGTCCTTGGCCGGGTCATAGGGCAGGCGCGTGTAAAGGAACTGGTTGATGCTGGCCGTGCCGATGGTGCAGGTCAGCAGCGTGTAGCCATCCGGGTCGGCCTTCGCGACCATGTCGCTGCCGATGTTGCCACCCGCGCCCGGGCGATTGTCGATCACCACGGGCTGGCCGAGCAGGGTGGCCAGACGCTCGGACACCACCCGCGCCGTCAGGTCCGTCGCGCCACCCGCGGGGAAGGGAACAACCATGCGGATGGAGCGGCTTGGATAGTTGGATCCCTGCGCCCGCAGCGTTGCCGGGGCGGCGAGGGCGGGCAGGGCAAGCAGCGTGCTGCGCCGCGTGATGGGTCCTAGCGTCATCTGGTTTACTCCACCTGTGCGCCCGACTTCCGGACCACGTCACCCCATTTGCGGATCTCGGCCCGCACGAAGTTGGTGTAGGCGGCGGGCGAGGTGCCGCCATCCGGAGTCAGGTCGGGGGTCATGCCGCCCAGATCGGCGATCTTCGCCTTCGTGGCCGGCTCCTTGAGGATAGCGTCGATCTCCGCCCCCAGCTTCTCCACGATGGGGCGGGGGGTGCGGGCCGGCGCCTGGATGCCGAACCAGCCCGTGGCCTCCACGCCGGGGAAACCTTCCTCGGCGGTGGTGGGCACATCGGGCAGGGCCGGGGTGCGGGACTTCGTGGTTACGGCCAGGGCTCGCAGGCGCCCGTCCCGGATATGGCCGATGGCGGAGGGCAGGTTGTCCACCCCTACCTCGATGCGCCCGGCCATCACGTCGATCATCATGGGGCCGGCGCCGCGGAAGGGAACATGGGCGATCTGCACGCCCGCTTCCATCTTCAGCAGCTCGCCCGTGACGTGCAGCGAGGTGCCGGCGCCCGAGGAACCGAAATTCAGCTTGTTCGGGTTGGCCTTCGCATAGGCCACCAGTTCCCGGAGGGTCTTCACGGGCAGGGAAGGGGTGACGAAGATCACGTTCGGCACTCGCGTCACCAGCCCCACCTCGACCAGGTCGTCCGGCTTGTAGGGGATGCGGCCCTCATAGAGCGTGTAGTTGATCGCGCCGCTGGAGACGGTCTGCATCAGCAGCGTGTAGCCGTCCGGCTCCGCCTTCGCGACGAAGTCCGAGCCCACATTGCCGCCGGCGCCCGGGCGGTTCTCCACCGTGAAGGGCTGGCCGAGGCGGGACTGGAGCCGCTCGGCCATGATCCGCGCCGCCACATCGGTGGTCCCGGCCGGGGTGAAGGGCACGACGAGCCGCACGGGCCGGGTGGGATAGGCGGAGGCCCCGGATTGCGCGCGGGCGAGGCCGGGCAGGAGCGCGAGGGCGGGCGCGGCGAGGGCCGCGCGGCGGGACAGGGTCATGACATCCTCCTCAAGGGTGCCGCAGGCGGGGTTATCCCCTTCTTCGAGTCGCGGCCGTTCGGGGGAACAGGTGCCGTGCCTCGGCCCTCCTTGCAAGGGCAAGCCGACCGTCCTTCCCTGCTGCATCCGATCCCGCGCTGTGGCGTTCGCCCCGTGTTCGGGTTCGGCGGCCTGCGAAGGGGAACGGAAGGGCATGGGGTTTCTGCAGACCTATGCACGGGTGCTCGGGCTGCTTGCCCCCGACAAGTGGGTGGCCATGGGGCTGGCTTTGGCCGCCCTGGCCCTCGCCGGGCTGCAGTTCCTTGAGCCTGTGCTGTTCGGCCGTGTGGTGGACGTGCTCTCCAGCGCGAGCCGGCTGCCCGAGGATGAGGTGTGGCGCCAGGCCATCTCCCTCCTCGTGGTCTGGGCGGCGGTCGGCCTTACCGGGATAGCGGCCAATGTCGCGGTCAGCCTCCTGGCGGACCGCATGGCGCACCGCAACCGGCTGGCCGTGATGCACCGCTATTTCCAGCATGTGCTCGCCATGCCGCTCTCCTTTCACGGGGACACGGCTTCCGGCCGGCTGATGAAAATCATGCTGGTGGGCACGGACCACCTCTTCGCGATATGGCTTTCCTTCTTCCGCGAGCACCTTGTCACCTTCATCACTGGCCTTGTGCTGCTGCCCCTGACCTTCCTCATGAACTGGCGGCTGGCTCTCGTGCTGCTGGCGCTGGTGATCGTCTTCATCATCGTTGCTGCCTTCGTGGTCAGCCGGACCCAGGAAGCGCAGGAGAAGGTGGAGGATTACCAGAGCCGCCTGGCCGGCAATGCGCAGGATGCGCTCTCCAACGTGGTGGTGGTGCAATCCTTCACGCGCATAACGGCCGAGGCGAAGCTGTTCGGCGATATCATGCGGCAGGTGCTGGACCACCAGTTTCCCGTGCTGAACTGGTGGGCGGTGGTGTCGGTGCTCACGAGTTCCGCGAGCACGATCAGCGTGATCACCATTTTCATGCTCGGTACCTGGCTGCACATGAACGGCCAAGCCAGCGTGGGCGAGATCGTCACCTTCATGGGCTTCGCCACCATGCTGATCGGCCGGCTGGAGGGAGCGGTAGGCTTCGTTTCCCGGCTGCTGATGCAGGTGCCCGGCCTGCGGGAGGTCTTCTCCGTTCTTGATGCCCGTACCAGCGTGCCGGAGAAGCCCGGCGCGCTCGATCTTCCGCGGGCTCAGGGCGAGGTGGTGTTCGAGCATGTCGCCTTCGGCTATCCCGGCGGCGGGTTGATCCTGAACGATGTGAGCTTCGAGGCGGCGCCCGGGAAGACCGTGGCCCTGGTGGGTCAGACCGGCGCGGGCAAGTCCACGGCCATGTCGCTGCTGCAGCGCCTGTGGGACCCGGTGGATGGCAGGATCACCATCGACGGCCATGACCTCCGGGACATCTCGCTGGAGAGCCTGCGGCGGAATGTCGGCGTGGTGTTCCAGGATGCCATGCTGTTCAACCGAACCATCCGCGAGAACCTGCTGATCGGCCGCCCGGATGCGACGCAGGAGGAAATCGAGCAGGCCTGCCGCATGGCCGAGGCGCATGACTTCATCATCCGCCAGCCCCAGGGCTACGACACACGGGTGGGGGAGCGCGGAGCGAGCCTTTCCGGCGGGCAGAAGCAGCGCCTGTCCATCGCCCGCGCCCTGATGAAGGATCCGCCGATCCTCATTCTGGACGAGGCGACCAGCGCCCTGGACGCGGCCACGGAGGCGCGGGTGCAGAAGGCGCTGCAGGTGCTGATGAACGGGCGCACCACCTTCATCATCGCCCATCGCCTCTCCACCATCCGCGATGCCGACGAGATCCTGGTGTTCGAGCATGGCAAGATCGTCGAGCGCGGCAGTTTCAGCGAGCTGGTGGCGCTGGGCGGGCGCTTCGCGGAACTTGTGCGAACCCAGCTTTCAGGCCCGGAGACGAAGAAGCCCGACCCCGTGGCGACGTGAAGCGCCGCCCCGTTCGGCAGCGCCTTCACGCCGCTGTGAGAGCCACTCTTTCCGCTTGCCCGCGCCCCCTGGCCGGCTGCCACCATCCTGCATGTTATGCCGGTGGAGGCAGCCATGACCGTCGCGTCAATCCTGCGGAGCAAGGGCCGGGAGGTGGTGAACGTGAAGCCCGGCGAGAAGCTGGGGGAGGTGGCCCGGACCCTGGTGCGCCACCGTATCGGCGCCGCCCTGGTCTGCGAGGGGGACGCCCCGCCGGTGGGCATCATCTCCGAACGGGACATCGTCCGCGTCTTCGCCGAGGAGGAGGGGATGACCGAGACCCTGACCGCCGCGGATGCCATGACCCGCATCCTCTATACGGTCACGCCCGAAACCACGATCGAGCAGGCGCTTGAGATGATGACCGATCGCCGCGTCCGCCACCTGCCCGTGCTGGAAGGGGGGAAGCTCCACGGGATCATCTCGATCGGGGATCTGGTGAAGGCCCGGATCGAGGCGGCGGTGGGCGAGGCGGCCGCGCTGCGCGACTACGTGGCGACGGGCTGAGCGCCCGGCCCGGGGGCTGGCCCGAAGCGGCCCTTGGTGGCAAGGGCAGGATGCGCGTGCCGGGTCCCGGCGCGCTGCCATCCCGTGAGTCCTGCATGCCCCGCCCCGAGCACGTCCTTACCCTGTCCTGCCCGAACCGCCCGGGCATCGTGGCCGCCGTGGCCACCACCATCTTCGAGCATGGCGGTAATATCCGTGAGGCCCAGCAATACGACGACGTGGAAACGCGCCGCTTCTTCGCCCGCATCACGCTGGACCACCCGGAGGATGCGCTGGACGTGCCGGCCCTGCGGGCCGGGCTGGACGCGGTGGCCGACCGCTTCTCCATGCAATTCGCCCTGCGCGACCGGGCCGAGCGGCGGAAGGTGATCGTTCTCGTTTCAAAATTCGATCACTGCCTGGCGGACATCCTCTATCGCTGGCGCCTGGGCGAGCTGCCCATGGATCTCGTCGGGATCATCTCCAACCACGGGCGCGAGACTTACCAGCACCTGGATTTCACCGGGGTGCCCTTCCACTACCTGCCGGTCACCAAGCAGACCAAGCTGGAGCAGGAGGCCGAGGTCTGGCGGGTGATCCGCGAGACCGGGGCGGAGCTGGTGATCCTGGCCCGCTACATGCAGGTGCTCTCGGACGGGCTGGCCGCCAAGCTGGCCGGGCGCTGCATCAATATCCATCACTCCTTCCTGCCGGGCTTCAAGGGCGCGCGCCCCTATCACCAGGCCCATGCGCGCGGCGTGAAGCTGATCGGCGCGACCGCCCATTTCGTGACCGCGGACCTGGATGAGGGCCCCATCATCGAGCAGGACGTGGAGCGCTGCAGCCATAACGACACGCCGGACGACCTGGTCCGCCAGGGACGGGACATCGAGCGCCGCGTGCTCTCCCGTGCCCTGCTCTGGCAGCTGGAGGACCGGATCCTGCTCAACGGCGCCCGCACCGTGGTCTTCCGGGACTGAGACGGATGAGGCGGTGGAGGAAGGGCCGGGCGGCCTGTGCGACGGGGTGGGGGCGCGTGGCGGCCGCGGCCGTCGCGCTCGCGGCCGCTTCTCTTGCCCTTCCGCCCGTGCCCGCCGGGGCGCAGGATTCCAACTGCCGGCCCCACCACCCCGGCGGCGTACCCCCGGCCATCACCCGCCCGCAGCTTGCCGCCCAGACGCGCACCCTCTGCTACGAGGCCTTCGCCGTCATTCACAGCGGCATCTCCCGCACGCCCCTCGCGGCCGCGGAGCGCCTGACACGTGCCAGCATCCAGCGCGCCCGCCAGGTCGAGCGCGACGACCGCTTCCACGCCGAGGACGCCCTCCCCGAGGACGAGCGTTCCCGCCTCTCCGACTATGCCCGCTCCGGCTATGACCGAGGCCATATGGCGCCCTCGGGCAACATGCCCACGCCCAGCGCCCAGGCCGAGAGCTTCAGCCTGGCCAACATCGTCCCGCAGAATCCCGGCATGAACCGCTGCCTGTGGGAGGGGGTCGAGAGCACGGTTCGGGAGCTAGCCATGGAGGAGGGCGAGGTCTTCGTCGTCACCGGCCCGGTCTTCGAGGGCGGAAACCTCCTCCGCCTCAATGGCCGCGTCCTCGTTCCAACCTCACTTTACAAGGCGGTGTACCTGCCCCGCCGGGGCCAGGCCGCGGCCTATCTGGCGCCGAACGAGCCCGGCCTCGCCTGGCGCGCCGTCTCGCTGGACGAGCTGCGCGACATTGCCGGGATCGACGTGTTTCCCCAGCTTTCCCCCGCCGTGAAGGCGCGGGCCATGGCCCTGCCCGAGCCGCGCCCGAGCAATGTCCGTGGAAGCTGCGACAACCTGCCCGATGCCGCCCCGGCCCCGCGGCCCCAGCCGCCCGCCGGCCCGGACGACGGGGATGGCGTCAGCACAACCCTCATCCTGGCCGGGATCTTCGCGGCCGTGATGGTCGCCGCGCTGCTGCGCGTCCTCGGCCGGCGCTGACAGGAGGAAACCGTGCCGCTCAAGCCCTTTGCCGAGGAAGCCACGGTCCTGCGGATCGGGGGGATGATGGTCGAGAACCGGCTCGACCGCGTCTCGCTCCATGGCAGCCTCGACCTCACGCGTGACCGTGCCGGCCTTCTCCGCGCCCGCCGCCTTCTTGCCGTGCTCCAGGCGACGGTGGCTGCCCTGGAGGCGGAGGGCGATTCCCTTCCCGAGCAGGTTACAACCGGCGACCGGACGGACGAGGTCCGCAATCCCTTCGCCTGAATCGCGCCCGGGCGGGTGGCGGAATCCGGGCCCGGAGTGGACAGCCGGGGGGCAGACCTGCCCAGGCCGCGCTTGACCTGAGGGGAGGGGGGTGCCATCGCTCCCGGCCCGTTTCCCCTGCACAGGAAGGCCTCAAAGCCCCCATGCCCGCGATCACGCTGCCCGACGGTTCCGTTCGATCCTTCGACGGTCCGGTGACGGGCACTACCGTGGCCGCGTCCATCGGCCCCGGCCTTGCCAAGGCGGCGCTGGCCATGGAGGTGGACGGCGCGCTCAGGGATCTTTCCGTTCCCATCGCGCATGACGCGCGGCTGCGCTTCATCACGCGGAAGGATCCCGAGGCCCTCGGGATGATCCGCCACGACGCCGCCCATGTGCTTGCCGAGGCGGTGCAGGAGCTGTTTCCGGGCACGCAGGTGACAATCGGCCCGGCGATCGAGAACGGCTTCTACTACGACTTCCACCGCAACCAGCCCTTCACGCCCGAGGACTTCCCGGCGATCGAGGCGAAGATGCGGGAGATCATCGCCCGCAACGCCACCTTCGTGCGCGAGGAATGGCCCCGCGACGAGGCGATCCGCCACTTCGAGGAAAAGGGCGAGCGCTTCAAGGCGGAGCTGATTCGCGACCTGCCGGAAAGCGAAACGATCAGCATCTACCGGCAGGGCGACTGGCTCGATCTCTGCCGCGGTCCCCATATGCGCGGCACGGGCGATGTCGGTTCCGCCTTCAAGCTGCAGAAGGTGGCGGGCGCCTATTGGCGTGGCGACCACCGCAACCCCGTTCTCTCCCGCATCTATGCCACCGCGTGGCGGGACCAGAAGGAGCTGGACGCCTATCTCCACCAGCTGGAGGAGGCGGAGAAGCGCGACCACCGCAAGATCGGCCGGGAGATGGACCTCTTCCACCTGCAGGAGGAGGCCACGGGCTCGATCTTCTGGCACCCGAAGGGCTGGCGCCTCTACCGGACGGTGGAGGGCTATATGCGCCGCCGCCTGGACGCCGCGGGCTATGACGAGGTGAAGACGCCGCAGCTGCTGGACCGCAAGCTCTGGGAGGCCTCCGGCCACTGGGAGAAGTTCCGGGAGAGCATGTTCATCGCCACCGTCGAGGACGAGTCCGAGAAGGACCGGGTGCTCGCGCTCAAGCCGATGAACTGCCCCTGCCATGTGCAGATCTTCAACCAGGGCATCCGCAGCTACCGCCAGCTGCCGTGGCGCATGGCGGAGTTCGGTTCCTGCCACCGCTACGAGCCCTCGGGCGCGCTGCACGGCATCATGCGGGTCCGCGCCTTCACCCAGGACGACGCGCACATCTTCTGCACAGAGGACCAGATCGCCCCGGAGACGGTGCGCTTCGTGGCGCTGCTCTCCTCGATCTACCGGGACTTCGGCTTCCAGTCCTTCCGCGTGAAGTTCAGCGACCGCCCCGCCACCCGGGCCGGCACGGACGAGACCTGGGACCGCGCGGAGGGCGCCCTGCGCGAGGCCTGTGCAACGGCCGGCGTGGAGTTCGAGCTGAACCCGGGGGAGGGCGCCTTCTACGGCCCCAAGCTGGAATTCGTCCTCCGCGACGCCATCGGCCGCGACTGGCAGTGCGGCACGCTGCAGGTGGATTTCGTCCTGCCGGAGCGGCTGGATGCCGAATATGTCGGCGAGGACGGCGCCAAGCACCGCCCGGTGATGCTGCATCGCGCCATCCTCGGCAGCTTCGAGCGCTTCCTTGGCATACTGATCGAGGAGCATGCCGGGCGCTTCCCGCTCTGGCTGGCTCCCACCCAGGTCGTGGTCGCCAGCATCGTGGACGACGCCGCCCCCTATGCAGAGGAGGTGGCCGAGGCCATGCGTGCGGCAGGGCTTGCGGTTTCGGTCGATATCCGGAACGAGAAGATCAACCGCAAAGTCGCCGAGCATATCGAGGCCCGCGTGCCCGTCCTGGCCGTGGTTGGCCGGCGTGAGGCCGAGGAGCGCAACCTCGTGCTCCGCCGGCTGCCGGGCCGCGAGCAGGAAACCCTGCCCCTGGCCGAAGCCGTCGCCCGCCTGGTGGCTGAGGCGGCGGCGCCCGACCAGCAGGGCAGCTTCGCCACCACCGATGTGGCGGCGTGACCATGACGAAAGCGGGTTTTCACTGAATCCCGCTTGACCTGAGCGCGTGGCGGTTGCAGACGCGGCCGCCCCGCACCATAACTGCATCGCTACCACCACGATAGGAGACTACCCTGGCCCGAGGCCCAATGCCCAATACGCTCCCGACCCGCGACGGACCGCGGGTGAACGAGGAGATTCGCGCGCCCCAGGTCCGGCTGATCGACCAGGACGGCGAGATGATCGGCGTGATGAGCGCGCGTGAGGCCCTGGCCCGCGCCTACGACGTCGGCATGGATCTTCTGGAGATCAGCCCGAACGCCGAGCCGCCGGTGTGCAAGATCACCGACTTCGGCAAGTTCAAGTATGAGCAGCAGAAGAAGGCCAACGAGGCGCGCAAGCGACAGAAGGTGGTCGAGATCAAGGAAATCAAGGTCCGTCCGAATATCGACGACCATGACTACGAAGTGAAGATGAGGCAGATGAAGAGCTTCATCGAGGAAGGCGACAAGGTGAAGGTCACCCTGCGCTTCCGCGGCCGCGAGATGGCCCACCAGGATCTCGGCGCCAAGGTTCTGGAGCGCATCCGGAACGAAATGGCTGAGACCGTGAAGGTCGAGTCCATGCCGCGCCTTGAGAACCGGCAGATGATCATGGTGCTGGCGCCGAAATAGGCGCTGGCCCTATCGGGTCCGCAAGGCCGGTCGCCCCCCTGGGGCGGCCGGCTTTTTGTTGTGGCTCTCGCCACGGGCAAGGAAGTCCCGGTGCGGGGCTGCCTACCCCGGTCCCTTTCGCGGGGAGGGCCTGCGGTTCAGCGCAGGCCATCCCCGCTCCGCACTCAGATCCGGTTCCCGGCCGGCCCGCTTCCCCCGTATGAGATCGCGGTCCGGACGACCGGATGCGCGATCAGCTTCCCTTGGCTTCCCGCCGCCGGCGATGCAGCACGAACTCCGTGTAGCCGTTGGGCTGCGCCGCGCCCTCGAACACCAGGTCGCAGGCCGCCTTGAAGGCCACGCCGCCGAAATCCGGCGCCATGGGCGTGTAGGCCGGGTCGCCCGCATTCTGCTTGTCCACCACGGCGGCCATGCGGCGCATGGTTTCCTCCACCTTCGCCCGGTCCACGATGCCGTGGCGGAGCCAGTTGGCGATATGCTGGGCGGAGATGCGCAGCGTCGCGCGGTCCTCCATCAGCCCGACATCATGGATGTCCGGCACCTTGGAGCAGCCCACGCCCTGGTCGATCCAGCGCACCACATAGCCGAGGATGCCCTGGGCGTTGTTGTCCAGCTCGGACTGGATGTCCTCGGGCGAGAAATTCGTGTTCTCGGCCAGGGGGATGGTCAGCAGGTCGGAAAGCCGGGCGCGTGCGCCGCCCCCGGCGATCTCGGCCTGGCGCGCCGCGACATCCACCTGATGGTAGTGCAGCGCATGCAGCGTGGCGCCGGTGGGGGAGGGAACCCAGGCCGTGCTGGCGCCTGCCCTGGGATGGCCGACCTTCTGCTCCAGCATCGCCGCCATGGCATCGGGCGCGGCCCACATGCCCTTGCCGATCTGCGCATGGCCGAGCAGCCCGCAGGCCAGGCCGACATCGACATTGTTGTCCTCATAGGCGCTGATCCAGGCCGCCTTGCGCATGTCGTTCTTCCGCACGACGGCGCCCGCCTCCATGGAGGTGTGGATCTCGTCTCCGGTGCGGTCGAGGAAGCCCGTGTTGATGAAGAACACGCGGGACTTCGCCGCCTCGATGCAGCGGGCGAGGTTGACGCTGGTGCGCCGCTCCTCGTCCATGATGCCCATCTTCAGCGTGTTGCGCGGCAGCCCCAGCGCGTCCTCCACCTCGCCGAAGAGGGAGACGGCCCACTGCACCTCGGCCGGGCCATGCATCTTGGGCTTGACGATATAGACGCTGCCCGCGCGGCTGTTCAGCCGCTTGCCGCGCAGGTCATGCAGCGCGACGAGGGAGGTGACATAGGCGTCCAGGATGGTCTCGGGCGTCTCGGCGCCGTCTAGCGTGACAGCATCCGTCATCATGTGGTGGCCGACATTGCGCACCAGCATCAGCGAGCGCCCGCGCAGCACGAGTTCGCCACCATCGGGTGCCTTGAAGCGCCGGTCCGGGTTCATCCGGCGCTCCATCACCTGCCCGCCCTTCTCAAAGCTGGCGGAGAGGTCGCCGCGCATCAGCCCGAGCCAGTTGCGATACACGCCGACCTTGTCCTCGGCATCCACCGCCGCGACGGAGTCCTCGGCATCCATGATGGTGGAGAGCGCAGCCTCCAGCACCAGATCCGCAACCCCCGCCTGGTCCGTGCTGCCGATCGAGTGGCTGCGGTCGATGACGATCTCCAGATGGATGCCGTTCTTGGCGAGCAATATGGCGGTGGGCTCGGCCTCGCTGCCATTGTAGCCGCGGAACTGCGCGGGATCCTTCAGCCCGGTGGAGCGGCCGCCGGCGGTCATCACGCGAAGGGCACCACCCTCCACGCGATAGGCAGTCGCCTCGGCATGGCTGCCGGACTCCAGCGGGGCGGCGCCGTCCAGCACGGCGCGGGCGCGCTCGATCACGGCGGCGCCGCGCCTGGGATCATAGCCCCGGGTCTTCGGGCCCTCCTGCGGGATGGCATCGGTGCCGTAGAGGGCGTCGTAGAGGCTGCCCCAGCGCGCATTGGCGGCGTTCAGCGCGTAGCGGGCGTTGTTGACCGGCACCACGAGCTGCGGGCCGGCGAGGCGCGCGATCTCGTCATCCACATTCGCCGTCTCCACCTGGAAGGGCGCCGGCGGGTCCAGAAGGTAGCCGATCTCGCGCAAGAAGGCCTCGTAGGCGGCGCGGTCCACCGGGCGCGCGGGGTTGGCGCGGTGCCAGGCATCGATCTTCGCCTGCAGCGCGTCGCGCTCGGCCAGCAGGGCGGCGTTCTTCGGGCCCAGCCCGCGCAGGGTCTTCTCCATCGCGGTCCAGAAGGCCGGGGCCTCGACGCCCGTGCCGGGGATCGCTTCCTCCTCGATGAAGCGCCGGAGGACCGGGGCAACCTCCAATCCCTGCGTCGTACCGGCCATGGGCGTCTTCCTCCTGAGAACTCAGCGGCGGCCAGATAAGCCGGGCGCAGGCCCCGGGCCAAGGGGGCGGGCCAAGGGGGCAAACCACGGCGCCCGCGGGACCTTGCCGAAGTGCCCCCGCGGCGCGAGGCTCCCGGCGGCAGTCAAACCAGGTGTCCCGATGTCCGAACTCACCGCCTATGCCCCGCCGCCCCATGCCAGCCAGCACTGGGTGCTAACGAAGCCGGCCGCGTCTGGCCGGGGTGGTGTGGTGGCCTCCCAGTCCCGCGCCGCGGCCGAGGCGGGAGTCGCGGTGCTGGAGGCGGGCGGGAACGCGGCGGATGCGGCGGTCGCCGCCGCCTTCGCCCTGGCCACGGCCGAGCCTTGGAACAGCGGGCTGGGCGGCATCGGCTTCGCCCTGGTCCACCGGCCCGGATCGGCGCCCCAGGTGGTGGATTTCGGCCCGGTCGCGTCCGCGGGGGTGGACCCCTCCGCCTATCCCCTGACCGGCAAATGGAAGCAGGACCTTTTCGCCTGGCCGGAGGTGGTGGGCGACGTGAACATCCACGGCCCGCTCTCCTTCGTGATTCCCTCCGCCGTCGCGGGCTACGACCTGCTGCGGGAGCGCTTCGGCACCGGCCTGGGGCTGGACGCGCTGCTGGGGCCTGCCATCGCGCTCGCCCGGCGCGGATTGGCCCAGGACTGGTTCACCACGCTGAAGGTATCGGCCTCGGCCAAGGTGCTGCGCCTCTATGAGGAGAGCGCGCGGATCTACCTGCCCGATGGCCTGCCGCCCAACCCGCCCTACCAGGGCAAGCCGGGCTACCTGCCCCAGGGACGCCTCGCCGAGACGCTGGAGCGGCTGCGCCAGCACGGGCTGCGGGATTTCTACGAGGGCGGGCTGGCCGGTGATCTCGTTGCCGATATCCAGGCGATGGGCGGCGTGATCAGCGCGGCGGATCTGTCGGGCTGCCATGCCTCGGTGCGGGAGGCCATGCCCATTGCCTGGCGCGGCACCCACACCATCCACACGGCGGGCGGGCTGACGGCCGCCCCGACCATGGCGGCGGTGGTGGCCGCGATGGACGGCGTCTCCGTCGGTGGCGGGGCTGGCGCGGGCTGGTACCGCGGCCTCGCCGCTGCGATGCGCCGGGCCTATGCCGACCGCCTGGCGGGGCTCGGAGCCGAAACCGGCGCCAAGGAAGCCGCGGAAACCTGCACCACGCATCTGACGGTCTGCGACAAGGACGGGATGATGGTTTCGGTCACCACCACGCTGCTTTCCTCCATGGGCAGCCGCGTGGTGCTGCCCCGCACGGGCGTGCTGATGAACAACGGGATGATGTGGTTCGACCCGCAGCCCGGCAGCGCCAACGCCATCCGCCCCGGTGCCCGCCCCCTGTGCAACATGAGCCCCGTCGTGGTGACGCGGGTGGGGGAGGAGACGCGCCCGATCCTGGCCGGCGGTGCCTCGGGCGGGCGGCGCATCCTGGCCAGCGTGTGCCAGATGCTCGCCTTCCAGCTGGATTTCGGCATGGGCCCCGAAGAGGCGGCGCATATGCCCCGCATCGATGTTTCCGGCCCCGATTCCGTGACTGCCGACCGGCGCCTGGGGCCGGATGTGCTGGACGGGCTGGCGGAGGATGGCGAACTGGAGGTGGTGGAGCACGCCGTGCTCCCCGTGAACTTCGCCTGCCCCAACTTCATCGCGCGGGACGGGGAGGGTGTGGCGACCGGCATCACCGATGTGATGTCGCCCTGGTCGGCGGCCCTGGCGGCGAGGGCCTGAACCGGGGACCGTCAGGGGCCGCGGCATTCGCGGCCGAGTGAGCGGCGGTGCACAGGGGGTAGGTATTGCTGCCGCCTGAAGGCCCCTCCTTCCCGGGGGCGCGGGGCGCTATGCTCCCGCCCATCATGAGCATCGCCCTGACCATGCCCGAGGAGGTCGTCCTCCTCACCCTGGATGACGAGACGGGCCGCCCGCTTGGCGTGCCCGACCAAGCCGTCTCCCTGGCCCTGGTCGGGGCGGTGCTGATGGAGCTCGCCCTTGCGGGGCGGCTGGACAGCGATATCGACCGGCTTTTCGTCGAGAATTCGGCCCCGACCGGCGATCCCGTGCTGGACGGCATCCTGGCCCGTGTCTCCGCCGGCCCTGAGGGCCAGGACAGCCGGTGGTGGATGGGCCATCTCGCCCCCCAGGGCGCCTCGCTTCGCCAAGCCCTGTTGGACCGGCTGGTGCAGCGCGGGGTCCTGCGCCTGGACAAGGGGCGCCGCCTGCTGCTGCTGCCGGACCGGCGCTACCCGAAGGCCGATGGCAGTGCGATGAACGCCACCCGCGCCCGGCTGCGGGCGGTTCTGCTCGAAGGCGAGATCCCGGAGGCGCGGGACACCCTGATGGCGGGGCTTTGCAGCGCGACGGGGCTGCTCCCCGTGATCCTTTCCGAAACCGAGGCCGAGGCGGCCGCGCCGCGCCTGGCCGCCGTGGCGGGGCTGGAGGAGATGAGCCGGTCACTGGTTGCCGAAACCCGGGACCGGCTGGCGGCGGGGCATTAGGAGCCGGGGTTCCTTCGCCGGCCCGCTGGGTCCATCCTGGCGCCCCAAGATCGCCACTGCCCCTCCCATTCCAGGTTCCAGATGCCCGCCATTGATCCCGCGCTGATGAACGCGGAAACGCTGCTCGCCCTTTATTCCCGCCGTGCCCTGAGCCCCGTGGAGGCCTTGAAGGCGGTGATGGAGCGGGTGGCGCGCCATAACCCGGCGGTGAACGCCTTTGCGGTGATGAACCCCCACGCCCTACGCCAAGCCGGGGAGAGCGAGGCGCGCTGGATGGCCGGGCGCCCCCTGGGCCCGCTGGACGGCGTGCCCTGCACGGTGAAGGACCTGCTGCACATGGCCGGCTTCCCCACGCGCCGGGGCAGCCGCACCACCGACCCGCGCCCGCAAGGCGAGGACGCGCCCGCCGTGCTCGGGCTGAAGGCGGCCGGTGCCGTCATCATCGGCAAGACCACCACCACGGAGTTCGGCTGGAAGACGCCGGGCGACTGCCCGCTGCACGGCATTACCCGCAACCCCTGGGATTTCCAGCGCACCACCGGTGGGTCCTCCTCCGGCGCCGGGGCGGCGGCGGCGGCAGCCTTCGGGGCCTTGCATATCGGAACGGATGCGGGCGGCTCCATCCGCATCCCCGCCGCCTATTGCGGCATCGTCGGCTACAAGCCGAGCTATGGGCGCGTGCCGCAATGGCCGCATGGCGCCTTTTCCGCCGTGGCCTGCGCCGGGCCGATGACCCGCACGGTGCGGGATGCCGCGCTGATGATGAACGCTATCGCCCGGGCCGATGCGCGCGACCCGCTCTGCTTGCCCGATGACCCGCGCGAGTGGCGGATGGGTATCGAGGAAGGTGTGCGCGGCATGCGCGTCGCGCTCGTGCGCCGCTGGGGCTATGAGCCGCCGCTGGACGCCGATGGCGAGGCCGCGCTGCAGCGCGCCGCCGACACGCTGCGCGCCGAGGGCGCGCTGGTGGAGGAGACCGATCCCGAACTGCCCGATACGCGCCAGATCTTCGGGCGGGTCTGGGGCGTGGCCCTGGCCAAGCTGGTGGCCGCCACGCCGGAGGAGAAGCGCTCCGACCTCGATGATGGCCTGGCCGATGTGGCGCGGCGCGAGGGCGGGCTCTCGGCCATCGACTTCCTGGCCGCCGATGCGATGCGGGTGGAGGCGGCGCACCGGATGGGCCTTTTCCACCTGCGCTACGACCTCATTCTCACCGCCGCGACGCCTACGGCGGCCTTCGCAGCGGACCAACCCACCATCCGGCCCACCGAGGCGCTGTGGCGGGACTGGGCGCCCTGGACCTTCACGCAGAACCTGACGCGCCAGCCGGCCATCGCGCTGGCCGCCGGGTTGGACGCCGAGGGCATGCCGCGCGCCGTGCAGATCGTGGCGGCGCAGGGCCGGGACGATCTCTGCCTTCGCGGCGCCCGGGCGCTTGAGCGCGCGCTGGCCATGCCGGAAGCCAACCCGATGGCGTGAGGGCCGCCGCCCTGCGCCCTGTCATCCCTCCTGGAGTGACCCGAATGAGTGCCGATACAGAGAGCCGCGTCCTGGAATGGCTGGCCGGCAGGCAGGGCGAGATGCTCGCCACGCTGGAAGCCATGGTGAACACCGATGGCGGTTCCTATGACAAGGCGGGCGTGGATGCCGTGGGCGAGCAGGTCCGCGCCTTTTTCAGTGCGCGCGGCATCCCCGTGGAGACGGTGACGGGCGAGCGCTTCGGCGACTGCCTGCGTGCGACGCTTGCGGCCGAGGGCGACGCGGCCGCCCAGGGCAACGCCCAGCGCAACATCGTGCTGATGGGCCACCGGGACACGGTTTTCCCCAAGGGCGAGCCGGAGCGGCGGCCCTTCCGCGTGGAGGACGGCATCGCCTATGGCCCGGGCGTGGCCGACATGAAGGCGGGGTTGGTGATGAACATGTTCGTCATCGCCGCCTTCAAGGAGATGGGCGGGGCGCCCGGCCCGCTGGTCGGGCTTTTCACCGGCGATGAGGAGATCGGCTCCCCCGAGGGCCGCCCGGTGATCGAGGATGAGGCGCGCCGCGCCCGCGTGGTGTTCAACTCCGAGCCCGGGCGCCCCGGCGGCGGCGTGGTGACGGGCCGCAAGGGCGGCGTCTTCATGGTGATGGATATCGAAGGGCGCGCCGCGCATTCGGGCGGCAATTTCGAAGCGGGGATCAGCGCGATCGGCGAGCTGGCGCAGAAGGTGACCGCCATCCATGCGCTGACGGATCTCAAGCGCGGCATCACGCTGAATGTCGGGCTGGTCAGCGGCGGGCAGAGCGTGAACACGGTGGCGCCCTCCGCACAGATGCAGATCGACCTGCGCTATGTGGAGCCGGCGGACCGGGAGGAGGTCATGGGCAAGATCCACGACATCGTGGCGAAGTCCTTCGTGCCCGGCACGAAGGCGGTGCTCACCATTCGCGGTGAGTTCCTGCCCCTGACCCAGACCCCTGCCGCCGCGCGCATGTTCGAGATGTATCGTGGCGCCGCGTCCGAGAGCGGGCTGCAGATCAAGGGGGAGTTTTCCGGCGGATGCGCCGATAGCGGCTTCACCGCCGCGGTGGGCGCGCCCACCCTCTGCGCCGTCGGCCCGGTGGGCGGCAAGGCCCATAGCCCGGAGGAGTATCTGGAGGTGGCCAGCCTCGTTCCCCGCGCCCAGGCCCTGGCACGCGCCATCCTGCGCCTGGACCGGGCGGGGCTCTAGCCGCCGGTGGCCGGCAAGGGGCGCCTCCTCGTCCTGCCGCTGCTGCTTTTCGCGGCGGCGGGCGAGGCCCCGGCCCCGGCCTGCGCCGCGCCCCTGGTGCAGATGCGGCCGGAGCCGCCCAAGCGGAGCTGCTATGGCGGGCGGGAGACGGTGGCGTTCGGCCGGATGCTGCTGGACTACGGCATGGACACACTGCGCTACGGCGTCGGGATCGTGCTGGTGTTCCTGGGGCTGGTGGTGATCGCCCTGGGCTACCTGCTGATGTTGATCGACCTGCTGCTCTGCTGGTGAGGGGAGGTTGCCCGGTGGCGCGCGGCGTGACCTTCTTCGCGGCATGACGGACCATCCCTTCCGCCTCTTCATCAATCCCCGCCATGGCGTGCCCGGCGTCGTCGTCCTGCCCGAGGGCGGGTGGCGGCGCGCGAGGGCTGCCATCACCGCCTGGCCGGGCTACGTGCCGACCCCCTTGGTTACGTTGCCCGAGCTCGTGGCGCCGCTCGGCCTGGGCGCGGTGTTCTACAAGCAGGAAGCCTCGCGCTTCGGCCTTGGCTCCTTCAAGGCCCTGGGCGGTGCCCATGCTGTGGCGGGCGTGATCGCGCGGGAGCTGGCCCGGATGGGCGTGGCCAATGCCGCCACGGTCGCGGACCTCGAATCCGGGCGCTTCGCCGACGTCACCGCGGCTGTCACCATCACATGCGCCACCGACGGCAATCATGGCCGCAGCGTCGCCTGGGGAGCCCGGCGCTTCGGGGCACGCTGCGTCATCTTCGTCCATCCCGGCGTCAGCCAGGGGCGGCGGGACGCGATCGCCGCCTATGGCGCGGAGGTGCGGGAGGTGCCCGGCACCTATGACGATTCCGTCCGTGCTTCCGAGGAAGCCGCGCGCGCAGGTGGCTGGCACCTCGTCTCCGACACCTCCTGGCCCGGCTATACCGAGACGCCGCGCGAGGTGATGCAGGGCTACCGGCTGATGGCGGAGGAGGCGCTGGATGCCATGCCCGCGCCACCCAGCCATGTCTTCATCCAGGGCGGGGTAGGGGGCGTGGCCGCCGCTGTTTCCGTGGCGCTGCGGGCCCGGTACGGGCAGGCAGCGAAGCTGGTGGTGGTCGAACCGGAGCGTGCCGCCTGCCTCCTGGCCAGTGCCGAGGCCGGGGAGGCCCGCACGGTTCCGGGAGAGCTGGACACGATCATGGCGGGCCTGGCCTGCGGCGAGCCCAGCCTGCTGGCCTGGCAGGAACTGGAGCGCGCCGCCTTCGCCTTCATGGCGATCCCCGATTCGGCCGCCATTGCCGCCATGCGCCTGCTGGCGCGGCGCGACCCGCCGCTGGAGGCCGGGGAGAGCGGCGTGGCCGGGCTGGCCGGGCTTGCCCTTGTGGCACAGGACCCGCAGGCCCGCGCCGCGCTGGGGCTGTCCGCCGGCAGCCAGGTGCTTCTTTTCGGCACGGAGGGTGCAACGGACCGAGACGTTTATGAGAGCCTCGTGACCCGTCCAGGCGTTGACACCACCCCCCTGGCGCCCCTTTTGGGGTGACGAAACTTCCATACGCCAGGGAACTGCCTTTCATGATCCAGCGTCGTCATCTCATCGCCGGGGCCGCCGGCCTTGCCGCCGCGCCTCTCGCCGCACCCGCCGTCCGCGCCCAGGGAAGCTGGCCCAACGCGCCCGTGCGGCTGGTCGTGCCCTTCGCCGCGGGTGGCCCCACCGACGTGCCGGCCCGTCTCATCGCCGATGAGCTGTCCAAGATGCTCCCGCAGCGGGTGATCGTGGAAAACCGGACCGGCGCGGGCGTGGTCGTCGGCTCGGACATGGTGGCCAAGGCGTCCAAGGACGGGCAAACGCTGCTCTACACCACCATCGCCCATGCGGCGCTGCGTGCGATCTTCCCGCGCCTGCCCTTCGACCCGCTGGCGGATTTCACCCCGGTCGCCCTTACCGGTGTCATCCCGATGCTGATGATGGTGAACAAGGACCTGCCGGTGAATTCCCTGCCGGAGCTGATCGAGCTCCTCAGGAAGAACCCGGGCAAGTATGACTACGCCTCCACCGGGAACGGCGCCGCGCTGCACCTGGCCACGGAGCTCTTCCTGCGCCAGGCCGGCGGCCTCAAGGTGGCGCATGTGCCCTATCGCGGCTCGGCCGCCGCCATGCCCGACCTGCTGAACGGCACGGTCGCCATGATGCTGGACGTCGCCAATTCCGCGCTGCCCTTCGTGCAGCGCGGCGAGGTGAAGGGGCTGGCGATCTCGGGCGGCAAGCGCATCCCGCAGGTGCCGGACATCCCCACCTTCAACGAGGCGGGCGTGCCGGGCTACGAGGCCTATACCTGGCACATGGTCTTCGCCCCCGCGGGCACGCCGGAAGCCACGGTCAGCACGATCAACCAGGCCTTCAACAAGGTCATGGCCATGGAAAGCGTGCAGCAGCGCCTCTCCGCGCTGACGATGGAGACCCGGTCCGACACGACGCCGGCCACGGCCAAGAAGTGGCTGGACGACGAGATCGCGAAGTGGGAGCCGATCATCCAGTCCGCCGGCATCAAGGCGGACTGAGAGCGCCGGGGCGGGAGGCAAGGCCTCCCGCCCCGATCCGTTTCACACGCCCTGGCCCATCGCCTTGATCGGCGGCGCCAGATCCTTCGGCAGCGGGGACTCATAAGGCTTCCCGCCCGTCCTCTCCTTGAACTCCGCCTTGGCACGCTCGATCAGTGCGGGATCGCGGATGGCGTCCACGGCCGTGCCCGCCATCACCTTCGCCACATGGACCATGCCCTTATGGGCGTGGGGCGCCTTGCCCTGCGCGGTGAGCTGCCAGGAATGGAAGGGCGTGCCGATGGCGCAGGTGGCGCCACGCGCCTGTACCGTGGGCACGGCCCAGGAGACATCGCCCACATCGGTGGAGCCGACGCCACCCTCGCCCCGGTTCTCCAGCGGCACGATGATGTCGCAGAGCGACTTGCCCGGCTCCACCTTCAGCCCGTGGCGACGATGCGCGGCGGCGATATCCGCTTCGGTCAGCGTGCCCTGGATCTCGGCGGCGTACTTCCGGTCCTCGTCATCCCACTGAGGCGGGCCGAGGCGAAGGAAGTTGTCATACATCGCCTTCTCCAGCGGCGTATTGCCGAGGAGGTTGGAAACGGCGCTGACCACCGCGGTCTCAACCCGCGTCTCGGTCATCAGCGCGGCGCCCTCGGCGATCTTCTTCACGCGGCCCACCAGCATGTTCAGCTCGGGCAGGTCGCGCGCGCGGATGAGGTAGCGGACCTTCGCGCGGGACTGCACGACATTCGGCGCGATGCCGCCGCCATCCAGCATGGCGTAGTGGATGCGCGCATGGTCCGGCATGTGCTCGCGCATGTAGTTCACGCCGACATTCATCAGCTCCACGGCATCCAGCGCGGAACGGCCCAGCTCCGGCGCGGCGGCGGCATGGGAGGAGCGGCCGTGGAAGGTGAAGTCGATGCGGGTATTGGCGAGGGAGACGGCCTCGTTCACGCCGGAGAAAGAGGCGGGGTGCCAGGAAATGGCGATGTCCACGTCGTCGAACACGCCGTCCCGCGCCATGAAGCCCTTGGCGGCGCCGCCTTCCTCCGCGGGGCAGCCATAATAGCGCACGCGGCCCGGGATGTTGTTCTCCTTCAGCCAGTCCTTCACCGCCGCGGCGGCGAGAAGGGAGGCGGCGCCGAGCAGGTTGTGGCCGCAGCCATGGCCGTGGCCGCCTGCCTCGACCTCCTGCTTCTCAGCAATGCCGGCGACCTGCGACAGGCCGGGCAGCGCGTCATACTCGCCCAGGATGGCGATGACCGGGCCACCTTCGCCCCATTCGCCCATCACCGCCGTCGGGATATCGGCCAGGTTGCGGGTGATGCGGGCGCCTTCCTTCTCGAGCATCGCGATGTGCTCGGCAACGGAGCGCTGCTCGGTATAGGCGATCTCGGGCATTTCCCAGACCCGGTCGGAGAAGGTGGCGTAATCCTCCTTCCGCTCATCCACGGCGCGCCAGACGCGTTCGTCGTTCCGCATGGTTCTTTCCTCTCCTCAGTCGTTCCCGAGGCGGGAGCGCGGCGGTGCCACGGCGGCTGCCTCAGGATGGATGGTCACGAGGCGCCCGTCCTGCCACTGGGCAAGCCAGGGGCGGGCGCGCATGTTCTGGCCACGCTCGTCGAAGGCGGCGCCCCACCCCGTGGGGCTGTCGCCCTCGGGCAGGGTGGTGGCCAGCACGGCGGCGCGCAGCCGGTCCTTCTCCGTGCCGCCGGCGCGCTGGATGGCATCGAAGGCGATGCGGGCGCCAAAATGATTGGCCAGCGAATGGCCGGAGCGCGGGTCGGAGCCGTAGCGGCGCTTATAGGCTTCCGCGAAGGCGGCGTTCCCCGGTGCCAGCCGCTCGGCAATGGCATATTGCGTGAAATCGACGTTCATCACCCCGTCCATCGCGCGGCCGAGGGTGCGGGCTGTGTCGGTGAGGCTGTAGCCGGCGCCGGAGCCCATGATCATGCGCGGGCGCCACCCGGCCTCGCGCAGGGTGCGGAAGAGCAGGACGACGTCGTTCTGCCCGGCCGTGTGCAGCAGCACATCGGCCGAGGCCTCCCGCAGGCGCTGGACGGCCGGGCCGAGATCGGCCGTGCGGGTCGGGTAGGCCACGCCCTCCACCAGCTGGATATTGGCTTCCCGCAGCCGCGCCGCCTGGAACTCGGCGACGGATGTGCCGTAGAGCCCGTCCTCGTGCAGGATGGCCACGCGCAGGGTGGCACGTGGGATGCCGAGCAAGCCGGGCAGGATTTCGGCCACGGCCTCGGCCGAGACACGGGCGAAGTCGCTGGCGCGGGGACAGGTGCGGTACAGGTTGCGGAAGCCGCGCTCGGTGATGCTGTCCGCGATCGCGCCGAGCTCGAAGAAGGGGATGCCCTGCGCCTCGCTCACCTGCGTGGCCGCGAAGGACAGGGTGGAACCATAGGTGCCGAACAGGACGGAGACGCGTTCCTGCCCCATCAGGCGGCGGGCCTCGTTCACCGCGGCCGCCTGGTCATTGGCATCGGCGCGGATCAGGCGGATGGGCCGGCCGAGAAGACCCCCGGCGGCGTTCCGCTCCTCCACCGCCATCTCCAGGCCCCGGTAGGATTCGTCCCCGAGCAGGGCGAGGGCGCCGGAAAGCGGGTAGAGCGCGCCGAAGCGCCATTCCGCCGCGGCCGCGGGCGCGACCGAGCTCTGCGCCGCGGCGGCGCGCGGGGAAAGATTGCCGGCGATGAGTGGTGCGATCGCGGCGAGGAGGCTGCGGCGCGGCGCGGCCGGGCGCATGATGCCTGTCTTCCTCTCGCGCTCCATGGGATGCCCGATCGTCGCGCCTGGGGCGCCGGCGCGCAAGGCCGCGCGGGCAACAGATCGTCTCATGTTCCATTCGGGGCGGGCCAGGCCGGGACGGGCCAGCTTGACGGGGGAAGCCCCGGCGCCGACCTTCCGCGCCGCTGAGGAGGCCCGACCCATGCCGCAACTGCCCGAAACCATGACCTATGTCGCCCATGGCCAGGGCGGCGGGCCGGAGGTGCTGGTGCCGGCCAACGGCCCTGTGCCGCGCCCTGCGGCGGATGAGGTGCTGATCCGGGTGATGGCCGCCGGGGTGAACCGGCCTGATGTCCAGCAGCGCAAGGGCCTCTATCCCCCGCCGAAGGGCGCCAGCGCCGTGATCGGGCTGGAGGTGGCCGGGGAGGTGGTGGCCACCGGCGCCGAGGTCACGCGCTACCGCGCCGGCGACCGGGTCTGCGCCCTGACCAATGGCGGCGCCTATGCCGAATTCGCCGCCGCCCCCGCGGCGCAATGCCTGCCCTGGCCGGAGGGCTATGACGCCGTGCGCGCGGCCGCCCTGCCCGAAACCTATTTCACCGTCTGGGCCAATCTCTTCGGCCATGGACGGCTGGCGAGGGGCGAGACGGTGCTCGTGCATGGCGGCACCTCCGGCATCGGCTCCACCGCGCTCCAGCTCGCGCGTGAGTTCGGCGCGCAGGCCTATGCCACGGCGGGCAGCCCGGAGAAGGTGAAGGCATGCCTGGACTTCGGCGCCGAGGAGGCCTTCGACTACAAGACCCAGGACTTCGCCGAGGAAATGAAGCGCGCGACAGGCGGCAAGGGCGCCGATGTCGTGCTCGACATGGTCGGCGCCGCCTATTTCCAGCGGAACCTGCGGGTGCTGGGGATGGACGGGCGGCTGGTGATCATCGCGACGATGAGCGGGAACGAGGTGGAGAAGGCGGATATTCGCCCGATCATGCTGAAGCGCCTGGTGGTGACGGGCAGCACGATGCGCCCGCGGAGCACGGCGGAGAAGGGAGAGATCGCCCAGGCGCTGGAATCCAGGGTCTGGCCGGTCCTCTCGGCCGGGCGATGCGGTCCGCATGTCCACGCCACCTTCCCGCTGCATCAGGCGGCCGAGGCGCACCGGCTGATGGAGAGCAGCGCCCATATCGGCAAGATCGTGCTGACGCTGGGCTGAGGCCCGGCGGGTGAACCCGCGCGACCTCCGGCTGCTCGCCACGGCGGTCATTCTCTTCGGCGGCGTCTGGCCGATCACGAAGGATGCGCTTCAGCACGCCACGCCGGCTTGGTTCGCGGTGAGCCGCGCCGGGCTGGCCGCCATCACAACGGCCCTGGCCCTCATGGCCCTGAGGCGACTGAGGCTTCCGGGGGCGCGGGACTGGCCCACCGTGCTCGCGGTCGGCCTGCTGCAGCTCGGCGGCTTCTTCGCGCTCACGCACCTCGCCCTGGCCGTGCTGCCGGCGGGGCGGATCGCTGTCCTGTCCAACGTGACGATCTTCTGGCTCGTGCCGCTTTCCGTGCTCGTGCTCGGGGAACGGGTGTCGGCCAGCCGCTGGGCGGCGGCGGGGCTGGGGCTGGCCGGCGCGGTGGTGCTGGTCGGGCCCTGGTCCATGGAATGGTCGCGGCCCGGCGTGCTGGCCGGAAACGCGATGCTGATGGGCGCGGCGCTGCTCTGGAGCATTGCCATCATCGTCACCCGCCGCCTGCCGCCTTCGCGGCCCATGATGGAGCTGCTGCCCTTCTGCTTCGGGATCGGCACCATGCTGCTCCTGCCGCTCGCGCTTTTGCGGGAGCCGGCTGGGGGGATCGGATCGGGTGCCTGGCCGCATGCCGCCTTCATCGGCCTTGTGGCGGCCCCGATCGGCACCTGGAGCGTGATCGAGGCCGGGCGGCGCCTGCCCTCCACCGTGGCCTCGGTTGGGTTCATGTTCGTGCCCGTGCTTGGCGTCGCGGGCGGGGCAATCTGGCTGGGAGAGCCACTGAGTTGGGATCTTTGGCTGGGCGGGGCGCTGATCGCGGCAAGCGTCACCCTCGCCGTGCGCGGATAGGGAAGAGGTGATGATCCTCAACGCGGTGGAAATGGGCGAGGGGCGGCCGCTGGTGCTGCTGCACGGCCTCTTTGGCCAGGCGCGGAACTTCGGCGCGCTGCAGCGGCGGCTGGCCGCGGGCGGGCGCCGCGTGATCGCCCTCGACTTGCCGAATCACGGCTCCAGCCCCCATGTGCCGGTCCTCGACTACCGCTTCATGGCGCAGACCGTCGCGGAGGCGCTGGCCGCGCGGGGGATCACGCAGGCCGATGTGGTGGGCCACTCCATGGGCGGAAAGACTGCGATGATGCTGGCCCTCACCATGCCGCAGAGCATCGCGCGGCTGGTGATCGCGGACATCGCCCCCTATGCCTATCCGCCGCGCTGGACGGCGCTGATCGAAGCCATGCGCGCCGTGCCGGCCGGCGCCAGCCGGGCCGAGGCGGATGCCTTGCTGGCTCCGGTGGAAGAAGATGCCGGCGTGCGCGCCTTCATCCTCACCAGTCGCATGCCGGATGGCTCGGGCTGGCGCATCGGGCTGGAGGGGATCGCGGCCTCCATGGCCGAGATCATGGGGTGGTCGCCGCCGCAGGGAGCGTCCTTTGAAGGACCCACCCTCTTCGTCACGGGAGAGCTCTCAACCTATGTCCGGCCGGAGAACCGGCCGGCCATCCGCGAAATCTTCCCCGCGGTGCGCTTCGTCAGCATCAAGGATGCGGGGCACTGGCTCCATGCCGAGCAGCCTGATCGCTTCGCGGCAGTGCTGGAGAGCTTCTTTCCCGCCGCCGCATAGCGGGGCGAGAGGGCCCCGCAAGGCTATCCGAGCCGGCTAGGGCAGGCGTGCGGGGCAAGCCGCCGCGCGGCCGGGGCAACGCGGATCAGGTTTTCACCTCCGCCGCGTGCACGATCTGCGCGAATTCGGAGAATGCATCGTCCGCCCGCGAACTGAGGAGCTCCATCGCGCGGGGTGTAGGGCGCAGCAGCTTCAGCCGTCCGCGTTCGGAGGCGGCCAGCTCCGTCGTCAGGAAGCCGTCCCGCTCAAGGTCGGAGACGATCCGTGACAGGGTGGGGCCGCTCAGCAAGCCCTCCGCAAGCGTCACGAGGTCACGCAAAGCGATCCGCTCGCCACGAAACTCCGCCTGGATCACCTCCAGCGTCACCCAGAATGCCTCGCGAGCACGATGGGGCGGATCCTCGCCGAAGATTTCCCGCAATGCCGAGAACTGGCGCCTGAGAGCAAGCAGGTGAAGCGCGGCCACTGCCTCAACGGCACGGCCGGCGCTGGCACCCTGGCTTTCAGGAGGGGAATCGGATTCACACATATCAAGGCGCAGATAGGGCGGCTCACGAAGAAAGGAAAGGTAGCCCAAGCACTTACCGCCGGTCTGGGGCGCACCTGTACAACCTGAAATCTTTCAAGCTCGTTGGCGCGCACGGCGTGATTACAACCTATCCATTTCCACAGCGTCATGGTCGAAAGTTCTTGTTCATTCTGAACGAACCCGCCTACAAAGACGCGTGAGGTAACGCCGTATCAGCGCGAAGTTACCAGCTGGCGCTGAAACTGTTGCGTGCTGCGTCTGGCAAAGGGATCTGGACTGATGAGGATCAATTCCGAGGCGAATAGGGAAGAAGTCAAAGTAACGGTTGCTGCCACATCCACCCCTGCGGTCCATGGCTCCCACGATTTGTTTATAACATGGGTTAATCGTCCGTGGGTGACGAAGGCTTGGCCCGGTGTCGCCGTTCCTATGCCCGGGATGATGGAGCAGGCGCTCGATGCCTGCCACTCGGTCGTGAAGGCCAACCAAGCCGCGGCCGCCGCCATGGGCGATACCCTCCTGCGGCAGCAGGAGATCACCTTCGGCCTGGCCCGGGCAGCGCTCGATGCTCTTCCCCGCACGACCGCGGATCTCGGTCTGGATGCCCAGCAGGCGTCCTGGACGAAGATGATGAAGGGCTACACCCAGGCCTGTAACCAGGGCCTGGCGGCTGGCCGGGCTGTCGCCGAAGCCGCCTTGAACTCGCTGAACGCCGCACCCGACGAGGCGAATGGCGGGCGTACGGAGGCGCAGAACCCGTGATCGAGAGCTTTCTGCTGGGTGCAGGCGGAACCGGCCGGGATCCTCTTGCATCCGAAGGGCTCCGCGTCGGTGCCCTGCTCGACCTGCACCCGAATGGCCGGAGCGGCGTAGAGGTGCGCGCGCAGGACGGGCGCCCGCTCGGACGGCTGCCCTCAGAGGATGCCCAGCTGGTCGCGGAGCTGCTCGGCCAGGGTGCCATTGCCTCGGCGCGCGTGCGGGGACTGATACCGGCCTTCGGTCGCTCCCGGGTGCAGATCGCCATCGAGGTGGAAGCCAAGGCGGCGCGGCACCAGTCGTTGGGAGATGCGCCTTACGGACGGTCCGGTTTCCACGACACCGGCGACGAATTCCTGGCCGCCGGCATCTTCGAATGCGGGCCCCCCTGCGGGACCCGTGCCTGATCGAGCATCCACCATGCCGTCCGGCGCGGCGCAGGACGGCATGCAGCAGGGAAAGGTGCGATGAAACTGAAAGATGATCCCGATGCCCGTGCATGCTGGCTGCGCCGCGAGCAAGCCAAGGCCGAGCGGGAGCGGTGCAAGGCCCTGAGCCGCAAGCATCAGCCGGCCGTCATCGATGCCGGCCAGATCTGGAGCTTCGCAGCGCGCTACCTGAACGCCCGTGCCGCGCTCTGCGAGGAGCAGGCCGCGCGGCTCGCCGAAATCCGGTTGGACCGCCAGCCTAAGGAGGGGAGCGGAAAGCATGCCCTGGTTCATTGAGTATGAGCCGCCCCGGAGCTTCCCCGCGCTGCTGGCGAACCTGCCGATGAGCGGGGACCGGGCGAACCGTCCCGACGCGCGCGGCGCGGAAGCTCCGGCCGAGCCGGCCGCCTACTCGAAGCGCAGCAAGGCGGAGCTGTGCAGGATGCTGGCGGAACGGGACGCGGTGCTGGCCGAGCATGACCTGCTCATGCGCGAGGCGAGCCACCGCGTGAAGAACAGCCTTCATCTCCTCGTCAGCGCGCTGCGCATGCAGGCCTCGCGCTGCACGGCTCAGCGCGACGAGGCCGACTACCTGATCCGCGCAAGCCAACGCATCAAGTCCGTGGCGCTGGTGCACGACTCGCTGCACCGCTCAACCAGGGGCACGCATATCGAGTTCGGGGCCTATCTCCGCTCGCTCTGCGCCGATCTGGAGGACTCCATGGCACTGCTTCCGGGGCAGCGGATCCGCGTGACGGCCGAGGAGGGCCATATCCCCGACGAGAGGGCGATCCGCCTGGGGCTGATCGCGAGCGAGCTTGTCACCAATGCCCTCAAGCACGGCTGTTCCGCCGAAGGGGGAGACATCGAGGTGGGCTTCGCCAGGATTTCGGAGGATAGCTTCGCGCTCTCGGTCGCCGATCATGGGACGGGGATCTCGGACTCTTTCGACCCGACGAAGAGCGCCGGTCTGGGGATGCGGCTCGTGAACGTCCTCACCCAGGCGCTCGGCGCGGAGTTGCGTTTCGAGAGGACCTCACCCGGCACGTGCTTCGTGGTCACCCTGCCCGCGGACTGAGCGGGCGCCGCCCACCGGGGGGCGCCGGGGGCAAGCTGGGAGGGAGGGCTGCCTCGGCCGCACCTCAAAGTGCGGCCGGAGCCTTGAAGCGGCCCTCCTTGCTCAGGTCGGCCGCGCGCCAGAGATACCATGCGGCGGCGGAGCGGAACGGGGCCCAGGCCTGGCCGATGGCGGCCAGTTCCTTTGGCTTCGGCTGCGCCTCCAGCCCCGCGGCGATGCGATAGCCCTCGCGCACGCCGAAATCATCCACCGGCAGGATGTCCGGCCTCCCCAGGGTGAAGATCAGCAGCATCTCCACGGTCCAGCGGCCCACGCCGCGCAGCGCCACCAGCCGCTCGATCAGCGCCTCGTCCGAAAGCCGGGCGGCGGCGCGGCGCGTGGGCACCCAGCCCGCCGCCGCCTTCTGCGCGATATCGAGGATGGCGGCCTGCTTGGCCCCGGAGAATCCGCAGGCCCGCAACGCGCCCTCGGGCAGGGCGAGCACCTGAGTCGGGGAGGGGAAGGGGGCGTGGGGCACCTGCGCGATGAGGCGGTTCAGCATCGCCTCCGCCGCGCGCCCATGCACCTGCTGGTGCGCGATGGCGCGCAGCAGCGCCTCATAGGGTTCGCGGTCCTTCACCGGCTTCAGCCGCATCGGGCCGACCTGGGCGATGACGGGACCGAGGACGGGATCGGCGGCGAGATGCTGGCGGGCGGCGCGGGCGCTCATGCCCATGGCATTACGCCAGGCCGCGCAGGACCGCCACGGTCGCCCAGCCGATCAGCGGCACCGCGATGATCAGCGGCAGAACGGCGCGCCAGATCGCGGGCGGGCGCGTGCCATCGGCGAGCAGGCCGCAGATCAGTGCCGTGGCTGCGAAGGAGAAGCTGGCCCCCGCGCTGCCGGCGGAGTTGTTCAGCCCCGGGGCGAGCCAGGGCGGCAGCCCCGCCGCGATGCCGAGGCTCGCCTGGAGCGGCATCATGGCCGAGGCCGCGCCGACATTGCTGCCCGTGACCACGCCGCCCAGCATGCCCAGCGGCGGGATGGCATAGGGAGCCAGCGGCCCCAGCCCTGCCGCGATCGCATGGGCCAGGGCGGCCGCGACTCCCGAGCCCGCAATCCACCGGCCGAGCAGCACATAGAGCATCATCGCCATCCCGGGGCGGCGCATCCGCGTCAATGTCTCGTGCAGCCGGGCCAGGGCGTCGGCGCGGAAGGCCAGGAAGAGAAGGGAGACGGCCCAGAGCACGACCGCCACATGGGTGACCGGCAGTGCCGGCAGCCCGGGAAAGGGCTGCCAGGCCGGCGCGGCGTGCCAGGAGCGGGCGAGGAGCAGGCACAGGGTAAGCAGCGCCCAGGGGCCGATCATGGAGAGGGCGCGTTCCCATCCCTGCGCATCCCGCGGCGGGGCGAACCACCAGAGCGCTGGCAGCAGCACGGCGCCCGAGGCGACAAGGCCGACCGTCTCGGCCGGCAGGAAGCGAGCGCCGAGCAGAACCAGCGCCGCCAGCGCCAGCTGCAGGCCAAACTGCACCAGCCGCTCCCGCGCGGGAACGGGCAGGCCGGCGCGGCGCAGCAGCGACCAGAGGACGGGCGGCGCGACAAGAAGCCACGCGGAATGCGGGATCGCCGTGACGAGGGAAGTTTCCGCCAGAGGCCGCCCGGCCAGGGCCGCACCCAGCGCCAGGCCAGGCCCCAGCCCGCCCCAGGGCGCCAGCCACATGGAAAGGACGGCCATGCCCCCCGCCGGCACCCCCGTGATGCCCATGCTGCGCAGCCCGCCCAGCGTGACCACTGCCCCGACACCGAAGCCTGTGACGCTTTCCACGAAGGAGCCGGCGAGAATGGTGAGATAGGCGCGCCGCGGCGAGGGCGGCACCGGCCCGCCTGCCCGCGGCGCCGCCACGAGGCTGAAAAGCAGCCCGCCCGAGAGGATGGCGACCGGAAGCGCACCGAGATAGGCAGCGCGCGCCGTCTCACTGGCCAGGAACCGGGACAGGGTGAGCTCTGGCGGCAGGACCGTGGCAATTCCTGGAAGCGAGGCGGTCAGGGCAATGAGGCAGGCCGGCGCCGGCGCCACCCGTCCCGAGCCGAGCAGGGTCAGCAGCAGCAGCAGCGGCAGGGCCTGCAGGAAGGTGTCCATAGGTGGTCGCTTAACCCCTTCGCCGGTGCCTGGCGCGACACGGCGTGCCCATTTTGCGATGCAATACGCAACCATTCAGCCGCGGCCCGTTCTACGCCCGACGCCTTACACAGGTTAAGGCGACCCGATGGAGAATCCCGTGAAGCGCCGCGCCCTGATCACCGGGTTGATGATGGCCGGGCTTATGCCAACCATTCCCGGCAGCCTCTCCGACCGCGCTGAGGCGGCGGATGATCCCGTGCGCCCCTTCGACGACACCACCGTGCGCCGCATGGCCCGCGAGATGGCAACGAAGCCCTTCTCCCCGCCGGACGAGCGGCTGCCTGGCCCGCTGTCAGATCTCAGCTACGACGCCTACCGGCGCATCCAGTACGATGCGGGGCGCTCCCTTTGGCGCCCGGAGGGGCTGCCTTTCCAGATGCAGCCCTTCCACCGGGGTTTCCTGTTCCGGCCCCGCGTGCCCCTGTTCGAGGTGGCGAATGGCCGGGCGGCGCCTATCCGCTACGACGCCTCGGCCTTCTCACTGGGTGATCTCGGGGTGTCCGTCCCCGACGACCTCGGCTTCGCCGGCTTCCGGCTTACCCACCCGCTGAACCGCCCGGATCATTTCGACGAGGTGGCGGCCTTCGTCGGCGCCTCCTATTTCCGGGCCATCGGGCAGGGGCATGTCTATGGCCTTTCGGCCCGCGGGCTGGCCATCGCCACGGCGGAGCGCGGCGGGGAGGAATTCCCGATCTTCCGTGCCTTCTGGCTGCAGCGCCCGCAGGCGCAGGGCAATTCCATGGTGGTGCACGCGCTGCTCGACAGCCCGAGCACCACGGGAGCCTACCGTTTCACCATCCGCCCCGGCGCGGACACGGTCTTCGACGTGGAATCCGTCCTCTATCCCCGCGTGGACATGCCGACGGCGGGGATCGCGCCGCTGACCAGCATGTTCCTGCTCTCCCCTCTCGACCGGCTGGGGACGGACGACTACCGCACCGCCGTGCATGACTCCGACGGGCTGATGCTCTCCACGGGGCGTGGCGAGGCGGTGTGGCGCCCGCTGGCCAATCCGCGCGAATTGCAGGTCAGCGTCTTCGCGGATGCCAATCCGCGCGGCTTCGGGCTGATGCAGCGCCGGCGCTCCTTCCGCGACTACAACGACCTGGAGGCGCGCTATGACCGCCGCCCGGGTTGCTGGGTGGAGCCGATCGGCGATTGGGGCGAGGGCGCGGTGCACCTCGTGGAGATCCCGACGAAGGAGGAAATCCACGACAACATCGCCGCCTTCTGGCGGCCACGCACCCCGCTGCGCGCTGGGCAGGAATACAGCTTCGTCTATCGCCTGCACTGGGCGAGCGCTGCCGCATTCCCCGGAGGCGGCCGCCCGCCGCCGGCGCAGTTCGAGGAGGCAAGCCAGGGCGCTAAGCTCGGAACGGCGGGCGCACGGCTCTTCGTGCTGGAGGCGAAGGGCGGCCGCCTGGGTGCCCTGCCCGAAGGCGCAAAGCCCGTGCTGGACGTCTCCGCCAGCGTGGGTCGCGTGCTGAACCCGCTGCTCCAGCGCAACGAGGAAACGGGCGCCTGGCGCGCGAGCTTCGAGCTGGTGCCCGGCAATGAGCGGCTGATCGAGCTGCGCGCGCTGCTGCGCGACGAGGGAGGGCCGTTGTCCGAGACATGGCTTTTCCGCTGGACACCTTGATTCCGCCCCATGGCGTCTTCCTCCCGGCCATGCCGGAGGAGGCGCCGCTGGCCATGCCCGTGCAGGATTTCAGGGAGAAGCCGGGCCGCGCGCCCCGCCCCGGAACCTCGCCGCGGCTGATCTGGTTGCGCCGCGCCCTGGTGTTCGGCGCGGCTCTCCTCCTGACGATCATCGGCGCGCGTGAGATGGCGCTGGTGCTGGATGTGGATTCGGTGTTGCAGCCCGGCATGGTGGTGCTGGTGCTCTTCGTGCCGCTCTTCGCCTGGATCGCGCTCTCCTTCGTGAGCAGCCTCTGCGGCGTAGCAAGCGTGGTGGCGCGCGGTGGAAGGGGGCTGGGCATCGACCCGGCGGCTCCCCTGCCGCGGCTCGCCACGCGCTCCGCCCTGCTGATGCCTGTGTACAACGAGGACCCGCGCCGCGTGCTCGCCGGGCTGGAGGCGATGCATGAGGCGCTGCGCGAGGCGGGGGCGGCGCGGCATTTCGACGTTTTCATCCTGAGCGACACCACGGATCCCGATGCCTGGGCGCGGGAGGAGGAGGCTTTCCTGGCGCTGCGGGCGCGGGCCGGGGATGAGGCACGCATCTTTTACCGGCGACGCCCGAAGAACACGGACCGCAAGGCCGGCAACATCGCCGACTGGGTGCGCCGCCATGGCGCCGCCTATCCCTGCTTCCTCATCCTGGACGCGGATAGCGTGATGTCGGCCGAGGCGCTGATCCGCATGGCCGCGGCCATGGAGGCCCATCCGCGCGTCGGGCTGATCCAGAGCCTGCCGGTGATCGTCAATGGCCGCTCCCTCTTCGCGCGGATGCAGCAATTCGCCGGACGGCTCTACGGCCCGGTGATCGCGCATGGGATCGCCTTCTGGCATGGCGCGGAGGGCAATTACTGGGGCCACAACGCGATGATCCGCACGGAGGCCTTTGCCTCCGCCGCCGGGCTGCCGCATCTCCCCGGCCGCAAGCCCTTCGGCGGTACGGTCATGAGCCATGACTTTGTCGAGGCGGCGCTGATGCGCCGGCGTGGCTGGGCCATCCATTTCATCCCCGCCCTGCCCGGAAGCTATGAGGAAAGCCCACCCGCCCTTTCGGATCTGGCGATCCGGGACCGGCGCTGGTGCCAGGGCAATCTCCAGCACCTGGCCGTGCTGCCGGCACGTGGGCTGCACCCGATTTCCCGCTCGCACCTGCTTGTCGGCATCGGCTCCTACATCACCGCTCCGATGTGGCTGGCCTTCCTGATCTGCGGCGTGCTGCTCGCGTTGCAGGCGCGCTTCGTGCTTCCCGTGTATTTCCCGCAGGGGCCGACCCTGTTCCCGGATTGGCCGGTGGTGGATCCGGTGCGCGCGAAATGGGTGTTCATCGCCACCATGGGGCTTCTGCTCCTGCCCAAGGTGCTCGCCTGGGGCGCCATGCTGCTGGACCGGAGCTGGCGCCGCGGGCATGGCGGCGCGCTTCCCTCGCTCGTCAGCGTGCTGGTCGAAACGGTGCTGGCAGGGCTGTTGGCGCCGGTGACGATGCTGACGCAGTCGGTGGACGTGGTTTCCATCCTCCGCGGCAAGGATTCGGGCTGGTCGGCGCAGACACGGGACGATGGCAGCCTGCCGCTGCGCGCCGTGGCGCGGCTCTACTGGCGGCACACGGCCTTCGGCATTGCCTTCGGCATCGCCGCCTTCCTTGTCTCGCCCTACCTCGCGGCCTGGATGTCGCCCGTGGTCATCGGCCTTGCAATGGCCATCCCCCTGGCCGCCTGGACGGCGCGGCGCGGCGCCGGGCAGGCGCTTCGCCGGGCGGGCCTCCTGCTGATCCCGGAGGAGCGCAGCCCACCCTCCATCCTCCGTCGCACGCTGGAACTGCGTGCCGAATGGGACGCGATGGCACCGGAAGGCGAGGCCGTGGCACGTTTGCGCGCCAATCCCGCGCTGCTCGGCGCCCATCGCGCCATGCTGCCGGCCCCGGCGCCCTCCAGCCCAGATCGGCTGGACGTGAATCTCGTGCTCGGCCTGGCGCGGGTCCGGGCCTCGGCGGATCTCGGCCAGGCGCTGGCCTCCCTCTCCCGCGCGGAGAAGGCGGCCCTGCTGGCCGACCCGACAGGGCTGGACGCCTTGCTGGACCTGCCCGTGCGATGACGGCGCCGCTGATCCTGAGCCTTGGCTTCGATCCCGCATCCTTCGCACGGCTCGATGGATTGCGGCGGGCACATTTCCCCGCCGATCGCAACCTGATCCCCGCCCACCTGACCCTGTTCCACGCCCTTCCAGGCGAGGCGCGGGAGGAGATCGAGGCGAATCTCGCTACCGCCACCGCGGGGACCGCGCCCGTGGCCTTGCGCATGGCGGGGCTGCGCCCGCTCGGGCGTGGGGTGGCGATCGAGGTGGAAGCCCCGGCCTTGGCTGCCCTGCGCCGCCTGCTGGCGCAGCACTGGGCGGGCTGGCTGACGCGGCAGGATGCGCAGGGCTGGCGGCCGCATGTCACCATCCAGAACAAGGTCGCGCCCGAGGCGGCGCGATCCCTGCTGGACGAGCTGGCCCAGGACTTCACCCCATGGGAGGCGCGGGGCGAGGCCCTGCTTCTCTGGCACTATCGCGGTGGCCCCTGGGAAGAAGCCGCGGCTTTTCCCTTCCTGGGCTAGGCCGGCTCAGCGCCCGGCGCTGGAGCGCCGGCGCGGAGGCTGGCGCGGCTGACCCGTGGCGCCCTGCACCTGGGCGGCGGCGGAACGGCGGCGGATCGCCTCGCTCCGTGTCATCGGGCGGCCCATCTGGGAGAATTCCGAGCTCGTGGCCTGTCCGGCGGACCAGCCGGGCCGCGATACCGCGCCGGAGGTGCCGCCCACGGGCGCGGCACTCACCGGCGCCTGGGCAAGGGCCTGGGTCGCCCCCAGCATGCCGCTGATTGCGAAAAGGGTAAGGGCGAGGCGCTGTTTCATGGGCGAATCCATCGGGTGGGAGCGGCCCATGAGTCATGCGCCGCGCCGCCCGATGCAAGCTCTGTCGCGCTTTTCTAGACGCGCGCCAGGAGTCCGGCGAGAAGCCTGGCGCGGGGCACCAGCGAATCCTCGCGGATATACTCCCCGAGCGTGTGATAGCCCCCGCCGAGCACGCCGAGCCCATCCAGGGTCGGCACCCCCATGGCGCCGGTGAAGTTGCCGTCCGAGCCGCCGCCGGCGCTTTCATGCCCCATCGTGAAGCCGATCCGGGCGGCAAGGGCGCGCGCCTGTTCATAGAGCGCCATGACGGGCGCATCGGCTTCCCAGACCGGGCGTGTGACGCCGCGCCGGACCTCCAGGGAAACATCGGTGGCGGAGGAGCCGAGGGCGAGCATCCGCCGCACCGCCTCGTCCAGGTCGGACTGGCGCTTGGCCATGCTCAGCGCCTCCGCGTCGCAATGCGTGGCGACGCAGTTCACCCACTGGCCGCCATGGATCACCCCGACGGAATAGGTGGCGGCCTCGGTCGTCATGCCCTCGATGGCGAGGATCTGGCGGCACATCTCGCGGATCGCGGAGCGGCCATCGGAAAGCCGTGCGCCCGCATGGCTGGGCCGGCCGGTGGTGCGCAGGTTGAAGCGCGCGATGGCGTAGCGCCCCGTCACCACGCCACCCATGGGCGAATCGCCCTCCGGCCGGCCGGGCTCGGGCACCAGCACCACGGCATGGCGGGATGCCTCCGCCTCGATCAGGTCGCGGGTGGAGGGGGTGCCGACCTCCTCGTCCGGGGTCAGCAGCACGGTGACCGGGCGGGATGTGGCGATGCCGGCCCTGGCCAGTTCGCGGATCGCCTCGATGGCCAGCAGCGTGCCGCCCTTCATGTCGCAGATGCCGGGGCCGTAGCAGCGCCCGTCCTCGCGCCGGAAGGGCAGGGCCTGAAGGGTTCCCACGGGGTGCACCGTGTCCAGATGGGCCAGCACCAGGATGCCCGGCACCTCCCCGGCCGGGTGGGGGAAGCGGGCGCGCACGCAGCCGCCGAAGCCCATGCGGCCCGGGATGCGCTCGATCCGTGCGCCCATCATGGCCAGGTCCCGCGCGGCCAGGTCCATCATCCTGTCCACCGCGGCGGCATCGAAGGTAGGGCTCTCGCATTCCACCCAGGGCCGCAGGCGGGACAGGATCGTGTCCGTGTCGAAGGGCAGGTCCAGGGCGGGAATGGCGGGCAGGGCATCCATGGGCGCGTTCCTCGGCAATGATCGGCCCGGACAGCCTGCGCGATCGGGCCGGGCTGGTGAAGGCTTGGTGATGAACCCGATGCGCTTTGGCGGCGCCTGCGCCCCTGGGCTATGCCGGGCGGGATGAGCGATCCCCTGAATATTACCCCGCGCCGCCTCGTGCCCCTGATCGGCCCGATCCTCTGGCTTCCCGGGGAGCTGGCGCCGAGCGACCAGATGATCCCGCTCGGCGCGGAGCATGCGGCGGAGCTGGAGGCGGCGCGGCGCGCCGATGCGGCCGGCCTGCCCTGCGATCCGATGCCGCGGCTGGACACCCTGGTCGGGGAGTTGCGGTCCCGGCTGGACCATGGGCGGGGCTTCGCGCTGATGCGCGGCCTGCCGCCCGGGGAGGAGCCGGGGGCGGCGGCGGAGGTGCTGGCGCGGCGCCTCGGCACCATCGTGCCCGCCCTGCCGGATTCCGGCAGCCGGCATGTGGAGGCCTGCGACGCGCTTCTCCTGCGCGTGGCGGCGCCCGGCACGGCGCGGCTGCGCTCCGCTGCCGCCATCCATAATGCGCTGCTGCGGTCGGACCGGGCGGGGCTGGCTGCCTTGTATGAGGGCCGGGGCGAGCCCGCCGTGCCGGTCTTCTCGCATGAGGGCGGCATCTTCGCCGCGCGCTGGGATGATGCGGCCCTGCCGCCGGACCGGATACCGGCCGCGCTGGAGGAGGCGATGGGCGAGGCGCTGACGCTGAGTCTCCGGCCCGGCGACATTCTCGCCCTCAATCCCTTCCTCGTCTGGGCGGACCGCATTCCGGCCGTGGTCGCAGTGGCCGTCCGCGAGACACCCTCGCGCCTGGACAGCGGCGCCTTGGCCGCGCTTCGGTAGCCCTATGCGAATCCTGGTCGCGAACGCGAACACCACCGAGGCCATCACCGGGCGCTGCGCGGATGCGGCGCGCGGAGCGGCCTCCCCGGGGGTGGAGATCGTGCCGGGCACGCCGCGTTTCGGCCCGGCGGTGATCTCATCGGTTCTCGAGAACGCGGTGGCGGCCCATGGCCTGCTGGACCTGCTCGCGGAGCATGCGGGGCAGGTGGACGCGGTGCTTCTCGCCGTTTCGCTCGACACCGCGCTGGAGGCGGCCCGCCAACTCATGCCCTGCCCGGTGGTGGGGATGACCGAGGCGGCCTGCCTCACCGCCTGCATGCTCGGCAACCGCTTCGGGCTGGTGACCTTTGGCCAGACCGAGGGCTATCGGCAGCTGGTCGCGCATCACGGGCTTGCCGGGCGCTGCTCCGGGCTGCTGGGCGTGGATTTCACCCCGCAGTGCGCGCTGGCGGACCCCGAGGGCGCGCTTCGCGTGGTGGCGCAGGGCGTGGCGCGGCTGGTGGAGGGGGGCGCCGACAGCGTCGTGCTCGGCGGCGCGGCGCTGGCGGGGATGGAGCCGGAACTTCGCGGCGCTGCCCCGGTGCCGCTGCTTGACGGGATCGTCTGCGGCATCCGCATGGCCGAAATGCTGGCCGGGCTGAAGCCGCCCAAGCCCGCCACCGGCCCCGCCGCCCCGCTGCGGGGGCGGGACTCCACGGGCCTCTCCCCGGCGCTGGCGCGGCTGTTGCGCGGCGAATGAACCGCGCCTTCGCACAGGGACCGCCAGGGACTAGAGCGGAAGTGCCTCGAGGGTGCGGGTCAGCAATCCCAGGTCCTGCGGCCGGGAGAGGCGGTGGTCGCCGTCCTTGATAAGCGTGAGCTCGGCATCCGGGCCGGGCAGGGCCTCCATGATGCGCAGCGCATGGCGCCAGGGCACGTCCGGGTCCGCCATGCCCTGCAGCAGCCGCACCGGGCCCCCATAGGGGATGGGGCCGGGCAGGAGCAGCTGGTTCCGGCCTTCGGTCAGCAGGCGCAGGGTGATGGGGATGGGCTCGCCATATTCGGAAGGGCGGCGGAGCACGCCGTCGCGGGCGAGGATGGCGCGATCCGCCTCGGTGAATTCCTGCGGCATCAATGCCTCGGTGAAGTCGGGCGCGGCGGCGATGCCGATGAACGCGCGCACGCGCCCGGCGCCCCAGCGCCGGGCGAGAAGAAGGGCGATCCAGCCGCCCATGGAGGACCCGACCAGCACCACGGGGCCCGGTGCCCTGGCCTCGATCACCAGGGCCGCGTCATCGGCCCAGGCGCCGATCGTTCCCGCCTCGAACTCGCCGCCGCTGGCGCCGTGGCCGGAGTAATCCAGCCGCAGGAAGGCGCGGCCCGTTCCGGCGCAATGGTCGCGCAGGTGAAGGGCCTTGGATCCCTCCATGTCCGAGCGGAAGCCGCCGAGGAAGACGATGGTGGGGCCGGTGCCGGGCAGGGCGGCCCAGGCGAGGGCCACGCCATCGGGGCGGGGGAGGGTGCCGCGGATCTCGTTCATGGGGGCTGGCCTAGCCGCTTCCGCCGGGCCGGCACAAGCTGGACCACCCGGCCCGCCGTCACGGCCACGGCCTATCTGCGGGAGCGGCTGGAGGCCACCTGCGCAAGCCGGCCGGCCCCGGCGTGACGAGTCCGGCCGCGCCCTGTAAGGGGCGGCCCATGTCTCATCCGCCTCCCACCATCCTGCAGGTGCTGCCCGCCCTCGGCCAGGGCGGGGTGGAGCGCGGAACCGTCGAGATTGCCCGTGCCCTGGTGGATGCTGGCGGGAAGGCCCTTGTCGCCTCAGCCGGTGGGCCGATGGTGGCGGAGCTGGAGGCCGCCGGGGCACGGCACGTCACTCTGCCGCTGGACCGGAAGACCCCTTCCGCCCTGCTGTCCAATGCAGGGGCGCTCGCGCGGCTGGCGCGGGCCGAGGACGTGCGGATCATCCATGCCCGCAGCCGCTTTCCCGCCTGGTCCGCGCTCATGGCGGCCCGGCGGGCCGGCACCCGCTTCGTGACCACCTATCACGGCAGCTACAACGAGGACTTCCCAGGCAAGCGCCTCTACAACTCCGTCATGGCGCGTGGCGAGCGCGTGATCGCGATCAGCGAGCACATCGCCGCGCTGGTGCGGGAGCGGCACGGTGTGGCGCCAGCGCGGCTGCGCGTGATCCCGCGCGGGGTCGATCCGGCGCGCTTCGACCCGGAGATTATCGAGCCTGCGCACCTGGAGGCGCTTCGGCGGGCCTGGGATCTGCCCGAGGGCCGCCCGGTGCTGCTGCTGCCGGGGCGGCTGACGCGCTGGAAAGGCCAGGCGGTGCTGCTGCAGGCTGCCGGGATGCTGGATGGGCCGCGCCCGGTGGTCGTCCTGGCCGGCGATGCGCAGGGACGCGAGGCCTACCGCGCCGAGTTGGAAGCCCTGGCCGACATGACGGGCACGACGCTGCGCATGCCAGGCCCCGTGGCGGATATGCCGGCCGCGCTCGCCCTCGCCGACCTGGTGGTGCATGCCAGCACCGATGCCGAGGCCTTCGGCCGGACCATCGTGGAGGCACAGGCCATGCGCCGCCCCGTGATCGCCTCCGATCTCGGCGCCCCGCGGGAGACGGTGGAGGAGGGGGTGACGGGATGGCGCGTGCCGCCGGGGGATGCCGCCGGGCTGGCCCGGGCGATCACCCACGCCCTTTCCCTGCCGGCCGATGCCAGGGCGGCGATGGGGGAGGCGGCACGCGCCGCCGTGCTCGCGCGCTACACCACCCGCGCCATGCAGGACGCCACGCTGGCCGTGTACCGGGAATTGGCATGACGGCGCGGATCCTTGTCATCAAGCTCGCGGCGCTCGGTGATTTCGTGCAGGCCTTCGGGCCCTTCGCCGCGATCCGCGCGCATCACCCGGAGGCGGAGATCACGCTGCTCACCACGCCGCCTTTCGCCGAACTGGCGCGGCGGAGCCCATGGTTCGACCGGGTCTGGGAGAATGGCCGCCCGCGCCGGCTTGACTGGTGGGCCGGCCTTTCCCTGCTGCGGCAATTGCGGACCGCGCGCTTCGACCGTGTCTATGACCTGCAGACCTCCTCCCGATCCTCCCGCTACCGGCTGTTCACCGGGAGCCGGCCGGAGTGGTCCGGCATCGCCTGGGGCGCGAGCCACCCGCATGCCAATCCGGAGCGGGACAGCATGCACACGGTGGAGCGCCAGCGGGACCAGCTTCGCATGGCGGGGATCGCGGCTTTCCCCCAGCCGGATCTCTCATGGCTGGATGCCGATCTGGCGGCGTTCGGGCTGCCAGCCCGCTTCGCCCTGCTGGTGCCGGGCGCCAGCCCCTCCCGCCCCGGCAAGCGCTGGCCTGGCTTTCCGGCCCTCGCAAGCCGGCTCGGGATGCCCTGCGTCATCGCTGGCGGACCCTCGGAGGCGCCGCTGGCCCGGGCCATCCGCGAGGCGGCGCCCGACGCGCTGGACCTGACGGGGCGCACCAGCCTGTTCCAGCTTGCCGCGATCGCCCGCCGGGCGGCCCTGGCCGTGGGGAATGACACAGGGCCCACTCATCTCGCGGCTGCGGCGGGCTGCCCCACCCTCGCGCTCTTCGGCCCCGAGAGCGACCCTGCGCTTTGCGGCCCGCGCGGCGCGGTGGTGGAAGTTCTGCGGCATGATCCGCTTGCGGCGCTTGCGCCCGATCCGGTGGCAGAATCCGCCCTGCGTCTCGCCCAGGTGGCGCGATAGGGTGCAGTGGTGGCCAGTGCGGCAGGGGCAGGGCGCCGTTCCGCCCTTGCGCCCGGCCTTCGCTGGTGCCGATGATGCCCCTGGAATCGCATCAGACGAGGCGGAGCAGGGCTATGGTCTTCACCCGACGGAACCTCTTCGCGGCCGGAGCCGCCGGCACGGCAGGGCTGGCGGGCATGGGCCCTGCCCGCGCCCAGGGCGCGCGCTGGCAATTCGCCACGCCCTACCAGGATACGAATTTCCACACCAAGAACGTCCGGGCCTTCGTGGAGGACATCCAGAAGGCCACCAACGGCGCGCTCCAGGTGCAGCTCCACACCAATGGCTCGCTTCTCCCCATGCCGCAGATCAAGCGCGGCGTGCAGCAGGGCCAGGTGCAGCTGGGGGAGATCCTGCTCTCCGCCTACGGGAACGAGGACCCCTTCTTCGAGGTGGACGGGGTGCCCCTGCTGGCACCGAGCTTCGAGGCCGCGGTGAAGCTTGCGCAGCTCGCCCGCCCCTATGTGGAGGCGCGCTTCCAGCGCACGGGGCTTTCCATCCTCTACAACGTGCCCTGGCCGCCCGGCGGCTTCTACACCAATGCCCCGGTCGAGAACCTTGAGGCGCTGCGCGGCTCGCGCTTCCGCACCTTCAACACCATGACCAACCGCTTCGCCACGCTGATCGGCGCAAGCCCGACGCTGGTGCAGGCGAGCGAAGTGCCGCAGGCCTTCGCGACGGGCGTCATCAACGCGATGGTCACGAGCGCCGCCACGGGTGTGGACACCCAGGCCTGGGACTACTGCAAGGTCTTCACCCCGGTGAACTTCACCTACACCAACAACATCGTCTTCGTCCGCCGGCGCGATTTCGAGGCGCTGCCGGCAGCCCAGCGCAGCGCCGTGACCGAGGCCGCGAACGCCGCCCAGGCGCGCGGGCTGGAGATGGCGCGCGCCGCCGAGAAGGAGGCGCAGGACACGCTGGCCGCGCGCGGGCTGAAGATCGAGCAGCCGAGCCAGGCTTTGAAGGAAGGGCTGAACCGGATCAGCGCCACCATGACCGATGAATGGGCCGCGAAGGCTGGCGAGGACGGGAAGAAGCTGGTCGAATCCTACCGCGCCGGCTGAGCGCCCGGTGTTGCTCAGGCGTGGGCTGGACGCCCTTTACAAGCTGGGCGCGGCCATGGCCGCGCTCTCCCTTCTCGGGATCTTTCTGGTCATGATCGCGCAGGTCGGCCTGCGTTTCTTCGGGCTGCATCTGCCGGGTGCGGACGACATCAGCGCCTATCTGTGCGTCTCCACGGCCTTCCTCGCCCTCGCCCTCACCTTCCGCCGGGGCGAGCTGATCCGGGTGGGGCTGCTGGTGGAGAACGTGCCGGCGGGGCCGCGGCGTGTGCTGGAGGTGATGGCGCTCTCCGCGGCCGCCATGGCCTGTGCCTATGCGCTCTGGTGGCTGGTGGATGATGTCCTCTTCTCGCTGGAAATCGAGGATGTTGCGCAGGGGGAGCTGCCGGTCCCGCTCTGGATACCGAAGCTCGCCATGCCTATCGGCGCCTCCATCCTGCTGATCGCCGTGCTGGAGGAACTGGTCACCGTGCTGCGCGGCGGCACGCCGAGCTATGTGCTCGCCGCCCAGGCCCGGGCGGCGCGCGGTGACTACTCGGTCGAGGGATAGGCCCATGGGCATGCTGGAACTTTCGGGCCTCCTCTTCCTCCTGCTCGTCCTCTTCCTGGCGGGCGGTCTCTGGATCGGGATGAGCCTCGCCGCGGTTGGCTTCGTCGCCATCACCTTCGTGCATCCCCAGCCCGGCACCTTCCTGGCATCCGCGCTCTGGGAATCGACGGGATCATGGACGCTTGCCGCGCTGCCGATGTTCGTGTGGATGGGCGAGATCCTGTTCCGCACGCGCCTTTCGCAGGAGCTGTTCAACGGGCTGTCGCCGTGGGTGCGGCGCATCCCCGGGCAGCTGCTGCATGTGAACATCCTGGCCTGCGGCATCTTCGGCTCCGTCTCGGGCTCATCCGCGGCCACCTGCGCCACGGTTTCCAAGATCGCGCTGCCGGAGCTACAGCGTCGCGGCTATGACCAGGATGTCGCGATCGGAAGCCTCGCCACCGCGGGCACGCTGGGCATCCTCATCCCACCATCCATCATCATGGTGGTTTACGCCGTCTCGGCCGAGGTCTCGATCATCCGCGTCTTCCTCGCGGGCTGTATCCCGGGCCTGCTGGTGATGGGCCTGTTCAGCCTCTACATCGCAACCTGGGCATTGCTGAATCCGCGCAAGCAGCCGATGCCGGAGCCTCGCCTGAGCATGGCGGAGAAGCTGCGGCGTTCCTCGCAGCTCGTTCCCTGCGCGCTGCTGATCATGGCCGTAGTCGGCTCCATGATCTTCGGCTGGGCCACGGCGACGGAAGCGGCGGGTTTCGGGGTGCTGGGCTCCCTGGCGCTCGCGGCGATCACGCGCTGCCTGACCTGGGAGAGCTTCCGCGACAGCCTTACCGGCGCCACGCGCCTGTCCTGCATGATCATGTTCATCCTGGCCGGAGCGGCCTACCTGACGAAGGCGATGGCGCTGACCGGAATCCCGGGCGCGCTCGCCGCGGGAGTCGCGGCGCTGGATCTGGGTCCCTTCGGGCTGATTGCCATGCTGACGGTGATCTACATCATGCTCGGCACGGCCCTGGACGGCGTCTCCATGATCGTCCTGACCACTTCGATCGTCGTGCCCATGGTGCAGCAGGCCGGGTTCGATCTCGTATGGTTCGGCATCTTCATCGTGCTGCTGGTGGAGATTGCGCAGGTGACGCCGCCTGTGGGGTTCAACCTGTTCGTCATGCAGGCGCAGACTGGGCGGGAGCAGACGGCAGTGGCCTGGGCGGCCCTGCCTTTCTTCCTCATGCTGGTGGCAGCGGTGGCCATCATCACGGTCTGGCCGCAGATCGCGACCTGGCTGCCGGATGCCTTGCTGAACCGTTGAGGTGCGGCGCAAAGCCCGCCCATCTCACGGGGAGCGCCGCCGGATCTCTCCGGCGGCGCTCATCGTCGAAGCCGCAGCCGGCTTCCGTTTACTGAACGGCGCGCAGCGAGCCGTCCGGCATGCGCTCGAACACGCCGCCGCCGCCCATGTAGACGCTTTCGGAGGAGGCGCTCGCGCGGCGCTGCTGGCGCATGTCGCGGCGCATTGCCCGGCGCTCGCCGCGCGTGGCGTGGCGGCCGCTGTGCATACGGTGGTGCTGGCCCATGCGGGCACCGGAGCGGGTGGAGGAGCCGGAATAGGCAGTGCGCCCGTTCGGCATGACGCTGCTGTTCTCCACCGCGCCACGCTGCGTGGAGCCGCCCGGCAGCGAGGCGCCCGGCGGGATCATGTCGCTTTGCGCCTGGGCATGCGCCACCGAGCCGGCGCCCATGAACGCCGTGAAGGCGAAGGCCGCCGCAAGAAGCGCGAATTTGCGGGACATCGATGTCTCCTGTTCGGTCTGGGTCCGGTGTGGGCCGGCGCGGCCGACATGCGGATCGGAAACGCAACGTGGCGCCGCCGCATCGGTTGCAGGCGTCCTCCTCGGCAGCGGCAACCCTCTCCGGGGCGCGTCGTTGCGAAGGCATGTGGCAAGCCATCAAAGCCCTTCTGCGCTCCTGGGGCCTCGTGCTCATCGCGACCCTCGTGGGACTCGCCATCGCGTGGCGCTTCGTCTCCCCCGCACCGCCCGACACGGTGCGCTTCGCCGTTTCGGACAACCCGCGCGCCGCCTACACCCTTGCCGTGGAGGCATATGCGAAGGGCCTGGAGGCGGAAGACTTCAAGGTGGAGCGCGTGCCCACCCAGGGCTCGGTCGAGAACATCCGCCTGCTGCGTGAGGGCCGGGTGGATCTTGCGCTCGTGCAGGGCGGCGTGCCCAGCGCGGCCGGGAAGGAACGACTCGTCTCGCTGGGACAGGTTTTCTTCGAGCCGGCCTGGGTGTTCGTGCGGCGCCTGCCAGAAGGCGGCAGCCCCGTACAGGCGTTGCGCGGGCAGCGCGTGGCGGTCGGGCCGGAGGGCAGCGGCACGCGGGTCCTGGCCCTGGCGCTGCTGCAGGCGAACGGCCTGGGCGCGGAGGCCATCCAGCCCGTCCCCCTGGCCGGGAACGAGGCGGCGGAGGCGCTGGCGGCCGGGCAGATCCAGGCCGCGATCCTTGTCGCCGCCCGCCCCAACGAGGCGATCAACCGGCTGATCCGGACCCCTGGATTCGATTTGCTGAACTTCGCGTCGCGCGCCGATGCCTATGCCACGCATATCCCCTATCTCACCCCGGTGCGCCTGCCCAATGGCAGCATCAGCCTGCAGGAGGACCTTCCGCGGGGCGACGTGGTCCTGATGGCGCCGGCGGCATCGCTGCTGGCGCGGGATGACCTGAACCCGCAGGTCGCGGCGCTGATGATGCGGATCCTGCGGGACACGCATAAGGGCCGCACGCTCTTTGCCCCGGAAGGGCGCTTCCCCTCCGGCCTGAATCCCGAGGTTCCGCTGCAGCAGGACGCGCAACGCTTCTACGACTCCGGCGTGCCCTTCCTGCAGACCTATCTGCCCTTCTGGGCGGCGGTAACGGTGGAGCGGCTCTGGGTGCTGCTGATCCCGCTCGTCACCCTGCTGCTGCCGCTCGCCCGCATCGCGCCGCCCATCTACACATGGCAGATCGAGCGCCGGATCTGGAATGTCTACAGCAAGGTGCGGAAGGTGGAGGAGGAGAGCGCGACGGGCCTTTCCATCCAGACCGCGGCGAAGCTCGATGCGCTGGACAAGGAGGCGGCCGAGCTCAACCTGCCCGACAGCTATGCCGACCGGGTCTATGAGCTGCGGCGCCACATCGCCTGGCTGCGCCAGCAAAAGACGGAGCTCGCCTGAGCATGGATCTGCAAGCGCCCCGCTGGCTCAACGACTTCAAGGCTTTTGTCGCACGCGGCAACGTGGTGGACCTCGCGGTCGGCGTGGTCATCGGCGCGGCCTTCACCACGGTGGTGAACAGCGTGGTGGAGGACCTGCTGAACCCGCTGATCGGTCTGCTGGTGGGCGGGATTGATTTTTCGAACCTGTTCGTCGTGCTCTCGGGGGAGCGCGGGCCCTCGCTGGACGCGACGCGGCAATCCGGCGCGGCGGTGCTGGCCATCGGCCGCTTTATCAACGCGGTCATCAAGTTCGCCATCGTGGCTTTCGCCATCTTCTGGCTCGTCCGGCTCGTGCGCCGGCTCTATGTCGCGCCGGAAGTGGTGGTGGGGCCCACGCGGGACCAGGTGCTTCTGCAAGAGATCCGGGACGAGCTCCGCGCCGCGCGCGGGGTGGCGGAGGATGCCTCCGCGCCGCGCCCGGGCTGAGCGCGGCGCGCCCTTCAGAAGGCCACATGCCCGAACAGGGCGTGAAGCAGCGCGAAGAGCACGCCGCCGGCAAGGGCGCCGACCACCGTGCCGTTGATCCGCACATATTGCAGGTCCCGGCCCACGCGCAGCTCGATCTTGTCCACGACCGTCGCCGTGTCCCATCCCGCCACCACCTCCCCGATGAAGGAGGCGATGCGGCCCTGGGCGGCAGGAAGTACCGTGAGCAGCGTGGTCTCGATGAATCGGTCCACCCGCGCGCGGGCCGCCTCGTCCTGCTCCAGCAGGTCGCCCAGGTTGGAGAGGAAGCCCGCGAGAAGGGTCACCGTCCGCCCCTCGGGCCGGGCGGCATCGGCCTCCAGCGCCGTGCGAAGCCTTGCCCACGCATCAAGGAGCCAGGCCGAGACGGCGGGATGGGCCAGGGCGCCCCGCAGCGCAGCGCCGATAGCCTCGGCGCGGGCCGGATCGGTCTCCAGCTTGTCGATCTCGGCATGGACCCAGGTTTCGAACGCGGCGCGCAGTTCGCTGTCATCCGGCTCCATCTTGTCCAGCTCGGCGTTCAGCGCCGTCAGGACGCGGCGTGCCACGGCGGCGCCGGCCACCCATCCCACCAGCGCCCCGCCCTCGGCCCGCACGCGCTGGGAGATGGCGGATTTCAGGCTCTCCTCCTTCGCCGCGACCAGCACCTTGATCTGGGAGAGCGCCAGGCCGAACACGTCCTGGTGCCGGCCGCCTTCCACCAGCAGGCGCAGCGCGCGGGCGACGAGGCGCGCGGCGGCGGGGCCGGACACCATGCGGGGCAGCAGCCGCAGAAGCATCCGCCTGGCCCGCGCATCCTCCAGGCTGCGCAGGATGCGGGGCAGGGAGGCCGCCAGCGCCTCCGCGGCGGGGCGGACCTGCGCCGGGTCGGACAGGAACCGGCGGAGCAGGGCGGGGGCGTCGATCCGCCCGGCCACCCGCCGCACCTCCGCCTCGGTCAGCACATGGTTGGCCACGAAGCGGCCCAGGCCCTGGCCGAGCCGGGCTTTCTGCTGGGGGATGATGGCCGTGTGGGGGATGGGCAGGCCCAGCGGATGGCGGAACAGGGCGGTGACGGCGAACCAGTCCGCCAGGCCACCCACGAGCCCGGCCTTGGCCGAGGCCTGGAGCAGGTTGGTCCAGTAGCCCGGCGGCAGGGCATAGGAACCCAGGGTGACGCCGGCCATGCCGGCGAGCAGGCCGGTGGCCAGGGCCTTGTGCCGGGCCAGGCGGGCGCGCAGTTCGGCTTCGTCGGAACCAGGGGGGACCGGAGGGGGGGACATGTGCATCGTGCCGGGGAGAGTGGCGATGCGCGGGTGGCTTCTCCAGGCCTGGGGCGTTGAAGATACGGAGCCCCATCGGTATGTTATGTCGTAACACCATGACCAGCCGCCTCGCCCTTCCGCAGGATCCCCTTGCCCTTTCAGCCGGCGTGCTGCCGCGCCTGGGCTGGGCGATGCTTGTCGCCGCCGCGCTCTGGGGCGCCGTGTTCTGGGCCCTTTCCGCATGAGCGGCGCGATCCGCCTGCGCGACGTCACCCTGTCGCATGACCGGCATCCGGCGGTGCACCACCTGTCCGGCGAGTTCGCGCCGGGGAGCCTGACGGCCATTGTCGGCCCCAACGGCGCGGGCAAGACGACGCTGCTGCGCGCCATCGCCGGGCTGCATCCGGTGGATGAGGGCCGGATCGAGCGCCCCGTGGAGCGCATCGCGCTGCTGCCGCAGATGTCCGCGCTGGACCGCAGCTTCCCCATTGCCTGCCTCGACGTCGCGATGCTTGGCCACTGGCGGCGCTGCGGCGCGCTGGGGGCCATCGGGCGGGCGAGCCGGGCCCAGGCGGAGGCCGCGCTGGAGGCTGTGGGGCTGGGGGGCTTCGCGCGCCGGCCTGTGGGCAGCCTCTCGGCCGGCCAGTTCCAGCGCCTGCTTTTCGCCCGGCTGCTGGTGCAGGACGCACCGGTCATCCTGCTGGACGAGCCCTTCAACGCCGTGGATGCCCGCACCGCCGCTGATCTGCTGCGGCTGGTCCGGGACTGGCATGGGCAGGGGCGGACTGTCGTGGCGGTGCTGCATGACCTGGAACTGGTGCGGCGGGAGTTCCCGGAGACCCTGCTGCTGGCCCGTGATCCCGTGGCCTGGGGCGCCACGGAGCAGGCCCTGGCGGCCGCGAACCGACTGCGCGCCCGCATGATGGCCGAGGGCTGGGACGAAGCTGCCGCCGCCTGCGAACGCGCTGCCTGATCCCTTGCTCTACGAACTGCTGATCGCGCCCTTCGCCGAATTCGGCTTTCTCAGGCGCGCCCTTGTCGGGTGCCTCGTGATGTCCGTCGCGGCACCGCCGCTCGGCGTGTTCCTGATGCTGCGGCGGATGAGCCTGACGGCCGATGTGCTGGCCCATGGCATCCTGCCCGGTGTGGCCGCCGGCTTCATCCTGGCCGGGCTGTCAGTCACGGCCATGTCGGTCGGCGGGCTAGTGGCGGGGCTGGCCGTCACCCTCGGGGCCGGTGCCCTGTCACGCGCCACGGGCGGGCGGGAGGACTCGGCCCTCGCCGCTCTCTATCTCGTGGCGCTGGCGCTGGGCGTGACGATGATCTCGGCCTCGGCCGGTTCCGTGGAGCTGACCCATCTCCTCTTCGGGAGCGTGCTGGGCGTGGATGATCCGGCGCTGCTGATGATGGCGGGGGTCGCGACCTTCACCCTCGGCGCGCTGGCCTTCGCCTGGCGCCCCCTGGTGCTGGAATGCTTCGATCCCTCCTTTGCGGCGGCCGAAGGGGCAAGGGGCGGGGCCTGGCACCTCCTGTTCATGGGGCTGGTGGTGCTGAACGTCCTAGCGGCCTTCCAGGCGCTGGGCACGATGATGGCGGTGGGGCTGATGATGCTTCCCGCGGTCGCCGCCCGGCACTGGGCGCGCGCCGTGGGCGGGATGGTCTATGCGGCGGTGGGCATCGCCGTGCTTGCCTCGGCCTCCGGCATCCTTCTCTCCTATCATCTGGATGTGCCCACCGGGCCGGCTGTGGTGCTCGCCGCCGGGGCTGCCTGGATCGTCTCCGTGCTCGCGGGCCCGGTGGATGGAGTGCTCGCCCGGGTCATGCGCCGGCGCCATCTGGCAGGCTAGGCCGGGCGCTCCCGGCATCGCCTTCCATGCGCCTTGTGCGTTGTGGCGGAAGATGACCGGCCAGCAGGGAGCGGCGTGATGGCGACGAAATGGGATAGCCAGCTGGAACAGGCCCTGGCCGCCAGGGGCACGGTGACCTTCACCTGCCTGGAGGGCGAGAAGGACGAGATCGCCGCCGCGGCGGAAGCGGTGGGCGCCCGCCAGGGGCTGCGCCCGCAGCTCGACCGTGCCCCGGCGAACGGGATGCGGGTCGGGTTCCGGCAGGAGCGCGGGCCGGATGGCGCGCCGGTCAGCTGACGGCTTGCCGTTCGGGGCGCCCGTGCCACCCTGGACCGCCATAGCTGAGGAATGATTCGCATGGACATCCGCCGCATCGCTGAGGAGGAGCGCCTGAGTGGCGCCGTGATCTCCGGTGGCTTCATCTTCCTGGCCGGGCAGGTGGCCGACGACCCGAGCCTGGACGCCGAGGGGCAGACGGCCGACATCCTCGCCCAGATCGACACGCTGCTGGAGGATGCGGGCACGGACAAGCGCGCCCTCCTGTCCGTGCAGATCATCCTCGCGGATATCAATGACGCCCCGGCCATGAACCGCGCCTGGGATGCCTGGCTCGACCGTTCGGCCAAGCCGGCCCGCATGACCATCCAGGCGGCGCTGGTGAACCCGCAATGGAAGGTGGAGATCACCGGGATCGCCCGGGCGCCGTAGCGCGGCGATGAGGCTCTTTGCTGGGGACCGGGCCTGGCTCCGCCCCTTTCTGGCGACCATGGGCCTGGCGGTGGTGGTGGCCGGTGGGGTGGGGGATGGCGGGCTCTTCTTCCCGCTGGTGGTGCTGGCCGCGGCCGCGCTTGGCTTCGGGATGTTGTTCCGCCTCTTCCCGGAGGGGCTGGACTTCGCGCTGGGCACCGCCGTGGGCTTCGCGACCTATGCCGCCCTGTTCACGGTGGTGGGGCAGTCCGCCTACCCCGATGCGTCGGAGCTGGCGGAGGGCACGGCCTTCCTGCTGCCGGTGCTGGCCTTCCTCTGGGCGGTCCGGCGGAACAGGGCACGGCTGCGCTACATCGTGGCGGGAGGGGAGCCGCCGGACACGGAGCATCTGCGCCGCATCGGCCGGTTCCTGCTGCTCACGGCCCTGGTCGCGGTGGCCAGCCTTTCCTTGCCTGCAAACCGGCTCGGCCCCTCGATGCAGGGCGTGGCCATGGTCGCGGGCTCAGCGGTGATCAGCCTGCTCGCCGCCCGTTCCGTTCGGGAACTGGTGCGGCTGCTGGTGGACATGGCGCAGGTCATGGATGCGATCAGCCGGCGCGCCGTGGCGCTGATGGTGCCCATCGCGACCTATGCGGCCCTGTTCTCGCTGATCGCGGTGGTCTTTGCCTGCCTTTTCCGGATCGCGGACGGGCTTTCCCGCGCGCCGCTCTTCGCCGGTCCGGGAGGGGCGATCGAGCTCACCTTCCGCGATGCGCTCCATTTCTCGGTCGTGACCCTTTCCACCGTCGGCTATGGCGATATATGGCCGGTCGATGACGGCGTCCGCCTTCTCGGCGCGGCCGAGGTGCTGGCGGGGCAGATCCTTCTGCTGTTCGGCTTCTACGAGATCACGCGCAGCCGCCTCTCCGCGAAGGAGTTGCCTGGCCGCGACGACGAGACGCGTTGAGGAGGGCGCCCAGGGCAGGCGCCCAGGGAGCGCCGTAATTCGGTCCCGGTTCCGCCCTTGGGCAGGGCCAGTTTGAGATGAGGACGGGCCAGCCGGGATGACGGCATTCGGGAACCCTGGAATCCTGGCAGGACGAGGTGCGCGGCATGGTGGGTGATTGGCGTGGCAGGCGGGTGCTGGTCACGGGCGGGGCGGGGTTCCTCGGCTCGGCGCTGTGCCATGCGCTGGGGGCGGCGGGCGCCGAGGTGATCGCGCTGGACGCACTGCTTCCGGGAACAGGCGCGCGCCGGGCCAATCTGGAGGGCAGCGGCGCCCGGCTGGTGGAGGACGACCTGCGGGACGCGGATCTTCATCCCCTCGCCGAAGGGGTGGAGGTCGTGTTCAACATGGCCGGCCAGACCAGCCATGCGGGCAGCCAGGCAGACCCCTTCACCGACCTGGCCATCAACGGCCATGCGCAGCTGCGGCTGATCGCGGCGCTGCAGCGCGTGGCCCCGGGGGCGCGGGTGGTGCATGCCTCCACCCGCCAGTTCTACGGCCGGCCGCAGGTCCTGCCTGTGCCGGAGAGCCACCCGATCGTGCCGCCGGACAACAACGGCGTCTCGAAGTTCGCGGCTGAGCAGTACTGGCTGCTGGAGCACCGCGTGCACGGGCGGCCCGTGGCCGCGCTGCGCCTGACGAATTGCTACGGCCCGCGCATGCGGGTGGTGGATGCCAGGCAGACCTTCCTGGGCATCTGGGTGCGCCGCGTGCTGGAGGGCGACCCCTTCGAGATCTGGGGCGGCGCGCAGCTGCGCGACTTCTCCTATGTCGATGACGTCGTGGCGGCCTTCATCGCCGCGGCCGAGGCGTTGGCGGCGAAGCCGGACCAGGTGGCCGGCCGCGCCTTCAACCTGGGCGGCGATGCCCCGATCAGCCTGCAGGACCTGGGCGACGCCATGGTGGCCGCGGCGGGGGAGGGGCGTTATGTGCTCAAATCCTTCCCCGCAGAGCGCGCCGCCATCGATATCGGCTCCTACCACGCGGATGACCGTTCGTTCCGGGCCGTGACGGGCTGGGCGCCGCGCGTCACGCTGGGGGACGGGCTGCGCCGCACCGTGGACTGGTTCCGCCCCCGCCTTCCCGCCTATCTCTCCGACGAGACCTAAGGACCGCCGTCCGATGAACGCACAGGACATCACCGTGCCGCAGGCCGATCTGGGCGCCGCCTACCGCGCCCAGAAGGATGCGATCGACGCCGCCGTCAGCCGCGTGCTGAACAGCGGCTGGTACATCCTGGGCCAGGAGGGCGCGGCTTTCGAGGCGGAATACGCGGCCTGGCTCGCTGCCGGCGGCGATGCGCCCGCCATGCATGCGGTGGGCTGCGCCAATGGCACCGATGCCATCGCGCTGGTGCTGCGGGGACTGGGCATCGGGCCGGGCTGCACGGTCGCGACCGTGTCCCACACCGCCGTCGCGACCGTGGCCGCCATCGAGATGACCGGCGCGACGCCGCTGCTGATCGATATCGACCCGAAGACCTTCTGCATCGATCCGGCCGAGCTGCTGGAAGCGATCCGCAACCCGCCGCCGGGGCTGCCGCCGATCCGCGCGGTGATCCCCGTGCATATCTATGGCCATGCCTGCGACATGGATGCCATCCTCGGCCCCTGCCGCGAGGCCGGGATCGCGGTGGTGGAGGATGTGGCCCAGGCGCATGGCGGCCGGCTGAACGGGCGGATGCTCGGCACCATCGGCGATGCCGCGGCCTTCAGCCTCTATCCCACCAAGAATCTCGGCGCCCTGGGCGATGCCGGCATCACCGCCACGCCGGATGCGCAGCTGGCCAAGCGCATGTCCGCCATTCGCCAGTATGGCTGGCACAAGCGCTACATCTCGGACGAGGTGGGCGTGAACACCCGGCTGGACGAGATCCAGGCTGCCATCCTGCGGGTGCGCCTGCCGCTTCTGGACCAGGGCAATGCCCGCCGCCGGGAGATCGCCGCGGCCTATGACGCCGCTCTGGCGAATAGCCCCTTTGCCGTGCCCTATCGTGCCCCGGGGGTGGAGCATGTGTTCCACCAGTATGTGGTGCGCGTGCCGAACCGCGAGGCGGTGATGGAGCGGCTGCGCGCCCTGGGCGTGATGACCGCCATCCATTACCCCGTGCCGGTGCATGAGCAGGGCGCCTATACCGGGCGGGTGGCGACGGGCCCCTCGGGCTGTGTGGAGACCTCCCGCGCGGCGCGGGAGGTGATGAGCCTTCCGGTTTTCCCGGAGATGACCGACGCGCAGCTGGAGAAGGTCTGCTCCGCGTTGCGGATGCTGTGATGCCGGCCGACCGGGGGAAGCGGGCTTCCCCCGGTCCCGCGCTGGCTAGCCCAGTCCGCGCGCCACGAGCTGCACCCCCAGCACGAGAAGCCCAAGGAAGAACCAGCGCCGGAAGGCCTCCGGGCTCACGCGCCGCCGCAGCGCCGTGCCGAGCCACATCCCGACCAGGGCAGGGATGAGGGCGACGAGGGACCCCCAGGCGAGATCCGCGTTGAACACGCCCGCACCGCCGAGCGCCACCGCAAGCGCCAGTGTGGAGACAGTGAAGGAAAGGCCGAGGGCCTGGACAAGCTCGTCCCGCGTAAGGCCGAGGGCGCCGAGATAGGGCACGGCGGGGATCACGAAGACGCCGGTCGCGCCGGTGACCAGCCCCGTGGCGGCCCCGGTGAGCGGCCCGGCCCAGCCCTCATGCCGGGGCGGGATCCGGGGGAGCTTCCAGGGCAGGAGCCCGATCGCGGCATAGGCCAGCAGCGCGGCGCCGAGGCCCGCCATGGCAGCGCGGGTGTTGTCACCGGTCAGCAGCCCGGCACCGGCCCAGCTTCCGAGGCAAACCCCGGCGAGCATGGGCCAGAGCCGGCGCAGGAGGGCGGGCAGACCGGGCCCGCCGGCCATCTGCCAGATATTCGTGACGACCGAAGGGAAGACGAGCAGGGCCGCCGCCGCCGCAGGCGCCATGAGCGAACCGAGGACGCCCATGGCGACGGTGGGCAGGCCGAGCCCGATAACACCCTTCACGAAGCCGGCCAGGGTAAAGACGGCGGCAATGGCGGCGATCAGCGCGGGGTCCATGTGTTCTCCGGGGACGGTGCGATGCCGCCCATCCTGGAAGGGCTCGCCCGGGCGATGCTGCGGTGCGTGCCGTAGCATGGGCTGCCCGGGCCGGGCTATGCGGATGCATTATGGTCAGCACCGCCGCCCTTGCCGAGACCGCTGCCGCCCTGGGCGACCCCGCCCGGCTGAACATGCTGGCGGCGCTGATGGACGGACGGGCCCTGACGGCGGGAGAGTTGGCGGGCGTGGCCGGCGTGGCGCCGACGACGGCCAGCGGGCATCTGGCGCGGTTGCTCGATGCCGGGCTGCTGGCGGTGGAAAAGCAGGGGCGGCATCGGTATCACCGGCTGGCATCGCCGGATGTGGCGCGGGTGCTGGAAGGATTGATGGCCCTTTCGGCCACCCGGCCCCGGCCGCAGCCACGCACGGGGCCGCGGGACTCGGCCCTGCGTGAGGCCCGCACCTGTTACGACCACCTGGCCGGGCGCGTGGCGGTGGGCATGGCCGACGCGATGGTGCAGCGGGGCCATCTGGACCTCTCCCCCGATGGCGGGGTGCTGACGGAGGAGGGCGGACGCTTCCTGGCGAGGCTGGGCGTCGCCGTGCCGGCCACGAGGAGCCGCCCCTTCTGCCGCCCGTGCCTGGACTGGAGCGAGCGCCACCCGCATCTGGCGGGGGCGCTGGGCGCGGCGCTGTGCCGGCGCTGCCTCGAACTGGGATGGATCCGGCGGCTGGAGGGTTCGCGCGCGCTCAGCATCACCCCCGCCGGGCGCCTCGGGCTGCGGGAAGCCTTCGGTCTGGTCCCGGCGCCTGCCCCGTGAGCGAGGGGGCTGGATTCGGGGTTCAGTCCGCCAGGATCTCGGTGGCGCGGTAGCCCTGGGCATAGAGCAGGGCGCGGAGATCGGCATGGTCCACCCTGGCGCGGGCCGCGCTGGCGACCACGGGCTTGGCCCGGTACGCCACGCCCAGCCCGGCCGCGCCGATCATGGCAAGGTCATTCGCGCCATCGCCCACCGCAATCGTCGCGGACATCGAAAGTCCCTTCTCGGCGGCGAGGCGGGTGAGGGTGGCCAGCTTCGCGTCCCGGTCGAAGATCGGCTCGGCCACGGTGCCGGACAGGACCTTTCCGTCATCGATCAGCGTGTTGGAATGGTGGCTCTGGAAACCGCAGAGTTCCGCGACCCGCCCGGTGAAGAAGGTGAATCCGCCTGAGGCAAGGGCGCAATGGGCGCCATTGGCCGACATGGTCCGAACCAGGGCGCGGGCACCCGGCATGAGGTGGGTTTCCCTCCAGGTCGCCTCCAGCGCATCCAGCGCGAGGCCCTTGAGCATGGCAACGCGTTCCCGCAGCGCGGCGGAGAAGTCGAGCTCGCCATTCATGCTGCGGCGGGTGATCTCGGCCACACGCTCCTTCAGCCCCGCATAGGCAGCCAGCTCGTCCAGCGTCTCGCTGGTGACGATGGTGCTGTCCATGTCCGCGATCAGAAGGCGCTTGCGGCGTCCCTCAACAGGCTGGGCGATGGTATCCACCGGCGCGGCCTGCAGGGCGGCGCGGGCGGCGGCGGCGGCCTGATCAGGATCCAGCCCCGAGAAGGGCAGGTCCACGGCCTCGCCCTCGGCCAGCCAGTCCGGCGCGCTCGGGTCGGCCCCGAGCGCCGCGAGGGCATCGCGGATGCGGGTGATCATGCCCGGCGAGATCTGGCCTGGGGGTGCGATAAGGGTGAGGACATGCGACATGGGCGCGGTTCATGCCCCTGGACCCGAAATGGAGCAACCGCCTGCCCTCCTGATTGCCGGACCGACCGCTTCCGGCAAATCCGCCCTTGCCCTCAATCTCGCACAGCACCTGGGCGGGGTGGTGATCAATGCCGATTCCATGCAGGTCTATCGCGAGCTCCGCGTCCTGACGGCCAGGCCTTCTCCGGAAGAGGAGGCCATGGTGCCGCATGACCTCTATGGCGTGCATCCGGCGGCCCAGGCCGCATCCGTCGCCTGGTGGCGGGACGCCGCGCTGCAGGCCATGGGGCGTGCCCGTGCGGCCGGCCGGCTGCCGATCCTGTGCGGCGGGACCGGGCTTTATTTCAGCAGCCTGACCCGGGGCCTTTCCGAGATGCCGCCCATACCCCGGGAGGTGCGGGAGGAGGCGCGGCGCTTGCTAGCGGAGGAAGGACCCGTCGCCCTGCATGCCCGGCTGCAGGCCGCGGATCCCCGCAGCGCCGCCAAGCTGCGCCCCGGGGACAGCCAGCGCCTGGCGCGCGCCTGGGAGGTGTGGCGCGGCACGGGGCGCGGACTGGCCGAATGGCAGGCGGTGGCGCCGGCAACCGGCCCGGCGCCCTATGCCTTCCGGGCGATCCTGATCGATCCGCCGCGGGATGCCTTGCGGGCCGCGATCGGCGCGCGCTGGCAGGCCATGCTGGACGCCGGCGCGATGGAGGAGGTGCGCGCCCTCCGCGCCCAGGAGCTGGATCCCTCGCTGCCGGCCATGCGCGCCCATGGGGTGCCGGAGCTTTCGGCGGTGCTGGATGGCCGCATGGCGCTGACCGAGGCAGGGCGGCGCGCCTGCCTGGCCATCGGCCAGTACACGAAGCGCCAGGCCACGTGGTTCCGGAACCAGCCGCTCGCTGACCCGAGCGCCACGCATATCATCAATGCGCGAATCGGTGGTCTCGCGCAATTTTCGGAAAGTCAAAACGGGGAAATCTTATCATTTCTGAAAAACATGCATTGACCCCGGCAGAGCAGACCCGTAGACCACCGGCCCGCGCAACCCTCTCCGAGGAAAAGCCGCATGTCCGCGACCCTTCCTGCCCAGACTGATCAGAGCACCCTGACGGGCGCCGAGATCGTCCTTCGTGCGCTGAAGGATCAAGGCGTAGAGGTAATCTTCGGCTATCCGGGCGGCGCGGTACTTCCGATCTACGATGCGCTGTTCCAACAGAACGCCATCCGCCACATCCTGGTGCGGCACGAGCAGGCCGCCGTGCATGCCGCGGAAGGCTATGCCCGCTCGACCGGCAAGGTGGGCTGCGTGCTGGTAACATCAGGTCCCGGCGCCACCAATGCGGTGACGGGGCTGGTGGACGCGCTGCTCGACAGCATCCCCATCGTCTGCCTTACCGGGCAGGTGCCGACCCATCTGATCGGCAACGACGCCTTCCAGGAGGCGGACACGACCGGCATCACGCGCCCCGCGACCAAGCACAACTACCTCGTCAAGAAGATCGGCGACCTCGCTCGTACGGTGCATGACGCCTTCTACGTGGCCCGGTCCGGCCGTCCGGGCCCGGTGGTGATCGACCTGCCCAAGGACATTCTCCTGGCGAAGGGCGGGTATGAGGAGGCGCCGAAGGAGGAGCACCGCTCCTACCGGCCCCAGACCCGCCCGGATGCGGAGTCCATCCGCCAGGCCGTCGCGTTGCTGAAGGGCGCCAAGCGGCCCGTGGTCTATGCGGGCGGCGGCGTGATCAATGCGGGCCCCGAGGCGAGCGAGCTTCTGGCGAAGTTCGTGCGCATGGCGAACATGCCCTGCACGAACACCCTCATGGGGCTCGGCGTGTTCCCTGCGAGCGATCCCCGCTTCATCGGCATGCTTGGGATGCACGGCACGGTCGAGGCGAACCTCGCCATGCATGGCTGCGACGTGATGTTCAACATCGGCGCGCGTTTCGATGATCGCGTGACCGGGCGGCTGAATGCCTTCTCCCCGGGATCGAAGAAGATCCATGCCGATATCGACCCGTCCAACATCAACAAGAACGTCAAGGTCGATGTTCCCGTCGTCGGGGACGCCGCCGAGGTGCTGCGCGCCCTGATCGAGGCCTGGCAGGCCGATGGCGCCGAGCAGGACCGCGAGGCGCTGGCCGGCTGGTGGCGCGAGATCGACAGCTGGCGGACGCGGGACTGCCTTCGCTACGAGCAGAGCGGCAGCATCATCAAGCCGCAGCATGCCGTGAAGCGCCTGTACGAGCTGACCCGTGAGAGCGGCCGCGATACCTTCATCAGCACCGAGGTGGGCCAGCACCAGATGTGGGCCGCCCAGTATTTCGGCTTCGAGAAGCCGAACCGCTGGATGACCTCGGGCGGGCTGGGCACCATGGGCTATGGCCTGCCTGCCGCCGCCGGCGTGCAGATCGCCCATCCAGATGCGCTGGTGATCGATATCGCCGGCGAGGCCTCGATCCTGATGAATATCCAGGAGATGGGCACGCTGGCGCAGTACCGCCTGCCCGTGAAGGTCTTCATCCTGAACAACGAATACATGGGCATGGTGCGCCAGTGGCAGGAGCTGCTGCATGGCTCCCGCTATTCCGAGAGCTATTCCGCCGCGCTGCCCGATTTCGTGAAGCTGGCCGAGAGCTTCCACGCCCGCGGCCTGCGCGCGACGGATGCAAGCCATCTGGACGAGGTGATCCGCGAGATGATCGCGCATCCCGGGCCGGTGATCGCCGATATCGCGGTGGACCAGAAGGAGAATGTCTTCCCGATGATCCCCTCGGGCGCGGCGCATAATGAGATGATCCTCGGGCCGGGCCAGGCGGGCGGCGTCGCGGGCGTGACCGATGAAGGCAAGGTGCTGGTCTGAGCATGTCCGACCTGATGCAGCGCACGGCGACGATCGCCGTGCTGGTGGAGAATGAGGCGGGCGTGCTCGCGCGCGTGATCGGCCTCTTCTCCGGCCGGGGCTACAATATCGAGAGCCTGACCGTGGCCCCGGTGGACGAGGAGCGGCGCCTGTCGCGCATCACCGTCGTCACCACCGGGACGGACATGATCATCGAGCAGATCAAGGCGCAGCTCGACCGGCTGGTGCCGGTTCACAAGGTTTCGGACCTCTCCATGGAGGGGCCGCATCTGACGCGGGAGCTGGCTCTGATCAAGGTCGTCGGCCGCGGCGAGGCCCGCATGGAGGCGCTGCGCCTGGGCGATGCCTTCCGCGCCCGCGTGGTGGATGCCAGCCATGAGAGCGCGACCTTCGAGATGACCGGCACGGCCGAGAAGATCGACGCCTTCGTGGCGCTGATGCGGCCGCTCGGCCTGGCGGAGGTGTCCCGCACGGGTGCCGTCGCCATCGCGCGCGGCCCGCGCAGCCTGGCCGCCTGAGAGCCGGGCCGGACGGCGAAGCGCCCGGCCCCGGACCGATACCAGCGTTTTCGACCCAAGGGGGAGTGCAGATGCGCGTTTACTATGACCGCGACGCGGACGTGAACCTGATCAAGGCCAAGAAGGTCGCGGTCATCGGCTTCGGCAGCCAGGGCCATGCCCATGCCATGAACATGCGCGATTCCGGCGTGAAGGATGTCGTGATCGGCCTCCGTCCCGGCGCCTCCGCGAAGAAGGCCGAGGCCGCCGGCTTCAAGGTGATGTCCCCCGCCGACGCGGCTAAGTGGGCCGATGTGGTGATGGTGCTGACGCCCGACGAGGGCCAGGGTGACCTGTACCGCGAGCACCTGCACGCCAACATGAAGGAGGGCGCGGCCCTTGCCTTCGCGCATGGCCTGAACGTGCATTTCAACCTGCTCGACCCGCGTTCCGACATCGACGTGTTCATGATCGCGCCGAAGGGCCCCGGCCACACGGTGCGCGGCGAGTACCAGAAGGGCGGCGGCGTGCCCTGCCTCGTGGCCGTTCACCAGAACCCCTCGGGCAACGCGCTGGAGATCGCGCTGTCCTATGCTTCCGCCATCGGCGGCGGCCGTTCGGGCGTGATCGAGACGACCTTCAAGGAAGAGTGCGAGACCGACCTGTTCGGCGAGCAGGCCGTGCTCTGCGGCGGCCTGGTGGAGCTGATCAAGGCGGGCTTCGAGACGCTGGTCGAGGCCGGCTACGCGCCGGAAATGGCCTATTTCGAGTGCCTGCACGAGGTGAAGCTGATCGTCGACCTCATCTATGAGGGCGGCATCGCCAACATGAACTACTCGATCTCCAACACCGCCGAGTATGGCGAGTATGTCACCGGGCCGCGCATCATCACCCCCGAGACGAAGGCGGAGATGAAGAAGGTGCTGGAGGACATCCAGACCGGCAAGTTCGCCCGCGACTGGATGCTGGAGAACAAGGTGAACCAGGCGAGCTTCAAGGCAACCCGCCGGAAGCTGGCCGAGCACCCGATCGAGCAGGTGGGCGAGCGCCTCCGCGGCATGATGCCCTGGATCAAGAAGAACCAGCTCGTCGACCAGACGAAGAACTGACCCGGTTCGCGGGGCCCCGGAGAGGGGTCCCGCGAGACCATTCCATGCTTGCCTCGATCCGATCCAGGACGTAGCTTCCCGGCCATGCAGGCGAACCCCGCCCGTTTCGCGCCTTCCAGGCCCGGCCCGCTGGCCGTGGGCCTTGCGCGCCCGGCGATCGCTCTCCTTCCGCTTCTCCTTCGACTTCGCCGCCCCTGGGCGTGACGCGCGGCTGACCAGCCGGCATCGCTCAGGGGGTTCCCCGGGCATCGCGCCCGCCTGTGATCATCGGCAAACGGCAAGCCCCGCAACGGGCAACGAAGGACGGCTCCCATGGCCATGAACCATCCCAGCTTCGGCAAGATCGCCGACGACCGCGTCATCATCTTCGACACCACGCTGCGGGACGGCGAGCAGTCGCCCGGCTTCTCCATGAACCTGGAGGAGAAGCTGCGCATGGCGGAAAGCCTGGCGGAGCTGGGCGCGGATGTGCTGGAGGCCGGCTTCCCCATCGCCAGCTCCGGCGATTTCGAAAGCGTGCTCTCCATCTCCCAGCGCTTCGCCAAGGACGGGCCGGTGGTCTGCGGCCTGTCCCGCTCCGCCGATGCCGACATCATCCGCGCCGCCGAGGCGATCAAGCCCGCGGCGCGCGGCCGCATCCACACCTTCATCTCCACCTCGGAGCTGCACATGCGCGTGAAGCTGCGCATGTCGAACGAGGATGTTCTGGCCGCCGTGGTGCGCAGCGTGGCGCTGGCCCGCCAGCACACGGATGACGTCGAATGGTCCGCCGAGGATGGCAGCCGCACGGATCCGGACTTCCTGTGCCGCTGCGTGGAAGCCGCGATCAAGGCCGGCGCGACCACCATCAATGTTCCGGACACGGTGGGCTATGCCCTGCCAGAGGACATGACCCGCATCTTCACCATGCTGCGGGAGCGTGTGCCGGGCGCCGATGGCGTGATCTTCTCCACCCATAACCATGACGATCTGGGACTGGCCGTGGCCAACACCCTGGCCGCCATCCAGGCCGGCGCCCGGCAGGTGGAGTGCACGATCAACGGCATCGGCGAGCGCGCGGGCAATGCCAGCCTGGAGGAGGTGGCGATGGCGCTGCGCACGCGCGGCAACGCCATCCAGCGGGCCACCGGCATCCACACGCCGAATATCCTGCGCACCTCTCGCCTGCTGGCCACCATCACCGGCTTCGACGTGCAGCCGAACAAGGCGATCGTTGGCCGCAATGCCTTTGCCCATGAGTCTGGCATCCACCAGGACGGCGTGCTGAAGGACGCCTCCACCTACGAGATCATGACGCCGGAAAGCGTGGGCTGGACCACCAACTCCCTGGTTCTGGGCAAGCATTCCGGCCGCGCGGCCTTCCGCGACAAGCTGAAGGCGCTGGGCTACGAGCTGGGCGACAACGCGCTGAACGATGCCTTCCGCCGCTTCAAGGACCTCGCTGACCGCAAGAAGGTGGTCTACGACGAGGACGTGGTGGCCCTGGTGGACGACGAGGTGGTCCGCCAGCATGACCGGGTGAAGCTCACGGCGCTGACCGTCACCTCCGGTTTGAACACCCGCCCGATGGCCACGCTGAAGCTGGAGATCGACGGCGAGGAGGTCGAGGGCATGGCGGTCGGCGACGGTGCCGTGGACGCGACCTTCAATGCGATCCGCGCAGCCTATGCACATGATGTCGCGCTGAAGCTCTATGCCGTGCAGTCCGTCACGGGTGGTACCGATGCCCAGGCGCGGGTGACGGTCCGCTTCGAGGAGCAGGGCAAGCTGGTGGACGGGCAGGGGGCGGATACCGATACGATCGTCGCCTCCGCCCGGGCCTATGTGCATGCGCTGAACAAGCTGCTGGTGAAGCGGCAGCGCACGGCGCCGGCGGAAATGGCTGTGCCGGCCGAGTAGGACGTGGCGGGCGGCCGCGGATGGCGGGGCCGCCCGGACACCCGGCGGGGTAAGCCGCAAAAGAGAAGGGCGCCCCCTTGCCGGGGGCGCCCTTCATCGTTTCGGGCCCTGCGGCCGCCGGCTCAGCGCCAGGCGGGGCGGCCGAGGTTGACATCGCGGCCGCTGGTCAGCGCACCGCCGGCCGCGCCGGCCGCGCCGCCGATCAGGGCGCCGGTGCCGGCATTGCCGCCGGTGATAGCCGCGACGCCCGCGCCGGCGCCGGCGCCGAGAAGGCCACCGGAGACCGCCCGGTCACCGGTGCTGTAGCCGCAGGCGCCGAGGCCAAGGCTGGCGACGGCGAGGATGGCGAGGCTGGTCTTCCGCATGGGGTTGTTCCTGGCAATGTTGAACGATGCCTAGGGAACGCAATCCATCCCAGGCGGTTGCGGGCGTGTCATCTTGCGCAACGGGCCGCGTTTCCGGCTTGAGTGGCCCGAGCCTTGCGGCTAGTCACCCGTCATCATCGCTCCCTGGCCGGGCGTCCCGGCCGCTCCACGCCCTTTCCGAGGTCATACGCGCATGTTCTCCCGCCTGTTCGGCTTCCTCTCCGCCGACATGGCCATCGACCTCGGCACGGCGAATACCCTGGTCTATGTGAAGGGCCGCGGCATCGTCCTGAACGAGCCGTCTGTGGTGGCCATCGCGGATATCCGCGGCCGCAAGCAGGTGCTGGCCGTCGGCGAGGAAGCCAAGCTCATGCTCGGCCGTACGCCCGGGAACATTGCCGCCATCCGCCCCCTGCGGGACGGCGTGATCGCCGATTTCGAGGTGGCGGAGGAGATGATCAAGCACTTCATCCGCAAGGTGCATAACCGGCGGAGCTTCGCCTCCCCGATGATCATTGTCTGCGTTCCTTCGGGCTCCACGGCGGTGGAGCGCCGGGCCATCCAGGAAAGCGCCGAATCGGCTGGTGCCCGGAAGGTGCTGCTGATCGAGGAGCCGATGGCGGCCGCCATCGGCGCCGGCCTGCCCGTGACGGAGCCCTCCGGCTCCATGATCGTCGATATTGGCGGCGGCACCACGGAGGTGGCCGTGATCTCCCTCGGCGGCATCGTCTATGCCCGCTCCGTCCGGGTGGGCGGGGACAAGATGGACGAGGCCATCATCTCCTACATCCGACGCCAGTTTAATCTGCTGATCGGCGAGAGCACGGCCGAGCGGATCAAGATGGAGGTCGGCTCCGCCGCCCCGCCCGAGGATGGGGATGAGGGGCGCGTGACCGAGGTGAAGGGGCGGGATCTGATGAACGGGGTTCCGCGGGAGGTCTATGTCTCCCAGCGCCAGATCTCCGAGAGCCTGGCCGAGCCGGTCTCGCAGATCGTGGAAGCGGTGAAGGTCGCGCTCGAGAACACCCCGCCGGAACTGGCGGCCGATATCGTGGACAAGGGCATCGTCCTGACCGGGGGCGGTGCGCTGCTGCATGGGTTGGACAATGTGCTGCGCGAGGCGACCGGGCTTCCCGTGAGCGTCGCGGAGGAAGCGCTTTCCTGTGTTGCCCTTGGCACGGGTCGTGCGTTGGAAGAGATGAAGCGGCTTCGCCACGTGCTGTCTTCCATGTATTGATCCCCGGTGGGGGAGACAGCACGGGCCGAGTCCCGTGCTGCCTGGGTTCTGTGAGTAATCTTCACGATCAAAGGCTTGCATGGCGATCATCCCGCACGGGATGAAGCGCGCCTGTTGATGGAACCGATGGTGGAGGGGAGATCGGCATGATTCGTCTGAGCGTCCCTCTCCGGCAGGCGCTGGCCCGGCTCTCCGTGCCCGTGCTGATCGCGGCCGGCTTCGGCACCATGCTGCTCGGCAAGGCTGACACGCTGCTGGTCGAGCGCACGCGGATGGCGCTGGCCGATCTTCTCGCGCCCCTCTACGCCGTGGCCGCGGAGCCGATCGGCGCGGTCCGTCATGCCGTGACCGAGGCGCAGACCTTGTTCTACCTGCAGGAGGAGGCGGCGCGTCTGCGCCTGGAGAATGATCGGCTGCATCGTTGGCAGGCCGCCGCGCTCGCGCTGGAGGCGGAGAACGCGCTGCTCCGCCGTCAACTCTCCTTCGTGCCCGACCCGGCGCCCCAGTTCCGCACCGCGCGGGTTGTGGCGGATGCGGGCGGCACCTATGCGCGGGCCGTGCTCATCTCCACTGGCCCATTCCTGCAGGTGCAGAAGGGACAGGTGGCGCTGGACGAGCGCGGGCTGGCCGGGCGCGTGACCGAGGTGGGTGCGCGGTCGGCCCGTATCCTGCTGGTCACCGACATGAACAGCCGAATCCCCGTGGTCCTGGAGGGTTCCCGCGCGCGGGCGATGATGGTGGGCACCAATGGCGCGCGCCCCCGGCTGCAGCACTGGCCCTCCGGCATGCAGCCGCGGGAGGGGGACCGGGTGGTCACCTCGGCGGAATCGGCCACCTTCCCGGCGGGCCTGCCGGTCGGGGTGGTGCGGCTGGGAGAGACCGGCTGGCCGGAGGTGGAGCTTTTTGCCCAGCTGGACCGGCTGGACCTGCTTCGGATCTTTGAGTTCGGCCTGGCCGGCATCCTGCCGCCCGAGGCCGTGACGCGGCCGGACCCCTCCGTCCGCCCCCGGCGTTGAATCCCGGGGCGGGGAGGCAGATGGCCCGGAAGGGACGCCCTGCCTCGGCGCCCGGATTGCTGGCACGGCTCGATGCCATGGCGCGCGCGGCCGTGCCGACCGCGACGACGGTGCTGGCCATGATCCTTGCCGCCGCACCGGTGGGGCTGCCTTCCCTCGTGCCTGCCGTATCGCTGGCGGCTGTCTTCTTCTGGAGCCTGTTCCGGCCGGCCGCCATGCCCGCGCCCGCGGCATTCGGGCTCGGGCTGCTGCAGGATCTTCTGGGCTTCGCGCCCCTCGGCATCGGGGTATTGACCCTGCTGCTGGTACATGCGGCGCTGCTGCGGCTGCGCCGGGTTCTGGCGAAGCAGTCCTTCCTGCTGGTATGGCTCTCCTATTGCGGCTTCGCCAGCTTGGCCGTTGGGCTGGGCTTTGTCCTCCAGGCCTTGCTGAGCTGGCAGGTGCCGCCGACCACCCCTGCCATCGCGCAGCTCGGCCTCAGCATCGGGATCTATCCGGGCCTGGCCTGGCTGATGTCCTGGGCGCATCGGGCGATGGAGCGGGCCGAGGCCCTGGCATGAGGGGACGCGCATGAGCACCGCACGCAAGGAGGAGGAGGCGCGGCGCAGCGTCTTTACCCGCCGGGCGCTGCTGCTCGGCGCGGGACAGCTCGGCGCGCTGGGCTTCCTGGGCTGGCGGCTGAACAAGCTGCAGGTGGAGGAGGGGGAGCGCTACGCGACACTGGCGGAGGAGAACCGCATCTCCGCCCGGCTGGTGGCGCCGCCCCGTGGGCGCGTGCTGGACCGGGAAGGCAAGGTCATCGCCGGCAGCCAGCTGAACTGGCGGGCCCTGATCGTGGCCGAGGATGCGCGGGACGTGCCGGCGGTGCTCGACACCTTCCACCGGATCGTGCCGCTGACGGAGACGGAGCGCGCCCGGATCGAGCGGGAGGTGCGCCGCCGACGCCGCTTCATCCCGGTGACCGTGCGCGAATTCCTCACCTGGGAGGAGATGGCCCGTATCGAGATGAACGCCCCGGACCTGCCGGGCATCTCGGTGGATGTGGGCACCACCCGGGAATACCCGGAGAAGGAGCACCTGGCCCATGTCGTCGGCTATGTCGCGCCGCCGGCGGAGGCCGATATCGGGGAGGACCCGTTGCTGGAGCTACCCGGGATCCGGGTTGGCCGGGCCGGGATCGAGCGCTTCCACGACAAGGCCCTGCGCGGCCGTGCGGGATCGATCCGCCTGGAGGTGAACGCGGTGGGCCGCGTGATCCGCGAACTCGACCGGCGCGAGGGCCAGCCGGGCCAGGACGTGCAGATCAGCGTGGATTCCGAGCTTCAGCGCGCCGTGCGCGCCCGCTGCGAGGAAGGCACCAGCGCCGTGGTGCTGGATGCCCGGACCGGTGAGGTGCTGGCCATGGCCACCCAGCCCTCCTTCGATCCCAACATCTTCAACTCCGGCGTCTCATCGGCGCAGTGGCGAAGCTGGACCCGAAATCGCCAGACTCCCCTGATCAACAAGACGACCAACGGGCTTTATGCGCCGGGCTCCACCTTCAAGATGGTGGTGGCCCTCGCGGCGCTGGAAGCGAAGGTCTGCACCCCCGGGGAGCGGGTGTTCTGCCCCGGGCATTACGACCTGGGCGACACGCGCTTCCACTGCCATTCCCGCTACGGCCATGGCAGCCTCGATATGCGGGGCGCCATCAAATACTCCTGCGACGTCTACTTCTATGAGATGGCGAAGCGGATCGGGATCGATCGGATCGCGGCGATGGGCCGGCGCTTCGGCATGGGCGTGGACCTGGAAATCGAGCTGCCCGGCACGCGTCGCGGCCTGATGCCGACGAGGGACTGGCGGACATCCCAGGGCAAGCCCTGGAACCTGGGTGACACGGTGGTGCACGGGATCGGCCAGGGCTTCTACCAGCTCACCCCTCTCTCGCTCGCGACCATGACGGCACGGCTGGCGACGGGGCGGGCGGTGCAGCCGCATCTCACCCGCTCCGTCGGCGGCCGGCCCGTGAAGGGGGTGCGTCCCGAAGACTGGCCCTCCCTGGGCATCCCGGAGCGCGACCTGCGCCTGGTGCGGGAGGCGATGTGGGCGGTGGTGAATGAGGAGGGGGGCACGGCGCGCGGCGCCCGGCTGCCGGGCGGGCTGGGGCAGCTTGCCGGCAAGACCGGCACGACCCAGGTCCGGCGCGTGAGCCGCGAGCAGCGCGAGCGGGGTTTCCGCGTGGAATCCATGCCGCGTGAATGGCGGCCCCATGCGCTCTTCGTGTGCTTTGCCCCTTATGAAAACCCGCAATTCGCAGTGATGGTCATCGTCGAGCATGGGACCAGCGGTTCGGGCGCGGCCGCCCCGATCGGGAGGGACATCATGATCGATACGATCAATCGCTTCCGACAGCCCGTCTCAGCGCCGCCTGCCCGGGTGGCCGATGCCGCGCCTCCTCCCGGGGGGAACCAACGCCCATGATGCTTCGCGAACCCGCCACCTATGAGCGCCGGCTGCTCATGCGGCAGCACAGCTTCGGGATCCTGGAAAAGCTCTGGCAGATCCCGTGGCTCTTTGTGCTGATGCTCTGCGGCGTGGCCGCGGTCGGCTATGTCGCCCTGTACTCGGCCGGGGGCGGGACCCCTGACGCCTATGCCAGCAAGCATGCGCTGCGCTTCGGCTTCGGGCTGGTGATCATGCTGTCGCTCTCGCTGGTGGACATCCGGGTGATCGCGCGGTTCGCCTGGCTGGGCTACGGGCTGGGTGTGGCGCTGCTGGTGCTCGTGCTGGTGCATGGCAATATCGGCAAGGGCGCGCAGCGCTGGATCGATATCGGCCCCGTCCAGCTCCAGCCTTCCGAGTTGATGAAGATCATGCTGGTCCTCGGCCTGGCGGCCTGGTTCCACCGTGCCAGCTGGGAGCGGGTGGGCAATCCGCTTTTCCTCATCCCACCGGCCCTGGCCATCCTGGTGCCGGTCGCGCTCATCCTGAAGCAGCCCAACCTCGGCACCGCGCTGATCACCGGCATGATCGGGGCGACCATGTTCTGGGCGGCCGGGGTGCGGTGGTGGAAATTCGCGATCGGGGCGGCGGGCGTGGGCTTCGGCGCGCCCATCGCCTATGAGCGGCTGCACGACTATCAGCGAGCACGGATCACTACCTTCCTCGATCCCGAAAGCGATCCGCTGGGGGCGGGGTACAATATCATCCAATCCAAGATCGCGCTGGGATCGGGGGGGATGTGGGGGAAGGGCTTCCTGCAGGGCACCCAGGGGCATCTGAACTTCCTTCCGGAAAAGCAGACCGACTTCATTTTCACGATGATCGCCGAGGAATTCGGGTTGGTGGGCGCCCTGGGGACCCTGGGGCTGCTGGCCCTGGTGATCATCTTCGCCATGCTCACCGCCCTGCGCTGCCGGCACCAGTTCGGGCGTCTGCTGGCGCTGGGGTTGGGGATGAACTTCTTTCTCTATGTCTTCGTGAATGTGGCCATGGTGACCGGGAGCATCCCAGTTGGTGGCGTGCCGCTTCCGCTGATCAGCCATGGCGGCTCCGCCATGCTGACGGTGATGATGGGCTTCGGCCTGCTGGGCAGTGCCTATGTGCACCGGGATGCGGAATTCGCTGCCGCGCGGGAATGATGGACAAGAGGGGTTGACCCCGCCGCTGGATCGGGTAGAAGCCGCCTCACCGAGACGGCATCTGGTTCGCCGGTCCCGAAGTTGCCAAATGGCATGGGCGCATAGCTCAGTTGGTAGAGCAGCTGACTCTTAATCAGCGGGTCCTAGGTTCGAGCCCTAGTGCGCCCACCATGCCTTCCCCGACCTAAAGATTGCCCACACTTGGTTTTGCGCCGGGATACCGTCTGGGCAAGCTTCCTCAGGCCTGTTCAGACAAGCTGGAGGGCGGCCCTGGCCGCCAGGCTTCGTCCGTGTGGCTGCGAGCGCTACCTGCGGCGGGCGGCAGCGTCCACTGCGTCCCATTCCGTTGCCCGCGCCTCATCGGCTGTAAGTTTCGCCGCCAGCCTGGACCGGATGAGCCGGACCAGTGTCTCTCCGGTTCCAAGGCCCAGTCGCGCGTCGATGGCGCGAATGGCTTCCTCGGTCTGCTCGATGGCCTCGCTTTGCATGGCCGCGGCCCGGCAGGTATCCATCTCCGGAAGACCGGGGAGCGACCCTGCGACGCCTGCCAGGGCATAGCGGCTGATCGCGGCACCCAGCGTTTCCACGTCGGCGAGCGTCAGCGCAGGCGCAGGACGGCGGCGGAAAGGGATAACAACCGACAAAGCTCGGGCTCCGTGAGCAACGATGGTCACGGCCGCGTGATAGCAGAGCGATGTGTTCGCCCTATGGCTGAAATATGGGCAATTGCGCCGTATGCTGCCTTTTCGGCGACAAGAGGTTTGGCCTCCGAAAAGGGCCCCGACCTTCGCTGACGCGGCTGCCGAAGCCAAGGTTCCTGAGGCACTGTCCAGCCTGCTGCTAAGGCCTTCCCGGCAACCTTCGGCGCCCGCTCCGACTGTGGTCTAAGGCAGCGGGAGCCCCCCCGGACCCCTATGCCGCCCGGACCCTCAGACGCCGCCGCGCCAAGTGGCTGCGCCATACACGCAGCCTCCCATGATGACGATGGGAGGCCGCGCCTGGCTGGCCAACATCCGCCGCCTCGCCATGCTTCACGCCTGACGAGGCGAACTCCACCCGGTTCTCATCCTTCCGGCGTCCTTCTAGCCAGCACCAGATCAGACCAGGCTGTTCCGCACCTTACGCGGCGTTAGCTGGCGCCCTGGCGGCGTTCAGCGCCTCGATCTCCTCGCGTCCGCGCTTGGAGAAGAAGTCGTCGTCGAAGCGGTAGCTGCCGATGAAGTGGAAGCACTTGGTTTCCGCCCGCGGGCCATTGGGATGGAAGCTGGCATAGGCGGGATAGGGCAGCACGATGGCGCCCGGCGTGTTCGCAACGGCGAAGTTCGAGGCGCACTGCTCCGTGCCCCATTCGCGCCACCGCGCCGCACCGACCTGCTTCTCCATTTCCACATGGAAGCGGTGCAACTCCTCCCGCGGGAATCCACCAGGCGCAAAGCCCGCCAGGCCGGAGGAGCCTCGCACGTAGCGAAGCTGCTCATGGCCAGGATAGAGACCGAAGAGCCGCTCGGAGACCTCGCCAATATAGTCGCCCTCCAGCTCATGTGCGAAGGCGGCCGCCTCTGCCATGGAGACGATCTGGTGCCCATCCGCCATCGTGAAGGCGGTGCCGTTCTCAAGGCAGTTGACCACCTCGTTGATGTCGGGAGCGACGGCCAGCACGTCGCAGTCGAGTTGCACGACGTATTCATGGCGCGCGCGGTCGAGGATCCAGAGAATCCGCTCCCAGGTTCCGCCACGCTGGCAGGGCCCGACGTCGATGTCCTCCAGGATCTGGAACTCGATCCCCCTGACATGGTCGCGCAGCGTCTGCAGGACGCTTGCGGGCGTGTCGCGGTCCACGATCGCCACCACCTTCCCGCGGCCGACGCGGCGATAAAACGCCTTGATGCTCAGCAGGTACATCGGCACGTGCCTGGGCGAAACCATGCTCACGATGGTCCAGGGCGCATCCACCACTTCGAGCGGCGGGGTGCGGTAGATGCCCTCGATCGCTCGGTCGAACCGCCAATAGGCCACGGCGCGGCGGGTACGGTACAGCATCAGGCGATCTCCCTGTTCGTCATCGTGTCGCGTTGCGACCGCAAAAAAAGGTCCGTCGGGGTGATCGCGCCGGTGCGCACCACCCGAAACAGTCTCTGGTAGGGTCGGTTGATGAGGGCGCGAATGGCAAGGGCCATGCTGGCCTCATGTCGATCACGCCTGGATCATCTTCTCCCGACATAGGAAAAACTCGCAGCGAAGCCCGCCTTCCGTGCCGGTATGGCCGGCGGCACGGCAAGGTCTGCCGTCGTGCATCGCGAAGGCTGGGCGGCAGCTTCGTCCGGTCCTTCAGGGCGGAGCTCATGCTCTCGCCCTTCTCAGCCGCCGGAAGGAGGCGGCCGCGAAGTCGATGAGTGTGCGCTCCGGCCCGGCAGGGCTTCCGGCAAGGCGCCAGAGCCCCAGCTGTGTCGAGAGGTGAACGGCCGCACCCACCGCCACCACCACGGAAAGGTGGAGGACGGCGTCACCGGAAGTCTCGCTTCCCTGCGGCCATGCCTGGCGCACCAGGAGGACGGCGCAGGTCATTGCCACGGCAGCGGCGAAGCTGCGCCAGGCGCGGGCGCCCACGTCGCTGAGGCCATGCCCCAGCATCCGCCCGGTCTGCAGGTGCCAGATCAGCGCGTTCAGCAACCCCGTTGCCAGCATCGTGGCCAGCACGCCGGCTGTTCCGGCGAGCAGGGCCGCGGCGATGATCGCCGGCACGCGCAGGATGACGAGGGCCACGAAGACCGCGGCGAAGGAGCGCTGGCGGTCAAGCACGAGGAAAACGTTGAAGGTGAAATGCGCCATGCTGTCCACGAGGGCATACATGGCACAGAGCGCGATCAGCACATCTGCCCCGCGCCACACAGGCCCCAGCGCCAGCTGCTCGATCTCCGGTGCGACAAGCGCGATACCGACCGAAAGCGGGACAAGAACGGCGCAGAGCAGGCTGAAGCCATCGAGAAATTGCTGCCGCAACGCCGCACGGTCATGCAGGACCTGCGCATAGCCGGCGTAGATCGGGGTCCGGACTGGTGCCGCCAGCTCCGTGACCGGCACCGCCGCGATCTGGTAGGCAATGTTGTAGAATCCGACCGCTTCGACCCCGATTGCCCGCCCGAGCACGAGGTTGGGACCTTGCCCGTCGGCGGCGCTGCAGATGTTGATGACGAACATCCACTTCGAGAAATTGAGCAGTTCCCGCCAATGGACCAATGCAAAGCGGGGGCGGTGGGGTGCCAGATAGTAGGAGAACGGGATCAGGATCAGCTTGGCGATGAGATTCCCGAGAACGAGGCACCAGTAGCTCTGCAGGATCACCGCGAGCAGGATCGTCAGCGCAAAAGAGAGGAGCTTCGACGTGATCTGGTAACGGAGGATCAGGTCGAAGCGCATCTCGCGCTGGAGGCGGGTCATGCCGATGCTGACCAGCCCGTCGAGCGTCACGGTCAGGGCCACGACGAGGAGAACGGGCGCGATGCGCGCATCGCCCAGCAGGGAGGCCTGTAGATCCGCCGTGGCGGCCACGATGCCGCCGAGCAGGACGCAGCGGATCAGGTTCATCGTCCAGGCGGTATCATAGAGGTCGCGATCCACCGCAGCCCGACGAACCAGCACCACCCCGAAACCGGTTGCGGTCATGGTGTCCACGACCACGAAGGCGACCGCCGCCAGCGCCACGACGCCGAAGTCCTCCGGCAGCAGCAGGCGGACAAGGATCAGGGTGCTGACCACGCTGATGCAGCGGGCAACGAGGCGCGCCAGCACCATGGCGGCCGCGCCGGACGCGATCTTGCGCCCGAGGCCCGGTTCAGCCGGCCTGGCTCCCTCCGGCCCGGGGGCCGTGCCGAGAGTTGTCGTAGCGGACATGCGTCAGGCCGGCTCCGGCACGGGGGGGCGCTCGGAGGCCACGTGGCCGGACTCCTCCAGCAGGAAGCCCTCGAGCACGAGAAGCTGCCACAGGGCCTGGGAGTGATCGGCCCGGCCCGAACCGTGCTCGTCGGCGAGCCGAGCGAGCGCTGCTCCGTCGAACAGCCCGCTATCCAGCATCGCCGAGCCCGTCAGCCGTGCCCGCACCTCGGCGGCGCTTGCCCGGAGCGGAGCGGAGATCCCGGCGGCGAAGCCGCGCTTGGGTGCCGCAAGATGCCGGGGCGGCAGCATCGGAGCCACCATTTCCCGCAGGACGTGCTTGCCCTGGCCGCGGTGCAGCTTCATCCGGGCCGGCAAGGCAAGCGCCATCTCGACGAAGCGGTGGTCGAGCATCGGCGCCCGTAGCTCGAGCGAGTGGACCATGCTGGCCCGGTCGGTCTTCACCAGGATATCGCCGGGCAGGTAGGTCTGCAGGTCCACATAGCCGGCGGCGAGCAGCGGGTCGTCCTGATCGCACTCCTGCATCAGCGCGACGAAACGGTCAGAGGGATCATAACCGTCCAGCGCGGCGCGGAGCGGTGCGGCGAGGAGCGCATGGCGGCGCTCCGCATGCAGCTTGCAGACCGTGCGGTAGTAACCCACCGCGCTGTCCAGCGAGATCTCGGTCAGCGTGTTCTTGGCCCGGAGCCAGCGCGGCGCCCGGTCCAGCTTCGGATACAGACGGGCCAAGCCCCCGAGCACGCGCCCGCGCAGCGGCGCCGGAACGCTGTTGCGCACCGCTTCCGCCAAGGCATGCCAGCGGTGCCGCCGGTAGCCACCCAGCAGCTCGTCACCACCGTCCCCCGACAGCGCGACGGTCACATGCCGCCGGGCCAGGGCGGAAACGGCGAGGGTGGGGACGGCCGAGTGGTCGCCGAAGGGCTCCCCGAAATGCTGCGCAACCTCGCGGGCCGCGTCCAGCCAGCGGGCCTGCACCACCTCGGTGCGGTGCTGGGCGTGGCAGAGCTCCGCCACGCGAGCCGCCGCCTCGCGTTCGTCGGCTTCGCCCTCGAACCCGATGGTGAAGCTCTCGAGCGGGGCACCGGACTGCGCGGCCCGGGCGCGGGCGGCCAGCGCCACCACGGCGCCGGAATCCACGCCGCCGGACAGGAAGGCGCCGAGCGGCACATCCGCCATCATCTGCCCGCGAACCGCCTGGTCGAGGCAGGCCAGCAGCCGGTCCCCGGCATCCGGCCCGAAGGAACCCACCTGGGTCGGCGGGCTCCAGTAGCGCTGCGGGACGAGCCGCGTTTTCTTGCCCCGGCACAGGAGCATGTAGTGCGCCGCCGGCAGCCGCCGGATCCCGGCGAAGATGGTGGCCGGGTCCGGCACGTAGCCGAGGGCGAGGTAGTCCTCGATCGCCTGCGGGTCGAGGCGGCGGGATACCTGCGGCAGGACATGCAGCGCACGGGCTTCGGAGGCGAAGGCCAGGGAACCGTCCGGCAGCTCTGCGTAATGCAGCGGCTTTTCGCCAAGGCGATCCCGCGCGAGCAGCAGCTCGCCGCTCCGGCGGTCCCAAAGGGCGAAGGCGAACATGCCGACCAGCCGGTCCAGCACACCGGGGCCCCAGGCGCACCAGCCGTTCAGGATCACCTCTGTGTCCGAATGGGTGTCGAAGCTGTAGCCCTGGCCCTCAAGTTCGCGGCGCAGGGCATGGTGGTTGTAGATCTCGCCGTTGAAGACCGTGACAACCATGCGGTTGGCCACGCTCATGGGCTGTTTGCCGGCTGCCAGGTCCACGACGGCGAGCCGGCGATGCCCGAGCCCGAGATGCGGCTCCAGATGCGTGCCCCCGCCATCGGGGCCCCGATGGCGGATTGCCTCCGCCATGGACCACACCGTCGCGCCGTCAGGAACGACCGGACGGTCCGGGTGGAAGATACCGACGATCCCGCACATCAGAACGCCTCCTTCTCACGGACCTGCGACCGGGGAGCCTGTGGATAAACCGGCAGACTTAATTGGTGTTTACACGGAAGGGTGTAGTGGGCACGGTCCTGCTGCGGAAACCCTAGGGACTCGATGGACATCCGGATTGGACCGATGCGGGTCGGAGAACAGTTGAGGAGCACGGAGGACGCGGTGCGGCAGGAGGCGCTCAGCGCGCCGGTCGCGCGGAAACGCCTGCGCAGGCTCCCCTGGCCTGCCGCGGCCCTTGTGATCCTTGGGCTTTCCGTCCTGTTCTGGGTGGCCATCATCGGGCTTCTGCGCTGACCAGGGACTGCGGCTGGCGTGAGCGCATCCAGGCAATGACCTCGGCCAAGCCGTCGAGGAGCTCCGGGGTTGCGCCAAGTCCCAAAAGCGCGTTCGCCCGCTCGGCGGACCCGACCGAGTGCCGGATTTCCCCGGGCCGCGCTGGCCCATGGACCACGCGGGCACTCACCCCCGCGGCCTTCGCGACGCATTCGGCCAGTTCCAGAACCGATGTCGGGCGGCCGGTGCAGACATTGGCGACCGGCGCCTCCACCGATGCGGCGTCCGCGGCCGCGAGCAGCGCCGAGACGACATGGCGAACCGGCACGAAGTCCCGGGTCTGCTGCCCGTCGCCGTAGATGGTCACGGTCTCACCCCGGTCCAGCCTGTCGCAGAAGATCGAGATCACGCCCGTATAGGGGGAGCGGGGGTCCTGCCGCGGGCCGAAGACATTGAAGAAGCGCAGCCCGAAGGTCGGCACCCCGTGCACCTCGCCGGCCGCGCGCGCATGCAGCTCGCAGCCCAGCTTGTCCGCGCCATAGGCCGAAAGGGGCCGGGTGGGCGCGTCCTCCGTGATCGGCAATGCGGTGGGCTGCCCATAGACGGCGGCGGATGAGGCATAGACGACCGGAACCCGGCGCGAGCGGGCGGCGTCCAGCACCACGATCGTGCCGGTCAGGTTCGCGCGATGCGTGCCGAGCCAATCCTCGGTCCCGCGCTGGACCGAGGCGATGGCCGCCAGATGGAAGCAGGCGTCCACTCCCTCCATCGCGCGCCGGACCGTCTCCGGATCCGCGACGTCGCCGCAGATCAGCTCGGCGCCGGGCGCCAGGTTTTCCTCGAATCCGGTCGAGAGATCGTCGAGCACCTTCACGGCATGCCCCTGTGCACGGAGCGCGGCGCAGAGATGCGAACCGATGAACCCGCATCCGCCCGTGACGAGGAAAACGGCCATATGTATCAACCCTCCGACGGCATGGAATCGCGCGCGGGAACGCGCCGGGCACTGGGCCAGCTACATAGCGTCTGCGAACGACGATGGCGGTAGGGCAGGCGATCAAGAAGCGGGTACCGCCCTCCCTGCGGCCGGATGCGGCTGCGCAGGCGTTCGAAAGAGCGCTGCTGGGCCAGGCGATCTGAATTCGGGGCTGATCCGGCCACGGCTCAGCCTCCGCCCGCCGAACATCGCGGCGCGCGGGCCGACACGCGCGCGAAGTCACGCGGCACGATGTTCAGGGTCGGAATGCGGGCGTGCGACTGCGTGTCGGTGAAGGGCGCGCCTGCCGTATCCAGCCACATGAAAGCGCGTCGCGCCTGGGCGTGGTCGAGCGCGTCGCTCAGCTGCGCCAGGGACTGCAGGGCAAGGCGCCCGTACTCGCCTCCGCTGGTCGCCCAGCCATCTCCGTTGGACAGGCCGCGCGCGCGCGTCTGCTCGCCGATTTCGGCCCAGCTCCTGTAGGGCCGGGGGTTCCGCTCACTGAGGGGAACCAAGGCCAGGGTATAGGCGACGCCGTCATGCGGCGCGAAGCCGCGATCGCCGGCCGTGAAACGGCCGACGACGAAGTTTGCCATCCATGCCAGCATGGCACGCGCGTCGTCATTGCCGCGCCTGGCGGCCGCGGCGGCGGCCGCGACGAGGTAGTCCTGCTGCCAGGGGGAAGCGTCACCCCGCCGGCCGTAGCCGGAGGGCGGCCACCAGCCATGCACCTCGCCCTGCAACTCGGTGAGTGCCGGAATCTGCTCGCGCATCCAGGCCCAGTTCGCCGTGGTGATCTCCCGCAGATAAGGCGCCATGGGGTCGTCGTCGGGGCTGATCCAGGCGGCCTCGTCCACCGTGCGGATTCCCCAGGCGGCGCTGCGGACCTGCCTGTTGTGCATCAGGTTCAGGCCGACGATCCGGCCGCTCCATCGCCGGTCGTAGCGGTTGGCCGGCCAGTTGGAGGTGACGTTCCAGGCGGCCTGGGCCTGCAGATTGTCCAGGAAGGCCCGGCGCCCGGTGAGGAGGTAGGGCACATAGGAGAGGGAGGGCTGGTGAGCCGCGTCCTCAATCCAGCCGATGTCGCGCGGTACTGGCTGGGCGAGCGTATAGGGCGGGCGGCCGCCACGGACGTCCGACCAGAGCCGCGGCCAGCGCTGCGCATCCAGCCATCCGCCCGAGCCATCCGCGCCACCTGCCGGATCCCAGTAATGCCAGGGAACGGCGCCCGCGGCCTCCGCCTGGTCGAGAACGAAGGCGCCCGCGCGCGGGTCGCCGCTCACCAGCCAGCTTGCCTGCCAGCCCGTCACGGGCCCGAGGTCGAAGCGCCCGCCGGTCGTACGCATGTCGCGGGTGATGCCGCGCGCCGCGAGCGGCTCAGACCATTCCGGCGCCTCGCGCTCCTGCGCCAGCCGGGCCAGCAGCGCGGCCTCGGCACCGGTGGACTGGTCGTAGCGCGGAATGGCGGCTGCATCGGCGAGGTAGGGAACATCCGGCCGCAGGATAGGCATGGCGGGTGCTGGCCTTGCTCCGGCGGCCCCGCCGACCAGCCTGCCCCAGGCCTGGTACTGCCCGTGTTGCAGCGGCCCGGCCCGCAGCGCCTCCCGCCCGTCGATCACGAGGCGAACGGCGTAGTGCGCGCTTCCTCCGCCCGGGCGCATGGCCGTGTCGTTGCGAAGCCAGGCATCGACCCAGAGCGTGCCATCGGCCCGCACGGACACATCGGCGACCACGCGTAGCGACGCGGCGCCTACCACCGCCTCCGGCACCGGAAGGGCCACACGCCATTGCAGCGCGAGCGGCCCGGCCTGCCAGGGCCGTCGTCCCCCAGCCTGCTGGTCGCGCAGCCGCGCGAGCAGGTCGATCGACCAGGGCGAGCCGCCCGCGCCAGGCGTGAGGGTGAGGACGGCTGAGCGGCCGGCGAGGGCAGCGTCCGCCCGGAGAGGCTGCATGGGCGCGCCATCACGCGTCAGCACCACCCCGGCTGCCTGACCCGCGGCAAGGGCGGGCAGAGCGAGGGAGACGAGGCCGAACCGCGCGGAGCCGTCCGGGTGGCGCGTGGTCACGTCGAGCTGTGCGGGCACGCGCGTTCCGTTGCCCATCCTGGCGCCGAGTGTCGCACTGCGCGGCATATCCCCGGGTCGGAAAGCCTGCCCGATCACGGCAACGGTCCCGGCCGGCGAACCGGCCCCTTCCAGGAGGAAGCCGGTGATGTCGCCGGGCCGGTTGGCGCAGGGGAGGGGGCGCGGCAACACCACATTGGCCGGCGCCCTGACCGATGTGGCCGGGGCCGCCGGGCGCCGCTGCGCGGAGGCGCACCCTGGCTGGAAGGCCATGAGCAGACCGGCCCCGGCCAGGCCCATGTTCCGGCGGGTTATCCCGGTCATGCGCGATTTCCCAGCACACGGCGGAAGAGCGCGAGCTGCCCGGCCGTCGTCTCCTCCCAACCGAAGCGCTCGGCGTAGTGGCGCGTGGCGGCCCGGTCGGGCGGGTTGGACAGCAGGCGCCTCACGCCCGCCGCGATGGCCGAGGGTGTCGCCTCGTCCAGGACCAGCCCTGCTTCCGGAGCCGCCACCGCCTCTCGCGAACCCCAGGCGGGGCTGGCAACAACCGGCGTGCCGCAGGCCATGGATTCCAGCAGCACATTCGCCCAGCCCTCGCGGCTTGAGGCGAGCACCATCGCGTCGGCGGCGCCGTAGGCACGGGGTAGCAGCGCGTGCGAGACCGCGCCCTCGAAACGCACGCGGTCGGCCACGCCGAGCCGCGCAGCCAGGGCGGTAAGGGCCGCGCGCTCCGGTCCTTCGCCCACGATCAGCAGATGATGGCCGGGCAGATCGCGCAGGGCCGCGATGACCTTGTCATGTCCCTTCCGCTCGATCAGCAGGCCAACGGAAAGAAGCAGGGGGCTGTCACCCAGCCCGAGTGATGCGCGCAGCGCCTGACGGTTCGCCGGCGGGCGGAACAGGTTGAGGTCCACCCCGTTGCGGAGGACCGTCACCTTCGAGGGCGGCGCACCGAGCGCGACGAGCCCGTCGCGCAGCCCGGCGGAGACGGCGATCAGCGCCGCGGCCCCCTGGATCGCATCGCCGATCAGGCGGCGCGGCACGCGGTGGCGCGGCAGAAGGCTGACATCCGAACCACGGGCGGTCACGACCACGGGCAAGCCGAACCGCTTGCCGAGCCAAACCGCGGCTACCCCGTCCGGGTAGAGATAGTGCGCATCAATGGCATCGAAGGCGAAGCCGTCGCGCAGCATGCCCGTGATGGCGCCGGCCGCCACGCGGTAGATCGCGTAGGGGTTGGTGAGCATCCCGAGGCCGGGTGGCGCCGGGAAGCGGGGATGCATCACCGCAATTCCATGTCGGGTCTCCAGGGCCGGGATGGCGGCCAGGGAGGGCGTGCGTCCAGGGAACCAGGGCACCGGGGCCAGCACCGTGCTCGCCGCCTCGCCGCTGGAGAGCAGGTGCCGAAGCCGGTTCTCGACGAACACCCCGTGATTGGGCTGCGCGGGGTTCGGAAAGAGGGTGCTGAGTGTGAGCAGCCGCAGCGGCCGCCGCGCGTCGCCGGTTTCCCCCGGCGGGGCGAAGGGGCCGGAGGTCGCGGAGGCGAAGGGCGAGGAAGCAGGGGCGGTGCGGATCCCGCGTTCCTCAGTGCTGAGCGGGGGGGCAAGCTGGGTCATGCGTGCACTGCCCCGGACGACGCCTGGGCACCCGGCAGACGGCGCCGGAACGGCAGCACCATCGCGCGCGGCGACACCGCGCATGGCGCGGCGGGAAGCCGCGGCGATCCCGCCAGGGCTTGGGACGGAAGGGTGGCCCCCATCTTCGCGCGCCCCTCAGCCACCCGCGCGCAGGCTCTGCGCGAGCCGCTCTGCTTCGGCCCGCTCGCTGAAGGCGCTGTTGCCGGAGATCGCGGGCTGCAGCACACGCAGCGCCTCCTCCCGCGCGCCCGTCTCACGCAGCGCAACGGCCAGGCGATAGGACATGGACGGATCCGGCGCCCCGCGCGCAGCGGAGGCGGAGACGGCCTGCCGGAGCAGCGGCACCGCCTCGGCGGCGCGGCCGGTCCGGACCCGGATCCAGCCCAGCGTGTCCGCGATCTCGGCCGTCGGCGCCATGTAGTAGGCCAGCTCCGCCAGATCCGTGGCACGGGCCAGGGAATCCTTGTCTCCACGCCCCTGCTTGAGCCAGGCGAGGTTGTTGAGCGCGACCACGTTGCCGGGCGCGCCCTCCAGGGCCAGCGTCAGCCGGCGCTCAGCCTCTGCCGTCCGGCCTGCCGCCAGGTCCAGCTGAGCCAATGCCGTGAGAGCGGGCGGGCTTGCCGGTTCGCGCTCCAGCCAGGCCGTCAGCGCGGCCGTGGCCTGGTCGAGCCGATTAGCCGCGCGCCAGGCCTGGGACTGCCGCAGCGCCAGCGCCAGCGAGGGTTCGCGGGCGTAGGCGGCCGCATAGGCCCGCGCCGCCTCCTCGGACCGCCCGGCGCCGAGCAGGACGTCCCCCTTCAGGAAGCTCGAGGCCGGGCGGGTGCCCGGCCGGTCCGCTAGCCGGTCCGCCATAGACAGGGCCGCCGGGACTCCATCCCGCCGTGAGGCGAGGGACACCATGGCGCCCAGAAGGACTGGGTCGGCCGGCCTGCTGCGGAGCCCTTCCTCGAGCAGGGCTTCCGCGCCGCGCATGTCACCGCGCTCGGCCAGCACCGCTGCCAGCCGTTGCCGTGCCTGGGACGAGGTGGGATCCTCGGCCAGGGCCGCACGGCTCGCCGTCTCCGCCTCGGCCCATTGGCCAGCCGCCGCGCGCGCTTCGGCCAGCAGCATCGGAACACCGGGCCCACGCCTTGCGCTGCGGAGCGGCGCGGATTCCAGCACGGCCGCCGCAGCAGCCGGGTCGCCGCTGCGGATGAGGGAACTCGCAAGGGCGAGTGCAATGCTCTGCTCGGCCGGATGAGCCGCCTGTGCCGCGGTGAGCACGGCCCGCGCCGAGGCGGCTTCCGGGACGCGCCGGGCACCAAGGGCCGACAGCCGCGTCAGCGCCTCCGAATTGTCGGGAGCACGGGCCAGTACCTCGCCCCAGAGGCGCTCCGCCGCCTGGCTATCGCCCGCCGCCGCCGAGAGCCGCGCGAGGCCCAGCCGCGCCGCCACCGAGTCCGGGTTCACCGCGAGCGCGCCTTCGAAGGCCGCGCGGGCGCGCGGCGCATCCAGGCGCAGGGCGTAGACCATGCCCTGGAGGACCCGTGCCGGTTCGCCCTCACGGGACTCCGGCGTGAGCTTGCTGAGTTCCTCCTCCGCCGCGCGGAGATCGCCATGCCCGAGCGCGCTGAGCGCGAGAAGCTGCCGCGCACCCGGCGCGTCCGGCGCGATGCGGGAGGCCTCCTGGGCCGCCTGCGTCATGCCGGCCGTGTCACCCACCCTCAGCCGCGCGGCGGCCAGGCGGGACAGGATGCCCGAATCCTCCGGGGCAAGTTCCGATGCGCGCGTGAAGGCTTGCACCGCCTCGCGCCCCCGGCCCATGGCCGTGTGTGCCCGGCCCAGCAGATCGAAGGCCGGCGCGGATGCCACGCCCCGCGAGGTGAGCCGCGTCAGGGTTCCTGCGGCGGCATCGGGCCGGCCCCCCTCCATCTCCATGACGGCCAGCAGCAGGCCGCCATTCACATCCTCGGGGTAGCGGGCCACATGGCGGCGGGCGGCATCCTCGGCCTGCACGGTCTGGCCCATCGCGCGCTTGACCCGCGCCTGGACCAGCAATGCGCCGGGGATGTTGGTCAGAGCGCCGCCCAGGCGCTGCAGGTCCTCGTCGGCGCCGCGCCAGTTCTCCGCGCGCGCCGACAGCAGCGCCCGCATGTAGATCGCGCCCGGGCTGCCCGGCGAGGTGCGGAGTGCCGCCTCGACGTCGGCGCGGGCGGCGGCGTCCTCGCCGAGCGCCATCAGGGCCTCCGCGCGTTGCAGGCGCGCCGTCAGGTGCCCCGGGCTGGCCGTTACCAACCGGCCCGCAGTCTCGGCCGCGCCCCGCGCATCCCCGCGGCCGAATTGCAGCGCGGCCTTTCGGAGCAGGGCCTCGGCCGCGCCCGGATCAATCGCCAGTGCGCGATCGACTTCCGCCTCCGCACCCGCCTTGTCTCCTTCGGCCAGCTCTATGACAGAGGCTGCAAGGCGTGCATCCACCAGATCCGGCGCGCGGCGCACCGCCTCGGCCGCGGAGCGACGGGCATCGTCGCGCTGGTTGAGCGAAATCTGCGCCATCGCGCGGGCGGCCATGATGCGACCGGCCAGGGCGGCCGGCACATCCTCGCCCGGCGCAGGGAAGTCGTTCAGAAGTTCCCGGAACCGGTTGCGGGCCACATAGGTCCGCAGCAGCAGCGCCGTTCCCTCCGCGCGGTCGTAACCCGCCTCCATCGCGGCTCGGATCTCGCGCTCCGCCGCGTCCGGCTCGCCCACATCCAGGCTGGCCTGCGCCAGCGCGGCCCGCAGCGTCGCCGAGTTCGGCTCCGCGCGCACCGCGTTGCGAAGTTCGATCTGCGCGGTGCGCAGCTCGCCTCGCGCCTGGGCCGCGCGCGCGCGCTCCAGCGAGGCATGGGCGGGCGCCGCGGCGAGCAGCGTGGCGCCGAGAAGGAGGGTGGCGGAGAGACGATGGCTGGGGGCGGCCATGATGGTCCTCACGTGGAACTGGAGGAGGCGGCGGCTGTGCCGTCCTCCGACCGGTTTGGGGTGATGCCATGCGTGTCGAGCAGGCTGTACAGCGTGGGGCGGCTGATCCCGAGCAGGCGTGCCGCGGCGGAAAGGCTGCCATTGGTGCGCGCCAGCGCGCGCTCCACCATCTGCCGCTCGACCCGGAGCCTTGCGGCCCGGATGTCGAAGCTGATCTCCGGATCGGGCGCAGGCTCGGCCAGTTCCAGATCCGCGGAGGTCACGAAGGCGCCATTCGCCATCAGCGCGGCGCGCCGGACCCGGTTCTCCAGCTCCCTCACATTCCCGGGCCAGCGATGGGAGGAAAGCGCCGCGAGCGCCGAGGGATCGAAGCCGCGGAGGCGCCGGTTGAACGCCCTGGCATTGTGGGCGAGGAACCAGCGAGCCAGCAGCGCGACGTCATCCCCGCGCTCCCGCAGCGGGGGAATGCGGACTGTCACCGCGTTGAGGCGGTAGAGAAGGTCGGAGCGGAACCGGCCGGTCGCTGCCTGCTCCTCCAGCGGCTGGTTCGTCGCCGAGACGATGCGTGCATCCACGCGGATGGGCGTGCGCCCGCCAACGCGCTCGACCACGCCGTCCTGGAGGAAGCGGAGCATCTTGGCCTGGAGGCTGGCCGGCATCTCCCCGATCTCGTCGAGGAAGAGGGTGCCGCCATTGGCATTCTCGAACTTGCCCGGCACCTGCCGCACGGCTCCGGTGAAGGCGCCGCGCTCATGCCCGAACAACTCACCCTCCATGAGCGATTCGGGGATGGCGGCGCAGTTAATGGCCACGAAGGGCCCGCTGGCGCGGCCGCCGATCTCATGCAGGGCGCGGGCGAGGGCCTCCTTGCCCGTGCCGCTTTCGCCGAGAAGCAGAACCGGGATGGAAACGGAGCTGAGGCGCTCGATGGTCGCGCAGACCTTCAGCATTCCCTCGTCCGCGGTGATGATCCCCCGGATCGCGGAGGGACGGGCCGTCATCGCCAGGCGGAGGTTCTCCTCCTCCAGGTCATGCAGCCGCAGCGCGCGATCCAGGACCGTGCGCAGGACGGCGATGTCCACCGGCTTCTCGTGGAAGTCGGCGGCGCCAAGGGCAATGGCGCGGAGCGCGTTCTCGCGCTGGCCCTGCCCGCTGGCCACCACAACCGGTACGCGCGGCCATTCGCGCCGGATCGCCTGCAGGGTGGCGAAACCTTCGCTCACCCCTTCCGCATCAGGCGGAAGGCCGAGGTCCAGCAGGACAACAGCCGGCTGTTCGCGCCGGGCGATCGCCTCCGCGCTGGCCTGGTCTCCCGCCAGGAGCACGCGGAAATCCGGGAAGGCCCATCGATACTGGGCGGCCAGGCCGGGGTCGTCCTCAACAACCAAAAGCTTGGGCCGGCTCATGCGTTCACTGCCTCCGTCCGGGCGCATCCCGACCCGGGAAAATCTAAGTTATGCGCGGCGGCGGGGGCCGACGTCGCCTCGGGCAGGACGAGGCGCATCGTGGTGCCCGCACCGGGCGCGGTGATGGCCAGCAGGTCGCCGCCCGCAGCACGAACGAGGTTGCGAGCCTGCCAGGCTCCGATTCCGCTACCCCCGGGCTTGGTGGTGCTCAGCGGCCGGAACAGGACCTCCTGCACGAAGCGGTCCGTCATGCCAGGGCCGCGGTCCACGATGTCCAGCACAAGGCGCCCCCGTTCACGCCCCAGGCGCAGGATGGCCGCCGCCTGCGGCGGTGAGGCCTCCAGCGCGTTGTCGAGCAGATGCGTGACCGCGGATTCCAGGCCATCGGTGGACATCGCCACCACCGCCTGCGCATCGCGCGATGTCTCGATCTGGAGCTCGACCCTGCCTTGCCGCGAGGCCGCAAGCCGGCGGAGAAGCGCGACGGGATCGGATGACCCCGTGCGTGCGCCCATCGACGGCCGCTCCTCGTCCCGCAGCCGCGCGAGGAGTGACTTCATGCGCGACGCCGAGGCGCGCGCGGTCAGCAGCAGATCCTGCTGGAACTCCGGGTCCTGGAGATTGTGTTCCGCATTGGCAAGAAGCATCTCAAGCCCGCTGCAGGCCGTCTTCAGGTCGTGGGAAACGAAGGCGAAGCGCTGCGCATAGGCCGCCAGGCGCTCCCCGTCGGCGAGGCGCTCGGCGCTGCGGCGCTCGGCGAGGAACATCGCCACTTCCCGCCCGAGAGTCCGCAGCAGATCCAGAACCTCTTCGTCGAGAGGGAAGGGGGCACGCGAGGGGGCCAGCATGACGACGCCGAGGAGGCCATGCTCCCCGTGCAGAAGCGGCACAGCGAGCGCGAGCGGGCCGCAGGCGGCACGCAGCTCCCGCGCGGCCTGCTCGTCAGCCGCTCCTTCGCCGATCTCCAGAACACGGCCAGGGTCGCCGAGCGCCGCCAGGAGAAGGTCGCCATTGAAGGTCGTGATCGGCTGGCTTCCCAGGTTCCAGGAACCGGCCCATTCCAGCGGCGCGACGGTGGGCCCGGGCTCATCGGCCCGCCGGAGCAGAAGCAGGCCCGCGGGCGAATCCACGGCGTCGGCGATGGCCCGCACCGCGCGGACCGTGGGGTCAACGCCGGGCGCGGAAAGCACCGCCACGCAGCGCAGCCACTCCCTGCGATAGTCGTAGCGGTCCGCGAAGAAGTGGTCGACGACAAGGCGGCGCAGCCGCGAGCGGACGGAACGGGTGCTGAGCGCCACCACCAGCCCCATGAGGGCGGTGGCCAGGAGCCCCGCCTCGGCGGCTTCTCCCCAGGCCAGGCCGAGCTTGCGGAGCGTACCGCCGAGGGCGCCGACCCCGAGCAGGAAGCCACCCGACACGATCAGGGTCGCGCCGTGGAAGACGACCTCGCGCGAAACCGGAGAGTCCGTGCGCCAGCGCCGGTTGCGCGCCGCCGCGAGCGGAAGCAGTGCCAGGGCAAGTCCAGTCAGGCCCGCACGCGCGTCCAGCAGGGCGGGAGAAAGACTCCCTGACAGCGCTGCGCCCGCGTAGAGCACCACCTCGAAAATCGCGAGGCCGCCGAGCGCGATCGCCGGCAGGTTCACGTGCCAGCGCGCGGATTCGTCAGCGTTGCGCCACAGGTTCTCCGCCAGGAGCACGACCGAGAGGGCGAGGGCGACGCGCAGCGGTGCTGCGACGAATTCCATCTGTGGCGCCAGCGATGGCAGCACCGCGATGACGGAGAGGACGGTCAGGGCTGCCGCAGCGGCTCCCAGGCCACGTGCCAGGCGCGCCGCGCCCGGAAGGCGCCGGCACAGGGAGAGCAGCACCGCTGCCCAGGCGCCGACGCGCACGGCTTCCATCACGCCACTCAGGAGCGTGTCGGGCCAGATCGCCACACTGGCGGCCCAGCAGGCCGTGACGGCGCAAGCCAGGGTGGAAACCCCGGCCCGCCCCTTGCGGAGCAGCAACAGGGTCCAGGCCAGGCAGGCGGCCGCACAGACGGCGTGCGGCCAGAAGGCGCCTGCGCCGTTCATGAGTGCTGCAGCTCAGCACCGAAGCGGCGGGCGGCGCTCATCGCGACCCCTCCTGGAAGAGGACGACGCGAACGGTGGCGACCACAATGAGCAGGTCGAGGAACAGGGAACGGCGCTTCACATAATATAGGTCATAGGCAAGCTTCTCGCGCGCGTCCTCGACCGAGCTGCCATAGGGGAAGTTCACCTGTGCCCAGCCGGTGACGCCCGGCTTGACCATGGCGCGCTCGGCATAATGCGGGATGACCTGCTCGAGCTGTGCCACGAATGCCGGGCGCTCCGGGCGCGGACCGACCAGGGCCATGTCACCGCGCAGCACGTTAAGGATCTGCGGCAGCTCATCGATGCGGCAGAGCCGGATGATCCGCCCGACCCGCGTCACGCGCGAATCGCCCTTGGTCGCCCAGCGTGGGGCGCCTCCCGCCTCGGCGTCGGCGACCATGCTGCGCAGCTTGAACAGGGTGAAGCGGCGGCCATTCAGACCAACACGCTCCTGCCGGTAGAGGATGGGCCCGGGAGTCTCGAGCTTGATCGCGACGGCGGTGATCAGGATGAGCGGAAGGGTCAGCAGGAGAAGCGAGATCCCGACCACGAGGTCCAGCACCCGGCGCAGGGCGCACTCGATTCGGGTCTCATGATGGATGCGGGCGCTTTTGAGCCACTCCGGGGGAAGGGATGCGATGTCCAGCCGCCCGAGCCGGCGCTCCCAGAACTCGGATGCGTCCACCACCGGCACGCCCTGGGAGGCGATGCTGTTCCGCAAGCCGCCCGGCAGCTGATCGGGCTGATCCGCCACCACCATCCAGGGGCGGCTCTGCTGCAGCCTGGCCAATACCGTGGTGTCACCCTCCAGCAGGTTGCGCACCGGCACCGGGATGACCTCAAGGAACGGGTCCTCGGCAGGCCAACGGCTCGCGGCGCTTCCATCCCCCTGGAGCAGGAGGATCCGCCGGCGGAACATGCCCTGCCGCGTGCCGGCCAGAAGCAGCAAGCGGCTCATCACGACTGCGACGGTGAAGAGAGCAAGGATGGCGAGGGCGCTCTCCAGCCGCGATGCGGGCTCCAGCAGCACCAGCGGCGGCAGCATCTCGGCTACGGCGAGGAGCAGCAGTGCGGCGATCACGCTTCCGGTCAGGACCCGCCCGAAGCGGAGCCAGGTGGCGGGCTGGTAAAGCCCGCTGACTCCCGAGGCGAGACCGGCGCTGATCGCCAGGAGAGCGGCTACGAGGGCTGCATTCGCCTGGCCAGGAACCTCCAGGCGAGACCCACCGCCCGTGAGGACGAGATAGGAAAGGAGAAAGAATGCAATGGCCTCAACCAGAAAAAGGCCCAGTATCTCAAGACGGATGCTGTGGCCGAAGAAGCTTGTCATGGCTTGGCTCCGATGCTCGGAACCGCTGCCTCTGGGGGGTGAGGCAGCCGGGTTGAACATGCGGGCGAATACGGACCGAAGCCGCTCCGGAAGGCTAGTGTAAAGTGAACCGTCGCGGAGAAAACATGTTAACTTTTATTATGTAAATTTTGCCGACGCGATTTTCCTTACAATTCTGCCCGGTTTCTTTGCAACGAGAATGTGATATCACACATCAATCAGACCGCGCAAGAGATGCGCGTAGGACGTGTGATCGAAACGATTATCTCTCGTAATGCGTGTTATATCCTGAGTTTCATACACGATTATGTGAGAAGCAGATCGTGACTAGGATCCTATCCTCAACAAGGCGTTAGTTGTCCTAAACCTATGTTGACATCAAATCGATTGCCCGATCTACGGGGGTGAGCTTAGGTTCGCGCCATTCTTTGGAGGGCTGGTCATCATGTCGGTTCGCTATCCACTTCCCGACCGAAAACAGCTCACGATCTCGTATTTTGGTCGTGCGTGCTCGTCCCGCTGGGTGTATAGCGTAGCGACACTTGCTCTGGTGCTCGTGACGGGATGCGCGCCATCGGTCCCGCCACCGGTTTCGGTGCAGGCTACAAATACGGCTGGGGCTCAGGCGCCTGACTATATCATTGGTCCGGGCGACATGCTCGGTATCTTTGTATATCGCGCTCCTGAACTGAGCACAGAAATTCCGGTGCGCCCGGATGGGCGGGTTTCTACCCCGCTGGTGCCCGATATTGTCGCGGCCGGCCGGACGCCGACCCAGCTGGCAACGGCTATTGAGGAGCGGCTGCGGAAATATGTGCTGGAGCCGAATGTTACTGTTATGGTCCGAAACGGCATCGGCCAGTCCACCAGGATGGTGCGGGTGATCGGGGAGGCGGCCCAGCCGCTCGCTGTACCGTATCGGGAGGGAATGACGCTTCTCGACGTGATGATCGGGGCCCGTGGGCTCACGCGCTATGCGGCGGGGAACCGTGCGCAGCTCATCCGTCGCGAGATGGATGGCACGCAGCGCATCATCCCGGTTCGCCTCGCGTCCCTCCTCCGGGACGGTGATATCGGCCAGGACATGCCCATGCAGCCGGGCGATACACTGGTCATCCCACAGGGCTGGTTCTGATGATGCTGCCCCTTGCACAGATACGCCGATATCTCACGGTGGGCTGGCGTCACCGCTGGCCCGCGCTGCTCATCGCGTGGGTGGTCTGCCTCGCTGGCTGGGCGGGGGTCTACGCCATACGGGACAGCTACCAGTCCAGCGCGCGCATCTACGCCGATGCGGACGCCATTCTCGGGCAGACCTTGCGCGGCCTCGCGGTCGATGGCGCCACTGCCAGCCAGGTCGAAACGCTGCAGCGCACGCTGCTGAGCCGGCCGAATCTGGAGCGGATCTATTCGCGGACGGATCTGTCGATGCGCGGGTCCAGTGTTGCTGAGCGTGAAGAGATCATCACGGGCCTGACCCGCTCCATCCGCCTGGTCCCACAGGCCCGCAATCTTTTCCTCATCGAGTACCGGGACCACGATCCTCAGATAGCCCGCGCCGTGGTGCAGGCCACGCTGGATCTCTTCGTGGAGCGCGCGGCCTCGAATGATCGCGAGCAGATGCAGAATGCGCGCGGCTTCGTGAACCAGCAGATCGCCAATTACGAGGTGCAGCTGCGCGAGGCCGAGCGGCGCCGCGCCGAGTTCCGTGCCCGTTACCTCGACCTGCTGCCAAGCGATGCCTTGGGTGGTCTCTCCCGCTTCGAGGCTGCGCGGACACGCCTGAGCGTGCTGCGGGGCGAGCTGGCGGACGCGCAAGGCCGGCGTGGAATGCTTCGCGCGCAGCTGGCGGAGATCCCGGCCACCATCCAGGTGACGACGGTCGAGGGAGGCGATGGCCGTGCGGCCGGCCTGCAGCAGAGGCTCGCCGACCTGCGCACCCGCTATACCGAGCAGCATCCCGAGGTCCGGGAGGCGCGCGCCGCCCTCGCGAGGGCGGGAGGTGGCGGCGGATCGGTCGTTCGCGCCTCACGCCCCAACCCGGCAAGGGAGCCTGTCGAACTCCGCGTGCTGGAAGCCGAAGCGGCGGTTGCGTCGCTGGAGCGCCAGGTGCGTGACGCTGGCGAGGAGTTTGAGCGGCTGGAAGCCCTGGCCCGCGGCGCTCCGCAGCTCCAGGCGGAGTTCACCAATCTCGACCGCGACTATTCGGTGCTGCGGAAGAGCTACGAGGAGCTGCTGGCACGCCGCGAGGCGCTGCAGATTGCCGGCGCGGCCCGGACCGGTGCGGACCAGATCCGCCTGGAGGTGGTGGAGCCGCCGACCGTGCCGACCGTGCCGACAAGTCCGAACCGGCCGCTGCTCGCCTCCGGCGTGTTGCTCGCGGGGCTCGGGGTGGGGGTGCTCTACGCCTTCGTCCGAAGCCTGATGGACCGCAGCTTCTACAATGTGAATGAGTTGCGTGAGCTTGGCGTCCCCGTGCTGGGCGCGATCTCCGGCCCGCAGTTCCGGCTGGGGGTGGGCGCGCTGGTCCTCTTCGTGGGCGCGCTCTCTCTCCTGTTCGCCGGGTATAGTGCGGTGCTGCTAGGCGGCCCCGAACTCGTCGCGGCAGTTCCCAGGCTCCTTTCTAGGATGCTCGCATGACCAGTGTGCCCAAGCCACGTAGCCACCTGGTTGAGCGGGCCGCCGCGGCCCTTGGCTCTACCAGCGGTGTCCTGCCTGTTCCGCCGCCTCGGCCCGAGGCGATGGAAGCCCGCCAGCCGGTGCCACCGCCACCGGCGCCGCCGTTGCCGCCCCAGCAGCCGCTGCCGCCTCCCATCGATGCGGAGCGCCTGGCGCGCGCCGGTCTGATCGACCGGAACCAGGCCAGGAGCCGGCTGGTGGAGGAGATCGCCATCGTCCACCACCAGGTGCTGCGCAACGTCAGCGAGGTTCCGGCCGCGCTTGGCCGCAATGCGCGGCTGGTTCTCGTGACCAGCGCCATGCCGGGTGAGGGCAAGACGTTCAGTGCCCTGAATGTCGCCGCTGGCATCGCGGGGGTGGGTGGCCGTCCCGCGGTGATCGTCGATCTGGACGGCAAGCGCGGATCGCTCACGGAGCTTCTCGGCTGCGAGAAGGAGCTTGGCCTTCGCAGCATCGCGGCGGGCACCTCGCCAGCCCTCGTGACACCGCTGCCGACGGCGATCTCCAATCTGAGTTTCCTTCCCTACGGGGTTATCCCGCCCGACGCGCCACCCGTGCCGCAGGGCGCCACGATTGCGGCCGCGGTGCTCCGGCTCGCTGCCGCGCTGCCGGACCGCATCCTTCTCCTCGACACGCCACCCTGCCTCGCGACCAGCGAGGCGAGCGTGCTCGCACCTGTGGTCGGGCAGGTGATGCTCGTGGTGCAGGCGGAGCGGGTGCAGCGCGACCAGGTGGAGGCGGCGCTCGACATGGTGTGCGCCTGTCCCTCGGTCCACCTTCTCCTGAACCAGATGCGCCAGCGCAGCCAGGACAGCTTCGGGTCTGTTGACTACGAAGGTGTTTATGCCCCCCTGACCGAGAGCCGCGCTTGAAATGAAGCCTTGGCTCCGAAACGCCGCGGTTCCCGTGCTGATGCTGGCTGCTGCGCCTGCATTGGCGCAGCCCTCATCGGCTGATGGCGCGTCCGTCACGCCCGCGGCGCCTCAGGGGCTGACGGGCCCTGACCGGTCCGTCGCCCTGGTCACTCCGGGAGGCCTGCCCGGTGGCCCGGGCATGGTCCCGGATCAGCAGGGACGGTTCTTCCAAGGGCCCTATAGTCCGTCCTTGACAGCTCCCGGGCCCGAGCCCGAGCGCTCTGTCGGCCTGGACGCGGGTGTGACGGGCCAGGTCCTCGCTTCGGACAACGTCCTTTCCGGGAACGGGGAGCGCCAGCCGGGGCTGGTGTTTTCGGTCACTCCCGATTTTCTGCTTTCGCTCGACACCGCGCGTGTTCTTGGCCGCATCTTCTACGCGCCGAGCCTGCGTCTCTACACGCCTGACAGCGACCAGAGCCGGCTGGATCATCGGGCGAACGGTTCTGTCTTCGTCACGCTCGTTCCCCAGACGCTGTTCCTCGACCTTCGCGGCTCGGCCAACGTGCAATCCATCACGGGCGGCACCACTGGCGACCAGGAGTCGAGCCTTCCGCGCCGTGACCGTGCACAATCCCTCGCCTTCAGTGCCACGCCCTACGGGCTGGTGCGCTTCGGTGGGCTTGCCACCGCCCTTGCGGGCTACACCTTCCAGTACAGCAGCCTGAGTGGCACGTCCCGCTCCCTCGAGCCTGGCGGGCTCCCCTTCTTCACGCCGCAGGAATTCACCTCTCATACCGGGTTCGCGTCCGTGCGCACGGGTGAGGACTTCGGTCGGCTCGCCATGGAAGCGCGGGTGACCGGCACGGCCTTCACAGGCGACGGCGTGCTGGATGGCGCGCATCGCGCGCTGGGGGAAGTGGAGGTGCGCTATGCCGTCCTCCGGGGGGTCTCGGTGCTGGCTACGGGCGGCTACGAGAACCAGGAATATGCCGGGACCCCGGGCTTTCGGCTGAGCGGCCCGGTCTGGGGCGTGGGTGTCCGGCTGGACCCGTCGCCGGATACGGTGATCATGGCCCAGTATCAGCACCGCGACGGCTATAACTCGCCCTATATCAACGCACGCGTGTCGCTCGGCGCGCGAACGACGCTTTTCGCGAGCTATGCTGACGCGTTGACTACCGCTGTCCGGCGTGTGGCCGATCTGCTGACGACCACGGACGTGGACGAACTCGGGAATCCGAGGGACACGCTGACCGGCTCTCCAACCTCCGCGACCTTTGGCTCCAGCTTTGGCTCCAGCCTCGCGCTCCAGAACGGGCTGTTCCGTGTCAGGCGCGCGGCCCTGTCGCTGAACCAGACCTGGGAGCGCGACAGCATCACCCTGTCATTCTCCCGGGAGAAGCGAACCCCGATTTCGACGACCCGCGGCAACGTCGCGTTCGAGCAGGAGAGCGACTCCGTTATCCTGAGCTGGTCACACGCCCTATCGCCGGTGACGACCCTGATCGCCTCGGCGCAGTACGGCACTTTTGAATCCTCGGCGTTGCGCAACAACGGCGATTTCTACACCGGGCGCGCAACCATCGCGCATCGAATCAACGAACGAGTGACGGCCTCGCTGCAGTACCAGATCAGCAACCGCTTCACCGACCTTGCCGATCGCGACGAGCGGCGGTTCGGTCGTGACGACCAGTTGCAGAACGCCGTGATCTTCACCATCCGGCAGCGCTTTTGACGGAACGGGGGAAGAGCTCTTGAGAGACACGCAGGCCATGCACATCGCTCATTTCGGGCTCCGGGATCATCCGTTCCTGATGACCCCGGATGCCCGCCTCTTCTTCTCGAGCCAGGGCCATGCGCGGGCCTATGCCCACCTGACCTACGGGCTCGCGCAGCGCGAGGGCTTTGTCGTCATTACGGGCGAGGTGGGAACGGGAAAGACGACGCTCATCGAGCGGCTCTGCAGCGAGCTGGATGCCGCCAGCTTCACCATCGCGCGGATCGCGACCACCCAGGTCGGGGGCGACGACCTCCTGCGGCTTACCGCCGACGCCTTCGGCGTTCCGTCGGACGGCTCCAAGGCCGCTGTCCTTCGCGGCCTGACGGAGCTGCTGCGCGCCTCCGCAGTTCCGGGCGGGCGCCGCCATCTCCTGATCGTGGACGAGGCGCAGGCGCTTCCTCATGCGGCGCTCGAAGAGCTGCGCATGCTTTCGAACGTTACCGGCGGTCACGTCGCGCCGCTGCAGACCATGCTGATCGGACAGCCTCAGCTCCGGCGCCTGCTTGCCAGCCCCGACCTGGACCAGCTGCGGCAGCGCGTGCTCGCCTCCTATCACCTGGCCGGCCTCTCCCGCGATGAAACGCAGGGTTATATCGAGCACCGTATGCGCGCGGTGGGGTGGGATGGGCGGCCGAGCTGGGAGGATGAGGCCTTCAACGTCGTCCACCGCTATTCGGATGGAATCCCGCGCAGGATCAACCGCCTCTGCTCCCGCGTGCTGCTCGGCGCGGCGCTCGACGAGACGGATGTTCTGACCGCGGCGATGGTCGAGGCGACGGCGTTGGAGCTTGAGGAGGACCTCGGCGTCGGCGTGCCCGCAGAGAACGATTCGTGGGACCTGTCCGATGACCGTGGCGGCCGCGAGCATGACCGGCTCGAGGAAATCGCTGCGCGGCTCGACACGCTTGAGTCGCTTGTTCACCGGCGGGAACGCGTCTTCAGTCGGCTGATGGACCTGCTGTCCGATGGCGGAGGCCGGCGGCGGTGAAGATCTTCCCCGCGACCGACACCGTGCGCAATGCCATGTCGGTGGATGTCGAGGACTGGTTCCAGGTTCAGGCCTTCGCCTCGACCATCCGGCGCGACGATTGGGACAGCCTGCCGCGGCGGGTGGAGGCGAACACGGATCGCGTTCTGGAGGCTTTCTCGGCGGCCGGTGTCCGCGCGACCTTCTTCACCCTGGGATGGGTGGCCGAGAAGCATCCGGCGCTCATCCGGCGCATCGTGGAGGCCGGGCATGAGTTGGCCAGCCACGGCCATGGGCATGAGCGGGTGGACCTGATCGGGGAGGCGGCCTTTCGCGCGGATATCCGGCGCGCGCGTCAGGTGCTGGAGGATACCGGCGGCGTTCGCGTCATCGGCTACCGCGCCCCAACCTTCTCGATCGGCCCGCACACGCCCTGGGCCCATGCCGTTCTGGCGGAGGAGGGGCATCTCTACTCGTCCTCGGTGTTTCCCGTGCGGCATGACCTCTACGGTGCGCCCGACGCGCCGCGCGGCCCGCACCGGCCCCGTCCGGACGGAGTGGTGGAGCTGCCGCTCACAACGGTGCGGGCGGGGAGCGTGCATCGTGGCCGCAACCTGCCCTGCGCCGGTGGTGGCTGGTTCCGCCTGGTGCCCTATCCCGTGTTCCGCACAGGCCTGCGCCGGGTGAACGGCGCGGAGAAACGGTCGGGCATCTTCTACTTCCACCCCTGGGAGGTTGATCCGGGGCAGCCCCGCGTTGCGGCCGGCCGCTTGTCCCGGTTCCGCCACTACACTGGGCTCGGTCGGATGGCGGGGCGCCTCGACCGGCTGCTTCGTGACTTCGCCTGGGGCCGGATGGACGAGATTTTCGCGGAGGCGATCGGCCGGACAGGGAAGGAGGCGGCATGACCGTGCGGATCAGGGAGCTCGACAGCGCGACGGTTCCTGCCTGGGACAGCTTCGTCCGTGACCAGCCCGAGGCCAGCTTCTTCCATCTCTCCCCGTGGCGCGATGTGATCAGCCGCGCCTTCGGCCATCCCACTCACTACGTCCTTGCCGAGCAGGACGGGGCTGTGGTGGGCGTGCTGCCGCTTGCCCGTATGCGTACCTTCCTGTTCGGGGATCTCCTCGCCTCCACGCCCTTCTGCGCCTATGGCGGCCCGGTGGCCGCCACGCCGGAAGCGCGTGAGGCGCTCATGCAGCATGCCATGGCGTTGCAGCGGCGGCTTGGCGTGCCGGCGCTTGAGTTCCGCCAACGCGGCGCGCCGGATCCCGGTTTGCAGGACCGGCCGCCCCTGTACTTCACGTTCCGCAAGCCGATCACGATCACGGGCGACGACGCGAAGGACCAGGCGGCGAACATCCCGCGCAAGCAGCGCGCCGAGGTCCGGAAGGCCATCAAGTTTGGCCTGACTTCCACCTCAGACTCCGACATCCGCACGCTGCACCGCATCTACGCCGAGAGCGTGCGCAACCTCGGATCGCCGGTCTTCCCGCGCCGCTATTTCCAGCTGCTCGCCGAGGCATTCCCCGACGCGCATGATGTCACGACGGTGCGGTATGAAGGGCGGCCGGTCGCGTCCGTGCTGAACTTCCACTTCCGCGACGAGGTACTGCCCTATTACGGCGGAAGCACGCCGGAAGCCCGGGCGCTGTCGGCGAATGACTTCATGTACTGGGAGGTGATGCGGCGTGCCGGAACCGAGCGCGGGGCGACGTTGTTCGACTTTGGCCGCAGCAAGATCGGGACCGGTGCCTTCGCCTACAAGCGGAACTGGGGGTTCGAGGCGGAGCAGCTGCACTATGCCTATGGCCTGCTTCCGGGCGCGCGCGTGCCCGACAACAACCCGAACAATCCCAAGTACAAACTCGTCATCGCTGCGTGGAAGCGCCTGCCGCTGAGGATCGCGAATCTGCTTGGGCCTCCCCTCGTGCGGGGCCTGGGCTGATGGGCCGGATCCTCGTACGGCAAGGGTGGTGTCCGATCGCCACCTTTGCCGGAACCGGGCGCGGCCAAGCTTCCGCCGCGCTCGAAGCTGGCCTGCGCGACCCTGCCGCACGCATGCACGGGGCAGGCCGTGCCCACCATGTGGACATGGTTGTTCGCGTTCCACCGGAATGCGTGATGACGTCACCAACGCTGCGCCGCGCGGAGGCCTGAGATGCGTCGGCTCCTCTTCCTCGCCCACCGTATCCCCTATCCGCCGCAGAAAGGGGAGAAGATCCGCGCCTGGCACATGCTGGACTATCTGGCGGAGCGCTGGGAGGTGGATCTCGGCTGCCTCGTGGATGACCGGGCCGACCTTGAATACCTCCCGGTCCTACAGTCCCGGTGCGCCGAGGTGCAGTGGTGGGAGACCGGTTCGCGGCGGCAATCGGCGTTGCGCGCCCTGCTTCGCTTCCGGCCCGGCAAGCCACTGACCCTTGGGTGGTTCCATAACCCGTCTCTCGCCGCATGGGTGGAGCAGGGGCTGGCCGCCGGGCGCTGGGATGCGGCCTTCGCCTACTCGTCGTCGATGGCGCCATACCTCCTTCGAAAGCACGGGCTGCGCCGCGTTCTGGATATGGTGGACGTCGATTCGGAAAAGTGGCGTGCCTATGCGGAGGGCGCGCGCGGCGTGATGCGGCCGGTCTGGGCGCGCGAGGCACGCACGCTGCTCGGTTTCGAGCGGCAGGCTGCGCTCGACTTCAACCAGACGCTCCTTGTCTCGCCGGAGGAGGCGCAGCGCTTCGCCGACCTGGCCCCGGATTGTGCGGACCGGCTCAACTACGTGAACAACGGGGTGGACCTCTCCCGCTTCGACCCGGACCGCACCTACCTGAACCCTTATGCCGGCACTGGTCCGGCGCTCGTCTTCACCGGAACCATGGACTACCGGCCGAATGTGGATGCGGTGTGCTGGTTCGCCGATACGGTGATGCCGCTGCTGGCGGGCCGGAGCCCCGCGCCGACCTTCCACATCGTCGGCGCCAATCCGGCGCCGGCCGTGCGCGCCCTGGCCTCGCGGCCGGGCGTGCAGGTCACCGGCGCCGTTCCGGACATACGTCCCTTCATCGCCCATGCCGCGGTGGCTGTTGCGCCGCTGCGTATCGCGAGGGGGATCCAGAACAAGGTTCTCGAGGCGATGGCGATGGCCCGCCCGGTGGTAGCAAGCCCTGAAGCCTATGAAGGGGTGCGGGCCGTCGCCGGGCAGGATCTCCTGGTGGCAGCCAGCCCCGCCGAGATGGCGGCGCGGATTGGTGCCGTGTTGGAAGGGGAGCATCCGGGCATCGGCGAACGGGCCCGCCGAGCCGTGATGAAAGGCCATGACTGGTCCGCCACGCTCCGCCGCCTGGACCCGATCCTGTCGGGTGAAGCGGACGCGAAAGCGATGGCGCTTCCCGCGCTTGCGGAGGAACGGGCATGAGTTCCTCCCTTCCAACCGCGGCGGGCACAGCGGCATGGCGTGCGGGTTCCGAGGATGTGCAATCGCGGCGTGCTGCGCACCGGCGCGCGTGGGGCATGGCCGCGCTCGCCCTTGGAATGGGTGTTCTGGCCTTCCTGCTGCTGTTCCGGGAGGAGGTGGAGGCCGCGGTCCACACCTGGATGACCTCGGCGGCCTATAATCATGGGCCACTGATCCTGCCGATTGCCATCTGGCTCGCCTGGGCAAGACGCGATCGTCTGGCGTCCCTTCTTCCCAGTCCTTCGCTGCCCTGGGCGCTCGCGGTGTTGCCGCTCACGCTCGGCTGGCTCGCCGCGGAGCGAATGGGGATCATGGAGGGCCGCCAGCTCACCGCGCTCGCCATGCTGTACGCCCTGCTGCTCACCGTCCTGGGCTGGCGGGTATGCCGCGCCATGGCGGTGCCGATCGCCTATCTCGTCTTCCTCGTTCCCTTCGGCGCCTTTACCGTTCCGTGGCTACAGGCCGTTACGGCAAAGCTCATCGCGCTCGGCCTGTCGTTCACCAGTATTCCGCACTACATCGACGGGCTGGTCATCGAGATTCCCGCCGGAACCTTCTATGTCGCCGAGGCCTGCGCGGGCCTGCGCTTCATCATCGCGACGCTCGCCTTCGGTGCTCTCTACGCGGCGGTGATGTTCCGTTCACCGGGGCGCCGGCTGCTGGTGATGGCGCTGGCCGTCGTGGTGCCGATCCTGGCAAATGGGGCACGGGGCTTCGGGCTGGTCGTGATAGGGCATCTGCAGGGAAGCGCGGCGGCCGTGGAGGCTGACCACGTGCTGTATGGCTGGGTGTTCTTCAGCTTCGTGCTCTTCCTCCTCATTCTCGCCGGCCTGCCTTTCCGGGAGGATACGGCGGAGCGTGCCGCACCGGGCGAGCCGCCCGCCGGGCCCTCTCCGGCTCCCATGCGTCTTGCCGCCGCGGCCGCCGCTTCGGCGGCGCTTCTCGCGACCGGACCGGCCGTCGCCTCCGTCCTGGACCGCGGTTCAGCGCAGCCGGTGCTTCAGGCGCCGCGCCTCGCCGCACCGGCAGGCTGCACGGGCGATGGCACGGACACCTTGCACTGCCCTGGCGCCGTGTTGACCGCGCGCCTCCTCGTCTTCCCTGCGGGCGCGAACTGGAGTCATGTCGCGGCCGAACGGCGGCGTGCGGTGAGCGGGGGCAGCGATGAGGACGTGACCTTCGACGTCGCCCTGCCCGGGGCGCGGTGGCGGGCGCGGCAGCCGCAGGAGAGCGGGCCGATGATGGCGGCCGCCACCTGGCTCGGTGGGAAACCGGCCGGCGATGGGCTGGGCACCCGCGCAAAGCAGGCCCTCAGGCCCGTGCTGGGGGGCACTGGGCGGCCCGTCGTCGCCATCATCGAACTCCGTTCCGAGCGACGCGACCTTTCTGCCGAGCGCCTGCTTCTGCGTGACGTGTTGCAGGCTCAGGAGGAGGCTCTCGCGGCGCAGGCGGTGCTTGCCTCCTCGACTGGCTCACTGGAGGCGGCGCGGCGCTAAGCGCGTGACGTGCCGCATGGACCGCGCCCCGGTAACACTGGGCCCGGCTCGCGCAGTGCCGCCAGCTTCGCTTCGACCGGTGGCAGGGCAGGGGCAGGGGCAGGCACGCGGCCGCGATGCGGGCGGCTAGGTGCTGCGGTGGATCACAGGATTCCCCGTGCCGGGACAGGGATGACAGCCAGCAGCCGGGGGTGACCCCGTTCACCTACGCACCATCCAGGAGGCCGGCTGTGCCGGCTGGACATGTCCATGGGGAGGCGCGCTCAGGGGCGGCCCCGATGGCCAGGACATCGTGCTCTCCAACGCCGGGAAGGGCGACCGGTACCGGCTCTCAGGCGCGAAAGGCGCCTCGGATCTTCGGACGCCGAACCCTCCCACGGCGCCCTGGGGATCTTCTCAGGCCGCTGCGGCGCTCTCGCCTGGCCCGTGCTCAACCGGCCACGGGCAGGAGAAGGTCCGCATGTGGAGGTAGTACGGATTGAACGAACCGAAGCGCTGCAAGGCGCCCGGATCAGGGATCGTCACCCGGCCGGCCTTCCACTCCATCAACCCGCGAGTTCGCAGCTGCATCAGCGAACGATTGGCGTGAACGGAGGACAGGCCGAGCGCATTGGCCACATCGACCTGCGTGATCGGCAGGTTGAAGCTGGTCCCGTTCACCAGGCCAAGCTGCATCAACCGGGTGTGGAACTCGCAGAACATGTGGGCGAGGCGCACGACGGCGGAACGGGCACCGACGGACACGAGCCATTCGCGCAGCGCGCTCTGGTCTGCCATTGCCGTGCACCAGAGGGCACTGGCGATGCCTGGGCGCTCTTGGGCCAGCTGCTCCAACTCGCGGCGGGAGACAGTTGCGACGTCGCAGGAGGTGAGCGCGGCGACAGAATAGTCCAGCGCTCCAAAAAATTGGAGGTTGCAGGCATCACCAGGTAGGATGAAGCCCAGGATCTGCCGCTGCCCTTCGGGTAGCAGGCGGTAGCGACACGCGAACCCGCTCAGCAACACATGGATGCGATCCGGCCGATCCCCCTGGCGCACTACCCGCCAGCGGGCGGGAACGCGCTCGGGCTTCATCATAGCCGCAGCCAGGGCCTTCCGGTCGCTGTCGGAGATCGCGACACTCGGCCCACCTGGTTGAATGGCCGTCCTACCCGATTGAATCGCCGAAATAAGCATTGTTCACCCCTTGGACAAATTTCTATCCAGGCTCTCCAGAATTGTCACCGGTGCCCATTCTATCCATCTTTCAAATTAAAGTATATCGTAACGCCTTTCCAATAAATATGCTCGCAAAACCACACAATCCCGTGACTCGTGTGCTTTGTCCGTCTGATCATCATGCAAAGCAGCGCGGTTTACCAACCGGTTGCGTCCCGGAGTGGCAAATCCACGTGAGGCTGAAGACTTTACATCTTCAGAATGGTCGCAGTGAGAGCATTCCGCCGAAGAAGGAGATTGAGAAATGACAATCTCTTGTGGACCGGCCGCTGTTAATTTATCCCATGCAGGTTCTCGACACTCGACTGCTTCCTGGCTCCATTTTGGTGCTGTGCAGGCATCAGGCTGCTGCGCAGCTGGGAGGGTGTGGAGAAACGGCCGCCCAGTTCCGCGCGGAAGAAGTGAAGGTAGGCGTCGATGCGGCCGAGCAATGCCTGAACCTCGTCCTGCGTCCGCGCATAGGGCGTGTTGCCGACCTGCAAGGTGGGGCTATGCAGGCTCAGCGTGAAAATTCTCAATCCCGAAGCATACAGCCGCCGCGTAAGCGCGATCATGGTTTCCAGATCGTTGCCCTCCGGCGAGAGTCGGACCGGATAGAGAACATTCAACCGCGCCGCGAACCGTTCGGACCGGCGGCCGGTCAGAACGCGGTTCGTCAGCTGCGGGCTGACCCTGGACATGAAGCCGAGCCGCGCCGCTGTCGTCGGGAGTGACAGCAATCCACCCGCTTCCCCGTACCAGCCCGGCCGCGAGGTGAAACCGGTGAAGTTTGGGCCGCCCATCGCAGAATAGTTGTAGCTGGGGCAGATCGACAGGTCTGTCTCGAATCCCAGGGACTTCAGCGCCGCCACCGTATGAGGCCCAAGCCCGTAGCGCCCGGCCTTGAACATGCGGGGGGCATGGCCGAGCAGGGCCTCGACATGCCTGGTGAGCAGGGCGAGCTTCTCGCGCTCAAGCATGGGCCCGAGATTGCCTGAGAAGGAATGCCAGTCATCCCTCGGCTCGACCTGCGGCGGGGTGCTCCAGCTGTGCAGGTGCACGCCGACCTCGCATCCCTGTTCCGCCAGGTCCTGCACGATCCGTGCGCTGTGTGCCTGCGTGGCTACCGGGTAGTCCACGACCAGCGCGGGAAAAAGCCCGTGGGCCTTGAACATCGGGAAGCTGTCCCGCAGGCCGGCGATCGAGGAGACACGTCCGGTATCCGTCACCGTGCCCTTGTTCCAGTCGAAGTCGGCCTCGGTGTCGATCACCACTTGCAGCTCCGGTGGGCGCCCCGGGGCCGTATCGAACTCACGCAGGTCGAAGGAGGAGGGACCGCGCACCGTGTTGGAGAAGCGGAGGCGGAAATCCGGGAAGGGCTGCGCGTCAGGTTCGGATCCGGTTCCGGAGCGCCTGTAGAGCGCCGCATAGCTCTGCGCCACCTTCTCGAGACCAAGATTGCGGTCGGCGAAGCGACGCCCCTCCAGTCCCATGTGCCTCGCTGCATCCGGCCCGGATCGCAGCGCCTGCACGGCGGCGACGAAGTCGGCTGTGCTATGGGCCAGGAAGCCGCTCCGTCCATGATCGATGACGAAATCGGTGAGGCCCGGCAGGAAGCGGGTGATGATGGGCAGGTTACGCGACATCGCCTCGAGGAAGACGTTCGGAAATCCCTCGGCGGTCGAGGCGAACGCAAAGGCGTCCGCGGCCGTGTAGTAGAGCTGTGGATCTTCCTGGAAGCCGGCCAGGATCACGCGGCCGCCGAGCTGCGATGCCGCCTGCTCGATCTCCTCCGCGTAGTCAGGCTCGAGCAGCGGACCGACCACGACGAGCTTGACGCGGGGGTCCTCGATCTGGGCCAGTACATCCACAAGGAATCTGACATTCTTGCGCCGGCTGACCGACCCTACATTCAGCAGGATAAAGTCTTCCGGGGAGAGGCCGAGGCTGCTGCGCGCCGCGGCGCGCTGCTCCGCCGTAACGGGCGTCGCACCCAGCGCCACGCCTTGTGGGATGAAGGAAAGGCGGCGCTCTGCCACGCTGCGCAGGGACTGCCGGAGCAGCTGCGGGCTGATGACCACGAAGGTGCTGATCGACCTCATCAGCAGTGCGGCAAGGCGCCGGTAGGAAGGCCGGTAGTCGCTGAGCAGCTCGGTCGGGCTGTCATTGAGCGTGCAGGAATAGAGCACGGGGCGGCCCATGACCCGGGCCAGGATATAGGCCAGAAAGTGGCGGTCCACATGGGAGTGCAGGTGCACCACGTCGTAGCGGTGCAGGTTTGCCGCGAGCCAGCGCAGCAGGTCCAGCCAGGATGGGTCGGGATACCGGTTCGCGAGATAGTGGATCCGCACGCCCTCATGGATCGCGGTTTCGTCCCGGTGGTCCGGCCGTGTCTCGAAGACCAGGATCTCGCCGCTGATCCCATGCCGGGCCATGGCTGGGATGAGACGGGTGTAATAGATGCCGTCGCCCGTGTAGTCCGGGTGGAAGCGGCGATAGATGTGCAGGACCCTGGGCTGAGGCGACTGGGGCTTCATGCGGGCGCAACCTCGGATGCGCGGCGCAGGCACACGCGTGGTCGTCCCGCAGGGCCGCCGGATCTCGGCCTGGCATCCGGGATGATGTCGGCCTGTTCGCGAAGCTTGGACATCAGTTGCTCCGGAAGCTCGTGCCCGGCCGCACCAGCCGTATATACGGCCTGAGGCGTGCCGCCAGGGGAAGGCGGCGACCCGGTCCGGACAGGGCGATGTAGAGGTCTTCGAACTTTGAGAGCATCTGCTTCATGTTGAATCGGGCGAGGGCGTTCTGGCGCCCGGCATTGCCCATACGGATGCATAGTTCCGGGTCCGCCAAAAAGCGATGCAATGCGGCGCTCAACGCCTCGTGATCGCCCGGCGGAACCAACAGGCCTGAGACACCGTCCAGGACAGCTTCCGGATTGCCCCCGACGGAGGTCGCGACAACAGGAAGCCCGGCATAGGCTGCCTCGATCGCGACCAGCGGCAGGCCCTCTTGCAGAGAGGCAAGGGCGAAGGCGTTCGACGCGCGGTAAACTGCCATCACGTCCTCCGTCCTGCCGAGGAAGTGAACGCGCTTTTCCAGCCCAAGCTCTGCGCGCAGCTGTTCCAGCGGCTTCCTGAGCGGGCCATCCCCGGCAATGAGAAGCTGCACGGAATCGGGCAGGCTGGCGACGGACCGCATGAGGGTGTCGAAGCCTTTCCGGGGTACGAGCGTGCCGAGGGAGCAGACAACAAACGCATCCGCCGGTATCTGGAGCTCGCTTCTGAGATCGCGGTCCGATGTGCTTGCGCGAGCGGGATCGAACCCGTTGTGGATGACCTCGACCCGGTCGGCCGGCATGCCATCCTCGAGGAGGCCTTCGGTGACCTGCCGGGAGACCCCGACGGCGTGGTCAACCGCGTGTGCCAGGAGCACGTACCGGCTGCGCCGGAGGTAGCGCGTGTGAAGGTGCAGGACGAGGCTGCAGCCGGAGATCAGTCGCGCCGGCGCAAGCCACTGCACGGGCGCTGCGCCATTCGCATGGATGACGCGGATCTTGTGCGAACGGATCAGCCGCAGCGCTTCACCGACGAAGGACAGGTAGCGCCGCGGGCTGAAGCGGGGCGACGAGAAGTCGAAGTAGAACTCGAACTGCGTCTCGTGGACCGTGACCCCTACCTCCGTACAAGCCTGCGCAAGGCGGCGGCTGTTGCACCAGACCACGGGCGTGAAACGGCTCGGGTCCAGCCCGGTCACAAGATCCAACAGCACCCTTTCCTGGCCGCTGACATGATCTTCACCGAAATTCACGAAGAGGACGGGGGTGGTCATGCTGCGTTCCTGCTCACCTCGGGCGTCTCCTGGCCGTTACCAGATCCGCGCAGCCGGGTGACCGGGGGCTGGCCGGCATCCGCAAGGCTGTCCTCCCGTCTCGCCCGGATCCGGTGCATCGGCAAAGGTTCTGCAGCCTGGTGAATGCGGATATCCTGCATGCCGACGTATCGCGGCTCGAGGAGAGGTCAGGGTGCCCAATGTCGTTATAGTGCAGCGCGGCTCCGGTCGGGCGAGTTGACGGCGCTTGGCCGATCCAACACATTCCCGCCGTGAAGCGGGCAGCTCCGCAGAGCGAGGGCCGATGATCCTTTCCCCCGTCTCGGTCGCGATCTTCGCCTATAACGAAGAGGCCGCGATCACGGCCAGCCTGGATGCGCTGGCCGCCCTCGCTGGCGAGGCGGAGCTGCAGGTTCACGTGCTGATCAATGGCTGCACGGACGGGACGGAGCGCGTGGTCCGCAGCTATGTCCCGCAGGGCTTCACCCTTCATCCCGTGGTCATTGCCCGGGGCGACAAGGCGAATGCCTGGAACACCTACGTGCACGAGGTGGCGCCGGCCGACGCGGCCGCGCATGTCTTCACCGACGGTGACATGCTTGCGGCGCCTGGATCGATCGCGGGCTTCCTGGAGCGCTTCGCGGCGGAGCCGGAGGCGAATGGATGCGCGGCGCTTCCCATCTCCGGCCGCTCCCGCGATGCCTTCCGGGCCAAGCTGGTCCGCAACCGCGAGATGGCGGGCAATCTCTACGCGCTGCGTGGCGAAGCCGTGGCCGCTTTCCGCCAGCGTGGCCTTCGCCTGCCCTTCGGGATGTTCGGGGAGGACGGGCTGGTCACCACGCTGATCAAGCACGACCTGGACACGCGCGGACCGCGGAACGACCGCCGCGTTACCGCGACCGAGAGGGGCGGCTTCGCATACCCGCCCCTTTCCCCCTGGTCGCTGCGGGACTGGCGCATCTATCGCAACCGCCGCATGCGCTACGCCGTGCGCCGCCAGCAGGCGAACATGCTCTATCCCCTGCTGTTCGAGCGTGGCGTGGAAGCCATGCCGGAGCATGTCGTGGACCTCTACCGGGAGCACCACGCGGCCATGGAGGTCCGTTGGAACGGCCTGGACACCTGGTTCGACCGACTGGCCCGCAAGCGCATCCTGCGCGATGTCGCGAGGGCCGATGCGGCGAAGCAGGAGGAACGCGCCCACCTCTACAGCTGAGGGCACTTCCCTCATCCGGTGATCAGCTTGGCATAGGCGCGGAACATCGCGCCCTGGTCGTAGTCCTGCTCCGCCTTCTCCCGGTTCGCCGTCCCGATCCGCGCGCGGAGCGCGGGATCGTTCAGCAATGTGCGGAGCGCCCCGGCCAGGGCCACGTCGGTGCGCTCCACCGCAAGCGGCCGGTTGATGTCGGAAAGCATGAAGCGGACATCACCGACATCGGTCGCAGCCACCGGAAGCCCGCTCGCCATGGCTTCAAGGACCGAGAAGGGCATCTGCTCGGTGTCAGAGGATAGGGCGAAGAGGTCCATCGCGCGGTAGAGCGACGAGGGGTCCGGAACATGCCCCGCGAAGAGCACCCGGTCTGCCAGGCCGAGCGTTCGCGTGAGATCCCGCAGCGCCTGCTCCTCGGTGCCTCGCCCGGCTATCAGCAGCCGCATCGGCACGCCCTCGTCCCGCAGGATCGCCGCTGCCCGCAGGAGACGCGCGAGGTTCTTCTCGGGGCGCAGCGCCGCAACGGTGCCGATCATCGGGCCGTCGCCCGGCACGGCCAGATCGGCGCGCGGGCCATCCGTCCGGAACCGGGTGAGGTCGAGGCCATTCGCAATGAAATGCAGGCGGGATTCTGGCAGTCGCCAGGTCGCCCGGGCCGTTTGCAACAATCCGGAGGAGGGGAGGGCGACCTCACTCCAGCGCAGGGCGAGTGCGCGCGTCAGGACGCGCCGGGGCTTCTGCCCATGCACCTCGTCCGGTCCGAACCCATCCTCCGTGTGAAGATGGCGGATCCTTGGCCCCGTGAGGTTCGCGATCGCCCACTCGATCGATCCCCAGTTGCTTGTCACCAACGCGTCTGGCCGCAAGACGCGCAGCGTTTCGCGGATCCGGCGCAGGCGGCTGGGCAGGCGCTCTCCATGGGGCGCCTGGAATGGATGGCGCTGCAGCGGCACTTCGGGGCTGATCCGCTCCGCGCACTCGTATCGGCCATCCAAGGAGACCACGACGTGCCGCCACCTCCGCCCCTGGAAGTTGGCGAGCGCCGCGAAGCGCACCTGTGCCCCGCCAACCGCGAAGCTGGGGAACACGCTGAGGACCAGGGGCACGGAAGGATCGCTCATGCCGCGCGTCCGCGGCGCGCGGCCTCCTCCTCTGCCATGGCGGCGACGCGCCGCGCATTGCCTTCCCATGTCAGGTCGCGCGCTTCGACCTCCGCCCGCGCGGCCGTGCCGAGACGGGCGCGCATCTGCGGGTCGCGGGCGAGCCGCTCCACCTCTGCCCAGAGTGCGGCGGGATCGCCGGGATTGAACAGCAGGGCGGTGCGTCCGTGCTCCAGCACCTCGCGGATGTTGGGCTGGTCCGGCGCGACGATCGCCCTGCCGGCAGCCATGTATTCGAAGATCTTGAGCGGGGATGCGTAGGGCACGGCCGCGGGCTGCAGCGCGATGTCGAACTCCGCGATCAGCCCCGGCACCTCCTCTCGCCCGGCCAGCCCCGTGAAGCGGACCCGGTGGGAGATGCCGAGTTCCTCGGCCAGGCGCTCCAGACCCTCGCGAGCAGGGCCATCCCCGACAACGGTGAGGCAAAGGGGAGGGGTCTCGTTCCAGCCGGCGAGCGCACGGATGACGTGCTGCAGCCCGTGCCAGTCCCGCACGAATCCCACGAAGCCAAGCACGAGTGGCTTCGTCCCCTCAGCGATCCTTGGGGCGCCTTCCGGAAATTCATCGAGGTGGATGCCGTTCGGCACGACGGCAATTCGCTCCTGCGGCACGCCGGCCGCGGCGACCTGCGCGGCCAGAACCTCGGTCACCGGCAAGACGCGGTCGGCCCGCAGCCAGACGAAGCGCTCGGCCCAGCGCGCCAGGCGGCGAAGCCGCAGCCCGCCGAAGCGCATGCGCTCGTCAGCGAGCGGAGCATTCACCTCCAGCAGGAGGGGCAGGCCCCGGCGCCGCGCGACGATGGCGCCGGCCAGGTGGAACAGGTTGTACCGCTCGTAGATGGCGTCCGGCTGGAACTCGGCCGCGGCACGTTCCAGCCGCCGCGTGGCCGGCACGCCATAGAGCAACTCCGCAATCTCGCCGGCCGCGCTGGGCAGCCGCCGGCGAAGCCAGGACACCATGCGGCTTCCCTCGCCCAGTGCCGTGTTCTCGTAACTCGCGGGGCCGACGACGCGAACCGTGTGCCCCGCTTTCCGAAGCGCGGCGACGAGACTGTCGAGATGAACGCCCTGGCCATCACGCGACGCGATGCGGTGGGAATAGAGGATCTTCATGCCGCGCCCCTCCCGAGCCTCGCGCGCACCGCGCGGCGAGCCCGGCCGGCGCCGTGGCGGGCCACCGCCGCCAGCCCGCCCAGCGTCAAGGGGCTGGCGAGAATCAGCCCGATCCGCTGCCGCCGGCAGCCGACCCAGAGCCGCTTGTAGGGATCATCGCCCCGCCCGAAATCCAGCTCTCGGACGCCCTCAGTGAGAAGATGGCGGATCATCAGGGCGGTCAGCACCGTTCCGGGTGAATCAGCACGGCGTGCCTCGTCATGGGCGAGCTTGAGCAGATAGGCCCGCTCCCCGGAGCGGATCCAGTACTGTGCAGCCATTGGCGTTCCCGCCGCCGCATCCCGCAGCACGCCGAGGCGCAGCGCGCCCTGTGCGGCAGCCATGCGCATCAGAACGGCGTCAAAGCCCGGGTTGGGCTCGTAAGGTTTCCAACTCCGGTCGCGAACCGCTTCGTAGTCGGCGATCCCGGCTTCGATGCCTGCGCCGGGTGCGTCGATGAGGGTGAAGTCGGTGATGCGCGCTGCGCGCGCGAGCTTCCGCCGGATGGTGGTGCGCAAAGCCGGGTCGCGCGCGCCAAGATAGGCGTCCCAGTTCGTTCCGGACGGGAATGCCTCGTGCCAATTGCCGAAATGGTCGTGCTGGAGAACCGCGACGCCGCCGCTGCGAATCCCTTCGATCAGGGGTGCTAGCCCGGGGGCCGTGGCATCAACAGCATCGAACCGCCACGGGGCGGAATGCCGCACGAGGCGGGAGAGATCGCGCCCGGCCTCGCGCAGCATCGCGGCGGATGAACCGGCAGCAGGAAGGGGGCGCCAGGAAATCGTGTAGGGGGTGGTCAGCGAGCTCCGCCGACCCTCACGCTCCATGAGCGGAAGGAGCACTGCGTCACGCAGGGCCAGCGCTTTGACAGATGCACCATCAGGCAGGGCCCCAGCCAAGAGGGAGGCGTACCAGGCGCGGGACGCGAAGAAGTCGTCGGTCCCAGCTGGAGCGAGGAAGGCGTCCCACCAATCCGGGAGACAACGGTCCGGCCTATCCGACGCGGCGGGCGCAACATGCGGCGATGCCCTGCGGGAAGGCGCGATCTGGCTCGACTGCTTGGGGGTATCGACCAGCGGCTGTCCCCTGTCTGGTTCGGCGAGAAGGAAAGGCTGACTAACTGAGTGCATCGCTAACGCCAGGCCCGAGTGATAGCCCGGCGCGCGACCGCCCGCCCCGCACGGCGGCATGCTGTCAAAGACATACGATCCTCAGTCACGCGCATGGCGCCACGTCCTCGCTCCGGGTCGAGATACCCGAAGGTAGCAAGTTCCAAACCAAGCTGTAAGAGCTTGAACGTCAATGTATTTTACGCCCATCTTCGGCGGTATGTAAAACATTCCGACGGCCCTCCGCCGTGCCGTCCCGAAGGCGATAGACCAGCCGTCCGGCATATTCCCGGATGCCGTACCAACTCCACGCCAGGTGATCGGTCCGCGGAATCCAGTCCGTCAGCCGGCCCGGAGGGAGAGGGCTGACGCGGATCGGCGACAGCGAGACAGGAAACCCCAGCCGCGCAAAGGCTTCGGCGGCGCGCGGAAGATGCCAGCCATGGCTGACAAGGTAGGCCGAGCCGATCCCGCTGCTCCTGAGAAGCCCGACGCTGTACTCGGCATTGCCGCGCGTATCGGGTGCCTCCGCCTCCACCCAACGGACCGCCACGCCAAAATCCGCTTCCAGGCTCTCGGCCATCAGCTTGGCGATGGGAGTGGCACCCTTCGACAATGGCCCTCCGGTGACGAGCAACGGCAGGCCGGTGCGGCGGTGCAACGCCGCGCCGGCGCGCAGCCGTTCCAGGGTAAGCGGCCCGATCTCAGGGCCATCCGCGCCCAGAGCCCCGTCGCCACCGAGCACGATAATCGCCGAAGGCTCCGCGGCGGTACCCGGGCTCCGTGCTGCTTCTCGCTCCAGGCTACCCAACAACCAGTTCTCAGCCGCAGGAGTCGCGAGAAGGATGACCCCAAACGCCGCAGCGGCCGCTGCCAAGCCGCCCAGTCTCCAGCCCCGCCATGCCAGAAGGCCTCCGGCTACCGCGAGCAGCAGGAGGAGTGTTGGCGGCAGGAACGCTGCCGAAGCCAAGGATTGCGCTGACACGGTCGACGTCACCTCAAATCGGCAGCCGGTCGGCGCCCGGATGGCGCTTGCGCAAAGCCGGGCAGGCTGCCCGTCCTGCGGATGCGCCAAGCGATAACCGAGGCGCTTTGTGCCGCCTAACTATCACTGGGCCGGGGCGAGGCATAAGCTGCCTGCTAAGTCCCGTCGGCCATTCGCTGCGTTCTCCGCGCGGTCAGGCCGCCGGCAGCTCTTCCGGGAGACAATGCGCATGGAAGATCCGTTCCGGGCAGGTGCCGGGCCGGTGGAGGTGGCTGAGTCGCCCATCCACGACTTCGCGGCGCTCGAACGGGAATGGCGGGAGCTGGAACTGCGCTCGGCTCCCTGCTTCTTCCGTTCCTGGACATGGGTCGGCTGTCTGGTGGAGCAGCGCTTCCCTGACCCCGTGCTGCTGCGCGCGAGTGCGGCGGGAGAGACTGTCGGGCTTGCGCTGTTGAACCGCCACAAAGGGCGCCTCCTGCTTGGGGAGAGCGGCGACCCGATTCTGGACTCCCCCTTCGTCGAGCATAACGGTCCCCTAATGGCGCGAGGATACGAAGCGGTTGGTCCCGCGCTTCTCCGCGCTGCGTTGCGGGCGCCGGGTGCGCGCCGGCTGGTGCTGAGCGGTGTCGATCCGGATCTGCCGGACCGTATGGGCGCACTTGTGCTCCGCCGGCAGGAGCGACCGGCTCCGTGGATCGACCTGGATGCCGTACGCCAGGCCGGCGGCGATCTTCTACCTACGCTGAGTGCGAATACGCGCCAGCAGCTTCGACGTTCCCTACGAAGCTATGCGTCGAGCGGTCCCCTTACTCTCCACCATGCCGCTTCCGAGGAGCAGGCACTGGCAAGCCTGGAGAGGCTGATAGCGCTTCACAACGCGGACTGGCGCGAGCGCGGCCAGGCCGGCGCTTTTGCGACGACGTTCGTGCGCCGCTTCCACACGACACTCATCCAGCGCGCCTCAGCCCGCGGGGAAGTCGATCTCCTCCGCATCGATGCAGGTGACAGGACTGTCGGATTTCTTTACAACCTTCTTCTCGGTGGTGTAATCCACGCTTATCAGGCGGGACTGGACCGTGCTGGGGCGCAACGGCACGAAAAGCCAGGGCTCAGCTGCCACCTGCTGGCGGTGAATCGGGCTGTGACTGAGGGGCACAGCGCTTACGACCTGATGGCCGGGGCGCAGCGCTACAAGGCGAGTCTCGCCTTCGAATCACGGAAATTTGTTTGGGTTGAGCTCGCGCGTCGGTCGTCAGTTCAGGGATGGGTAGTTCTCGCTGCGCGAAAGATCATTGGCGCCATGAGAGGCTGATCATCGCCATAGGCAATATGAGTAATTTTGGACAAATCCTGCAACTTCCTCCTCCCGAAACGCGAGATTCAGATCAACCATCATCACGAGATTAAAGATCGAGAGGGGCTCTTTTCTGGGTTCCCTTTGGATCTGCATTCGACGTAGCACTCCCTCCCAGATCACAATGTTGTGTTCGGCTCCGAAGGGCGGCCAAATTCCCCATCGATTTGGGGTGGCCACCGAACTCGCGAGCTGAGGACTTCGCCTTCAGGGGGCTGCAAAATGGCCGACGGAAACTCTGTCTCGTCCAGCGCTGCTGGTCATGTCGTGGTGGGTCTGAACCTGGAAAACTCCGGGAAACAGGTCCTGGACCATGGGAGGACCACGCTTGGTCAGGTCTTCGTCCAGGGCGATGTCCCGGCCGGCACGGGCCTGACGGCTCTCATCGACGGCCAGCGCGTCCCTGTACAGCTCGACGTCAAGACGACCTATCCGGATGGCTCGGCGAAGATGGCCATCCTCACCTTCGAGCGCCCCGAACTCGCCGCAGGCGAGAGCGTGTCCGTGTCCCTGATCCGCTCCAGCGCTCCTGCGACGCAGGCCATGGATCTCCAGGCCGCGCTGAATGCGCATGACTTCACCATCGATCTGACCGGTGCGAACGGCACCACCCGGCATGTTGACGTGCTGGACGCCCTGAACGACGCGCTGGCCGACGGAACCGCATCTTTCTGGATGGCGGGTCCGCTCGCGACCCAGGCCCGCGTTGAGGTGGCGCTGGAAGGCTCACAGCGTCTCGTCCTCGATGTGACGGCTTACCAGGGTGGGGGGCTGTCGATCGATGTGGGCTTCAACAATGACGGGGCGATGGGCACCTCCGGTGGCCGTGTGTCCTACACGGCGGTCGCCAGGCTCGACGGCGCCGAGGTCCTCCGCGAGACGGTGAGCCAGGGGCAGTACCAGAACTGGCACCGCAGCTTCTCCTCCAACGAGGTCGATGGCGGCCAGGGGCTGGGGAGCGCCGATGCCGGCTGGCTGAACATCCGCCACGACATCAACTATCTCTCCTCCACGGGCGCGGTGGCGCATTACGACACGAGCATTAAGCTCGATCCGGGAATGCTGAATTCCTGGACGGCGGCGCAGAACGCCGCGGGCTGGGGCGAGCCGCTCTCGGCCAATGGCCTGACGCAGTTCATGCCCATGACGGGCGGCCGGCCGGACATCGGCATTGTCACGGGCGCTAACACCGCGTGGCTCATCTCGGGCGACGCGAAGGTCGCCGCCTACGCTCTGGGGCAGGCCGAGGCTGCCGGCGCCGTGCCCTGGAACTTTTGGGACACCGCGAACGGCACCTGGCTGAACACGGACAACTACCCGAAGCTCTGGACCGATCCGCGCGGCGGGACTGGCGTCGCGGGCGATCCCAACTCGAAAGGGCTGACCCAGCAGGTGTCCAGCGACACGGGCTGGACGATCGACCGCGCCCATCAGCCCGAGCTGTCCTTCGTGCCCTATGTCCTCACCGGCGAGCGCTGGATCCTGGACAACCTCACCGCCCAGGCCGCCAACAACGTGATGACGACCTGGCCGGCGATGCGGAACAACGGCGAGGACATTTTGGTGCAGGAGAGCCAGGTCCGCGGTGCGGCTTGGGCGCTGCGCGAAGCCGAGAACGCGGCCTGGGCCGCGCCCGACGGGAGCGCCGAGAAGGCGTATTTCACTGCGGTCTCCGACGCGAACTGGAAATGGCTCGTCTCGAAGATCCCGGCCTGGACCGCCATGCAGGGCGAAGCCTATGGCTGGGTGCCGGGCGCCACGCACACGGGGGGCGACCTCGCGCCCTGGCAGCAGGACTACTTCGCCAGCACCACGATCGCCGCTGCCAGCCGCGGCAACGCGGATGCCCTGACCTTTCTCAACTGGCAGTCTAACTTCCTCGTCGGCCGGTTCCTCGCCGAGGATCGCGGTTTCGGGATGCGCGATGGCGCTGTCTACCGGATCGCCATCAGCGATATCGGCAGCAGCAAGCCCTACACGACCTGGGCAAAGATCGGCGCGGAGACCGCGCTGCGTGGCTTCTCCAATGGCGAGACGGGTTGGGACAAGAGCGAAGCCGAGAATCCGCGGCTTGCTATGGCCACCCTTGCCGGAATCTATCACCTGACCGGCTCCCAAGCTGCCGCCGATGCCTACAAGGCGATGGCCGCTGCCGGCGCGCCCGGTACGACGCCGGACGTCTATGGCCGGATGCCGCAATATGCGGTGACGCTGCCCGGGATCTACGGCGGGACCGCCGTCGGGACCGACGGGAACGACACCATCACCCTGAAGAGCGCCAGCCAGACCCTCGTCGCCGACCTCGGCGGCGGCAACGACACGCTTACCCTTGCCGCCGGGAACAACAAGGGGACGGTCCGGAACGTCGAGACGCTGATCGGCAATTCCGGCCAGGACCAGATCACTCTCGAAGCCGCGGCTGGCGGGACGGTGGTGGACCTGCGGGAAGGCACGGATACGCTCACCCTCTCTTCCGCAGGGCCGAACCGCGTCACTGTCCGGAACGTCGAGATCATCAACGGCGGCTCGGCGGCGGATGATGTCACCCTGGCCGGCCCCGTGAATGGCATCTCCGTCTGCCTCGGGGAAGGCGAGGACCGGCTCACGCTGGCCTCTGGCGGGAATAACGACCTCACCGTCAAGGATGTCGAGACCATCATCGGTGGCTCGGGGGCGGACAAGGTCACGCTTGGCACCGCGGTGCAGGGCGCGACGGTGGATCTCGGCGGTGGCGATGACCGCCTCATCCTGTCCGGCAACGGCCCGAACAGGCTCACCGTCGCGAACACGGAAACCGTGCTGGGCAGCGGCTCGGCGGCCGATGAGGTCACGCTCACTCTCGCCCCGTTGGGTGCTTTCGTCGATCTCAGCGGTGGCGTGGATCGGCTGATCCTCTCCGGCAATGCGCCGACGCGCGTCACGGTGTCCAACACGGAATTCATCGTGGGCAGCGCTGGGGCGGATGACGTCACGCTCGCGACTGCCGCTTCCGGCACTGTGGTGGATCTCGGCGCCGGCGTGGACAAGCTGACGCTTCACCAGAACAGCGGCAACCGCGTGACGGTCTCGAATGTGGAGACGGTGATCGGCGGCAGCAACACGGATACCGTGACGCTCGGCACGGCCATTATCGGGGCCACCATCGACCTGCGTGGCGGCTCTGACCGGCTTAACCTTGCGGATGGCCGTAACGTCATCACCACGATCGGGGTCGAGACCGTGATCGGTGGATCTGGCGCGGACGAGATCACCTTCGGCGGCGTTGCGACCGGCGGCTCCGTCATGCTGGGCGCGGGCAACGACACGCTGAAGCTCGTGAGCGCGGTTTCCGGCCTCGTCGTCGACCTGGGTGACGGGAAGGACACGCTGGAGCTGTCCAATGCCGGCCCGAACCGCATCACCGTTGCTGGCGCGGAGAAGATCACCGGTGGTTCCGCTGCCGATGACGTGACGCTGACCACCTCGTCGCCGGACCTGGTCGTCGATCTGGGCGGTGGCGTGGACCGGCTGGTTCTGTCGAATGCCGGGGGCAAGATCTCGGTCGCAAGGGCGGAGACCATCATCGGCGGAAACGGCGCCGACGACGTCACCCTGTACGTGGATATCCGGGGCGGCACAGTGGACCTGGGCGGCGGTGCCGACCGTCTCGTCCTGTCCAACAAGGGGCCGAACTCGCTGCGTGTCACGAATACTGAGACGATCATTGGCAGCACGGGCGATGACGACATCACGCTCGGCACTCTGTCCGGCATGGGGACGATCGACCTGGGCGGTGGCAAGGATCGCTTGACGCTGTCTGCCTCGAGCGCCTACACGCTCACGGTTTCCAACACCGAGGAGATCATCGGCGGCAACGGCGCCGACACGGTGACGCTTGGCACGGCGATGCTGGGTGGCAAGGTGGACCTGGGCGCGAACAATGACCGCCTGGTCCTGTCCTCGGCGGGCGCGAACCGGCTGACCGTTTCGAACACGGAGACGATCATCGGCGGCTCGGCGGCGGATGAGGTGACGCTCGGAACCGCGGTGTCCGGTATCACGGTCGACCTGGGCGGCGGCGTGGACAAGCTGGTCCTCTCCTCGGCCGGTGCGAACCGCCTGACTGTCTCGAACACGGAAACGATCATCGGCGGCTCCGCGGCGGACGACGTCACTCTCGGCGCGGCGAACGGCGTGACGGTGGACCTGGGCGGTGGTGCGGACCGGCTGACGCTGGCGAGTGGCGTGGGGAACCGCGTCTCGGTTGCCAATGTCGAGACGATCATCGGCGGCAGCGGGGCGGATGACGTGACCCTGACCGCGCCGGTCAACGGTGCCGTCATCAACCTTGGCGGCGGCGTGGACCGGCTGGTCCTCAGCGCCGGCGGCAACCGCCTGTCGGTGGCTGACACCGAAACGGTGATCGGCGGCAGCGGTGCGGACGTGGTCACCTTCACGACCGCCATCAACAACGGCACCGTGGATCTGGGCGGCGGCTCGGATCGCCTTGTGCTCGCCCATAGCAACAACAGCGTCACCGTGACCAACACCGAGGAGATCATTGGCGGGAACGGCGCCGATACGGTGACGCTTGGCACGGCGATGCTGGGCGGTCTGGTGGACCTGGGCGGGAACAATGACCGTCTGGTGCTGTCCTCGGCGGGTGCGAACCGGCTGACCGTCTCCAACACGGAGACAATCATGGGCGGCTCGGCGGCGGACGAGGTGACGCTCGGAACCGCGGCGTCCGGCATCACCGTGAATCTGGGCGATGGGGCGGACAAGCTAATCCTGTCCTCGGCGGGCGCGAACCGGCTGACCGTCTCGAACACGGAGACGATCGTCGGTGGCTCGGCGGCGGATGAGGTGACGCTCGGAACCGCGGTGTCCGGTATCACGGTTGACCTGGGCGGCGGCGTGGACAAGCTGGTCCTCTCCTCGGCCGGTGTGAACCGCCTGACTGTCTCGAACACGGAGACGATCATCGGCGGCTCCGCGGCGGACGACGTCACTCTCGGCGTGGCGAACGGCGTGACGGTGGACCTGGGCGGTGGTGCGGACCGGCTGACGCTGGCGAGCGGCGCGGGGAACCGCGTCTCGGTTGCCAATGTCGAGACGATCATCGGCGGCAGCGGGGCGGATGTGGTTACCTTTACGACCGCCATTACCAACGGCACCGTCGACCTCGGCGGCGGGTTTGACCGCCTGGTGCTCGCTCACAGCAACAATGTTGTTACGGTGACCAACACGGAGGAGATCATCGGCGGAAACGGCAGTGACCGGATCACCGTGACCGGCAATGTCGGCGCTCGGATCGAGGGCGGCGCCGGCAACGACGTTCTGGTTGGCGGTAAGGGGGCCGACCTGCTGATCGGCGGTTCTGGAGCGGACCGCTTCGTCTTCACGGTGGGTTCGTCCACCCCGGCCGCGGCGGATCGGATCGCGGACTTCGCCCCGCGCGAGGATCTTCTGGTCTTTGAGGGCATGCTGACCGGGAAGTTCGCCTTCGTCGGCGAGAAAGCCTTCACGCGGAGCGGCAATTCGGAGGCTCGCTTCATCGACGCCACCGACCAGCTCCAGGTGGACGCCAACGGCGACGGAACCGTGGATCTGCAGATCACGCTCTCGGGCGTGTCGCTGTCGAAGCTCTCGGCCAGCGACTTCCTCTGGACCTGATCAGGCAGGCTGCCGCCCCCCTGGGGACGGCGGCAACCTGATAAGGGCTGAAGTGGCTTTGCATTCCAAGCGAAAGGGCTCGGGATGCAAATGCCTTGGTGGAACGCGCCGTGCTGGCGCGTTCCTGTCAGATTTTCTTACAGCGGCTGACGCGACGCGTCAGGCCGCCTTACGCCGGCCGGCGCGGCGGGTCATGCCGAGGCCGAGCAGCCCCATCCCGAGCAGGGCCAGGCTGGCGGGCTCGGGCACGGCGCTCACCACGGAGTTGGCGCTGAAGCCCCTGCCCCGGTCGATGCCCGAGAGAACGAGCATCGAGGTGAGCGAGAAGCTGCCATCCGGGTTCGCGGAGACGAGCTGGTTGGTGGACTGCGCCGAGGTCAGGATGCCGTTATAGGCGAAGGACTCGGAGCCGATTTGCATGCCGGTGCCGAATTCCGTGTTGCTGTTGTCGAGGTAGTAGCTGTAGGTCGCCGTCGCCTGCAGGGCGCCGTTGTCGGCGAAGGCAGGGAAGTTGACGGTGGACGCCAGGTCGAAGGGCGTGGTGCCCAGGGTGGTGAAGCCGGTCTGCGTCGCCATGAGCCTCAGGGTCGGTGCGTCCCCGGTGCCCGGCGCGGTGTTGCCCTCCACGGCCATGCGCAGCACGGGCATCGCCTGGCTGCCGACGGCGGGATAGCTCTGGGCGGTCTCGATGAAGAAGTTGTAGCCCGCACCCGTCACGAAGGTGCTGACGGCGCCCTCGATGGTGTTGAAGTCGCAGGCGGCGCCGTCGGCGCAGCTGGACACGGCGCCCCCGCCGATCTGGTAGCTGATCACCAGCGCCGCATCAGCGGTGCCGGCCGAAACCGCCATTCCGAGACCCAGCCCGAGGGCCGCTGCAGCTGTCTTGAACTTCATCAGTTCGTCTCCTTACCCCAGGGCTTCTGACCTCCGCCGCTCGAAGGCTGTTTCGGCCCTTGGTATGGAGGGGAGATAGCAACAACGATGCCACCAGATAACACGCGGAAAAGGAACGGAATTTCGTCCGGATTCGGATCGACTACGTACAGTTGTCAAAATTTCCGACAGGCGCTTCCGGGTGGTCGTGTTGCTCAGATCGGTTGAGGTGAAGGTTTCCGCCGAGCGCCCTGAAAGGGGCAGAGGGAGGCCGGCGCCCGCTTCCGGGCGGGCTGGATGATGACCAATCCGCCCCTAAAGGAGCTTCCGAGCGCTACCCTGTGCGCGACGGGCGTGAAGCCTGATATCCAAGCGGCCCAAGGTCAGGAGTAGCTTACTGCCCCGCGGCCGCGGACCCCCGCCGTCCAGCCTGCATTCACCCGGTCCTGCGCCGCACAGCGCCCAACAGCCCATCCACGAACGGCTTGGCGGACGCCGCCACGTGCGCCTGGTTAATTGCGGCCGGAAAGTGCATTTGGTTCGCGCAACGACAACAGCCATTGCCCCAGCACCGCCCTGATCGAAGCGCCTGCTATCCAAGCCCGAAAGGCATGGTCTCCCATGAACTCAGAGCTCGACCGCGAACCAATTCACAAAGGCAAGGCTCAGCGCTTAGTGCGGCGGCGCAAAAGCTGCTTTTTGCTCACCTTGGGCTGCGATTTCGTTGGGGTGACAAGAACTGGCTTGGCCGCAGGGATCCCGCCGGTCCCAGCGTAACGTTGGATCGACGCGCCCGCGGCGAGGTGAGGATAGGCCTTGGCGCCTTTCGGCCATGTTCTCGCGAAGGCGGCCAGTTCAGCGTGATCCTGGCCGCGGATAGTCTGGACGAGGAAAAAAGCAGCCTGGGCCGGCCGCAGGCGCTGCCGGCGCAGCAAGTGAAGGTGCCATTCGCGCGCGCGGAGAGGGCACCAGTCCACCAGCGCCTCCTGAAGAGCTTGGCGGACTTCAGCAGGTAGTTCCTCGTACGCCCGGTAGGGATCACCCCTCAGCTTGCTGTAGGGCTTGACCGCCATGCTGTTGTCCATGACGACCTTCTAACTACCGGAAGGCCTCAGGGGAATCGCGGTCTCCATCGCCTGGCGCTTAGCACCCATGCCGAAGGCTCGGGTGCGGCGAACTGAGCAGCGCATCGTAGATGCCCGTCTTCGTCTGCCACCGGTGCGCGTAAAGGCTGCGAAGTAGTCTCTGCATGTCGGACAGTTAGGTGAGTCCGGTTCGCCTTTGGAACGCCACGGCATGGCCTGGAGATCCTCTGATGGTAGGGGGACGTCACGTGCCGGGCACTTGCTGTGGGCACCATGACCGCGAGGTCATGGCCCCGGTCATCACCGCCGGCGGCATTTGCAGGGAAAGGATCCGGGCCGTGGTGGTGGACTGCCTTGAGTGGCGTTCTACGTGCCCCGGGCGCTCCACCCTATGCAGTCGATAGCCAACAACAGCCCGACCTAGGGCGCGTACGACACACGCGGCATCGCCGCGCGCTTGACCTTGTCGCCTTTTTCGCCGCGGACCGCAGCCTCGGGAACAGGGGCGTCAACGAAGCCGTTGGGCGGACCCTCAAGCACGGCCATGCCTGTATCCATTCTAAATTCGGTCCCGCTGCCTTGTTTCAGCAACTTCCGGCCCGGATCGAGGATCACAACGCGGCCCACTCCCCAGAATGGGCGCGTCTCGTGGGTACCTCCACGCTCCATCTCATCCGCGCCATTCTGCGGCCGAACAGCGTCAATTTGCAATTGCGACGGAGGCGCACCATCAGACCGCAACGGGAGATCTGGATCAGCTATGCTCACGATGCATTGACTGGCCTCAAGGAATCTTGACCAGTCGTGAGAGAATGGTTGTATGCTGTCTCCAACGGCACGGTATGCGGGTAAACATCGCTCGCTTGTCGCGCGTGGCTTCTTGGGGGTGATTTTGTCGTGATCGAAATGTTCCGGGAATTTACCTTCGAAGCGGCACATAAAACTACCCCCGACACTCCGCTCCATGGGCACACCTTCAAGGTCAAGGTGGTGCTTACCGGTGAACCGCATCCCGTCTTTGGCTGGTCCCACGATCTCCTTGAGGTCGACCCCATCATCTCCGAGCTGCGGAAGAAGGTGGACCACACCTACCTGAACGACGTCGAAGGCCTGGAAATCCCGACATTGGAGAACGTGGCCGGGTGGTTCTGCCGGCACCTTGATAAGGCCATTCCTGGCCTGGATCGGGTCGAGGTGCGCCGTGGGCTTGAGGGAGCCGGCGAGGGAGTCGTGTTCCGCAACAGGCGATAGCGGCCCCGGTCGTTCACCCAACCCGGCACCGCTCACCGACGTGCCAACCAGTCCAGGAGACCTCCCGTGAGCGTTGCACTTCGCCGCCTGCAATCCCGCCCCAGTGCTGCCAATGAGGCACTCGAGGTTCCCCTCTCCTCCGAGGAGCGAGAGGCAATGGTCGGTGCCGCCAGCGTGAAGCTGGAGGAACTGCTCGACATTCTGCGCATCGACCATCGCAACGATCCGAACACCCGCGGCACGCCCCAGCGTGTAGCCAAAATGTTCGTGAACGAACTTCTGCGCGGACGCACCGTAAGCCCGCCGCCGCTCACGGATTTCGAGAACAGGCTCGTCTACCAGGGCATGATCGTGACGGGCCCTATCGACGTCCGCTCGACCTGCGCGCACCACCTCATGCCGATCCGTGGAGAGGCTTTCATCGGCGTGCTGCCCTCCGCCGAGGGCAAGGTGCTCGGGCTGTCGAAGTACGACCGGGTGGTGGATCACTTCGCGGCTCGCTTGCAGACCCAGGAAGAGCTTGTTCAGCAGATCGGCGACTATCTCTGGCAGAACACGGCTCCCCGTGGTCTCGCGGTTCGTATCTCGGCGGCTCATATGTGCCGGACGCAACGGGGCGTTCGCGCGGGATGTGGCCGCATGGTGACCAGCGCCTATTTCGGAGCCTTCGCCGAAGACGCAGGTCTGAAGCAAGAATTTATGCGCGAATGTGCTTCACTCGAGATGGCTCCGCGCTGACTCGAACCCGAACTCCCCAGGTAGACGGACAACAACATGACAGGTCGGTGGGTCAGCAAGCGCGCTTTGATGATGGGCATCGGCGCAGCGGCGGCCTCAACAGCTTCTGGCCGTGGTTGGGCGCAGGCACCGTCATCGGCGATGGACGAAGGCACGTCCCTCCGGCGCCCTACCCAAGCACCCATCTTGCGCATCACGGGCAAGATTCAGCGGGTGAATGACCGCGATGCCGCGATCTTCGACAGGGCCACACTGGAAGACCTTGGCTCGGGATCAATCACAACGAACACTCCCTGGTATGACGGGGTGGTTCGATTTGATGGCGTCCCGATGACGAGACTGATGGAGGCGGTTGGAGCAACCGGGCAGACACTGACTGCGGTCGCGCTGAATGACTACTCGACCGACATTCCGATCGCCGACTTCGCGCGGTTTGGCACGCTGTTGGCGACCCGCCGAAACGGTGCACCGATGCGCGTGAGTGATAGGGGCCCGCTCTTCATCGTGTATCCCTATGACTCCGACCCGGAGCTTCGCGCGAGGCTTTACTATAGCCGCTCGGCCTGGTCGGTCGCGCAAATCATAGTCCGGTGACCATCTGGAGCGTCCCGTGGCGCGGGCGATGGTGGCGTCAGGCCCTCGGTGAGCGCAAAACGCCAGAGCGTTGGCGCGCATCGGCCATCAGCGCCGGGGCTGGCGTGCAGATCTTCTCGGTCGTGGCCGCCATCTTCCTTGGGGCGGGCGCCGTTTACGCGTCCTACCTGATCTCTGTCAGGCAGGACGCACTCGGGAAGCTCTCACGGTACAACATCGCCTGGACCACAGGGCAGGCAGCGCAGGAGGTCTCCCGGCTGCAGGCCGCAATCGGCGGCTTCAGCCTGACCCGTGGCGAGGTGGAGCGGGATACTCTCGAGACCTGGCTGGAGATCGTGGAAAGCAGGGTCTCTGTCCTGCGGACCGGCGAGACGGGAGCATTCATCCGTTCGCATGTTGAACTGGTCCGGGCCGTCGATCAGCTCGAGGCAGCCATAGAGGCCGCAAAGCCGTTGCTGCTCACGCTGGATGACCCAGGAAGCCTCGCTCAGCTGATGGGCAAGTTCCAGCAGATCAATGGCCCCATGGCGCGTCTGACGTCGGTTGCACATGCACATGGCGCCGATCTGTCAGCACGCGACACCCAAGACCTTGACCGGCTCCATTGGACGTTCTCAAGGCTGTTGATTGGCCTGATCGCATGTTGCCTTGCGCTCACCGCAACAACCATTTGGCGCAACCGCCTTCTCGCTCGATCGAACGCCGAAGTGCGAGCCCGCGACGTTGAACTCGAGCGGCAGAACCAACTCTTTGAGGCGGCGCTCAACAACATGTCGCAGGGTCTCGGCATGTTCGACACCGAGCACCGACTCATCGTCAGCAATCGCCGCTTCAGTGAAATCTTCCATCTCCCACCCGGGGCAGCGAGGCCCGGTGTGCATGCTGCCGAGCTCCTGAGGCTCAAGTCAGGGTCTGTCGAAATGGAACGGAAGGGGAGCGAGTCAGCCTGGGCCCAGCACCAGCGACTGGCTGCTCGATCCCAGGCATCGACCTTCGTGCAGGAGGACGGGGAGGGGCGCTCGCTCTCGATCTCGCATCAACCCCTTCCCGAGGGTGGGTGGGTGACGACCTATGAGGATGTAACCGAGAACCGTAAGGCGGAGGCCAGGATCCGGCATCTCGCAAACCATGATGCCCTTACTTCTCTTCCAAACCGCCGCTACTTCACAACTCGGCTGGAGGAGGCTCTTCACCAGGCAGGCACTCAGATCGCCGTCCTGTTCCTGGACCTCGATCAGTTCAAGAATGTGAATGACACACTCGGCCACCAGGCGGGCGATGAGTTGCTGTGCTCAGCCGCCGGCCGCATCCGTGACTGTTTGCGTGATGGCGACCTCGTTGCAAGACTGGGCGGTGACGAGTTCGCGGTGCTGGTCCAGGGCAGGGGCGCTCTGGCTGAAAATGTTGAGGCGCTTGCGCAGCGCATTATCGAATCGCTAGGGATGCCATTCGAGCTTTCCAAGTATCAGGCCTCGGTTGGCGTGAGTGTCGGCATCGCGACCGCAACGCCGCGCACTTGCGATGGAGACACACTCCTCAAGCACGCTGACATGGCGCTTTATAAAGCTAAGGGAGCTGGGCGGGGAACATACCGGATCTTTGAGGACTCGATGGCGGCCGAGCTGCAGGAAAGGATCGGCTTGGAGACCGACCTGCGCGGTGCGCTGGAGCGGGGCGAGCTAGAGCTGCACTATCAGCCCCTGTTAGACCTCACAAGCGGGCAGCTGAGCGGGTTCGAGGCGTTGCTTCGTTGGAAGCATCCGGTGCGCGGAATGGTATCTCCCGCGGACTTCATCCCCGTTGCCGAAGAAACCGGCCTGATTGTACCCATTGGTGGATGGGTTCTGCGTCAAGCATGCACCGATGCAGCGAAATTCCCTGAGTTCACCAAAATTGCCGTCAATATTTCGCCTGTTCAGTTCGCTGGGGGTGATCTGGCCGAACTGGTTCGTGACACCCTAATCCAATCTGGACTCGCGGCATCCCGCCTTGAGTTGGAGATTACTGAATCAGCACTTCTGCAGGACAGTGAGGCTGTCATCGGAACACTTCATCGTCTGCGCGCACTCGGTGTCCGCACTGCGCTCGACGATTTTGGAACCAAATATTCTTCGCTGACCTATCTGCGGAGCTTTCCGTTCGACAAGATCAAGATCGACCAGTCCTTCGTTCGAGATATGGCTGTCCGCGAGGACTGTCTGGCGATTGTGCGCTCCGTCGCACAGCTTGCCGCAAGGCTTGGGATGACTGCGACCGCCGAGGGTGTCGAGAGCGGAGCTCAGCTGGAGCAGGTGCGGGAGGCTGGCTGCACGGAAGCGCAAGGATACTTCTTCGGTCGTGCCGAGCCTGCCGAGAAGCTTGGCCGCTGGTTCGGGGAAGTGCGACCAAGACTGGTGGTTACGAACTAACGTCGCCGATCCACCTCGCGAGCCCGGTCGGCAATTTGGATCCGGTCTCAAGGGAATGCAGGTAGACGCACTCGTGCTTCAGTCTGCCCCGCGGCAGCTCGATCAATACGTTTTTCTCCGACAGGACGCGACGGTCATCAGGATGCCCACCTCTGCCCTCTGCGGGACGCCAGTGACGAGGTGAACTGGCCTCCTTGGCCGGAGTCGAAAATGCCGCTGCTCGTCGCGAGCCCCTTCGCCGCGCTGACGCACGGCACAAAGAGGATTCGGGCTGGTTCTGCCCGGGGCAGCGCAGAGCGGAGCGCGGCGGGAAATAGCGAGGCCGCTGGCGGCTCAACGTTCCCTATGCCGGAAGCGACGACTGCCGCGCCTCAGTCACAGCGCACGGACATTCCGCCATCGACAACGATCTCACTGCCGGTGATAAAGCGTGCCTCGTCGGAAGCGAGGAATAGCGCAGCGTTCGCGGTATCTCGCCCATCCCCCGCGAAGCCGAGCGGAATCCGCCTGATCCGCGCGGCGAGCAGTGCCTGGACATCCCCGCCCGAGCGCTGGCCGGCTAGGCGCGTCTCCACCATCGGCGTGTGCATCTGGCCCGGGACCACCGTATTCACGCGGATGTTCCGGCCGGCATACTCTACCGCGACGACGCGGGAGAACTGGATGATGCCGGCCTTGGATGCGGCATAGGCCACTTGTGCCGAGCCGGTCCAGCGGGTGCCCGAGGTGGAAGCAGTATTGACGATGGCACCGCCGCCCTGGGTCTCCATCACGGGCAGCACATGCTTGCAGGCCAGGAAAACGCTCTTGAGATTGTAGTCGATCTGGGTGTCCCAGACCTCCTCGGTCATTTCCACGGGGCCACCCTTGGCCGATCCGCCAACGTTGTTCACCAGGATGTCGATGCGCTTGTACTCGCCCAAGGCAGCCTGAACCATGGCGGCGATGGAAGCGCTACTCGTCACGTCGCACTCGCCCATGGCAAAGCGCCCGCCCTCCTCCCGGATGCGGGCGGCCGTTTCCTCCATGGCGGCCATGTTCTTGTCCGCGCCGTAGACGAGCGCGCCCTCCCGCGCGAAGAGCACGGCGGCCGCGCGGCCATTGCCCCAGCCCGGGCCCACGGATCCGGCCCCGGTGATGATCGCAACCTTGCCTTCGAGACGTCCTGCCATGATGTGATCCATTCGTTTCAATGCGCCTCGCCACGGCGACGCAGGGGAGCCGGGAATTCGAGAGGAGCAGCGTTCAAGGCCGGGGGCGAGCCAGGCACCTGTATCGCTCTCCACCGCGGACCGGACGCGAAGGCTGTTCGCATCCAGGATCACCGCTCCGCCTCAAGTCGATGCTAGTGCGGCGGCGATGGCGAAATAAGCCGTGCGGTGGACGCTCAGGGCGTGACTCGAGCCTCAAGCCAAGTCTGGCTTTGGAACGGTAAGCGTCACTGGCCAAGTTTGGCATGAAGCTGATGCACGAGGAGCCGGCGCTCACCTCACACGGATCCTCTCTGGCGCGGTCCACCAGTTCATCGGGCGTGCTCAAGGAAGGGAGCGCCGGCTCGGTTCCCACACGGCGTCAGCCCGGCACCGGGTCGCCGGGCTCGGCGCCCAGCTCCGGCGCGAAGGCGTCGGGCATTCCGATCTCGAAGACGTTGAGCGTCATGGAGACGAGGGCGTAATAGCCAAGCACGCCGACCAGTTCGACCAATCCTCGCTCGCCCAGGGTTGAAACGGCGTGGCGGTAGAGTGGCTCCGGCACCCGGCGGGTGCTGAGGAGTGTGGTGGCAATGGCATAGACCACGCGCTCCGCCTCGTCGCGCAGGGCGGGCTCGCGACGTTCGGCGATGGCCTGCACGACGGCAGGATCCATCCCGGCCTTCAGCCCGTCACGCTTATGGACGACCCATTCGTAATGCGCGGTCCAGTGGCGCGCGGTGACGAGGATCGCAAGCTCGCTCAGCCGCGGCTCCAGTGTGGTCTGGTAGCGCAGAAGCTCGCCCAGGCGTTGGGCGCGCCGAGCCATCTCCGGGTTCTTCAGCCAGGCGATCATGGGTGCAGGCACGCGGCCGCGCACGCCACTGATGGCTTCCTCGCAGGCCGCCTGCTCCTCAGGCGTGCGCTCCGCCTCGGGCGTCAGCTCGATCCGGGCCATTCTTGCTCCCTTTCAGCAGGTCACTCTATCTGGCGGCGGCCTGCAGGGGGGCAGGATCGCCGCCCAGGTCGCGCGTCATCGCAATGGCTTCCCGCATCACCAGTGGCGCACAAAGCCCCTCGGTTTCGGCGGTGAAGCGGTAAAGCGGTACGGAAATGCCGATCGAGCCGGCGACCCGGCCGCCAGCGTCCAGCACCGGGCTGGCGATGGCCGCGATCTGCGGCAGGCGCTCCCCATGGCTGATCACGGGCAGCTTCTCTCCATGCTCCAGCGCGATCAGCGAGCGGCCATGGGCACCGCGGCCGAGGGGCCGGGCTTCGCCGATATGGGCGACGTCGCGGACGAGCTGCGGGGAGTCGAGGCGGAACAGGCATCGGCGCTGATCGCCCTCGCGCACGAAGAAGGCCGCGCTTTCGCGGCTTTCCCCGCGCAGCCGTTCCAGCGCGGGCATCACATGGTGCTCGAGCCGAAGGGACCGACGAAAAAGATCGCCAAGCAGCAGGAGGCTAGGCCCGAGGAGATAGCCCCCCGAGGGTAGGCGCTTCACGAAGCCATGGCCTTCCAGCGTAGCGAGAAGGCGCAGGGCGGTGGTCATGTTCAGCCCGGCGCGCCGGGACAGCTCTGTCAAGCCAAGGGGCCCATCCTCCTCCCGGAACGCGCGCAGCAGGACCAGGGCGCGATCCACGGCGCGCACTCCATCGCCCGGCAGCCCGTGGAGCGGAGGGGCGGGGGGCACGGCACGCAGCGACGCGCCGGAGGCTGCGGGTTGCTGAACCGCCGACCTCTCCTCGGGCTGCTTAGGGGTTCGTCGGGGCTGCTTCGCCATGGTGGGAGCCTATGCGTGTCTTCCGCAGTATGGAAGCAACTTGCGCACAGCGGAAGGTCGCGCCTAGGCTGATCGGAACAGGAACGGGAGTAAGCGCCGTGAAAGTGCTGTGGCGCGGTGAGGAGTGCCTCGCAGAGGAGGCCTGCGTCCGACGGCGCGGCCTGATCCGCCTGGGCATGGCTGGCGCGTTAGCCGGGCTTTCGTCCCCGCTCTGGACTGCTGTTGGCCAGACGGCGGAGGGGTATCCTTCGCGGCCGATCCGTGCGGTGGTGCCCTTCACCGCCGGGGGTGGCACGGATGTTGTGGGACGTGAACTCGCGCAGCTCCTGGCAGCGGAACTCGGCCAGGCCGTCGTCATCGACAACCGCCCGGGGGGCGGGACGGTTCTCGGCTCCGATCTCGTCTCGAAAGCGGCGCCGGACGGCTACACGCTCCTGTTGACGACCTCGGCGTTGGCCATCAACGCCTCGCTGGTGAAGAGCCTGCCCTATGACACGGAAAAGGGGTTCTCGGCGGTCGGGCTGATCTGCCACGGCCCCAACGTTCTGGTGGTTCGGCCGGACAGCCCTTATCGCAGCGTGGCCGATATCATCCGCGCCGCGAAGGCCGAGCCTGGGAAGCTGACCTATGGATCCTCGGGCAATGGCTCCGCCGTGCATCTCGCGGCGGAGCTGTTCAAGCTGATGGCCGGGGTGGACATCACCCATGTTCCCTACCGCGGTGCAGGGCCGGCCTATACGGATCTGCTGGGCGGGCGTCTGGACATGGTCTTCGGCACGGCGGGTGGCGTCGCCGCCTTCGTGAAGGGCGACCGGATGCGGGCGCTGGCCGTCACCTCGCCGCAACCCACGCCGGCCTATGAGGGGGTGCCGACCGTCGCGGAAACCCTTCCGGGCTACGAGGCGGAGGTTTGGTACGGCCTGTTTGCCCCCGGTGGCACGCCGGCCCCGGTGCTGGCCCGGCTGAACGAGGCGCTGCGCAAGGTGACCGCCGCGCCTGCCTATCGCTCCCGCCTCGCCGGGGAGGGGCTGACTGTGGCGGTAAACACCCCGGAGGAGATGACGCGGTTCGTGCGCGCCGAGGAAGCACGATGGCGCCGCGTGGTCACCGACGGCCGCATCACCTCCGACTGATGACGCATCGCGAGCACGGAGTGCCAATGTCCAGGGGCAGGTTGGAAGGCAAGGTCGCCATCGTCGTCGGTGCGGGGCAGCAGCCCGGCGAAACCGTGGGAAATGGACGCGCAGTGGCGGAGCGCTTCGCGGAGGAGGGCGCGACGCTGCTGCTGGTGGATATCAACGAGGAATGGGCGGAGGCTACGCGCGCAGCGGTGGCGGCGCATGGAAGGCCGAGTTCGGTGCTGCGCGCTGACATCACGCGGGAGGAGGATTGCGCCGCCATCGCCCGGACATGCGTGGAGCGCTACGGACGGATTGACGTGCTGCACAACAATGTTGGTCGCTCAAAGGGCGATCGCAGCACGGCCGAGATGGATGTCGCGATGTGGGACGCGATCATGGCCATGAATCTCAAGGGCATGTTCATGACCTGCAAGCACGTCCTGCCGCAGATGATCACGCAACGGTCGGGCTGCATCATTAATATCTCCTCGACGTCCTCCCTCTCCGCGCGCCCCACCGTCGCCTACAAGACCAGCAAGGGCGCGGTGAACACTCTGACGCAGCACATTGCCATGGAGAATGCGCGCCACGGCATCCGGGCCAACGTGATCCTGCCGGGGCTGATCGACACGCCCATGGCGATTGAGCGACGGGCGGAGGAGCGCGGCGTGCCTCGCGAGGTCATCCGGGCGGAGCGCGAGGCACTGGTGCCGATGCGGCGCATGGGCACGGCCTGGGATGTCGCGAATGCCGCGCTGTTTCTGGCCTCGGATGAGGCTGGGTACATCACCGGGGTGATTCTGCCCGTCGATGGTGGACTTCTGGAAAAGCGCGGCTGACACCTGCGCTGTCGTTGCGCCATGCTTGGCTTGAGGCGCGTACCCGGGAACTTGGGTCCCGAACTGTCCGCCGCCTGAGCCAAGTAAGGACAAGCCATGGAGAGAGGTCTCTCTTTCCACTGGCTCGTCCGGACAGCGGTTCCGATGTTGTTCATGTCAACACGGTGAAAAGTGCTGCGGACTTAACCGGCAGCCAACATGGGCTGGCGTCCCGTGTGTCGGCCCGGGAGCGCTTGGTTCCTGCCCTGGCCGGGCACCATTGTGACTGCGACCAGTCATTGGAACGGAAACGATTCCCCATGCGGCTTCGCATCGGGCCCACAGAGTTGTGGCCCTATGCGCACGGCTTGCGTATCGTCCGGGCACAAAACTGGAGGAAACGAATGCGAATCACCCGTCGTCTGGCGCTGTCCGCGGCCGCTGCAGCGCCGTTCATTCGCTCTGCCGCGGCACAGGAGAGCTGGCCGAACCGGACAGTGCGCGTCATCGTGCCCTGGCCGCCTGGCGGCTCGACTGACGTGCTGTGCCGGCTCCTCTGTGAGCAGATGCAACAGAAGCTCGGCCAGTCTTTCGTGCTGGAGAACCGTCCCGGCGCTGGTGGCAATATCGGGGCGGACGCTCTCGCGAAGTCCGCGCCGGACGGCTACAGCATGGCGCCGCTGACGCTCGGGGCCTGGCACATCAACCAGTTCCTCTACAGCAAGCTTCCCTATGATCCGCAGCGCGATTTCCAGCCGATTTCCATGCACTGGGAACTGCCGAACGTCCTCGTCGTTTCGGCACAGCATAATCCGGCCAACAACTTCCAGGAGTTCGTCGCCTGGGCGAAGGCGCAGCGCGGGGGGATCAGCTTCGGTTCCCCAGGCGTCGGAACCACCGCGCATCTCAGCGGCTCCCTGTTCGTGAACCGGCTTGGGATCGACGGCACGCATGTTCCGTTCCGGGGCGCGGCGCAGATCATCCCCGCCATGCTGTCCGGCGACCTGACCTGCGCGATGGACAACCTCGCCAGCTATGTGCCTGTGATTCAGGAGGGGCGCATGAAGGCCTTCGCGATCACGGGACCCGAACGCTGGCCGACCTTGCCCAACGTGCCGGTGATGGCAGAGGTGGGTGTCTCCGACTTCGTTGTCACCAGCTGGTGCGCGATGGCCTTTCCCGCGGGCGTGCCCTCCGCAATCGTGGACCGTGCGGCGGCCACGATGCGTGAGATCGGCCAGGACCCGGCGATGCAGCAACGCTTCCTGCGGGCGGGCGCCAGCTGCGTCTGGAGCACTCCTGCGGATGTGAGGGCCCGCGTCGAACGCGAGCGCCCGATGTGGCGGGAGGTGGTGCGGATCTCGGGGGCGAAACTGGACTAGGAGTTTGATCCCCGGGTTTGATGGTGCAGTCTTCCAGCATGCGAGGAAGGACGCGTTATGGGCTAGGTTCAACATGTGAGCGCCAAACGACTGCGGCGGTCCGTCGAGCGATACAGGATAGTGAGGAGAGCCTGAGGGGGCTCGCTAGGCGCTACGGGATCAACCCGGAGACGGCAGCCAAGTGGAGGAAGCGGACCTCCGCTCCCGACCGCCGCACCGGCCCTCAGGAGCCCTGTTGATCTGCACTGAGAGCTGACCTGGGAGGGGTCAGAGTTTTCGCCGAGAAATGACCCGTGTCTGTTCACCTCTCCGGCCGGATGGTCGGGGTTACCGGAGTGATGGACATGGAGTTGTTGAGCGTGATCCGCCGGTGGCATCACCGGGATCGCATCCCGATCCGCGAGATCGAGCGACGGACGGGCCTGTCACGGAACACGATCCGCAAGTACCTGCGGTCGGACGCCGTGGAGGTGCGGTTCAAGGTTCCCGACCGTCCGAGCCGCCTGGACCCGTTCGCCGACAAGCAGTCGGAGTGGCTGCGATTGGAGGCGGGCAAGGGCTGCAAAGGGCGCCGGACGGTACGGCGGATCCACGCCGACCTGGTGGCCCTGGGCTATGGCGGGTCCTACGTCCGGGTTGCGGCCTTCGTCCGGCGCTGGCGGGCGGGACGGGAGGCGGCGCAGCGGACCACGGGGTGTTCGTGCCGCTCGCCTTCCAGCTCGGTGAGGCGTTCCAGTTCGACTGGAGCGAGGACTGGGCAACGGTGGGCGGCAAGCGGCTCAAGCTCCGGGCCGCCCATACCAAGCTGGCGCATAGCCGGGTCTTCGTCATCCAGGCCTACAAGCTGCAGACCCATGAGATGCTGTTTGACGCCCTGGCCGAGGCGTTCCGCGGGCTGGGCGGCGTGCCGCGGCGCGGCATCTTCGACACTATGCGAACCGCCGTGGATCGCGTCGGCGTGGGCAAGGTCCGACAGGTCAATGCACGGTTTCAGGCCATGGCCAGCCACTACCTGTTCGAGCCGACGTTCTGCAGTCCGGCTTCAGGATGGGTCGAGCCCTGGAGCGCCACTGGTCCGAGCGACAGGGCGAGCGGTCAGGTCGAGAAAAACGTCCAGGACCCTCGGCGGCAGATCTGGCAGGTCATGCCGCCCTTCCGCGACCTTCCCGCCCTCAACGCGTGGCTGGAGGCCCGCCGCATCGGGCGCTGGAGCGAGCTCGCCCACGGGGTCCTGCCGGGCAGCGTCGCCGAGGTCCACGCCCGGGAGAGGCCGGGCCTGATGCCGACGGGACGGGCATTCGACGGCTTCGTCGAGCACGCCAAGCGGGTGCCGCCGACCTGCCTCGTACACTTCGAGAGCAACCGCTACAGCGTCCCGGCCTCCTTCGCCAATCGGCCGGTCAGCCTGCGCGTCTACCCCGACCGGCTCCTTGCGGCAGCCGAGGGGCAGATCCTGTGCGAGCACGCCCGGATTGTCGAGCGCTCGCACGATGTCCCCAGCCGCACCGTCTATGACTGGCGGCACTACCTCGCTGTAACGCAGCGCAAGCCCGGGGCGCTCCGCAACGGCGCACCCTTTGCCGAGATGCCGGAGGCGTTCCGCAGGCTCCAGGCCCAGCTCCTGCGGCGGCTGGGGGGCGTGCGGGAGATGGTGGATATCCTCGCCCTCGTGCTGCAGCACGACGAGGAGGCAGTGCTCTGCGCCGTGGAACTGGCCCTTGAGGCCGGCGTCGCCACCAAGACCCACGTCCTCAACCTCTTGCACCGCCTGACAGATGGCCCGAGCACGGCCGCGGTCATCGACGCACCACAGGCTCTCGTCCTCACCCGGGAGCCGAGGGCCGATACCGGGCGCTACGACGCGCTGCCATGCTGCGCGGGCTCAAGATGGACGGCATGGCTCAGGCCGCCGCCGAGCTGGTGGAACAGGGAGCCCCGGCATTCGAGGCGGCCGTGCGGTCCTCTCCCAGCTGCTCAAGGCCGAGATGGCCGAGCGCGAGGTGCGCTCGATCGCCTACCACACGGAAACAGCCCGGTTCCCGGCCTACAAGGACCTGGCGAGCTTTGACTTCGCAGCCAGCGAGGTGAACGAGGCCGCAGTCCGGCAGCTGCACCGGGGCGAGTTCACCGAGCGGGCCGACAACGTCGTGCTCATCGGCGGGCCCGGCACTGGCAAGACCCACATCGCCTCCGCGCCCGGCATTCAGGCAACCGAGCACGGCCGCAAGAAGGTCCGGTTCTACTCCACGACCGACTTGGTGAATGCGCTGGAACAGGAAAAGACCGCGAACAAGGCCGGGCAGCTCGCCGGTCCCCTGCTCCGTCTCGACCTCGTCATCCTCGACGAGCTCGGTTACCTGCCGTTCAGCGCCTCGGGTGGCGCACTGCTGTTTCACCTGCTCAGCCCGCCCTACGAGCGCACCAGCGTGGTCATCACCACCAACCTGAGCTTCAGCGAGTGGGGCGGCGTGTTCGGCGACGCCAAGATGCCAACAGCCCTGCTCGACCGGCTCACCCACCACTGCCACATCCTGGAAACCGGCAACGACAGCTTCCGGTTCAGGAGCAGCTCGGCCGAGCCCAGAAACAGGAGAGCCGAAACACCCGCTTGACCCGCGACCAAAGCCCGCAGGACATATCCCTGCACGGGTCAGTTCTCGATGAAAACCCCGGGTCAGTTCTCAGCGAAACTCAACAAACGCCCCCCGACCGCGATGGATACTCGGCGGACCTGCCGAATTGGAGTAAATGCACCGCGGAACCAGTCATCTGCATCCGTACTTCCTGCCGGCCTCCCCACAACAAAGAGCGGGGAGGGAGAGGCACGATCATCTACCCACGCCCCGCTCCCTCCTGACCGGCGCGCTGAGGCGGTACTCAACCCCTTCCGGCAGGTGCGAGAGTACGGCCTCTCCCTTGAGCTGACGCGGCAAGCCCTGCTCCAGCAGGCGCGAGCCGAAGCCGGACCTGGTCGGCGGGCGCACTTCGGGGCCACCGCGCTCCCGCCACCGAAGTTCCAGCCAGGGCTTGTCGCCGGGGCTCACGTCGCGCAGCTGCCACCTGATCTCGACGAGCCCGCTCTCGACCGAGAGCGCGCCGTACTTGACGGCGTTGGTCGACAGTTCATGCAGGGCGAGCACCAGGGCCTGAGCCTGGTTGGAATCGAGATGTACGCCGCGCGGCCCGGAGATGGAGAGCCGGCTATCACCCTGCCACGGCGCCAGTGCCGCCGCCACGACCGCATCTACGTCGGCACCCTCCCAGTCAACCTTGATCAGGAGGTCGTGGGCCTGCGCCAAGGTGCGGAGCCGCCCCGTCAGGTCGCTGACGAAGCGCTCGGGGTCATCGCCTGACCCGCGCAAGGTCTGTGAGGTTAGCGACTGCACGGTCGCGAGCATGTTTTTGACCCGGTGGTTCAGTTCCGCGACCAGGAGATCCCGCCGCCTCGCTGCTTCCCCGAGTTCCGCGGCCGATTCCTCGGCGGCCGCTGCGCGCCCCTCTGCAGCCCCCTGGGCACGGAGCGCCGACACCAAGCGCCATAGTGCCTGCCGCAAGGTCTCGATCTCCGCGATGCGCTCCGGGGAGGAGGAGGTCGGGACCCCTCCCTGGGACAGCCTGTCCGCGTCCTGCGCCAAGGTCCGTAGCGGCCGTAGGATGCGCCTGGCCAGGAGGAGCGCCAGCAGGGCCGCCACTCCGGCGAGCAGCGCGGATCCGGCCATGTAGCGCAGCGCGGGTCCACGCCATCGCCCCTGAAACGGCTCGAAGGGCGTGACCACGGCAACGACCCATGAGGGAGCGCGCTCCAGGCGCTGGAAGGCCAGCAGGCCCAGGTGCCCTGCCAGGGACTCTTCTCCGCGAATCAGCCCCTCGTCCAGGCCCATGGTGGCCCTCACGAACCATTCGGGCGAGGGCTGGTTGAGAAACCTCGCCTGCTCCGACGATCGGGCCACGACCCGGCTATTGCCGTCCGTCAGTACGGCGAAGCCACCTCGATCCTCGAAATGCTGGCGCTCCAGCAGGGTGGTGAGGCGATCCGGCGTGAAGGCCAGCAGCAGCACGCGCCGCTTCCCGGCCGAAGCGCCGGCGGTGCCGGGAGGAAGGGGCTGGAAGGTGGAGATCACAGGCTTGGCTGCAGTGGCGCCCAGGAACAGGTCGCTGACGAAAGGCTGCCCGGTGGAGATCGCCCGGCCCACGAACGGATCTCCTGCGCCCCGCGGGAGTGGGGCACCCAATGGCAGGCGCGTGTTGAAGACCTGGGTGGAATCCTCCTCGAGCATGGCGACCCATCCGCCGAACGCACGTCCCACGGCCTGAGCCTGGAGATAGGCGTCCGAGATGTTTCCGGCAGCAAGGCTAGGCGAGGCGGCCAGTGTGGAAAGAGCGGTTAGCGCGATCTCCATTTCGCGGTCGATCGCCGTCGCCAGTGCCTCGGCCGTGCTGGCGAGCCCTGCTTCCTCTGAGAGCCGATAGGTCGAGGCAAGCTCCCTCGTCGTAGCCGCGCCGAGCAGAAGTGCAGGGGCGAGCACCAGTCCGACGAGGGCGAAGAGGTAGTCACGCAGGCCCGTGCGCCCCCGCCCCGTCGCCCGGCAGGAAGCGCTATGCTTCGCGCGCATGGGGGCGGCCGCTTCAGGGCCCTCGGTGTTGGTCCTACCCATGCACCTGCTCTGACTCACTCAGTCCTAAAATATGAGGAGCCACGGCCAGGCGGGAGGCCTGCCGCGGCCGACAACGGCGCCCATCCGCTCCCCGGGGCGGGTAGCGGGCTTCTACATGTAAGCCAGACCGACCAGAGATGCGATTTGGTCGTGTGCGATGGCCCCAGGCGCATGGACGCGGCCGATGCAATAGACGGAAGGCGTCCCTAGTGGACATGCTGATTTCAGCCCGGCCGCTTCGTGGCACGTTCTGCGGAAGGGCAGGTCCACCGCCTTCGGCTCCGCCATTCAGGAACGACTTGAGGCAGGAGCCTTTCCAGCATTCCCTCCCGGACGCGGCCGAACTATGGATGGTGCGTTTCTGGCTCAGGGAGTTCCGATGCCCCAGCTTCAAGCTGCAGCAATCCCGTCCCCTATGCGCGCCGCGGGCAGCCTTGAGCTCCTTCCCCTGGACCGTCTCGATGAGGCGGTGCTCGGCGCAGCGGAGAGAATGCGTCAACTTCAGGCCGCGCTCGGAGAACAGGCCCGCCGGGCAGAAGCTCTGGAGCAGCAGGCCCTTGATCTCGAACGGCAACTGGCGGTCGCAGAGGCAAGGCTGGCGGTGGAGATGATGCATTCAGCCGGCTTGACGGCGCAGGCCTCCCATATGCTCGCTTTGGGCATTGAGTCCGACGTGCTCAGTCCGTCGGAACTGGCGCAATACGGCAACGACACTTCGCCCAAGAGCCGCCTGACGGAGGTATATGAGGCGGCATTCGATGCCAAGGGAGCCGAGCTTGGCATTGATGAGCCCGCACGATTCCGGGAGGCATGAGGCTGGCGGCTCAATTTCCGCATCGTCGAGAACGAGGCGAACACAGCCGTGTTGCACCTCATGAGCCGTCGTCGGCATTCGACCCCATCGGCACGATATCCAAAGAACCGCCTGTCCTGCGTTTCTTCAGGCCGCGTCCTTGCCCTATTTCTCTAGGACGTAGCGGCCGGGCGCATCTTCGAGCGGGGGATGAGCCGGGCTGCCCATGGCCGGCGGGGAGGTCTTCGGGCCAGAGCGCTCGCCAAGCCATGTGCTCCAATCGACCCACCAGCTTCCATCCTGCCGCACTGCATTCTGTTTCCACTCGGCTGCCGTGGAAGCGACCGGTGCCTCGGGCGGTGTGGTCCAGTGAACTCCCTTGCCGCCCGGCGGGTTGATGATGCCGGCGATGTGGCCGCTGGATGCCAGCACGTAGCGGACCTTACCACCAACGAGCTGGGTGATCCGCCAGGCCGCGTCCCAGGGGACGATGTGGTCCCGCTCAGCCCCGACGGCATAGATGTCCTGGTGGATGCGGCCGAGATCGATCGGCTCTCCCTTCAGTTGGATCCGGCCCGGTACGATCAGGTTGTTCTCGCGGTAGGTGTTGCGCAGGTACCAGCTATGGGCGGCGCGGGTCATCCGCGTTCCGTCGCTGTTCCAGTACAGCAGGTCGAAGGCCGGGGGCTTCTCACCCATCAGGTAGTTGTTGACCACATTCGCCCAGATCAGGTCGTTTGATCGTAGCAGGTTGAACATGTTCGACATCTCGCGGCTGTCCAGGTAGCCGCGCTCCATCATCTGCTGCTCAATGAGGTCGATGGACTCCTCCCCCATGAACACCGCTGTGTCCCCGACCCGCGAGAAGTCCTGCAGGGAAACCATGAAGGTGGCTGCGTTGAACCGGTCGTCGCCCCTGGCTGCCAGCCATGCGAGCGTCATCGCCAGCAGCGTGCCGCCGATGCAGTAGCCCATCACGTTCACGGCCGGGCTTCCCGTGATCTCGCGCACGACGTCACTGGCTTCGAGAGGCCCGAGGTCCATGTAGTCCTCGATCGTGATGCCATCCATCGATGCGTCAGGATTCCTCCAGGACACCATGAAGACAGTGAAGCCCTGCTCGGTGAGATAGCGCACCATGCTGTTCTTCGGCTGCAGGTCGAGAATGTAGTACTTGTTGATCCAGGGCGGGAGGATGAGCAGCGGCGTCTTATGGGTCTCGGGGCCCGACGGAGCGTACTGGATCAGCTCGATGAGCCTGTTGCGATGCACGACCTTTCCCGGGGACAGCGCGAGATTGCGGCCGGGAGCGAAGGCGGACGTATCCACCAGGCTCAAGCGCCCGGCGGCTAGATCTTTCAGCAGATTGCGTGCCCCATCGGCCAGGCTCGCGCCACCGGTCTCAAGGGCTCGGCGCAGGGCGGCAGGGTTCGAGAACAGCAGGAGGGAGGGACTCATCGCATCCACGAATTGCTGCAGGTGGAAGGTGAGACGCTGCCGCTCCGCTTCGTCCAGGTCATCAGCCTTGCTCTGCTGGAGCAGCCAGTCCGAGGCGAGGAGATAGGCTTCCTTGAGGGAGCGATAGGCAGGGTTGCTGTGCCATTCCGGCGCCGCGAAGCGCTTGTCCGCCGGCCGGCCGGGCGCGCCTGGCGAGGCCGCTTCCGCGAAGCCGAGCCAGCGCTGTCCGGCCCGGTTCCAACTCTCGATCGCCGAGTGCCAAAGATCCGCATTCAGCTTTGCGGCGGAGGTCAGCGCATCGGCCGGGCGCCTCAGATTGCGGAGCCAGACGGTCCGCAAGGCCCGCACCACCTCGGCCCAGTCGACGGGAACGACGTCACGAAGAGGGTTCGCATTCCACATCTGGTCGATGGAACGCATCACCGGATCCCGGGCGAGTTGATCGCCAAACCCCTGTGCAGCACCCCCGAGCAGCCTGTCGGCCAAGGCATCCGGGGGTACGGGGCGCCACATGTCGACACCTTTCCAGGCCGGGCTGGTTGCCGACATCGTCTTCACCCAGGAGGTCCAGAGGCCAAGGAGTGCCTCGGGACCGGACGCAGCAGCAGCCGCGCCGGGCGGGAGCTCCCGTTCCCGATCGCCCGGTGTGGGAGAGGGCGTTGCTTCGGCCTGAAACTTCTTTTCGGTTCCCTTGTCGGAAGGCATCACGCTTCTCCCTGAATGCCGCCTGCCGTGACCGGCGGGCCCCGCCCTTACCCTCACCTGCCTGCCTTCGGGGGCCCTGACCCTCTCCCCGAGCGACAGGTGCCGCGCCGCCCCCGCGGCCTGGTGCGGACGCTTTCCGAGTAAACGCGCGCCGGGCGAAAAGTTCGGGAGGCCAGAGCAGGAGCCTGCGAGGGAGGATTGAAAGGTAAACGAGCCTCCCGCGTGATGTCTGCCACGCACTCCACCGCCCAGCGGAGCGCCGGCGCTGGCAGGAAGCGCTGGCCCGCGCCGCTTCAGTCAGCCTTCAGGCCGATGGCGGCAATGACCGGGCGCCAGCGCTCTGCCTCTGACTTCAGATAGTCGGCAACGAATTGGGGGGTGCTCGCATAGCCCTCCAGCCCTTGCCGGCGGAACTGGGCCGCAATCTCGGGATCTGCGACCGCCTCGCCGACGGCAGCGTTCCAGCGCGCGATGATGGCCGGCGGTGTGCCGCGCGGCGCCAGCAGCATGAAGTAGTTCTCGGCGTTGAACCCGGGCAGGCCGCTTTCGGCGATGGTCGGTACCTCCGGCAGGAAGGTGGCACGGCTGAGCGTTGGAACGGCCAGGGCGCGGATTTTGCCAGCTTCGACCTGCGGAAGGGCAGGGGGCACGGTGGAGAAGGTGAAATCCAGCCGGCCGGAAATCAGGTCTGTCATCAGCGGGGCGCCGCCGCGATAGGGCACGCCCACTGTCTCGATCCCGGCCAACTGGTTCAGGAGCGCGGCGGCTAGCTGTCCCGTGGTGCCAACGCCGCTGTATCCCCAATTCAGCTTGCCTGGTGTGGCCTTGGCCGCGGCGATCAGGTCCGCCACGCTGCGCCATGGACGCTGCGTGGGCACCACCAGGATGGTGGAGGACTGCACCACGGTCGATACCGGCACCAGATCGGCCAATGGGTCGAAGTTCAGGTTCGGGTAGATCGTCGGGTTGATGATCATGGGGCCGATCGTGCCCAGCAGCAGCGTATAGCCATCGGCCGGGGAGCGGATGACAGCCTCCGTCGCGATGTTTCCGCCGGCACCCGGCTTGTTGTCGATCACGATCGACTGGCCCAGCAGCGATGACATCTTGGGCGCGATCGTCCGCATCGCGATGTCCGTGGCGCCTCCAGGGGTGAAGCCCACGACGATGCGGGGCGGCCGATCGGGAAAATCCGCCGCCCGGGCGCTGACGCCGATGAGCAGGGCAGGGGCCGCGAGGGCGAGGCGGCGAGTGATCATTGGGTTTCCTGCCTTGTTTCGTTGTGGTCGGATGTTCGCTGCTGGACCGGCTCGCCGCTCATCGCCCGATAAAGGCCGGCGTTCGCTTCGCCGACCAAGCCGCCCTGCCTTCCTGCAGGTCCTGCGATGCGCGGACCTGGCGCGCGCGAGCGGCCACGGCCTCGTTGTCCATCGAGCCACGAGCAATGTCGTTGAGCGCGGCCTTCATTCCCTGCACCGCCAGCGGTGCGTTGGCGGCAAGGTTCTCGGCCAGAGCCGTGGCGCATGCGGCCAGTGCCTCAGGCGTCACCAGCTCGGTCAGGAAGCCGATGCGTAGCAACTCCTCGGCATCAAGCTTCTCGGCAGTCAGGAACAAGCGCTTCGCGGCGTTGAGGCCGAGCCGGCTGACATAACGCTGCAGCCCGCCGGGATAGTAGTGCAGGCCCAGCCGCGCCGCGGGCATGAACATCGCCATGCCGGTGACGCCAATCCGAAAGTCGCAGGCCAGCGCCAGATCCGTTGAGCCGCCGTAGACGCCGCCATTCAGGGCGCAGATCGTGGGCTGCCGCAGCGCCTCCAGCCGGTCCGCCAGAGCGGCGAAGGAAGTATCGTCGTCGGTCGCGCTGGCCTTGATCTCGCCGATGTTGAAGCCGGAGCTGAACGACCTGCCGGTTGCCGTCAAAATCACGGCGCGCACACCAGTCTCGCTTTCGATCCGCGCTAGAATGTCAGCCAGCACCCGGAGATCGGCAGGCTCGATCCGGTTATGCACCTCGGGACGGTTCAGGCGTATGGTGGCCACCATGCCCTCGATCGTCAGGCTTGGCGCGGTATCTTCCGTCATGGTCGCGTTCCTGTCTGGCACGGATGGTGTCGGGGAGGAACAGATCCCGGCGCTCTTCACGTGACCGCTGCCCCTGAAGCAGGCTCGTCGTCGCGGAAAGGGCCAATGCCCGCACGTGCGAAGGCGGGCCGTGCCTGGACCCGCGCCCACCAGTCGGCGACGCGCGGATGCGCATCGGCCGTCATCTGGTCGGGGGCGATCTCCTCCTCGATCCGCTTGACGAAAGGCACGGCTGCGATGTCCGCGATCGAGAATGAGTTCCCCACCAGCCAGCCGAAGGGCGCCAGTGCCGCCTCCATTCGTCCAAGCAGCGCGACCAGGGTGGCGCGTGCGGCGTCGCGCTCCGCCTCTGTGAAAGGCCGCCTGGCCACTCGGGTCCAGGCCTCCCGCCGCTCGGCGCTGGGGATGCGTTCGAGCCGCGCTGCCAGTTCCTCGTCGGACCATGCGGCAGCGGTCGCCTGGAGGCGGTGCCGCCAGTTGAAGACGATCAGGCTACCGATGCACTCGTCGAAATAGCGCACCCAGTTGCGCATCAGCGCCCGCTCGTAAGGCTCTGCCGGGCGCAGCGGCGGCTCGGGGCAAATTTCGTCCAGGTACTCGCAGATCGTGCCGCTCTCATGGAGAGGGCGGTCACCATGCAGCAGTGTCGGGACCACTCCGTTGGGGTTGATCCGGAGGTATTCCGGCTGGTGGTGCTCCATCGCCGCCATGTCCACCACCCGGCTTACAAAGGAGAGGCCCTTCTCCTCCAGGCATAGCCGTACGCGGCGCGATGCGCTCGACCGCCAGGCATGATGAAGCACGATCACGCCACTTCCTCCCCCAGTTCCTTTTCGCCGGCTTTTGGCGGCCGGTCAGATCGCCGGTGACTAGATCATTCCCTTAATGTATACGCAAGGACGCTATATGGATGCGGAAGGGCGCCGATGGCGAGCCGGACAAGGAGCGCGCTTCTGCGCGCGATCGAGCAGGATCTGGACGAAGGGCGGCTAAAGCCCGGCGACTCACTGGATGAGCAGGGACTGGCCAGCCGCTTCGAGGTATCTCGTACGCCGGCGCGGGAAGCGTTGCTGTATCTGGAAGCCAAGGGCGTGGTGCGGATGGTGCCGCGCCGTGGGGCCGTGGTGCAGGATCTGACGCCCACCCTGGCGCTGGGGATGGTGGAGTTGCTGACTGCCCTCGAATCAGAAGCCGCGGGGCTCGCGGCGCGGCGCATGGTGATGGCGGAGCGGCAGGTGCTGCAACAACAGCATGAGGCGGCCCGACAGATGGCGCAGCAGCTGGATAGCGAAGCCTATATGCGTGCCAACTCCATGTTCCACAACGCAATCTACGAGGGGTCGCGCAACGCCGTTCTGATCGAGCAGTTGCGTGCAACACGCCGCCGGATGCTGACGTATCACCGCAGCAGCCTGAGCCAGCCGGCGCGTGTGCGTGATTCCTGGCAGGAGCATGCGGCCCTACTCTCCGCCATCCTGGCGGGCGATGAGTCCGGCGCGCGCGACGCGATGCGCGAGCATATCCAATCCGGCGGCCGCGTTTTCGCCGACCTTGTGGCCGGGCAGCAGGAGTCACGACCATGAAAGCCAATGTGGTACGTATCCATCGCCATGGCGGCCCCGAGGTGCTGTGCCACGAGACGGTGGACATTCCGCCGCCGGGGAGCGGCGAGGTGCTGATCCGGCAGACCGCCATCGGCCTCAACTACTCCGACATATACCAGCGGCAGGGCGAGGCGGGCCCGCATGACGCCTATCCCTTTCCAATCGTGCTCGGTGGCCAGGGTGCCGGAGTGGTGGAGGCGGTCGGGCATGATGTTGACGGCTTCCGACCCGGCGATCGGGTCGCCTATCTACACCCCGGCGCCTATGCCGACCGGCGGCTCGTGCCGGCGTCGCGGCTCCTGGCGCTGCCGGCAGACATTTCGGACGATGTGGCCGGGGCGGTTCTGTTGCGCGGACTAACGGCCGAGTATCTGCTGCGGCGTTTGTATCGAGTTCGCCCAGGGACGACCATGTTGGTGCATGCCGCGGCCGGTGGCATGGGACTGCTACTGGGACAGTGGGGCAAGGCGCTGGGTGCCCATACCATCGGAACCGTCGGTTCCGCTGCGAAGGTCAGCGTGGCGCGCGCCAATGGCTACGATGCCGTCATCGACACCGGTACCGACGACTTTTCTCCCGCCGTGCTGGCGCTGACCGGCGGAACCGGCGTGGACGTGGTGTATGACGGCATCGGCAAGGACGGTTTTCTGCCCTCCCTCGACTGCGTGCGGGCAATGGGTATAGTGATCAGCTACGGCACGGCGTCGGGCAATGTCGGAATGTTCGACCTGCAGGCCTTGCACCGCAAATCCATTATCGTGACACGGCCGACATTACGCACCTGGATTGCGGCACGTGCCGATTACGAGGCGGCGGCCAGTGCCGTGTTCGATGCACTGCGTGCCGGGATCCTGCGCGGTGAGCCAGCGCGGCGCTATCAACTGGCGGATGCTAGGCGGGCGCATGAGGACCTGCAGGCCCGGCGCACCACCGGAGCCGCCATCCTGGTGCCAGGGTGAAACATAGGCGTGGAGGGCTTCGGCAATGTAGAATGGGATGGCCAGTTTGGCGGCATGATAGAGGGTGCGGCAGATTTGGGATGCTGCTTGGGTGCGCCCATACTGTCCCACTCTCAACAGGTTCCGGCGTGGACGAAGATTACCTCAGTTCATCCTCGGATCTGGAGGAACTGCGACTCCTACTCGGCCGACCTGAAGCGCTGCGCCCGGCGACCTCGCCATCGGGTGCGCTGATGCGAGTTCTTCGCTTGGTTTCTCAGCTACCGGCTGATCAAGGATCGCCTCGGCCACCGCCTGGCCCTGCCACACCAAAGCAGCCGCCTGCCGCAGCCTCGCCACTAACTCATCAGGCTTGTGTCTCTTGCTAGCAATCTCCGTCCTCCTCCTGGTCCTGCCCCGTGAAACCGGTCTGGCTGGAGCGCAGGTGTTTCGGGCTATGAGGCGCTTTGGTTTGGTGGTGCAGGTCCAGCGTTAGCCTTCGACGGCTACGGAGCCCTCTGGCACCCCTGAAGGGCTTGCCAGAGAACGGTATTCCTGCGGCGTCCTCTGGCCAAGGGCCATGTGAGGACGGTTCTGATTGTCGTTGCGGTGCCAGGCCTCGATCTCCCGCCGGACTTCGGTCAGCGTCTCGAACCAGTGCAGGTTCTGGCACTCGGCCCGGAGCCGGGCGTTGAAGGTTTCGATGAAGGCGTTGTCCGTCGGTTTGCCAGGCCGTGAGAAGTCGATCCGCGTGCCATGGTGGTAGACCCAGAGATCGACGAGGTGCCCGGTGAACTCCGCGCCGTTGTCTACGAACAGGTTTGCGGCGCCGGTGCTGCTTGCTGCGCAGCGCCAGGCCTTCCTCCCGGTACAGCCGCCACACCAAGCTCTTGCCCACCGCCCAGCCGTCACGCCGCAGCATCACGCGGAGCCGCCGGTAGCCGTCTCGGATCCTCACCCGGGCCATCTCGTGCATGCGCTGGAGGATCTCGAGGCGGGGATCCCGCGTGCTCGGCTTGCGCTGCGTCGAGCGGTGCTGGCCTGTCAGGGCACAGGCCCGCCGTTCGCTGAGGCCGTGACTCGCCGTCACATAGGCGACCACCTCCTTCATGACCGCGGGCCGGGGCATTTCTTGACAACACATCCTGCAGCACCGCCTCGTCCAGACCGAGCTCCGCCACCGGCAAGCCCAGCTCCGCCTGCTTCATTACTGACACGATCTGCTCGACCAAGAACCGTTTCTTCATGGCCAATCTCCTCATTCATCATGGGGAAATCCGCCGAAAAACTAAAATCTCAGATGGACCACTTTCGCCAGGTCACCTCACCTTCCTTCGCTCCTCTGGCCGTCGGCTTCATCGCCCTTGCCAGCACTGCCTTCGCCCGCCCGGGCCGCACGACGGGCTAGGTAGGGGACTAATTCAGGTCCACTCACTGATGGTGGCGATGAGTGCGAGGCTGGCGAGGCAGTTTCGCGCGAGGCGGTCGTATCGTGTGGCCAGCCTCCGCCAGTTCTTGAGGCGGCAGAAGAGGCGCTCGATGATGTTGCGGCGCCTGTAGGCACGGTGGTCGATTGGGTGGGGCACGGTGCGGGTGGCGGTGGACGGGATAACGGCCTTGATGTGCCTGTCCTTCAGCCAGCGGCGAAGGCTTTCGGCGTCATAGGCCTTGTCGGCGATGAGACGTCGGGGGCGTGCCGCGGCCTGGAGCAGCGGCAGGGCCATGGTGATGTCGGCGACGTTGCCGGGCGTCAGCGCGAGGGCGATCGGGCGGCCGCGATCATCGGCCAGGCGGTGGATCTTGGAGGTGCGGCCGCCGCGCGAGCGTCCGACCGCTTGCGTCCACTCCCCCCTTTTCCGCCTGCCGCGGAGCGGTGGGCTTTCACGTGGCAGGTGTCGAGGCTGAGATCCTGGGGACCATCACCCGTTCCCAATCTAGGCCTGGCCGTCCCGCTGCCCCGTAACCAGTTCGCCCACTGCATCGCCACTGGTCCAGCGAAGGCGGGAGAAGGCGCCAGCTGGAGCACTGAGGACCCGTGCGGATCACAGTCGCCATCGTTGTGCGAGCGGAACACCCGAATGCTCGCGTTTGATAGCACGTCTCCTGAGCCGCGGAAATGCGGTTCAGGAGAATGGGGCAAGGGTGGGGCTGAATAGCCAGAAGCCGCCTGTTCGCTTCAGCATGGCGTGGGAGGAGGCCGAACCGGCACTGACCCGCTACTACAGAGGGCAGTAGCCCCGCTGCCTTGCGGGCCGGCTGCCCTGTGCCGATCACGGCACCGGCTCCGCTTTCGCAGAGATCGGTGATGACTTTCGCCTGCGCGGAGTTCTAGGTTGGCGGGCCATGAAATTCACCGTCAGTCAGGTGCGCCCACTTCCGGAGCTGCCTCCACAGCTTCGCGCGATCATTGGCAACCCGGGGATCGCGGCCGTACTGGAAGCGCGGGCGGCGCAGCGCGGCGAGGCAGCTGTGGCGGTGACGACCGCTGCCGCCGGCGCGACGCCCGGTGCGGCGCGCCTCTCCCTACCGGGCCTGCTCTCTCCGGCATCGCCGGCTGTCGACCCGGACCTGGCCGACAGAAAGCTCGACACGGCCCTTTTTGCGGCCCTCGGCCTCGAGCCGAAGTCGACAAAGCTGTTCCCCCAACTTATGGCGATGGTGCCGCGCGAGCACCAGATGGCCGCGAGGGGTACCCTCGGCGAGTTGGAAAAGGCGGCTCAGGCGGCGGTGGGAAAGGGCGCGTTCGGGGCCGGCGTCTTCCTCTTGGGCGTACCGGATGGGTTCGCGAAGGTGACCGACGGCACGCTCACGCCGACGGCCCGGCTCGCGGCAGGAGGCAAGTTCGCGGCGGGAGCCGTAAAGGCTTTGGAACCCTTCGTGCCAGCGCTTGCTCCGAGCGCGCCCGTGCTCCGTGACAGCCTCATGCTGCTGACCGCGCCAGACGCGCTGGGCAAGGCGCTCGACCCGGATCAGCCGGCCTTCTCCCGCCTAACCGCAGCCGGCAAACTGCTCGTCACTGGCGCGACGCTTGCGGCGCATTTTGTACCTGCCATGTCGCCTTATGCGGCACAGATCAGCACGGTCGGATGGCTCTGTGACGTCGGAGACAAGACCTATGCTGCCTTCGTCGAGGTGTCGAAGTAGGGCGCGGGGAACGCTCCCGACGCGACGCGGCACCAGATCACGTAGTCCAGTGCGGCGCAGCCGACAGCACGGGCGAAGCGGGCTCAGTCGTTGCCGGGCCCCGTTTTACATCCACTTCGGACAGCACGGCCAGACAGGCCGGACGACCGCTCTGGACGCAGGGCCGTCATTGTAGGCTTCGACAGACTGCTGGTGGACGGCGGAGTGTTGCGCGGGGAGGTAGCTGACGACTGTAGCAAGCCCCCTGCACCGCACATTAGCCGTGCTGGTGAGGAGTTATCGCGCCTGATTGCCTGGCGAGAGAAACATGTTGCCGCATCCCCCGTTGCAATCTTCGCCGCCGGTTTCATTGCTGGTGGCATCGCGCTCGGTGGTGTCGTCGCTCATGCCCGCATCACCACGTTGAACTCTGCCATCGCCAGGATCCTGCCGAACACTGAAGGAAGCCTGTTCTGCGTCACGTCGGCCAACGCCGTTCGGCCGATCACGGGGGTGTCCCGGAACAGCAGCGTCAACGCCCCGGGCGGCGTCTCCCAGGGCGTCACGATGCGATGCCCCGCCTGATCCTGGCGGTTCTCGGAGGGAACTTGGGCTGGAAGGCCGGCCTCAATGCTGCCGATCCATCCAGTGAGTTGTCAGTGCAGGGGTGACCAGTGGCGGCTCATCACGCTTGAGCCGCCGCCTGCACAAGGCCTATGCCCGTGGCAGCCAGACCGGCGCGTCGCCTCCGAGGCGCGGCGTTGGGCTGTGCCAGCGGGGCGGTGTCTCCGACATGCGGAGCACCGGGCCAAGGGTCAGGAGGTCGCCGTAGACACCCTCTTCCCGGACCTGCAGCGGCGCGAGCCGATCCTCGGCGAGTACCTCCGGCGCGGACGAGAAGTCCTGCAGCAGACCCTGGCGCTGAAGGAGCATGGCGGATCCGCAGAGAGAGACGTGCACCGCCCAGCTCCCACCCTCCCGCGCGCGGCGGGCCAGGGCGAGCAGGGCGCCATAGGTGGCGAGATAGCCGGTCGTGTAGTCGCAGACCGGCGCAAAGACGAGCTTCGGCTGGCCCGCGCCAATCGCGGCGCCCTGGGTCTCGCAGATGCCGGTGACGGCCTGGGCCACCTGCTCCCAGCCCGCCCGCTCCGCGAAAGGGCCGCCCGAACCGTAGCAGCTAACCGTGACCTGGATGATGCCGGGGCGGAGGCGGACGAGCTCCTCCATGCCGAAGCCGAGCCGGGCCAGCGCGCCCGGGCGGTAGCCGTTCACCACCACGTCCGCCTCCCGCACCAGCTCGGCGAAGCGCGACGCTCCTTCCGCGGTCTTCAGGTCGAGGAAGCAACTGCGCTTGCCGTGGCTGGTGTCGCGCACGTGCTCAGGCGTCTGCGGCAGATCGCGGGCGGTCACCATCAGCACGTCCGCCCCGTGCTCAGCCAGGCCGCGGCTGCCAACGGGGCCGGCGAGGATGCGGGTGAGGTCAAGGACGCGGATGCCGGAGAGGGAACGGTCGCCCGGATGGAAGGCTTCCGGCGCGGAGGGGCCGGTACGCTCCAGCTCGACAACCGGCCGTCCCGCCAGGTAGGCGCCCTGCGGGTGGGCCAGCCACTCCGCCTGCGTTCTGATGGCTCCGCCGCAGGCGCCGGCGGCCGCAATCGCCTCCTCCAGCTCGACGGGATCCCACCCCGCAACGGCGGCGCTGACGGCCTCCGGCGTGCTCTCGCAGCCCAGCACGCCGAGGACGCGGGCGCTGAGGACGGGCAGATTCAGGTGGGGCAGGAACCAGCGGCCGTTACGGGCCCGCCAGGGCTGCGTGACCTTCAGCATGTGCGCCATGGTCTGCGGGATGGGGACGTGGCGATAAGCCCCGTCCTCCCCGCGGGCGCGGGTGTAGTCCACGGTACGGAGGGTGGCCGCGGCCTCATCCAGCCGAACCGCGATCTTCTGGCGGGGGTGTCCGCGCAGCTCCCAAATATCGTTCGCGGCGACCCCGGTGGCGGCCAGCGCCCCGGAGACGGCCGTGCCGATGCGGAAGGGCGTGCGGAAGAAGGGATCCGCGCCCGTGATCGTCACCTCACCCGGAGGGGTTGGGGCGCCGCGAAGGGCCGCGACCTCCTCAAACGCGCCGGGCTTTGTCTGGGCCATGCCGTCCATCAATCCACCTGCATTCCGGATTCCTTCACGACGGGCGCCCACATCGCGATCTCCTGCCGGATAAAGGAGGCGAGGTAGGCGGGGCTGGTATCGGGAGGGACAAGGATGCCCAGCTCGCGGTACCGCGCCTTCAGCTCCGGCTTGGCGAGCCAAGCACGCGCTATGGCGGAGAGCCGGTCCGTGACCGCTTGAGGCATGCGCGCCGGCCCCGCGAGGCCGTTCCAGGAGTTCACGACGTAGCCGGGCACGACGTTGGCGATCGGAGCGACGTCTGGCAGCACGTCCACGGGCCTCTCGGAGGAGACGCCGAGGATCCGCACGCGCTTGCCCTCGTAATGCGGCAGCCCGGCTTGGACGTTGTCGATCACCACGTCCACACGGCCACCGAGCAGGTCCGTCCAGGCCGGGCCGCTGCCGCGATAAGGGACATGCAGCATCTTCATGCCCGTCTTCATGCGCAGCAGCTCGCCCGCCATGTGGCCGGAGGTGCCGTTGCCTGCGGATGCGTAGGTGAGGTCGTCGCCCTTGCGGGCCACAAGCTCCGCCATGCTGCGAATGGGGCTGTCCGCCCGCACCGCCACCACCACGGGCTGCAGGGAGAGGAGAGCGATCGGGGTGAAGTCGGCCAGCGGATCGAAGGGAAGACGGCGGTACAGCGTGGGGTTCACCCCGTGGGTGCTGATCGCGATCGTGCCGATGGTGTAGCCGTCAGGCGCCGCGCGGCTGAGCGCCTCGGCGCCGATGTTCCCTCCGGCTCCGGGACGGTTCTCGATAACAAAGCCCGGCCCGTCCGCAGGGCCGGCCTGGGCGAAGACGAGGCGGCTAACAACGTCCGCGCCGCCGCTCGGCGCGAAGGGGACGATCACTGAGACGGTCTTGGATGGGTAGTCGCCCTGGGCAAGGGCCACGCCCGCGCGGCCGGCGACAAGCGCAGCGGCGGGCAGGGCAAGCGCGTGACGGCGCGAAAAGGGGACCATGTCTCTCTCCCAGGGGTCTCGTTGCCGCCATCTTCACCGGGCGACTTCATGCCTTCAAATACTGTCTTCGAATGTGATCATGGTGCCCAGTTATGATTCTGACCCCGCGCGAGATGGACCTGTTCCGCCATGTCATGGAGCTCGGGACCGTCACCGCGGCCGCCGAGGCGGCTCATGTACGCCAACCTGCCGTGAGCAAGACCCTGCAGCAGGCGGAGGAACGGCTGGGATTCCGGCTCTTCCAGCGGCAGCGGAAGCGGCTAGTGCCGACCACGGAGGCGCAGGCGATGTATCCGGAGGTGGTGGGGGCGCTGGCGGCGATCGACCTCGTGCAGCGGCTCGGGCGGGACCTGCGGGAGGGGCGCACCGGCCTTCTGACACTGGCCACGACCCCGACCCTCGCGCACGGCATGGTGCCGGCGGCCATCAGGCGCTTCCGCGAAGCCCATCCTGGGGTCTCGGTTTCCCTTCGCGCGGGGACAGCGACGGAGGTGATCCGCCTTGTCGTGGATCACCGGGTGGATCTCGGGCTGGTCATGGGCCCGGTGGGCGATTCCCGCGTGCTGGTTCGCGACCTTCGGCGGGCGGAGCTGGGATGCCTGCTGCCGCCCGGGCACCCGCTGGCGGCGAGGGAGGCGCTCACCGCCGTGGATCTCGCCGGAGAGGCGCTGATCTCCGTGGCGCCGCACCAGCCCGGGAGGATGCTGCTGCAACGGGCCTTCGAGGAGGCGGGCGTACCCCTATCTGTTGCCGTTGAGGCCTCCCGATCCTCCATCGCTTGCGCCCTGGCCCAGGCGGGGGTGGGGATTGCGGTGCTGGATGGCTTCGCGCTGATGGGGGCGCAGAGGCAGGGAATGCAGACCCGGCCCTTTCACCCGGCAGTGCCGATGCAGGCGCGGCTCCTGCAATTCCGCCGCCGTGCACCATCCCAACTCGCGCAGTCATTCATGCCGATGCTGGCAGAATGACGAAGCCGGGGAACACCAGCTCACCTGCATTCGGTCCACGAACGAACTTCGGATGCCGCCTTTGGCCGACAGCGGACCGGCCGCGTTCGAAAATCCGACAGGGCAAGCAGACGGCCGAGTTGGGTTCCGGCTGAGCGAGTATGTCGACCTTTGAGCGCGCGAGCCGTGATGACCCCGGCCACCGTGCCGACGGCAGGAGCCAGTCCCGACTTGGTAGGATGGGAAGGAGTCGCGCGCCATTATGCCCCTGGGTGTTCTAGCGCATTGGCCTCACCACCAATCCGGCGGCAAGGTTACACCAAGTTCCCGGGCGGAGCGGGAGAGATCCATGTACGTCTGCTCGGGTATTTCGAGGCCCCGACGGTTGCTTTCCTCCTCGCTTCGCGCCTCAATCTCCCCGGGATAGAAGGCCTCGTCGACGCCTTCAGCGAGGGGCGTTGCTTTGATCTCCGAAATCATCTGCTCCATCCGCTCCTTGAAGCGCGCAACCGGTCCGAAGGCCTGGATATCCAGCGCCAGTACAAGATGACCGCTGCGGCTGCGCTTCTCCGCCTGGTACGGCCCACTCACCTCCGTCAGAATGCCGCTCCCGGAAAGGACGCCGGAGAGCACATCCATCAGCACCGAAATCGCGTAACCCTTGTGCTCGGCCATGGGCAGAATGACCCCGCCCAGTGCCGCGACAGGATCAGTGGTGCGGCGGCCTCGCGCGTCGATGGCCCAGTTCTCCGGGATTGGAATCCCCTTTTGGCGCGCGAGGAAGATTTTGCCACGTGCAACCACTGTGTTGGCGAGGTCCAGAACCATCGGCGCATATCGTCCTGCTGGCGCCGCGATTGACCAGGGATTGTTGCCGATCACCTTCTTACGGCCACCCCAGGGTGCCATGGCGGGGCTGCCATTAGCGGTCAGCAGTCCAATGCAGTCGTGTTCTGCAGCCAAGCGCGTGAAGTACCCTAGCGCGCCGTGGTGGTTGGACTCACGGACTGAGACGACGCCGACACCATGGGCCTTCGCGCGCCTGATCGCGTCCAGCATCGCGCGCTTTGCAATCACCTGACCGACGCCATCCCGCCCATCGATGACGGAGATGGCACCCGCATCCACGATCACCTCGGGCTCTGTGACAGGTTTCATCGTGCCTGCCCGGACACGGTCGATGTACCATGGCGCGCGCATCACGCCGTGGGAGGAATGCCCCCACATGTCTGCCCGCACAAGCGTGTCGGAAACCAGCGCGGCATCCTCGGGCGGGAGGCCGACTGCAGCATAAAGTGAGGCGACGAAGCTTCGCAGCGCGTCTGGTGCGATGACGGGCATCTCTCGTTTTCTCCCGTAGAGCACTAGGTGACGCGTTCCGGGTCACCCCGGAAGTCAAGGGCGCAGACGGAGCCACCATGGAATAAGGCGGCAACCCCGCCCCCAGGTGTCGCGACACCCTCCAACTCCGCGGCATAGGCCTCGGCATCGTCCTGTGGCACGTAGCCGATCAGGGCCCGCGCCGCCGCATCGCCGCCCCAAAGAGCGCGGCGATTTCCGGAAACACCATAGAGGGTCAGGAAGCCGAAGGAACGCGCCATGACGCAGCGCCGGGCGAGCTGAGCCATATCACGATGGCTGATCCACGCCGCCAGTTCGCGAGCATTGCCGGGGCGGGCGCGAAAGGCCCCGATACGCAGGCAGGCGACGTCCATGCCGTACTTGTCCGCATAAAGGCGGCCCAGTGCCTCGCCAAACACTTTCGAGACACCGTAGTAGCCATCCGGGCGGACAGGCTCCTCCGTGCCGACCGGGAGGCCGGCGCGGTAAAAGCCAATGACGTGGTTGCTGCTGGCGAAGATGATGCGGCGGGTGCCATTCCGCCGCGCCGCCTCGAACAGCGTATGACAACCGACAACATTGGTGTGCAGGATTTCCTCCGGCGTACCGCCCGTCTCACGCGGGATGCCGGCAAGGTGGATGAGGCAATCCACCTCCCGCGTCGCCGCCTCGGCCACTGAGGGATCGGCGATGTCGCCTTGCACCGCCTCCTCATCTTCGGTCGTATCCTTGATTGAGCGGCGGTCGAGCAAGCGGACCCGCCCTGCCGTGCCGCGCAAGGCGGGGCGTATGGCGCAGCCGATTTCGCCTGCCGCGCCCGTAAGCAGGATCCGCCGCCAGGAAGAATTGGGTATTGCTTCCTCCATCATCGGCGTCAGCTATCGACGGTGATGTTGGCCTCGCGCACGATGCGCCCGAACTTTTCGGACTCCGCCGTGACGAAGCTGCGGTATTCGGCAGGAGTCATCGACTGTGGCAGGAGCCCCTGGACCTCGAACTTGCCGCGCAGCTCCGGCTCCCGCAGCGCCGCGGCCAGGGCCGCAGAGACACGCTCGACGATCGGGCCGGGCGTGTTGCCGGGAGCGAAGACGCCGAACCAGTTGATCAGCTCGTACTCGGCCAGAGGCGCGTATTCCGAGACGGAGGGTACGTCCGGCATTTGCGGCAGGCGCTCGCGCGAGGTGACGGCGACGGCACGGATGCGGCCATCACGGATGAGCGAAAGCCCAGAAGCGAGACTGTTGTAGCCGTACTGGACCTGGCCCGCCGCGATATCGGTCACTGCCGGCCCAGAGCCGCGATAGGGCACATGCACCGTTTGGATTCCCGCCATCCGGTTGAACAGCTCACCAGCCAGGTGCTGCGGATTGCCGATGCCTGAGGACGAGTAGCTCAGCTGGCCCGGGTTCGCGCGAGCGTACTCCACCAGCTCTGCAACGGTCTTGAAGGGCGCGTTCATGCTGCCCATCAGAATGTTCGGAACCTTCACGATGAGCGACACGGGCCTCAGGTCCCGCAACGAGTCATAGGCCATCTTTTCGCGATAGAGGTGATGAGCCACTGCGGTTTCGCCAGCACCACCGAGCAGGAAGGTGTATCCGTCGGGCGCCGCCGTCGCCACGGCCTGAGCGCCGATCATGCCGCCGGCGCCGGTGCGGTTCTCCACAACCACAGGCTGGCCGAGCGCCGCGCGCAACGGCTCCGACACCAGCCGGGCGGTGATGTCCTGCCCGCCCCCGGCCGCATAGGGGACGATGATGCGGATCGGGCGGTTGGGGTACTCGCCCTGCGCCAGAGCGGGGCGGGCGAGCGCCATGGCGGTAGTCGCCGTGATGAGACCCCGGCGCGTGAGGTGAAGCGAACTGGTCATGTCTTGGGTTCTCCCGTTGGTTGTTTGCTTTTCTTGGGGGCCGCTTAGGAAGGCGGCCCGTCAGGTCGGCTGACCGCTAGGTGCCGGCGAGCTCCCTGAGCCTCTCGATGTCCGCAGTTGCCACGCGCACACCCTCGGTCCGCCCGCGCGCATAGGCGGCCATCTCCCGCTCACCGGGTAGCATTACGGGGGAAGCCGAGTCTGCGGCGGGCGTCTCGTGCAGGATGGCGGCGAAGTCTGCCATGCGGTCCCTCAGCCATTCGGCGCTGCCCAGCCTGGACGTATCAATCAGGATGAAGACATGGCCGAGATTCTGTGGGGCGCCAGGGTTCTTGTCCCAGGCTTGCACGTGGGTGAGGTAGGAGGCGCCGGAGAGCAGCCCCGCCAACAGGTCCACCATCACCGCCAGGCCGTAGCCCTTATGACCGCCCACGGGCAGCAGGAAGCCTGACAGGGCAGCCTTCGGGTCCGTGGTGGGCTTGCCTTCGGAATCCGTCGCCCAGCCTTCCGGGATCAATTCGCCGCGCTGTGCGAGGGCCCGGATTTTCGCCCGTGCGGCGACGCTCAGCGCCATGTCCAGGATGACTGGGTCGCCTCCAGGATTGGGTACGCCGATGCCGATCGGGTTGTTGCCGACGCGGGTGTCCTTGCCGCCCCAAGGCGCAATGGTGGTGGTGGCGTTGCTGGCGATGATGGAGGCGAAACCCTGCTCCGCCGCGAGCAGGGCGTAGGGCATGATCGGACCGAAGTGATTACTCCCGCGTGCGAAGGCAGCGCCGATACCGGCTGCACGCGCGCCCTCCATCGCCGCTTCCAAGGCACGCATTCCGACGAGCGGACCAATGCCGTTGCGCCCATCGACGGTAGCCAGGCCGGGAGCGACGCGCAGCGTCGCGACATCCGCGCGGGCATCAATGCCGCCGATCCGCACGCGGTCGAGGTATTGCGCCACACGGCTAATGCCATGGGTGCGCACGCCGAACAGGTCGGCAAGTACAAGCACGCGCGCGACCAGCGCCGCTTCCTCCGCCAGCATACCGCCAGCCGTAAGGGCGCGGGTTGCCAGGTCGAGAAGGTCCGCCTCGGGGAGGGCTGTTTCGCTCATCGTTCCACCCTGTGTTTGTCTGCTCTGGGGATTTCAGGTGCGGCGGCACTCGCGTCCGCTTCCAGCGCCCGATGCAGGATCATCGGGATGATTCCCCCCGCTCGGATCAAGGATACGTCGCGCGCCGTGTCCAGCAGGGCCGTTGCCAAGCCTTCCTCCACTCCGCTGGAGGCCCGGCGTAGCCTCACCTTCAGTATGGCGCGGGGAGAGAGAGCGGCCGGATCGAAATCAATCTCGATGGTGTCACCTGGCCGCACCCCCAGATCCGTGGAGCGCCAACCTTCCGGCATCCGAACCGGCAGCACGCCCATGCCGATCAGGTTGGAACGGTGGATGCGCTCGAAGCTGGAAGCCAGCACCGCCCGGACGCCAAGCAAATGCGCTCCCTTGGCCGCCCAGTCGCGCGAGGAGCCAGTGCCATATCGCTCGCCGGCCAGCAGGACCACAGGAAGTCCGGCCTCGGCATAGCGCGTGGCGCTCCGCCAGGTGGGCAGCACTTCGCCGGTCGGGGCGAAGACCGTGTGCCCGGCAGGAGCGCCGGGAGCGAGGTGGTTCATGACGCTGCGGTTGGTGAAGAGGCCGCGCAGCATCACCTCCCAATTGCCACGCCGGGAAGCATAGACATTAAGGTCGCGGGGGTCCTCGCCATTCTCGATCAGCCATGCCGCAGCGTCACTACCCGCCGGGATGGCGCCTGCGGGGGAGATGTGGTCGGTGGTGATGTCGTCGCCCAGCACAAGAAGCGGGTGCGCCGCGAGAGTGCTCGGTGGCAATTCTGGCGTGCCGAAACTGACGAAAGGCGGGCGGCGTAGATAGGTGGAGGCGGGGTCCCAGGGAAAGCGCGCGGTCGCCGGGGCTTGCAGCGCGGACCAGGGGCCAGATGCCTCTGCCTCGGCATAGGAGACGGCCACATCGGCCGGATCGGTTGCGGCAATTATGGCCGCTTCGATCTCGGCGGCCCGGGGCCAGAGGTCAGAGAGATGAATCATCTGACCGTCCGGGCGCCTACCAAGCGGGTCGCGTGCTACGTCCAGCCCCGCATGTCCGGCAAGGGCGTAGGCGATGACCAGGGGAGGGGAGGCGAGCAGGGCGGAGTCGATCTGTGCATGCACCCGCCCCGGAAAGTTCCGGTTTCCCGACAGTACTGCGACGGGCTTTGCTCCATCCCGCTCCACGGCCTCCGCCATCACGGGCAGAAGCGGTCCAGAGTTGCCAATGCAGGTGGCGCATCCATGGCCAGCGATGGCGAAGCCCAGTGCTTCCAGATCGGCGAGCAACCCTGCGCGCTCGAGACGCCTTGCCGTGGCGGGCGAACCTGGGGTGAGGGAGGTCTTCACCCAGGGCGCCGGGCGCAAGCCCAGTTGCCGTGCCTTGCGGGCAACGAGGCCAGCCGAGACCAGAAGGCCGAGATCCGTGGTGTTCGTGCAGGAGGTGATGGCGGCAAGAGCCACGGGTTGGGCCGGGAGCGTTCCAGTTCCCGGCGCCGCTTCGCCGAGCGCGGCGGGAACGGCGGCGGTGTCCAGCCGATCCTGGGGGCGCCGCGGGCCGGCGACCGAGGGCCGTAGCGCTGAAAGATCCACTTCGGTGATGCTGCTGAAGCGCGGCTCCTCCGCAGGATCGTACCAAAGGCCTTGGGCGAGGGAATGGGCCTGCACAAGCGCCAGCTGTGTCGGCGAACGACCAGTAGCGCGCAGATAGGCCAGGGTCTGCTCATCGATCGGAAAGCAGCCGGTGGTTGCACCATACTCCGGCGCCATATTCGCGACGACAGCACGCTGGCCGGCGGTCAGGGTGCTGATGCCGGGGCCGCAGAACTCCACGAACTCTCCGGATAGGCCAAGCCGGCGCAGACGCTCCGTCACCACCAGGGCCAGATCCGTCGCCAGCACGCCATCCGGCAAGGCGCCGGTCAGGCGCACGCCCACGACGTCCGGCACGCGCAGCGAGACCGGAACGCCGAACATCACGCCCTCGGCCTCGATGCCACCGACACCCCAACCCAGAACCCCGATGCCGTTCACCATCGGCGTGTGGCTATCTGTACCCACCAGCGTGTCCGGCACGGACCAGGCCTCGCCATCCTGCACCACAGTGGCCACCACGCTGGCGAGGCGCTCGAGGTTGATCGTGTGCATGATGCCGGTGCCCGGGGGGAAAACCCGAAAGCCGCGCACGGCATCCGCGGCCCATTTCATGAAGCGGTAGCGCTCGCCGTTGCGGGCCATCTCGCGTGCCATGTTCAGGGCCAGCGCATCGGGCGTGCCGGAGACATCCACAGCGACGGAATGATCTGTGGAGGTCACCACTGGCACCGCTGGGTTCAGCCGGGTCGGATCGCCTCCCGCTTCGGCCAGTGCATCGCGCATCGCCGCGATGTCGGTCAGCGCCGGGCCGCAGGTGGTGTCGTGCATCAGGATGCGCAGGGGAGTGAAGGGAATCTCGGCTTCCGATCGCCCGGTCTCAGGCCAGGCCAGGAGGGCTTCGACACCGGAGGAGCGGACATCCGGATCATCCTGCCGAAGCACATTCTCCAGCAGGACACGGTGGCACCAGGGCATCCGGGACAGCCTGTCTCCGGCCACTCCGCGCAGATCCACGGCCCTGCGCGCGCCGAAGGGGCCGCTGAGGGTCATGGATGGCGTGGTCGGTGGGAAGAGCATGGCCTGGACGTTCTGTGCTTGGTTGATTGATGTGTATCTTATACGAATAAACGACGAAAGGGTGTTTGCCAGCGGCGCACCATCTTGGCAGAAAGGCAGCATGCCCCGCCCCTCCGCAGCCGCCCTGCATCGCGGCCTCGCCCGGTCGATTACTGATCACCTCCGCGCCAGTGGTGCTGTACCGGGCTGCGGCGTGGGCGAAACCGCGCTGGCTCAGGCACTCGGAACGTCACGCGCTCCGGTCCGTGGGGCGCTGCACCTGCTGCTGCAAGCGGGTACGCTGGAGCGAATGCCGACCGGCCGCCTGCGGCTGCGCCAGTTGCCGGCGGCAGGCACCGAGCTGGGCGTGCCCTCGGAGGAGGATGACGCAGCGGAGCGCCTTTATTGGCGCATGGCGGCTGACCGCCTGGGCGGAGTGTTGCCCGACCTGGTGGGGGAGGCCGCTCTGATGCGCCGCTACGACGCCCCTCGCGGCCTCGTACACAAAGTGCTGCTGCACATGCTGGGCGAGGGTTGGATCGAGCGCCGCCCCGCGGGCGCCTGGCGCTTTGTCGCACTGATCGAGGGCCCCGATTCCTATGACGAGGCCTATCGTTTCCGCCGGTCGATCGAGCCGGCGGCCCTGCTGGAACCGGGATTTGCGCTGGCCGCTCCCGTGCTGGAGAGGCTTAGGCAGGAGCAGGAGGATCTGTTGCAGCGCGCAGATACGTCGCCTGACCCGCGCGAGGTGTTCGAGGCAAATGCCGGCTTCCATCTTGCGCTGCTGGAAGCCTCGAATAACCGCTTCTTCGCTGACGCGGGGCGCCGCATGACGCGCCTGCGCCGAGTGGCGACCTACTATCTGATCTCCACTGATCGCGCGCGGCTACCGACGCAGTCGCGGGAGCATCTTGCGATCCTGGAGCGGATCGATGCGGGGGACCAGGTCGGCGCAGCGGCGCTGCTCACACGCCATCTCGATGACCAGCATGCCACAAAAATGCGGTTGCTGGCCGAGGCCAAGCATGCGGTCCATCAGCTTACGCGGGTTCCGACGAGCCAACCCGATAAGGCCAAACAGGAATCATAGCGGCAGGTTAGCCGCGGAACGGATCAGACGGAGGGAAACAAGCAATGTCCTGGACGGTCGAAACGTTGCTGCAGGGCTATCCCGGGAAGTCCAAGTATCATGGCGGGCTTGGCTGGAGCACCGTGGCGCTGGCGCGCGGTCCGGAGGGACGAACCGCGTTGTTGGATACTGGCGGTTTCGGCGCGAGGCGGCGGTTGCTGACGCAGTTGGAGGCAGTAGGAGTAAGGCCGGAGGACATCACGGACGTGATTTTGACGCATCTGCACTACGATCATTGCATCAACTGGCCGATGTTCTCGCGCGCCACGCTCTATGTCGGCGAGGCGGAACTGGAGATGGCACAGGCCCTGCCGGACGGCGATCCGCTCTATCCTGAGTTCACGGTGCGGGAGCTGGCCCGCCACCCGCGCCTGCGGCGGCTGCAGGACGGCGAAACCGGGCTGCCTGGGATCACCTGCTTCACGGCACCCGGCCATACGTTACACCATATGGTGTTTGTGTTGGCAGGAGATCCACCGACGATCTTCTCTGCCGACGTCGCCAAGAACCGCTCGGAGCTGGCCACAGGCCGCGCCGATATGACGCTCGATGCGGCGGCCCATGCTCAATCCATTGAACGCCTGAACGCCGCCTGGCGCGCGGTTCCAGGCACCGTGCTGTTGCCGGGACACGACCTGCCTCTGGTGCTGGACGGGGCGGGGCGCGTCAGTGCGCTAGGTGTACGTGCCTGCGCCATCGATGCTTGGTTCGGTGATGCGCCCGAGGCCGTCACCCGCTTCGACCTCACGGAGCGTGGCGCCAGCTAGCATTTTGAGATCTCGGGCCGAGATCATCTGCCGCTTCAAACGCCTGGTTGCCCGCTGGATCTCCGGCGATTTCTCTCCACCGCCACGCCCCCGTCACGACGTTTCCAGCGATCTCTTGGCCACAACAGGCGTTTCCACGCCAGCAGTTGCTTAGCGTCCCCAGGCCTTCCTCAGGGCCTCCGCGGGCGAAAGCTTGTTGGCTAGGCAGGCTCTGGCGATAGCCAGGGCCGCATCGCGGGTTGCAGCGATCGCCAGGTGACCACCGCGATGGACGAAGAGTGCCCCCGCGATGCCGCAAGCCTGTTCCAGGGCAGCGTCCTGCAGCCCACGCCAGGCGGCCGGCATCTCCAGGCGGCTGGCGAAGCTCCCTTTCTCAGCTGGCATCGCCTGCACCTTCCATCGGCCATCAGGCTCCGGGCTGGTCACATAGAGGATGGGCATCGCCAGTTCGAAGGCCGGCCGCTGCCATGGCATCCCCCGTGGCAACTCCAGCACGTCGGGGTAGAGGCCGCTCGCCCCCGCTTTGCAGTCCTTCCAGGCTTCTACCACTGCCTGGTAGGCGAAGGCTGCGCCGCGTTCCTTCTCGATCTGGCGCTCGACTGCGTCGGCGACCATCCGGCTGGCGCGGAGGAAGCCCCGCCGCTGAAACTCCTCAAACGCTACGGGATCCGATTGGCTCGGCGCGTCCCAGGCGCCGTTGAAGGTCTCGACCATTGATGTGAGATCGGTTGGCGCCGCGCGCTCGACGCCATTGTCCACCAGGTCGACATGGCGCACGAACTTGCTCCGGATCCCCTCCGCGATGCGCTCTATCGTGGAATCGTCAACGTCAGGGAAGCCGGACTTGGCGAGCGCATTCCGCACGTAGCGCTGCCCCAGGCTCCGCTTGTTCCCCGCCTCTACGGCACGCCAGACCAGCCCGGCCGAGCTCAGGGGGGCGCCGTCCTCTGCCCTTGGTGCTCCTGGCTGGTGGTGATCGAAACGCCAGGCTGCCTCGTCGGCGACGCCACCCACGTCCCAGACGATATCGGCAGTCTTCAGACGCGCCTGATCCCGCGTCCGGACCAGTTCGTGCGTGCCTCCATTCTCATCCAGACCCAGAGCGCCGGTCAGGATCACGTAGGCGAGGCAATCATCCGCATGGAAAGTGCCGCTGTGGGTCGCAAGTAGGAGTGGGCGATCAGTCGGAATCATCAAACATCCTCATTCACACCCGCATACGGACGGGTTCTGTCAACTCTTGTGCCAACGGCACGCATCGCTGTTCAAACTGCGACCTCAGCAGAGCCGGTGGCTTCTGCCACTAACCACGCCGATCGGTGTCCCTGGTTCAAACGGGGTGTTGCCTGCGGAATCGAGCTTACAAAGGACAAGCAGCACACAAGCTACGTCGCCTTCGCGTTGACATGGCCGGAGTGGCATAAGGGCGGACGAAATGAAAGGTCGCCCCAATGGACAAGGATGAGCTGACCGCCTGGGCTGTAAGGAGCGGCTGGCAGGTGATGGCCGGCGCGCCGAGCCTGACCAAGCCATCGGCGCCAAAGGAAGCCATCGTGCGGATGGTCCTCAAGGCAAGGGTGGTGAGCCTTGAGGTAAAGAAGCCCGCGGGCAAGTGGGAGAAGATCTCCAGCGCAAGCTATGCCAAGGTCCAGCCCGACCCGGACACTGGCATTCCCCAGGGTCTCGGCTTTGAGAAGATTCCAAGCTTCTCAATGCTGATGCAGGAGAACAAGGACCGGCAGGTCTTTGCCAAAATGGGCGGGTCACCGGGTTCCCGGTGAAAGCCACGCCACGTCAGCAGGAACCGTGAAACTCGACCTGTGCGACGCTGCCTCGTGTCTGACGACTGCCATGTTCTGCTAGTCTGCACCGAGGCGATAGACCCCGAATGACTTCGTTCCGGATTCCGGGGGGGGCGCGGAAACGCTTGGGTGGCCGGGATGGCCGCTGAGCCGAGGTGGGAGGCTGGCAGTTTTCGGCCGGACCGCTTTCTGGCGCGTTATGCGCAAAGGCAGACGCTGCCCCGGTCCGAACGGTCAGCTTCTACCCGCCGGCGACATGCACCCGAGTGCACCAGGTCAGCGATTTGCGTCACGCCGGGCCGAGAAGGCCGGACCAGCATGGGGGCTGCGTCCGGACTACAATCACCTGGATGGACCTCCAGGGGTGGACGCGGAGGCACTCGCGAGGCCTCAGCGGTCGAAAAGCGAAACCGGGCCGCCGAGCTGGCGCGTCAAGCCTATCGCGGCCTCGCGCACGCGCTCCCCATGGGATGGCTGGCAACGCGTGGCGGGCATGATGAGCGTGACAGATCCAGCCAGTCCCCCCCCAGCCTCGAAGACGGGCGCGGAAGCGCCGGCCAAGTCCGGCACGCGGTCTGAGACGAGGACAATCAGCTTGTCACGCCGGATGCGGTCGTAGATCTCCCCCTCCGCTCCGCTGAAGGCAAGGAGCACCCGGCCACCAGAGCCGCGGTCCAGCGGGAACAGGTCGCCGGCGCGGCCGTGGTCGCGCAGCGGTTGCGGGGAATCCACGCGATAGAGGCAGAGGCGCTGATCGCCCTGGCGCACGTAGAAGGTGGCACTCTCCTTTGTTTGGGCGGAAAGCGTGCGAAGGACAGGCAACACGACATCGCCCAGGTTGAAGGAGGCAGCGTGCACAGCCTGAAGGCGGCTGATCTCCGATCCTAAGGCATAACCTTCTGGCCGGCGCTGGATGAAGCCGAAATGCTGGAGCGAAGCCAGAAGGCGCAGTGCCGTGCTCTTCACTAGCCCTGTGCGGGCGGTGAGTTCCATCAGGCTAAGCGCGCCATCGCCTTGGCGAAAGGCGGCCAGAAGCAGCAATGCGCGATCCACGGCCGCCACCCCGCCCTCTGGTGCTGAGGACTGGGCGAGAGGCCGGAGCTGATAGCGGGCCATGCGGTTTCCCGAAATTTCTTTGACGCTTCAGATGGAGCGCCTTACTAATAGTTGAAATAAGGTTCTATTGTATAGACCTTCGGGGAGGCCAGCATGGACGTGGTGGTGAGCGAAGTTGGCCCCCGGGACGGGCTTCAGAGCCTGCACCGCACCATGCCGACCCAGGCGAAGATCTGCTGGATCCGCGCCCTCGCCGCCGCCGGGCTTAGTGAGATCGAGGTCGGGTCGTTCGTTCACCCCAAGCTGCTTCCGCAGATGGCGGATGCGGAGACCGTGGTGCGAGACGCCGTCACGATCCCAGGCCTTTCCGTGCTGGCGCTGGCGCCGAACATGAAGGGCGTGATGCGCGCCGTTCAGGCGGGGGCGCATCGGATCACCATGCCTGTATCAGCCTCCCATGCGCACAGCCTCGCGAACATCCGGATGACCTGCGAGGAGGCAATCGAGGAGGTCGAGCGAGTCTGCGCCTATCGCGACCGCCTGCCGGCAGGGCAGCGGCCGGAAGTCGAGATCGGCATCTCCACGGCCTTCGGCTGCACCATCCAGGGAGTGGTGCAGGAGGACTGGGTTTTCGAAATGGCGGACCGGCTGGCAAGGGCCGGGGCCGATTCCATCGGCCTTTCGGACGGTGTCGGCTATGCCAATCCGGTCCAGGTGCGGCGCATGTTCAAGCGGCTCCGCGCAGGCCTCGGCGACAAGGCAGGCGGCGCCCATTTCCACAACACGCGCGGGCAGGGGCTCGCAAACGTGGTTGCCGCGCTGGAAGCGGGGGTGACCACTTTCGACTCGTCACAAGGCGGCATCGGTGGTTGCCCCTACTCCCCCGGGGCTACCGGCAACATCGTGACAGAGGACCTCGTCTGGATGCTTGAGGCCATGGGCCTCGACACCGGCATCGACCTCGACCGCCTGGCTGAGGCGCGGCACGTGATGGCGGAGGCGCTGCCAGGCGAGCCGATCTATGGCCACCTGCCCGATGTCGGGGCGGAGAAGGGCTTCCGCTACGCCCGTCGGGGGCCTGCACCCGAGGGCGCCGGCCGGGCTGCCAGTGCCGTGGCCTGCCCGCCTTTGCCGAGCGCGGCCGAGTAGCCACGCACACCGTGAACAGCCCGAAGGGCGGCACGGCCAGACGTCCAGGAGAGGGAGGTGGGATGATGATCAAGGGAGTCAATCCGCGGCTGGCGCGAGTCGGCCTGCTTGCGGGGCTGGCGCTGAGCGTCGCGCTTCCGGCCCTCGCGCAGGCACCGGACTGGCCCACACGGCCCGTTCGCGTGCTGGTGATCGCCTCGGCCGGCGGGCCCACCGACCTGGTGGCGCGACTGGTGAGCGATGGCCTGTCGCGGCGGTCCTCACAGCGCTTCGTGGTGGAGAACCGCACGGGGGCGGGCGGCAACATCGCTGCCTCCGCGGTGGCCCAGTCGAAGGACGGGCACACGCTGCTCTTCACCAACACCAGCCATTCGGTAAACCGCGCCCTTTATGCCCGGCTGGACTATGATCCGGTGAAGGACCTCACTCCCATCTCCATCGTGGCGGAGAGCCCGATGGTGCTGATGGTGCCACCTAACTCGCCCTATCGCACGGTGCAGGACCTGGTCGCGCGCGGGCGAACGGAGCGGCTGCGCTACGCCAGCGCGGGCAATGGGGGGGCGCTGCAGCTCGTCAGCCTGCTTTTCCTGCACGCAGCCGGGATCAGGATGGAGGAGGTGGCCTACCGCGGAAGCGCGCCGGCGGTGCTCGACCTCGCGGCGGGGCGGATCGACATGCTGTACGATGCTGGGATCACCGGCTTCGCCTCGGTGCAGGGCGGGCAGGCGCGGGCGCTCGCCGTTTCCGCCGCGCAGCGCAGCCCGGTGATGCCGGAAGTGCCGACTATCGCCGAGGCGGGCTTTCCCGCTGCCACCTTCAGCGTGTGGCAGGTGCTGATGGCGCCAAGCGCAATGCCGGAGGCGACGCAGCAGGCGCTTCAGGCCCAGCTGGCCGCAGTGCTGGCGGAGGAAGCCACGCAGAGCCAGCTGCGGACGCTGGGCGTGGACCGGATCGTCGGCAACACGCCGGAAGAGGCGCGGCGCTATGTCGCGCGCGAGATGCTGCGCTGGGAGGGGATCCTGAAGGAGGCAGGGATCGAGCCGCAATGAGTCTCTCGGCCCTTTTTTCCCCGCCGCGCATCATTGAGACGAGCGTCCTTGCCGAGATGCCGAAGGAGCTGCGCCGGCCAGTCGTTTCAGAGTGGTCCCGCGCCAATAAGCGCGGTGCGGCGGTGGATTGCTTCATCGAGGGGCCGTGCTTCGACGCAGCCGGAAACCTCTTCATCACGGACATCCCGCATGGCCGCGTGTTCCGGATTGCGCCGGATGGCGGCTGGACGACCGTGGCGGAATATGACGGCGAGCCGAACGGGCTGGCGCTGCATCCGGACGGGCGGCTTTTCATCACGGACTACAAGAACGGCATCATGGCGCTCGACCCGGAGACGGGGGGCATGGAGGCGGTGCTCACGCGGTCCAACAGCGAGCGCTTCAAGGGCGTGAACGACCTGGTTTTCGCGCGCAGCGGCGACCTGTTCTTCACCGACCAGGGTCAGACGGGGCTGCACGACCCCACCGGGCGCGTGTACCGGCTGCGGCCCAATGGGCAACTTGACCTGCTCATCGGCAATGGGCCCAGCCCCAACGGGCTTGCCCTCTCGCCAGAGGAGGACGTGCTCTACGTGGCCATGACGCGGGACAATGCCATCTGGCGCGTCCCGCTCCTGCCGCAGGGCGGCACGGCCAAGGTGCACCGATTCGCATCCTATCACGGCGCCACGGGGCCAGACGGGATGGCGATGGACGCAGAGGGAAACCTGCTGGTTGCCCATGCGGGGCTCGGTCATGTGCTCATCCATGGCGCACAGGGGCAGATCGTCGCGGCAATGCGGTCCATCCGCGGCAGCTTCACCACCAACGTCGCCTTCCGGCCGGACGGAAGAGGCGTTGTGATCACCGATTCCACGAGCGGCACGGTTCTGCGGGCGCCCTGGGACATCCCGGACGCCCATGCACGCCGCCAATAAGGACAGACTGCGATGAGCGACCTTCCAGGGGCCGTGGAAATCACCGAGGAAGGCCCGCGCGAGGCGTTCCAGATCGAGCCGGGGCCGATCCCGACCGCGCGCAAGATCGCGCTGATCGATGCGCTCTCCGACACCGGGCTGAAGCGCATTCAGGCGGCCTCCTTTGTTAGCCCGAAGATCGTGCCAGGCTGGGCAGATGCGGAGGACGTTGTTGCCGGTATCACGCCTCGCCCGGGCGTGAGCTATACAGCGCTGTGGTTTAACCCTGCAGGGCTCCAGCGGGCGCTCGCCTTCCGGGACCGGCTGGACGTCTTCGGCTCCATCACCGTCACAGGCTCCGAGGCATTCGCAAAGCGCAACCTCAACCGCGACCATGCGGGCCAGCTGGAGGCGATGCGAAAGAACGTGGCCGGGCACCACGCGGCAGGCGTGCCGGTGACGCGGGTGAGCCTGCAAGCCGCATTCGGCTGCAACTTTTCCGGTGACGTGCCGGCTGCCCAGGCCGTGAGAGCGCTGGATGATGCCATGGCGCTGGCGAAGGAGCTGGGCCTGACCATTGAAAAGATCAGCCTGGCGGATTCAATGGGCTGGGCCACGCCGGCGCGTGTGGAACGGCTGGTCGGCGAAGTGCTGTCCCGCTACCCGGAGCCGAGGCTGAGCCTTCACCTGCACGACACGCGCGGCATGGCCGTGGCCTGCGCCCATGCCGGCCTGCGCATGGGTGTTTCCGCCTTCGATGCGGCGGTCGGGGGGCTGGGCGGCTGCCCCTTTGCCGCGCATCCAGGCGCCGCGGGAAATATCGCGACGGAGGAGCTTGTTTTCCTCTGCGAGGAGCTGGGCATCGACACGGGCGTGGATCTGGAGGCGCTGCTGGAGGCGGCTGCGCTGGCACAGGACATTGTCGGACATGTGCTACCGAGCGCGATGATCCGCGGCGGTGGCCTCAACCCGTATCGGATCGAGGCGAAGGCAGCATGAGCATGGACAGCACGACACCGCTTCCGCTGGACGGCATCCGCGTCATTGAGTTCTCGCATATGGTGATGGGGCCGACCTGCGGCCTCGTCCTCGCGGATATGGGCGCGGAGGTAATCAAGATCGAGCCGCCTGGCGTGGGGGACCGCACGCGCATCCTCACCAATTCCGGAATCGGCTTCTTTGCCGCCTTTTCACGCAACAAGAAGAGCGTGCAGGTGGATTTGGAGGATGCGGAGGAGCGCGAGGCGTTGCTTCGGCTCATCGATACGGCCGATGTGGTGATCGAGAACTTCCGCCCCGGTGGACTCGAGGCGAAGGGGCTGGGCTATGCGGCGCTATCCGCGCGGAACCCGCGGCTGATCTACTGCTCGCTCAAGGGTTTCCTCTCCGGACCCTACGAGAAGCGGACGGCGCTGGACGAGGTGGTTCAGATGATGACCGGCCTTGCCTACATGACGGGTCCCGCCGGGCGGCCGCTGCGCGCGGGCGCGCCCGTGAACGACATGATGGGCGGCATGTTTGGCGCCATCGCCGTGCTCGGAGCGCTGCGGCAGCGGGAGACGACGGGGCAGGGGCAACATGTGCAGTCCGGCCTTTTCGAGAACTCCGCCTTCCTTGTCTCCACGCATATGCTGCAACAGGCGATTTCGGGGACGGAGCCTCCGCCCATGCCTTCGGGCAAGCGAGCCTGGGGCGTGTATGACGTGTTCGAATCCGCGGATGGCGTGCAGATCTTTGTCGGCGTGGTAACGGACCGGCAGTGGCAGATCTTCACGGACCGGCTGCTGGAGCCGGAACTGCTGGACCCGGCATGGGCCACCAACACGCTGCGCGCCCAGGGGCGGGAGACGCTGATCCCGCTCGTTGCCCGCATGCTGAAGAACCACAGCATCGCGGAGCTGGAGGCGATGTGCGAGGCGGCTGGCCTACCCTTCGCCCGCATCACCAAGCCCTGGGACCTGTTCGACGATCCCCATCTGAACCATGCGGGCGGAATGGTGCCGATCACCCTGCCGGACGGCACGGAGACGGCCTCGCCTGCCTTGCCCATCCAGTTTGGCGACAGCCGCCTCGGGTTGCGGACGCCCGTGCCCCTGGCCGGGCAGGATACGGCGGAGGTGCTGGGGCCCTTCCGCAATCGTGTTCCGGACGCGGCGGAGTAGCCGCGCCGGTTTGAACCTTGTCCGCGAGGCCGGATCAACCAGCCCGCGGGGTTGCATCATTTGGGAGGATGTCCATGACAAGTCAAATTGGGCGCCGCGCACTCATGGGTGCGGGAGCGCTTCTCGCCATCCCGGCCGTCGTAAGGGCGCAGGGCGAGTATCCAAGCCGCCCCATCCGTTTGATCGTGCCCTATCCTCCGGCCGGCGGTACAGACGTGATCAGCCGCGAGATCGGCAACCGCATGGCGCAGGCGACCGGCTGGACGGTGGTAATGGAAAACCGGCCCGGAGCTGGCGGAAATATTGGCCTGGACGTGGTCGCGAAAGCGAATCCGGACGGATACACCATCGGGATGGGCCAGGCTGCGAACCTGGCGATCAACCCCTCCCTTTACCGCCGCATGCCTTTTGATCCTCTGACGGACTTGGCGCCTGTGACCACCATCGCGCAACAACCGAACGTGCTGGTGGTGCGGAAGGACGCGCCCTGGGCGGACCTGCCGGCATTGGTCGCGGATGCGAAGAAGCGGCCGGGCGCGCTAACGGTCGGCCATTCCGGCGCGGGCACGACAGGGCATCTTTCGGGCGAGATGTTCGCGCACCGCGCGGGGATCGAGCTCACAGTCGTACCCTATGTCGGGGCAGCCCCCGTGCTGACGGACATGCTGGGCGGGCGCATCGACATGTTTTTTGCCAATCCGTTGGCTGCAAAGGGTACGCTGGAATCCGGCGGCGTGCGCGCACTGGCGGTCACCTCCCTGGGACGCGTCGGCTTCCTGCCGGAGGTCCCAGCGGTGGCGGAGAGGGGCTATCCCGGCTTCGAAGCGATGAACTGGACCGGCATCGTGGCGCCCGCGCATACGCCGGATGCCATCGTGGGACGTCTCAACGAGGTACTGCGCGAGATCCTGCGTCATCCAACCGTGGCGGCGCGGCTCTCCGGTGAGGGCAGCGAGCCTATGGGCTCTACGCCACAGGAATTCGCCAGCTTCCTGCGAAGCGAGCACAAGAAGTGGGGCGACGTGATCCGGGACTCCAGGATCCAACTGCCCTGACGGTTCCATCCGGCCTCGGGCCAGAGGTAAGCTCGGACGTAGACTGATGTTGGCCGTCCATGCTGCCTCAAGAATTACACTTGCAGCAGGCGCGCGGCGGAGATGAAGGACCGGGCGGCGGCTCGCCAAACGCCTATCCCGGACGCGTACTGAGGCTCACCGCCAGTGGCACGGTGCCGGTTGATGTCGGCCCCAGACAGCCCGTGGTCTAACCCCTAGCCTTTTCCCCCCCGCGCAGGCGCGGATGGGACGTGTGATCAGTACACGGGCCTCCGGGGCGCGCTAGGTGTGTAGTCCCGGGGAGTAGTGGTGCATCTTTGTCCCGCGAGGGGGAGGATGCTCTTTGGCAGGCGGTCTTCACGGTTCAGCCCGAACGACGCCGCGTGTTCGAGCCGAGCTTCAAGCGTCGAAAGAGGGCAGCCGGACCCTTGCGGCCCGCTACGGGCTGAACCCCAAGACGGTCGCCAAATGGCGCGGCCGGACTGGCACGGCCGATGCCCCGATGGGGCCCGCCCGGCCCCGCAGCACCGTCCTGACCGAGGCTGAGGAAGCCATCGTCGTCGAGTTCCGGCGTCGCACCCTCCTGCCGCTGGATGACGTCCTTGGCTGCCTGCGGGAGACCATTCCGGCCCTATCCCGCAGTGCTCTCCACCGCTGCCTCGCCCGCCACGGCATCTCTCGCCTGCCGAGGAGCGAGGAAAAGGCCTCGCAGCGGAAGCGCTTCGCCGAGACCACGATCGGCTATGTGCATATCGATGTCTGCGAGCTGCGCCTGGCGGACGGCAAGCTCTTCATGTTCCTGGCCATCGACCGGGTATCCAAGTTCACCCACGTCGCCTTCCTCGACGCCAATACCAAGATGAATGGCGCCGCCTTTCTGCGCGAGGTCGTGGCCGCCTTCCCTTATCGCATCCACACCGTCCTGACCGACAACGGCATGGCCTTCGCCGACCTGCCGAAGAACAGGAACGGGCCGACGCACCGTTATCTCGGTGCCCACATCTTCGACCGGGTCTGCCACGAGCACGGCATCGAGCATCGGCTGACCAAGCCATACCACCCCTGGACGAATGGTCAGGCCGAGCGGATGAACCGAACCGTCAAGGACGCCACCATCAAGGCCTTCCACTACCCAGGCCTGGATGCCCTCAAGGCCCATGTCCTGGCCTTCATCACGGCCTGCAACTTCGCCAAGCACCTCAAGGCGCTCCGATGGCGAACGCCCTTCCAGGCCATCTGCAATGCCTGGACCAAAGACCCCGCCATCTTCAAAATCAACCCGCACCACCTCATCCCGGGACCAAACACCTAGTCCATTCCACTACTGAGTCGACGATCGACACTCGCCGAAGCTTACGCCCAAGGGCGATATCAGCCGGTAGCAATGAGTGAGACACTACCAATTCCTTGATCCCGGCTTGCCGGCTTGAGTTGATCAACGCCCCGTGTCGAGAGGGCTTGGACCCGGGAGCCCAGGGCAAGCGGTTGAGAGCGCGAGCCGTGGCATCGCCGATCTGCTACGGAATAAAGACTATGACAAAGCGTGGCCGGAAGCGGTCGGGCCGCTTTAGATGCCCCGCCATTCTGAGCGGACATCCAGGCGCTCAGGACAGCGAATGTCGGACTTGGCTTGTCTCATCTGATGCATCCCGGTCCAGCGCTCTGGCTCCTGGCCAGCTGCCGTCAGCCACCATTATGGCGATGCATTCACGCATGAGGCTGGCGATCCGCGACACGGCGTCCGAGCCCGCGCGTCCCCTGGCCCTGGCGAGAAAGCGCTGAACGTGGAGATCCCCGATCGGCACGGCCTTGAGGGTGCCGCATTCCAGTTCTACCTTTGCCACGGCCGCTACTTCCACCATCGGCCCGATACCGCCCAGAACGAGTTGCCGCCCTACGGCTGCCGTGTCGACCTGAGCCAGTGGTGAGAAGGTCTGCCTCGCCTGAGCCTGGGCAGCCATCAACAGGCGCTGCATTGGGCCGTCTGGCGGACCTGTGAGGACCAGCGGCAGGCCACCCAGCGCAGGAAGCCCGATCCGCTCCGCGGCCAGCCGGGGGTCATCCGCCAGTCCGATCAGGCAGACCGGCTCCTCCAGCAACGGCGTCAGGAGAAACCGCGAGGGATCTGTCGGGCCGTTGAGGATCGCCAGGTCCACCCGTCCCTCGTGGATCCAGGTTTCCAGCACGGGGCTCGCCGCAGTGGTGATCCGCAGCCGGACGTTCGGGTGGCGCCGGAGGCTCAACATGGCCAGGCGGCCCCCGAAAAGCTCAGCCACACTCGGGGAAAAGCCGAGGGTGACGGCGCCCTGCGGCTCGCTCCGCTGCGATCGCGCCTCCTCCAACAGCGCACCGGCCTCGGCGAGCACCGCCTCGGCGCGGGCCAGCAGCACCTCACCCTCCGCGGTCAGGGCCACCCCCCGGGCATGCCGCTCCAGGAGCTGAACCCCGAGCTCCGCCTCCAGCTTCGCGACCTGCCGGCTGAGTGCGGGCTGCGCCACGCGGAGCAGGGCGGCGGCCCGCCCGAAGTGCCGCTGGCGTCCGACTGTCGTGAAGTAGCGAAGTTGGCGCAGTTCCAGGCGTGGCACTCCATGCCGATCCGGCATCGGGCCTGTCGCCCGATGGTCTTGGACTCTGTCGGAATGATCGCGCGATGCTTGCTGAAAATAAAGCCGTCCAGCGTCAGGGCGGCTTCGCTCCGGAGGAGACATCCACCCCATGCCGACCGACCTGCCTTCCAGCTTTCGCGATCCGGCATCGACCGCGCCAACCCAGCCCGCTGACGACAAGCCGGCTGGATGTGGTCGGCGGCTGTTCCTGGGCGCTTCCCTTCTTCTTGGGGGCGGGGTGCCGGCCCGTCAGGCCGCCGCCCAGGACCCCTGGCCGTCCCGCCCTGTCAGCATCGTCATCCCCGGCCCTGCCGGCGGCACGGGGGATGTGATCGCCCGCTCGATCGTCCCTATCCTCCAACAGTCCTTCGGGCGGCCGGTGGTGGTGGACAACAGGCCGGGGGCGAATGGCGAGGTGGGCACCCGCTTTGTGGCCCGCAGCGCTCCCGACGGGTACACGCTGCTGCTGGGCTCAATCGGCCACTTCGCGATCAACTTCGCCCTTCGCCCGAACCTGAGCTATGATCCGGTGAAGGACTTCGACCCTATCACCTTGGTGGCGACGACGCCGAACGTCCTCGTCCTCAATCCCAGGAACCCAGCCCGGGACCCTGCTTCCCTCATTGCCTGGATGAAGAACCGGGGCGACCGGACCTCCTATGCGACGAGCGGCGTCGGCTCCTCGGACCAACTCACGATGGAGCTGTTCAAGCAACTTACCGGGACGCAAGCACAGCACGTGCCCTACCCCGGCGGCCCGCCGGCCCTGACTGACCTCATGGCGGGGAATGTCGACATGGCCTTCTTCAACCTGGGCAATGTCACGAACCATGTCCGCGAGGGACGACTGCGGGCGATCCTCATCACCTCGCCCGAGCGCTCTCCCCTGCTGCCGGAGGTGCCGACAGGCATGGAATCCGGGCTTCGCGATCTTGTCGTGACCTCCTGGCAGGCGATGATGGTGCCGGCCGGCGTTCCGGCCGCGATCGTCGCGCGTCTGCATCGCGAGGTCGTCGCCGCCCTGCAGCAGCCACAGGTGGTGCAGCGCATGGCCGAGCTCGGCTTCAGCATTTCCGCCAGTCAGCCGCAGGAGTGCAGGGCGTTCCAGTTGGCGGAGATCCAGCGCTGGCGCACTCTGATCGACCGTCAGGGCATCCGGCCGGAGTAGGCGCGGTCATGGCGAACGAGGCCGGCGGCGATCTTCTTCTCGCGGTGGGCAACCACCTCGCGGGCCTGTCCCGAAACCACGAACTCCTGGATGAGGGGGCGAAACTCCTGCAGCCAGTGCGCACGGCAGCGTCTTATCGCCTGCTGGCGCGCGGCGCGGCAGCCGACCCCAAGCCGGGCCTGGTGGAGGTTGCGCCGGGAAGCGGAACCCGCATCGAGGGCGAGCTTTACGATTTGCCATCCGGGGCCGTGGCGCGGCTCGCGCGCCTCGTCCGCCCGCCCATTCGCCTCGGTCGCGTGCGGCTGGAGGATGGGTCGATGGTGCATGGCTACCTCTGCGACCCGGCCGAGGCGAGCGGCGCCCGGGACATCAGCGATCTCGGCGGCTGGCGTGCCTTCCTGGCCAGCCTGGAAGTGGAGTAGGCACCGTGCGCGTCGTTTTCGTCCTGTTCGACAGCCTCAATCGCCATGCCCTCGGCGCCTATGGCGGCACGGCCGTGCCGACGCCGAACTTCGACCGTCTGGCGCAGCGCGCGGCCGTGTTCGACACGCACTACGTCGGTAGCCTTCCCTGCATGCCTGCGCGGCGTGACCTGCACACGGGGCGCCTCAACTTCCTGCACCGCGGCTGGGGCCCGCTGGAGCCCTACGACATCTCCTACGCCGCGCTGCTGGGCAAGGCAGGCGTGTACAGCCACCTTATCTCCGACCACTTCCACTACTTCGAGGACGGAGGCGCGACCTACCACCAGCGCTACTCCAGCTGGGAGTACATCCGTGGCCAGGAGAAGGACAAGTGGAAGGCGATGGTGGAGCCGCCGCTCGAGCGGTTCAAGGCCATGTACCACCCGCTGCAGCATCCAGCCGAGCCGACGGACGGCCGCCTGAACTACATGATCAACCGCGAGTACATGAAGGACGAAGCCGACTTCCCCAGTGTGAAGTGCTTCGACGCCGCGCTGGAGTTCCTGGCCACGAACCGGCACGCCGACCGCTGGCTGCTGCATCTCGAAACCTTCGACCCGCATGAGCCCTTCTACGCGCCGCCCCGGCTGCGTGAGCGGTTCCAGACCGGCTATGAAGGCCCGATCCTCGACTGGCCCCGCTACAAGCGGGTCACTGAGTCACCTGCCGAGGTCGCCGAGATCCGTGCGAACTACGCCGCCCTGCTGACCCTTTGCGACGAGCAGCTCGGCCGGCTGCTGGACGTCTTCGACGCGGAGAACCTCTGGCAGGACACGGCGCTGGTCGTCACCACCGACCACGGCTTCCTCTTCGGGGAGCACGAGTGGTGGGCGAAGAACGTCATGCCGTTTTATGAGGAGATCGCGCGGGTGCCGCTCTTCTTCTGGCATCCCGGTCACCCGTCCGGTGGGCGGCGGAAGGCGCTGACGCAGACCATCGATCTGATGCCCACCCTCCTCGACTGCTTCGGGGTGGAGCCGCCATCCGTGGTGACCGGCCATTCCCTCCTCCCGGTGCTCGAGAGCGATGTCACCCTCCGTGACACCGCGATCTTCGGCATGTTCGGCGCGGCGACAAACGTGACGGACGGCCGGTACACCTATTTCCGCTATCCGCCGGACCTGATGACGCAGGAGCTGAATGAGTACGTTCTCATTCCGCTCCACCAGAAGACCTTCTTCGCGACGGAGGAGCTGGCCGGTGCCAGCCTCGTGGAGCCCTTCGGGTTCACCCAGGGCATGCCGCTCCTCAAAGTCCCGGCGCGACCCGGGCAGAAGACTCGTGAACCCCCGCACGGGCTCTTCGACGAAGCGCGTACTGTCCTGTACGACCTATCGACCGACCCCGGCCAGGCCTCGCCGATCGTGGACGAGGCCGCGGTCGCCCGCCTAACCGCAGGCATGGTTGAGGCAATGCGGCTGCATGAGGCTCCGGAAGAGGCGTTTCGACGTCTGGATGTCGAGCCACCTCAATCTACGCACTATGGCCGGAGCGCTCCGGAAGCTCGATGATGACGCCACCACGTTGGTTCGGACGGCTGGCCCTGCTTCTCTTATCGAGGTGGCGGGGACGCTATCGACCGGAGCGGCACTACATGCGCGGCGGTTGAGCACCCCGGACGGGGTGCCCGCATAAAACGCGCAACGGGCGCCCTGCACCCTGCACGGGCATTTGGCTTGATTAGGAGATGCCTTGCCGGCACAGCCGAAGAGGATTCCATCACCGCAATTGCCGAATCGAGATGCCCGCGTTCGAGAGTCGTACCAAGGTCACCGTGTGACTGATTTGGGCGCTGAGCGGGAAGGGAAAAGCAGATAGGGAACTCCATTCGGTTCAGCCCGCCCAGTTCATTCCTAATCGGTCCGAGTTGCCTAGGTCTGTTCGTCACAGACGCCGCCCAGCCCGGCCGTCATGCCCTTCCCAAACAGCTCCAGCAGCCACTTGAGCGCTGCGGAGAAGCCGACGCCTCAGCCTTTTCCCCAGGGAGTTCAAATTGGGCTGACACTGTCGCGAGCACCGCGGCCCTTCCGCTTCTGGATTCGGCTGACAACAAGCCGAAGTTTGGCGGCACGCTGCTCCGGAGTCTCGTCCTTGACCAAGGTGGTCCCGCCCCACCCCTCTGTGAGGTTATGCATCGCGATTTTCTTGGGGGAGCCGAACGAGCTGCGGACTGTGACGCCCGGGTCGCGTCCCACCCCCACGTTGGTCACCCTTCCCTCGACCGCCCGGCCGTAGTGATTCCGTTTTAGAAACATTCCAAGTTCCACGGGGCGACCTCCCAGGGGTTGCCATCCCCGTCGCGCCAGGACGGAGGGAGGGCTGTCCGAAACGACCACCGGGCTGCTCCCATGATGCCGGTCGGCATCCTGGGGCGCGGCCGGGGCCACCCGTACCCGGGGGCCCGCCCCGGGTACGGACAATCGCGCTGAACTGGGGAATTTTCAACCAGCACTTCCGGGGAGAATTCACTCAGCCGCTACAGCAGCATCCCTAACTCATTCGGTATCAGGGAGTATGACGAGGGCTCGCCCAGAGGTGCTGGGGAGATGAAGGAGGTCGAGCAGATCATCGCGCGGAAGGGCGGCGCCTGCGGCTCGTCCGGTAGGCGCCAGACAGCGTCGACAGCAAAGTTCGCGAGGGTGTCATTCACTAGGTTGGGAACTCAAACAAGCCGCTGAATTTTCTGGCCTTTTTACATCCTGATCGGGTTCGAGCGGTTAGGAGGCCGACATGGCGCGTCTGTTCTGGCTTTCGGATGAGGCTTGGGCGGCC
>NZ_JAGIZB010000079.1 GCF_017813395.1 Pararoseomonas baculiformis | reverse complement strand
AGGAGCATTGGATGGTACCGCCGCGGCTGAATGCGCTTGAGAGTGCTTTGTCGGGGTGCCGGGTTCAGTTTGGTGCCGTTGGTGTGTTCAGCCTTGTGGTGAACCTGCTGCAGCTGACGGTATCGCTGTACATGATGCAGGTGTTTGACCGGGTTCTTGCGACGCGGAGCCTGGACACCTTGTTGTGGCTGACGGTGGTGGCGATTGCCGCGATCGGGTTGCTGGCCTTGCTGGACGGGGTTCGCGCGCAGGTGATGCAGCGGGTTGCGATCTGGCTGGAGGGGCGTGTGGCGCCGGAGGGTTTTGCCCGGGCGCTGGAGGCGACCTTGCGCAACCGGCCTTACCGGATGGAGGTTCTGCGCGATCTCGGCACCTGCCGGGCCTGGCTTTCGGGTCCTGGGGCGCTGGCGCTGTATGACGTGCCCTGGGTGCCGGTCTATCTCTTTGTCATCTACCTGCTGCATCCCATTCTCTTCTACATCGCGGCCGGTGGCGCGGTGGTGCTCTTTGGTCTGGCGCTGGCGAGCGAGCTGGCCACCGCCGCCCCGCTGCGCCGGGCCAATGTGGCGGCCATGGCCACGCAGCGCCGGGCCGATGCCATCGCGCGCAACGCAGAGGCTGCGGATGCCATGGGCATGGTCCCGGCCCTGCTGCGCCTCTGGCGCGCTGGCGTGGCCGAGGCGGCGCCGCTGCAGCAGCAGGCGGCCGATCGTGCCGCCCTGCTCTCGGCCCTGACCAAGTTCGTCCGCCTGGCCGTGCAGATCGCCGTGCTGGGCGTGGGCGCCTGGCTGACGCTGCGCCAGGACATGACCTCGGGGGCGGCGATCGCGGGCTCGATCATCATGGGCCGGGCGCTGGCCCCGGTGGAGCAGCTGATCGGCGGCTGGAAGGGCCTTGTGCAGGTGCGCCAGGCCTATCGCCGCCTGCTCGCCTTCCTGGCCCAGCCGCGCCTGCGCCCCGAGGCCGAGCCCCTGCCCGCGCCCACGGGCCGGCTGAGCGCCGAGCGCCTGACCTGGGCACCCCCCGGCCAGCAGAGCGCCGTCATCAAGGGCGTGACCTTCGCGCTCGAGCCCGGCGAGAGCCTGGCCATCATCGGCCCCTCTGGCTCGGGCAAGACCACCCTGCTGCGCCTGCTGGTGGGAACGCTGGCCCCGCTCAGCGGCCATGCCCGCCTGGACGGCGCCGACCTCTCCACCTGGCCGCGCGAGGATGTCGGGCGCCATATCGGCTACCTGCCCCAGGATGTGGAGCTCTTCGAGGGCACGGTGTTCCGCAACATCGCCCGCCTCGATCCCGAGGCCCTGCCCGAGGCCGTGCACCGCGCCGCCCGCCTTGCCGGCTGCCACGAGGCCATCCTGCGCCTGCCCCAGGGCTATGAGACCGAGCTGGCCGAGGGCGCGCTCTCGGGCGGGCAGCGTCAGATGGTCGGCCTGGCCCGCGCCCTCTACGGCGACCCGCGGCTGGTCATCCTCGACGAGCCCGACAGCAGCCTCGACGGCGATGCCGAGGCGCGCTTCCTCGAGGGCCTCGCCGGCCTCAAGGCGATCGGCGCGACCGTGGTCCTTGTCAGCCACCGCCCCTCCCTCGTGCGCGGCGTGGACAAGGTGCTCGTCATGCGCGACGGCGCCGCCGAGCTCTTCGGGCCGCGCGCCGAGGTCCTTGCCCGCCTCTCCGCCCGCCCCGTCACGCCCAACGCCCCGCCCAACCTTCCCCAGCCGCCCGGCAACCCGCCGCAGGCGCCCAAGAACCTCCCCGGGGTTGCCGCATGAGCCTCGCCACCACCGCGCCCGCCGCCCCCCCGGCCGTCCTCCCGGACAGGCTTCCGGACAGGCTTCCGGCCGGCCGCACCAGCCCCCCCGCCCTCTCCCGGCCCGAGCTGGTCCTCGACATGCCCCGCCCGCGCACCCGCGGCGCCGTCGCCCTGGGCCTGGCCGCCCTCCTCGCCTTCAGCGGCGGCTTCACGGCCTTCTCCGTCCTCGTGCCCCTCAGCGAGGCCGCCATCGCCCCCGGCGTCATCAAGGCCGAGGGCAGCCGCCGCACCATCGCCCATCTCGAGGGCGGCATCGTCAGCGAGATCCTGGTCCGCGACGGCGACGAGGTGCGCGCCGGCCAGCCCCTGCTCCGCCTCGACGACGTCCAGGCCGCCTCCGGCCGCGAGGCCGCCCGCGCCCAGCGCTGGGCCCTGCTCGCCCAGGACAGCCGCATCGCCGCCGAGCTCGCCGGCGCCCGCGGCATCGCCTTCCACCCCGACCTCCTCGCCTCGGACGACCCCCGCGCGCGCGAGGCGATGAACGGCCAGAGCGTGCTCTTTGCCTCCCGCCAGGCAAGCCTTCGCAGCCAACTCCAGGTGCTCGAATCCCGCATCCTGCAGTTCCAGGCCCTCGCCAGCTCCGCCGAGGCCCAGATCGCCAGCCAGCGCCGCCAGCTCGAACTCCTCCAGCGCGAGGAAAGCGACGTCCAGGGCCTCGTCCGACAAGGCCTCGAGCGCCAGCCCCGCCTCTACGCCCTCCAGCGCCAGGTCCATGCCGCGACCGGCACCATCTCCGACCTCAACGCCCAGATCGAGCGCGCCCGCGCCCAGGTCACCGAAGCCCAGTTCCAGATCCGACAGGTCATGGACCAGCGCCTCCAGGAGGTCTCCACCGAGGGCCGCGACGTCCGCGCCCGCCTGAACGACACCGAGGAAAAGCTCCGCGCCGCCAACGACGTCTCCGCCCGCCGCGAGATCATCGCCCCCGAGGACGGAACCGTCCTCAACTCACGCTTCTTCAACACAGGCGCCGTCATCCGCCCGGGCGAGCCCGTGATGGAACTCGTCCCCGCACGCGACAAGCTCATCGCCGAGGTCCGCGTCGCACCCACCGATATCGACGTCGTCCACCCAGGCCTCCTCGCCGAGGTCCGCCTCCCCGCCTTCAAGCAGCGCCTCGTCCCCTTCCTCAACGGCGAGGTCACCCTCGTCGCCGGCGACGTCACCACCGAAGAACGCACCATGCACGAGTACTACCGCGTCCGTATCACCATCGACGAAAGCCAACTCGCACGCCTCGACAACGTCCAACTCAGACCAGGAATGCCCGTCGAAGCACAAATCCAGGTCGGCGAACGATCCTTCCTCCGCTACATGATCCAACCTCTCCTCGACAGCTTCCACAGAGCCTTCAGAGAACAGTAGG
>NZ_JAGIZB010000078.1 GCF_017813395.1 Pararoseomonas baculiformis | reverse complement strand
GCTGTTCATCACAGGCTATGCGGAGCAAGCCGTTATGGGTGAGAAGCATCTACCGCCCGGCATGGCGGTGCTCACAAAGCCTTTTGCCTTAGACGTTCTTGCGACCAGGATCAGAGGCCTGATTGCCGATGAGTTGCCCTCATCTGACTTTTCCAGCATTTCCGCTGGGAATGGATCAGCGACATAAAGGGACCGTGGTGTACGACCGTGTTGCACCGATCAGGACGCTGGACGCACGGACGCCAAAAGCCCTGACACTCATGCGACGCGGACGTATTCTGGGCGACCCAGGTCCAACATGCGGTTCAGCACCTCGGCGGCGATGGCCCTCTCGGTCGCTTGGCGTCCGCTTGTCTGGGAGCGCAGGCCATCGCCAATGACGCGCTTCCAGCGCGACACATCGGCTTCGACCAGGGCACGCCAGTTGTAGCCAGACGCCCTCTGCCTGCCCCTGCGGCCGCGCTTGGGACGGCGCTTGATCGGGGCGGCACGATGATCTCGGCCTGAGGGTGACGGGCCATGATCTCCGCATGGACGTCGTCGCGGTCGCAAGCTCCATCGGTGGTGAGGGACGCGACAGGTCCGTCCACTCTCTCGAGCAGCGGGCCGACTTGCCCACCGTCATCGGCATCGTGGCCCATCAGCACCGAGGCGATGACCCGCCCCGTGCCGACGTCAGTGGCGAGATGCAGTTTGCGCCACGATCGGCGTCGTCGGGTTCCGTGCTTCTCCGTCAGCCACTCGCCGGGCCCGCAGATCTTCAACCCCGTGCTGTGGCCCTGTTGCGGAAAGCCAGATAATGGCGCGGCCTGGTCTTTGATGCCCTGATCAGGCGCGGGCGATGGTGTCGGGCATACCGAGGGCGTTGAAGGTGTTGAGGATGGCGCAGCGGATCTGCACCTCGGCGGTCTGTAGGGCCGGGACGCGAGGCGCTCGCCCAGGCGCTTGAGGCGCGACATGGCCGTCTCGGCAAGGCTGCGGCGATGGTAGCCGCTCCACCTCTTCCAGAGCCGCCGTCCGAGGTGCCTGATGGCGCGGAGCGTCTCGTTGCGCGCCGCTGCCCCGGTGGTCTTCGCCTTCCAGGGCTTGCCGTTGCGCCGCTGTGGCACGACCAGGGCTGCATCCCGTGAGGCTGAGGCCTCGTAGACGCCGGGTGTATCGTAGGCTCCATCGCCGCTGATCATCCCGATCCGCTCAGCCCTTGGCACCTGGGCCAGCAGGCCCGGCACGATCTCGCCGTCCCCGTGTCGGTGGTCCGTCATCTCGACCGCTCGCACCTCGTGGCTGTCCGCGTCGATCACCGGATGCACCTTGCGCCAGACCCGGCGCTTGTCGGCTCCGTGTTTCCTGACCTTCCACTCGCCCTCGCCCAGCACCTTTAGGCCCGTGCTGTCGATGACAAGGTGCAGCGGCCCACCTCGGGCACGGTAGGCAACGTAACGGTTGAGCGCATGCCCCATGCGGTAGCCTTCCCGGGGCGGTGCCGGAGGTTACCCAAGCTCCGTACCACGAAGGGTTGGGCGCTGCACCCAGCGGAAGCCCTCGTGCTTGGTGATCGCGGCGATCTGCACTGATCCGCCGACAGACTTGGGGAGGAAGACTGCGAAGCGCACGAAGCCGATAGTTGTCTCGACAAGGAAGCGAGCAAGGTCGATTGCGTCCTGGATCGGCATCGCCGGAGCGGAGAGCGTGGCATAAAGGTCTCCCACCAAATCGGCCTGCAGCCTTGGTACTTGATCTGCGGGAACCCCATGCCGGGCGAGCGCCGCCCCGATCTCAAAGCCTGTTCCGAGGACGAGCCGGTTGAGCGCCTCGTACTGCCCGTCCCACAGCACGCCGAAAGCGTCCTCCCCCATAATACAGCGGGGTGCGGGGCTGGCACGACGGAGAACATTAACCTCCCACACCTCGGCGAGCGGACGCCCGGCGGAGTAGCCGCAAAGCCGGAGTTGCAGGGTTGTGTCCTCACCACAGGGCAGGACCTTCTCCTCAAAGATGAATGCCTGCAGCCTCTGCGCAACCTCCTCCAAACTGTAGGCTGAGGGATCCAGACGCCAGTGTGCATGCTCCGGATCGAGCCCTGCAAAGCGCCGGCGCAGGTCTTTCAGCAGAGTCTCGATAGACTCATTACCGATGCCGCCCGCGCCGGTGGACATCGCGCCGATCGGCAGGCCTTCGTAGAGGTTCGTGATTTTGTTCGCATGGGCGTAGATCTGCCCGCTGGGCATCGTGCCAGCGCTGTCCGCGGCCATGACCACGCCGTCGTTGATCTTCACGGAGACGATGATCGTCACGGAAGGGCTCCTCCTAAAGCTGGCTAGGCACCTAACCCATCGTGCTTAACGTCTTCCAGGCGAGGATCGCCGGGCCTGCGATGACGGCCAGAGCTGTCAGGTGCCTGACGAGAAGCAACAGCCCATCCTGCTCGAGGCAGGCGAAGGCAATGACCAGGGCCGGCGGATGTAGCTCAGCGCTAGCGGGACGAGGAAGCCGACGCTCACCGGCAGAACGGCCGCGCCGACCGCGCTTTTGGTGACCTCTAAGGACGTGCACCAGCGGGGATGGACGACCTTCTCCAGCAGACAAAGGGCCGGGCGATGTCGTGGACGTGGCGCGCGAGCGGCCGGGCCGCAATGGGAGGCGGCGCCACCTCACTGGTTGATCCAGGCGCGAAGTCTTCGGACACGGCGCTCATCAGGTCGGCCGCAATCTCAGCTTTGGAATGCGATAAGCCCTGCAGGCCAGACACAACGCCTACCTTGTCCCCTTGATCTGGGAAAAGGTTCCCTTCCATTGGGTAGCGCTGTCAGTTCAGGTCTCGGCGTTCCCGCTCTCCTCCCGAAGATCCCTGCGAAGTCGTCTCAGGACTTCGCAAGCTTCGGCAAGAAGTAGTCTCGCTTCCTGTGGTTGGTTCCGCGAGAGGGCGCTCGCGCATTGGTCAAGCGCGCCGGCGAGGACGTCGGCGATACCTTCGGCGGCACGGCTGGATGCATCGTGAGACATGCTTAGAGCTATGCGCCCATTCCAGCGTTGGAAGGGAAGTATTCCCGGGAGATCACGCCGAGGTGCGCGCTAGAGGGGGCACCCACGCGGAACTACGTCCGCTGTCGAGACTTTGGGCGCGAGGCTGCCATGAGCGAACCTAGCCAACGCGGAGTGTGGCCTCCGATTGGGTGATGCTGAACTACCCTCTCCTCGGCGCCGTACCGTGGTCAGGCGGCCATCGTGGACGCCGGGGCTTGCGGCAGCGCGACGCCAACGAGCACGTATTATCCTGAGTAAGGATAAGATCAGCGGGGTGCTGGCAAATCGGCCGCGCTATGTGGTTGGATTCGCCACGATCGCATTATCCAGGTTGAGAATTTCTCACAGCGGGCCTTGCCCACCTCGCGAGCGAGGCCCGCCGCATTAATGGGAACGGGCTGCCCGCGATGGCCTTCCTTGCCCTCTGGTGTCCGACAATGAGGGATTATCGTGCCTAAGTGCCGCGCCAGAGGGGCTGGTTAGGCCCGCGAGCAAGAGGTTTGACGGCTTGGTTGCCACACCGGACCAAGACGGGCATCTCGCCGGGGCTGAGAAACAGAAGTCATTGCCGGTGCGAGGGGCCTGAGGGCGGCCCTTTAGGATGGTCGAGAAGAGGCAGCTTCCCGCTATCTCTTACCGTCGCTCGCGGAGCGATGGCCTTTGGCCTGGCTGCTACCCAATTCTGCTTCCTCGGGTGGGCGGATGGAGCGGAAGCTGCGTAACAGTGCAAGGTCATAGGCGATCTTGAGCGCCCCCGCACAGATGAGTGGCCACCCGAATGGGCTGACGGCCAACATCCAGCCAGCGAGCGCGGGGGAGAGCGAGGCTGCGAGGCTTCGCGGCACGGCGGTGACACTC
>NZ_JAGIZB010000077.1 GCF_017813395.1 Pararoseomonas baculiformis | reverse complement strand
GCTGTTCATCACAGGCTATGCGGAGCAAGCCGTTATGGGTGAGAAGCATCTACCGCCCGGCATGGCGGTGCTCACAAAGCCTTTTGCCTTAGACGTTCTTGCGACCAGGATCAGAGGCCTGATCGCCGATGAATTGCCCTCATCTGACTTTTCCAGCATTTCCGCTGGGAATGGATCAGCGACATAGAGGGACCGTGGTGTACGACCGTGGTGCACCGATCAGGACGCTGGACGCACGGACGCCAAAAGCCCTAACACTCATGCGATGCGGACGTATTCTGGGCGACCCAGGTCCAACATGCGGTTCAGCACCTCGGCGGCGATGGCCACCTGGATCGCGTAGCGTCCGCTTGCTTGCGAGCGCAGGCCATCGCCAATGACGCGCTTCCAGCGCGACACATCGGCTTCGACCAGGGCACGCCAGTTGTAGCCAGACGCTCTCTGCCTGCCGCTGCGGCCGCGCTTGGGACGGCGCTTGATCGGGGCGGCACGATGATCTCGGCCTGAGGGTGACGGGCCATGATCTCCGCATGGACGTCGTCGCGGTCGCAAGCTCCATCGGCGGTGAGGGATGCGACAGGTCCGTCCACTCTCTCGAGCAGCGGGCCGACTTGCCCACCGTCATCGGCATCGTGGCCCATCAGCACCGAGGCGATGACCCGCCCCGTGTCGACGTCAGTGGCGAGATGCAGTTTGCGCCACGATCGGCGTCGTCGGGTTCCGTGCCTCTCCGTCAGCCACTCGCCGGGCCCGCAGAGCCTCAACCCGTGCTGTCTACCAGACAGTGCACGGGCGCCTGCCCGCAGCGTGGCCGCTGCACCTCGAGCGTTTCCGCCCGCCGGCTCAAAGTCGTATGGTAGGACACGGCAAGATCAGTGCCGAGCAACTGTCATATGGAGGCGATCAGGCCCTCTGTTTGGCGGAGTGCCAAATGGAACACGGCCCGCAAGGTCAGCGCGGTCGCGATCGCCAGGACCGAACACGACGGCTGCCACGAGCGCGAAGGCCCGCCTCATACTCGGGCCAGTTCGTCACCCGATGCCGCTGTCGCGGGATCCTGTGGCGCCGGTCCTTGTTCACCTTGAAGGGCAAGCGCGGTGTCCCCGTCGGTCGTCGGGGCACCCCAGCCCTATCCTACCCTCCCTCGGCCTCAGATCCCTTCCATGCACCACAGTCGTCGGCAGGCGCAAACGCTGCAACAGAGCCTGCGCAATCCCACACGCTGGCCGGGTCGCGGATGTCAGGCGGCGCGCTTGCGGGGTGCCATCATTGCGGAGGCTGCGGTGGCCTGCTCGGCGAGGGGCGCGGACGCTTGGTTGAACAGCTGGGCGGTCGCCTCCCCAATTTGGGTCGCCTGGCCGGTCACCTGGTCCCGGGCCGTCTTGAAGTAGGAGGTCTGGATCGTGGCAGCCTCCTGCGGGGACTTCGCAGCGGCGATCGCTTTGGCTGCGGTGGCGAAGCCCTCAGCCATGCCCTGGTACATCGCGAGGTAGCGCTGGCCGATGTCCTGCAAGCCCATGGTCCAGAGCTGGGCCGAACGGGTCGCGGCCTCGAGATTGGCGCGATTGAGTTCGGTGGCTTTGGTAGCAGCCTCAGAGATGCTGGCCATCACGTCATTCGCATGAGGCATGCGGTTCTGCATGAACATGGTCGTTTCCTCTATCTACCTGCGCCGCAGGAGAGCTGATGCTCACCTTGCTGCACTGCAGCATGAAGGTGTCTAGGCGTTACGAACTGGCACTTACAAGGAAATTGTGCAGCGCGGCATTCGCCATGTCCTACCCCCACTTTGTGCAGCGGGCTGGGCATCGGCGGGACGGGTCACCAAGTGGGCGCTCCCCACGACCGTCCGGAACCCCGAGCCATGACCGACACCGAAACCAGCACGAAGGACGTCGACCTGCCCGCCCTGCAGGCGGACCTCGTCGACCTGCTGCAACTCGAGAACGACGCGCTGCCCATGTACTCTGTTGCCCTCTCCGCCCTGCGCGACCCGGCGCTGCGGGAGAAGCTCCGGGTTTATCGGGAGGACCACGAGCGGCACGCCCGCGACCTTACGGCTCTCATTCGCGAGCTGGGCGGCGTGCCCCCGGTGCTGCCGCACCTGCCCACCGGGTTGCTCAAGCTCGGGGTGCAGATGGCCGGGCTGCCAGGCGGAGACCGGACGATCCTGATGGCTTTCATCTCGAACGAGTGGCAGTCACGCGAGAAGTACGCCCGCTTCGCCGTGAAGCCCTACCCTCCAGCTATGGCGGCGCTCATCGGGAGCCACGCGGCGGACGAGGAAGTCCATTACCTCTGGGCCACTGAGGCGCTCCGCGGGCTCGGCTGTGGCGAGGAGACGCTTGCAGGGCAGATGACGCTGGCCTTCGCCCGCATGCACGGTTCGGCCGCCGACCTCGTCGAGGGGATTGGCCGTAGGTCTAACGAGGCCGTACTCCGGCTAATCCGGCGGCGTTAGCTGGCGACCGCGCTGCTGCCATCCAGAGTGCAGGGTGAATGGCGCCCGGACCTTGCGATCTCGAAAGGCACAGTGTGTGCCGCGCACCACCACTGCACCGTGATGCTGCGATGCGGCAAATAGTTTGCTTACCCGGACGTTATAGCCCGGGAATGACGCTGCATTCTGCCCACGCGGGCCGGGCAGGATTTCCTCGCCAGAGTGCGCGAGCAGGGGGGAACCGCCTGGTGACCCTGCCCGATAGCAAGCGACACGCAACCAGCAACTCCCAGGGCTGAGGCCCTCGCCCAGTGGAACGGCGCCTCGGATTGCGCCGAACCCGACGAGCGTAACCCACCGCTGTCCACCGCTGAGGGGCCCTACAGCCCCTGACGCCAACAAGGCTGGGCAGCGGCAGCAACACAAAAAGGATCTACGCATGTCACTCCGCACGCTGATGCAAGAAGGCTCCAGCAAGGTGAACGACCTGTTCGCCCGTCTCTCCGACACTACGGAGGGTGCCGTGAAGACCCGCGAGAAGCTGTTTGGCGAACTCAAGGGCGCGCTCGAGTTGCACGCAAACCTTGAGGAAGAGTTCCTCTTCCCACTGCTCCGGAAGAACTCGGAAACCAGGGGCCTCGTGGTCGAGGCTATCGCGGACAACAAGAACCTCCGCGCGAAGCTCACCGAACTCGACACGCTGCCCAAGAATGACGAGGCGTTCATCCCACTCCTTGCGGAGTTGCAGAAGGCGTTCCGCCAGCACGCCCGGGACGAGAAGAAGGAGCTCCTGCCTGCTGTGCAGAGCGCGTTGAGCGCAGAGCAGGTCCAGAAGGTTACCGAGAAGATGGAGGCGAGCCTGGCCGAGGTCGAGCAAGCAAGGCAGGAGGAGGCCGAGGAACGCCGGGCGAAGGCACGCCGGGAGCGTGAGCAGGCCGAGCTCGAGGCCGAGGCCGCTGATCGGCAGCAGCAGGAGCGTGAAGCCGCGGAGCGCCGCAGCCGTGAGACCGCCAGCCGTGTCGCCAATGCGGCTGCTATGCCGCTGGACGTCGCGGCCGAGGCTACGGGCAAGGTCGCGCGCCTGGTGACGAGCTCCCTTCGCGCCGAGGAGCAGGCCACCCCCGTACGCGCGCCCGCCCCGACGCGGCCCTCGGCCAGTGCCTTCACAGACATGTTCCTGTGGCCCTGGGCAGGTGCCATGCAGGGGCTCCAGCAGGGTCGGCAGACCGGCCCGTCCGGCACCAGGGCTCCCACCAGCCAGGAGGAGGTGATCCCCCTCGGCGAGGAGGTGCTGGAGGTCACCAAGCGAACGGAGAACCGCGGCACCGCGCGCGTCCGGCGCTACGTCGTCGAGACCGAGGTCGAGGAGCAGGTAACGTTGCAGAGCGAGCGGGTGGTGGTCGAGCGCCGCCGTCCGGTGAGCGACAAGATCACCGGCGAGATCCTCACCGAGGTGACGGTCGAGGTGGTCGAGACCGCTGAGGTGTAGCGGCTGAGTGAATTCTCCCCGGAAGCGCTGGCTGAAAATTCCCCAGATCGGCTGGTCCTCATGTGTTGGGACTGAGGTCGGCGTGCCTGGCCTTGGGTGGCCTGCCGCGGCGGCGGGGTGCTGTTTCGGGTTTGTGCAGCGGCG
>NZ_JAGIZB010000076.1 GCF_017813395.1 Pararoseomonas baculiformis | reverse complement strand
GCTCCCGCGGATCCACCGACAACGCCTTCGACATGCCCAGGGCCTCCCTCACCAGGAGCACTGAATCACCTCGCCACCGCCTCGTGGATCACAAGCAATTCAGTCAGGCCGGAAACCGCTCTAGCCGCTTGTGAATCGCAGGCTCAGCCAAAGCAGTGTCGATGCCGGTTGATGTCGCGAAAGCGAACGCGGCAAAGCCGCCTGTAGCTCCCGTCGCGGCGGCGACAAGTGCGTTGTGAAGCGTGTTGCCGGCTCCGGGGACCTGAAGGGTAAGGGTCATGTGAGGCCTCCAACACTGGCACCCGCTCGCAGCACCCTCTCAAGGCCCTGCGCGGTTATCACGTGACCTTTCACTTGAATCTCAAACCAACCGCGAATTAGCTCAGTTCATAGTGTACAAACTGATCTGAAAAAGAATAGAGGCTTGGAGTGATGATTCGTGGCCAACGTGCTTCGGTCCAACTCCGTGGAACCGAGAAGCCGTTTGCGGAACGTCGCAAGGCCCGAGACTGTAACGCTTATCTCCCCAGCCCAGCCCAGCCCAGCCCGCGCCCCCTCCCTCTGTTGCGTGCGGGGTCGTCTCGTGAGCGGCGCTAAGTCCAACCGGTAGCCAAGTCGCTTTTGTATCTCGATCGGTTGGAAGCTCAATTGAACTTACGACGAAAATCATCGGCAGGTAGGAAGTGTAGATCTTGCGGACGCTTGACCATGAGGTCACGCCAAGCGTTCCGAGAGGTGCCGTCCGCAACCGAGCTCGCGAACTCGCTCGGGGACATGCATCGTCCCTCGTAGGTGAACTCACTTCCAATGATTTTTGCTTGGAAGCTCTTCCCCTTGTATGTCATTAGAATGTCTGTGCCGTCTGGCAGAAGGACGTCCCTCCATAGAAAGCCAACTGAGGGGCCAGAGAGGCTTTCGTGGAGAAAACTCTCTGCCTTCCAAGACGCACTCTCCATTTGGTGGGCGCCTCCCGAGACGGCTTCAACTGCATCGAGCTTGCTGCCCATCTCGCCTGAAGGCGCGGATACCACCCCGAGAAGCTTCTGTAGTCGCGCCTTCATGAAGGCCCGGCGCGCATCGAAGAACGCGGCGAACTCGGCAGCAGACCCCGGGACCGAGCCGAAGTCATGCTTCGCGGCGAACTCCGCGCCCGCGGCGTCCGTCGCGAACGCCGATGCGAGCCACGCCTTCGGCAGCTTGGCCCGCTTCTCGTTGTTCTCCGCACCGCCGAGCAGCTGCAGGTTCGGGAGTCGGTTCGCCCTCGCTGAGAGGTCATCGATGGACTCCGGCGGGATGCCGGCCCTCCTGAGCTGCGCGGGAGTGAGCATGGACTTCGGGAACACGTGGTCGACGTGGAAGTGGTTCTTCAGGTCCACGAACGGGTAGAGAAACGAGAGCAGGAGGAAGGTACGGTAGTCGGGGTAGGAGGTGTCCAGGAGAAACTCCACCTCCGCCTCAGAGAACTCCAGGCCCTTGCCGCGCGCCTTCATTTCCGTCTCGAGCGCCCCGGCGGGGAAAGCCGCCTCCTGGGACGCACGGATGACCCCGCGAAGGGCGGTGAGGAGGGTGTCCAGCGCGCTGCCCCAGATGCCCGACGGCTTCAGGAGGGACCGCACCAGCCAGGACTGGATCGCCGCCCTGTCCGTCGCGCGCGAGCTGTGGGTGACGAAGTTGTCGGGCGCGCCGAGGCGGTGGAGGTAGTAGGCGATGGGAAGGAGGGAACTCTCGGCCCAGCGCCCCTGGCCGCTCAGGCCGAAGGAGGCCGCCAGCTCCACCGCCAGGATGAGGGCGCGCCGGATGCCCGACCAGCGCTTCTCCAGCTCGGCCATGTTCGGCCTCGTGAAGTTCTCGACCTTGAATCCGACGCTGCTGATGTCCGCGAGCATCAACCCCGCCTTGAGGATGAAGTCGTTTGAGAAGCTGAAGCCCGTCCCGATCGCGTTGAGGTCGTCCCGGAGCGAGTGGATCTCCTTTCGCGCGTCGAGATCCTGCCATTGTGCCACGGCGATGCTGAGCAGGAGGTCCGAGTAGGAGAGGACGGTGCCGCCGCTGTTGAGCCGGATAAAGATCCGCAGCACCCGCTCCAGACTCTGGCTATCCTCCTCGTAGTAGGAGACCTTGTTCTCGGAGTGGATCACCCGGTGCAAGAGAAACAGCACTTTATATGCAGCGCTCATGTCAGCCTGGGAGATCGTCACCCCTTCGGCCGTGGCCACCCGCATTACCCATTCGAGCATGGGCGGACCGCTCTCCATCTTCAGGATAGACGGCACCCTGAACCACAGCTCGCTCCCCGGCACGTAGGTGTGCGGCTCGTCGAGGAAGCGGAACTGGAAGGCCTCCCCCTCCTCGTCCGGATCAGGCGCGTGGAGGAGGTTCAGGTAGAGATGCTTGACGGGGTACGCGTTCTTATTCGTCTTCCACTTGTTCGGAAGCCGCCAGGCCATCGAGCCGCGGAGGCCGATGTTGAGCGCCGAGAGGCGCTGCTGGCCGTCGAGCACCGCTGTCAGCTCCCGCCCGGTGATCGGTCCGAGGTCGGGGCAGTGCGGATTGTCCCTCTCGTGGTAGTCGCGAACGAAGCCGTAGAACTTGTACGCCTCCGCGCTTTTCGGCTCGACGCGCCAGAAGAGGAATGTGCCGAAGGGGATGCCCTGCATGATGCTGTCGAACAGGCGGCAGATCTGGTCTGGCCGCCAGACGAATTCCCGCTGGATGGCGGGGAGGACGTATCGCCCGGTCTCGATGGCCTGAACCGCGTCCCTCAGCGTGCCGCCCGGCTTGTACATCTGTATCCCCATCGCGATCCGGCCAGGGTAGCGGTGCGTGTACTCGGGACAAGGTAGTAGTGAACGCTCAGGGCGCCTGAGAGATTGCGCGTCGCCCCCTGCCTTATGCTCCCGAGGAATTCACAGTCTATCAAACGGTCGTTTGGGGTTGAGAAATCAGGGCCAGCGGGGTCCAGTTGGGGGGGGATGACCGCCCCGAGGATCCGTTTCGTCGCCTACCTTCGCGTCTCGACCGAGGGGCAGGGCCGCTCCGGCCTCGGGCTGGAGGCTCAGCGCGAGGCCGTCGCCCGCCATGTCGCCGGCTCAGGCGGCGTCATCGCCGCCGAGCTCGTCGAGGTGGAGAGTGGGAGGAAGAAGGATCGGCCGCAGCTTGCCGCGGCGCTCGCCGCCTGCCGTACCGGGCGCGCCACCCTCGTCATCGCCAAGCTCGACCGCTTGGCCCGCAATGTCGCCTTCGTGTCGAACCTCATGGAGGCGGCGTCGAGTTCGTCGCCGCCGACATGCCCGCGGTGAACCGCCTCACCGTACACATCCTCGCCGCCGTCGCGGAAGAAGAGGCGCGGATGATCTCGGCCCGCACGAAGGCGGCACTGGCTGCGGCCAAAGCGAGAGGGGTGCAGCTCGGCAACCCGCGCCTGCTTGCGGGTGATCCTGCCGCCTCTGCTAGGGGCAACGCGGTGCAAGGGGAGAACGCCCGGCGGCGTGCCGCGGTCGTGCTGCCCTATATCAAGCGCGCACGCCGCGCGGGTGCCGTCACACTCGCGGAGATCGCGGAGGCCCTTATGGCCCGCGGCGTGCCGGCCCCCCGCGGGGGACAGCGCTGGGTGCCCGCCCAGGTACGCCGGGTTATCCTCGCGGCCATCCAAGCCGCTTAAGGCAGTAGACGCTTCTGCGGACCGGATCTGGCCGAGAGCAGAAGGGCGGCTTCAGGGGGTAGGTGCCCAGAAGCGGACATGGCGCGCCGGTCGCGTCCTGGCCGCTGTCGACCCATATTGCATCGCGCGACGGAGCCGTAAGCAACCGGGGTTATATCCACAAGCGCCATTGGGGACCCGGTATAAAGCCGACGTTATTCCGTTGACTCCTCTTAACGTTTTCTGGTGATGATCGAGTAAGCTCATTGAGGAGCGGACAACGATGTTGCGTAGAACTGGGCTCAAAGGAGGGCTAGGCTCAGGACTCGTTAATCCAGAAGAGTACAGTTGCGGCGAGACAGATGGCGGACATGAAGGTGTGTGCGCATCGGTCATAGCGCATGGCGATGCGGCGCCAGTCCTTCAGGCGCCCG
>NZ_JAGIZB010000075.1 GCF_017813395.1 Pararoseomonas baculiformis | reverse complement strand
ACATGCTTGGCGAGATCGACGCCGATCGTGGCAATCTGCATGGCGGATGGCCTCCTCCTGGGGTGTTCGACAACCCTCATCTTGGCACTTCGATGCCGATCGGGGGCCATCCACCCCATCGGCTTCGGAGGCAAGCTCCCTGCCAAGATGGAGATCCGCGCGTTCTGGTCCTCATAAAATTCGCGGCGTCAGAGCGCCATTTTTTGCACCAGGGTTCCAGAACGCCGGTCGACTATCAGGCCATCTCGCTTCCACCCCCCGCAGACCTCAACCAGCCGCCCGCACCGGGTGAGCGCGAGCGGCTGACCCTTTGGGCTACGACACGGCCGCCGCCCTCACCTCGAACCGCTGCCCGCTGCGCAGCACCGCGCAGATGATCCGCGCCAGCTTGGCCGCGAGGGCCACCACCACGGTGTTCACGTGCGCCCGGGTGGCCAGGCCTCGTAACCAGGCGCCAAGCGGGGTTTCGCCCTTGGACAGCGTCGGCAACGCGGCACGGGCGCCGTGGATCAGCATCCTTCGCAGGTAGACGTTGCCTCGCTTGCTGATCCCCAGGAGTTTTGGCTTGCCTCCCGTGGTCATCTGCCGCGGCACCAGCCCCAGCCAGGCGGCGAGGTCCCGTCCTCGCCCGAAGGTCTCGGCCCTGCCGATTGCCGCCACCAGCGCCGTCGCGTTCAGCGGCCCGATGCCGGGAATGGTGGTCAGCAGCCGGGCAGCCTCATCGGCCCGAGCCTCGGCCGCGAACTCCTGGTCGAACGCCTCGATACGTCGGTCCAGCTCGCGCCACTCGGCCCGCTGGTCCTCCACCAGCAGCCGCACCCGCGGACTGAGCGGGACCCGCTCCTCGGCCAGCAGGGTCTCGAGGTAGACCTCCAGCTTGCGCCGACCCTGGGGCACGGTGATGCTGCGCTCCAGCAGAATGGCGCGCAGCTGGTTGATCAGCGCCGTCCTCTCGCCCACCAGCCGGTCACGGGCGCGATGCAGGCTCTGCACGTCGAGTTGTGCCTCGCTCTTGAGCTCGACAAAGCGCATGGTCGGACGGGTCGCCGCCTCGGCGATCGCCTCCGCGTCCCGCTCGTCGTTCTTCTGAGCCTTCACATAGGGCCGCACATACTCGGGCGACATCAGCCGAACCTCGTGCCCTGCCTCGCGCAGCCGCCGGCCCAGGTGATGCGCTCCACAGCAGGCCTCCATCGCCACGACGCACCCTGGCGACCCTGCCGCCAGCTTGACCACCCCGTCCCGGTGCAGCCGCCGTCGCAGGACCACCCGGCCCGCTGCGTCCAGCCCCACCACGCTGCAGCTGTTCTTGCCCAGATCCACCCCGAGAACCGCAATCTCCGTCATGGGTCAGCTCCCTTACGCCCCGGTTGCCCGGCCAGCCTACGCCAGCAGGACTGAGGGGCGGGCCATCCCATAAACTTTGACGCCCGACCGCTCCAGGCAGCCCGGTTGAACCGTTGATGAGGGTTTACGGAGCGCCGTTCTCGTGCGAGCCCGCCGGCGGCGGCAAGCCGGCCACCGTGAGCTTTTCCTGTGCCTGGGTTTGGAGCACTGCTCCGGCCGAGGAGAGCTGGCTCCGATCAGCAGCACCTAGGCGCGACGTCAACTCCGCTGGCTAAACGGCGGCGCACAGGCCATGATTGTCGTGGCGGAGCCGGCCGGTAGGCAGGGCATGGCGATGTCTCGTAATGGGAACGCGCCTCCGAAGCCGGTCAGCCCGCTCCATCGAAGCAGATCCGTTTCGAACGTCTAATGTTGGGCTAAGTAGAAGGTTTTCCGGGAGGTCGGATGTTACACAGGCTTGCGGCCGCCGCATTACTTGCATTGGGCTTGTGGTACTCGGACGCACGGGCGCAGGGCGGTGTCGGTAACTGGCCGTACTCTCTGCCCGTCAACTCAACTCTTACGCCGGCCTGCAACGCAGGTACGGAGGGCATGACCACCTGCTTCGGCGGTCGGCAATGCGTTTGCTACTTCGATCGCGGAGGAACCATGACTGGCCGCCGAGAAGGATACCGCTGGAACTGCGGCCTCCTGCGTCCGTCTTGCGCCGAGGCTCCCGTAGAGAGAGCTCAGCCGTCTCCCCAGATCTCCATAATTCCTCCCGCCTCTACGCATGACCCCGAAGGTCCCGTAGGCGCGCCAGGGATGCATGGACTCGGCGACCGCTTTTGGCGTTGAGGCTTTGTGATGGCAGGGATTGGCGCCGCATTCGCTAGCGTACTTAACTTGATCGACGTTCTTGCGGGTAGCTTGGGAGGACACGGACGGCGCTGCTTAGCGCGCCACTCTTGACCGCACCTGCTGTTGCCCTACTGACCAGTTGCAATGAATGTGAGCAGCGTTGCACTTACATAGACATCGTGTGGACGCTCTGGACAAATCAGCGGCCATTCTCTCGGACATAGCCAAGCTCATAATGTCGGGCGCGGGATGACGCCGGACGGGGCAGTGAGGGTACCGATGTGGCAGCGGATAGCCTGCGAAGCCTCGACGCAATTTCTGAGACGATGCGCCAGAGGAGTTCCGCCTTTAGCCTCCTGATAAATGCTTCCGTTAAGGTGTTTATGCTTCTGTATAGCCGGGAGCCTGCTTTGCATGCTGGAGCGCGCCTTCACTATCTTAGCGATGGCTGCAGAGCTCGAGAGTGATGCTACGTTCCAGGCAGCGGATAACCTCCGTTTCGACCTTGTCCTCGCATCGTCCATCGGTCCTACCCAACTCAGGCCCTTAACACTCAGTTAGCAACTAGACGGCACCAACTGAGACCAGTGCTGTAAGGGAGCCGTCCAGGGCTATGCGCGCGTTCCAGAACCTATCCGTCGCCCGGAAGCTCGGCGCCACCGCAGGGCTGGCTATGCTTCTCCTCACGGGACTAGTGGGCCTTGTCTGGTCGGAGCTGCAGGCGGTCGCCCAGCAGCAGAACAATCTACGCGGCGCGGCACGGGTGCTGGCCCTCGTAGAGCGCGCAGGAACCACCGCTACCGGAGCGCCGGTTGCGGAGGCCGATCTGAGCACCGCTCAGGACCTGCAGGCCGCCCAAGGTGCTGCCGCGAAGGCACGCGCGGCACTGGCCGCCGCTCGGACATTGGCCGAGGAGGCCGCCTCGGCTACCAATCTTCCAGCGGCGCGCGATGCTGCGCGCTCTGCCATTCCCGCGGCGGGCCGCTACGAGGCCGCGATTGGACGCATGCTGGAGGCGCGCTCACGCATCATCGACGCGCGCGACGACAAACTCTACCGCCTCAATTCTGAGTTTGATCAGGGTATGGAGGCTGTGCTGGGCGCGCTGGAGTTTGAGGTGCCGGATCGCTCCCAGGTGGACGAAGTGCGAAACCGGGTAATGGCCTTCAGCAACGCCGCGAACGAAGTACGGCTCGCAATCCAGCGTTTCCTGATTACGGGCGAGGAGGCGCAAGCGCGCCGGGTTCGCCGCGCAATAGCACAGCAGCGCGTGCATCTGCGCGGAGTGCTGTCCTTCTCACTATCTGACCGGCTCAAAGAGGATGCGAACCGTGTCGGCTTGTTGGCCACCGGGTTGGCGGACGCCTCCGAAACGATCCTGGCCACCATTGCCGACCTAGCGACGATTCGCCAAGAGCAGGCTGAGCCCAGCGCCTCTGCAGTCCGTGCCGCATTCGCCGAAGCAACCCGTATCTTACGCGATGATGAGGCGGCGCAGCGCGGCGCCATGGATGAGGCGCTGGCAGGTGTGGAAACCTTCACCCTGTGGATCGGCCTGGCGGTGGCGCTGATCCTGCTGCTCTCCTCCTGGGCCAGCGCCCGCGCCATCGGCGCGCCGCTGCGCCGAGCCGCGACGCGGGTGCGCGCGATCGCCTCGGGCGACACCGCGCCCGGCACGGCGGCCGAGCTGCGGGACCAGGCCAGCAAGGACGAGACAGGCCGCATCGCCGCCGCGCTCGAGGAGCTGCGGGGCACGGTGGGGCGGGCCTTCGCCCAGGCACAGATGATCGAGCAGATGCCGCTGGGGCTGATGGCGGCCGATCCCGCGCTCCGGATCACCCATGCGAATGCCGAGATGGCGGTGGTCCTTGCCCGGCTGGGCGTGGCGGAGCCGGTGGTGGGC
>NZ_JAGIZB010000074.1 GCF_017813395.1 Pararoseomonas baculiformis | reverse complement strand
ACGTCCAACTCAGACCAGGAATGCCCGTCGAAGCACAAATCCAGGTCGGCGAACGATCCTTCCTCCGCTACATGATCCAACCTCTCCTCGACAGCTTCCACAGAGCCTTCAGAGAACAGTAGGGCGCCCTGCCCGGCGCGGCGCGTCAGTCCCGGCGCGCCGCCTGACGCCAGGCCCGCAACACCACCGGCCCCGGCACGGCGATGCCGAGCGCGGCGCCCCGCGCCACCGCCACGGCCACGCCAGCGACGCCCCAACCGCCTTCGGGCATTCGAGCCAGAAGGGGCGCGCCGCTCGCGCCACGGGTTCCGGCGCAGTCATGCACGAGAAGCGGCTGCCCATCCCGCATCGCCGCGCCGAGCACCCGGCATTCCTTGTCGGCCATCAGCCATTCAGGCCGATCCTGCTGGTAGCCGCCGAGCAGGAGGGGGGTTCCCGGCGGGAACGCGGCTTCGGCCAGGGGAAGGCTGACCTCCGGTGCGGGAAGGGGTGCCTCCAGCGTGACCAGGGCCCAGTCGGCCCCGGCCGGGGATCGGCTCGGCGCATCGAAGCCCGATGGGACCAGGAAAGCGGCGGCACGCGCCCGGGCGCGCCAGCCGCCCTGATGGTAGCCCAGAAGAAAATGTACCGAGGCAGGCTGCACGAGGCGCCCCGAGCGAGGAGCCACAAGGCAGTGCGCGGCGGTGAGCACGGTGCGCGGCCCGACCAGTGTTCCGGTGCAGCGGCCGCCCAGCTCCGTCTGCACCCGGCCGAGCGCGGCCCACGGCGCCACGTTCCCGTCCACGGGACGACGCGGATCCGCGGCCCCGATCCCCGGCAGTTCGGCCCTGGGGATCACCGGTTCCTGGCTCCGCGATGGATGTGCGGAGAGCACGGCGCAGCCCAGTCCGAGCAGCAGCCCCAGGGTGAGGCTGCGCCCTGCGCCATGGCTCATGATCCTCAAGCCTCCGCGAAGCCGGCCATCACCTCGGCCGTGTGCTCGCCCAGCGCGGGGGCGGGGCCGATCGGTTCGGGCAGGCCAGGAAGGCGTGGAAAGGGCATGGGGCCGAGGCCGGGCTGATCCCGGACCGGGGCGCCGTCCACCGCGAGCACATGAGGATCGGCAAGCCAGTCATTCGGGCCGTTGGCGCGCTCTGCCATGATGCGCGCCGCCGCGAAGCGAGTCAGCCAATCCCCCACGCTGTGCGCCCGGAAGGCGGCGCGTATCCCGGGCAGCAGCGCCGACCGGTGCCGCGCGCGCGAGGGGAAGTCGGCGAAGCGCGGATCGGAGGGCAGGTCCTCAAGCCCGAGAACGGAACAGAGCGCGCGGAACTCGGCCTCGCGCACCAGGGCGATGGCAAGCCAGCCGCCATCGGCGCATTCATAGCAGCCTGCCGGGATGTTCAATGCTTCCGGCGGACGGCCCAGCAACCCTGCCTCGGCGATGGGAAAGCCCAGCATGGCCGCGGTCCCGGCCATCAGGGAGACATCCAGCACGCGGCGGCGGGCGGGGCGGCCCTCCGCCGCATCGCGCCACCGGCCCGCAAGGGCGGCCTGCACCGCCGCGAAGCCATGCAGCCCGGTTGCCATGTCGCTGGCCAGGATGCCGACCTTGCGCGGCGCGCCGTCCTCGTCGCGGTTGGCGAACATCAACCCGCCGAAGGCCTGCGCCACGCTGTCCGTGCAGGGGCGCTCGGCATAGGGGCCGCTCTGGCCGAAGCCGGAGATCGAGAGACAGATCGCGTTCGGCCCCGTCGCTTCCGGGCCGAGGCCGAGCCGTGCGGCCACGCCGGGACGGAAGCTCTCGATCAGCACATCGGCCCTGGCAGCAAGACGCGCAGACGCCGCCCGCCCCTCGGGTGTGCGCAGGTCCAGGATGACCGAGCGCTTGCCGCGGTTGAACACGGCATGCATCACGCTCTGGCTGCCCTGCCGCGTGCTCAGCCCGCGTGACCAGTCGCCCTCGGGCGGTTCCAGCTTCACGACATCGGCGCCGCAGGCGGCGAGCAGCATGCCGCAATACGGACCTGCCACGCCCTGCCCGGCATCCAGCACGAACAGCCCGGCATAAGGCCTCTCCTCCAGCATCTCGCTCCCCCCGAAACTTTGCCTCTAGGATGACGCCAAGCCGCGGGAAGCGGCAGAGGGAGGAACAGGAATGCATCGGAGAACCGTCCTGGCGGCGGCCGGGGCCATGGCGGCCCAGCAGGCAGCGGCACAGGAGACATGGCCCTCCCGCCCCCTTCGCCTTGTCGTGCCATATCCCCCGGGTGGGCCGACGGATATCCTTGCCCGCGTGGTGGCGGCGCAGCTGGCCGGGCAGCTTGGCCAGCCGGCCGTGATCGAGAACCGGCCGGGCGCGTCGGGCGCGATTGGGGCGGCGGAGGTGGCGCGGGCGGCGCCGGACGGGACGACCTTCCTGGTCAACGCGTCCATTCACACCATCCTGCCGCATCTCTCGCGCACCGCGCCCTATGACGCCCTGGCCGATTTCGCGCCGGTGACGAACATTGCCTCCGTGCCGCTGATCCTCGTCGTCTCGCCGGGCCTTCCCGTGCGGTCGGTACCGGACCTGATCGCCCATCTGCGCGCCCATCCCGGGCGCCTGTCCTTCGCCTCCTCCGGCACGGCCGCGGCGCCCCATCTGGCGGGCGAGCTGTTCAAGCGCATGACCGGTACGGAGATGACCCATGTGCCCTATCGCGGCTCGGGCCCGGCACTGCAGGACGTGGTGGGCGGAAGGGTGGAGATGATGTTCGACTCCATGCCCTCCTCCGCCGCGCTGGTGCGGGGCGGGCAGCTGCGTGCCCTCGCCGTCTCAACGAAGCGCCGGGTGGCGGCCTTCCCCGATCTGCCCACCGTCGCCGAGGCGGGGGTGCCCGGCTACGCCATCGCGACATGGTACGGAGTCTGGGCGCCCGCGCGCACGCCGGCACCCATCCTCGCGCGGCTGCAGGGAGCCGTCTCGGCCATCCTGGAACAGCCCGAGACGCGCGCGCGGCTCGACACGCTCGGCGCGGAGCCCGTCGCGGATTCACCGGAGGCCTTCGGCCGCTTCGTCCGCTCCGAGTATGAGCGCTGGGGACGGCTGGTGCAGGAAGCAAGGATCACGGCCGACTGATGCGCGCTCTGGTCTGCGCCTCCTGGCGGCCCTTCGATCAGCTGGAGTTGCAGGATGTCCCGCCCCCAAGGCTCAGGCCGGGGAGCGTCCGGCTGCGGGTCGAGGCCGTTGGAGTGAGCTTCGCCGCCAATCTGGTGGTCGAGGGGCGCTACCAGCGCCGCCCGCCCCTCCCCTTCATTCCAGGGACGGAGGTCGTGGGCACGGTGCTTGAGGTCGCGCCGGACGTTGCGACACCTCCCCCGGCGGGCAGTAGGGTCTTCGCCGTCCTGGACTGGGGGGGCATGGCGGAGGAGGCGGTGGCGGACGCCATCCACTGCCACCCCGTGCCGGCGGGCGTGCCGGCAGAGGCGGCGGTGGCCATGCCGATCTCCTATCCCACGGCCGCCTCTGCCCTCATCTGGCGGGGGCGGGTAGGACCGGGCGACTGGGTGCTCGTTCAAGGCGCCGCGGGCGGGGTGGGGCTGGCCGGGGTCGAGGTGGCCCGTGCGCTTGGTGCCCGTGTCATCGCCCGATGCGGGCGGGACAAGCAGCATGTGCCTGCAGAGCGCGGTGCCGAGCTTGTCCTCGACAGCGGAGCGCCATTCCGGGAGGCCGTGCGTGCGGCGACCGGGGGCGCTGGCGTGGCCTGCGTGCTGGATGTTCTCGGCGGGGCAGCCTTTGATGAGGGGCTTCGGTGCCTGCAGGATGGCGGGGTGCTGGTGAGCATCGGCTATGCCGCGGGCGAGATCCCGAGCGTAGCTGCGAACCTGCTTCTCCTGAAGAACATCAGCGTGGCCGGTCTTAACTGGGGCAGCTATGTCGGCTGGTCTCCCGGGGATGGGCGCCAGGCCCATGCGCCGCGTGTGCAGGCACTTTGGAGGCAGCTGGCGGAATGGTGGGCCGGCGGTCTGCTACGGCCCGAGATTCATGCCGGCTTCCCCCTGGAGAGCTTCCGGGAAGCCATGGAAGAGGTGCGCGGACGGCGTTCGGCCGGGCGTGTGTTGCTTCGGCCCTGAGAGGTTAGCTTTCCTCCCCAGCGCGTCCTTTCCTCTCACGCGAAAACCCGCTCGGCCTTTGTAGGGCTGAGCGGGTTTTGTGTTTGTCGTGTACAGATCTGGTCTGGTGGCCTGGCGCCGACCGACTCTCCCGCGTCTTAA
>NZ_JAGIZB010000073.1 GCF_017813395.1 Pararoseomonas baculiformis | reverse complement strand
ACCGCGGCGAAGCGGGTCGGCAGGCAGAGCATGGCGGCGTCTCTTGGCGGGGACGCATCCACCCTAGCCGGTCAGCCCGCTCCGCCGCCTCTCCTCAGCTCAAATGGCCAAAGTCGAGCTTAGGGATGACGATTCCATTCCGTCCAGCATTCTGCTACACGCGGCCTCTATGCTCTCCAGTAGCCTACTGACAGCCCTGCTGACGCCCGAACGTCATGGTCAAACAGAGGCGCAGGTGACGTCTGGACGACGTCGGACCGCGAGCGAGGATGTCCGTACCGGCTTGCGGCTGCGGATCAAGGCTGATCCGCTTCAGCCCACTGGGCACGATCATCGCCAGGCGGGCGGGGCTTCTGGCAAGGCTCTATTCCAGTGACAGAGCAGAACGAGAGGCCCTCTTGGACCGAAGCGGAGCGCCTCGCGGCACTGGACCGCTACGCGATCCTCGACACGCCGCCGGAGCAGGACTTCGACGACCTGGCCCGCATGGCTGCCGATCTGCTCGGGGCACCGATCGCCGCGGTGAACCTCATTGCTGAGCGACGGCAATGGTTCAAGGCCGAGGTGGGGCTGGGTGTTCGGGAGATGCCGCTCGACAACTCCATCTGTGCCCGGGTGCTGCTCCAGCCGGGCGAACTGGTCATCCCGGACCTGCTGGAGGACCCCCGATTCAACTGCAACCCGCTGGTCACGTCAGGACCGGGGCTGCGCTTCTACGCGGGTGAGCTGTTGAGGAGCCCGGACGGCTTCCCTCTCGGTACGCTCTGCATTCTCGACACCAAGCCCCGACCGGAGGGCCTCTCCGAGCAGCAGCGCTTCGTGCTGCGGACCCTGGCTCGCCAGGTCATGAGCCAGCTCGACCTCCGGCGCAGCCTAGCTCAGCAAGAACGCCTCCGGGCCGAGCAGGCCCGTTCAGATGCCCTTCGGCGGCAGGTGCTGGACAGCGCCACGGACGTTGCGGTCATCACCATGGACCTCGCGCGCAAGGTCACCGGCTGGAACATCGGGGCGGCGAACATCCTGGGCTGGACGGAAGCTGACGCGGTCGGCCAGTCCGCGGACCTGATCTTCGTGCCCGAGGACCGGGCCGCCGGTCTTCCAGAGGCGGAGATGGAGCGAGTAGCCCGGGAAGGACGGGCCGCCGACGAGCGCTGGCACCTGCGCAAGGACGGCTCCCGCTTCTGGGCTTCGGGCGAGGTAATGCCGCTTCGGGATGAGCGGGGCGTTCATACCGGATATCTCAAGATGCTGCGCGACCGAACCGGGCAGCACCTCGCGGGCGAAGCCCTGGAGGCGATGAACCAGCGCTTCCGGCTGGCGCAGCAAGCGACCCGGGAGGCGATCTGGGACTGGAGCTTTGGCGACAACAGCGTCCTCTGGAACGAGGCGCTCGAGGAGGCCTATGGCTGGCGGCCCGAACAGGTGGAGCCGACGGGAGAGTGGTGGCTCGCCCGGATCCACCCGGAGGACCGGGACCGGATCGCCCACAGCATCCACGCCGTGATCGACGGTACCGGGACGAGCTGGACCGACGAGTACCGCTTCCGCCGCGCCGATGGCAGCTACGCGCAGGTACTGGACCGCGGCTACGTCATCCGTGGGCCGGACGGCCGCGCGGTCCGCATGATCGGCGCCATGCAGGACCTGAGCGAGCGGAAGCAGGCCGAGGCAGAGTTGCGGGAGGCCGCCGATCGCCTTCGCCTCGCGACCAGCGCTGCCGGGATCGGCACCTTTGACTACCGCGTGCGGTCCGGCGAGCTGACCTGGGACGATCGCTGTCGCGCTTTGTTCGGCATCCTGCCTGGCGAGCCGGTGAGTTACGAGGGATCCTTCCTCGCGGGCCTGCACCCGGCTGACCGGGTCATGGCTGACGCGGCCGTGCGCTCGGCGCTGGACCCCGCCGGTTCGGGCAGGTTCAACTGCGAGTACCGCACCATTGGACTATCGGACGGTGTCGAGCGCTGGGTGCTCGCGAACGGAGAGGCCTACTTCGAGGAGGGAGCACCGGTCCGCCTGATCGGCACCGTGCGCGACGTCACGGATCGCAAGCGGGCCGAGGAGGCCCTGCGCGAGAGCGAGGCGCTGGCGCGTGAGAACATTCAGCGCGTGCAGCTCGCGCTGGCCGCAGGCGCGATCGTTGGAACCTGGCATTGGGACCTGCCCACCGACCGCTTCACCGTGGACGAGGCCTTCGCCCGGACTTTCGGCCTTGATCCCGCACTCGGGCGCGAGGGCCTCAGCCTTGAGCAGGTGGTCGCAACTGTCCACCCGGACGATAAGGCCGGACTGGCTGCCGCCATCGACGAGGTGATCGCCCGTGGTGGCGCATACGCGCATCAGTACCGGGTCCGGCGGGCGGACGGGCGGTACTACTGGATCGAGGCAAATGGCCGCGTCGACCACGGACCGGACGGCAGGCCGCTGAGCTTTCCAGGCGTTCTCATCGACATCGAGCAGCGTCGCGCCATCGAGGCGGAGCGCGACAGGGCGACAACTCTGCTGCGGCACTTCATCGAGGCTGTTCCTGGCGTCGTTTATGCCAAGGACAGGGAAGGGCGCATGCTGCTCGCGAACCGCGGCACCACTGAGCTGATTGGCAAGCCCCCTGAGTTCTATCTTGGCAAAACGGATGCCGAGTTCCTCGATGACAAGGCGCAGGCTGAGGCGGTCATGTCCAATGACCGCCGGGTCATGGAAGCCGGAGTCCTTCAGCAGTTCGAGGAGGAGGTCCAGCTGCCCGATGGAAGCCCAGCTGTGTGGCTTTCCACGAAGGCACCGCTGCGAGATGAGAAGGATAACGTCATCGGGCTCGTTGGCACCTCGCTCGACATCACCGCTCGCAAGGCGGCCGAGGGTGAGCGGCAGGCGCTGAACGATATCCTGGAGAAGCGTATCGCAGCGGCTATGGCAGAGCGTGAACGGACCGAGGAGGCGCTGCGCCAGGCACAGAAGATGGAGGCTGTAGGGCAGCTCACCGGCGGGATCGCGCACGACTTCAACAACCTGCTGACCGGGATTACAGGTTCTCTGGAACTCCTGAACACCCGCATCGCCCAGGGGCGGGTCAATGACGTGCAGCGATATGCGACCGCAGCCCTGGGTGCCGCCCACCGCGCCGCCACCCTGACCCACAGGCTGCTGGCCTTCTCGCGGCGCCAGACGCTCGACCCCAAGCCGACCGACGTGAACCGGCTGGTCGCCGGGATGGAGGAGCTCATTCGGCGCTCCATCGGGCCTGCCATCGAATTGGAGGTGGTCGGGGCTGTAGGGCTCTGGCCGACGCTGGTGGACGCGCCGCAGCTTGAGAGCGCGCTGCTGAATCTCTGTATCAATGCCCGCGACGCCATGCCCGATGGCGGGCGGTTGACCATCGAGACCGCCAACCGCTGGTTGGACACGCGCACGGCCCGGAGCCGCGATCTTCAGCCCGGGCAGTATGTCAGCCTGTGCGTCTCGGACACGGGTACCGGCATGCCGCCGGACATCATCGCCAAGGCATTTGAACCGTTCTTCACCACGAAGCCGATCGGCCAGGGCACTGGCCTCGGCCTGTCGATGATCTACGGTTTCGTTCGGCAGTCGGGGGGGCAGGTGCGGATCTACTCGGAGGTGGGACAGGGCACGATGGTGTGCCTTTACCTGCCCCGGCACGTCGGCGGCCCGGAAACTGCAGAGGAGGTGCCTGAACTGGCCGACGCGCCACGGGCTGGGAAGGGTGAGACCGTGCTGGTCGTGGATGACGAGCCCACGGTGCGCATGCTGGTCACAGAAGTGCTGGAGGAACTTGGCTATGCGGCGATCGAGGCCGCGGACGGCCCCTCGGGCCTCAGGGTGCTGCAGTCGGATATTCGCATAGACCTGCTGGTGAGCGATGTTGGACTGCCCGGCGGCATGAACGGCAGGCAGATGGCCGATGCGGCGCGGATCACCCGCCCCGACCTCAAGGTGCTGTTCATCACGGGCTATGCCGAGAACGCCGTGGTCGGGAACGGTCATCTCGCGCCGGGTATGCATGTCATGACCAAGCCCTTCGCTATGGACGCCCTGGCATCGCGCATCCGGGAGGTAATCCGCGACTCCTGAGCCGGATGGCAGCTCTTCGGCCCGCCAACGGAGGAATCTCTTGGGCGCCGAAGCTCCTCTAGCGGCAAAGGGCTGCCAAACCGGGCGCCATCGAAGCGTACCCGACATGGCGCGCGATGATGGGCAGCTAGCGCCCGAACAGCCTGCGGAGCAGTCCCGGATGCGTAGGGCATGCCGCAACCCGATCTGTGAGCCGTAGTCATGAAGCCAGAGCACGTAGCGCTCAAGGCCGAGAGCCTCGGTAAAAGCTTCAAATACGTCGGCGTAAGCATCAAAATCATAGGCGAAGCTGGACCTTGTTGCATCGATCGAAGCGGTGGATGCATCTCTCCCGAGAGCCCTAATGATCAGGCGATGCGGACGTAATCTGGGCGACCCAGGTCCAACATGCGGTTCAGCACCTCGGCGGCGATGG
>NZ_JAGIZB010000072.1 GCF_017813395.1 Pararoseomonas baculiformis | reverse complement strand
TGGCCCTTGGCCAGAGGACGCCGCAGGAATACCGTTCTCTGGCAAGCCCTTCAGGGGTGTCGGAGGGCTCCGTAGCCGTCGAAGGCTAACGCTGGATCTGGACCACCAAACCCAAGCGCCTCAATGGGCCAACTCTCTCATAACCCATGGAACCGCTTCCGGGGGCAGGCCAGTCTCGGGAGGCACCCTGTCGGTCGGCATGGCTCGGCTCCTCTCGGTGTGAATGCCCGATAAATGCCAGTTGTAAGAAGCGGTTGGCTGGCACCGATTCGGTAGAGCAACTCGACACGGGTTAGCTCTCATAGAGCAACCGATTGCAAATATTAGACCAGCGGCAATCTAAATATTACGCAACGCGTATTTTGGTTTATTGGGCCAGAGTGGGGGTAGATCGAGTGCAAGCGAATTCGTCAGTCCACGTCTTCTCCGCAAGACGGGAGCATTGTCGAAGCAGGTCAGGGACTAAAGACCACCGGCGGAAGCAGAGTGCGATCGACCACCTGCTTCACCCCAGGCACGTTTTCGGCAAGCACACGAAGGGCACGTCCAATTGTCTCAGTTTGGCGATACCCGGAGAACTCCACGACACCCTCCCGGACACCCACCGCAATGTTGCCCGTGTTGGCCCATTCCTCTCGTCTCATCGCCGCGAGCACAGCCCGGCGAATGTCCTCATCGGACAGTTCAACGGTTAGGCCACTTGCAGGCTCAACTAATGCGCGCACGAGGGCGGAGCGACTTACCAAACCAAGCAATCTGCCGGCTGTCGTCACCAGCACGCGGCGGATTTTGTGTTCCTCCATGAGGCGGGCAATGTGGGCTGCGCTGTCTTCAGGCCCGACTGTCACCACCTTCTTAGTCATGAGATCCCCGGCGGTGCGTCCGTGGCTGCGAGCATACCGCTCCGCCGCGATATTCGGGTTAGCGAGGACGCGAGTGAGCCATCCAGCACGGGGTCTCTCGTCTTCATCCACCAGGCGGCGGATAAGGTCAGCCTCCGTTACGATGCCTTCCAGCGCGCCTTGGTGGTCGACAACGGCCACCGTCGAGATGCCTCGATCCGCAAACATTCGAGCGATATCGGCTGCGGGAACTCCGGGCGGCACCGTGACAACGTCAGGGTCCATGAGATCGCGGGCAAGCATCTGCATCGCAGCGGCCTCCACTCATAGTTAACAAGAAACGCTGCGGAACTGACTGCTTTGTTGCGGGCGAATATCAACAGACCGTTAGCATGGCCGTAAGGAGCCGGCTTACTGCCACTTCGTCGTCCCCGGGCGCGGCCAGCACTGCCCTCCCGCCAGCCCCGAAGCCAAGACGGTCGAGGCGCGACAGGTCCAACCACCCGGATCCGAGGCCTTCGGTGATCGCGCGGATCCTTAAGCCGTGAGGAGCGCGTGGCCGAGGGGCTCAGGCCCACTGTAGAATGCGGCGGCGCCTCTCGCGAGGCGCCGCCCAGGGATGGCGCTTACGCGGTCTTCCGGCGACGACGGGCCCCGACGAGCCCGAGCAGGCCGAGGCCGAACAGCCCCAGAGACGCGGGTTCCGGAACGGGGGTGCCACCACCGTTGCCAATGCCGCCACCGCCGGTCGTCACACCTGCCGTCAGGCCGGATACGAACACCGAGCTGTCATAGATGGTGTCGTTCGTGTCGGCGATGGCAATCGCGATCGTATGCGAACTCAGGCTGGGATTCAGGAGGCCGGTCACCGTAAAGACGTTCGTCAGCCCATTGTAGGCGATGTCGTACACGCCGCCGCCGACAGGGTTGCTGATGAAGTTCGTCGGACTGCCAGGCGTGTTGGAGATCAGCTCACCGCTCGGAAACTTTGCGTAGTTCACCCCATCCACAAAGAAGCCGAAGATGTCCGTGACGGATTGCGTGGGGAACTCCTCGGTTCCGAATACGAACTGCATCGAAACCGAGTTCAAGCCTGCAGCGACCGTGAACGTGTACTCGATCACGTTCGCGTCCCAGGTGTTCGCGCCGGCCAGGGAGGAGAGAGGGGCATAGCTGCCGGTGCCGGTGGTGGCATTCGTGTTGTTCGAGGTGTTGCTCAGCGGCACATTGGCATTGCCGGTGCTGAGCACGACGCCATTCCCGAGCGAGAGCGTCGGCCCGGAGCCGGAGTTTGGCGCAAGGTTGAAGCCGGTGAAGGTGCCCTGCTGTGTCGCGCCACCGATCAGGTTGCTGCTGGTGATCGAGATACCGGAGGACGGGCTGACCAGCGCACCAGTCAGGACCGCGAGGTCATTCGTCGGCATGATAGCGACAGCATGGGCGCCAGCAGGCGCCAGTGCGCCAACGGCCAGTCCGAGTACGGCCGCGGTTGTCAGGAAGTGACGCATAGAAACTCCTTGGTCAAAAATTGACACCGCCTGCTCAGATTGAGCAGGCGCCGACGACCGAGCAAACTTCGGGCCGCACGCTAAGGTGTTGATTAAGAACGGACGCGTCGTGAAACTGGAGGGAATTTGTAATGAGTTCCGACGTTCCGCGGAGTAGAGTGGAACCCACTCCGTAGATGCCAAGGCTCTTACCCTATCCTCCTCCATTGAAGTGGTCCGTCCTGGGGTATGGCTTCGGGCCGGAGGAGGACGGAGATGGCGAGCAAGAGAGAGCTTGTTGCAGCGGTCGGCAACCGGGACGTGCTGAACCAGGCGCGTGTCCGCGGTTAGTTGATGCGGACGTAATCCGGGCGGCCCAGGTCCAACATGCGGTTGAGCGCCATCTGCAGGGCGCCTACGCCATTGGCGAGCGGCGGGCCTGCCACGCCACTGGGTTCCATCGTTCCTCGCAGCGCTACCGCTCGCGGCGAGACCCGAGCACGCAAAAGTGAGCGAAGCTAACCTCTGATTTCGCAAAAGCGGTGCTCAGCGAAGCTCTTGATCTAAACCGAGGGACCAATGGATTTCGTAACGACATCGCACAAAAAATCCGCGATGTAGTTGATAATGGGGGGAACTTCCCTCTGGTTTTTCGCATGATTGCCCCCGAAAAAGCATCTTGCCTATACCGTGATTGCGACGCATCGCCCAGGACGGACCAAGTTGGGCTCCCGCATCGATGCGCTGCTACCTCATCGCTTCAGGCGCTTCGCCTCGGTCAAAGCCGGAGAGGCTAACCTTGGAGTGCGGCTATGAATCCGTCGACCGGGAAGTCTGACGTGTTGCACCTCGGATATTTCCCAATGCCAGCGCGGCACGAGCTCCTGTCGTCCCTCCTCGCACGCTATCAAGCCGACGTTGGCGGCATTTCAGCCACGTCGGTCCAATTGCTCGCGTTCGGACGGGCAACCGCAAGGCAACAAGATCGGCTACTCCCGTATGCCCTCTCCGATATTTCGCAACGCCTCAGCCCCAGACTCCGCGACGCTAGGTCCTTGTTGGACGATCATACACATCTCCCACTTTATCGAGCTTTTGCGACACCAGAGCAAGCTGCAGCTCTCGAGAACGATATGCTCGCGCGACCCGGAGCTTCGAGCCTATTAACGAAGCTTAAACGGAGACTTAGCCGGCCGGCAGGACTCCGCTTATGCCCGGAGTGCATGCGGGACGACGTGAACCGAGTAGGAAGACCAACATGGAACCGACTCCATCAACTAAACTTCATCGAATTTTGCTCTGTCCACGGTATACGCCTGCGTGAATCGACAGCTGGAACAAGCGCAAAATTCCTTCTCGACGTAGCACCATATTCTGCGTCCGATTTGCCGGAAGTAACTCCACTCTTGCCTAAACGCATAGCACTTTCTGTCGCGCGGGATACCGAAAGATTGCTGGAATCAAAGCAGCCGATCGCCACGATTCCCGCACTGCGAGCGGCGATAGTTCGCCTACTACATGATTGTGGCTTTCGGACCTCTGCTGGAGAGGTCGACGTGTCTTCTCTGGACCAATACGTAGTCGAAAAAATAGGGTGCGCCGCCGCTGCCGCAGCTGGCCTACGCGTTGCTAGTGGCCCTAGTTTCGCACCTCTATACGCTGCGAGAGCTACCTCGTCTCGGATTTTCGCGAGACCTGAGCGCTTTTTGGTGCTCCTTGCAGTCCTTCGGTCAAACGTCACCGAGTTAACTTCTCTTACGCTGGAGAAGCAGCTTGAGTCCAGTAAGACGGTACCCTCGAAAATCGTCCGCAAGCCACCGCGACGGCTGGATGAATATCAGGCAGTTATCGAATCGCTAATTGCAAGCGGCGCCACACGGACTGAGATAAGGAATGCTGCAAGGTCGGCCTATTCAGCGATTATAGAATGGCGACCTGATTGGTGGCGCAAGATGGCGCCAAGATGGGTTTCACACCGTTCGCGCGACTGGATCGCCTCGGATCGCGCTTGGTCCCTTGCAATTCAACATTCTTCGGCAAGGCTCCTCAACTTTCAAGAATGCGGCGCGCGACCGCGCAGGCTGAGTTTCACGATGCTCAGGAAAGCCGCAAAGATTAGCGGAAGCTTCCACTCCTATCGCTCCGAGCTACCTTTGACCAGTGCGGCAATGGACAAGTTTGTAGAAGATCCAGAACGTTATCTAGTCGGCCTTGAATAACCTCCTCAGGCCGTCTGGATCGTAACCGGCTGGTAGTCTGGCCGACCCATTTTCTGAATGAGAGCGCCAAGGAGGGCGATCAAAAGGGTCCTGAGGTGGGCGAGGA
>NZ_JAGIZB010000071.1:0-3127 GCF_017813395.1 Pararoseomonas baculiformis | reverse complement strand
ATGCCTTGGGGATGTGGTGATGTGCTGGGTGTCTTTCTGGGATGAGTGATGCGTACTCGGTGTCTGCTGTCTGATTGGACATGTGGGACTGGCGTGGGGGCGAAGGTTCCTGCGTGTTGGTTCTGCGTGCGGGCGGTGGATGGAGTTGTGAGTGAATGAAGGGCGTTCGGTGGATGCCTTGGCGCCAAGAGGCGATGAAGGACGTGGCACGCTGCGAAAAGCCGCGGGGAGATGCGAGCGATCGTTGATCCGCGGATGTCCGAATGGGGAAACCCCTCCTTTATGGAGATCCTCAGCTGAATACATAGGCTGTGGAGGCGAACCCGGGGAACTGAAACATCTCAGTACCCGGAGGAAAAGACATCAACAGAGATTCCCCGAGTAGTGGCGAGCGAAAGGGGAGCAGGCCAGTGGCCTGTCAGTGTTAAGCCGAAGGATCTGGAAAGGTCTGCCGCAGTGGGTGATAGCCCCGTAGGCGTATGGCGCTGGCAGGTTCTTGAGTAAGGCGGGGCACGTGAAACCCTGTCTGAACATCGGGGGACCACCCTCGAAGCCTAAATACTCCTTGGCGACCGATAGTGCACAAGTACCGTGAGGGAAAGGTGAAAAGCACCCCGACAAGGGGAGTGAAAGAGACCTGAAACCGAGCGCTTACAAGCAGTCGGAGCTCGAAAGAGTGACGGCGTACCTTTTGTATAATGGGTCCGCGAGTTCGTGTTGGCAGCAAGCTTAAGCCGTGAGGTGTAGGCGTAGCGAAAGCGAGTCTGACAAGGGCGCCTGAGTTGCCGGCATGAGACCCGAAACCGAGTGATCTAGCCATGGCCAGGCTGAAGGTGGGGTAACACCCACTGGAGGGCCGAACCCACGCCTGTTGAAAAAGTCGGGGATGAGCTGTGGCTAGGGGTGAAAGGCCAATCAAACTCGGAAATAGCTGGTTCTCCGCGAAATCTATTGAGGTAGATCGTCAGGTGGTCACCGCCGGAGGTAGAGCACCGGAAGGGCTAGGGGGGCCCAAAGCCCTACCAAACCCTACCGAACTCCGAATGCCGGTGAGTGTAGCCTGGCAGACAGACAGTGGGTGCTAAGGTCCATTGTCGAGAGGGAAACAGCCCAGACCACCAGCTAAGGCCCCTAATTCGTGGCTAAGTGGGAAAGCATGTGGGACGGCCAAAACAACCAGGAGGTTGGCTTAGAAGCAGCCATCCTTTAAAGAAAGCGTAATAGCTCACTGGTCTAATAGCTGTTCTGCGGCGAAAATGTAACGGGGCTCAAGCCACGAGCCGAAGCTGTGGGTGTGCAGCAATGCACGCGGTAGCGGAGCGTTCCCTAGGCCTGCGAAGGGATACCTGTGAGGGGTCCTGGAGGTATGGGAAGTGCGAATGCGGACATGAGTAGCGACAAAGAGGGTGAGAACCCCTCTCGCCGAAAGTCCAAGGGTTCCTGCGCAAGGCCAATCCGCGCAGGGTGAGCCGGCCCCTAAGGCGAGGGCGAAAGCCGTAGCCGATGGAAACAGGGTGAATATTCCCTGGCCCCCCAGATGTGACGACCATGAAGCGCGGTTCCCTCTTATCGGATTGAGGGGGCAGGTGGATTGGTCCGGGAAATAGCACTGGGATTATGGACCGTACCCGAAACCGACACAGGTGGACTGGTTGAGTATACCGAGGCGCTTGAGAGAACCATGCTGAAGGAACTAGGCAAATTGCTCGCGTAACTTCGGGATAAGCGAGACCCCTTGTCGCGCAAGCGGTGAGGGGTGGCACAGACCAGGGGGTGGCGACTGTTTAGTAAAAACACAGGGCTCTGCGAAATCGAGAGATGACGTATAGGGTCTGACGCCTGCCCGGTGCCGGAAGGTTAAAGGGAGATGTGCAAGCATCGAACTGAAGCCCCGGTAAACGGCGGCCGTAACTATAACGGTCCTAAGGTAGCGAAATTCCTTGTCGGGTAAGTTCCGACCTGCACGAATGGCGTAACGACCTCCCCACTGTCTCCAGCATGGGCTCAGCGAAATTGAATTCCCCGTGAAGATGCGGGGTACCCGTGGTCAGACGGAAAGACCCTATGAACCTTTACTGCAGCTTGGCAGTGGCGCCAGGAAGGGACTGTGTAGGATAGGTGGGAGCCGATGAAGCCGGGGCGCTAGCCTTGGTGGAGGCAACCTTGAAATACCACCCTGTGCCTTTCTGGCGTCTAACCGAACCCCGTTAGCCGGGGTCGGGACCCTGCCTGGTGGGCAGTTTGACTGGGGCGGTCGCCTCCCAAAGTGTAACGGAGGCGCGCGATGGTGGGCTCAGGCCGGTCGGACATCGGCTGTTGAGTGCAAAGGCATAAGCCCGCCTGACTGCGAGCGCGACAGCGCGAGCAGAGACGAAAGTCGGCCTTAGTGATCCGGTGGTCCCGCGTGGAAGGGCCATCGCTCAACGGATAAAAGGTACTCTAGGGATAACAGGCTGATCTCCCCCAAGAGTCCACATCGACGGGGAGGTTTGGCACCTCGATGTCGGCTCATCGCATCCCGGGGCTGGAGCAGGTCCCAAGGGTTCGGCTGTTCGCCGATTAAAGCGGTACGTGAGCTGGGTTTAGAACGTCGTGAGACAGTTCGGTCCCTATCTGCCATGGGTGTTGGAGACTTGAGAGGATCTGTCCCTAGTACGAGAGGACCGGGATGGACGCACCTCTGGTGCACCGGTTGTCACGCCAGTGGCATCGCCGGGTAGCCAAGTGCGGAACGGATAACCGCTGAAGGCATCTAAGCGGGAAACCAGCCTCAAAACCAGGTCTCCCCAAGGGCCGTGCAAGACCAGCACGTCGATAGGCCGCAAGTGGAAGCTCGGTAACGAGCGCAGCTGAGCGGTCCTAATCGCCCGATCGAACTCACAAACCCCCACCGCTGAGGGCAAAACCCTCGCCGCACGCAGCACCAACACGCACAACACTCAACAACACACCATCCACAACACCCCATCCGTCCCTACAGATCTGGCCCGGTGGCCTGGTGCCTACAGCGAGGTTGATACACCCGATCCCATCCCGAACTCGGCCGTGAAACACCCCAGCGCCCATGGTACTGCGTCTTAAGACGCGGGAGAGTCGGTCGGCGCCAGGCCACCAGACCAGATCTGTA
>NZ_JAGIZB010000070.1 GCF_017813395.1 Pararoseomonas baculiformis | reverse complement strand
TCGCCCGGTTCCGGCGCCTGACCATCCGCTACGAGCGCCGCGCCGATCTCCACCTCGCCCTGACAACCCTCGCCTGCGCCGTCATCTGCCTGCGCCAGATCAGGAGGTTTTGTCCTTAGCTTTAAGGGTTGACGACACCAGAGGCGACGGGTTCGTCCGTCCCTCTAGAAGTGAAACCTAGGATCTCTACCGACTGCCCGAGTGCAATTTGCCACCGAGTCCCTTGGATTGGACGATTAAGGATGGCCAATCTGAACCGGCTCCGCCGCCCTCCTGATCAGAACAACCGCCGCCCTTGATGAGGCGCAACAATCACAACGGCTGATGCCACTGGTGCGCCGCCGACCATAGGAACCGGCGCCGCGCGGTAGGCGTCGAGGCTTCGCCCCGCGCCGCTACCCGGTGTGCCAAGACTGGCTGCTGCTGCCATCGGGATGACCTGCGCCCGCTCGGCTCCGTTCGAGAGGAAGAAACCGCCCCCAATCGCGCCGAAACCGTGGGGCAGTGCTGGCGGCGTCGTTGCGGAACTAGTGGAGGGTGCATCCCCGGTTGCGGCTACCACGATCGGGGTGGTCGAGGGTGACCGCCTTTCCTGCTCCCAGGCGCTCAGCACCCGGTTAAGATAGGGTACTGCAAACTCCGGGTTTCGCGAGTGGTAACTGGCAGCAGCGGCGTGCCAGTCCTGTTTTTCCGCCATCAAGTCTCTTAGAAAGCTGGCGGCGTAGCGCGCATTTGTGAGCGGATCGAAAGCATCGTCCAAGGTGCCGAAGGCACGCGGGTGGTGCCGCATGTTGACCTGCATGCAGCCGACATCAATCGAACGGATTCCGCTGGCCTGCAGATCCTGCACGGCGGCAATTCCTGCCGCCTTCGTGGGGTAAGTGCTGCCGCGCCCTTCGGCGTTAATTGTCCAAGGATAAGGGTCCACTCGCCCTGTAGCGGGGTCTCGCCGGCCCGACTCGACGCGTGCGATTGCGGCCAGCAGATGCGGAGGGAGACTGAATTCTCTCTCCGCGACTTCGATTGCTTGGCGGCAGGTAAGCGCGGCCTGGGCGGCTGCCCCGCTCGGTCCGAGAAGGATCGCGGCTAAGATGAACATGAGCGCGCGGATAATCGATAGCAGGCACATACAGCAGCATGGGCAAGCGCTGTGCCACCAGCGTGCCGCGACATCAAGGCACGGGATGCAGGGAAGGTCGTCGGGAGGTGAGCATCGATCTACGCGTTCGCGGCCTCACGGGAGTGAGCTTGCTGAGTTGAAGTCAAGAATGGCCGGGCTTGGTCACCCTGATTCGGATATCGGTTGTCGCTGTTCACAAGGTGGTAACAGCCTCGAGGCACATAGCCGTACCCTTTTCAGCAAGGCTGAGCTGATGACCGTGTCTCTGCCTTCGGTGACCACCCCACCTCCCAACGCAATCCTTCCGCACGCGCGCCGGCAGACTAGTGGCGCGGGTGACTTCGCTGGGCATCTTCCGACGGCGAAGAGGACGGTCGGCGCGGGTGCTCCGCAGAAATTAGCCAGCTCAGTCGATTCGGCCGCCCTTGTGTCTGTGTCAGCCTATTCAGACGAGCCGCCGCGGCGCCGGCGCCCGTCACAAGCCGTCGTTGGAGACGCCCTAGATGCCTTGAGGCGCGTCCAGGTGCTGCTTCTTCAACCCACTGGCGGTGATCTTGAATTGGAGGCGCTGCAATCGTTGGCGTCGGAACTGGAAGAAGCGGCTGACGACTCCCTTGCAAGTCGGGGGATTCTTCTCCGTCTTAAGGTAGAAATTGCCAAAAGAACGCCATTTCCCGCGACATAGGAAAAAACCGTCAGTTAAAAGGAAGAACGGCCTACGCGGGTATGGCGTGTCAAAAAAACAACCAACGGACCCCTAGGAGGAATCAACACAATCGGCGCTTGCATACTGAATTGTGATCGCGCACTCTCGGTTTCGTGAGGTGCGGGCCGCTAGACGGAACCAACGCCTCAGCAAGGCAGTTTCTAGCGAAAATCGCAGGGCAAGCTATGCACATCCTCGTTGCCTCTCCAGCGGACACACAAAAGCTGCGCGGGGCGCTAGCTAAGCTTGGCCACAGTTGTGATGAAGCGGCGCCATTCCGCGAAACGCCTGAAGTGGCTCAGTTTAGCGGCCCGTACGACGGCGTGGTTCTGCAAGTAACCACTTCGCTAAGCGATGCCTTCCCGGTACTCCGTGAGATGCGCGGGCGGGGCTTGGGACTTCCCATCGTAGTTCTTTGCAACGAGTTCCGAATGGATGAGGAACAGGAGGCCTTCAGCCTAGGTGCCGATGACGTTCTCCACACACCGGTCAGTCTGCAACTGCTGGTTGTTCGTCTCCAAGCAATTCAGCGCCGAATCCTCGGATACAGCACGGCGGTCCTGCGTTGCGGGAACGTGACGCTGAACCAGAGCCGGCGCGAAGTTGCGGTTGATGGGACTGACGTCCGGATCACTGCCCGTGAATTCGACGTCCTGGAAACACTCATGCTGCACCGCGGCATGCTGCTGACGAAGGACTTGTTCATGAGCCGGGCATACAATGAGAGTGACGGCCCTAACCTCCGGATTCTTGACGTCTTTGTCTGTAAGCTGCGTCGCAAGCTCGCCGCCGCAGGCGCCGCTGAGATCGTCAGGACAGTGTGGGGCAGCGGCTACATGCTGCGGGAGCCTTCAGAGGCCGAGATCGCTATTGCCCGGAGTCGCCTCAGCTTGGGCAGGCCACGCAAGCAACGCGCTCATCTGGAGCTTGCCCCGGCAATGGCCGGCTGAGACGGTCCTGGGCTGGCTCTTACACCACACCCTCACTAGGTGCCCGGATCGAGCGGCCGCCATTCCTCCCAACGGGATCTGGAAGGCAGTCTGAATGACCAAGCAGAAGGGCGGGGCTGGCGACAAGCCCGTCATTGTCATCCGCCGCGAGGAGGCCGGGGAGGAAGGCCATCATGGCGGCGCATGGAAGATTGCATACGCCGATTTCGTTACGGCGATGATGGCCTTCTTTCTCTTGATGTGGCTCATCAACGCGACCACTGACGCGCAGCGGCGCGGACTCGCAGATTACTTTGCCCCGACCAACATTCTCGGCCGCTCAGCGTCTGGCTCCGGCGAGCCATTCGGCGGCCGCACAATCAACAGCAGCCGTGACCTGGCCGGGGAAAGCTCGCCGGCAGCCGGCCTGCAAAATGGCCAGCCCTTTGCCCCGCAACAAGCTAGGGAAAACGACGACGACTCCGATCCAGAGGAGGCGTCGCCTCCACCCGCGGCCAGGCTGCGCTATCCTGTGGCACAGGCCTCCCAAACTACTGCCCAAACGCATTCGGCCAGCAAAGCTGCTGCTGACGCGCGCGGAGGGGGTGGGGCGAGTGGCCAATCAGACACCGCATCATCACAGGAGGCTGTCACGCGTGCCCAGTCAGCCCGCGCGGTGTTGATGCAGGCAGCTGAGGAGATCCGCACGTCGGTGGGGAGCGATCCCCAACTGGCGGACCTAGCCCGACAGCTGATCCTCGATCAAGTCCCAGAGGGGCTCCGGATTCAGATCGTTGATGCGGATCGCCAGCCGGTCTTTGCCGCCGGGCAGGCAGCGCCGAACAGCCGGGGGCGGGCACTGCTGCTGCGGGTGGCCGGCGTGATCGCACGGCTTCCCAACGCTGTAGAAATCGCCGGGCACACCGATGGCACACCGTTCAAGGGCGGCTCGGATCGTTCGAACTGGGACCTTTCCTCCGACCGCGCCAGCGCCACGCGGCGCCTGCTGGTGGACGCTGGCGTTAGTGAAGACCGGGTGCGGGCGGTCGCGGGTCGGGCCGACCGTGAACTGCTCGTGCCGCAGCATCCCACAGACGCAGCTAACCGACGTACTTCGATCCTTGTGGTGATGCCCAACGACCGTACGGGCGGCGCAGGTGCTGGAGGAACGGCCCGATGATCCTGATCGCCGGCTTTGTTTTCATGCTCGCCTGCGTCTTTGGTGGCTACCTCGCAGCCGGTGGGCACTTGGCACCCATCTTACATTCGCTGCCATTCGAAATGCTGATCATCGGTGGTTCGGCAATCGGAACATTCTTGATGGCGAACTCCATGGCGCACGTGAAGCACACGTTGGGAGCCTTAAAGAAAGCCTTCAAAGGCTCGCGCTACAAAGAGCAGGACTACTTGGACCTCTGCACCTTACTACACCGTCTCCTCCGCGTAGCACAATCTAAGGGCGCAGTGGGCCTCGAGCCGCACATCGAGCGACCTGAAGAGAGCACCATCTTTCTTGCCTTCCCCACGGTCCTCGCTGACAAGCATGTAGTGCTGCTCATATGCGACTACCTTCGAATGGTCGGGATGAATGCGGACGATCCACACCAAGTTGAGGACGTGATGGCTCGGGAGCTTCGTAAGATGCGCGACGAGGAGATGCACTCCGCCCATGCCCTCCAGAGCGTGGCGGATGCCCTGCCGGCACTCGGCATCGTCGCGGCGGTTCTCGGCGTCATTAAGACTATGGGCTCCATCGACCAGCCACCAGCGGTACTCGGAGGAATGATCGGAGGCGCACTGGTGGGAACCTTTCTTGGCGTCCTGCTGGCGTATGGAATGGTTGGCCCGCTTGCGGCTCGGCTGAAGTCGGTAGTCGATGAGGAAGCAAAGTACTTAGAGGTTGTGCGTGCCGTACTCATCGCTCACCTGCACGGCAACGCCCCGCAGGTTGCCGTCGAGGTCGGACGCAAGACGGTTCCGACGGGCATGATGCCGACTTTCCAGTCTCTCGAAGGAGCTTTAAACGAGACCTCAGCCGCTGCCTAATTTGACCGATCAGTGTAGCAGGTAAAGCTAGGCTGTGTGGACGGATTTGACCAAGATGAGGCCGCACGCGAACGCGACGAGGGCGACGAAGTTCTCAGCGGTCTGTCTGCCGTCAGGTCTCCTGAGACAGGCGGGGTTGGTTGAGGAGTGGAGGATTTCCGGTTCATCGTGACCCCAAGGAGTGGGACATGAGCCAGAAGTCAGCTGCCCCGAGCCCGAAGCCG
>NZ_JAGIZB010000007.1 GCF_017813395.1 Pararoseomonas baculiformis | reverse complement strand
CCGCGTGCCGCAGGGCGCCACCGCCTCCGGTGCCTGGAGCCAGGCCGATGGCCGCACCCCCCTGGCCGGCAGCCAGGCCGGGAGTGCCAACTTCGACATGACCCGCCAGGGCGCCTGACCAGCCTGCCTGACCAGCGTGCCTGACCGGGGCGGCTGAGGCTCCAAGCCCCCCGGGGCCTCAGCCCCCCAGCCCTGCCCCGGCGAGCCCGGCCGCCCCTCTCCTCCGGGGGTGGCCGGGCTCGCCGCCTTTCAGGCGGCTACCTGGCCAGCCTCCCAGCGCACCGCGCGCACCAGGCGCACGAAGGCGCTCACCGCGCGGTTCATCGGCCGCCCCGCCGCCGTGCTCAGCACGACAGGATGTGCAAGCTCCGGCTCGGCCAGCGGCCGCGCGACCACGCCCTCCGGCACATGCACCCCCACGGGGGCAAGCCCCAGCCCGATCCCGGCCGCGACCAGCAGCCCCGCCTCGGCCGGGCCATCCGCCATGTGGTGCGGCAGGAGCCGCACCCCGTGCTCGCTCTCCAACCGCGCCAGTGCCGCCCCGACCGGATGGGCGGCATCCAGCGCCACCACCGCCCGGCCATCCAGCGCTGCGGAGGGTATGGCCGCCATGCCGGCCAGCGGATCGCCTTCGGGCACCAGCACCACGATTCCCTCGGACCAGAGCGGCCAGCGGTTCAGCCGCTCGGGCAGGGGGCCAAGCCCCGGCAGCAGCGCCGCATCCAGATCACCCGCCAGCAGCGCCTCGGTCAGCACCCCGGCGGCCCCGCGCCGCAGTGTCAGCCGCAGCTCGGGCACGCGCCCCGCCACCTCGCGCAGCACCTTCGGCAGCCCGCAGCCATGCAGCGCATCGGTGATGCCGATCCGCAGCGGCGCCTCGTCCACCCCACGCCGGTGATCGGCCGCGCGCAGCTTCACGGCTTCGGCCGCATCCGCGGTGGCCTGCAGCAGCGGCAGCATCGTCCGCCCCAGCTCGGTCAGCTGCGTCAACGAGCGCTCGCGCAGGATCAGCGGACCCCCAAGCTCCTCCTCGAGCCGCTGGATCGCCCGGGTCAGCGCGGGCTGCGTCACATGCACCGCCTCGGCCGCGCGCGTGAAGTTCAGCTCCCGCGCCAGAGCCAGGAAGTAACGGATCTGAACCAGGTCCACTGCACCATTCCATTCTCGTAGCCGGGAGCGTTGTGCTCCCGGCCAGACCCGCCTGTCTTGCCCGCTACCGCTCCGCCGTCGCGGTGGATGGCGGCAGCGCCGGCTCGACGGAGGAGCTCTTCCGTCGAGCCATGGCCCGGGCCACGACATAGAAGACCGGGGTGAAGACCAGGCCAAACCCCGTCACGCCCAGCATGCCAGCGAAAACGGCCGTGCCCAGGCTCTGCCGCATCTCCGCGCCCGCGCCGGTGGCGATGGCCAGCGGCAGCACGCCCAGGATGAAGGCCAGCGAGGTCATCAGGATGGGCCGCAGCCGGGTCCGCGCCGCGGCCTCGGCCGCCTCCCAGCGGCTCATGCCCTCGGCCTCGGCGTGGCGGGCGAACTCCACGATGAGGATGGCGTTCTTCGCCGCCAGGCCGATCAGCACCACGAGTCCGACCTGGACCAGCACGTTGTTGTCCAGGCCCCGCCAGACGACCCCCGCGAGGGCAGCGAGCACGGACATGGGTGCGATGAGCACCACGGCCAGCGGCAGCAGCCAGCTTTCATAGAGGGCCGCCAGCAGCAGGATGACGAAGACCACGGCCAGGCCAAAGGCAATGGGTGCGGTGTTGCCCTGGGTCGTCTCCTGCAGGGCGATCTCCGTCCATTCGAAGCCGAAGCCCGGCGGCAGCTCCTGCCGCAGCAGCTGCTCCATGGCTGCGATGGCCTGGCCGGTGGAGACGCCCGGCTTCGGCGCGCCCTGGACTTCCGCCGCCGGATAGAGGTTGTAGCGCGGCACGCGATAGGCGCCGCTATCCTCCACCAGCGTCGCCAGGGCGCCCAGCGGCACCATGGCCCCGTCCTCGTTCCGCGTGCGCAGCAGGGCCACGTCGCGCGGCGTCAGGCGCTGCGATTCCGCAGCCTGGGCCGTGACGCGGTAGGTCCGGCCGAGGATGTTGAAGTCGTTCACGAAGGTGGAGCCGAGATAGGTCGAGAGCGCCTCCGAGACGCGGGAGAGGGGAACGCCCAGCATCTCGGCCTTGGTCCGGTCCACCTCTGCCCGCAGCGTCGGGGTCTTGGTGTTGAACAGGGTGAAGGCCATGGCGATCTCGGGCCGCTGGTTGGCGGCGGCGACGATGCGGTTCGTCACCTCCTCCAGCGCCCGTGACCCGCGGTCGCCTCGATCCTGGACATAGAGCTTGAAGCCGCCACCCGTGCCGATGCCGGGCACGGAGGGCGGTGGGATGACAAGGGCCAGCGCATCGCGCTGCTGCATCAGCCGGGCCTGCACCGCCCCGGTGATGCCGGGGAAGGTCAGCTGCTCCGCCGCGCGCTCCTCGAAGGACTTCAACGTCACGAAGATCACGCCGGAATTGGGCGCGTTGGTGAAGGTGGCGCCATCGAAGCCGGTGAAGGCCACGGCATGCGCCACGCCCGGCACCTCCAGCACGTCCTGCGTCGCCTGGCGGATCACCGCATCCGTGCGCGCCTGGGATGCGCCGGGAGGAAGCTGGAACGCGGCAATGAGGTAGCCGCGGTCCAGCAGCGGGATCAGCCCCGTGGGGGTGGTCATCACGGCCTGTCCGGTGAGGGCGAGCAGCCCGGCGAAGAGGATGAGCAGCACGGCCGAGAGGCGAACCAGCCGCCGCGTCAGCGCGCCATAGCCGATGGAGAGCCGATCGAAGATCCAGTTGAAGGCGCGGAAGAACAGCCCGAACGGTGCCCCGACCCAGGCCCGCCAGCCCGTGGCATGGGCATGGCCATGCGGCCGCAGCAGCAGGGCGGCGAGCGCCGGGGAAAGGGTAAGGGAAACGAGGGCGGAGAGCAGAGTGGCCACGGCGATGGTCACCGCGAACTGCCGGTAGAAGGCGCCGGACAGGCCTTCGATGAAGGCGGTGGGCACGAAGACGGCGCAGAGGACCAGGGCAATGGCGATGAGCGCGAAGCCTACCTCGTCCATGGTGCGGCGCGTGGCGGAGACGGGATCCATCCCTTCCGCCATGTGGCGCTCCACATTCTCCACCACCACGATGGCGTCATCCACCACGATGCCGATGGCCAGGATGAGGCCGAACATGGAGAGATTGTTCAGCGAGATGCCCAGCGCCGCCATGAAGGCGAGCGTGCCGATGATCGAGACGGGAATGGCGGCCAGCGGGATGATGGAAGCCCGCCAGGACTGCAGGAACAGGATCACCACCAACACGACAAGGATGATGGCCTCGATGAAGGTGTGCACCACCGCCTCCATCGACTGCTCGATGAAGCGGGTGGTGTCATAGACGGTGTGGTAGGCCAGGCCCGGCGGGAAATCCCGCTTCATCTCCTCCAGCGTGGCGCGCAGCGCGGCGGCGGTGGCCAGGGCGTTGGAGCCGGGGCGCTGGAAAACCGGCATGGCCACGGCCTTGTGGGAGTCCAGATAGGCACTCAGCGTATAGTCCTGCGCGCCCAGCTCCACCCGCGCCACGTCGCGCAGCCGCAGCGGCGCGCCGCCCGCGCCCGTCGCCACGACGATGTCGGAGAACTCCTCCACGCTGCGCAGCCGGCCCAGGGCCTGGATGTTCAGCTGGAAGGCGCCGCTGGAGGCGCCGGTCGGCGGCTGGTTCAGCCCGCCCGCGGCCACCTGCACATTGGCGCGGCGCAATGCCTCCACCACCTGGCCCGGGGTCAGGCCGCGCGCGGCGATGCGGGCCGGGTCGAGCCAGATGCGCATGGCATAGTCGCGCGCGCCGAAGACCTGCACGTCGCCCACGCCGTCCAGCCGGGCGATGCGGTCCTTCACGTTCAGCATCGCGTAGTTGGAGATGTACTGCTCGTCGCGCGAACCGTCGGGGGAGGTGAAGTGGATCACCATCATGATGTCCGGCGAGGCCTTGCGGACGGTGATGCCGAGCCGCCGCACCTCCTCGGGCAGCCGGGCCTCCGCCACGGCCATGCGGTTCTGCACCAGCACCTGGGCCTGGTCCACATCCACGCCCTGGCGGAAGACGACGTTGACGGAGAGCCGCCCGTCACCCGTGGCCTGGGAGGAGACATAGAGCATCCCCTCCACGCCATTGATCTCCTGCTCGATCGGCGAGGCGACGGTCTCGGCGATGACGGAGGCGGAGGCGCCGGGATAGGTGGCGCTGATGGTGACGGTGGGCGGCGCGATCTCCGGATACTCGCTGATCGGAAGCCGGAGGCTGGCGATGGCGCCGATCAGCACGATGGCGATGGAGATGACCGAGGCGAAGACCGGCCGGGATATGAAGAACTGGGCGAAGCGCATGGCGGCGGTTCCTCAGCGCGCTTCGGCCAGGCGGGCCGGGGCGATGCGCTTCACCTCCGCCGTGACCCGAGCGCCGGGACGGGCGAGATGCAGCCCGGCGGTGATCACCTGGTCCTCTGGCGAGAGGCCGCCGCGCACCACGCGCAGCCCGTCCACCACCGGGCCGAGGGAGACCGGCTTGGCCACCACCGTGCCGTCGGCCGCCACCGTCATCACCACCCGCGCGGCCTGGTCGGCGGCGATGGCGGCGTCGGGCACCATCAGAACCTCGCCTTCCCCGGCGCGCAGGCGCAGCCGGGCGAAGCTGCCGGGCGTGAGGAAGAGATCAGGGTTGGGGAGGGTGGCGCGGGCGCGGATGGTGCCGGAACGGGCATCCAGCCCCGTATCCAGGAAGTCCAGCCGGCCCTGGCGATCCCAGCCGCTTTCATCGGCCAGGCGCAGCCGCACCGGCTCGGCGCCCTCGTCGCCAGGGCGGGAGCCCCCGCGGCGGGAGAAGCGGAGGTAATCGGCCTCGCTCAGGTCGAAGCTGGCATAGATCGGGTCCAGTGCGACGATGGTGGTCAGCAGCGTGGACCCGGCCTGGACGAGGTTGCCGGCATCCACGCGCCGGTCGGAGACCCGGCCGGATTGCGGGGCGCGCACCTCGGCCCAGCTCCGCTCCAGCTCGGCCTGGCGGAGCCGGGCGCGGGCATCGGCCAGCTGCGCCTCCGCGTCCCGCTGGGCGGCACGGCGCGTGTCCAGCTGGGCCTGCGGGGCATAGCGGTCCCGCACGAGCGAAGAGGTGCGGTCGATTTCCTGCCGGGCGAGTTCCAGCTTCGCCTCGGCCTTCGCCAGCTCGGCCCGGGCGCTGTCCACCGCGATGTCGAAGGGCTGGCGATCGAGGCTGAAGAGCAGGTCGCCCGCCCGGACGATCTGGCCATCGCGGAAATGCACCTTCTCCACCTGGCCGGATACGCGGGGGCGCAGCTCCACCCGGGCGGAGGGCTCCAGCCGGGCGATATGCTCCTCCCACTCCGTCACGTTCCGGCGAACGGGCTCGGAGACGGTGACGGTCGGCGGGGCGGGCTGGGCCGACAGGGGCAGGGTGGGAAGGGCGAGGGCGAGTGCCAGGGGCAGCAGGCTCTTGCGGAATGGTGTTGGCATGGCCAATCTCCGGGTGGCCGGATGTTACCGACCGGTTCGTCACATTGATACGAACCGGTCGGTAACATTGCAAGGGCGCGTGAACGCTGCTTTGCGGCCCGCGGAACAGGAGAGAGCCAGTGACAGACGCCACGAAGACCCAGCCACGCCGCTCCGCGGCGGAGCGACTGCGGGAGGTGGCGCGGGAACTGTTCTACAAGCAGGGCATCCGGGCGACCGGCGTGGAGGAGCTGTGCCGCGTGGCCGGCACCACGAAAATCAGCCTGTACCGGGCCTTTCCCTCCAAGGATGAGCTGATCGCCGAGATCCTGCGGGACGACTGCCGGGAGGAGGAATGCTGGTACGAGCAGGCCATCGGCACCTCCCGCCCGCCGGCGGAGCGGCCCGCGGCCTATCTGGCGGCCGCCGTGGCGGAGCTGCGCCAGCCCGGCTTCCGGGGCTGTGCCCTGGGCCTTGCGATCGCCGAATTCCCCGACCCGGAGCATCCCGCCCGCAAGGTGGCCGATGCCTACAAGCGGAAGATGCAGGATGACCTGCGCCGCGTCTCGGCCGAGGCTGGCGCCGCGGATCCGGAGATGCTGGGCGACGCGCTGCTGATCCTCGTCGAAGGCGCTTTCGCGGCCGCTGCCTATCTCGGCGCCGAGGAGGCGGGGAATGCGCTGGAGCGCAGCGGCAGGGCGCTGCTCGCCCATGCGCTGCCCCGGGGCGAAGCGGGCTGACGCGCCGCTAGGCGGTGACGCGGCCGGCACCGGCCGCAACCACCAAGCCCCGCCGCCCTTTACCGCAAGGCCATGCCCCGGGGGGCAGCCCCGGAACACCGGCAAGGCGGGAGGGTGCGCATGAGCGAGATCGGGCGGGTGGCGGTGGTGACCGGTGCCTCGGCGGGGGTAGGGCGGGCCGTGGCCCTTCGGCTGGCCCGGGAGGGCTGGCGCCTTGGCCTGATTGCGCGCGACGCGGCGGCGCTGCGCGGCCTGGCGGAGACGATCCGCGCCTCGGGGGGAGAGGCGCTGCCCCTGCCTTGCGATGTCGCGGATGCCGATGCGGTCTTCGCCGCAGCAACGGAAGCCGAGCGGCTGTTCGGCGGCATCGATGCCTGGGTGAACTGCGCGATGGTCACCATCTTCGCGCCGCTGCACGACATTTCGGCCGAGGAGTTCCGCCGCGTCACGGAGGTGACCTATCTCGGCTATGTCCATGGCACCATGGCGGCGCTGCGGCCCATGCGGCGTGCCAATGCCGGGGTGATCCTGCAGGTCGGCTCGGCGCTCGCCTATCGCTCCATCCCGCTGCAGAGCGCCTATTGCGGGGCCAAGCACGCGATCACCGGATTCACCGAATCCCTGCGCTCCGAACTGCAGCATGAGCAAAGCCGCATCCGCGTGACGGAGGTGCACCTGCCCGCGGTGAACACCCCGCAATTCTCCTGGGCCCGGACGCGCCTGCCTTTCCAGCCCCGGCCGGCGGGCAAGCCCATCACGCCCGACACGGCTGCCCGCGCCGTGGTGGCGGCGCTGCATCGTCCGGCGCGGGAATACTGGCTCGGCCTGCCGACCATGGCCGCCATCCTCGGCGACATGCTCGCGCCGGGGCTGGCGGACCGCTACCTCGCGCGCAATGCGGTGGAAGGGCAGATGGGAGACGAGCCGCTGCAGGCGCCGCGGGAGGGCAATCTCTTCGCGCCCGTGCGCGGCCTGCACAGCGTGGATGGCCGCTTCGAGGGAACGAATGGCGCGCCCTGCATCTCCGGCGGGGCAGCCCGCTTCGGGCTGGGAGCGGCCGCGCTGGCGGCGGCCTGCGGCCTTGGCGTGCTGCTCGGGCGCCGGATGCGGTAGGGGAGTGCCGCCTAGATCTCGCTGCGCCGCAGGAGGTAGTCCAGCCCACCCACGCGGAACCAGCGATACCCGTAGGGCTCCATCAGCACGGTGTGGCAGCCCTTATCGTCCGGCTTGCTGTGCTCCTCCGAAAGCAGGTTCACCAGCAGGCTGTCATGGGACCCCTCCACGCCCGGGGTGAAATGCACCTCCCGCGGCTCGGGGCTGAGATTGTGGAGGAAGAGCACGGAGTTCTTCCGCCAGTCATAGCGGAGCGCGAGAACATCCTTCGCATCCGTGTCGATCGTCGCGTAGTCGCCCCAGCCGATCTCGGGCACTTCGCGCCGCATGCGGATCATGCGTTCCGTCCAGTTGAGGATGGAGGACGGGTCGCGCCGCTGCGAGGCGACATTCACATGCTCGAAACCATAGGGGCCGCCGGAAATGGTGGGCTTGGCGTTGTCCATCTTCTTGCTGAATCCGCCCCGCGGTTCGGCAGACCACTGCATGGTGGTGCGGGCGCAGTCGCGCTCCGGCAGGCTGAGGTCATCGCCCATGCCGATCTCGTCGCCATAGCGAAAGACCGGCGTGCCGGGGAGGGTGAGCATGAGGCTGGTCGCCAGCTCGTAGCGGCGCTGGTCGCCCTGTAGCATCGGCGCCAGGCGGCGCCGGATGCCACGCCCATAGAGCTGCATGGAGGGATCCGGGCCGAAGGCCTGGAACACGGCCTCCCTCGCCTCGTCCGGAAGACGGCCGAGATCGAGCTCGTCATGGTTCCGCAGGAACATGCCCCATTGCGCCGTGGCGCGATGCGGCCGCGTCTCATCCAGGGCCTGTTCCAGCGGCTGCTTGTCCGAGGTGGCGAGGGAGAGGAACAGGCGCTGGTTGACGTGGAAGTTGAACATCATGTGCAGCCGATCGCCATCCTCGCCGAAATACTCCTGGCGCTGCTCCGGCGAAACATTGGCCTCGGCGAGGATGATGGCGTCGCCGCGCCGCCACTGCAGGAATTCGCGGAAGTCGCGCAGCATGTCGTAGCGCTGTACCGGCTCCTCCACCTCCGGGCCCTTGGTGCCGATCACGAAGGGCACCGCGTCCATCCGGAAGCCGGAGACGCCCAGTTCCAGCCAGAAGCCCATGATCTTCAGGATCTCCGCCTGCACATGGGGATTGGATGTGTTGAGATCGGGCTGAAACTCGTAGAAACGGTGGAAGTACCAGGCCTTCGCCACGGGATCACGGGTCCAGGTCGTGTCCTGCACGCCGGGGAAGACCATGCCCTTTCCCGCATGCGGCGGCTTCTTGTTCGACCAGACGTACCAGTCCCTGTAAGGCGACTTCGGGTCCCGCCGCGCTGCCTGGAACCAGGGATGGTCGATCGAGGTGTGATTGATGACCAGATCGATGATCACCCGCATCCCGCGCTGGTGGCAGCCATGCGTGAACTCCACGAAGTCGCCCAGCGTGCCATAGGCGGGGTCCACCCCGTAATAATCAGTCACGTCATAGCCGTGGTCCCGCCTGGGGGATGGCTGGAAGGGCATGAGCCAGATGGTGGTGATGCCGAGGCCCTGGATGTAATCCAGCCGCCTCGTCAGCCCCTCGAAGTCGCCGATCCCATCGCCATTGGCATCCATGTAGGAGCCGACCGAGAGGCAGTAGATGACGGCGTGCTTGTACCAGAGATCGGTGATCATCAGCGCAGCTTCCGGAGGGGGTGTGGCAAGGTGATCAGGCCCGGCCGAGCGCCAGGATCACGCCCTCCTCGCCTTCCAGGTCAAGTTCCGCCCGCAGCACTGCCTCTTCCCGCGCCGGGACGGTGGAGAGCAGGAGGCGGGCCTGCGTGACATCCTGCGGCAGCGGAATGCGCGCGGGCGCCTTCCCGAAATTCAGCGCGACCAGCAGCCTGTCGCCCGCGGCGCTGCGGCGCTCGAAGACAAGAACGTCGCCCTCGGCGTGGGCGGCACGGTATTCGCCCCTGTTCAGCGCCTCTTCGGCCCGGCGCAGCGCGATCAGGCGCCGGTAGAGGTTCAGGAGAGAGCCTGGCTCGCGCTTCGCGGCGGCGACGTTGCGCGCCGCATGGTCGTGGTTCAGCGGCAGCCAGGGCTCGCCGGTGGTGAAGCCGGCCCTCTCCGTCCCGTCCCAGGGCATGGGTGTGCGAGCGGGATCGCGCCCCAGGCCGAGGCCGGGCTCGTTCCTCTCCCAGGGGTCCTGGGCGCGCTCGGGCGGGATCGGGACATTCTCCAGCCCCAACTCATCGCCATAGTAGAGGGTTGGCGTGCCCCGCAGCGTGAGGAGCAGCATCGCGGCCAACCTCGCGCCGGCCTGGCCCACGCGCGTTGCGATGCGCTTCTGGTCATGGTTACCCAGCACCCAGTTGGGCCACCCGCCCTCGGGCAGCGCCGCCTCATATTCCGCGACGATGCGGGCAATCTGCGTGGCATTCCATGCGGCAAAGATCAGCTGGAAGTTAAAGGGGAGATGCGCGCCCTTCATATCCCGCCCGTAATAGGCGACGAACCTTTCGATCGGCAGGTAGATCTCCCCGATCAGCACGCGCTCGGGATAGGCGTCCAGCACCGCGCGCATTTCCTCCACCACCTCCAGCGTTTCGGGGCGGTCGGCCGAGTAGAGCTGCAGCAACTGCCCGATGCCCGCCTCATGCGGCTGCCAGGCGGGATTGGGCGGGTTGTCCCGGAATTGGTCATCCTTCACGAGAAGCCAGATCACATCGACGCGGAACCCGTCCACGCCGCGGTCCAGCCAGAAGCGCAGCGCGTCATACATGGCCTCGCGCACCGCGGGGTTGCGCCAGTTGAGGTCCGGTTGCTCCTTCAGGAAGCTGTGGAAATAGTACTGGCCCGTGCTCGGGTCGAACTCCCAGCCGCTTCCCCCGAAATTCGCCAGCCAATTGTTCGGCGGCCCGCCATCGGGCGCGGGGTCGCGCCAGATGTACCAGTCCCGCCTGGGATTATCGCGGGAGGAGCGGCTTTCCAGGAACCAGGGATGCTGGTCGGAGCTGTGGTTCGGCACGAAGTCGAGGATCACCTTCAGGCCGCGCTCATGCGCTTCCCCGATCAGCCGGTCCATGTCGGCGATGCTGCCGAAGAGGGGGGCGATCCCGCAGTAATCGCTGACATCATAGCCGAAATCGGCCATAGGCGAGGGAAAGACCGGAGAGATCCAGGCCGCGTCCACCCCGAGCCAGCAGAGATGGTCAAGACGCTGGCGGATGCCGGCGAGGTCGCCGATGCCGTCGCCATCGCTGTCCTGAAAGGAGCGGGGATAGATCTGGTAGACGACACCATGCTGCCACCAGAGGGTTTCAGCCATGCGTGACCTCCGATTGGCCTCGGCGGGTTTCAACGCCGCATTTCCGGGGAGGTTCCAGGGCCGGCGGCGGGGATGGCCCGGCCATGATCCGCGCGGACCGCACCGGCATGTTATCCTTTCATTTGCCCGCATGCCGCAGCAGCTGGAAGGGCCGGAAGCGTCATGGGTCCCGGCGTGAAACGAAGCTGAGCACGGGGCCGCAGACCGGGTCTCCGCCGGGATAGGGAAGCGCCTGGGTCGGTAGCCCATGGGCTGCCAGCTTATCCAGGAGATCTGCCCCGAAATCGGTATAGACGAGCGAAAGCCCGCCTGCGCCGTCTCCGTGATAGACAGGCGGCAACAGATGGATATCGGCATCGCCCGTTGTGTCCACACGGGCTACGGAACGCCGCGGCATCGGTGCCATCAGCGGGATGGAGAACACGTGGAAGCCGCCGGGCTTCAGGATCCGTCGGATCTCGGCCCAGGCACGCTCCGGGCGCCGCACATGCTCCATGATGTCCGAGGTGACCACGAGGTCGAAGCTCGCATCGGCGAAGCTCGTGGCCGTCAGATCCTGGCATTCCACGCCATTCACCATTTCGCCGCTCGGGATGCCCGAGCGAAAGACGGAGGCATGGTAGCGTCCCGCACGGGAAAGATAGGGGCGGAGAGGCCCGGATTGCCCAGGCTCGAACACCGCGCTGCCCTCGAACCAGCCGGACTCCGCAAGGGCCTTCAGCGTGGCATGGCCGCCGCCCGCAACGGCGGAGAGCAGGGCAGCAGCCTGGGCCCGGTAGCGCAGGGTCGCGCGGCAGGCCGGGCAGGCGAAGGTTTCGCGCAGCAGGCGGTGCGTACGACGGAAGCGGCCATGCCAGCCGCAGATATGGCAGGTTTCCTCCACCGAATGGGCCTGCCAGCTGGCATGGCGTGGCGGCGGTTCACCAGCCGGCCAGGCGGAGAGCGGCTCCTCCACGACGATGTTGGCGCCGCTGCCACCGCGCTGGACGATCTGCCCCGGGCGATCGGAGCGCAGGGTGACCCGGCATTCGCGCGCCCCGGCGGCGCCGCCCATGTGCAGCGCCGCGCCCTTCCGGGCATGCAGATCAAGGGTGACGGCGCGGCAGTTGCTGAGCAGCACCGCGCAATCCTCCATTTCTTCCGCCACCACCTGCGCAAGCGTGCCCTTCACCACGCGTTCGGCCTGCCCCATCACGGCCAGGCCGCGGAAGCACTGGCTGGCCTGCAGCTCCACCTGGTGCGCAGCATCCTTGTCATCGTCGCCAGGCTGCAGCGCGATGGCATTGCCTGAGACATCGGCAGCCCGCACGCGCAGCACGCCGCTGCCGCCTTGCAGGGTGACAGCGGCGGACCGTGCCCGGCGGCCGATGCCAGAAAGCGCCAGCTCGGCATCCAGCGCGGCGCAGGCGGTGAAGGCTGCCCCTTGCAGCCCGAGTTCGGTGAGTATCACGTTCCGCAGCACGAGGCCGTCGCAATGCCCGGCATCCAGTCCAGCGCCTTCACCCTCGGTCAGCAGAAGGTCACGAAGAACGCAGCCCGCGGCGCTGCGCATTTCGAGAAGTGGGCGGGCGCGGTGTCCGCGGCCCGTGAGCGCGATGCCGGTGAGACTGCTTCCGCCCGCGCCCGCTGCGAGCATGACGCAGGCATCACCTGAGAGGCTCAGGACCGGACGTGGCCCGGATGCGGCACGAAGGTGCAGGGGCCGTTCGATCCGGAGGGATTCCGTCAGCATGAGGGAGCCGGCGAGCTCCAGCACGGCATGGGCGGCAGCCCCGGCGACCACGCGCCTCAGTTCATCGGCATCCGTGACGACGACGCCTGGATGACGATCAGGCTTCAAGGACGTGACCTGCCCATCGGGCGTTGCATTGCGAACCTTCATCACGTTCCGGTGTATCGCGGAACGCGCATGGAGGCGCCGCGGGGTGAAACCTGTTCACGACCGGCCAAAACACGGGAGCAAGGGGAATCGGATCGGCCAAGCCCCAGGATGTTGACCGCAACCAAGCGCATGGCTTGAACCTCACGCCTCGGTTTGCGTGCTACGGGGCAAGGGTAGAACGTCCGGCTTTCCGTTGGCAATCTGATGACGCGTCCCGCGGGGTTAACCGGCTGAGGACTGCGTCCCGGCCATCAGGCCCTGCTTGATTGAAGGCGAGCCTGGATGACGGAACCTTGAGCGAGACAACGTCCTTGGCAGACCATCCGACAACCGCCCTGATCTTCGGAACATTCGACGTTCAGAACTACGGCGATCTCCTTTTCCCCATCATCGCTGCCCACCGCCTCGCGGCCCATGGCATCGAGGTTGTTCCCGTCTCGCCGACGGACAGCCTCACTGGATTGGCCGGCGCCCCGGAGCCGCGCCGCCTGCGTGATGCCAGCCGTGTCATCGACGGGCTGAGCGAAAGGCGGGCCGTGGCCGGACTCCTCATCGGAGGAGGAAACATCATTCACAACGGTCCGGCGAACCTCGCCGACTACAGGCAGGAGGGCATGTTCGACTGGGCTTACGCAGGGCTCTGGCTTGGTGCCACCCTGCTGGCCGCGATCCACAACTTGCCTGTCGCCTGGAATGCACCCGGAGTGCCGCGGCCTCTGGCTGCCCCGCTACGTGGCCATGTGATGCTGCGCCAGGCCCTTCAGGCGGCCGACCATGTATCCGTGCGTGATGACGCGAGCGTGGACAACCTGCATGTTTCTCCCCACGTCATGCCGCAGGTGGTGCCTGACACGGCTGCCGAGATTGCCAGGGTCTGGCCGCGCGCCGCGCTCGCCCCGGCCTTCGCGAGCCTGCTGGAGCGAAAGGCCGTGCAGGCCGGCGGCCCTTTTCTCACGGTCCATGTAAAGGCGCGCTCGATGGAGCGGCCCCACGCCGAAATGGCCGAGCAGATCGAAGGCTTCGCCGCCGCTCATGGCATGACCCCGATCCTGCTCGCGCTGGGGCTCTGTCACGGGGACGAGGTCGATGCACGCCGTATCGGCCGCTTCATGCGGCGCCCCCATATCGTGCTGGACGATCCACTCAGCTTGCAGGAGATCGCGGGGTCCATCGCCCATGCGGCGCTGCATCTTGGCAGTTCCCTGCACGGCTACATCACGGCGGCGGCTTATGACGTTCCCTCTGCACTGGTGGCGCGGCCCACCCTGGCCAAGTTTGCCGGCTTTCTTGCGCATACAGGCCGGACCGGAGACCTGGCCGAAAGCTGGGACGATGCTTTCGCCAGGGCGGCCGAGTTGGCCAAGCCGTCATCCGGGAGGCGCATCCCGGACCACGTGTTCCATATGCTGGACCTGCACTGGGCGCGCATTCTCGCCACCCTGAATGCTCCCCGGCAGGGGGCGGATGCACGGGCACGCTTTCTTCGGGGCTACATGAAGCGCGGCATGGCCGGCCAGGGTTGGGACTGGGCACTCGCGCCCGCCATCCGCTAGCAAGCGGATCGCATAAGCCTTGCGCCGCACTGGTGCGCGCAGAAGCCGATGCGTGCGGGAGTAAGCGGAATGGGAGAAGGAAAGGAGCAGCTGGAACGTGAAGTCCGTTCGATCGCTGTCGCACGGGTTATCCTGCGCAGCAGGGGTGTGCTGCAATAAGCGCATGAACAAGCTGACACTCCTTACCGGGCTCAATGCGTTGCAGGAGACGTGTTCATGTTTTCTGCGCGGTATGCGCGGCTATCGCGACGCGTTGAAAAAATTCGCCAGGCACACCGCTTCCTGCCGGCTCGCCGCATTATGCGTGCAACGCCATCTTTGCCTTGAAACATGTTGAGGACAGCATCTGCTTCGCTGCCATTTTCTCAGGCGGACCGACTCACCCGTCTCTTCGACAGAGAGCCATCATCTCAGCAGAATCGTAATGGCTCGCCGCTTCCCATGGGCTCTGGAAGCTTGTTAAACCCATGCATGAGACCGGAACCCGTGCTGAGGCAGGAGAGCGCCTGGCTTATGGCTTTCGAGCGTAACATTCCGTCGGGGCAATCTGCGGCATCCGCAGCGCATTGCCAGCGAGGAATGGTGGAACGGATCAATCGGGAAGCAGCCTTGCTACAGGCCATGCACGATCGGGACTGCAATGCCGGGTGAGTTGTCACAACACAATACGTCATTGGCGAAGGGGCAGGTCGAGGCTCTCGCTCGGGCTGTTGAAGGACAGGATGCCGAGGCGACGCAACGCCTTCTGGCAGCATCCTGGACGGCCGCGCCTCCCACCCCTCTTCTGCGCGAAGCAAGCGACATGATCGAGATGCGAGCGGGCCGCTCCGAGGCAGAAAGCATCCTGCGCCGCCTGCGGCAGGCCTTCCCTGCTTCGGGCGCTGCCACGCTGCTGATGCAGCTCATGTTGCGCGACGAACGGCTTGGGGCGGCCCGGCAGGTCTTCGCTGAAGATATCTGGCCCCGCGAAGCCGATGCGAAGGTGCGGGCGGCCCTGATCAATCGGCTGACGGCCGGCGCCGTGGATGCCGGGGCTACCCTGGCCTTCCTTCGCGATCTGGACGCACGCCGTCCCAACGATCCCACCGTGCTCACGCGCATGGCCAGCATGGAGGCGCGGCTCGGCCATCAGGAAGAGGCTTTGGCGCTGCTGGATCGGGCGGCCGTCCTCCATCCTTTGCCCTCCTACGCAGGGGCTTTGCGTGTCCAGTTGCTGCTGGAAGCCGGTCGCGCGGCGGATGCCGTGGAGGAGGCAAGGCGTCTGTGCGGGGTGATGCCGGCGGACAGCCGCTATCCCGAGCTGCTCTGCAACGCGGCAACCATGGCAGGCGACCGAGCAGTTGCCACGGAAGCGCTGGAAGACGGGCTGCGCCGCTTCCCCGGTGACTGGAAACTGCTGTTCCGCTTCACGCGCCTGCTGCTCCCTCCTGCCGATGTGGAGCGGCTTTTCCCTGTGATCGCCAGCCAGGCTGAACAGGCATGCCAGGATGGGCGGGGCCGCTTTCACTATGCCATGGCCTGCCTGGAACAGGGGCACCTTGCCGATGCTCGGGAAGTGGTGGCGCCGATCGGCCCGGAGGATCCGGCGGCCGGCATGGCCCTGCCGCTGCGTCGTGCCCTGGACCATCTGCTGCGGGAGGAACTTCCTCCATCGCGCATCACCGAGGACCGGATGCGCGACTACCAGCTTGTGACGGTCCCTGGCGCCAGCACGCTGCTCGTGGTCTGCGCCGGCCTCATGGGCCGCTTCAGCTATATCCCGCTTTCCGTGCTGGACCGCTACCTCCAGCGCTATGCTGTGCACGTGGCCTATCTCCGCGACACAGCGGGGCAGGCCTATATGGGCGGCCTTCCCAGCATCCAGGGCGGCGAGCCGGCCGCGATCGAGAGGCTGCGCGCAACTGCCCCGCAGGCCGGAGCATCGCGCATCGTGACCATGGGTGCCTCTCTCGGCGGCTTCGGTGCCCTGCGCTACGCGGCTGCCCTCGGGGCTGACGCCGCAGTTTCGTTCGCTGGCCCGACGCGCCTCAGCAATGGCCCCGATGATGCTCGCCGTCCCCAGGGGCAGAGGATCAACCGGGCGCTCCGAATGTTGGACCATGGCGCCGACCTGATCGAGGACCTGCGCCGGGCGCCCGCAACCCGGATCGCCTACAGCTTCGGTGCGCTGAACGAGAGTCACCAGGCACAGGCCGCGCGGCTTTCCGCCCTGCCTCAGGTAACCGCCTTTCCTCTCCCTGGCGTGGCGGACAGTTTCGCCGCCCTGCACGCCATCGCGGAAGGGCAGTTCGAAAGCCTTCTGGGCGGCTTCCTGGGCCTTCCCAGGCGGGGCTAGAGATGGGCTCGCAGGTGCGCCGCGTGGCGATGGCCGGCATGTTCGACATCGCAAACTACGGCGACCAGCTCTTTCCCCTGATCGCCCGTCACCGGCTGGCGCCTCATGGGATAGAGGTGGTTCCCGCCGCGCCGGGGGACCGGCCCCGGGTGCTCGCTGACGCCATCCGCCCGCGGTCCCTTGAATGGCTGCTGGCCGATCCGGAACCGGTAGATGGCATCCTGATCGGGGGCGGCAACATCATCTACAACCTTCGCACGGACTATCTCGGCCTGGGCGGCGCGGCCGGTTGGCTCGGCGATGGCCTGCACACCGCTACCTGGCTCGCGGCCACCATGGCCGCGCTGCTGCGCGACGTGCCGCTCGCCTGGAATGCTCCAGGGGTGCCGTATCCTTTCTCTACCCCGACGGCTGCTGCCGTCCTGCAGCCCGCCCTCAGGGCAACCGACTACGTGTCGGTGCGGGACAATGCGAGCGCCGCGCTGCTCGCGGGCGCGGAGGTCGCGGTGGTTCCGGACACCGTGGCCGAGCTCGCGTCATTATGGCCGCTTGCGGCGCTCCATTCCGCTCGGCAGGCGCTGTCCGCGCGCGGACGCCTGCCCGCCGGTCCCTACCTCGCCCTGCATCTCCGCGCCGCGCGCAAGAAGCATGACCGATTGCCCGCGCTCGCCCGCGAGCTGGATGCCTTCCTCTCCGCGCAAGGCCTCGGCGCCGTGCTGGTTGCGATCGGTGATGACCTTGGCGATGGCGAGACGCTGCGCGCCCTGGCCGCGTCCATGGCCACGCGCCCAGCGGTACTCGATGATGCTGCGACGCTCCAGGAGATCGCCGCGGCGATTGCCCACTCCGTGCTCTATGTCGGCGGCTCGCTGCATGGTTATGTGACCGCCGCTGCCTATGGCATCCCCGGCGTGATCGTCACCGGGGCACCACAGCGCAAGTTCGGCGGCTTCCTGGAATGGCTCGACCGCCCCGCCGACATCGCGCGGGACTGGGACGCGGGCCTGGCGAGGGCGCGTCATCACCTCGCCGGGCCGGGCTCCGCCCCTGTTCCCGCGCGCGTGCACCAGGCGCTGGACGAGCACTGGGATCGGATTCGCAAGGTACTGGAAAACCCAGCTAGCCGGCGGCCGATGCGCGAAGGCCTGCTTCGCCATCTTGCCGGCCGGGCCATGGCGAGGCCAGGCGGGCAGGACTGGGCTATGCGGCCCTGGACGTGCTTCGCCGCTCGCCGCCCCAGGCTTGCAGGCGGCAGCGCGGCATGAGCGGGCAGGACCCATCCGCAGGCACGATGGTGGGGGTTCTCAGGGACCACGCCCTTCGCTGGCCCGACCGGCCGGCCATGACCTTTCTCGCCCGTGGCGAGACACCGGCCGATGGCCTCACCTATGCCGAGCTGGACAATGCGGCGCGCCGGGTTGCGGCCCGGCTGATGGGGGGCGGCCTTGCGGGGCAGTCCGTACTCCTCGCCTGCCCGCCTGGCCTTGATTTCATCCGCTTGTTCATGGGCTGCCTCTATGCGGGCGTCTATGCCGTGCCGGTGCCCGCGGTCTGGCGGCGCCAGGGCGGGGACCGCATCCGCGCCATCGCCGCGAGCGCCCGGCCATCCGCCATCCTGTCGAATGAGCGCCCGGAGGACGAAGCGGTCCTGGCCATGCTCCGTCCGGCCCGTGGCGGCGGCTTCATCCCCGCTGCCGAGGCGCTGGCGGCTTCGCCCGCGGCCATCGAGGAGCCCGAGCCGGACAGCCCGGCCTTCATCCAGTACACGTCGGGCTCCACCAGCACCCCCAAGGGCGTGGTGGTGACCCATCGCAACATCATGGCCAACCAGCGCATGATCAGTGCGGCCTTCGCGCATGACGCGGATACGGTCGTCGTCAGCTGGCTGCCCCTTCACCATGACATGGGGCTGATCGGCTCCATCCTCCAGCCGCTCTTTCTTTGCGGACGGTGCGTCCTTTTCTCGCCGGTGGACTTCCTTCAGCGCCCGGCGCGTTGGCTGCGCGCCATCAGCCATCATGGCGCCACGACCAGCGGCGCTCCGAACTTCGCCTATGAGATGTGTGCCCGCCATGTCACCGACGCGCAGCTAGCGGGGGTCGATCTGTCCCGTTGGAAGCTCGCCTTCTGCGGATCGGAGCCGGTGCGCCCCCGTACCATGGAGCGCTTCGCGGCCCGCTTCGCGCATGCGGGGTTCCGGCCGGAAGCGCTCTATCCCTGCTATGGCCTGGCCGAAGCAACGCTCTTCGTCGCCGGCCCACAGGCCTGCTCCGGCGTCGAGGCCCGCAGCTTCGAGCGCGCAGGTTTCGCGGATCTCACCACCAACGCATCGGCGCACCAGCCTGCCGTTTCCTGTGGCCATGCATGGGACCCGTCCAGCATCGCCGTGATCGACCGGGTGACCCGGCAACCGCTGCCCGAAGGCAGGATCGGCGAAATCTGCGTCGCAGGCCCACATGTCAGTCCCGGCCTGTGGGCCCCTGGGGCGGCTGGCAACCTTCAGCCCTATGGGGAGCGGCTCGTCCGGATCGATGGCACCTCGTATTTGCGCACCGGCGATGCGGGCGTGGTGGAGGACAACCGGCTGTTCGTGGTGGGCCGGCTGAAGGACATGATCATCCTGCGCGGTGCGAACATCTATGCCGAGGATGTGGAGCGCACCGTGATGGAGCAACCCGCCGCGGCCGACTTCGCCGCCGCCGCGGTGGTTGCGGTGGAGGGGGCGGAGAAGGAGGAGATGGTTGTCCTCTGCGAGTTGGAGCGTGGGGTGGCCCGGGCGGGGCTGCCCGCCGGGATCGCCGCCGGGCTGAGGTCCAGGATCGCGGAGGCGCATGGGTTCCAGCCGGCTGCCATCCACCTCGTCGCCTCCGGTGCCCTGCCGCGCACGACCAGCGGCAAGGTCCAGCGCGGTGCCGCACGCGCGGCCTTGCTCGACCATCGCCTTTCCCTTGTGCCCTGGACCTGACGCGATGGAGGGAAGCCCGCCCGGCCCCATCGCCGCCATGCCTTCCTGGATCGCGCAGCGGCATGGTCCACCCGCCTGGAGCGAGGCGGAGCAGGCCTTCATCCTCACCCGGTATGCCGATGTGGCGCAGCTCCTGCGCTCACCGTCCGCCAGCGCCGTGGAGGTGCATCCGGGCATCGAGCGCATCGCGCTTCGCGCCGGCCGCGATTACGGGAGCCTTGTCTCCCTGCTGGCCGGCATGGCGTTCTTCCGGAACGCACCCGTCCACACCTCTGTCCGCCATTTCCTCCGGCGCGGGATCGGGGTTCTTGCCGATCGGTTCGGCGAGGAAGCCGTGGGCCGGATCGTGGACGAGCTCCTGGAACCGCTTGTCGATAAGGGGCCGTTCGACGCCATGCCCGCGCTGGGCACGCGCCTGCCTGTCCTGGTGATGGGACGGGCGCTGGACCTGTCGGAGGAAACCATCGTCGTCCTGCGGCGGGATGGGCAGGGCGTGGTGGATGGTTGGCGGCGTGGCCTGCCGCTGCGGGTCTACGACGCGCTGCAGCGCCAGGCCGCAGCGGTGGAGAGCGTCCTGCTCCAGGAAATCGCGGCGGCGCGGCGGCAGGGCGAAGGGGGGCTGGCCCGCCTGGTGCGCCTGAACGACGACGCCTTCCAGCTCGACGAGCGCATGCTCGCCGCCTGCATCTTCACGCTGATCCTGACGGGAATAGAGACCACCGCAGGCTTCCTCGGGAGCACCCTGCTGTTCCTTTCGACGGAAGGGCGGGCGGAACGGCTTCGCAAGGACCCCGCCGGGATGCGCTCCTTTCTGGATGAGGTGCTGCGCTATGCGCCGCCCCTGCGGCGCGCGACGGCGCGGCGCCTGGAAGAGCCGACGGAGTTCGGCGGGACCGAACTGCCGGCCGGCGTCCTCGCGATCCCGGAAATCGAGGATGCCCATCATGACCCCTCGGCCTTCGGGCAACCCGAACGCTTCGCCCCTGGCCGCGGCGGGCCGCCCAGCCTGGCCTTCGCGGCCGGGGCGCATGCCTGCCTGGGAGGAGTGATCGCCCAGATGGAAGGCCGCCTCCTCGCTTCCCGTATCGCTGCCGTCGCGGTGCCATCGCTTGCCGCGCAACCGGAATGGCAGGACCATCCGAGCTTTCGCCGCCTGCGAACCCTTCCCCTGGAGTTGAGGAGCAGATCCTTTGGAAATGTCGATGAGTGATGGCACGGGGTTGAGTCGGGCGGCGGCCGAGGCCTGGATCGCGAACTACATCGCGGCCGTGATCGATCGCCCCGCAAGCGCCATCTCGCGCACTGATCGCTTCGATGTCGTTGGCATCGATTCCGCCGAGGTGGTGATCATGGTCGGTGTCATGGAGGAGGAATTCTCCATCGAGCTGGATCCCAACATGCTGTTCGCCAACCCGAGCATAGACGGGTTCGTCGGGGCGCTGGCGGATGCCGGCATCGTGGCGGGCTGAAGCGGGTGGCGCCGGGCCTCAGCATCGTCGTCATTTCCTATGAGATGACCCGTGCCCTCCCGCGCACCCTGCTTTCCCTTTCGCCTGCCTATCAGCGGCACATGGCGCGCGGGGACTACGAGGTGATCCTGGTGGACAACGGATCGGCCCGCTTGCCCGATGCCGCCGCCTTCGAGAGGCTGGGGCTCGATCTCTCGGTCCACCTCTATCCGGACCCCACGCCGTCTCCGGTTGCCGCCATCAATGACGGCCTGGCGAGGGCGCGGGGCGAGCTGGTCGGGGTGTGGATCGACGGCGCCCGCCTTGCATCGCCAGGGCTGCTCCATGCCTGCCGCCGCGCAGCCGCCCTGCATCCCCGCGCCGTGGTGGCGACCTTCAACTGGCATCTTGGCCCGGCGCTGCACCACCGTGCCGGAACCTCCTATGACGAAGCGGCCGAAGACGCCTTGCTGGCCTCCATCGGCTGGCCGGCGGGCGCGGCGGCACTGCCGCGCATCGCCACCGCCGAGTTGCCAGACCCGCGGGCCCCCATGCTCGAGAGCAACGCCATCTTCATGTCACGCGCGCTCTGGAGGGAGCTCGGCGGCTATGACGAGGCCTTCCGGGGTGCGGGAGGCGGTGCCGTCAACCCCGATCTTTTCATCCGTGCCTGCGAGGCGCCGGGCACGCAGCTGATCCGCGTGCTGGGGGAGGGGACGTTCCACCAGCTCCACGGAGGTACCACCACCGCGGGCGACGGCCGGGCCGCATCGCTGCTGAAGCTCGGCAGCAAGCAGTACTATCGCATCAGGAAGCGGCCGATGCGCGCGGTGCGTGACACGGGATGGCTCTTCGATGCATCACGGGATGTCGTCATGGACCTTGGGACCAACGCCGCGTGACGCCCGAGATCAGCATCGTCCTGATTTCCTACGAGATGGCGCGCGAGCTGCCCCGCACCCTTCACTCCCTCTCGCCGGAGTACCAGCGCAACTGCCCCGCAGGGCGCTGCGAGGTGATCGTGGTGGACAACGGCTCGCGCACGCCACCCACCGCAGCCGACCTGCCGGAGACGAGCGGGACGGTGCATCTCCACATCTTCCCCGACCCGACACCCTCGCCGGCAGCCGCCATCAATTTTGGCCTGGCCCGAGCGCGAGGCGAACTTGTCGGCGTGTGGATCGATGGGGCCCGACTGGCTTCGCCGGGCCTCATCGATGCCTGTGCCCGCGCCGCCGCGCTGTATCCGCGCGCTGTCGTTGCGACCAGTAGCTTCCATCTCGGTCCGGATGTTCAATATGCGAGCATCCTCAATGGCTATGACGCGGCGGAGGAGGATCGTCTCCTTGCCTCCATCGGCTGGCCTGCGAGCGCCTCGCGGCTGCCGGATATCGCGACGCCGGTCTGGCGCAGCGGCGTGGACGGGCCGATGCTGGAGAGCAACGCACTCTTCATGCGGCGTGCCTTGTGGGAGGAACTTGGGGGCTACGATGAAGCCTTTGTCGGTCCTGGGGGCGGCGCCGTGAACCCCGACACCTTCATCCGCGCCTGTGCCCTGCCCGATGCGAAGCTGATCCGTGTGCAACGCGAGGCGACCTATCACCAGATTCATGGTGGCACGATCAGCAACGCACCCAACCGCGCGGTGGAGGCCGGGAAGCTGCTGGCGCGTGAGTATTTCCGGCTGCGCCGCAAGCCGCTGCTTCCCGTCCGGGAGACAGGCTGGCTGTTCGACCCGCTGACTGGCAACGTCCAGGAAGGTGGTCTGGCGGGGGAGGCCGTCGAGTGACCGCAACAAGTACCGGCTTGGCGATCAAGCGCCTGACTGCGCCCTTTGCGGATGTTCCACGCCAGCCAGGCGAGCCTTTCCCGGCCGCGGCGCATCTCAGCCTGCGCCTGAAGACCTTCCGGCACATCCTGCGTGTTATCCTGCCGCCACGGCCCGGGGCGACCCTGGTTGACCTCGGCGCGGGGGCTGGTCAGTTCTCCCGCATCGCCAGTCGCCTGGGCTATGCGGTCACGGCGATCGATGCGCGCCCACGCTGGACGCTCGCCGGTGAGGATGCGCGGGCCGCCGGTGCCCCCGACACCCCTGCGGGCGACCGGATCACCAGCATCACGACGGACCTGCGCGACTTCGACCGGCTGCATGAATTCGATGTCGTTCTGGCTGTCGGTGTCCTCTACCATCTGCCGCTGTCGGACCAACTGGCCTTGCTGCGACGCTCGGCTGGCCGGCCTCTCGTGATCGACACGGAGCTTTACGACAGCACATGCATTCCGGCGGACCGGGCCTGGCGCTTTCGTCCTGCTCCGGCAGTGGATGGCTATGAGGGTGCGCTCTGCCGCGAGACTGGCCAGGCCTGGTCCTCGGCCGCCGATCCGGAAGGCTTCTGGTTCACGGAAGACAGCCTGCTGCACGCCTTCAGGGATGCGGGACGCTCCGAAGTAACAATCCTAGACCCGCCCTATCACTCCGCCTTCGGCCCGCGCCGCTGGTACATCCTGCATGGCTGAGTTGGAGTCCCCGCGGCGCGTCCTCGTCACTGGCACGTTCGATGTTGCGAATTACGGTGACTTGCTCTTCCCCCTCGTTGCAGCCCATCGGCTGAACGCAGCGGGGATCAAGGTCGTCCCCGTCTCGCCCACAGCGAACCTGGCCGGGTATTCCGATGCGCCGCGCCCTATCGAAGCGGCGGCCATGACCTCGACCGATGCGCAAGGAGTCCTCATCGGCGGCGGATACATCATCATCGGGCGATCGGCGGATACATTGCCGCCCTATCAGCGGGCCGGCGTGGCGGGCCATGCCTACCCGTCGCTCTGGATGGGGGCGACGCTGGCCGGTGCCGTGCTGGATGTGCCCGTGGTCTGGAACGCGCCGGGCGCTCCACACCCTTTCTCGGCGGCGCGTCGCGAGGCGCTGGTGACCCCCGCGTTGAGGGCCGCGAGCTACCTTGCCGTGCGGGATTGCGGAACCGCCCGCCTTCTTGACGCGGAGGAACTGGCGATCGAGGTCGTCCCCGATACCGCCCTGGACCTGCCGAAGCTCTGGCCTCTTGCGGGGCTGAGGGAAGTTTTCCGGAACTTCCTCGCCCGCAAGCATCTCGCGGGGGACACGGCCTGCCTCGCGCTCCATGTTCGCGCCCGTTCCCTCGCATCGATCGATGTGGGAACATTCGCCCGCAGGCTGGACGACCTCGCCCGACGGCATCAGGTTCTTCCCTTGCTGCTGGTGTTGGGGCCCGTGCTGGGTGATCTGCCGGTGCTGCGGGCGCTGTCGGAGCAACTGACCGTTCCGCATATCCTGCTGGACGACGCCGTCAGCCTGCGTGAGCTGGCGGCCGCCATTGCTTTCTCTGCCTGCTACCTGGGTGGGTCGCTGCACGGGTATGTCACGGCTGCCGCCTACGGCACGCCTGGCGCTCTCGTGGCGCTTCCCGCTCGCCCCAAATATTCCGGCCTGGTTGAGCAGATCGGGCGGGCCGAGGATCTGGCGGTCAGTTGGGACGAGGGTTTTCTCCACGCGGATGCGCTACTGACCCGGCGGGGCCGCACGATCCTGCCTGGCCATGTCGGCCAGGCCTTGGATCGGCATTGGACCCGCGTCGTTCAAGCGTTCGGCGATAGGGAGATTGGGCGTAAGCCCCGCGCAGACTTCCTGCGAGCCTACATGCGGGAGGGTGCTCGACTGGAAGGGGCAGGCTGGGCTGTCGGGGCACATCTGTCAGGGCCAGGGCCAGGGCCGAGGCAAGGCCCGGGAGGCACCGCCCTGGCAGTCGGCCGAAAATGAACGTATATTCCGGCGCCACGCTGTTCCGTGCCGTCCTGCTCCTGGCCGTCATCAGTTGCTGGCCCCCGCGATCAGGGCTTGCGGTCGATCATGAAGATGTCGTGTCCGGTATTCGCCACGAGTTCATAACCGGCCTGCTCCAGCAACCGAACTTCTGGCCGCTCGAGACCTTGCCGTATGGAGCCGAAGCTCTCGAAAACGATCAAGGTGGGGCGGTAGCGCCCGAAATCCGTCGAGGAGAGAATGTTCAGCTCGTAATTCTCGGCGTCGATCGAGAGAAGATCAATCCGGCGGTCATCACCCAGGTGTTCGTCCAATATCGAGGTGAGAGTGCGTACCGGCACATCGATGACGGAATGGACCTTGTCCGGGTTCTTGCGCGCGCGTCCGGGGTCGAAAGTGTTATGTTGTGCGGTCGTAAAGCGATAGAACTGGAGCGTTCCCTCCTCCTTCCCGACACCGCAGGAGAGAACCGTGTCATTGGGGCGGAGCTTGCGGAAGTTGTCAGCGAGATCGGGGTTCGCGTCGATGCACAGGCCGCTCCACCCAATCTTGTAGAAGGCGTAAGTATTGGATCCCCGCACGGGGTCGTTGGATCCGATGTCGACATAGCGCCCTTTGTGAGATTTCCAGTCCGGAATTGTGCCGCTTCGGCGTAGCAGGAACTGGGCAAGTATGTCTTGCCCACATTGGGCGTACGAAGACATGGCCATCGGTGCCGTTTCTCCCGGACATTTAATTCATGCACTGGACTGCTGCAGGATTGTGCCGCCGGGACCGGTCATTGCCTAGGTGGCGCGTCGTCGAATTTTCCCGAGGCGCGGCGGACAGACTGTAGTGCTCGACAAGGCTTGCGTTTGCGCCCCGAGGTCGCGTTGGCGCATCGGGGCCGCAATCTGCCGCCTGAAGGGCCTCCCGCGCCGGCACCCGCTAGGACAAGTTCGCAGCCAACGTCGCGCCTACCCTCGCGAGCGCCGCGCGCATCGCATTCCGGTGCTGATTGGGGCCGCACCCTAACGGAAATCCCGCGTTGGCACCTTGATGCCCGAACCCAGCCGCAAGTCAGGGATGTAGATGTCCCTCGCCTTGCGGCCAGCCAATCCTTCCTGCTCCCGGTGATCCGGCCCACCACCATGATGGGCCTCGTCGCCGCGGCCATGCGGCAGCGGGAACGCCTCGCCCCGTCGGCCCACGCTGTTCAGCAGCGGCGTCAGGTCCGTCAGCTGCTCTGCGATGAGGTGGGTCACCCCATCCTCGGACTGCACCCGCCCGCGGCAGGCGACCATCCCCGCCGACAGGACGAGGCGCCGCTGTGCCTCGAAGAGCTTCGGCCAGACGATCAGGTTGCCCACGCCCGTCTCGTCCTCGATGGTGATGAACATGACGCCCTTGGCGCTGCCGGGCTTTTGCCGGACCAGCACCAGCCCGGCCACCGTTACGCGCCGCCCGCTCCGCAGGGATGCCAGGCTGCCGCAGGCGACCATCCCGGCCCGGGACAACTCCTCCCGAAGGAAGGCCACCGGATGCTGCCGCAAGGAGAGCCCGACCTTGCGGTAGTCCTCCACCACCTTCCGTCCCTCAGCCATGTCGGCCAGCAGCACCTCTGGCTCAGTCGCCTCGGGTGCCGGAAGGCCGCCCTGGTCGATGGCGGCAAAGAGGGGCAACTCGCCATCTGCGAGGCCGCGTATGGCCCACAATGCCTCACGGCGCCCGAGGCCAAGGCCGAGGAAGGCATCTGCCTCGGCCAGGTGCCGGAGCGCGGCGACGGGGATCCGCGCCCGGCGCTGGATCTCCTCGGGCGAGCGATAGGGCGTCCCGCCGCGCCGGGCCACGAGGGCCTCGCCGTGAGCGACGTCCAGCCCGCGCGCCATGCGCAGGCCGAGGCGGACCGCAAGGTGCCGCCCGACTGTCGGCTCCAGAGTGCAGTCCCAGCTGCTTCGGTTGACGCAGACCGGCCGCACCTCGACGCCGTGCTCGCGCGCGTCGCGGACAACCTGCGCTGGGGCGTAGAAGCCCATGGGCTGGCTGTTCAGCAGCCCCGCGCAGAAGGCATCGGGGTGGTGGCACTTCAGCCAGGAGGAGGCGTAGGCGATGAGGGCGAAGCTGGCCGCGTGGCTCTCCGGGAAGCCGTAGCTCCCGAAGCCCTCGATCTGGCTGAAGGTGCGCTCGGCGAACGCCTGATCGTAGCCGCGGGCGACCATCCCCGAGACGAGCTTCTCCTTGAAGGCGCTGACCCCGCCGGTGAACTTGAAGGTCGCCATCGCCCTCCGGAGATTGTCGGCCTCACCTGGGGTGAAGCCCGCACAGACGATGGCGACCTGCATCGCCTGCTCCTGAAAAAGGGGCACGCCCAAGGTCTTCGAGAGCACGCGCTCCAGCTCCGGCGTCGGATAGGTGACCGGCTCCTTTTCCTCCCGGCGCCGTAGATAGGGGTGGACCATGTCGCCCTGGATGGGACCGGGCCGGACGACGGCCACCTCGATGACAAGGTCGTAGAAGGTCCTGGGCTTCATCCGGGGCAGCATCGCCATCTGCGCCCTGCTCTCGATCTGGAACGTGCCCAGCGTGTCGGCTCGCCGGATCATCGCGTAGGTAGCCGGATCCTCGGGTGGGATGTCCGCCATGGTCAGGTGCAGACCCCGATGCTGCGCGAGCAGCCCGAAGGTCCGCCGCAGGCAGCCGAGCATGCCAAGGCCGAGGACATCGACCTTCATCATGCGCAAGAGGTCGATGTCGTCCTTATCCCACTCGACCACGGCGCGGTTTGCCATGGCGGTGGGCATGATCGGAACGAGGTCGTCCAGCCGGTCGCGGGTGAGCACGAAGCCGCCGGGGTGCGTCCCGAGCTGGCGCGGAAAGCCGATGAGCTGGCGCGCGAGCTCAAGGGTGAGCCGGATGCGGCGGTCGCCCGGGTCGAGGTTCAGCTCCGCCGCGTGCTCATCCTGCACGCCCTCCTCGCTCCACCCCCAGACCTGGGATGCCAAGGCGCCGGTGACGTCCTCGGGCAGGCCGAGCACCTTGCCCACGTCGCGCACGGCGCCCCGGGCGCGGTAGCGCATCACCGTGCAGCAGAGGGCGGCGCGGTCGCGGCCATAGTGGTCGTAGACCCACTGGATGACCTCCTCGCGCCGCTCGGCCTCGAAGTCCACGTCGATGTCGGGCGGCTCCTTCCTCTCGGCCGAGACGAAGCGCTCAAAAAGCAGGCCCGAGCGCGTCGGGTCGATGCTGGTGATGCCAAGGACGTAGCAGACGGCGGAGTTGGCGGCGGAGCCCCGGCCCTGGCAAAGGATCTCCTTCGAGCGGGCGTAGCGGACGATGGAGTTCACGGTCAGGAAGTACGGTGCGTATTCCAGGCTCGCGATGAGCGACAGTTCGTGCCGCAGCTGGGCCGCGACGTCGCCGGGCACGCCCTCAGGATAGCGCATGCCCGCCCCGGCCCAGGTCAGGCGCTCCAAGGCGTCCTGGGCGGTCTCGCCGGGCACCTCCGTCTCGTCCGGGTACTGATAGCAGATCTCGCCGAGGTCGAAGGTGCAGCGCTCCACCACCTCGAGGCTGCGGGCGACCGCCTCGGGATGGCGTGAGAGCAGGCGTGCCATCTCGGCGGGGTGGCGCAGCTGCCGGTCGGCCTCGCCCCGGAGGCGCAGGCCCGCCGCGTCGATGGTGCAGCCCTCGCGGACGCAGGAGAGCACGTCCTGCAGGATCCGGCGTTCCGGGGCGTGGTAGAGGACATCGCCGGTCGCGAGCGGGGCGACCCGCGCGGCCCGCGCGAGCTCCGCGACCCGGTGCAGGCGAACGGCGTCACCTGGGCGGCGCCTGGGCGTCAGGGCGGCGTAGGCCCGGCCACGGAAGGTCTCCCGCAGGCGAGACAATCGAGGCGCGAGCTCGTCCTCCCCATCCGCCTCGCCGGGCACGAGGACGGCGAGCAGGCCCTCGGCATGCGACGCCACATCCGGCCACCCGACGTCGAAGCCGCGATGCCCGGCTCGGAGCTTGCCGAGGGTGAGGAGGCGCGTCAGGCGCGACCAGCCCGGGCGGTCCTTCGGATAGAGCAGCAGGGAGGCGCCGCAGTTCAGGTCAACGCGACAGCCCGCGACGAGGCGGACGCCCGTCGTCCTGGCGGCGTCCCAGCAGCGGACGATCCCCGCGACGCTGTTGTGATCCGCGACGCCGAGGGCGGGGAGGCCGAGCGCGGCGGCGGCGGCGAACAGCTCCTGCGGGTGGCTGGCGCCGCGCAGGAAGGAGTAGTTCGTCGTGACCTGCAGCTCGGCATAGGGAGCCGAGGCCATGGGGTCAGGAGCGGCGGATGTGGCCGGTGGTGCTGGGCGCCGCCGCGGCCGGGCGCTTCATCAGCACGAAGCCACTCTCCTGGAGTTGGCGCACGAGGCGCTCGGCGGTGATCCGGGCCATGGCGGTGTCAGCGTGGTGGACGCGGCGGCGACCGTCATATTGGAGACCGTAGGCGAGCGATTCCGCGATCTCATCCTCGGTCGCGGGGCGCAGCACGTCGTCGGGCATACGGGGGGCATCCATGCTCGTGGTGAGGGGTCAGAACAGGCCGTGGAGGAACCAGCCGAGGTCGCCGGTTGCCGGGTCCTCGCCGTCGCCGCGGCGGAACAGCCAGTAGCGGCGCCCCTCCTCATCCTCGACGGCCCAGTAGTCGCGCACCGCACGCATCTCGGCCTCGCGCCGCCACCACTCGCCGGTGACGCGCTCAGGACCGTCGGCATGGCGGATGCGGCGGCGGACGCGGCGCCAGGTGAAGGCGGCGGGCGGGCGGTCCGGCAGGGCGGCAATGGCCTCGACCGGTTGCGGCGGGGTGATCAGCCGCACGGGCCGGGGCAGCGCCTCGGGCCAGGACAGGTTGGGGGCAGACCAGAGCGGAGGCGCACGGCGAAACGACCGCTCGGGCACCCGGCTCTCGACCGGCACGGCGCGGAACACCCGGTCGCTGCCGAGCCAGTTGCCGAGGCGATCCACCAGGGCCGAGACGTCGAGGACTGGAGCTTCGCCCGGGACGGCTGCGGCCTGCGACCAGGCGAGCGGCTCGGCGACGCGAACGACCAGCCGCACGGCCTCAATCCCGAAGCCCGGCTCCACCCGCTCCAGCCGGTCCCGGAGCATGCGCCCGAGGTGGCCAGGGTCGCGGCTCGGCCGGGCGGTGCCGATGCGCACGGCCTGCACGGTGGCGTCCACCCGCTCGAACAGAGCATCGACCGTGCGGGCGCCCATGCCCGCCGCCTCCAGGGCGGGGCAGACGATGGAGAGCAGGCGGTCGAGGGCGATGCCGAGCGCTGTGGCGGTCAGCAGCGGTTCGACGAAAGCAAGCCTGTGCTGGATGGCTTCGGGCGCAAACCAAGGTTCCAGCGGCTCGAAACGGCGGCCAAGCGCCGCATCCAGCCGTGCCAGGAGCTCGGGCCCGAAGCGCCGGGCAAGCGGCGCCCGAGGAACACGCATGAGCTGCCCCACCGTCTCGAAGCCAAGCACGAGGAGGCCACGGACGATGTCGGGCGCGATCCGGAGAGCGCTCGGGGACAGGTCGGCCAGACGGGACACCTCATCGCCGGGCGCCACGACTTCCCTGTCCGCGGGGCCAAAGCGGGCCAGGGCATGGGCAACCCCGATCGTGCTCGCCATGGCAGCGCGCACCGTCAGCCCTGAGCGGCCCAGCCGTTCGAGAAGGTCGTCCAGGAGGGCCGCCTCGCCGCCGTGCAGATGGGTGCCTCCGGTCATGTCGAGCAACAGGCCATCCGGCGGGTCGGGAGCGACCAGCGGCGCATAGCGGCTTGCCCAGGTCGCGAGATGGCGCAGGGCTGCCGCGTCGCCCTCGGGATCGGCCTCATGGACGCGGAGCTCCGGCACGCGGGCGCGCGCCTCCGCGAGCGAAAGGCCGGGGGCCAGGCCGAGGGAGAGGGCGGCTTGATCGGCAGACGCGACCACCTGCCGTCCACCGTCCAGGGCACGCGTGACCAGGGGCATCTCAGGCGGAGGCGCGCCGGGGCCCCGGCGCAGCCTGTCGGTCGGCAAGGTCGGGAACCACACCGAGACGACCCTGCGCATCGCACGCCTCCACCACCCAGGACGCCGCCTCTCCGCCACGGCACCGCACCAGTTCCAGCCGCCACCTCGCCCGGGCGAGGCCGGGCACGTCGGGGGCGGCCGGAAGGGGTGGGCCGCTCGGCAGCGAGGCGACCTGCCATCGGGTGACAGCCGCGCAGGGCTCAAGCAGGGTGGAATCATCATGGCGGCGCGGGCGGCGGATCGCGAAAGCGGTGACGCCCGAGCGCTCGGCGGCGAGTTGCAGGCGCCGGGAGGCAGTCAGCGTGAGCCTGCCGGAGACCTCGCCCACGACACCCGCCAGGCCCGCCTCGCGAAGGCCTTCCTCCATGACGAGGAGCACGGTCGCGGCCTTGCCCGCCTCGGCATAGAGCACGCGCGCGGGATGCAGGCCGACGGCGGCAAGGCCGGGTGCGAAGAGGTCGGAGCGCTCCAGCACCCAGAGCACCGTGCCCGGCAGGCGGGCGAGGCAGCCCGCCACGAACAGGGCCGCTGCTGCGGCATGCTCCATGTCCGGGCCGGTCCCTGCGACCTCGTGCAGGGCTCCCAGCATCAGGCCGCCGCCCGGGAGGGCAGCATCAACACCAGCATGGCCGAACGGATGCCATTCCTGTTCGCGCAGGGCCGGATCGGCTCGCTCCAGGCGGGCGACATGGGCCCGCAACTCAGCCAGGATCTTGGATCCGTGCGGTTGCGGGGCAGGAGGATGGGCGAAGGGGGGCCACATCTTGAGGAACATAAACAGAACACACGATTCGCGGGAAGCGCCTAATTTCCTATTTCAGAGATGGGGCTGATCGGCCCACTGGTTGACCCGGATGGAAGCCTGGCTTGGCCCTGGCCGCCAGGAATTGCCAGCTATGGCTGCCAGAGGGGGCGCCTCTTTTCTCGAAAGGCCCGAAGTCCCTCCTTTCCTTCATCACTCGCGCGCTGCCTCCAGGACTCCTCGGCCAGAGTGTCCGCTTCCTCATCCGTCAGCAGCAGGCGGTTGGCGCGGAGAAGGGAGTGCTTCGTCACGGCTGATGCCTGTGGCGCAGCGGCAAGAAAAGCCGCGACCAGGGCTTCCAGCCGTGCCTCGATGTCGTCCGCCGGCACAACCTCGTGGACCAGGCCGATGGCGAGAGCGGTCGCTGCATCGAAGCGCTCGCCTGTCAGGGCATAGCGGCGCGCCTTGTGAAGGCCCAGAGTCTGTACCAGCTGCGTTGAGATCGGAGTGGGAGCGACACCGACGCGCACTTCCGTGAGCCCGAAGACGGCGCCTGGAACGGCAAGCGCCACGTCCACACAGCAGAGCAATCCGCATCCGCCGCCAAAGCATGCGCCCTGGACCAGGGCCATGGTGGGAAGAGGGAACTCGTTCAGGCGCCGGAAGGCTGTGACGCTGGCACGGGAAGCCTCCCGTGCCAGCTCGGGCGGCTGCTGGGCGATCTCCGCCATCCAGCCGAGATCCGCCCCACATTGAAAGTGCCGGCCCGCCCCTCGAATGATGACGGCACGGAGGCCCGGATGGCTGGCCAGGCTGTCCAGCAGGAAGACGAAGCGCCTCAGCAGATTGCCATCATAGGCATTGCCGATCTCTGGCCGGTTGAGTGTCAGCGTCGCAATGCCGCGCGCATCCACCTCCAGCGTGACGGAAGAATCCTCCATGGCTGGCCCTTTCACCAATCCACCACCGTGCCGTCCTCCAGCATGGCATTGCGCGTATGCAGCACCTCCTGCTGAAAGGGGTGCTTCGCCGCCTCCTTTTCATCCACCTCGACACCGAAGCCAGGCAACTCCGGAACAGGCCAGAAGCCGCCCTCCCGCTGCACGGGCTGGCGCACCACATCGTGGTACCAGGGCACGGAGCCTGGCATGGCCTCCTGGATCACGAAGTTCGGCGTCGCCACGGCGTAGTGCAGCGCGGCGATGCCGGCGAGGGGGCCGTTGGGGTTGTGAGGAGCGATGCCTACCTGCGCCACCTCGGCGAAGGCGGCGATCTTCTGCGCCTCCAGCAGGCCGCCGCAATGGTTGAGATCGGGCTGCAGGATATGCGTGGCCCGGTGCTGAAGCAGATCGGCGAATTCACGAACCCCCACCAGGCGCTCGCCGGTTGCGATGGGGCTGCGGGACTGCGCTACGATCTGCACGAGCCCCTCCGTGTCGCCGGGCTGGACCGGCTCCTCGCAGAACATCGGGGCGAGCGGTTCCAGGGCGCGGATGAAGCCGAGCGCGGCAGAGACCGTGGCGGGACGGCCATGGAAATCCACCATGACCTCCGTATCCTCGCCCACGGCATCGCGCAGGACGCGGCCGAGGCGCTCGACATGCCGGATGGCGGCGGGCGGGGCGGTGCCGCCCACATAGGGGATGAAGACGACCTTCAACGCGTCGTAGCCGGCCTCGAGCACGGCCTGTGCCCGTTCGGTCAGCCGGCCAGCGTCGAAGGTTTCGTACACGGCGCTCATGTCGCCAAGGCCGAGATGGGTGTAGAGCCGGACCTTGTCCCGGACCCGCCCTCCCAGGAGCCGCCATACGGGCACGCCGAGCGCCTTGCCGGCGATGTCCCACAAGGCGTGCTCGATCCCGCTGATCGCGGTCATGCCGATGATGCCCAGCCGGTAATAGCTGTGCTTCTGCATGATGCGGCAGGCCTGCGCGATGTCCCGCGGGTCCCGCCCGATCAGGAGGGGAGCGAGATCCTCCACCGCACCGGTCACGGCGCGGGTCTTCCAGTTCAGCGTGGCCTCGCCCCAGCCATAAAGGCCGTCCTGGTCCGTCAGGACCTTCACGAAGACCCAGTTTCGCATCTGCGCGTTCACGACAATGGACTGGATGCCGGTGATCTTCATGGTCTGGCAGCTTCCGGAAACTGATATGGGCTGAAGAGGCAGGGCAGGGAGGCGTTCGCGTCGCGGACCGGGCCGTTACAAGCCCTTCTCCACGCCCAGGCGGCGTGCCCAATCCGTGATCGAGTCCAGCACCTGCCTGGAATAGGGCAGTCCCTCGGCCAGGTGGCGGGCGCGGTTGGCCAGGGCGCGTTCGCCTGGCAGGCGCACGGGCGGGCCGCCGGCGCGCGGGCGGCTGGCACGGCAACGCTCGGCCAGGGCGGTGGTCTCGCGCAGGAAGGCTTCGCGCCCTGCGAAGGCGGCAGGATCGATCACCTGCAGGAAGACACCCTGGCCGCCACGTGACGGCGCAGTGCTGCGTCCGTGACCGGACAGGCCGAGGCTCAGCGCCTCCACCATCAGTGAGAAGCCGAAGCCCTTGTAGCCGAACTCGGGGCCGCCCAGCAGCGCGATCGTCCCTGGCGGTTCCTGCCCGAGGCAGGCGGGGTCGTCGCTCGGGTGTCCTTGCCCGTCCAGCAGCCAAGGGCCCGGCGTGCGTTCACCCCGCGTTGCATATGCCGCGATGCTGCCGTTCGAAACGACGGAGGTGCTGTGGTCGATCAGGATGGGGTCGCCAAGCGTCGGGATGCCATAGGCGACGGGATTGGAGGTGAGGACGGGCTCCGCACCGCCAAAGGGCGCCACTGAGGCAAGGCCCGGATCCGTCGTCGCCAGTGTGACGAAAAGCCCCTCGTCGGTGATCGGCTTCAGATAGGCCTGCAGGGCACCGATATGGGCGCAGTCGGCGATGGTCGCTGTGATCACCGGATGGCTCGTCACGCGGGCGAGCACCTCGCGGATGGCGCGGCGCATGACCCAGGCTCCGGGCAGGCGATTCGCCCGCCACGCGAAGCTCGCGCCGCCATCGGCCAGCACCTCGAGATCGCCCTTGCAGGCGGTGGCGCCCCGTTCGATCCGTTCGAGGTAGTTGGGCAGCATGGAAAGGCCGTGGGTACGATGGCCGAGCAGGTCAGCCTCAAGCAGCACTGCTGCCACGTCCTCCGCCATCTCGGAGGTCATGCCGGCCGCGACCAGCAACTGCCGGGCAGTGGACGCCAGCGCTGCAGGGTCCTGAAGAGGGCCATCCTCTGCCACTGCGCTCATCCTGTCCTCCCCGCTGCCAAGGCACCTGCGCCCAAACTCATATGATGACCATTTGACTTGGAAGGGAATGGGTCTCTAGCTTGCGAGGCCCGGCCGGGAAAGAGCCTTGGGCAGGAGGAAAACAGGAATGGCCCAAGCAGCCATCGGCAGGGCGCGCCGCGCCCTCCTGGCATTCGCAGCATCGGCTCTCGCCCTGGCACCGGGGCTCGCAGCAGCCCAGCCGCAGCAATCCCCGGTGAGCCGACCCGTGCGCATGCTCGTCGGCTTCCCGCCGGGCGGCTCGACGGACATCTTCGCCCGCGCGCTCTCCGATGAACTGGCGAAGATGTGGTCCGTCCCCGTCGTGGTGGAGAACCGGGGGGGTGCCAACGGAATCATCGCCACCGAGGCGCTGGTGAAGAGCGAGCCGAACGGCGAGACGCTGATGTTCACCATTTCCTCCCACGTGACCAATCGCGCGCTCTACCCAAACCTGCCCTATAATCCGCTCACCGACGTGACGCCGATCGCCCTCGTGGCGCGCTCTCCTTTCATCGTCGTGAGCAATCCACGCTTTCCCGCGAGGAACCTGCAGGACCTGATCCGCCTGGCGAAGGAAAAGCCCGGGCAGATCGACTACGGCTCACCCGGCCCCGGCTCCGCCCAGCAGCTGGCCATGGAGCTGCTGACCCGTACCGCTGAAATCCGGCTCAACCACGTCGCCTATCGCGGCGGTGCGCCGGCGATGGCGGATCTGATGGCGGGCGTCATTCCTCTCTCCCTGCTGACGACAACCCAGGTGCTCGCTCAGGTGCGGGCGGGCGCGCTGCGCCCGATCGGCGTCACCACGACCCAGCGCTCGACGATGCTGCCCGACGTGCCGACCATGGCCGAGCAGGGGCTGCAGGGTTACGACGCCGATGTGTGGTTCGGCGTCATCGGTCCGGCCAACATGCCGCCGCCCATGGTGCAGCGCATGGCCGCCGACATCTCCCGCGCGCTCTCCAACCCTGCCGTGCGGGAACGTTTCACCTCGCAGGATGCCGTCGTTCTCAACAGGCCGCCCGAGGAGTTCGCGCAGCTGATGCGCGAGGAGGACCGGAAGTGGTCCGAACTGATTCGCGCCGCGAACATTCGCGTGGAATAGGGGAAGTCTATGCCGAAGATTGCCTCCGTCGAGGTATGCGTCGCCCGTGTCCCGCTCGACAAGCCCATCAACTTCTCCACGCGTCAGGTCACGGCACGGGAATACTGCCTCGTCCGCGTGCGGGCGGAAGACGGAACGGCCGGGCTTGGCTATTGCTACGCCGTGAACAAGGCCGGGCGGCTGCTCCTCGACGCCGTGGTCGATGGGCTCTCGCATAAGGTGATCGGCCAGGACTCCCATCGTGTGGAGGGCATCTGGCAGGACATGTACCAGGAGACGCTGCTGCTGGGCCGCGTCGGCGGCGTGATGCGCGCGCTCAGCGCCATCGACATCGCGATCTGGGACCTCAACGCCCGTCTCGCCGGCCTGCCGCTGTACCGCTATCTCGGTGCCGCCGTGCTGGATCGCGTGCCTTCCTATGGCAGCGGTGGCTACTACTGGCCAGGAAAGGGCGACAAGGAGCTGGGCGACGAGTTGCGCGCCTTCGTCGAGGCCGGGCACCGCGCCGTGAAGATCAAGGTCGGCGCCCGCGGCCGCAGTCCCGCGCAGGAAGCTGCGCGGCTGAAGGCCGCGCGCGAGGCGATTGGGCCGGATATCGAGCTGATGCTGGATGCCAACAACGCCTGGCCGGACCTGCCCACCGCGCTCCAGTTCATCCGCCGCTTCGAGCCGATGAATCCCTACTGGATCGAGGAACCCTTCCTTCCGGACGACATCGAGAACCACGCCGCCCTGGCCCGCGCGACGCCCATTCCCGTCGCCACCGGCGAAATCGAGGCAGGGCGGTGGCGCTTCCGCGAGCTGCTGGACAAGCGCGCCGCCGCCATCCTGCAGACGGACGCGACCGTCTGTGGCGGCATCACCGAATGGCGCCGCATCACCGCCATGGCTTCCTGCTATGGCGTTCCCACATCGCCCCATGCCTGGCATGACGTGCATATCCATCTCGCGGCCAGCGCGCCGAGCGTCAGCTATGTCGAGTTCATGCCGGACGACCACGTGGTGAACTTCCGCCGCCTGATCGACACGCAGCTCGTGCTGGACAAGGGCGACCTGCTCCTGCCCCAGGGGCCAGGGCTCGGCTTCGACTTCGATCCGGAGGCGATCAGCCGCTACGGCGCGAAGGACCTGGGTGGAGAGGAGATCTGGCGCATCCTGCGTTAGCTGGAACTCTTGGTGGCCGACATGACCCTTGCCATGCCGGCCCTCAGGTGATCTCGCATCGCGTCCCGCGCCGCATCGGCGTCGTGGGACGCGATCGCATCGAGGATGCGGCGGTGCTCTTCCAGCACCACCGCCATTCTCCCTCCACGGCTCGTAAGCCCGTGGGACACGCCGATGCTGTCGGTGAGGTATTGCTGCAGGAAGGTCTGGAATTCCACGAATAGCGGATTGCCCGCCGCTTCTGCGACCGAGCGATGGAATTGCAGATCCGCCGCCATGGCGGGCTCACCGTGTTCAACCTGCTGCGCGAAGCTCCGTAGCGCCTTCCGGATCTGCTGCACCTCCTTCCGCCCGGCCCGAGCGGCCGCCAGCGCAGCCGCCTCCGTCTCCAGGCCCAGCCGGAGTTCCAGGACACGCAGCACGGCCGTGTCGCTCGCCGCCTCGGCCGCGATGCGGAAGGGGCGCAGGTTGGCGGAAACATAGGCCCCTGATCCCTGCCGCACCTCGATGATCCCTTCGGAGCGGAGGCGGGCCAGTGCTTCCCGCACCACGGTCGGGCTGACGCCATAGGTGCTGGAGAGGGCCACAATGGTCGGAAGCTGGGTGCCGGGGGTGAGGCCATTCCCGGCGATGTGGCTCTGGATGGCCTCGGCCACGCGATCCGTCAGCTTCGGTGCCGCCACCAGGCCGGTCTGCGGCGCCAGCCCGGTGGGCGCCCGCCGCCCGGCCGGTGCTTCGTTGCCATCTGAAGCTGCCGTGCGTCGTCTTGCCACGACCGGAGATTACAGGCTGCCGCGGCACCCCGTCGAGGGGGCGGCCGGGAGCGGCCCGGAGCCTTACCCCTCGCGCCAGGGCTTCTCCGCCCACAATTTCCGGAACTCCGCTTCCCGGGCCAGCGTGAAGGCGCGGTACTCGTCCCCGACAATCGAGCGGATCGGCATGCCCAGCCGGTCCGCCTCCGCCAGGAAAGCCGGGTCCGCCAGGGCCGTGCGGAAGGCCTCCACGAGCCGGCCATGGATCTCGGCGGGCAGGCCTGGCGGGCCGCAGATGCCGCGCTGGGCGCCGCCGCCCGAAAGAGCCACTCCGGCCTCCTGCAGGGTCGGCACCCCCGACGCCTTGCCCCAGCGCTGGGCACCGGCTTGGGCCAGGCAGCGGAAGCGGCCGTCACTCAGCCCCTCATAGCCCTCGCTCATGTTGAAGGAGCCGAAATCGAGGTGGCCGCCCATCACCGCGGTCTGCAGGGGCGCGGAACTGTTGAAAGGAATGTGGACGAAGCGCGTGCCCGGCACCTTCTGCGCGATGTCGAGCATCAGGAGGTGGTCATCCGAACCGACCCCCGTGGTGCCGTAGGACACGCCCTCCGGCCTGGTGCGCGCCGCCTCCAGCAGGTCGGCAAGGCTGCGATAGGGCGAGGCGGGGCGGACCCAGATCCCGCCCGGATCGTCCACCACATTCGCGATGAAGCTGAACTCGCCCACCCTGTACCGGGCGGGGCGCTCGATCGGGATGGTGACCAGCGTGGGGGAGGTCACCACCGTGAGAAGGTAGCCATCCGGCCGGGCATTGAAGACGAATTCGTTGCCCGTCTGCCCGGAGGCGCCGGGGCGGTTGGAGATGACGAAATTCGCGCCGGGCAGCCGCTTCTGCACATGGGGAAGGGTGGCGCGCGCGAGGATGTCACTGCCGCCCCCGGGGGCGAAGGGCACCACCACCTCGATCGGGCGCTCCAGGGGCCATGCGCGCTGGGCGAGGGCCGGTGCCGAAAGAACACTGCCGAGGGCCGCCGCTCCCAATCCCCGCCGGGTGAGCCCTCCGGACCGCCGATTCATCCTGTTCATGTCCTTCCTCCCATGCGGCTGTTTCGCCGCTTCGTTCGGGCCGCGCGCCGCGCAGCCCTTGCAGGTCTCCTCAGGCGGCCTCCAGCGCGACCCCCACGCTTGCCGCCGCCTTCCCGATCTCGCGCCATGTCGTGGCGTCCACGGGAATGCCCTCGGCGAGACGCTTGCGGCGGCTGGCACGCTCAGGATCGCCCGCCACCATCACCGGCCTGTCCGGATCGATAGGGGCTGCGGTCTTCATATGCGCGACCACCGCCTCCACCTCCTGTGCGAACCAGGGCAGGTCAACGACCTTGCCGGGATCGATCACGATGGCTGTCATGCCGTTGATGATGGCCGGATCCGCGGCGTTGGCGCGTTGCGCGGCGCCTCCGCCGGCCAACGCGCCGCCCAGCAACTCACAGATCAGCGAAAGCCCGGAGCCCTTGTGCTCCCCGAACGCCAGGAGCGCGCCGCGCGGCCCGTCCCCGTACAGCACATCCGGATCGGTGGATGGCTGGCCCTCATGGGTGATGATGGAGCCGGGCGCGACATGCCGGCCCTCATTGCGCGCGACGCGCACCTTGTTCAACGCGATGCGGCTGGTGGCGAAGTCCAGCACGATGGGCGTGTCACCATGCGGCACGGCAATGCAGATCGGGTTCGTGCCCGTGCGCGGCTCCCGCCCGCCATGAGGCGCCACGCGCGGCGCACCCGAGATGCCATTGACGAAGGCGAGCATGATGAGCCCGGCCGCTGCCGCCTGCTCGCCATAACTGCCGACTCGGCCGATATGGTGGACATTGCGGAGGGCCAGCAGGGCAAGCCCGTTCGCCCTGGATGCATCGATGGCCCAGTCCGTCGCCTCCCGAGCGACGACCTGGCCGAAGCCCATGCCGCCATCCACCACCGCGACGGTCGAATCACGCCGCACGAACTCAGCATGGCGGTTCGGTTGCAGGCGGCCAGCGCCGATGTTGCGGACATAGGCAGGCAGCACCCCGACGCCGTGGCTGTCATGGCCGCGCAAGTTGGACTCGATCAGGTGATCGGCAACGATCGCCGCCTCCTCAACGCTGCTACCCGCGCCGCGCAGGATCCGATCCACTTCGGCACGCAGCCGCTCCGCCTCGATCAGCACCGGTTCCATTCCCTTCCTCGCCCCGGGGACGCGCCCCCTTGCTGCGGTATCCATTGCCGCCGGCCCATGCGGCTTCCCGCCGCCGCTACCCTGCGTGGTGCACCAGGTTCTCCAACGGCATCCCTCCGGCCAATCGCCGGATGTTCTCGGCGATGAAGATGTAGCGCCGCTCCATCAGCCCCTCTGTCCAGCCTGAAATATGCGGCGTGGCGCGGAGGTTCGGCAGCTCATGGAAGGGGAAGCGGGAAGGCGGGCACTCGGCCTCGCCTGGCCGGGGATAGCGGTACCAGACATCGATGGCGGCGCGCGCGATACGGCGATCCCGAAGTGCTCCGAAAAGCGCTTCCTCGTCCACCACCTCCGCCCGCGCCACGTTCACCAGCAGGGCGGAGCGCTTCATCGCCGCCAGCTCTGCCTCGCCGATCAGGCCGCGGGTGCTCTCGTCCAACGGGCAGCACAGGACGAGCACGTCGGTCTCGGGCAGCACGTCCCGCAGCCGCGCGACGGGGAGGCTGTGATCCGCCGCCGGATCCGGCTGGCCGCGACGTGTCACGGCTATGATCCGCATCCCCAGCGCCCGCGCGCGGGAGGCGACCGCCCGTCCGATATGGCCGAAGCCCACCAGGGTCATGGTCCGGCCGCAGGCCTCACCGTGGAAAGGCCGGTTCCGCTGCGCGGCCGGCCAGCTCCTCGCATCCAGCTGCGTCGGCAAGGCATCGAGCTGAAGCACATGCTCCAGGACGGCGAAGAGCACGTATTCGGCCATGGGAATTTCATGCTCGAAGACGTTTGAGACGGCGCAGCCCCGTGGCAGCGCCTCCAAGGCGATGCCATCCAGCCCGGCACCGGGAACCTGCAGGAGGCGGCATTCGAGCCGGGCCGCCTCCTGTGCCGTCACGCGGTTGGTGATGAGCACCTCGGCGCGGATCGGTCCTTCCTCCGGCAGATGCTCCAGGGGCTGCACCTCATGGTCCGCGCCCATCAGGGCACGCAGCCGCGGCGCCTGAGGGGCATGCGCGCCGATAATCCGGATCAGCATCGTGCCTCACTCATTCCGCCGTGATCCGGCCGGCCTTCACCACATGGCGCCAGCGCTCGATCTCCGCCTCCTGAAAGGAAGCAAATTCCTGCGGGCTGCTGGCGACGACATCGAAGCCCATTTCCGTCAGCCGCGGCGCGACCGCAGGGCTGCGAAGCGCGGCCACCGCGGCCTCATGCACCTGGGACAGCAGGGCAGGGGCCATCCCCGCCGGGCCGCCGAAGCCTTGCCAGGAATAGACCACGAAATCGCGCAGCCCCAGTTCCACGGCGGTGGGCAGGTTGGGCAGCACGGGGCTGCGCTCGGCGGCGGTGATGAGGATCGGGCGCAGCCTTCCATCCTGGATGTGGGGAATGACAGCCCCGAGGTTCTGGAAGGAAATCTGCGTCGTTCCGGCGATCACGCTCGTCATCGCCGGGCCGCCCCCGGAATACGGCACATGAGCCATCTCCGTCCCTGTCGCGAGCTTGAACATCTCTCCCGTCAGGTGATCCGAGGCGCCCACGCCGGAAGATGGATAGGAGGCGGTGGCGGCGTTGCGCTTCATCCAGTCGATCAGGCCGGCCAGATCCGCCACCGGCAGCTGCGGGTTCACCACCAGGACATTGGGTGTCCGCACGGTCTGGGTGATGCGCGTGAGCTGGGCGACGGGGTCGTAGGCGAGGTTTGGCCGCAGCGCGACATTGATGGCCCAGGTGCTGATGGGGGCGTGCATCAGCGTGTAGCCATCCGGGGCCGAGCGGATCACGAAGCGCGCGCCCACTTCACCCGTGGCGCCTGGCCGGTTCTCTACCGTGAAGGGGCGGCCCTGCGCCTGCTGCATCTGCTGCGCCATGGCGCGCGCGATGATGTCCGAGGAACTGCCGGGGGTGAAGGGCACGATGATGGTCACCGGCCGCGAAGGCCAGGTACCCTGTGCCCTGGCGAGCCAGGGCGTCGCGAGCGCGCCCACGCCCGTGGCGAGAAAGGTTCGGCGGTTCATGGCTCTCTCTCCGTTTGCGCGGCTCAACCCGGGGTGCTCTCACGGATCACGGCATCTGGCCGCGTCCGCACCGAATCCTGCAGCTTGGTTCCAAGCCCCGGTGCCGTGGGGGCCTGGACCATGCCATGGCGCAGCACGGGAAGATCCGTGACCAGTTCGCGGTACCAGGTGGCCAGCGTGGCGCGCACCACTTCCTGGAAAATGGCGGTCGGGGCATGCAGGGCGAGGTGCAGCCCGGCCATCAGCGTGACCGGCCCCGTGCAGTCATGCGGGGCAATCGGCTTGGCGTAGGCTTCGGCCAGGGCCGCGATCTTGCGGCCTTCCGTCAGCCCGCCGCACCAGGCGAGATCGAGCATGACGATGTCCAGCGCGTCCGCAGCCAGCAGGTCCCGGAAGGGCACGGAACCGCCCAGCGTCTCGCTACCGCAGATCGGCGTGCGCGTCTGCCGCCGCAGATCGGCCAGGGCGCGGGCGTCATCCATCTTGGCGATGGGATCCTCGGCCCAGAAAACGCCTAAATCTTCAAGTGCGCGGCAGATGCGGATGGCGGCGTGGGCGGACCAGAGGCTGTGCAACTCGGCCATCACCTCGATCCTGTCGCCCACTGCCTGCCGGATCTTACGGAACGGCTCGAGCCCGGCCTTGAGGTCCTCAAGCGTGATGAGATGGCCGCCGCTGGCCGTCGCATACTCGTCCAGTGGCCAGATCTTCATGGCGGTGTAGCCTTCGGACAGCAGGCTTTCCGCCAGCTTGCCGGCATCGGACATGAAGGCGATCTGGTCGTCATAGGGGCCGCGCATCGCTTCCCCCGCCGCGACGGCCCGCCGTCCACCGCCAGCGCTGAGCCCGCTGTTATAGGCGTAGCCAGCGCAGGTGTTGTAGGCGCGCACCTCTGTCCGCACCGCTCCCCCGAGGGCCTCGTGAACCGGGATGCCATGGCGCTGCCCGGCCAGGTCCCACAGGGCGAGATCCACCGCACTCGCCGCCCGCACCTCGGCGCTCGCGCTGTGGAAGCCGAGGTAAGGTGTCATCAGATGGCGCGAGATAGCCTCGATCCGCCGGGAGTCACGGCCGAGAAGGAAGGGAGCCACGGTCTCGTGGATCACCGCCTCCACAGCATGCGCGCCGCGGAAAGACTCACCAAGGCCGACCAGCCCCTCGTCAGTCTCGATCTCCAGCCAGATAAGATTGGGCCGTTCCGCAATGCGGATGGTGCGGAGGCGCGTAATCCTGGACAAGCGGGGGAACTCCTATTCGGCACTGATGCTGTTGGTGCGGATGACCTCGCCCCAGCGGGCGGCCTCGCCGCGCATGTGCTCGGCCATGCGTTCGGGCGGGCCCCCCAGGGGAACAACCGCCGCGTCCTGGAGACGCTGACGGACGGATGGATCCGCGAGCGCTCGGTTGAACGCCGAGTTGAGCGCGGCGACCGTGGCGGGGGGCGTGCCTGCCGGGGCGAGGAAGCCGAACCAGCTATCGATCACGAGGCCGCGCGGAAGCTCCGGCAGGCCAGCCTCCGCGAAGCTCGGGACCTCCGGCAACTCGGGCAGCCGCTCAGCCGAGACGACGGCCAGGGCGCGCACCGTGCCTGCACGGATCTGCGGCAGGATCGAGGGCAGGTTGTCGAAGAACACATCGATCCGCCCGGCGACAAGATCGGTGATGGCGGGACCGCTGCCGCGATAGGGGACATGGGTCCAGTCGATTTTCAGCAGCCCCCGCAGAAGTTCCGGCGCGAGATGGTTGGAGGCGCCGACACCCGATGAGCCGAAGCTGAGCGTACCCGGCCGTGCGCGGGCGAGCGCGACCAGCTCCTGCAGGTTGCGCACCGGCAAATCCTTGCGCACGGAAACAACGTTCCTTACGGCGCCGGTCAGGATCACCGGCGTGAAGGAGCGTTCAAGGTCATAGCCCGTGCGCGCATAGAGGAAGGGGTTCGCCGCACAGGTGCCGATGGTGCACTGGATGAGCGTGGTGCCGTCCGGCTGCGCCCGCGCCACTTCCGCCGTGCCGATATTGCCGGCCGCGCCTGCCTTGTTCTCCACCACGGCGCCTTGCGGCAGGTGCGGTGCCACGCCGGCGGCCAGGATGCGCGCGACGATGTCGCTGGTGCCGCCTGGCGGAAAGGGCACCACGATCCGCACCGTGCGGTCAGGCAATTGCGCGGCCGCGCTGGAAGCATAGAGCAACGCGGCCAGGATCAACCCCAAACGGGTCATGGCGCCGTTTCCTCGATCATTCTTCTTGGTGGATGACAGGTTTCCGGCATGTGCCAGATCTGTCAATTCCAAAGCCGATTTACTTGACAGATATGACAGCATTTGCGCGAAGTGCCGACCCGCTGGCACGGAGACGTCCATGCACAACGCGCGCTCGCGACCCCTGGGCGATGAGACCTATGACCGGCTGCGGGACCTGCTCGGGTCCGAGAGCTTTCCGCGCGACTCACGCCTGCCGCCGGAGATCGAACTCGCCCGCCGCTTTGCCGTCTCGCGCCCCGTATTGCGGCAGGCGCTGGCGCGGCTGAGGGCAGAGGGCCACATCGTCTCGCGCAAGGGATCGGGCAGCTATGTGCGCGAGCCCACCCGCCCGGTCGGGTTCAGCTTCGGCCCGCTGCGCAGCGTTCCGGATATGCGCGCCTTCCTGGAGTTCCGCTGCAGCGTGGAAAGCGAAGTGGCCGCGCATGCCGCACGCCGCGCCGACCCCCTGGCCATCGAGGCCATCCGTCAGGCCCGCTGGCGGCTGGAGGCGGAGGCCGATGCCGGCCAGCGCGGCCTGGAAGCCGATGTCGCGTTCCACCAGGCCATTGCGGAAGCCAGTGGAAATCGCTTCTTCATCGCAACGCTGGAGGCGTTCCGGGAGCAGATGATCGCCGGCATCCGCCTGACCCGCGAATTGTCTGGCCGGCCACCGGCGGACCGGCAGGCTGAGATCGCGGGCGAACACGCCCGCATAGAGGTGGCTATCGCGGCCGGGGATGAGGCGGCGGCCCGTGCAGCCATGACGGAGCATCTGCACGGAGGCATTCGTCGCCTCTTTAGCCTGTAGGCCGCGATGCTCTGCTGAAAGGCGCATGCTCGTCGCCGAGGACGCGTGAGCCTTTCAACCGAGCATCCTCAGCTCCAAAGCTGGTGCGGGCGAGGCCCGGAACCTGCCATTAAGGGATGCTGAGGCCTGTTGATGGTGTCCCCGGCGGGATTCGAACCCACGGCCCCGGGATTAGGAAACCTAGGAACTAGCTCGCCAGCAGCCGCCATGGACTGACAGGCGCTCCTGCGGACCCCTCGAAACGTCTGGATTTGCAGGCCTAACGACGGCAGACATCCTGTGCCCGCCGACAGGAGTTGCCATGGCTCGCCAAGCAAAAGGGTCCGCAAAAGGTCCGCAGATTGAGGGCGGCCCTGTCCGCCTGGATGACCGGAGTGTGGCCCAGCTGACCTGTCCGGCTGGGAAGAAGGACGTGCTGGTCTTTGACGCGGCGCAGCGGGGCTTCGGCGTGCGGGTCGAGGCGACAGGGCGGCGCACCTTCCTGTTCCAATACAGCGTGGCCGGCCGGAAGCGCCGGATGCCGCTCGGCGTCTTCGGGGAGGTCACCACCGCCAAGGCGCGCAGCCTCGCAGAGAAGCACCGCGGCACCGTGGTGAGCGGGGGAGATCCCTGGGGTGAGCAGCGGACGGCCAAGCTGGAAGCTGTGGCTGCCGAGCGAAGGGCATCGGAACAGGCCAAGGCCGATGCCTTCACGGTCTCTCGCCTGATCGAAGACTGGGACCGGCTCCACTTGGTGCATCGGCGCGCGTCCTATCGAGCTGATGCCCCCGCTCGTCTCCGAAGGCACCTGCCCGACCTGCTGGAGGCTCCGGCCGTATCGGTGACGCGGGCCCAAGCTGTGAAAGCCATCGACGGTGCCGTGAACCGAGGAGGGCCTGTCTCGGCTCGCCGAGTGCTGGCCTATGCGCGGGCGATGTTCGGCTGGGCCCAGGGCAGGGGAATGCTGGAGGCGAATCCGTTTGAGGGCTTGCCTGCCCCTGGCCAGGAGACGGCCAGGGAGCGTGTCCTGACTGCTCCGGAACTGGGGCTGATCTGGCGTGCAGCCTGTGCCCTGCCGGCGCCTGCGGGGCTGTTCGTGCGCTTTCTCATGCTGACCCTGGCTCGCCGGGACGAGGTGGCAGGGATGAAGTGGGGCGAGGTGTCCGGGGATCTGGCTACCTGGATCCAGCCTGGCGCCCGCACCAAGAACGGCGAGCCCCACTCGGTTCACCTGGCGCCGGCAGCTCAGGCGGTGCTGGAGGGCCTGGAGCGCGGCAAGGCCGAGGACTTGGTTTTCGCCACTCTGGACGGCGACAAGCTGACGGCCTTCTCCTTCATCAAGCGGCAACTCGTGAAGCGGGTAGAGGCAGAGCGCGCTGAAGCCGCCAAGAAGGCTGGGATGGAACCGCCCCAGCCCCTCCCGGACTGGCGCATGCATGACTTCCGCCGGAGCGGCGTGACTTGGCTGGCAGATGCAGGATTCCCGCCCCACGTCGCCGATCGCCTGCTCAATCATGTGCAGGGCGCCATCCAGGGCGTCGCCGCGATCTATCAGCGGGCCCAGTTCCAGGCGGAGCGGAAGGCCGCGCTGGAGGCCTGGGCGGCTCACCTCGTGGCGTGCGGGGAGGGTAGGAGCACCTCGCCGAAGGTGGTTCCCATCGGATCCAGGAGGACGAGCCAGAAGGGTGGTTGAGACCCGTCACATACCCTTCTCTCCTAGAGAGGGGTTTTCAATCCGTCACACCGTCACATCGTTGATTTCATTGGATTCTCACCGTCACACACTGGAGCGGTTGTGACGGTTTGAAAGAGCGCTAACTTGTTGTTTTTTGGAGGGAAGTTACGGTGTGACGGTCTGAAACCGGCAAAAACCCCGGAACTAGGTTCTGTGCGACCCGCGGTGGCGTCCCAGGGATCTATCAGCGCGCCCAGCGGTGGCCCGAGCAGGTCAAGGCCATGACCCTCTGGGGTGAGATGCTGGCGGCCGCGCTGCAGGGGAAGGAGTACGGCGCCGAGGTAGTGCCACTCCGGCGACAGGAGGGGATCTAGCCCCCTTAACCCTCGCCCAAAACGTTCATTTTTACCCCACCCTTCTGTTTTCCGGTCGGGACAGTCGGGACGGTCGGGACGGCCTTATTTTGCTGGGCTTTTCGCGTCCCGACTGGTCGGGACGGCGTCGGGACAGTCGGGACAGGGATGGCTGAAAAAGGTAGAACTTGCCGACTTGAGCTGCAGGCGCCGAAGGGGGGGATTAAGTTCTCCGGGGCACCAATCATTCAGATTTCTGCTCTCGCCCCTGTCCCGTTAGCCTATGACAATGGTGGAGCAGAGCGCGAGGCACTCCCACAGGCTCCCCGGGCTGTGCTTGGCGGCAGCTCGGCAGCCGGCGAAGCAGCGCTTGGCATCGCCCGGGCCGTCATCAACCATATCGAGCTTCGCGAACGCTGCTTCCGGATCGGCAGGAAGGCGCATCGTCACGCGGCCCTGCACGTCGGAGAAGACCACCTCGTCCGCGACGACCTCGTAGTGGGCAACCCGCCCATCGCGCTCCACTCTGACCTTTGGCACCCGTTGGTCCTCCCCTCGCTTCTTTGCACCATCGCACCGAGCAGAAGGCAGGGCCAGGAATAGGTCTTCAGCTCAGGTGCGGCTGCGTGGACAGGGCACCAGGAGTAGGACGCCTCTCGAACACATCCCCGGCGACGAGGAGGCCACGGCCGGCTCTCGAAGGGGGGTCCCCTTCAACTGGAGCCCGTATTTCTACGGGGACCATAACCGGACCCCCGAAGGGGCAGGCGACGGGACTGACCCGCAGAGCGGCTTTAGCCCTTGGGGTGCGGCGTTTGCAAAAAAATGCCGCGGCCCGCACCGAGAGGCGCTCTGGACCACCATCCGTCCCTTGCTTGACACCTCCACACTAGCCGAGTGCCGGAACTACCTCGCCAACTCAGGCCATGGGTTAGAGCAATGTAGAAAAGCTCAACCGGTTCGAAATTGAATTCTACGGAGCGGCCAGTCTGCTGGATACGGGTTCTGCCACTCGCTTAGCGAAAAGGCGCTGACCCAGCATGATGAACGGGCGCTCAACGTATCGTTCAAGCAAGTAGGAAAGCGGGATGGTTATTGCAGCCGCTCCGATGGCGAAGAGGCCGCCAAACAGCAAGTAAGATTCCGCGATGCGGCTTGCGCCAATGAGATTTGCGTAAACCGAGAAAAGCCCCCAAACAACCATAACGTGCAGCAGATAGACGCTGTAGCTGACCCTGCCTAGAAAAACGAGCCACGGGTGGTCAAACGGGTGCTTCCGCTCTTTACCATGGTACAGAGAAGCAATCCCACAAAACGCCAGAAAGAGAATAACCAATATGCCGAGCAAGCTGTTTATAGAAAAATAGACACGTGCTCCCACCATTGCTCCAAGAAACAACAGCCAGGACCATCGAGGCAGTTGCTTGAAGGCATCTTCAGCCATCCGGGTCGGCACCAACATCCCAAGCGCGAAGGCAGGAAGCGCTATCGTGAGCAGAGGCGAGCCAAACGGAGAACCCAGAATCAACGTAGTCGGCGCCCAGAACAGGAACGCAACAGGCACTAGCAAACCGAACAAGCTCGTGAGCCACCCGATAGCCAGTAGTAATGGCACCATCAGCATCTCGGTTTGCAGGGTCCATGTGCCGCCGTTAACGGTGCTAGAAACGAGTAGCGAATTCTCCAAGATTTCTGACACTGTAAACGGCTGCGAGTAGCCGGCCGGCAGCTGGAGATGGCTAGCTGCCCCGAATGCGACAACAGCTACGATCAGCGCCGGGTAAATGCGAAATACTCGTCGCCCTGTAAAATTCACGACCGTTGCAAGGGTGAACCGCTCCTCGCGAAGGAGGGACGCCATCAGTACAGCGCCGCTTAGAACGAAGAAGATCCACACCGCCATTCCGCCGTTCGTGGCCATGACAATGATGCGCCCTAGAAGATCGGACGGGGCAATATCGTAGATCGATGGGGCTAGTAGTCGTGACTCCAATCCAGCGTTGCTTATGTGGAGTGCGTGATGCAGAAGAACACAAAGAGCTGCAATACCGCGAAGGCTGTCCAGTCTAAGATTACGCACAAGTCTAGCCCCGCACAGCGTCGATCAGAGTGCAGCCGTTACCGTCTGCTGTGCTCGTTGCCAAGGTCAAAACTTCAGCGACCAGGCGGGGCATCAATTCGGACAAGCAGTACAGAGGCGTCCAGCGACGCTAGGGCACTTCCGACGCGTGAGTTCTCTAGCTGGACCGAGATCCGCGCGGGGGACAAGGCGGTGCGCCGTGGCCGGCCGCCGCTGGATACCCCTAAGCGCCTCATCTGCGAGAGCGCCTTGCCGTCTCATCGGGAAATCGGCACGATCTCGATATGAGCATCATCATCGCGATAGCCCGAGCGGGTCTCTGGGTAGCCGTGGTCTGCGGCGCCCTTTTGGGCTGGTTCGCCGGGCGCGCCGTCTACTTTGCTTTTGCTTTCAGTCCTTTGGTCTATGACACAACTGGATCGGCTGTCCTGTTTAGCCTCGCAGGCGCGGCAATCGGCTTTGTGGTCACCGCCGCAGGCGCGGGTCTGGCTGCGGCTGTCTTCGAAATCCATCGTCTCCTTCAGAGGATGGAGGCCCGTGACGCCTGGACTTCAGCTGGACCAACAAGCGGGACCGAGAGCGACGCCGGGTCTCCTCGACAGGGCCCCCGGCTGGTCGCGCGCCGCTAGCCCATCACAGCTTCCAGCGCCGCACCCGTCGACGATCTTGAGCTCGGCCTAGCCCGCGAACCAAACTGGCCACGCGTTCTGGTGGATAGACCCTAACGAAGGCGGACCGGAGAGCCATGATCAATTCTGTGGATTAATCCCGGCCGTCCTGTTCCCTTGTCACCCCAGGCGAAGCACTCCTGGGCGGGGTTAGCCTCGGCGGGCAACCCGGGCGGATCCGCGCGCGTTCTTGGGCCGCGTCTCTCGACTAGAGAGGCGCAGGTCACTTCCATGTAACCCCTGAGTGTCTCGCCCGGCGGAAGGGATCCCGCCGGGCTTCTTTTTGCGCTGGAAGCACCGCGGCAGCACCCTAGCTCAGGCGACTGGGCCGGCTGCTCCTCCAGCCGTGCCCAGTCCTGAGTGGGGGTGGCCTTGTCACTAGGAGCGGGTTTCCAGACTGAGATGATGCTCCGAGATGACCTGTCCCGCCTTGTCGCGCACTACCATCGAGAGCGCGCCGGTTTCTCTGTCGCGCAGATGGAAGCGGGCTATCTCTAACAGGGCGCGTAGCCCCTCGCGCCGCGCCTCGGCGGTGCTGGGCATATCTGTCCCTTCGTCATCGCCCAGCCTTTGCTCCCCATTACTGAGGTCGAAGAAGAACATAGGCATTGCGATAGCCTCCGGCCGTGCACGGACTAACGCGGCCGGCCAAGCTAAGTCGCGGCAGTCTGCAGCGCCTCGTGCCAGTGGTGCAGTTAGGTACACGGGTGCCGTTGTGTGGCCTCCAGAAGCTTGCTCTATGGCACATCAGCGTTGGCCATCTGGACAACACGCTGGTGCCCTCCCAGACCGTTATTCGAGTCCAAGGAAGCCGGCCGATCACGGGGCAGTGCATACCCAGAACTGACGATGCGCATGCGCAGCCCTGTCGCCAAAAGCCGCGAGCTCAAAGGAAGTGGCAGCACAGGAGCCTGCGACGCGACATGTATCTGACACGCGCACCGATGCCGCCCGGTATGGCCCGGCTCAAGTCGCTTGCTCCGGTGGATGAGGGGCTCTCGACCAGCCGCATCTGCTTTCTCATCGAATACGAGACTGTGGACGGCCCGGATCAGGTGGTGCTCTCACCGGAGCGCGTGCGCGACCTGGGTATCGTCAGTGCTTATGTGAACGATGCTCTCGTGCCGATACCCAAGCCCTGAGACACGTCTCGCATGTCGGGCGCGGGCTTGAGGTTGCCCGAGGCGCGGCTTACTCTCGCCGGCAGCCGTCCTCGCCCCCTACGGGCTCAGCGGTCAGGGCCGCGCTCGCCCGCGGGTGCGGCCCGCTTCCGTTCTACTGGACTGGCTGGGCGCGGGCTCATAGGTGGCGCCGATCGATGCAATAAACTCCGCCAGGCTTCTCACCCGCCAGAGCAGCAGGGCATCCTCTCCGCCGCGGGCTGGCGGTCAGCTGCCGCGGATGAGATCGACAGCCATGCGCCTGCTCACTGCTCTTTCCCTCGGTGTGGCCGTTGCACTAGGCGCCATCTCGCCTGCGTCGGCGGACCTGATCCTCGTCAACAGCACGACCAAGTCCATTCGGTTCACCGTCCTATTCGAAAGCCACGGGCAGCCCAGCAAGACCCAGACGTACTGCCTCGTGAACTACAATCGACGGTTCATTCCTCATGCAGAGCTGTTTCAGACTGTCCACATTGCCGTCTACGGGACCGTTGTTGCGCAGCAGATGGAGCAACAGAACTGCACCGGGAAGGTCTTGGCTTCATTCCCTGGCTATCGCTACCTCATCAGCAATGGCAGCAACCCGGTGCTCGACTTCAAGCTGACGAGCGGTGTTCTGGCGCCAGTTCGCAGCCAGTACTAAACCCGATCTCGGGCCGGTCAGATCCGCCGCGCCGCCAGGACAAGCGCTGCGGTGGACAGCAGGACGGCTGAGACAAACAGGCCTGCTGTCACTAGGCCCGCAGGCGTAGTTCGGGCCGTGGTGCGGAGGCTGGCATTGCCAACGCGCAGCTCCACCTCGGCCCGCATCTCCTCCGGGTGGGTTGCTGCCGTTAAGATCGATGTACCGGCCATGTGCCCCGCTCGCATTCTCAGATGAGGTGAAGCTATCTCTCGCCGCGCGCTGGCATACCAACCACTCCTGAGACAGCTGCGTGCCTTCCCACTGTCTCCTGGACAGCCTCACGGCTCGCCTTCGCTGTCGGTGCTCAGATCCGCCCAGCCGCGCTGGATAAGGCCGCGCATCACCTCGGCCTTTAGTTTGACCTCGTGCTGTAACTCCGTCCACCTCGCAACCGCAGCGCGGTCCCCATTTGCTTCGGCGTCACGCATGACACACCGGCAAAACTCGGCGCGCTCATTGAGTGCCCGCCAAGCGGCGGAAAGTGTTCGGTCAACCAAATGCATTTGCTGGACGTGCATCTCGCTGATCGAGAAGGCATGGCCGATATGACAGAGATAAGAAGGGTTCTCCGTCGCCTCGTCCTCGCTCATCGCCCCGCCGCATCTTGGACAGGTGAGAGCGATAGGACGGAGTGTTGCCGAACCCGGAGCCATGGAATGGTTCTCATTGGGAAATCTGCTGAAGTCTGAACTGCATCCGCACGCATGGACTAGCCCCGCCTAAGCTGGCTCTGTTCTGACCCGCGCAATAGCAGTCCCTCGCTGAACGACGGCAGTTCCCGGGTTACCTTCCTGACCCTGAAGCCGAACGCCTCTGCCCGAGGTCACACCGCGCCTTTCCGCAGCCGGACGCCTGCGCCGCCGCCATTTTCGGCTATGAACTCGACGCCCGCTGCCTCTAAGGCGGCGCGGATGGCGGCGAGGGTGCGACGCTGAGGGGTTCCATCGCCTGTCTCCAGTCGGGCCAGCGTTCGCATCGGAACCTCACTCGCAACGGCAAGCTGATCCCGCGTCCAGCCAATCAGCGCGCGCGCTGCCCGAACCTGCCCCGCTGAAATGGCATATCGTGTGTCATTTGCACTTGCGCCCATAGCGGCACCATGGCATATAGTATGCCGTTCCACAAGGAACGCGGCCGAGCGAGGTGTTACCAGCACCGCCGCCCGGCCTAATCACCACCAGCTGAAGGGATCAGCCGGCGATGACTACGCACGCCCATACCATACCCACGTGCAGAAGAGTGCCCCTTCCCGCCGAGGGCCAGGACAGAAGAGCCGATCACCCATCTGCGGCCGAGCCGAGAAGAAGACCCCCGGCTGCCATAACAATTGACCTGCAGACCCGCGCCCGGATCTCCGCCGAGATCCGGACCCTTCTGGACCGGGCCGACCTGCTGATCGCGTTCCTGAATGCAGCTGACGCTCCCCTGACGGACATGGAGCCCGACACCGAGGGCGAGCCGGAGCCGGACGAGGCTTCCGCCCAGCCCGTGACCCTCGCGCCCGCCTGGGTGCGCCCTGTCGTGGTCCACCGCCCCACCCGCGCCGAAATGCGTGCCGCCTACCGCCTGGCCGGCGAGCCCGTGCCGTCCAACCTGCGCGGGCTGCTGGGGAGGGCCCTGGGATGAGTGCGCAGCAACTGGAGGGCTTCTACCGGGACGTGATCGACGCGGAGCTCGGGGTTATCGCGATCTCGATGCTGCTCCTGCACGAGAACTTCCGCGCCGAAGGCCCGGAGCGCGACCGCGCGGTGAACGCGGTGGAGTGGGTGGCCAGCCGGCTGCAAGAGCAGCTCACCACCCTCAGCGGTCGGATTGAAGACGCTGAGCGGGCAGCAAGGAGGACGCGCGCATGACCCGCCGCACTCCGAGGAACCGCCGGGCCGTCCTGCGGGGCGCCTGTGCCGCAACCCTGACGATGATGGCCGCCTCGGCTGCCGGAGCGGCGAAGGCGGCCGAGCTGGACGGCGAACTTATCGCCCTGCTGGACGAGGCAAGAAGACTGTGCCGCGAGGAGGACGCACAGCCTCTCACTGCCAAAACCTTCGCTGACTTCGCCTGCCGGCAGCCATGGCAGGATCTGGTGGAGCGCGCGGCCAGGATGCCGGCCCGCACGCCTGAGGGCCTACGCGCGAAGGCCGAGGCGGTGCGCTGGTGGGTTCTGAGCGACCATCGGACTGCCTGCGACCGGTTCAACGTTCCCCAGGAATGGCTGGCCGTGTCCCTGGTCGAGGATCTGCTGGGGAGGGGGGGAGCATGACCCGGACCACCCGCCGAGGCGTCCTTGGCGGTCTCGCTGCCCTTGGCGCGCCTCCTCTCGCCCTGGCTGCGCCCTCCCCGGATGCCGAGCTGATCCGCGCCTGCGCGCGGTATCTGGAACTGGAGGCGGCAATGGAGAACCGCACCGGGCCCGAGGCACTGCTCGATCTCGATGAGACAAGCAATTGGCCCGAATACTGTGCGGTGCAGGACTTGGTGACGGAGGCCGAGCCGCAAACCCCGGAAGGGATGGCTGCGATGGCCCGCGTGGCGCTGCTCTGTTTTGAGGGGCAGGCGCCAGGCTTCTGGGACGACGACGGCGCTCAGCGGATCGCCTTCACCCTGCTGGCCCGGCTCGCCGGGGATGAGGTCGTGCGGGAATATGCGGCTCGTTCTGAGGGGCTTCTGCGCAGGAGGGAAGCTTCCGCGGCGGCCATGGCCGCTAGACCCGCCCCGGAAATCCAAGAGCCGACGCCGGCCGAGAATATCGAGAGGACCAGAAGAGCAATCCCCACCCTAGAGCGGGCGATCAGCGCCATGAAGGCCGAGGTGGCGGCGTGGGATGCGGCGCTATGAGCCGTCAGGACGCCATGGCCGCCATCCTTGCCAGGGGCGCGACCTACCGCACGCTCGGGAACGTCCTGGGGCTCGACCGTGACGCGGCCCGGATGCGCGCCAGGCGCGCGGGGCTGCGGTCTCAGCACCGGAAGCGCCCGCCTGATCCGGAGACACCCCGGCGGGTGAAGGTGGCGCGGGCCATGCTCGCGGAGGGCTGCGAGATACAGCACGTGGCGGAGCGGCTCGGCATGTCGGCCGCCGCGGTGCGCATGATGATGCGGAGGGCGAGGACATGAGCGGCTTCCTCCCCATGTGGCTTGCCATACCCGGCGTGATCGCTGCTGGCGCCATGACCCTGGCCGTCACGGTGTCGCGCTGCGGCATCCCGCTATGGCTGCTGCCCCTGGTGCTGTTGCTGGCGGTGGGCACATGGTCCTGATCACAAAAGGGGAGGGCGCTCCGCCCTCCCTCGCGCCCTCGGCTGCGCCTGCTACAATCCCCATCGGCGGGGCTAGGCTGATCCCCGAACGCAGGCCCTCCGCGCCTGCTGCCCCGCCGCTTTCACGCGGGGTGCGCTGCGGAGGCGCTGCAAATGAGAACCGTGTCGCGCGACATCGTCGGCCCCGACGCCGTAGCGGAGAGTGTTACCCTCAACCTGCAAGATGCCTACGAAGCCGAAGCCAACCCGCTCTTCGTCTGGACAGCCTTAATTTATCAGCTGCGCCCGACAGACGAAGCACAGAAGGATCCTCCGCCCGCTCGCGCTGTTCCGGCTTGGTGCGCGGACTACCTGTATCAGACAGCTTGGCGGCTTTGGCGGCTCGCCCGCGGCATAGACTACCGGGACGAGCGCGCTCCTGGCCTCTCACCGCAGGACGCTATGAAACTAACTCCGAACGCTCTGGAGCTTACTCGACCGGGTTTCAACGCGTTCGCCGCCTTCGAATCTGCCGAAGAGGTCATGCGGGATGTGGCCCGGTTCTCGGAACTTCGCCGACAGCATGGCAGCGCGGGCGCGGCGCTGAAGGCCATGATGGACGAGCTTGGCATAGAGGAACAGCCAAGCATGCGGCGCCGGCTCCGCCGCGGTCGCAAACTTCGCGGCGAAGGTTAGGGGTCCGAACCTACCCTATAGGTTCCGACAGGTCAGAACCTCACCTCCAGGCACGGTCGTATTTGTACAGCCCTCGCAAGAGCAGTGTCCCTCTCGTCGCCACTGGCGGCCACTGTGACGAGAAGGCAACCGATGACCGCTCAAACGAAGCAGTATCTGGACGAGGCGGCCGAGGCTCGGCGCATCAACGTCTCGCCGCGGACGCTCCAGCGCTGGCGCGCGGACGGGAATGGTCCGCCGTACATCCGCGTGGGTGCGCGTCGTGTCGCGTACGACCCGCAGAAGACTGATGAATGGCTGGCCAGCCGTTCTTTTGCGCACCGCGCCGCCGAGCTGGCGCAGGTCGCGGCCTAAAACGAAACAACCTGCCGCGGTGGGACACACCGGGCAGGCTGCAGAAACGCTTGTTCGAGGTCACTGTGCACCCTCGATATAGCGACCTTCTGTTGCCGTTGCCAGTCCCTTTCGCGGTCCCCGAACTTCGCGAGGACCCCAATGGCAAAATCTGCTGCTGACTTCGCACGTCAATCCGATCCTGACTGCAACACCCATTTCCGCCGCCGGTGGATCGAAGCCGACTGGCTTAAACCCGTCACGCCCGCCCGGCTCTGTGGCCAGCGTGTGATCCCGATCGACGCGATGGTGCAGCACTCCGCCGACCGGAGCCGACATGTTCTGACTGGGCGCGATTGGGAGGCCACGCGGTGATGACGACTTCATCCCTTGCCGTCCTAGAAGAGCGTGGCGTGTTCCCGTTCGACTACTCAACGCTGTCCAGCGAATTGGCGCAGCAGGCCCAGGCCGCGGCCAAGGCTATCAATCGAATTGCCGCCCGGCATGTTCGCCTGATTGGAAAACACCTGCTCGCTGCAAAGGAGGTGATCCCGCACGGCAGCTTCATGCAGTGGGTGGAGAGTGAGCTCGGGATGAATGCCCGCACCGCTCAAAACTACATGACGGCGGCCCGGTGGCTGGAGGGCAAACCCGAACCCGTTTCGCATTTGCCCGCCAAAGTCATCTATGCCTTGGCCTCGCCCGCCACGCCGGCTTCTGTAGTGCAGGAGGTAGTGACTGCTGCGGCAGCAGGACCGCTGCCTGAAGCCGAAGTGATTGCGCACCGGATTGAGGTCGCGAAAGCGGAGGCGCGAGAGGTTAAGCGCCTCGTTGCGGCAAAGCCTGGCAGGACTGAGCAGGAGGCTCAGAAGGTTGTGCAGCGCTCGCGCCAGAACCGCACCCGCGAGCGCGAGCAACGCGAAGCCGAGTGGGCTCAGCAGAAGGTAGAGCGCGAGCATCGGCAACAGCAGTTCCGGAACACGCTCGCGCTCTGGAGGGACGAGCACGGGCCTGTTCTGATCCCGGTGCTGAAGCAGCTGCTGGAGATGGCGACAACCGACAGCTATGGCCTCACACAGGCTTTGAGGGACGTGCTGTCCAGCGGGGAGGGCGCCCAATGACCGCCGACACCCTCACCATCCTCCATGCACACCGTAAGCGCCTAGCTAAACGGATCCGCCCTGACGGCGAGGTGGATGGCTACGACAGCGCCTTTCGTCATGACATGGAGGAGCGGCCAGTGGCCGCCCTCTCAGATGTGGCGGGTGTGCTCACTGACCTGCAGCACCGCACCGACTGCGCAATAGTGCGCGGTGCCATCGCCGACCCGTCCCGTACCCGCGGTGTTCGGCGCCTGGTGCACCCTGATCCGAAGACCGGCGACCAACCGACCCTGCGGGAGAAGCTGCGCTGGTACCTGCCGCTCGATTTCGACGGCTTGCCGCTGCCGGAAGGAACAGACCCGAGGGATCTGCCAGCCTGTGCTGCCGCGGCGATCGGCATGCTTCCTCCCGTCTTCCGTGGAGCGCAGCACATCGTGGCGGCGACCGGCTCTCACCTGCTGAAGCCCGGTGCCCGCCTCCGGTTGTGGTTCTGGCTGAGCCGGCCGTTGGGTCATCGGGAGCTGGTGGCGTGGCTGCACGCAGCGCCAGTGGATCGGTCTCTCTTCCGGCCGGCACAGCTGATCTACACCGCCGCGCCGATCTTTCCGGCCGGCATGGTGGATCCGCTGCCCTGCCGCACGGTGCTGGTGGAGGGGCGGGCAACCGTCATGCCTCCCTCAGCAGCGGCTCTGGCACCGCCTGCACGGCCTATCACTCCGCCACCCGCTCCGAACACCCGGGAGGGCAGCCGATACGCTCGGGTGGCCCTGACGGCGGCCACGGTGAAGGTGGCCTCCGCGCCCGTCGACAGCCGCCATCCAACTGCCGTTGCAGAAGCCTGGAGTTTGGCGCGCCTGGTGAATGCCGGGCTGCTGACCGAGGGCGAGGTGAAGTCTGCGCTGGGCTGGGCGTTGGAGCGGGCAGGCAAGACGCGTGAGGAGGCGGAGAAGATCGTCACCTGGGCTGTGGCCCAGCGCGGGGACACCGGAAACCTGCGGGCGAGGGGGCACTGATGGACGGCTTCACACAAGAGCCCCTGTCTGAGCGGGACCGCGCGATGGATGCGGCCGAGATTGCCCGCCTCGCTCTGCTAGATCCGCTCGATTACGACCGCGAGCGCATCGCCGCCGCCGAGCGCCTGGGCTGCCGGGCGTCTACCCTGGACGAGCAGGTGAAAGCGGCGCGCCCTATGCCGGATAGCGCCACTGGCCGCGGGGTGGATCTGCCAGAGATAGAGCCTTGGCCGGAGCGCGTCACGCCGGCTGTGCTGCTGGATGACCTGACTGCGACGATCCGCCGCCACGTCATCCTACAGGAATCCACTGCCGTCTGTGTGGCGCTCTGGATTGCTCACACCTGGGTCTATTCGGCCTTCCAGCACACGCCCCGGCTCAGTGTCACAAGTCCAACGAAGCGCTGCGGCAAGTCTATCCTGCTAGACATACTACGGGCGCTTTCCTGCCGGCCTCTGAAGGCTGACAGCATCTCCCCCTCCGGTGTGTTCCGGACGGTGGAGGCGCTGGCTCCGCTGACCTTGCTGATCGATGAGGCCGACACCTTCGTCGCCGACAATGAGGAGCTGCGGGGGATTCTGAACTCGGGCTTTGAGGCCAGCGGGCAGGTGATTCGCGTCGTTGAAGTGAAAGACGAATGGCAGCCGATCCGCTTCGCCACCTTCGCGCCCGTCGCGATGGCCGGCATCGGAAGCCTTCCCGGCACGCTCGAAGACCGGGCCCTGCCTGTCGTGCTGCAGCGGAAGGCGGCGCACGAGACTGTCACCCGTCTGCGGTCCCCCGGTGCCCGTGAGACCCTGCACGACCTGGCGCGCAAACTGGCTCGATGGGCGCAGGATCGGCGCTCGCACTTGCCCACCGATCCCGAGATGCCGGCTGCCCTTGGTGATCGCGAGGCAGATGTCTCCGTGCCCCTGGTGGCCATTGCCGACGATGCCGGCGGCGAGTGGCGCTCCCGGGCGCGCAAGGCGCTCTGCGATGTCTTCGGCATCCGGGCGAGGGAGGAAGGCACGGCTGAGACGGGTTCCCTCCTCCTGGCTGATCTCCGGGGCATATTTGCCGAGACTTCCTCAAAGGAGATGTTCTCGGCCGACCTCTGCGAGCGTCTCAACAAAATGGAGGAGCGCCCCTGGCCGGAGTGGAAGGCCGGGAAGCCGATGACACCGCCCCAGCTTGCGCGGGCGCTCCGTCCCTTTGGTGTCCGGCCAGGCACCATCCGGCAGGGACAGGGCACGGCAAAGGGCTACTACAAAGTGGCCTTCGAAGAGGCCTGGAATCGCTATCTGACGACCACGGCGGGCGAAAACGCGATTTCAGACCGTCACACCGCAACAGTGTCGGCAAAAACAGACACTTACGCCAATTCCAAACCGTCACACATGGCATCGAGCGTGACGGGTGCTATTGAACAAAAACAACGATGTGACGGTGTGACGGTTCGGGAGGGGGGCTCTACGGAAGAAGGGGGTGTGACGGGCTGGAGTGAGCCCCTGTGAGGGCCCTTCACGTCCTCCTCTTGGCCGAGGCTCACGGGGTCTGGATCCACCTGGACGACGCGGGCACGCTCCGGATGGAAGCCGCCGCCGAACCTCCGGCCGAACTGGTTGAGATGCTGCGCGAGCATCGGGGAGCGCTGCTCGCCCTGCTCAACCATGATGCCAGCGAAGCCTCCGCCCTGGCCGACCACTACGCCACCCTGGCCGGGCCCGAACTGCCCGAGCCGGATCCGCTGGCGGAAGGGCTGCTGCGAGGCTTCGCTGCGCACCGGGGAGGCCGGCGGTGATGTTGGAAGGAGACGACGACGCCCGGGTGATCCGGCTCCTGGAAGCGCTCCCCTTGGAGGACGCCGTGTTCCTCTCGAAGAGGGCGGAACCGCGGCGCATCTGTCAGCAATGGAGACTGGATCAGCGGGATAACACGATCCGCGCGGCGACACGTTTCCTGCCGGGACTGGAGGATGGCGATCGAGCCAAGAAGATTGCACGCGATCTTCGCCGGTTCCTCGCCCTGTTGTGGCAGTGGAACGGCGGGCCGCTGTGCACCACCGAAACCTACCAGGGCGCGATCCACCGCATCGCCATCCTGAACGAGCGCCGTCCAATAGGCGCGAGGCAGATCGTCAACATCTTTGAACACGCGCGCGGCGGTACGCACCGAAGCAATTAGCGGAGTATTTTCAGAGATGTGACGGCATCCTCCTATCGTCGAAGGAGGTCGCCGTGACCCGCGTATCCACCCTGCTATCGCTTCCACCTTGTTCTGCTTTGGCGCGCCTTTCGGTGGAGCGTACCGCCGTCTCAGACACCATCCTGGCCCTGACGCGGCGGCGGGAAGACTTCCTGCTTTCCGATGCCTCGGACGCCATCATCGCTGAAATCGATCGCGAGACAGACCGCCTGCATCTGACGCTGGAACGGCTCGATGCCGTGGAGTGCGAGGTGCTGCGGCGTGAGCAGGCGGTGTGACCCACAGCCCGCACCATCCCCATTCGCCAAAGGAGGCCGGCATGGCCACGTTCGCTGAGCTTACGAAGTCCGGACCCACGCCGAACGATACCGATCCCCTCTTCTCCCGCCTGGTCGGGATCTCGGCCAGCACCCCGGCCGTTATGAACCGCCGCGCGGCACATGCGATGGGCCTCTGCCCGAAGCCGAAGACGGCCGCGGAAGGGCTGCTGCTCTACAAGCCGAAGACGGCCGATGCTTCCCGCAAAGCCCGGGCAGCAGCGACACCACCGACCCCGGTGAAGTCCCCGGCCAAGTCGCACCGTGCAACACCTTCTGCGCCGCAGCCCGCTGGCAGCTGCTTCGGCCATCTAAACGGCGGCGCCATCGATGCACCTCCCCGGATGCGCCAGGAGGTGAAGCGCGAGCCAGCTGCGAAGGGTACCGGCCTTCCTGACACGATCGCGGCCATGCAGCGCATCCAGGGCACCGGCCCGGTTCGCGATCTCGCCAACTCCAGTGACCCCGCTGACCGCGCCGCGGCTCTCATCCTGGGCCCAGGCCGCCGCTGAAATGGAGGAAATCTGCATGACGCTGGATCAGATCCTCGCCCTCCATCCCAAGGGCGCCGACGCGGCCACGCTGCGCACCGCCATCACCACGGCCGAGGAGATGCAGGCCAGCCTTCGCCTGCAGGCCGACACCGCCAAGGCGGAGCGCGAGCGGAACCTGCTGACCCGCTCCGACAAGGAGCTTCAGGGCCTGGAGCGCGATGCCGTCAACGCCGTCCTCGCCGCCGATCGCATCGCCGCGCTCCTGCCCGCCATGCGCGCCGACCTGGCCGCCGCGGAAGGGCGGGAGGCGCTGGACGACCTGCGGGCCGAGGCGGGCTTACTGAAGGAGGCCTTCGAAGCCCTGCAGCGCTGGCAAGCTACCGAGTTCGTGCAGATCAAGGCGATGATCGGCACCGGCTTCCGCCTGGAGGAGGCGGCACGGAATGCGCATGCCGGCTTCGTTCTGCGGCTGCAGGACGCTTATGCCCGCCAGGAAGTCCGCGATGCAGGCCCGCTGGGCGTCCCCGTCCCATCGATGCCCGGCAATCTGCCGCGCGAAGCTTTCCCCAACTGGCAGTGAGGAAACAGCCCATGGACGACATGGTTCTGGTCACGGTTGCCGCCGGCTACACGGTGACGATCGATCCGCATCCCTCGGGTGTGGAGGGGATGCCTCCCCTTCGCCTGGGCGCCGAGCAGACGCTTCGCGTGACACGAGATGAGGCGCAGCGCCTCTATGACGAGCGCCAGATCTACCATCCGGTCACGGGCCGCCCGAAGCCGGCGGATAAAGCGCCGCCGCCGCAGCCCTTGGTGACCTACGGCAGAACCCCATCGCCCATCCCTGGTGTCCAGGTTCACGACCTAGCGCCGAGCGCCGAGGCAGAGATGGTGCGGCGGCATAATGCCGAGATCGACCGCCGCAACGCTGCTCGGGCCGCGGCAGGGGGAATGAAGGAGGTCGATATGGTTTCCCGCCCCGACATCCGGCGGATGGTCCAGACCGCCGACGACACCACCGGCATTTTCGCTGAACTCGCACGCGAGGGACTGTGATGCCCCGCCGCGGGACCAACACCATCCCGAAGGAGGCCAGCATGGCCGAACCCGTCAGCACCGCCCCGCGCTCGCCGCATGTCCCCATGGTGCCGCATGACGCCGCCCACGAGGCCGCGCGCATCCTCGTCCAGCAGCAAAAGTGGAAGGAGGAGCGAGAGGCTGCCGCCGCCGGGACCGGCTCCGTCACGCTGGTGGCGATCACCGACTTCACCGTCGTGGACAATCCGGATCAGCCCGAGGGCCGCGTTGTCCATGCAGGGGACGAGTTCACCGTCAGCCTCGCGGATCTGCCCCGATATGCGGGGCGCGGGATGCCGAAGGCCGTGGCCTGAAGCTGTGCGGCTGGCGCGGGTGGCCAGAACAATGCGCCGGGAGCCCCGCGCCGGACGCATTGGGGAGGGGGAGGCGTTCGTGGAGACACGCGCCTCCCCCAGACCCAGGAAGGCAGGGGGCCCTGGCACGGGTCCCTCTGACCCCCCTTCTGACGTGCGGGGGTTTCGCGACCGCGCGCCGTCGCTAGCTATGGCCCTGAAATGAGGTTGCGGGTTGCGGATGCGGAGCGCTCCGGGCGCATGGGGCAAGGCTTTGTAGGTCTCGCCGGGTTGCGGGTTCCAAGCCCCTCCGGGTTGCGGGTTGCGCCCTGGCTGGGCGGTCCATCCAAGCAGGAGAAGTGAACCGTCATGGCCACCCAGGCTGAGGTCGCCGCTCATCTCGACCTGACGCAGCAGGCCGTCTCCGCGCTCATCCAGCGGGCCATCATCCCCGGCGCCGCGGGAAAGGGGGGACTGGATCTGGACGCCTGCCGCCTCGCCTACGTCCGCCACCTCCGGGAGGTCGCCGCCGGCCGCGCTTCGGCGGAGAGCGGCGAAGGCCTCGACTTGGTTCAGGAGCGGGCCCGCCTGGCCGCCGAGCAGGCCGATGCCACGGCCATGAAAAACGCGGTCACCCGCGGCGAGCTCGTCCCCGCAGGGGATCTCGAGAGGGTGTTCGGGGCCCTGGTCTCATCCGCCCGCGAACGGTTCCTGGCGCTACCCTACAAGGCCGCCCCGCTGGTGATCGGGAAGGCGACGCCGGTTGAGGCGCAGGCGGTGCTGACTGACTTGGTGCATGAGGCGCTGTCGATCCTCGCCTCGGGCGAAACGTCCCGCGCCTTCGCCGCCATGGAAGCTGCTGAGGCCGCCGCGACCGTCAACTAGAGCCGTCCAACCCGGCCTCGCGAGCGGCATCCTTGGCTTCGGGTGCAATGGAGGCAATTTTGACCGCCCGCTGCGCCTCTTGGCGCTTCACGCCCAGATCCTTGGCGGCCTTGCGGATGCCCTGCTCGCCGGGCTGCGCTCCTCCAGTAGGTGGCCCAACTTGGGCCACCTTCTCCGCAGTCAGCCGAACCCATTCCGCGATGTGGTCCGACCGCTCCTGCACGGTCAGCTCGGCGCGGTGCAGGTTCTCCGCGATCTCCCAGAGCCGGAAGTCGGTCTCCGTGCCCTCGGCTACTACCACAACCCCCTTGGGCGGCCTGGCACCTAGCGAGGTCGCGCGCCGCGAAACCCCCGCAGTCGGGGGAGGGGGGCCGGAAGGACCCATGCCGGGGGGGCATGGCAGGGGCTAGCGGGGCCGCAGGCCTCGCCCAAGTTCTGCCTGTGCTGCCTCATAGGCCTCTTCAGCACTGCGGAAGCCGCCGGGACCGGTCCGAAAAGGCTGATTATCCCTGGTCAGACGCCAGCCCCAGCCTGCTGATCCATAACCTCTCCGCTCCACGACGATCTCGGGCGATGAAGTTCCCTCCACGTAGTGAGAGCGAATGGGCAGCACTGCACTCATCACAACCTCCCTGAAGTGCATCGGCGCAGGGGGCGCCCGATGTCTGAAAAGGTCCGCAAAAGGTCCGCACCGGGGAGAGGGAGGTAGGGAACCCTTAGAAAATGGTGTCCCCGGCGGGATTCGAACCCACGGCCCCGGGATTAGGAATCCCGTGCTCTATCCTGCTGAGCTACGGAGACACGCCTGCCTAACCTAGCGCCCCTTGAGCGCTTGGCAAAGGTCCTGCCTCTTGAGCGCCGGCCGGAACAGGCTTCCACTGCCGCCATGCCCCCGGATTCCCGCCTCGACCCCGAAATGCTCGCCTTCACCGCAATGATGGCTAGGCGTGCGGAGAGCTACCCGCCGCAGTTGCTGGAACGCCCGCTCGATGCGGCCCGGGCCGTGAATGATGCGCTCAACCTCACCCTGTTCAGCGACGAGCCGCGTATGGCGGAAAGCGCGGACAAGTGGGTGCTCGCCCGCGGCCGCCGCCTGCTCTGCCGCCTGCACCGGCCGAGCCTGGAACCGGCGCTGCCCGTGCTGATCTACCTGCATGGTGGCGGCTGGGTCTGGAACAGCGTGGATACGCATGATCCGCTGATGCGCTGCTATGCCCAGGGTGCCGGCTGTGCCGTGATCGGCCCGGATTACGCGCTGAGCCCCGAGGCGGCCTTCCCCCAGGCGATCGAGGAGGTTGCGGCGGTTGTGCGCTGGGTGGCAGCGCATGGCGCCGAATGGGGGCTGGATTCCGGCCGCATGGTGCTGGGCGGCGACTCCGCCGGCGCGAATCTCGCCCTCGGTGCCGCCCTGCTGCTGCGGCAATCCGACCCGGGCCTGCGCCTGCGCGGCCTGCTGCTCAACTACGGCGTCTTCGACGACCGGATGCAAACCCCGAGCTATGCCGAGTTTGCCGAAGGCTATGGCCTCACGGCGGAGCGGATGCGCTTCTACTGGAACTGCTACGCGCCGAACCCGGCAGACCGCCTCTCGCCCTACGCGGCCCCGATCCGGGCGGATCTGCGCGGCCTGCCGCCCTGCCGCGTCACCATCGCCGAACTCGATGTCCTGGCCGACGAGAACCGGGACATGACCCATGCCCTCCGCGCGGCCGGGGTTGCCGTTGAGGAGGAGACCTTCCCCGGCACCGTGCATGGCTTCCTGCGCGCGCGGGAGCATGTGGCCGCCGCCCGCCGGGCCATCGCGGCCGGCGCCGAGTGGCTGAAGCGCACCGCCTAGCTCAGCGGCGCCGGAAGCGCTCCACGGCGGCCACCAGCGCCGTCCGCACCCCTGGCTCCAGCGCGGAATGCCCGGCATCCGGCACCACGGTCAGCCGGGCCATGGGCCAGGCTTCCGCCAGTTCGAAGGCCGAGGTCGGCGGGCAGACCATGTCGTAGCGGCCCTGCACGATTTCCGCGGGAACATGGGCCAGACGGTCCATCCGGGCCAGCAGGCCCTCCGGCGGCAGGAAAAGGTCGTTCGCGAAGTAATGCGCCTCGATCCGCGCCAGGCCGAGGGCGGAGCGGTCCTGGGCGAAGGAAGCGACCGTTTCCGGGCTGGGCAGGAGCGTGCTGCAAAGCCCCTCATAATTGCTCCAGGCCCGGGCGGCGGCCAGGTGGACGGTGGGCTCAGGGTCCGTCAACCGGCGCAGATAGGCGGAAAGCAGGTCCTTGCGCTCCGCGGGCGGCACATGCTCGGCGAAGGCGCCCCAGGCATCCGGGAATACGCGGCGCAGGCCGTAGAGGAACCAGTCCACCTCGTCAGCCCGGCCCAGGAACACGCCGCGCAACACGCAGCCCGCCACCCGCTCGGGATAGGACTGGGCATAGGCGAGGGCGAGGGTGGATCCCCAGGAGCCCCCGAACAACAGCCAGCGGTCGATGCCCAGGAAGCGGCGCAGCGTCTCGATGTCCTGCACCAGCAACGGCGTCGTGTTGTCCCGCAGCTCGCCCAGTGGTCGGGAACGACCGGCGCCGCGCTGGTCAAAGATCACCACTCGCCAGTGCAGCGGGTCGAAGAACCGGCGATGCACCGCGCCGGCCCCGGCTCCCGGTCCGCCATGCAGGAACAGCACGGCCTGGCCGCGGGGGTTCCCCACCTGCTCCCAGTACATGACATGCGCGGGCCCGCCGGCCCCCGGATGGGAAAGCGGCAGAAGGCCGGTCTCATAGGGTGCGATGTCGGGGAAAAGGTCGCCACGCGGCATGTCCCCTGTTTGGCGCATCGCGGGGCCGCGGTGCAACATGGTGATTCAGGGCGACAGCGTGTTTTCGATTCGAAGTCGCCCCTTCGCGCCGGGCCCGGTCGCACCTAACTTGTCACGTGATGCCCCGCCCCACCCCCGGCCCGTTCCACGCCGCCCGAAATGGCCCGCAGCCCGGGCCCCATTCGGCGGGCGCGCGCCCGGCCGAGGTACGCTGCGCCGTTTGCGGCACCGAAAGCCGCCAGACCCGGTTCCGCCCCATCCCGCCGGAAGGCGCGCCGGACCTGGATCTCCGCCCGGGCGAGCCGCTGCGCAGCACCATGGCATCCTGGCTGCAGCAATGCCCGCATTGCGGCTATGTCGCGCCCGAGATCGCCCATGCCCACCCGGCGGCGATCGAGGCGGTGGGCACCGCGCCCTTCCGCGCCCTGCTCGCCGATGCGTTTCACCCGCCGCTGTCCCGCCGCTTCCTGGCCTATGCCTATGTGCTGGAGGAAACGGGCGCGCTGCATGCGGCGGCCGAGGCCACACTCCAGGCCGCCTGGGCGGCCGATGATGCCCGCAAGCCGGACCTGGCCCGGGCCTGGCGCGGAGAGGCCGTGGCCCTCTGGCGGGCAGGCCCGCCGCTGGATGCCGAACAGACCGTGCGCGTGGTCGATGCGCTCCGCCGGGCCGAGGCCTTCGAGGATGCCGGCGCGACCGCCGACCACCTGGCTGCCAGCCACCCGCCCGATGCCGTGGCCGGGGTGATCGCGCTGGAGCAGCGCCTGATCGCGCTGCAGGACTCCGGCCGGCACACCGTGGCCAGCGCCCTGCCTCCGCCCTCCCGCAGGCCGCATGCCACCCAGGCCAGCATCGCCCGGCGCGGGACCGGGCTTTGGGACCGGATCCGGAGGCTCTGGCGCCGCTGAAGCGCGGGAGGGCAGGGGATCTTGCTCTTGTGGGCCTGTGCGGCCCTCGCTAATGATACGTTATAACGTATTGAGAGATCCTGTGATGCAGCGTCGTGCCCTTCTTGCCGCCGCATTATCGATGCCCTTCATCCGCCATGCCAGGGCCCAGGGCCCGCTGCCGGTCGTCACCAGCTTCTCCATCCTGGGTGATCTCGTGACGCAGGTCGCGGGAGAGCGCCCCCTGGCGCTGAACACCCTCGTCGGCGCGGACGGGGATGCACATGATTTTCAGCCCCGCCCTTCCGACGCCGAGAGGCTGCGCGGCGCCGCCTTGCTGGTTCGCAACGGCCTCGGCTTCGATGACTGGCTCGGGCGCCTGACCAATGCCGCCGGTTTCCGCGGCACCACCGTTACCGCAACCGAGGGCGTGGCCATCCTCGCGGCCGAGGGTGGCCACCAGCACGGCCATTCCCATGGCGGCGGCGCGGCCCGCCGCCGCAACCATGCGGTGGAGCCGAGCCGCGCGCCGGATCCCCATGCCTGGGGCAGCCCGCGCAACGTGCAGCTCTATGTCCGCAACATCGCCGCCGGCCTGTCCGCCGCCGATCCGGGCAATGCCGCGCTATATGCCCGCAACGCCGAGGCCTATGTCGCGCGGCTGGCGGCCCTGGACGCTGAGGTGCGCGCCGCGGTGGAGGCCGTGCCGGCGGCCCGCCGCAAGGTGCTGACCAGCCACGACGCCTTCGGCTATTTCGGCGATGCCTATGGCATCCGTTTCCTCGCCCCGCAGGGCGTCAGCACCCAGTCCGAGCCCTCGGCGGCGGATGTGGCGGCGCTGATCCGGCAGGTCCGGGCGGAAGGAATCACGGCGGTCTTCATCGAGAACATGAGCGCGCGCGCCACGCTGGACCGGCTGGCACGGGAGGCCGGGGTGCGCGTCCGCGGCCGCCTCTACTCCGATGCGCTCTCCCCGCCCGGCGGGCCTGCCCCGACCTATGAGGCGCTGATCCGGCACAACACCGGCCTGCTCGTGCCGGCCATGCGGGGTGATGCATGATCCGCAAACTGGCCCTGGGCGCCGCCATCGCGGCCGCCGCCCTTCCCGCCGCGGCGCAGACCCCCGCCACGGGGGGCGTGAACCTCTATCCGCAGATCTCCGGCGAGGCGGATCTGCGCGTCTTCTCGCAGTCCACCGTCTCCGCGACGGAGCGGCGCCAGCGTGGCACCAACATCTTCTCGCGGGGGGAACTGGCCGCGGGCCTGTTCCTTTCGCCGGAGTTCTCCATCCAGGGCGTGATTGTTTGGGAACCGGTGGGCGAGGTGGAGCCTAATGGCGGCACCACGGGCTTTCGCTACCAAGCGGCCTATACCGAGGAGCTGAAGCTGGACTGGCGGCCGACCCAGCGGATCAACCTCTATGCCGGCAAGTTCTCGGCCCCCTTCGGCCGCGGCCATCACGACTTTCCCGGCCTGCTGCTCGATGTGCGTGCCCATGAGGTCTATCTGATCCGCGAGAGCGTCGGGGTTGGCGGCACCTTCACCTATGTTTCCGATGCGCGCTTCGGCGAGCACGAGGTCTCCGTCGCGGCCTTCGGCTACGATACGAGCTTCCTGAGCGAGACCGCCTTCACCCGGAAGCGCTGCTGCGAGGGCGAGTTCGAGCGGTATTCCCGCAATTCCCGCCGGCAGGGCGGCCCGGGCAATACAGGCCAGTTCGACAACGTCGCCATCTCCCTCGATGGCGACAACATGCCCTTCCTGCCCAACACTTCCTACCATCTCGCCCTCCTCTCCCGCGGGCCGGGGGTGGACGGCACCAAGCGCGAGACCGGCTTCGCGGCGGGGCTGCGGCACGAGATCCGCTGGAGCGAGGAAACCCGTACCCTGCTCTTCGGGGAGTTTGTCCAGTTCCGCGGTGCCGGGGGCAACCCGCGCGAGGAGGGGCCGGAGCTGCTGGACGGGTTCGGCATGGGAACCGGCGAGCGCGGGGAGGTGACGGCGAATGAGCGCCGCCGCTTCACCACGGTGGGCGCCCAAACCCGCCACGGTCCCTGGCGTGCCACCCTTGGCTTCCAGCGGGACGAGCGGAAGCGGAGCGAGAACCCCGTGCCGCGCGCCACCTATATCGAGGCTTCGGTCGGGCGTGACCTGCCGCTGAACTTCCGCCTGGATGTCGGCTACCAGCGCAGCATCGGGGGCGAGAGCCGGGAGGACAAGGCGGACGCCGTCATCGCCGTGCTGGGGTGGCGGGCCTCCTTCTGAGAGGAAGCGGGGGAGGGATGGGCCGTGTGCCCTCCCACCCCCGGGCGGGTTCTGGTAACCCTCGCCCATGTCACGCCTCTGGATCGCCGCCGGTGCGCTCGCCGGCCTGCTTGCCGTGGGCCTTTCGGCCTATGCCGCCCATGGGCTGGCGCTCGATCCCGCGCGCACGCGCATGGTCGACAATGCCCTGACGCAGCAGGGCTGGAACGCCCTGGCCCTGATCGCCGTCGGCATCCTGGCGGATCGCTGGGGCGGCTGGGCCGTGCAGGGCGCCGGGGCGGCCTTCCTGGCGGGGATGCTGCTGTTCTGCGGCGCCGTCTGGTACGTCGCCATCACGGGCCGGAGCCTCGGCCCCGTGGCGCCCACGGGGGGCATGCTGCTGATGCTCGGCTGGCTCCTGCTGGCCGTCTCCGCCCTGACCCGCCGCGCATGATCCGCTCTGCCTATCTGGCGGCCGAGGGCTTCGAGGCGGAGCTGGCGGAGGATCTGCGCCGTGCCGGACGGCGCATCGGCGGCTGGCACGGTCCCCTTGCCCTTTCCCCGGACCCTGTTCCGGAGGCGCCGAATGCCACGCCCTGGGCGCTGGACGTGTGGGATGCGCCGCGTGACATCCCGGCGCCGTCCATCAAGGCCGCGGCCGATGCGCTGCGCGCCATCCAGCGCAACTGGGCCCTGCTGGACGTGGCGCATCACCGCCGCGCCGCGCTGATCCGGGATGCCCTGCCGGTGCTGCGCCCCAAGCCCCTGGCCTTTCCGCAGCTGCCGCCCAGCTCCCATCTGGGCGCCTGGACGCTGCTGGCGCCGGACCGCCTGCTGGCCAGCCCGACCAAGAGCAGCCCCTTCGTGAACGGCGCGCCAGCCTTCGTCGAGGATCGCGAAGGCCCGCCCAGCCGCGCCTATCTCAAGCTATGGGAAGCCCTGACCCGCATCGGCCGCTGGCCGGCGCCAGGGGAGAGCTGCCTTGATCTTGGCGCCGTGCCGGGTGGCTGGAGCTGGGCGCTGGCCCAGCTGGGAGCGAAGGTGACGGCCGTGGACAAGGCCGAGATGGACCCGCGCGTGGCCGCCCTGCCCAATGTGGCCGTGCGCAGGGAAAGCGCCTTCGGGCTCGATCCCTTCCCGGTAGACTGGCTGTTCAGCGACGTGATCTGCTACCCGGCCCGCCTGCTCGGGCTGGTGCGGCGCTGGATGGAAGCCGGGGCGGCGCGGAACATCTGCGTCACCATCAAGTTCCAGGGCGAGACGGACCACGAGACCGCCGCCGCCTTCGCGGCCATTCCGGATGGCGCCGTGTTCCATGGGGCGCATAACAAGCATGAACTGATGTTCGCCTGGCCGGTGGGCGCGGCGGATCCGCCGCGGTAATCCGGGGCGGAAGGACTCAGGGCGCGTCCGCGCCGATCGGTGCGGTGACCTTCAGGGGGATGGCACCCTTCCAGCCGCCCTCGCGCGCGGCCCAGGCCCGGGTGAATTCGGCGCCGAGCAGGAAGACCTGGGCGGAGTAGTAGACCCAGAGCAGCACGACGATCAGCGCCCCGGCGGCACCATAGCTCTCTGCCATGCCGCTGCCGCCGATATACCAGCCGATGAGCTGCTTCCCGATGCTGAACAGGAAGGCGGTGATGATCGCGCCCACCGCCACGTCCCGCCAGGCCAGGTGCCGGTCCGGCAGGATCTTGTAGATGGCCGCGAAGAGCAGCGCGATCATGCCGAGGCTGACGACGAAGTTCAGCACCCGCAGCAGGATCTCCACCGCCGGCAGGAAGCCCGAGATCCAGTCGCCGAAGGCCGCGATGACGGTGCTGACCAGGAGCGAGACGAGGAGAAGGAAGCCCGTGGCGCCGACCAGCCCGATCGAGAGCGCCCGCGCCCGGACCAGCGCCCCGACCGATACCGGCTTCGCCTCCGCGGCCCAGATCACGTTCAGGGCCGCCTGCAGTTCCGCGAAAACACCGGAGGCGGTGATCAGCAGGATGCCGAAGCCGATGAGCGTCGCGAAGCCGGTGCCGCTTGTCTCCTCCGAGCTACCCTTCATCACCTCCTGGATCGCCTGGCCGCCTTCGCGGCCGACAAGGCCGGTGAGCTGGGACGAGACAGCGTCGCTCACCATGGCCTGCCCGAAGAAGAAGCTGGCGATCGCGACGGCGACGACGAGAAGGGGCGCGATGGAGAACAGGGTGTAGCAGGCGATCGCCGCGCCGCGCGTCATCGCCTCATGTTCGATGAAGCCCGAGATGGCGTCCTTCACCAGCCTCCATATCCGCCCGAGCATCGCCTTTCCGATGGCCCCTGCCTGTTCCGGCCATAGAAGGCGGGGGAGGGCAGGGCGGTTTCAGTAGGACTTGGGCAGGCCGAGAACCTTTTCCGCGATGTGGCAGAGGATCAGCTGCGGGCTGACCGGGGCGATGCGGCAGATCATCACCTCCCGTAGGAACCGTTCGACATGGTATTCCTTGGCATAGCCGAAGCCGCCATGGGTCATCACGGCCTGCTGGCAGGCCTTGAGGGCCGCTTCCGCTGCCAGGTATTTCCCGGCATTGGCCTGCGCGCCGCATTCCAGCCCCCGGTCGTACCGCCACGCCGCCTGGCGAACCATCAGCCGCGCTGCCTCCAGCTCCATCCAGTTCTCTGCCAAGGGGTGCTGGATCCCCTGGTTCTGGCCGATCGGCCGGCCGAAGACCCTGCGCTCCTTCGCGTAATCCGCCGCGCGCCGGAGGGCGGCATGGCCCAGGCCGAGCGCTTCGGAGGCGATCAGGATCCGTTCCGGGTTCAGCCCGTGCAGGATGCAGGCGAAGCCCTGGCCCTCCTCCCCGATCCGGTCCTCCACGGGCACCTCCAGCCCGTCGATGAAGAGCTGGTTCGAGTCCACGGCCTTGCGGCCCATCTTCTCGATCTCCCGCACCTCCACCCGGCTGCGGTCCAGGGTGGTGTAGAAGAGGCTCAGCCCTTCCGTGCGGCGGCGCACCTGGTCCAGCGGCGTGGTGCGGGCCAGCAGCAGCACCTTTTCGGCCACCTGGGCGGTGGAGATCCACACCTTCTCGCCATGCACCACGTAGCGGTCGCCCCGCCGCTCGGCCCGGGTGCGCAGCCGGGTGGTATCGAGCCCTGCATCGGGCTCCGTCACGGCGAAGCAGGCCCGCTCCGTTCCCTTTACCAGGGGCGGGAGCATCCGGCGCTTCTGCTCCTCCGTGCCGAAGACGACCACGGGGTTCAGACCGAAGATGTTCATGTGCACGGCCGAGGCGCCGGACATGCCGGCGCCGGATTCCGAGATGGCCTGCATCATCACGGCCGCTTCGGTGATGCCCAGCCCGGCCCCGCCATACTCCTCGGGGATGCAGATGCCGAGCCATCCGTCCCGTGCCAGCGCCTGGTGGAAATCGGCGGGGAAGCCGCCATGCCGGTCCCGCTCCAGCCAGTAATCATCCCCGAAGCCCTGGCAGATCCGGGAAACGGCCTCCCGCACGGCCTCGACCTCTGGCGGCTCGCTGAAGTCCATGACGTTTCCTTCTTCCCTGACCCTGCCTCGGGCAAGATTATTTTCCGAAGCGGCTATGCGCTTGCCATAGGTTGCTTGGCCCTGCCGCACCGCCTAATCCCGGCATGAACCAGCCCGGGAGACAACGCCATGTCCATCCGCACCACCCGCCGCGTCCTGCTTGGCGGCGCCCTGGGCCTGCCGGCCCTCCACCTGGCGCGGGCGCAGGAAGCCTGGCCTGCCAAGCCCGTTCGCTTCCTCATCCCCTTCCCGCCGGGGCAGGCGACGGACACGATTGGCCGCGTCCTGGCCGAGGCGCTTTCCGCCAAGTGGCCGCAGCGCATGGTGGTGGAGAACCGCGCCGGCGGAGCGGGCGTGGTCGGCATGGAGGCCGGCGCGCGTTCTGCCCCGGACGGTTACACCATCATCGCCTCCACCAGCGGGACGAACGGCATCAACCCCAGCGTGATCCGGAACCTGCCCTATGACGCGGAGCGGGACTTCACCTACGTCACGCTGATGTTCACCGTGCCGCTGATGATCGTGGCGCACCCCTCCTTCGCGCCAAGCGACGTGCCGGCCCTCATCGCCGCCGCGAAGCGCGATCCGGGTGCCATCAACTATGGAAGCGGGGGGCCGGGCACCTCCCAGCACATGTCCGCGGAGCTTTTCGCCAACCGGGCCGGGATCAAGCTGACCCATGTTCCCTATCGCGGCAGCGGCCCCGCCGTGGCCGACCTGATTGCGGGCAACATCCCCATGATGTTCGACAGCGTGGCCAGCGCCCTGCCGCATATCCGCGGAGGCCGCATCAAGGCCCTGGGCGTCACCTCCGCCACAAGGGCGGTGCAGCTGCCCGAAGTGCCCGCCATCGCGGAAACCCTGCCGGGCTACGAGGCGATCGGCTGGGCCGGGCTCTGTGTTCCCACCGGCACGCCCGAGGCCATCGTGAACCGCATCAATGCCGATGCGACGGCACTGCTGCGCGATCCCGCCTTCGCCGCGCGCGTGGTCCAGCTCGGCGGCACCCCGGCGCCGCAGACCGTGCCGGAGGCGAACGCCTTCGTGCGCGCCGAGATCGCGAAGTGGCGGGAGGTGGCGAAGAACGCGGATGTCCGGCTGGACGGGTAGGGCGCAGCCCTATCCCGCCTTCTTCCGCTTCGGCGCGCCGCGCGAGGCGGTGCGGGTGGAGCGCTTGTCCGGGTCATAGCCCCCACCGCCGGGGCCGAGCGGCTTGGGCTTCCAATCCGCCCGCGCCCGCGCCTCATGCCCGGAAGGCGGAGGTGCATCCAGCCCGAGTTCCAGTGCCTCCAACCGCTTGATCTCGTCGCGCAGCCGCGCGGCGGTCTCGAACTCCAGATCGGCGGCGGCGGCCCTCATGCGGCGCTCCAGCTCGGCGATGCTGGCGCGCAGGTCCTTGCCCACGAACTCCGCGGCGGCGTCGCCCTCCACCGCCTCCACCGTGACATAGTCCTGCTCGTAGACCGATTGCAGCACATCCGCGATGTCCCGGCGGATGGTCTGGGGCGTGATGCCATGGGCCTCGTTCCAGGCGATCTGCTTGGCCCGGCGGCGCTCGGTCTCCTCCAGCGCACGGCGCAGGCTGTCCGTCATCCTGTCGGCGTAGAGCACGACGCGGCCCTCGGCGTTGCGCGCGGCGCGACCGATGGTCTGGATGAGGGAGGTGGTCGAGCGGAGGAAGCCCTCCTTGTCCGCGTCCAGGATGGCGACAAGGCGGCATTCCGGGATGTCCAGCCCCTCCCGCAGCAGATTGATGCCCACCAGCACGTCGAACACGCCGCGGCGAAGGTCGCGGATGATCTCGATCCGCTCCAGCGTATCCACGTCGGAATGGAGATAGCGGACCTTGATGCCCGTCTCCGTCATGTACTCCGTCAGGTCCTCCGCCATGCGCTTGGTCAGCGTGGTGGCGAGGACACGGCCACCCTGGGCGATCACCTCGCGGCATTCGGCCAGCAGGTCGTCCACCTGGCGCTCGACCGGCCGGATCTCGGTGACGGGATCGACGAGCCCGGTCGGGCGGATCACCTGCTCGGCGAAGCTGCCGCCGGTTCGCTCCATCTCCCAGGCGCCGGGCGTGGCGGAGACGAAAATGGTCGCGGGACGGAAGCTCTCCCACTCCTCGAACCGGAGGGGGCGGTTGTCCATGCAGGAGGGCAGGCGGAAGCCGAAATCGGCCAGCACGGATTTCCGGGCGAAGTCGCCCCGCGCCATGCCGCCGATCTGCCCGATGGTGACGTGGCTCTCATCCACGACCAGCAGCGAGCCCTCGGGCAGGTATTCGAACAGGGTCGGCGGTGGCTGGCCGGGGCCGCGGCCCGAGAGATAGCGGGAGTAGTTCTCGATGCCCTTACAGACACCGGTGGTCTCCATCATCTCGATGTCGAAGGTGGTGCGCTGCTCCAGCCGCTGGGCTTCCAGCAGCTTGCCCTCGGCCGTCAGGCGCGCGAGCGTCTCGCGCAGTTCCTGCTTGATGTCGCGGATCGCCTGGATCAGCGTCGGGCGCGGCGTGACATAGTGGCTGTTGGCGTAGATCGCCACGCGCTCCATCTCGCCCGCCACCTCGCCGGTCAGCGGGTCGAATTCGCGCAGCCCGTCCACCTCATCGCCGAAAAGCGAGATGCGCCAGGCCCGGTCCTCCAGATGGGAGGGCCATACGTCCACCGTCTCGCCCCGCACGCGGAAGGTACCGCGCTGGAAGGCGGCGTCGTTGCGGCGGTACTGCAGTTCCACCAGCGCCTTCAGCAGCACGTCGCGGTCGATCTTCCCGCCCAGCTCGAGCTTCACGACCATGTTGCCATAGGTCTCGACCGAGCCGATGCCGTAGATGCAGGAGACCGAGGCCACGATCACCACATCCCGCCGCTCGAGCAGCGCCTGGGTGGCCGAGTGGCGCATCCGGTCGATCTGCTCGTTAATCTGGGCGTCTTTTTCGATATAGGTGTCGGTCCGGGGCACATAGGCCTCGGGCTGGTAGTAGTCGTAATAGGAAACGAAGTACTCCACCGCGTTCTCGGGGAAGAAGGACTTCATCTCCCCGTAGAGCTGGGCGGCAAGCGTCTTGTTCGGCGCCAGGATGAGGGTCGGGCGCTGCACGGCCTCGATCACCTTCGCCATGCTGAAGGTCTTGCCCGAGCCGGTGACCCCGAGCAGCACCTGGTCGCGCTCGTTCCGCTTCAGCCCCTCCACCAGTTCGGCGATGGCGCGCGGCTGGTCCCCCGCCGGCTCATAGGGCGAGACGACCTTGAGGGCCTTGCCCCCGACCGGCGCGGGCCGGCGGATGGGCTGGAACAGAACGGGCGGAAGGGTGTCCATGGCCCCGGAACATAGGGTGGACGGAGAGGCTTTTCAGCCTCTTTCAACCGGGATCGAAGGCATGGCGGACAAGAAGGGCGCGGGCCTTTGCCACATCGAAATCCGGGCGGCGCTGGAAGACAGAGAGATCCTCCGCCACCGCGATCTCCCGGGCGAAGGCACGCACGACATGGTAGCCCTTGCGGGAGCTGAAATCATGCATGACCAGCAGCGCATCCCAGCGGCAGCGCAGCAACACCTGCATGGCACAGGCCACCCGGAACCGGCCATCCACCATATAGAGATCTGCGGCCTCCGTGCCGGGAATGGACCAGGGTGCCTCATGATAGCGGGGCCAGCGTTCCTCGGTGGAGGGATCGGTGGGGCGGCCCCATTCGCCTACAGGCCCTATGTCGGCGTGCAGCAGCTTCGGCTGCGTCCAGCCCGGCCGGGAGGCGCAGGCACGGGCGACCTGATCGAGCCATTCCGGGGCGGAATCAACCGCAATGACCGAGCCTTCGACCAGGGAGGCGGCGAGGCAGGTGCTGCCGCCCGTGCCGAATTCCACATAGGTCCGGGCACAGCGCAGCACGCTCTCGAACAGCCGGAACTCGGCATCCGACATGCGGGGGGTGGGGATGGAGATATCGTCTTCCACGTTGCCTTCACGGAGCTCAGCCGCCGCCCTCCGAAACACCGCGCCGGCGGCGGCGGGGCGAAACAACCTGCCGGATCGGAAGCAGGTGAGGCGGTGGTGGGAACTGACCTAAGCCCGATTCCGCGAGGCTTCAATGCGCTCATCCCGGAGCTGCTGAGCCTCATGCTGTTGGGCGCTGACGCCCCGGTCTGGCGGTTCTGCAGCCGAAACGGGCGCCGGTGATCTGTGGAGCTGGAGGCGGTGGCGGACCGGAATTGAGGACCCGTGAGCTAGCTAACGGGAGAACTTCGCGCGACGATCCTGAGTGCCGAAATGACATCAAGGCAGCAAGCCTTCCTGACGGGGCGAACATGTCTGTAGAGAGTGGGCGGTCAGGTTAGGAAGGTTCGGGATGAATGTCAGATTGACGAAGCAGTCCATTGAATGGCTGCGAGATCACCGGATCTTTTTCGAGAACCGGACGGGCACCTTCCGACTCCGCCCTGGTGATGGGCTTAGTTTTGACCGTACAGTCGAGGTGGAGCCCTATTGTGGTTTTTTGAACGGGCGCACGATTTGTAAAATGGGCTCTTTCTCCTATTCGTATTCAGCAATGGTGCCTGGAATGCATGTCGGGCGTTACTGTTCCATTGCGGGCGGTATGACCGTTCCCAAGCCTCGCCATCCGGTTGAGAGCCTGAGCACCTCGTCATTTATGTACGACAGCCAGTTCAGTATTATCCGCTCCTGCATCGAAGACAGCGGCAAGCAATACGAACGATTTTATCCCAACCCTCAAAAGGCCCTTCCCATCATCGGCAATGATGTATGGCTGGGTGCCGGCGTGGCCATCATGCCCGGCGTCACGATCGGTGACGGGGCCGTGGTGGCTGCTCATTCCGTCGTGGTGAAGGACGTACCGAGCTACGCCATCGTGGGCGGCAACCCCGCGAAGATCATTCGGTATCGCTTTTCGGAAGCCCTTATCCGCGACCTCCTAGCAACGCGGTGGTGGGACTACCGCTTTGTCGAGCTGCTCGGGCCTGATCAATCGAACCCGGAGGAAGTCATCGACATGATACGCAAGGGGGTGGACATGGACGGCAAGGCACTCGAACCGTATCGGCCGCAGCCTATCCGGCTTCGAGACATGCCATTCGAACCTGCATGACAACCTTGCCTAAGGCAGTCGGTCTCCCAGGGGCGTCTCTTTGGTGAAGGCTGTGGCTTGGTTGCCGTCACGAAACGGGTATTGGGTGCAGGACAGTGGAAGGCGAACGGGAAGGGAAGGCGGCCTCGTGCCGCCAAGCCCCTGGCCCATGCTCGATCAGCGCGTTAGAAGGAAGCCGCGCCGCGTCGCTCCGAGCAGCATCCCGGTACAGGAGCCGGCATAGCCGGTCGGAGCGAAGCGGCGTGACGGCCGAAGGACCAGCGTTTTCGAGCCTGCCGGGTTAGCACAGCGGTAGTGCAGCGGTTTTGTAAACCGAAGGTCGGGGGTTCGATCCCCTCACCCGGCACCAAACTCCCCGCCCGAATACACTTGGCGTTCCCCATCTTCGGCCCAATGCCGATCAGCATTGCCGGAGTGATGAACCGGACATGGGCCAGATACCCGTCCTGGTGACACGTGCTGCCGGGTTTCCCGAAGCGACCGACACAGCAGCCAATGGCCAGTCTGGCTTCGGGGCGGTTGCGCAGGCGCTGTGCGGGACGCATCCTGGCCTTGCTGTCCTAGGGAGCGCCGCCACCCGCGACATTTCGTGGTGATGCTCCTGGCCCCTTAGGGAGGCTCAGGACCGCTTGTTTCCTGCAGTGAGACACAACGCGCTGTAGCTGACTGGCATGAGGCGAGAGTTGATTCGCTTTACAACCACAGCGAGTGTTGTCATAGAATATCGCACGTTTCCGTGAAATCCGCTTCCTGATGGCGGGAGGCGGTTGCCGCTCGGGGGATCCAAATGTCCAGCAAGGCCCGCTTTCCCGCCGGCTGGCGGCAAGGAGCAGCCGTCGCGGCGGTCTGTGCGATGCTTGGTTTCGCGGCTTCCGCCAGCTTTCTTCTCGCGGAGCGCCAGCGCCTTCTGGCCGAGGCTGGCGAGCAGTTGCAAACCTATGCGGGCGTCATGGCGACCCGCCTCGATTCGAGCCTGTCGCAATGGGCGCATGATGTGCGCCTCCTCACCCGCTTCGAAACCTTCGAGCGGGAGCCGCCGGAACCTCGTGCAGCCCGGCGGCTGCTGGAGGATCTGCAGACCAGATCTCCCACCTTCTCCTGGATCGGCTTCGCTGGGGGCGATGGGCGGGTGATCGCCGCAACGGGTGGCCTGTTGGAAGGCGCCGATGTCTCCGCGCGGCCCTGGTTCGCCCCGGGCCTGAACGGGCTTCATCTCGGCGATGTCCACCCGGCTGTCCTGCTGGCCAAATTGCTGCCGGTGGAACGGGGCGGTGGGGAAGGGGCCTATTTCGTGGATGCCGCCGCGCCGGTCCACTCCCCCGACGGCCGAGTGCTCGGGGTGATTGCCGGGCACCTGACCTGGCGCTGGGTCGAAAGCGTGCGCGACGAGCTGGTGAGCGTGGCACCGCGGCACCCCGTGCCGGTGCTTCGCGTGCTCGCCGCCGATGGGGCCGTCCTCCTTGGCCCGGAACGGGGCAGTGGGCAACGCCTGGCGGGCCTCCAGCCCGAGCCGGGTAGGGGCTGGCGGGAGGAGACATTGCCGGGGCAGGACCCCACGCTGCTCGGCTTCGGCAAGGCGGAAGGCGTGCCGGGCCAGCCAAGCCTCGGCTGGGTGGTGGTGGCCGAGGCCGACCGGGCGACCGTGCTTGCAGGCCTATGGCCGCTTGGCCTTTTCCTGGGCTTCGGCACCATGGCCATCGCCGGCCTCGGCGGGCTCCTGGCTACCTGGAATGCGAACCGGATGGGCAGCGCGGTCCGGCGCCTGATCGGGGCTGGCCAGGGCGACCTGACCGCGCGCATCGAGTGGCTGCGGGACCAGGCCTTTCGCGATCCGCTGACCGGGCTGCTGAACCGCGCCGGCTTCGAGGCCTGGCAGAAGGCCGAGCCGGCGCTGGCCTCCAGTTGCGCCGTCGTCGCCCTCGACCTGGATGGTTTCAAGCCGATCAATGACCGTTACGGCCACGCCGCTGGCGACGACGTGCTCCGCGGCATCGGGGCCTGGTTCCGCGACAATTTGCGCGACGCGGATGTGGCCGTTCGGATGGGGGGGGACGAATTCATCCTCTGCCTGCCCGGCCCGCAGGACAAGGTCGCAACGGCCGCGCGGGAGGTTTCGACACGGCTCGATGCCATGCTGCGCGCCGGGGTGGAAACGGCCTCTGGCCCGCTGGCCCTGGGCTGCAGCGCAGGCGTGGCCCTGATCCCGCAGGAAGCCGCCACCATGGTGGATGCCATCGCCCTGGCGGATGCCGCCCTCTACGAGGTGAAAAGAAGCAAGCCGAAGCGCTCCGTCGCCGATGGCGGAGCCCAGGTCGGAATCGCTATTCGAAGCAACGCGGCCTAAGCCACGCACCGGCCGCGCCCGGGAAGCCCGGGCGCGGAGAGGGATTCAGCTCCCCTGCGGCAGCGTCGGAAGATGACGGAACGCTTCGAAGCGGGCCTGGGCGTAGTGGGTGGCCAGCTGCGCGGCGATCAGCCCTGCAAGGATGATGGCGGACAGGATCAGCATGGGATGGAACCTCTGTTGTTCTTTCCTCCCTATCCCTGTCTCCAAGGTGGATGCTGCGCTGCAACATGTCCAGGGCTTCATCTTCGGCAGAAGGGGATGGGGCACATGCGGTGGGCGCGTGGCCCGGATCAGGCACTTCCAACCGTGGCGAAGCCGTCGCGATTCGTGGCGCGAATCACGGCCGCGAACAGGCGCAGCGCTTCGGGGCCGCCCTGGTCCAGCAGCGTGCCGATTTCCATCTCGCTCGCGAGGAGTTCCGCGTGGTCGGCCAGCGTCTCCGCGGCACGCCGCAAAGCTTCACGCGAAAGGGTAAGCTGAACCTCGTCCGGCAGGGTGTGCCATGCGCTCGGCACCCCCGCGATCTCCCCCTGGTTCTGGCCCTGGCCTTGGTGGGAGGACTGCATGAAGGATTTCCTTCTCCGGCAAGCCCTCCTGGCACGGTATGGCCCCTTGCGGGTGCTGGATCACCATCGCCTGGCGAAGGTTAACAACCCGTCAGCACCGCCCCGGTCCCCGGGGCTTGGCTTCAGGAAAGCGGCGGCGCTACGTGAGGCGCGCCGTCACTTCTCCGAGCAGGTCGAATCGCACCGTCACCGTGCAGGGGCCCTCCAGCCAGATCGGGGGCGTGACAGAGCCGAGGAAGATCACCTGTCCCGCGCGAAGGCCACCGAACAGCTCGGCCGCCGGGGAACTGGCCAGCCAGGCCAGCGCGTCCAGCGGATGGCCCAGCAACTCCGCGCCGCGGCCCTGGGCGCGTTCTGTGCCATCCACCAGCACCTGTCCCAGCGCCGCCGGCAGGTCCAGCCCCGGCCAACCGGAAGCCGGTGCCCCGATTACCCCGCCAGCATGGAACACCTGGTCCGCGATCAGCGCAGGCGCGCCCAGGGCGACGAAATCGCCATACCGCTGATCCACGACCTCGATGGCCGCGAAGACATGCTCCACCGCTTCGGCCAGGGATTCGCGGCTGTGGCTTCCAGCGGCGATGTCGCGGCCCAGGCGAAGCCCGATCTCGCATTCCACCCCAGCCTGGTGGAAATCGGCCAGGCGGAAGTGGCCGGCCTGCTGCTGGATACCCCCGGCAGGACAGAAGCCGGCGCAGGGATGCGCCAACTCCAGATAGGCCCGCATGCCCTTGGCCGTGGCCCCGATCTTGAAGCCCGCCGGCGGCAGCGCGCCCATGGCCCGGGCCAGCCGCAGCTGCAGCGCGTAACCCGCGGCGATATCCGTGGGCGCATCGGGCCCGAGATCGGGGAAGCCCCTGCGCGCCTGCCGGTCCGCCAGGATCCGCTCAGCCACCGTGTCCATCAGGCCCGTCCGATCTCGTAAAGGGCCACGGCGGCCGCGGCGGAGACGTTGAGGCTCTCCATCGCCTCGGTGATGGGCAGGCGTACGAGCTCGTCGCATGTCTCGCGCTGCAGCCGGCGCAATCCGCCGCCCTCGGCGCCCAGCACCAGCCCCACGCGGCGGCCGCTCGGCTTGGCCTCGGCCAGGGTGCGGGTGGCGTCGCCGGTCAGGCCCATCACCCAGGCGCCGCCATCCTGCAGGTGGCGGATGGCGCGGGCGAGGTTCACCTCCCGCACCATGGGCACGATCTCCAGCGCGCCGGAGGCAGCGCGGGCAAGGGCGCCGGTCTCCGGCGGGGCATGCCGGTCCTGCACCACCACGGCCGCGGCCCCGAAGGCCGCGGCGGAGCGTAGGATGGCACCGACATTGCGCGGGTCGGTCACCTGGTCGAGGAGGAGCACCGGGCCCTCAGAAATCTTCAGCACATCGTCCAGCGCCAGCTGGGGCAGGGGCTCGGCCAGCAGGGCGGCGCCCTGGTGGACCGAATCCTCCGGCAGGAAGGTGTGGAACCGTGCGCGGTCCTCCACGCGTTCCGGCTGCAGCTTGCGGGCGGCGAAGGTGCCTTCCGGCAGGCGCTCCTTCAGCGCCGCTTCCGCATCGGGGGTGAGAAGCAGGCGGCGCAGGCGGCGGCGCGGATTCAGCAGCGCGGCCGCCACGGCGTGCAGGCCATGCAGCCAGATCGTGTTGGCGGGGGCGCGGTCCTCCTCGCGCCGGGACGAATCCGGGCGGGCGCGAAAGGCGGGGGCGGACCCTTCCGGGCGGCGCGGGCCGCGCTCGGCCCCCGGTTCCGGCCGGCCGGCGGCACGAGGGAAAGCCTCCGGCTTTCCGGCCTTGAAGCCGGGGCGGCGGGCGGGATCGCCGGCGGCTGGCTCGCCGCCCTTCCAGCCCCGCTTGCCATCGAAGGCGCGGGGGCGGCTTGGCTGGCCGCTGCCGCGGTTTTCCTGGGAGCCGCCGGAAGAAGCGGGGGAGCGGGGGCCCTGAGGCCTGCGAGGCGGTGACATGGCGGCATCCTGCAAATCGGGACCGAAGCCGCAAGGCCGGGCCGTTCCGCATTATGCGACAGGGCTGCGTTGACAGCACCCCCGCTTCTCGGATAGTCCCCCGGCTCCCGCCCGGCAGGGTTGGGGACACCCTGTGGAGGGGTGCCCGAGTGGCTAAAGGGGACGGACTGTAAATCCGTTGGCTCGCGCCTACGTTGGTTCGAATCCAACCCCCTCCATGTGTCCCACTCCCGGCAGGCGCGGTGCGCGCGCGGCGGCCCATTCCGGTCCGCTTGAAGAACGGGCGGTTCCAGTGGGCGGGTGTAGCTCAATGGTAGAGTTCCAGCCTTCCAAGCTGGCTGTGCGGGTTCGATTCCCGTCACCCGCTCCATACGCGCCCTTCGGTTTCGGATACTGAAACCGGCTTCACCAAACACCATATACCGATCAACACAGCCTGCTTGGGCGGGCAGGGGGCTCTCCGCCCCTGGATGGGATAGGACTGGACGCGAATGGCGAAGGCGAAGTTCGAGCGGAACAAGCCGCACTGCAACATTGGCACGATTGGCCATGTTGATCATGGCAAGACGTCGCTGACGGCTGCGATCACGAAGGTTCTGGCGAAGTCTGGCGGTGCGTCCTTCACGGCGTATGACCAGATCGACAAGGCGCCTGAGGAGCGTGCGCGCGGCATCACGATCTCGACCGCCCATGTCGAGTACGAGACGGCGAACCGCCACTATGCTCACGTGGACTGCCCTGGCCACGCCGACTACGTGAAGAACATGATCACGGGCGCGGCGCAGATGGACGGCGCGATCCTGGTCGTGTCGGCCGCGGACGGCCCGATGCCGCAGACCCGCGAGCACATCCTGCTGGCGCGCCAGGTCGGCGTTCCCGCGCTGGTGGTGTTCCTGAACAAGGTCGACATGGCGGACCCCGACCTGCTGGAGCTGGTCGAGATGGAGGTGCGCGAGCTCCTCTCCTCCTACCAGTTCCCGGGCGACGACATCCCCATCGTGCACGGCTCCGCGCTGATGGCCCTCGAGGACAAGCGCCCCGAGATCGGCGAGCAGGCGATCCTGAAGCTGATGGAGGCCGTGGACAGCTACATCCCGCAGCCGGAGCGTCCGAAGGACCTGCCGTTCCTGATGCCGATCGAGGACGTGTTCTCGATCTCGGGCCGCGGCACGGTGGTGACGGGTCGCGTTGAGCGCGGCATCGTCAAGGTCGGCGAGGAAGTCGAGATCATCGGCCTCAAGGACACCGTGAAGACGACGGTGACGGGCGTCGAGATGTTCCGCAAGCTGCTCGACAGCGGCGAGGCGGGCGACAACATCGGCGCGCTGCTGCGCGGCACGAAGCGCGAGGACGTGGAGCGCGGCCAGGTTCTGGCCAAGCCCGGCTCGATCACGCCGCACACGAAGTTCAAGGCCGAGGCGTACATCCTGACGAAGGAGGAGGGCGGCCGCCACACGCCGTTCTTCACCAACTACCGTCCGCAGTTCTACTTCCGCACGACCGACGTGACGGGCGTGGTGCAGCTGCCGGAAGGCGTCGAGATGGTGATGCCGGGCGACAACGTCGCGATGAGCGTCGAGCTGATCGCCCCGATCGCCATGGACCAGGGCCTGCGCTTCGCCATCCGCGAGGGCGGCCGCACCGTCGGCGCCGGCGTCGTGGCCAGCATCGAGAAGTAAGCCGCCCGCCGCGAGGCGGATGGCTGGAGGGGGCGGGCTGCCGTAAGGTGGCCCGCCCTTTTTCTTTGCCTGCCGCCGCCACGCGGCAGGCCCGCGGGAGGCTGTTGGCTTGGCACGGCAGGACGAGGCGGCGTGGCGTCAGGCGGCCGGGGAACTGGCGGAGCTCTGCGGCATCGATGTCCGGCACATGCGCCTGCCACGCCAGCCGCTGGAGCCCGGCTTCGGCAGCCATGTCCTTGCGACGGGCTATGAGCTGGCCGATGTGTTCGGGCCGGCTGGCCCAGGGGACGGGCCGCATGCGCGGGACAAGGCGCTGCTGGCGCGCTGCCGCGCCCTGTATGTCCGCAAGGCCTGGTTGCCGCGCTACCTCGCCTTGAACGAGGCCTTCCTCACGCATGCGGGCGGGCGCCGGCTCGCCTCGCCGCTCTCCGGGGAGGAGATGCCGGTCCTGGGGAGCATGACGGTCCAGCACTGCCAGGTGACCGCTTGCCTCGACCAGGGAAGGCTGGTGCTCCTGATCGGGATTGGGGCCGTGCCGGTCGGTCTGTACCACGCGGCGCAGGGCCTGTTCCTCTGCCTCACCCCGATGCGCCTCGACATCCCCGCGGTGCTCCGCACCGTGCTGGACCATTTGACGGCGCGTCCCTTCGCCTGGATGTCCTGGCTGCGCCGGGCGATGGAGGGTGGCCTGCGCCGGGCCTTCGTGATCGGCGACAACCGCCCCGGCCATTTCCTCCGCCAGTCCCTGGCCTATCTCGATGCCGAGGAGGAGCGGATCACCGCCTTTGCCCGGGACGGGGGCGTGCTGGTGAAGGTGCCGGAATGGTGCGCGATGGATCCCGCCGCGGTCCTACCCTTCCTGGCGCCGCTGGAGACCCTCTCCACCCGGGCCGAGGGACTCACCGAGGTACTGCTTCTCGCCGGCTTCGACGCGCACCGCGTCTATCGCTTCACGGTCCACCGGGATGCCGCATGGCTCCGGCAGCGCCTCGCGCCGATGATCGACGGGGCGCGGGGCCGGGCGGGGGAGGGGCGGCGCTTCCGGGTGATGATCTCCCTCGATGCCGAGCGGGAGCGCGTGTCGAACGCGGTGGAGGTGTTTCGATTCGCCCTTCGCAAGCTCGCCGAGGCCTGTGCGGGGCAAGGCTCGGCTCTCGAGGTGGTCTGGGATGGCTGGACCGTCTCCGGCCCGCCCTCGGCGCGGGACCGGGATGTCATCGCGCGGATCGAGGCGATGGTGGCGGCGATCACGGCGGGGCTTCCTGCTCCCCCTGCGCTGCAGCGCCCGGTCTTCGGCCTCTCGGCCCTGGAAAAGGTGCCGGAGCTTGCGCTTTGCGACCTGGCTATCACCACCCTCGGCACAGGGGCGATGGTGTGTTCCTGGCTGCTGCAGCGGCCCACCATCGTCTATCACAACCCCGGCGCACTCTCGAACCGCGACTACCTCGATGACGGGACGGCGGTGGATGTCGATCCGCGCGCCATCGGGGCGCCGCCCGCCGATGACCCTCTGGCCATCCGGCACCAGCGCTTCACCATCGCGCTGTGGGGGATGGAGGATGCGCTGCGCCGCGCCCTTGGCACGCGGCTGGCTATCCGCCCGGAGTGCCCGCATCCGGACAGGCCGGCGCGCCAGGCCCTTCCCGAGGGCCCTGACGAGGTGGTGCGCCAGGCCGCGCGGGATCTGGCTGCCCTCTGTGGCCTGGATCCGCGCTTCTTCCGCTATCCCGGCCGCGAGCGCGACCGCGCCTACGATGCAGGCGCCCTCGCGGATCGCTGCGAGATCGTGGATGTGTTCGGTCCGCTCGGCCCCGGGCAGGGTGCCCATGGGGCGGATGCGGCCTTGCTGGATCGCATCCGGCGCCATTACCGCCATGCCGCCTGGATGGAGCGTTACGGCGCGCTGAACGCGGCCTTCCTGCCGCATGAAGGTGGGCGGACCATCCCGTCACCGCTCTCGGGCGGGGAGGCCTCGATCCTCGGCAGCCTGCCCCTGGCTCAGTACCAGGTGACCCCCTGTCTCGATGACGGTCGGCTGATCGTGCTGATCGGCATCGGCTACATGCCGGTCGGCCTCTACCATCCCGCGGAGAACCTGTTCCTCGTTCTCACGGATTACCGCCTTCCCATGCGCCAGGTGCTGGGCACCTTCCTGGGGCACTTCCTGCACCATCCCCGGCCATGGAGGGACTGGCTGTGGCGCGCCAGGGCCACCGGGCTGCGCCGTGCCTATGTGATCGGCGACAACCGGCCCAGCCACTTCATCCGCGAGAGCCTCGCCTATCTCGACGCACAGGAGGAGGCGCTGCTGCGCTTCGGGCGGGGCGGCGGCCTGCTGGTGCAGGTGACGGACTGGTGCGCGATGGACCCTTTCGCTGTCATCCCCGCTCTCGCGCCGCTGGACCGGCTGATGCTGAAAGGGGCTGTGCTCACCGAGACGCTTCTCGAGGCGGGCTACGACGCGCATCGCGTTTACCGCACCAACATTCAGCCCGGGGGGGATTGGCTCCGGCGGCGCCTGGCATCCCGGATCGGGCCGGACGACGGACCCGTCACCGGGCGGCGCTTCCGGCTGGCGATCTCGCTCGATGCGGAGCGGCAGCGGGTGGTGAATGCGGTGGAGGTCTTCCGCTTCGTCCTGGCCAGGCTGGGCGAGGCCTGTGCCCGGGACGGCAGCGCCCTGGAGGTGGTGTGGGACGGCTGGACCGTCTCCGGCGAGGCCGGGCCGCGCGACCGGGAGGTGATCGACCGGATCGAAACCATGATCGCGGAGATCACGGCCGATCTGCCGGTGGCGATCGCCGCGCAGTACCGGATCTTCGGGCGCGACGCCCTGGCCAAGCTTCCGGAGCTGGCGGGCTGCGACCTGGTGATCACCACCCTCGGCACGGGGGGCGTGGTGGCATCCTGGCTGCTGCGGCGGCCGGCCATCGTCTACCATGTCGCCAGTGCCGCCTCGAACATGGCTGATCTGGACCCGGCGACGGTGGTGCAGGTGGACCAGCGGGCCGTGGGGGAGCCGCCGCCCGGCGATCCGCTGGCCGGGCGCCACCAGCGCTTTACCCTGGCGCTCTGGGGCATGGAGGACGCGCTGCGCCGCGTCATGGGCGACCGACTGCCACTTGAGACCGGGGCCTGGCCCGGGCGGGGCGTGGACGTAGCGTCCCCGGCCTGAAAGCCGCTGCGCAGAGGGCCGGGGCTGGACAAGCCCTGCCGCCGCACGGACAACCGGGCGGGCGTGGAGGACAGGATGGCCGAGCGGCGCGGCGTGGAGCTGGCGGGTTTCTGGGTGCGGGTCGGGGCGCAGCTGATCGACGCTGCCTGGATGCTGCCCCTTGGTATGGCACTGGTGCTGCTGGGTGAACTGGCGCGGGGCGGACAGGAGCTCTCGCCCGGGGCGGATCTGCTGCTTCAGCTGATCTCCGCGCTGATCATCCTGCTTTTCTGGGCCACGCGGCAGGCAACACCGGGCAAGATGCTGTTCCGGCTTCGCGTCGTGGATGCCGAAACCGGAGGCATGCCGCCCTGGCCGCGCCTGGTGCTGCGCTATTTCGGCTACATCCTTTCCGGCCTGCCCCTGGGCCTCGGCTATTTCTGGATGCTCTGGGATCCGCGCCGGCAATGCTGGCATGACCGGCTGGCCCGCACCCTGGTGGTGCAGGACCCACCGGCGCGGGGCTGAGCCGCGCCATGCCCCTGACGGATGAGGCGACGCTGTCCATCCCAGAGGGGGCGGCGCTGGAGGCCGCCTTCTGGAAGGGGCGGACTGACTTCCTGCCCATCGTGCGCAAGATGGGGCGGGAGACCTGGCGCGTGGCCGATCCCATGCCCGCCATCCGCCTTCTCCAGTCCGCCTGCCGTCCGGTCTGGACCATGTCGCACCGGGTCGAGGCGCCGGAGCAGCGGGTGCTGAGGGACGGGCTGCTGCCCGTCCTGGCGGCTGCGAATGCGCCGCTGCTGCTGCATTCGCCCCATGAGCCCTTGGACGGGTTCCTCCCCGGTGCCCACCTGATCCGCCTGATGTGGCATGGCAGCGTCAAGGCGACGGGCCGCTGGAACTACGCACAGGCAGCCCTGCCGCACATGCTGATCTTCGACCGGCTGGGCTATGCCGGCTGGTCCTCCCTGGCGCAGCTGGAACGGCGGGAGGTGCTGGCGGTGGACCAGTCCACCGCCGATGCCTTCCATACCGGGACGATCCTTCCATTCCTGGCCGAGGGGCGGTCCAAATACCGCCAGGAGAACGGGCTGGCGGTGGAGGGGGAGGGCTTCGTCTTCGTCCCGCTCCAACTGCCGAACGACTCCGTCATCGCTCTCAAGAGCTTCGATTCGCCCTATCTGGAGGGCATGCACCGGATGGTCGTCGCCCTGGCGGCGGCGGGTATCCCGGTGATGCTGAAACGCCACCCCCATTGCACCGACCCGGCCGTCGCGCGCCTCATCGACGTGCTGGTGGCTGCCTGGCCGGGGCTGGTGGCAGTCAGCCGCGCCTCCATCCACCTGCTGATCCGGCGCGCCCGCGCCGTGATGACGCTGAATTCCGGGGTGGGATTCGAGGCGCTGCTGCACGGTAAGCCGGTCATCGCCGCGGGAAAGGCCGAGTACCAGGTGGCGGCCACGGCCATGGCCGAGCCGGAAGCAGCCCCCGCGGCCCTCGCCGAAGCCGAGGCGAGGCACGACCCGGGCTTCATCCGGCGTTACCTCTTCCTGGCGCTGAACCAGCACCAGATCGACACGCGGGATCCCGTTTCCTTCCAGCGCGCCGCGCTGCGCGTGCTGTGCCAGGACTACACCGAGCGCGTGCCCCGCTGAGGCCCCGCCAGCCGGTTCCCGCGAATCCGTTGCGGCGGGCACGGCGCCTGCCAGGGCGGGGGTGGGGTAGGGGGCGTGGTGGGCCCATGGAATGGCCCGGGAAGCCCGGCTGACCTTTGCGCGGCACTGGTCGATGCCCCGATCGTGAGATGTTTCGACGCGGCCCCTCGACATCCGCCGCGCAGTGCCGTAAGGCACGCCCCCTGCGCGGACCCGCTAGGGGCGTAGCTCAATTGGCTAGAGCGCCGGTCTCCAAAACCGGAGGTTGGGGGTTCGAGACCCTCCGCCCCTGCCAGGGCGGGCCGCGCAAAACCATTTTCACGGGCATCGCGCCTGGATGGTCCAGGGACACCTCCCGCCAGATCGACTCGTGGGGGCGTTACTGGGCCCCGGCGCCGGGAGGAGCCTGAGTTGGCCGGTTTCAACCCCGCAGGTTATCTGCGTGACGTTCGGCAGGAGATCGGCCGGGTCACCTGGCCGAGCCGCAAGGAGACGCTGATCACCACAGGGCTGGTGCTGGCGCTCTCGGCGCTCGCGGCCGTCTTCTTCCTGGTGACGGATTGGCTCATCCAGCTGGCCATGCGCCTGCTGTTCGGGTTCGCCTGACGGCGGATTGATTCGCGCCCTCGCTGGAGGCCGGGCCACAGGGCCAGGGCCGGAGGCGGGGAGCGCCAGAGATCGGGAGCTTCGCGGCCATGGCCGACAAGAAGTGGTACGTCGTCCACGTCTACTCCGGCTTCGAGAAGAAGATCGCGAGCCAGATCAAGGAGCAGGCGGCCCAGAAGGGCCTGGCTGACAAGATCGAGGACGTGCTCGTCCCCTCCGAGGAGGTGGTCGAGGTGCGCCGCGGGCAGAAGGTCAACACCGAGCGGAAGTTCTTCCCGGGCTATGTGCTCGTGAAGATGGAAATGACCGACGACGCCTGGCACCTGGTGAAGGACACGCCGAAGGTGACCGGCTTCCTCGGTGCCCGCAACAAGCCAAGCCCCATCCCGGAGCGCGAGGCGATGCGGATGCTGCAGCAGGTGCAGGACAACGCCGAGAAGCCGCGCCGTCCCTCCATCACCTTCGAAGTGGGCGAGAATGTCCGCGTGGCCGATGGCCCCTTCACCAGCTTCAATGGCGTGGTGGAGGAAGTGGACGAGGAGAAGGGCCGGGTGAAGGTCTCGGTCTCGATCTTCGGCCGCGCCACGCCGGTGGAACTGGAATACGGGCAGGTCGAGAAGGCCTGACCCGCGGGCCGCTCCGGCCCACGCGCCCCAAGGGCCGCGCCGGTCATCCGGCGCGGCCTTTTTCTTGCCCGCGTTCCCCCGGGGCCGGGCGCTCCGGCGTGTGCCTTGCAAGGCGCCCACGCCCGGATCATCCCCCCCCCCCGATCACCCCAAGGCAGGCCCATGCGCGTCCCCACTCCCAATCCCCCGCCCGGCATCATCGGCCACAACCGGACCATGCTGGCGCCGAGCTACTGCGTCTTCCCGCCAGAGGGGATCATGGACAGCCTCCTGCCGAACTGGCCGGGCTGCGTCATCCGCTTCCAGGCCAGCCGGCAGATGGGGGCCCGCTTCACCCAGGCAGTTCTGCTGCTGCCGCCGGGCGCCGGCAGCGCGGGGCCGGTGGATGATGGCGTGCAGGCCTTCCTCTATGTCCGGGCCGGGGTGCTGGAGGTGACGGTGGAAGGGGTCACCCACAGCCTGGGCGCCGGCGGCTATGCCTATGTGCCCCAGGGCGTGCCCTATGCGGTCCGCAACGCCGGGGAGGGGGAGGCGCGGGCCATTTGGGTCCGCAAGCCCTACCAGCCCGCCGCCGGCGTGCCCGGGCCGAAGGTGCTCATCGGCCACCGTGATACGGCATTGCGCGAGGAAAGCGGCCCCCGCTGGCGCATCTGCCTCCTCGGCCTTCGCGAGATGCCGATGGACTTCGAGATGAACATCATGTGCTACGCGCCCGGCGCGCATTTCTGGTGCGTGGAGACGCATGTGATGGAGCACGGGATGGTCATGCTCCAGGGCCAGGCTCTCCAGCTGCTCGGGCGGGACTGGCATGAGCTCTGGACCGACGACTTCGTGTGGATGGGCCCCTATGTCCCCCAGCAGATCTACGCGACGGGGGCGGAAGTCTGCGAGTACCTGCTCTACAAGGACGTGAACCGGGACGTGATCTGACAGGCCGGGACGGGCAGGACCGCCCGGCTTGCAGGGGCGGTGAAACTATTGCTGGACTCTCCGTCCCAGCAGGCCTATATGCCGCCCCCGCGCCGGCCGGGCTGGGGTCTTCCCCGCCCGGCCGCCGCGCGTTTCCCGCCAAGGGAATGAAAAGGAACGCGGGAGGTCCGGCCCCAGCCTATCGGGGACGGGTCGTGAGTACCGCGGGCCTCTGAACACGAGAGGTGCCAGAGAATGGCGAAGAAGATCGTCGGCTACATCAAGCTGCAGATCCCGGCCGGCAAGGCGAACCCGTCGCCGCCGGTGGGCCCCGCGCTGGGTCAGCGCGGCCTGAACATTATGCAGTTCGTGAAGGAATTCAACGCGGCCACCCAGGGCATGGAGCCCGGGACCCCGACGCCGGTGGTGATCACCGCCTATTCGGACCGCACCTTCTCCTTCATCACCAAGACCCCGCCCAACACCTACTTCCTGCTGAAGGCGGCGAAGCTGGAGAAGGGCTCCCAGACTCCGGGCAAGGGCGGTGCCGTGGGCCGCGTGACGAAGACGCAGCTGGCCGAGATCGCCAAGGTGAAGATGAAGGACATGAACTGCGAGACCGAAGAGGCCGCGGTTCGCATGCTGGCCGGTTCTGCCCGCGCCATGGGCATGACGGTGGTGGAGGGCTGATCGATGGCCAAGCAGGGCAAGCGTCTCCGCAAGATCGCCGAGGGCCTGGACCTCGAGAAGAACTACGCGCTGGCCGAGGCCATCGCGACGGTGAAGGCCAGCGCCAACGCCAAGTTCGATGAGACGATCGAGATCTCGATGAACCTGGGCATCGACCCGCGCCATGCCGACCAGATGGTCCGCGGCGTGGTCGGCCTGCCGAACGGCACGGGCAAGACCGTGCGCGTCGGCGTCTTCGCCCGCGGCCCGAAGGCGGAGGAGGCGAAGGCCGCCGGCGCCGACGTGGTTGGCGCCGAGGACCTGCTGGAGGCCGTGCAGGGCGGGACGATCAATTTCGACCGCTGCATCGCCACCCCGGACATGATGGGCATCGTCGGGCGCCTGGGTAAGATCCTCGGCCCGCGCGGCCTGATGCCGAACCCCAAGCTCGGCACCGTCACCATGGACGTGAAGGGCGCCGTCACGGCCGCCAAGGCGGGCCAGGTGGAGTTCCGCGCCGAGAAGGCCGGCATCGTGCATGCCGGCATCGGCAAGGCGAGCTTCGAGGCTGACAAGCTGCTCGAGAACGCCAAGGCTTTCGTGGACGCCATCCAGCGCGCCCGCCCGGCCGGCGCCAAGGGCACCTATGTGAAGAAGGTGGCGGTGTCCTCCTCCATGGGCCCTGGCCTGAAGGTGGACGTGGCGAGCCTCTCCGCCTGAGTTTGACGCCCCGGGCTTCCGGCCCGGGGCACGAGATACGCCCACCCTTCGCGGGGTGGGCGGGCAAGGCGGGGCAACCCGCCTGACCTGTCCGAGACCTGATGTGCCCATCCTTCGAGAAAGGGACGGCTTGAAGGGCGAGAGCCCGCAACGGGGAGACGGGGTGCCAGAGACACGGATCTGCCGGTTCTGACCGGCAGGCTTGGCTTGGCTTCCGGCTTATTTCTGACAGGCGAACCGGGATGGCCCCATCGGGGCTGTCCCTGCGTGAACCGCCGGGGCCCCTCCACAAGGCGCCGGTTAATCGTAGGAGACGGGAATGGACCGTACGGAGAAGCGCGAGTTCGTCGCCACCCTCGGTTCGGTGTTCGCCGACACCTCCTTCGTGCTCGTCGCCCAGAACAACGGGCTGACGGTCGCGGCGGTGGATGATCTGCGGCGCCGGATGCGGGCGGCCGGTGCGACGTACAAGGTCGCTAAGAACCGGCTGGCCAATCTCGCCCTCGAGGGCACCCGCTTCCAGGGCATCTCGCCGCTGCTGAAGGGCCCGACCGCGCTTGCGTGGTCGAAGGACCCGGTGGCCGTGGCGAAGACCGCCGTGGAGTTCGCCAAGGGTAACGACAAGTTCGTGATCCTGGGCGGGGCGATCGGGACCCAGACCCTGGACGTCGCTGGCGTCCGGGCTCTGTCCGAGCTGCCCTCGCTCGAGACGCTGCGGGCGCAGCTGCTGGGTCTGATCCAGACCCCGGCGACGCGCATCGCGGGCGTGCTGCAGGCTCCGGCCGGGCAGCTGGCGCGGGTGTTCAAGGCCTATGCCGACAAGGATGGGTCTGCCTCAGAGGGCGCGGAAGCCGCCTGAAACGCCGTATCCCCGGGCTGGTTGCCGCTGACGGTGGCGCCCGGGGTTGCAAACATCAAGCCAAGCCATTAGATCGAAGGATACAATCATGGCCGATCTCGCGAAGCTCGTCGACGAGCTGTCCTCCCTCACCGTCCTGGAGGCCGCTGAGCTCTCCAAGATGCTCGAGGAGAAGTGGGGCGTTTCCGCCGCGGCGCCCGTCGCCGTGGCCGCGGCCCCGGCTGCCGGTGGTGGCGCTGCCGCCCCCGCGGCTGAGGAGCAGACGGAGTTCACCGTCATCCTCGCCAGCGGCGGTGACAAGAAGATCAACGTCATCAAGGAGATCCGCACGATCACCGGCCTGGGCCTGAAGGAGGCCAAGGACCTGGTCGAGGGCGCTCCGAAGACCGTGAAGGAAGGCGTCTCGAAGGATGAGGCGGAGAAGATCCGCAAGGTCCTCGAGGAGAACGGCGCCAAGGTTGAGGTCAAGTAAGACCTTCATCGGCGTCTCCCCCGACCCTATCTGGTCGGGGGAACATACTGGTTCGAAGGGCCGGGCGGAGACCTACGGGTTTCCGCCCGCGCCCGCTTTTCGCCGGATGGCGGGTGCCGTCCGGTGGTGTTGCGGGGGAACGGGGCGCGCGGCGGCGCCCGGGTCCGCCGGGTAGGCGAAGGGACGCAGGGCTGGCATGAACGCGATCTCGAAGGGTTTCGAGGGTAAGGGCTTCACCGGGCGCAAGCGCATCCGCAAGTCCTTCGGGCGGCTGCCCGAGGTGGCGCCGATGCCGAACCTCATCGACGTGCAGCGCGCGTCCTATGAGGCCTTCCTGCAGATGGAGGTTTCGCCCGAGATGCGGGCGAATGCCGGCCTCCAGGAAGTTTTCAAGAGCGTTTTTCCGATCAACGACTTTGCCGGTCGCGGCAGCCTGGAATTCGTGCGCTACGAGTTCGAGGAGGCGAAGTACGACGTCGAGGAGTGCATCCAGCGCGGGCTGACCTATGCCGCCCCGCTGAAGGCCCATCTGCGCCTGATCGTCTGGGACATCGACGAGGACACCGGGTCCCGCTCGATCCGCGACATCAAGGAGCAGGGCGTCTACATGGGCGACATCCCGCTCATGACGGACAACGGCACCTTCATCGTCAACGGGACCGAGCGCGTCATCGTCTCGCAGATGCACCGCTCGCCGGGCGTGTTCTTCGACCATGACAAGGGCAAGACGCACTCCTCGGGCAAGTATCTCTTCGCCGCCCGCGTCATCCCCTATCGCGGCTCCTGGCTCGACTTCGAGTTTGATGCCAAGGACATCTGCTATGTCCGCATCGACCGGAAGCGCAAGCTGCCGGCCTCGACCCTGCTCTACGCCCTGGATTCCGCCGAGACCGAGGGCAAGCGCGCCGAGCGCGGCGATGCCGCCCTTGAGGCGGGCGAGGTGCGCGGCATGGACGCGCAGGAGATCCTGTCCACCTTCTACGGCCAGGTCGTCTTCTCCCGCGGCAAGCAGGGCTGGTCGCGCCCCTATGAGCCCGAGGCCTTCCGTGGCCTGAAGCTCACCGAGGACCTGATCGACGCCTCCACCGGGCAGGTCGTGGCCCCCAAGGACACGAAGCTGAACCCGCGCGCCGCGCGCAAGATCGCGGAGGAGGGCACCAAGGAGGTGCTCGTCGGCCGCGCCGACCTGTTGGGCCGCTTCGTCGCCGAGGACCTGGTGGACATGTCCACCGGCGAGATCCATGCCGAGGCGGGCGAGGAGCTGACCGAGGCCAAGCTCGCCGCCATTGAGGCTGCCGGCTATGACCGCCTGCCCACCCTGGCGATCGATTCCACGGTCGGCCCCTGGATGCGCAACACGCTCGCGGTGGACAAGAACTCCAATCGCGACGACGCGCTGATGGACATCTACCGGGTCATGCGCCCGGGCGAGCCGCCGACGCCGGAAACGGCCGAGACGCTGTTCCGCGGCCTGTTCTTCGACGGCGAGCGCTATGACCTTTCCGCGGTCGGCCGCGTGAAGATGAACATGCGCCTCGGCTTCTCGCTGAACGACGTGCCGGACACGCAGCGCACCCTGCGCAAGCAGGACATCCTGGCCACCGTGAAGACGCTGCTCGAGCTGAAGGACGGCAAGGGCCAGATCGACGACATCGACAACCTCGGCAACCGCCGGGTGCGTTCGGTCGGCGAACTGATGGAGAACCAGTACCGCGTCGGCCTGCTCCGCATGGAGCGCGCCATCAAGGAGCGCATGGGCTCGGTCGACATCGACACGGTGATGCCGACGGACCTGATCAACGCCAAGCCGGCGGCGGCCGCGGTGCGCGAGTTCTTCGGCTCGTCCCAGCTGTCGCAGTTCATGGACCAGACCAATCCGCTTTCCGAGGTGACGCATAAGCGCCGCCTCTCGGCGCTTGGCCCGGGCGGTCTGACGCGTGAACGCGCCGGCTTCGAGGTGCGCGACGTGCACCCGACGCATTACGGCCGCATCTGCCCGATCGAGACGCCGGAAGGCCCGAATATCGGCCTGATCAACTCGCTGGCCACCTTCGCCAAGGTGAACAAGTACGGCTTCATCGAGACGCCGTACCAGATGGTGCGCGACGGCAAGATCACGGGTGAGCCGCGCTACCTCTCCGCCATGGAGGAGGAGCGCCTTGTGGTTGCCCAGGCCGACGCCGAGGTGGACCGCGAGAGCGGCGAGTTCCGTTCGGAGCTGGTCTCGGTGCGCCAGGGTGGCGACTTCCGGCTGGTGAAGCCGGAAGAGGTCACCGCGATCGACGTGTCGCCGAAGCAGCTCGTCTCCGTGGCCGCGGCGCTGATCCCGTTCCTTGAGAACGACGACGCGAACCGTGCGCTCATGGGCTCGAACATGCAGCGCCAGGCCGTGCCGCTGGTGAAGTCCGACGCGCCGCTGGTGGGCACGGGCATGGAGGCCGCTGTCGCGCGGGACTCCGGCGCCTCCATCGTGGCCCGCCGCGATGGCGTGGTGGACAGCATCGACGGCGCCCGCATCGTGGTGCGTGCCACCGGCGAGGACGGCACCACCCAGGGCGTGGACATCTACCGCCTGCGCAAGTTCCAGCGCTCCAACCAGTCCACCTGCATCAACCAGCGTCCGCTGGTGCGCGTGGGCGACGAGGTGCGTGCCGGGGACATCATCGCCGACGGTCCGTCCACGGAGCTGGGCGAGCTGGCCCTGGGCCGCAACGCGCTCTGCGCCTTCATGCCCTGGAACGGCTACAACTTCGAAGACTCCATCCTGATCAGCGAGCGCATCGCCCAGGAGGACATCTTCACCTCGATCCATATCGACGAGTTCGAGGTCAGCGCCCGCGACACCAAGCTGGGCCAGGAAGAGATCACCCGCGACATCCCGAATGTCGGCGAGGAGGCGCTGCGGAACCTCGACGAGGCCGGCATCGTCTATATCGGCGCCGAGGTGCATCCGGGCGACATCCTGGTCGGCAAGGTCACGCCGAAGGGCGAGAGCCCGATGACGCCGGAGGAGAAGCTGCTCCGCGCGATCTTCGGCGAGAAGGCCTCGGACGTGCGCGACACCTCGCTGCGCCTGCCGCCGGGTGTCTCGGGCACCATCGTGGACGTGCGCGTCTTCTCCCGCCGCGGCGTGGACAAGGACGAGCGCGCCATGGCGATCGAGCGCGCCGAGATCGAGCGCCTGGCCAAGGACCGCGACGACGAGCGGGCCATCCAGGAGCGTTCCTTCACCGGGCGTCTTCGCGAGATCCTGCTGAACCGCAAGGCGGCTGGTGGCTTCAAGGGCGTGAAGCAGGGCACGGTCATCACCGACGAGGTGCTGTCCGAGTTCAACCGCATGACCTGGCGCCAGATTGCCGTTTCGGACGACGCCGCCCAGGCGCAGCTCGAGGCGCTGAAGCGCGAGTTCGACGCGGCTGTGGAGCGCCTGCAGAAGCGCTTCGAGAGCAAGGTCGAGAAGCTGCAGCGCGGTGACGAGCTGCCGCCCGGCGTGATGAAGCAGGTCAAGGTGTTCGTGGCGGTGAAGCGCAAGCTTCAGCCGGGCGACAAGATGGCCGGCCGTCACGGCAACAAGGGCGTCGTTTCCCGCGTCGTGCCGATCGAGGACATGCCGTTCCTGGAGGACGGCACGCCGGTGGACCTGGTTCTGAACCCGCTGGGCGTGCCTTCGCGCATGAACATCGGCCAGATCCTGGAGACGCATCTAGGCTGGGCCTGCGCGAACATCGGCAAGCAGATCGGCGAGCTGGTGGAGGACTATCGGCGTGTCGGCGCAGCCCGCGAGGCGCTGATCGAGAAGCTGCGAGACGTCTATGGGGATGAGGTCACCGACCGTGACATCGTCAACATGAGCGAGGACCAGTTGCTCGAGCTTGGCGAGAACCTGAAGCGTGGCGTGCCCATCGCGACACCGGTCTTCGACGGCGCCCGGATCTCGGACATCGAGAACATGCTGACCATGGCGGGGCTCGACACCTCCGGCCAGGTGCAGCTGGTCGATGGCCGCTCCGGCGAGCTGTTCGAGCGCAAGGTGACGGTCGGCTACATCTACATGCTGAAGCTGCACCACCTCGTTGACGACAAGATCCACGCCCGCTCGATCGGCCCCTACTCGCTCGTTACCCAGCAGCCGCTGGGCGGCAAGGCGCAGTTCGGCGGCCAGCGCTTCGGCGAGATGGAGGTCTGGGCGCTGGAGGCCTATGGCGCCGCCTACACTCTGCAGGAGATGCTGACGGTGAAGTCGGACGACGTGTCCGGCCGCACCAAGGTCTATGAGGCGATCGTCCGTGACCAGGACAGCTTCGAGGCCGGCATTCCCGAGAGCTTCAACGTTCTCACCAAGGAGCTGAAGAGCCTTGGCCTGAACGTGGACCTCGAGAATCGCGGCACCTGACCGAGGACTGACAAGGATCGCGCCGGCCCCTTCCCAGCGGGGCCGGCTGCTGATTTCGTCGTGCGAAAGCACGGCAGGCTGGACTTAGAAGGAAGGCCCCATGAACGAGCTGATGAAGATCCTTGGCCAGACCGGCCAGGCCGTCACCTTCGATCAGATCAAGATCACGATCGCCTCCCCGGAGCAGATCCGCTCCTGGTCCTATGGCGAGATCAAGAAGCCCGAGACGATCAACTACCGCACCTTCAAGCCGGAGCGGGACGGGCTGTTCTGCGCGCGCATCTTCGGTCCGATCAAGGACTACGAATGCCTGTGCGGCAAGTACAAGCGGATGAAGTTCCGCGGCATCATCTGCGAGAAGTGCGGCGTCGAGGTGACGCTGGCCAAGGTGCGCCGTGAGCGCATGGGCCATATCGAGCTCGCCTCGCCGGTCGCGCATATCTGGTTCATGAAGTCCCTGCCCAGCCGCGTCGGACTGATGGTCGACATGTCGCTGAAGGAGCTGGAGAAGGTTCTGTATTTCGAGAGCTACGTGGTTCTCGAGCCGGGCCTGACCGACCTCAAGCTGCACCAGCTGCTGACCGAGGACGCTTACCAGACCAAGATGGACGAGTTCGGCGAGGACGCGTTCACTGTCGGCATCGGCGCCGAGGCCGTGAAGCAGATGCTGACCGGCATCGAGCTCGGCAAGGAGAGCACCCGCCTGCGCGCGGAGCTGAAGGAGACCACCTCCGAGGCGAAGCGCAAGAAGCTGGTGAAGCGGCTGAAGCTGATCGAGGCTTTCGCCGAGGGCGGCGCGCGCCCGGAGTGGATGATCCTGGACGTCGTGCCGGTGATCCCGCCCGAGCTGCGCCCGCTGGTGCCGCTGGACGGTGGCCGCTTCGCGACCTCGGACCTGAACGACCTGTACCGCCGCGTCATCAACCGTAACAACCGCTTGAAGCGGCTGATCGAGCTGCGCGCGCCGGACATCATCGTCCGCAACGAGAAGCGCATGCTGCAGGAGGCCGTGGACGCGCTGTTCGACAATGGCCGCCGCGGCCGCGCCATCACGGGTGCCAACAAGCGCCCGCTGAAGTCGCTGTCCGACATGCTGAAGGGCAAGCAGGGCCGGTTCCGTCAGAACCTGCTCGGCAAGCGCGTCGACTATTCCGGCCGTTCGGTGATCGTGGTTGGTCCCGAGCTGAAGCTGCACCAGTGCGGCCTGCCGAAGAAGATGGCGCTCGAGCTCTTCAAGCCCTTCATCTACTCCAAGCTCGAGAAGTACGGCCACGCCACCACCATCAAGGCCGCCAAGCGGATGGTGGAGAAGGAGCGGCCGGAGGTTTGGGACATCCTCGAGGAGGTGATCCGCGAGCACCCGGTGATGCTGAACCGGGCGCCGACGCTGCACCGCCTGGGCATCCAGGCCTTCGAGCCGATCCTCGTCGAGGGCAAGGCGATCCAGCTTCACCCGCTGGTCTGCACCGCCTTCAACGCGGACTTCGACGGCGACCAGATGGCCGTGCACGTCCCGCTGAGCCTTGAGGCCCAGCTGGAGGCGCGCGTGCTGATGATGTCCACGAACAACATCCTCAGCCCCGCGAACGGCAAGCCGATCATCGTGCCGAGCCAGGACATCGTGCTGGGCCTCTATTATCTGAGCCTGGAGACGCCGGAGTTCCGTGCGGACCAGGCGAAGATCGAGGCCGTTCGCGTCCTGATCAACGGTGCGTCGGGCAAGGCCGCCGGCTCCCTGACCGAGGAGGAGCGCGACGCGCTTTCCTACCGCCCGACCGTCTTCGACGGGCTTGGCGAGGTGGAGCAGGCGCTGGCCGCCGGTGTCGTGAACCTGCACACGGCCATCCTGGCAGCGGTTCCCTCCTTCAAGGATGGCAAGCCGAGCCGCGAGACCGTCATCACCACGCCGGGCCGGCTGATGATGGGCACGCTGCTGCCGCATCATCCGAACCTGCCCTACTCGATCATCAACCGGCAGCTGACCAAGCGCAGCATCTCGGACGTGATCGACGCCGTGTACCGCCATTGCGGCCAGAAGGAATCGGTGATCTTCGCCGACCGCCTGATGGGCCTCGGCTTCCGCAACGCGGCGAAGGCGGGCATCTCCTTCGGCAAGAACGACATGATGATCCCGGCTTCCAAGGCCGAGATGATCGATCGCACGAAGGGCGAGGTGAAGGAGTTCGAGCAGCAGTACCTCGATGGCCTGATCACCGCGGGCGAGCGCTACAACAAGGTGGTGGACGCCTGGTCGCGTGCGACCGAGGAGGTCGCCGGCGCGATGATGAAGGAGATCTCCCGCCAGGAGGCCGGCAAGCCGACCAACTCGGTGTGGATGATGTCCCATTCCGGTGCGCGTGGGTCGCCGGCGCAGATGCGCCAGCTCGCCGGCATGCGCGGCCTGATGGCCAAGCCCTCGGGCGAGATCATCGAGCAGCCGATCATCTCGAACTTCAAGGAAGGCCTGACCGTCCTTGAGTACTTCAACTCCACCCACGGCGCCCGTAAGGGCCTCGCGGATACGGCGCTGAAGACGGCGAACTCGGGCTATCTTACGCGCCGGCTTGTGGACGTGGCGCAGGACTGCATCATCGTCGACAACGACTGCGGCACCGAGCGCGGCATCACGGTTCGCGCCGTGATGGATGGCGGCGAGGTGGTGTCCTCCCTGTCCGAGCGGATCCTGGGCCGGACGGCGCAGCGCGACATCATCGATCCCGAGTCGGGAACCGTGATCGCGCCGCGCGACACGCTGATCGACGAGGTGGTGGCGGACCAGGCCGAGCAGGCCGGGGTGGAGGAAGCCTATATCCGCTCCGTCCTGACCTGTGATGCGCGCCAGGGCGTCTGCGGCATGTGCTACGGGCGCGACCTCGCCCGCGGCACTCCGGTCAACACCGGTGAGGCGGTCGGCGTCATCGCCGCCCAGTCCATCGGCGAGCCGGGCACGCAGCTGACCATGCGTACCTTCCACATCGGTGGTGCGGCGCAGCGTTCGGCGGAGCAGGCGCATGTCGAGGCGACCAGCGACGGCACGGCGAAGGTCGTGAACAAGCAGGTCGTGACGAACAGCGAGGGCGTCACGATCGTGATGAGCCGTAACTGCGAGATCGTGCTGAGCGATGCGCAGGGCCGCGAGCGTGCCCGCTACCGCGTGCCCTACGGCGCAAGGCTGCTGATCGGCGACACGGCGGAGGTCACCCGCGCCCAGAAGCTGGCTGAGTGGGACCCCTTCACCCTGCCGATCATCATCGATCGCGCGGGCGTGGTGGAGTACACCGACCTGATCGAGGGCTTCACCCTCTATGAGGAGACGGACCCGGTGACGGGCCTCACCTCCAAGGTCGTGCGCGAGCCGGTCGAGCGGGCCAAGAACGCCAATCTCCGCCCCAGCATCGTGCTGCGGGAAGGCGGCCGAGTCGTCGCGCAGTTCGCGCTGCAGCCGGCCTCGATCCTGAACGTGGAGAACGGCGCCACGGTGCATGCCGGCGACATCATCGCCCGGCTGCCCCGCGAATCGTCCAAGACCCGCGACATCACGGGCGGCCTGCCGCGCGTGGCGGAGTTGTTCGAGGCGCGCCGGCCGAAGGATGCCGCGATCATAAGCGACATCGACGGCCGGGTGGAGTTCGGGAAGGACTACAAGGCCAAGCGCCGCATCGTGGTCGTGCCGGACGCCGTCGGCGACGAGCAGCCTGCCTCCCGCGAGTACCTGGTGCCCAAGGGCAAGCACGTCTCCGTCCAGGAGGGCGACTATGTCCGTTCCGGTGACCCGTTGGTGGACGGCCCGCGCGTGCCGCACGACATCCTGCGCGTGCTGGGCGTCGAGGCTCTCGCGAACTACCTCGTGAACGAGATCCAGGACGTCTATCGACTGCAGGGCGTGAAAATCAACGACAAGCACATCGAGGTGATCGTTCGCCAGATGCTGCAGAAGGTCGAGATCATCGAGCCCGGCGACACGACTTACCTGATTGGCGAGCAGGTGGACCGTATCGAGTTCGACATCGAGAACGAGAAGCGGCTGGCGGCGAAGGAGCGGCCCGCCCGGGCCGAGCCGGTGCTCCAGGGCATCACCAAGGCCAGCCTGCAGACCAACTCCTTCATCTCGGCCGCCTCCTTCCAGGAGACGACCCGGGTGCTCACCGAGGCGGCCGTGGCCGGCAAGGTGGACCGCCTGGAGGGGCTGAAGGAGAACGTGATCGTCGGGCGCCTGATCCCGGCCGGCACGGGGTCTGTCATGAACCGCCTGCGGTCCCTGGCTGCGCAGCGGGACAAGGGGCGCCTGCCGGGTTCCCAGCCCGCCCTGCCGGGTGGGCAGCAGGCCGCAGAGTAAGCCCGTCAGGGCGCCTCTCCGGGCCCTCTGGGGCCCGGGGAGCAGTCACCGGTGGGGCAGGGGAGAGATCCTCCGCCCCGCTTTTCTAATCCGGGCCTAAATCGCTTGACTCTGGGGGTAGGGGGGGGTAGGTGTCCGCCCCTCTACGAGCCCCACCGGCAGCGCCAAGGGCTCGAACGAGTTTGGACGACCCAATTCAGCGTCGCCGACGCCTCCGCCCCTGATTGAACGCCAGGCTTCGTCCTGGGTTCGGTGGGCGGGTCAGGCCGGGGACGGGAGAGTAGCCCGCAGGGCCGCGCATGCGCGGTTTTGCGGGCGCCTTCGCTTGGATGCGGCCGGACATGGAAAGGTCTTGAAGGGGCGTCATGCCGACGATCAACCAGCTTATCGCGCAGGGGCGCGAGCCGAAGCCGAGCCGCAACAAGGTGCCGGCCCTGCAGAGCTGCCCCCAGAAGCGCGGCGTTTGCACCCGCGTGTACACCACCACTCCGAAGAAGCCGAACTCGGCCCTTCGTAAGGTTGCCAAGGTTCGCCTGACGAACGGCTACGAGGTGGTGAGCTACATTCCGGGTGAGGGTCACAACCTGCAGGAGCACTCGGTCGTCCTGATCCGCGGTGGCCGCGTGAAGGACCTGCCGGGCGTTCGCTACCACATTCTGCGCGGCGTGCTGGACACGCAGGGCATCGCCAAGCGCCGTCAGCGTCGCTCGCTGTATGGCGCCAAGCGGCCGAAGTGAGGAACTGAGAGATGTCGCGTCGCCATCGCGCAGAGAAGCGTGAGGTTCTCCCGGATCCGAAGTTCGGGGATCTCGTGCTCAGCCGTTTCATGAACGTGCTGATGTATGACGGCAAGAAGAGCACGGCCGAGGGCATCGTGTACGGGGCCATGGACACGCTGAAGAAGCGTGGTGGCGCCAATAGCGATCCGCTGCGCCTGTTCCACGAGGCCATGGACAACGTGAAGCCGGCGGTCGAGGTGCGGTCCCGCCGCGTCGGCGGCGCCACCTACCAGGTGCCGGTCGAGGTTCGCCCCGAGCGGCGGCAGGCCCTGGCGATCCGCTGGATCATCGAGTCCGCCCGCAAGCGCGGCGAGCACACGATGGAGGACCGCCTCTCCGCCGAGCTGATGGACGCGGCCAACAACCGCGGCGCGGCCGTGAAGAAGCGCGAAGACACGCACCGGATGGCCGAAGCCAACAAGGCTTTCAGCCACTACCGCTGGTAACCCTTAGAAGACCCATCCGGGCAGAGGCACGACAATGGCGAAGGCGAAGTTCGAGCGGAACAAGCCGCACTGCAACATTGGCACGATTGGCCATGTTGATCATGGCAAGACGTCGCTGACGGCTGCGATCACGAAGGTTCTGGCGAAGTCTGGCGGTGCGTCCTTCACGGCGTATGACCAGATCGACAAGGCGCCTGAGGAGCGTGCGCGCGGCATCACGATCTCGACCGCCCATGTCGAGTACGAGACGGCGAACCGCCACTATGCTCACGTGGACTGCCCTGGCCACGCCGACTACGTGAAGAACATGATCACGGGCGCGGCGCAGATGGACGGCGCGATCCTGGTCGTGTCGGCCGCGGACGGCCCGATGCCGCAGACCCGCGAGCACATCCTGCTGGCGCGCCAGGTCGGCGTTCCCGCGCTGGTGGTGTTCCTGAACAAGGTCGACATGGCGGACCCCGACCTGCTGGAGCTGGTCGAGATGGAGGTGCGCGAGCTCCTCTCCTCCTACCAGTTCCCGGGCGACGACATCCCCATCGTGCACGGCTCCGCGCTGATGGCCCTCGAGGACAAGCGCCCCGAGATCGGCGAGCAGGCGATCCTGAAGCTGATGGAGGCCGTGGACAGCTACATCCCGCAGCCGGAGCGTCCGAAGGACCTGCCGTTCCTGATGCCGATCGAGGACGTGTTCTCGATCTCGGGCCGCGGCACGGTGGTGACGGGTCGCGTTGAGCGCGGCATCGTCAAGGTCGGCGAGGAAGTCGAGATCATCGGCCTCAAGGACACCGTGAAGACGACGGTGACGGGCGTCGAGATGTTCCGCAAGCTGCTCGACAGCGGCGAGGCGGGCGACAACATCGGCGCGCTGCTGCGCGGCACGAAGCGCGAGGACGTGGAGCGCGGCCAGGTTCTGGCCAAGCCCGGCTCGATCACGCCGCACACGAAGTTCAAGGCCGAGGCGTACATCCTGACGAAGGAGGAGGGCGGCCGCCACACGCCGTTCTTCACCAACTACCGTCCGCAGTTCTACTTCCGCACGACCGACGTGACGGGCGTGGTGCAGCTGCCGGAAGGCGTCGAGATGGTGATGCCGGGCGACAACGTCGCGATGAGCGTCGAGCTGATCGCCCCGATCGCCATGGACCAGGGCCTGCGCTTCGCCATCCGCGAGGGCGGCCGCACCGTCGGCGCCGGCGTCGTGGCCAGCATCGAGAAGTAATCCAGATGGCCGCTGACGCGCAAAACATCCGGATCCGCCTGAAGGCGTTCGATCACCGCGTGCTGGATGGCAGCACGCGGGAGATCGTGAACACCGCCAAGCGGACCGGTGCCCGGGTGCGGGGTCCTATCCCGCTCCCGACCCACATCGAGCGGTTCACCGTGAACCGCTCCCCGCATGTCGATAAGAAGTCGCGCGAGCAGTTCGAGATCCGGACCCATCGCCGTCTTCTGGATATCGTCGACCCCACCCCGCAGACCGTGGACGCGCTGATGAAGCTCGACCTGGCTTCGGGTGTGGATGTCGAGATCAAGATCTGAGTCTGAGGGGCGCATACACCATGGCCGCGAAAGATGGCCGTACTGGCCTGATCGCCCGCAAGCTGGGCATGTCCCGGCTGTTCAACGAGGACGGCTCCACCGTGCCGGTGACGCTGCTGCACGTGGATGATGTTCGCGTCGTGGCGGTGCGCTCCGCCGACAAGGACGGCTACACGGCCGTGCAGCTCGGCATCGGGCACGCGAAGGCGAAGAACGTCTCCAAGCCGAACCGTGCCCACTTCGCCAAGGCTGGCGTCGAGGCGCCGGCGAAGGTCGTCGAGTTCCGCACGGCTGCCGATGCGGTGCTGGAGGCGGGCGCGAAGCTCTCCCCGGCCCACTTCGTGAAGGGCCAGAAGATCGACGTGACCGGCGTCACCAAGGGCAAGGGCTTTGCCGGCGCCATGAAGCGCTGGAACTTCTCCGGCCTCGAGGCGTCGCACGGCGTGTCGATCAGCCACCGTTCGCATGGCTCGACCGGTAACCGTCAGGATCCCGGCAAGGTCTTCAAGAACAAGAAGATGGCCGGTCACCTCGGCGTCGAACGCGTCACCACCCAGAACCTGGAAGTGGCGGCCGTGGACGTTGAGAAGGGCCTGCTCTTCGTGAAGGGTGCCGTTCCCGGCGCGGAGAACAGCTACGTGATGGTCCGCGACGCTGTGAAGCGGAAGCGGCATGCCGACGCGCCGTATCCGGCGGCGACGGCCTGAGGATCGGGTGATGCAGGTGAAGGTCGTCACGCTCGACAACGCCGAGGCCGGCGAGATCGAGCTCCCCGCGGAGGTGTTCGGCGCGGAGCCGCGCGCCGACATCATGGCGCGGGTCGTGCACTGGCAGCTGGCCAAGCGCCGCGCCGGCACGCACAAGGTGAAGGGCATGGGTGAGGTCTCCGGGACCACCAAGAAGCCCTATCGCCAGAAGGGTACGGGCAATGCCCGCCAGGGCTCGCTGCGCGCGCCTCAGTTCCGCACTGGTGGTGTGGTTCATGGCCCCGTGGTCCGCAGCCACGAGTACAGCCTGCCGAAGAAGGTCCGTAAGCTGGGCCTGATCAGCGCGCTGAGCGAGAAGGCCGCGAACGGCAAGCTGGTGGTGCTGGACGCCGCGGCCCCGGGCGATGAGGCCAAGACCAAGACCCTGGCCGCGCAGGTCAAGGCCTTTGGCTGGAACAGCGCCCTGGTCTTCGACGCGCAGCCGGACGCGGGCTTCCTCCGCGCCGCGCGCAATCTGCCGCGGGTTCAGGTGCTGCCCACCGTCGGCGCCAATGTGTACGACATCGTCCGCCACGACGTCCTCGTCGTGACGCGCGCTGGCGTCGAGGCCCTGAAGGAGCGTCTGTCGTGAGCGAGACGCAGACCAAGAGGCCGGTCATCTCGCAGGAGCGGATGTACCAGCTGATCGTCGCCCCGGTGATCACCGAGAAGGCGACGGTGCTGAACGAGGTCGGCCAGGTGACCTTCAAGGTGACCTCGGACGCGACCAAGCCAGAGATCAAGGCGGCCGTCGAAGGGCTCTTCGGCGTGAACGTCACTGCGGTCAACACCGTGGTGGTCAAGGGCAAGTCCAAGCGGTTCCGCGGCCGTCCCGGCCAGCGTTCCGACTGGAAGAAGGCGATCGTGACGCTGGCCGAGGGCCAGAGCATCGATCTCACGACGGGGCTCGCGTAAGCCATGGCGCTGAAGCACTTTAATCCGGTCACCCCGAGCCTTCGCGGCACGGTGCTGGTGGACCGTTCGGAGCTGTGGAAGGGGAAGCCCGTCAAGCAGCTGACCGAGGGCAAGAACCACACGGGTGGCCGTAACAACCACGGTCGCACCACCGTTCGGTTCCGTGGCGGCGGACACAAGCAGTCCTACCGCTATGTGGACTTCAAGCGACGCGTGAAGTTCAACATGCCGGCAACGGTCGAGCGCCTCGAATACGACCCGAACCGCACGGCCTGGATCGCCCTGATCAAGTATCAGGACGGCGAGCTGTCCTACATCCTGGCTCCGCAGCGCCTGCGCGCCGGCGACACGGTGACCGCGGGCGACCGCGTGGACATCAAGCCCGGCAATGCGATGCCGCTCTCCGCCATCCCGGTGGGCACGATCGTCCACGCCCTGGAGATGAAGCCGGGCGCCGGTGCCAAGATTGCCCGCTCGGCCGGCACTTACTGCCAGCTGGTGGGCAAAGATGCCGGCTACGCGCAGGTGAAGCTGATGTCGGGCGAGGTGCGGGTTCTCCGTGGCGAGTGCCTGGCCTCGATCGGAGCCGTGTCCAATCCGGACAACTCCAACCAGCAGCTCGGCAAGGCCGGCCGCCGCCGTTGGATGGGCTTCCGTCCGCACAACCGCGGCGTCGTCATGAACCCGGTCGATCACCCGCATGGTGGTGGTGAGGGCCGGACCTCGGGCGGCCGTCACCCGGTTACCCCCTGGGGCAAGCCGACCAAGGGCTACAAGACCCGCACCAACAAGCGCACGGATCGGTTCATCATCCGCCGGCGCACGGCTAAGAAGGGCTGATCGCGATGTCGCGCAGCGTATGGAAGGGGCCGTTTGTCGACGGCTACCTGCTCAACAAGGCGGAGGCGGCTCGCGGGTCCACGCGCAACGAGATCATCAAGATCTGGTCGCGCCGCAGCACCATCCTGCCGCAGTTCGTCGGGCTGACCTTCGGCGTCTACAACGGCAAGAAGTTCATTCCTGTCCAGGTGTCCGAGAACATGGTGGGCCACAAGTTCGGCGAGTTCTCGCCGACGCGCACCTTCACCGGCCACTCCTCGGACAAGAAGGCCAAGCGGGGCTGATCCGATGAGCAAGCCGAAGCACGAGCGCAGCCTCGCTGAAACCGAGGCCCAGGCGGTCACCCGGAACATCCGGGTTTCCCCGCGCAAGCTCAACCTGGTGGCCGGGCTCGTCCGCGGCCGCCGGGCCCAGGATGCCGTCGCGACGCTGGCCTTCAGCAAGCGCCGCATCGCCGACACGGTGAAGAAGACGCTTGAGAGCGCCATCGCCAACGCCGAGAACAACCACAGCCTTGACGTTGACAAGCTGGTGGTTGCCCGGGTCGAGGTCGGTCGTTCCATCGTCATGAAGCGCTTCCAGGCACGTGGCCGCGGCAAGGCCGCCCGTGTCGAGAAGTGGTTCAGCCACCTGAAGATCGTCGTCGCCGAGCACCAGCCGGCGCCGGTGGCCGAGGAGGCCGCGTAATATGGGTCACAAAGTCAATCCGATCGGGCTCCGGCTCGGCATCAACCGCACCTGGGACAGCCGCTGGTACGCCGGCGATGCCGACTATGCCGGCCTGCTCCATGACGACCTGAAGCTGCGGAACAAGCTGCGCGACCGCCTGAAGGGCGCCGGCGTGGCCAAGGTGGTGATCGAGCGCCCGGCGAAGAAGCCGCGGGTCACGATCCACGCCGCCCGCCCCGGGGTTGTCATCGGCAAGAAGGGTGCCGATATCGAGGTCCTGCGCAAGGACCTGGCCAAGATGGCCGGGGCCGAGGTGGCGCTGAACATCGTCGAGATCCGCAAGCCGGAGCTGGACGCCACCCTGGTGGCTGAGAGCATCGCGCAGCAGCTCGAGCGTCGCGTGGCGTTCCGCCGCGCGATGAAGCGCGCCGTGCAGTCCGCCATGCGCCTCGGCGCCGGCGGGATCCGGATCAACTGCTCCGGCCGCCTTGGCGGGGCCGAGATCGCGCGCATGGAGTGGTACCGTGAGGGCCGCGTGCCCCTGCATACCCTCCGCGCGGATATCGACTTCGGTGTGGCGACCGCGAAGACCACCTATGGCACCTGCGGTGTGAAGGTCTGGATCTTCAAGGGCGAGGTCATGGCGCACGACCCGATGGCGCAGGACAAGCGCGCCGCCGAGCAAGCGCCGCAGCGCTGAGCGACGGGCTGAGGAAGACGTAACATGCTGTCGCCGAAGCGGACGACGTATCGCAAGGCCCATAAGGGCCGCATCAAGGGCATGGCCAAGGGCGGGTTCACCCTGTCTTTCGGTGGCTATGGCCTGAAGGCGCTGGAGCCGGAGCGGGTGACCGCCCGGCAGATCGAGGCGGCTCGCCGCGCGATCACCCGCGCCATGAAGCGCCAGGGGCGCGTGTGGATCCGGATCTTCCCGGACCTGCCTGTCTCGACCAAGCCTGCCGAGGTCCGCATGGGCTCCGGTAAGGGTGCCCCTGAGTACTGGGTGGCCCGGATCAAGCCGGGTCGTATCATGTTCGAGATCGACGGCGTGAGCCAGGAGACGGCGCGCGAGGCGCTGGCTCTGGGTGCCGCCAAGCTGCCGATCAAGACGAAGGTCGTGGCCCGCCTGGGCGCGGCGGAGGCCTGAAGGCAATGACGAAGATCGCGGATGTCCGCGGCAAGACCGCGGACGAGCTGAAGACCATGCTGCTCGACCTGCGGAAGGAGCAGTTCAACCTGCGCTTCCAGCGGGCGACCGGGCAGCTGGAGGCCGTCGGGCGAATTCGTGCTGTTCGGCGCGACATTGCTCGTGTAAAGACCGTCCTGGGCCAGCAGGCCCGCCAATCCCAGAAGTCCTGAGAGGAGACCGCGGCATATGCCGAAGCGCGTCCTCACCGGGCGGGTCACGAGCGACAAGCAGGACAAGACCGTTACGGTCTTGGTCGAGCGTCGCGTGATGCATCCGCTCTACAAGAAGTTCATCCGGCGTTCGAAGAAGTACGCCGCGCATGACGAGACGAACCTGTGCCGCGAGGGCGACATGGTTTCGATCGAGGAGTGCCGGCCGATCTCCAAGCGCAAGTCCTGGCTGGTCGTCCAGCGTAACGGCGAGACCGTCGCGCGTCCCGCCGCCTATGAGCTGCTCGAGAACATCGAGCTCGGCGACGAGGTGACGGCGTGATCCAGGTTGAGTCCAATCTCGACGTCGCCGACAACTCCGGCGCGCGCCGCGTCCAGTGCATCAAGGTGCTGGGCGGTTCCAAGCGCAAGACGGCCTCTGTGGGTGACATCATCGTGGTGTCCGTCAAGGACGCTATTCCCCGCGCCAAGGTGAAGAAGGGCGAGGTGCATCGCGCCGTGATCGTGCGGACGGCCTATGCCGTGCGCCGTCAGGACGGCACCGCGATCCGCTTCGACAACAACGCGGCCGTTCTGATCAACAAGCAGAACGAGCCGATCGGCACCCGCATCTTCGGGCCGGTGGTGCGCGAGCTCCGCGCCCGCAAGTACATGAAGATCATCTCCCTGGCTCCGGAGGTGCTGTGATGGCTGCGAAGATCAAGAAGGGCGACCGCGTCCAAGTCCTCACGGGCAAGGACAAGGGCAAGCGCGGCGAGGTTCTCTCGGTGTCTCCGGTTGAGAACCGCGCCGTGGTTCAGGGCGTCAACATCGTCAAGCGCCACGCCAAGCCGCAGGGCATGAACCAGCCGGGCGGCATCCAGGAGAAGGAGGCGCCGATCCACCTCTCCAACCTGGCGCTGATCGACCCGAAGAGCGACAAGCCGACCCGCGTCGGCTTCCGCATCGACGGGGACAAGAAGGTCCGGGTGGCGAAGGCCTCCGGCGAGGTGATCGCATGAGCGACGCGAGCACGAAGGAGCTGCCGCGCCTGCAGCAGCAGTATCTCGAGCAGATCCGCAAGGCTCTGTCCGAGGAGTTCGGCTACAAGAACCCGATGGAGGTTCCGAAGCTGGAGAAGATCGTCATCAACATGGGCGTTGGTGAGGCCGCGGGCGACCAGAAGAAGCTGGACGCCGCCGTTGCCGAGCTGACGGTGATCGCTGGCCAGAAGCCGGTGAAGACCCGTGCCAAGAAGGCGATCGCCGGCTTCAAGATCCGCGAGGGCCAGGCCATCGGCACGAAGGTGACGCTGCGGCGCGCCCGGATGTACGAGTTCCTGGACCGTCTTGTGACCATCGCGCTGCCGCGCGTGCGTGATTTCCGAGGCGTTTCGGGCAAGGGCTTCGATGGCCGTGGCAACTATGCCATGGGCCTGAAGGAGCAGATCATCTTCCCCGAGATCGCCTACGACAAGGTGGACGCGATCCGCGGCATGGACATCGTTTTCGTCACGACGGCGAAGACGGACAAGGAAGCGAAGGCCCTGCTCAAGGGCTTCCAGCTTCCCTTCGTCAACTGATCTTGGAAAACCACCGGCACGGCGCCATGCGCCGGAGCCGGACAGGTTCCGGAGGATACTGATCGAATGGCCAAGACTTCGTCAGTCGAGAAGAATAAGCACCGCATTCATCTCTCCAAGGTGCACGCTGCGAAGCGCGCTGCCCTGAAGAAGACGGTGATGGATCGCGAGCTGCCAGTCGAGGAGCGCTTCGAGGCGACGATCAAGCTGGCGCAGCTGCCGCGCAACGGTGCGAAGAACCGCATCCGTCTGCGTTGTGAGCTGACCGGCCGTCCCCGCGGCAACTACCGCAAGTTCAAGCTGAGCCGGAACATGCTGCGGGAGCTGGCGTCGAACGGGCAGATCCCCGGCCTCACCAAGGCCTCCTGGTAAGGGAGGGGAACACACATGCAGCTTTCCGATCCGCTGGGTGACATGCTCACCCGCATCCGCAATGGCCAGCGCGCCCGGCAGTCCCGTGTGGTCTCGCCCGCGTCTCGCCTGCGGTCCGACGTGCTCGACGTCCTCAAGCGCGAGGGCTACATCCGTGCCTATCGCTCGGAGGAGCTTCGTCCGGGCATCAAGGTGCTCGACATCGAGCTGAAGTATTCCGAGGGTGAGCCCGCGATCAAGGAGATCACCCGCGTGTCCAAGCCGGGCCGCCGGGTCTACTCCAAGATCAAGGAACTGCCGAAGTTCTACAACGGGCTCGGCATCTCCATCCTCTCCACGCCCCGCGGCGTGATGAGCGACCTCGAGGCCCGCGCTGCCAATGTTGGCGGCGAGGTTCTCTGCCGCGTATTCTGACGGAGGGCAGGGATATGTCTCGCGTTGGCAAATATCCGGTGAAGGTGCCCTCCGGCGTCACCGTCACCATCCAAGACAATGCCGTCGTGGCGAAGGGCAGGCTCGGTGAACTGCGCCTGCCGTTGACGGACAAGGTCGAGGTCACCGTCGCCGATGGCGAAGTGGCCGTGGCCCCGCGTGGCGAAGACCGCGCCGCCCGTACGATGTGGGGAACGACGCGCTCCCTCATCAACGGGATGGTGACGGGCGTCTCCACGGGCTTCTCCAAGTCCATGGAGATCACCGGCACGGGTTACCGCGCCGCGGTCCAGGGCAAGGAGCTTGTGCTGAACCTCGGTTACAGCCACGAGATCCGCTACCCGATCCCCGAGGGCATCAAGATCACGACCGAGCGTCCCACGGCCATCAAGGTCGAGGGAGCTGACAAGCAGCGCGTCGGCCAGGTCGCGGCGGAGATCCGGGCGTACCGCGGTCCCGAGCCTTACAAGGGCAAGGGCATCAAGTACGACAACGAGACCATCCTCCGGAAGGAGGGTAAGAAGAAGTAATGGCCAGCAAGCTCGCACTGACGCAGCGCCGCCGTTCGCGCGCGCGCTACCAGATCAAGCTCAAGGGCGGCGGGCGCGTGCGCCTTTCCGTCCACCGCTCGGGCCGGCACATCTACGCCCAGGTGATCGACGACCAGGCGGGCCGCACGCTCGCCGCGGCGTCCACCCTGGAGAAGGCCGTCCGCGAGGCCGGCAAGACCGGAGCCGACACCGACGCGGCCACGGCCATCGGGAAGCTGGTGGCGGAGCGCGCTCTCGCCGCCGGCGTGACCGAGGTGGTCTTCGACCGTGGCCCCTATCTCTACCATGGCCGGGTGAAGGCCCTGGCGGACGGCGCCCGCGAGGGCGGGCTGTCGTTCTGAGGAGCCGATAGAATGGCATACGCACCGCGTTCCAACGCGCCGCGTCCGGGTGGGGAGGGCGCTGGCGACGGCGACCGCCGCCGCGGCCGTGGCCGTCGTGACGACAACCGCGAGCCCCGCCAGGATCGCGAGCAGGACGAGTTCAAGGACAAGCTCGTCACCATCAACCGCGTCGCCAAGGTCGTGAAGGGCGGCCGGCGCTTCTCCTTTGCGGCCCTCGTGGTCGTGGGCGATGAGAAGGGCCGGGTCGGCTGGGGCGCTGGCAAGGCGCGCGAGGTGCCGGAGGCGATCCGCAAGGCGACGGAGCGGGCCAAGCGCGGCCTGATCCGCGTGCCGATGCGCGAGGGCCGGACCCTGCACCACGACGTGATCGGCGAGTTCGGCGCCGGCCGCGTGATCCTGCGCTCGGCTCCGGCCGGCACGGGCATCATCGCGGGTGGCCCGATGCGCGCCGTGTTCGAGGTGCTCGGGATGGGCGACGTCGTCGCCAAGTGCACCGGCACCACGAACCCGCACAACATGGTCAAGGCGACCTTCGCCGGCCTGGCTCGCTGCACCTCCCCCCGGGCGGTCGCGGCTCGCCGTGGCAAGAAGGTGGCCGATCTCCTCCCTAACCCGCGCGCCGGTGAGGCGCCCGCGACGGAGGCAGCCGGTGTCTGACTCGACGAAGAAGACCGTGAAGGTGACCCAGGTCGGGTCGCCGATCGGCCGCAAGCCCGGCCAGCGCGAGACGCTGATCGGCCTCGGCCTGAACAAGATGCACCGCTCGCGCGAGCTGGAGGATACCCCTGCCGTGCAGGGCATGATCCGCAAGGTCGCGCATCTGGTGAAGGTGGGCTGAACCATGAAGCTCAATGAACTGCGCGACAACGAGGGCGCCCGCCCGAAGTTCAAGCGCATCGGCCGGGGCATCGGCTCCGGCAAGGGCAAGACCGGTGGGCGCGGCGTCAAGGGCCAGAAGGCCCGTACCGGCGTCTCGCTGAATGGCTTCGAGGGTGGTCAGCTTCCGCTGTATCGCCGTCTGCCGAAGCGCGGCTTCAAGAACCCGTTCCGCAAGGAATATGCGGTTCTGAACCTGGGCGCGCTCGACAAGGCGATCGAGACGGGCGTGCTGGCGGCCGGTGAGGCGGTTGACGAGGCTGCGCTGGTCAAGGCCGGCCTGGTCCGCGTCGGGAAGAAGGACGGCGTCCGCCTGCTCGCCAAGGGCGAGATCAAGCGCGCGGTCACCATTTCCGTGGCCGGGGCTTCGGCCGCGGCGATCGCGGCGGTGCAGGCTGCCGGCGGCAGCATCACCGTTCGTGAGGTCGCCTCCGAGGAGCAGCCGGCGGCTTGATCGCTGATGCTGCGGCCTCTACCTGAACTGATGTAGTGTTCTGCGGCGCCGCGGGCTCTCCCCCGGCGCCGCAGTCGTGAGAAGAGGGTTCCTCCCATGGCGTCCGCCGCCGAGCAGCTCGCGGCCAATCTCAACCTCGGCGTGCTCTCCCGCGCGACCGAGCTGAAGAAGCGGCTCTGGTTCACCCTCGGTGCGCTGATCGTGTACCGCCTCGGGACTTACATCCCCGTGCCCGGCGTGGATGCCGCCGTGATGGCCGAGGTCCTGTCGCAGCATGGCGGCGGCATTCTCGGTATGTTCGACATGTTCACGGGTGGCGCGCTCGGTCGCATGACCGTCTTCGCCCTGAACATCATGCCCTACATCTCTGCCTCGATCATCGTGCAGCTGATGTCGGCGGCGATTCCGGCCTGGGAGGCCCTCAAGAAGGAGGGCGAGTCCGGCCGTAAGAAGCTCAACCAGTACACGCGCTACCTGACCGTGTTGATCGCTTTCTTCCAGGCCTATGGCATCGCCGTGGGGCTTGAGGGGATGCGCGGCAATTTCGGCGCAGCGGTCCCGGATCCAGGCCTTTTCTTCCGCGTCTCCTGCGTCACCACGCTGGTCGGCGGGACGATGTTCCTGATGTGGCTGGGCGAGCAGATCACGGCGCGCGGCGTGGGCAACGGCATCTCGCTCATCATCTTCGCGGGCATTGTAGCCAACCTGCCGGCCGCCCTGGTTTCGACGCTGGAACTCGGCCGCACCGGTGCGCTCTCGGCCTTCTTCATCATTTTCTTTCTGCTCATGGCCCTGGCGGTGATCGCCTTCGTAGTCTTCATCGAGCGGGCGCAGCGCAAGATCCCGGTGCAGTATCCGAAGCGCCAGGTTGGGAACCGGATGTTTGGCGGCGACTCCACCCACCTGCCGCTGAAGCTGAACACGGCCGGCGTGATCCCGCCGATCTTTGCCTCGTCGCTCCTGCTGCTGCCGGCCACCTTCTCGGGCTTCGCGGCGACACAGGGCGCTGACACCTGGCTCACCCGCGCCGCGGCCATGCTCGCCCATGGGCAGCCGCTCTATATGGGCCTCTACGTCGCCCTCATCATCTTCTTCGCCTTCTTCTACACGGCCGTCGTCTTCAACCCGACGGAGACCGCGGACAACCTGAAGAAGTATGGCGGCTTCGTTCCCGGCATCCGGCCCGGCGCTGCCACGGCCGAGTATTTCGACCGTGTGCTCACCCGCCTGACCCTGGTGGGCGCCCTCTATCTCTGCGTCGTCTGCCTCATCCCGGAATTCCTGATCAGCCAGTACGGCGTGCCCTTCTACTTCGGCGGCACCAGCTTGCTGATCATTGTCTCCGTGACGATGGACACCGTGGCCCAGGTGCAGTCCCATCTCTTCGCGCACCAGTATGAAGGCCTGATTCGCAAGGCCCGCGTCGGAAACCGGGGTGCCGGTCCGGCGCCTGTGACCCCGCGTGGAGGGAGGCCCCGTCGATGAACCTGATCCTTCTTGGTCCGCCGGGTGCGGGGAAGGGCACCCAGGCCAAGATCCTGCAGGATCGCCACAGCATCGCGCAGATCTCGACCGGCGACATGCTCCGCGCGGAGGTGAAGTCCGGCTCGGAAATCGGAAACGAGGCAAAGGCGATCATGGAGCGGGGCGAACTGGTCCCCGACGCCATCATCACCGCCATGCTGGCGATCCGGGTGCAGAAGCCGGACTGCGCCCGCGGCTTCATCCTGGACGGCTTCCCGCGCACGGTGCCGCAGGCCGAGGCGCTGGACGTGATGCTGGGCGAGATGGGGCTGGGGCTGCAGCACGTCATTGAGCTGAAGGTGGATGACGGCGCGCTGGTGGAGCGGATCGCCGGCCGGTTCACCTGTTCCTCCTGCGGCACGGGCTATCACGACCGCTTTAAGCCCACGCAGCAGCCTGGCATCTGCGATGTCTGTGGCAGCCACGACTTCACCCGACGCGCGGACGACAAGGCCGAGACCGTCGCGGCCCGCCTGGATGCCTATCACCGGCAGACCGCCCCGCTGCTGCCCTATTATGCGGCCCAGGGGAAGCTGAAGCAGGTGGACGGCATGGCCGAGATGGCCATTGTCGCCTCCCAGATTGAGGCGATCCTCGATGGGGCTTGACTCTTTAGGGTCATGACCGTACATCGCCCACCTTCGCGGCGGGGCTCAACCCGGCCGCGATCCCGTTTGCACTGACGCCAAGGCGTCAGGAGTCGCATTGGCCTCACCTCTCCGGGTGGGGTCAGGATCACCTCGCCGGGCGGCTTCACCGACCGGCCCGAACGGAGCCCAGGGCTCCAGGAGAGCAACGTGGCGCGCATCGCCGGCGTGAACATCCCCGACAACAAGCGCGTGCACATCTCGCTGCGCTATATCTTTGGTATCGGCCCCAAGAATGCGGCCGACATCTGCGCCAAGCTTGGCATCCCCGAGGAGCGCCGGGTGAACCAGCTCTCCGAGGATGAGCTGCTCCGCCTGCGCGAGACGATGGACCGCGACTACCGCGTCGAGGGTGACCTCCGCCGCGAAGTGGCGATGAACATCAAGCGGCTGATGGACATGGCCTGCTATCGCGGCCTCCGTCACCGTCGTGGCCTGCCGGTGCGTGGCCAGCGCACCCACACGAACGCCCGCACCCGCAAGGGCAAGGCCGTGGCGATCGCCGGCAAGAAGAAGGTTACCAAGTAAGATGGCGCGTCAGCCGAACGCGGGTTCCCGCCCCCGCAAGAAGGAACGGAAGAACATCTCTTCCGGCGTGGCCCACGTCCTCGCCTCCTTCAACAACACGATCGTCACGATCACGGACAGCCAGGGCAACGCGATCGCCTGGTCGTCCTCGGGCTCCCAGGGCTTCAAGGGCAGCCGTAAGTCCACCCCCTACGCCGCGCAGGTCGCGGCTGAGGATGCGGGCAAGAAGGCTCGCGAGCACGGCATGGAGACGCTGGAGATCATGGTCTCCGGCCCCGGCTCGGGCCGCGAGAGCGCGCTTCGCGCCCTGCAGGCCGTCGGCTTCTACGTCACCGCGATCAAGGACGTGACGCCGATCCCGCATAATGGCTGCCGCCCCCGCAAGCGGCGCCGCGTCTGAGGGGTACCCCACCATGAGTGGCGCGATGGATCGCAACTGGCGTTCCCTCATCAAGCCCGAGCGTCTCGAAGTGGAAGGGGGCCAGGACCCCGCCCGCGTCGCGACCATCGTCGCGGAGCCGCTGGAGCGCGGCTTCGGCATGACGCTCGGCAACGCCCTGCGCCGCGTGCTGCTGTCCTCCCTTCAGGGGGCGGCCGTCACCGCGGTGCAGATCGACGGCGCGCTGCATGAATTCAGCAGCCTGCCCGGCGTGCGCGAGGACGTGACGGACATCGTCCTGAACATCAAGCGCCTGGCCATCCGCATGCAGGGGGAGGGCTCCAAGCGCCTTTCCCTGACCGCGACCGGCCCGGGCGAGGTGACGGCCGGCCAGATCCAGGTCTCCGGCGATATCGAGATCGCCAACCCGGAACTGGTCATCTGCACGCTGGACGACGGCGCCCGGCTGAATGCCGAGCTCACCGTTGCCACGGGCAAGGGCTATGTCCCGGCCTCTGAGAACCGCCCCGAGGATGCGCCGATCGGGCTCATCCCGGTGGACGCGATCTACTCCCCGGTGCGCCGCGTGGCCTATCGCGTGGAGCCGACCCGCGTCGGCCAGCGGACCGACTACGACAAGCTTGTCCTCACCGTGGAGACGGACGGCACGGTCACGCCGGACGACGCGGTGGCCCTGGCCGCCCGCATCCTGCAGGACCAGCTGCAGCTCTTCATCAACTTCGATGAGCCGCGCGAGGCGCGTGCCGCCGAGGTCGAGGACGACCTGCCGTTCAACCGCAACCTGCTCCGCAAGGTGGACGAGCTCGAACTCTCCGTCCGCTCCGCGAACTGCCTGAAGAACGACAACATCGTCTATATCGGCGATCTCGTTCAGAAGTCCGAGCAGGAGATGCTCCGCACGCCGAACTTCGGCCGCAAGTCTCTCAACGAGATCAAGGAGGTTCTCACCTCCATGGGCCTGCAGCTCGGCATGAACGTCCCCGGCTGGCCGCCGGAGAACATCGAGGACCTGGCCCGCAAGGTCGACGAGCCCTTCTAAGCGGCCCGTAACAGAGGACTAGAACAATGCGTCACGGGGTCTCGGGCCGGAAGCTCGGCGTCACCTCCTCCCATCGGCTCTCCATGTTCCGCAACATGGCGACCAGCCTGCTCAAGCATGAGCAGATCACCACCACGCTGCCCAAGGCCAAGGAGCTGCGCCCCTATGTGGAGCGCATCATCACCCTCGGGAAGCGTGGTGACCTGCACGCCCGCCGTCAGGCGGCCGCGCAGATCCGCGATGCGGCCGTGGTCCGCAAGCTTTTCGACACGCTGGCGCCGCGCTACGCGGCCCGCAGCGGCGGCTACACCCGCGTGCTCCGCGCCGGCATCCGCTACGGCGATGCCGCGCAGATGGCGGTGATCGAGTTGGTCGAGCGCGATGTCGCGGCCAAGGGCCTGGACAGCGGCCCGAAGCCGGAGGTGGTTGAGGAGACGGCCGAGGCGTGATCACGCCTTTCCGTCAGGATGCGCGAAGGGCGGGTGGGCGACCACTCGCCCTTCTGCTTTTCATGCTTCTCGCCGTGATGCCTGCGCAGGGCCAGGTCGTCCCGGAGCCGCCGCCGCTCAGCCTGGCCGGGCAGACCGTGGCCGCGCTCGCGGCCCATCCGGATGTCACGATCGTATTTCGTTCTGTCACGCGCGGCCGCCAGACCTACATCCTCCGCCATCTCCGTGCGGCCGAGCCGGGCCGGTTGAGCACCGCCGAGGACCGGTATGTGTTCGGCTGGACCTGCGATGGCGGGGACTGCGCGCAGGACGGCATGTTCCTCGGCTATGATACGGAAACCGAGCGGCTCTACCTCCTGCTTCTCGATGACGGAGCAGCCAGCCTGACCGTTCCGACACGCGGTGCACCCTGGCCTGCGCCGCTTGCCGAAGCCGTGCTGGCGGTGAAGCCGGATTTGCGGCGCTTCCGGTCCGAGTAGCCGCGCCGAAACGCCGAGGGCTTGGCGCCGTTCAGACAGGAACGCTGGCAGGGATCGGGATCATGATGCGATGGGCGCTCGGCCTGGCTATCCTTTTCGGCGCCCTCGCGCTGGTGGCACGGTTGCTCCAGCTCGGCCTGTCCCTGCTGTTGATCGTCGTGGCGGGCATCGCCCTGCTGGCGGCGATCGGCTCCGCGGTGATGGCGCGGAGCTCCGGGCGGAAGAGCCCGCCCGACGCTCCGCCCTGACGGTTTATTCCACCCGGATATTCGCTTCCCGGACCAGGGTTGCCATCGTCGCGCGGCTGTCCCGGACGAAGCGCGCGAAGTCCTGGGGCGGCGAGCCCACGGGCAGCGCAACCAGCTGGTTCAGCCGCGACTTCACCTCCGCATCGTCGAGGGCGGCGCGCACGGCATCGTGCAGGCGCTCCGCGACGGGCTGGGGCGTGCCTGCCGGCGCGAACAGGGCACACCACTCGGCGATGGTCAGGCCAGCGATGCCGGCTTCCGCGAAGGTGGGCAGGTCCGGGCGGGAAGCGATGCGGGTCTCCGTGGCGACGGCCAGGAGCCGGGCACGCCCGGAATCCGCGATGGGCCCGGCGGAAAGGGCGGTGATGAAGGCGCCGTCCAGCACGCCCGCCGCCAGGTCCCGCGCTGCATCGGCGCCGCCGCGATAGGGGGCGTGCGTCACCTCGATCCCGGCCAGGCGCTGGAACTGGGCAAGGGCCAGGTGCCCCGCCGTGGCGTTGCCCTGGGTGCCGATGTTCAGCGTTCCCGGTCGCTGCTTCGCCTGGGCCACGAACTCGGCCACGCTCCGGGCCGGATTCTCGGCCTTCACCGCCAGCACCTGGGGGAAGGTGGCTGCGAGCGTCACCGGCAGGAAGGCGGTCGTGTAGTCGAAGGACAGGCCCCGCAGCAGGCTGGGATTCACGACATGGGAGGATGCGTCCCAGAGCAGCGTGTGCCCGTCCGGCGCGGCCTGGGCCACGACGCCACCGCCATTGGAACCGCTACCACCGGTGCGGTTCTCGACCACCACGCTCTGGCCCAGGCGCTCGCCCATCTTGGGCGCCAGCACACGGGCCACGCTATCGGCAGCGCCACCGGCGGCGAAGGCCACCACCAGCCGGATCGGCCGGTTCGGCCAGTTCGTCTGAGCTCTCAGCACGCCCGGCGCGGCAAGCGCGCCCATAAGCCCCAACCAGCTGCGACGATGGATCATGGCACGGCTCCTCCGGCATCTTTGCGCGGATGGAGACGCCCACCGCCGAAACCGTCAAGTCCCGGCGCTTGCGGTCCGGCACGCGGGCGCGCTTGATGCGTCCCCCAGCTCCGGAGCCCTTCATGCGCGTCACGGTCGTCCAGATGAATCCCGGGGCCGACAAGGCCGCGAATATTGCCCAGGCCAGCCGCCTCGCCGAAGGCGCGATCGCGGCGGACCGGCCCGACATCATCGCCTTCCCCGAGATCTGGACCTGCCTGGGCGGCGACCGCGCCACCAAGCTGGCCGCTGCCGAGATGCTGCCCGAACCCGGCTCCAACGCCCGGGGCGGCGAGGCCTATGAGGCGCTGCGCGCGATGGCCGTGGCGAACCGGATCCATGTCCATGGCGGCAGTATCGGAGAGCGGGTGGGTGAGCGCCTGCGCAACACCAGCCTGCTCTTCGGCCCGGACGGGAAGGAGATCGCGCGCTACAGCAAGATCCACCTTTTCGACATCACCGCCCCGGACGGCACGGGCTACCGGGAGAGCTCGACCTATGACGGCGGAAGCGCCGTGGTGACGGCCAAGGCCGGTGATACGCAGTGCGGGCTGGCCATCTGCTACGACGTGCGCTTCCCCGAACTGTTCCTCTCCCTCCGCCGCGCCGGGGCGGAGCTGATCTTCCTCCCCGCCGCCTTCACCTTGCAGACCGGCAAGGACCATTGGGAGGTGCTGATCCGCGCCCGCGCCATCGAAACCCAGTGCTGGCTCGCCGCCCCGGCCTGCTGGGGCCAGCACATGGAGCCCAAGGGGCCGCGCCACACCTATGGCCACTCGCTGATCTGCGATCCCTGGGGCCATGTCGTCGCGAAATGCTCCGACGGCACGGGCTGGGCCACCGCGCGGATCGACCCGCTGGTCACGGAGCGGGTGCGCCGTGACATGCCGGTGCTGGAGCACCGGCGCCTGGCATGACCGCGGCCCTACTTGGCGGTGCGCCGGACCCGGATGCGCTTCGGGAACTCCCGGATGACCTGACGGGCCGCATCGCCTTCGTCGCGGCCGCATCGGAGGAGGCCTGCCAGGCCCGGCAGCGCCTGGTCGCCCTCCACGGGGACGCACCGGTCGAGGAGGCGGCCGTGGTGGTCGCCCTGGGCGGCGACGGCGCCATGCTGGAAACGCAGCACCGCTTCCTCGGCCAGAACCTGCCGATCTACGGCATGAACCGGGGCAGCGTCGGCTTCCTGATGAATGCCTATCGAGAGGACGGGCTGCCCGATCGGCTGAAATCTGCCCAGGCCGCCTCCCTGCAGCCCCTGCAGATGCGCACCACCGACGCGTCCGGCGCGGTGCACGAGGCGCTGGCCATCAACGAGGTCTCGCTCCTGCGCGAAACCCGCCAGGCCGCCAAGATCCGCATCATCGTGGATGGCAAGGAGCGCATGGCGGAGCTGGTCTGTGACGGCATTCTCGTCGCCACCCCCGCGGGCAGCACCGCCTATAACCTGTCCGCCCATGGGCCGATTATCCCCCTGGGCACCAACCTGCTCGCCATGACGCCCATCTCCGCCTTCCGTCCACGCCGCTGGCGAGGCGCGCTGCTGCCCGGGACGGCCTCGGTCGCCTTCGAGATCCTGGAGGCGGAGAAGCGCCCCGTCGCCGCCGTGGCCGACTATACGGAGGTGCGGGATGTGCGCCGTGTCGAGATCTGCGAGGATCATCGCGTCCGGCTGACCATGCTCTTCGATCCCGACCATGGCCTGCCCGAGCGCATCCTCGCCGAGCAGTTCACGGTGTGAGGAAGGGCTCCAGCGCCGCCAGCACCTCCTCGGGCGCTTCCTCGGCCAGGTAGTGCCCGCTCGTCACCGGCCCGCCGGTGATCGGCCCGTCGGCGAAGTCGCGCCAGATCTGGAGCGGCTGGTACCACTGCCCGATCTTCCCCTTCGATCCCCAGAGGACGAGCATGGGGCAGCGCACCCGCACCCCCTCCTTCCGCGAGGCGCGGTCATGCTCCAGGTCGATGCCGGTCGCCGCGCGGTAATCCTCGCAGATCGATTCCACCGTTCCCTCCAGCCGGAGCGCCGCGAGGTAGTCGGCCCGCGCCTCCGGGTGGAAGAAGCCGTCGTCCTTCGGCTCGCGCGAGGTGTGCAGGCGGAACCAATCCTCCACGTCCCGCTTGATCATGCGCTCGGGGATCGGATGCGGCTGGGCCAGGAAGAACCAGTGGTAGTAGCCCATGGCAAAGGCCATGTCGGTCCGCTCGAAATGCGCGAGGGTGGGCACGATATCCATCGTGCAAAGCCGCTCCACCGGGCCGGCGTGGTCCAGCGCCAGCCGGTGTGCCACCCGCGCGCCGCGGTCATGGCTCACCACGCCGAAGCGCGCGAATCCAAGTTCCGTCATCAGCGCCGCCATGTCGGCCGCCATCTCGCGCTTCGAGAAGGCCTTCGCGCCGGGGGAGACCGCCGGCTTCCCGCTGAAACCGTAGCCGCGCAGATCCGGGCAGATCACGGTGAAGCGCCGCGCCAGCACGGGCGCCACCTTGTGCCACATGCAATGGGTCTGCGGGTTCCCGTGCAGCAGGAGCAGGGGAGGGCCGCTGCCCCCGCGCCGATAGCGCAGGGCGATCCCATTCGCCTCGCGGGTTTCCAGCGTGAAGCCCTCGAAGAACATGATCCCTCCCGGATGAACGCGCGCATCCTGCGCCGGAGCGAGGCGCGCGTCAGCCCGTGGCATGGTCCGCACCGCTCCGGGCCGGCCCTTTTCGCCGGGCGAGAATCCGTGCGATCCGTGGGGCCATGTCCCGCGTCCGGCGCGGCCAACACCAAGGGGGAAGGAACCTCTCCACATGCTCACGCGGCGCCATCTGCTCGCCCTGTCCGGCACACTGGCCACCCCGGCCATCGCGCGCGCCCAGGGTGCCTGGTCCCCCGGCCGCCCGGTGGTGCTCGTCGTGCCCTACCCGGCAGGCGGCCCCACGGACATCCTGGCGCGGCTGATGGCCGGCGAGATGGCGAAGGACCTCGGCTCGCCGGTGGTGGTGGAGAACGTCGCCGGGGGAGGCGGCTCCATCGGTGCGCGCCGCGTGGCCACCGGGCCGGCCGATGGCACCTCCATCATGCTCGCCTCCAACCAGACCCACGCGACGAACATCTCGCTGCTGCCCGATGGCGGCGGCTACGACCCGGTGCGGGATTTCGCGCCCATAGCCGGGCTGGCGGACCTGCAGCACATCCTGGTCGTGCGCCCGGACGTGCCGGCGAACAACGTGGCGGAGCTGCTCGCCCTGCTCCGCGCCCAGCCCGGGAAGATCACCTGCGCCTCCACGGGCCAGGGCTCGGCCTCGCATCTCACCCTGGAGCTGTTCCACGCCAAGACGGGGGCGGAGATGGTGCATGTGCCCTATCGCGGCTCCGCGCCCATGATGAACGACCTTCTCGGCGGCCATGTTCAGGTCAGCTTCGCCACCACCCCCACCGTGCTGAGCCAGGTTCAGAGCGGCCGGCTCCGCGCCCTGGCCGTCGCCTCGCCCAACCGCTCCCCGCATCTGCCCGAACTGCCCACCCTGGCCCAGGCCGGCGTGCAGGGGGTGGAGGCGGATGCCTGGTTCGGCCTCTTCGCGCCCTCGGGCGTCCCGGCGCCCGCCCTGGCGCGGCTGCGTGAGTTGGCCCTGGCCGCCATCGCGCGTGAGCCGGTGCGGGCCCGCACGACCGAGGTCGGGATGACCGTGAATGTCCGCACCGGCGAGCAGATGGTGCCCTTCCTGCGCCAGGACATCGATCGCTGGGCTGAGGTGATCCGCACGGCGAATGTGAAGCCGGAATAGGCATGCGCGTCATCGTCACGGGCGCCGCCGGCTTTCTGGGCGGCAGGCTGACGGCGATGCTCGCGGCGGACCCGCGGGTGGCGGAGGTGGTGGGGCTGGACCGCTCGCCGCTCCTCGCCACCCCCTTCCGGACCATCACCGCCGATATCGCCGGCTTCCCCGTGCTCGCGCCGACGGCTGGGGCGGTGGTCCATGCCGCCGCCATCACCAGCCAGGCCAGCGAGGCGGACCCGGATGCCGCCTTCAACATCAATGTGGAGGGGATGCGGGCCGTTCTCCGCTGGGCCCGTGCCCAGCCCGAGCCGCCCCGGGTCGTGCTGCTGTCGAGCGTCGCGGTGTTCGGCAGGGGAGACGCGGTGGCGACCGAGGAAACGCCTCCCGAGCCCCGCTCCACCTATGGCACCAGCAAGGTGCTTGCGGAGCGCCTGCTGCTGGATGCCACGCGGCGTGGCGAGGCGGATGGGGTGGTGGTGCGCCTACCCGTCAGCATCATCCGCACGGCCGCGCGGACAGCGCCACCAGGCGCCGGCTTCGTCTCGGACCTGATCGATTCGGCCCTGCGGGGCCAGCCCTTCACCGCGCCGCTTACACCGGTCCATGCGGTTCCCGTCGCCTCGGTCGAAGCCTCGCTGGGAATCGCCCTCCGCGCCGCACTGGTGCCCATACCCGGGCGCATCCTGCACGTACCCTCACTGGCAGGGTCGGCGGAGCTGGCCCTGGCGGCGCTGGAGCGCTGCGGCATCACGGGCGCCCGCGTCTCCTGTGCCCCGGATCCCGCCGTGGAGTGCCTCGTTGCGGGCTGGCCGTCCCGGCTCGGCACGGTTCATCCCGGCTTCTCGGCCGATCTGGCGGATGCTGGGCTGGATCCGATCATCCGCGCCCATGCCGCGCGGGTCGCCCGGGCCGCATAGCCGTAAACGACAGCGCCGCCGGCCCCATCGGAGCCGGCGGCGCGTCAACCAGTTCTGCTCGGCCGCCCTTCCGGGCCACCGAAGCGGATTACTTCTTGCCCTTTGCCCGGGCCTTGCGTGCGGCGTAGCGGCGGTCGCGCTCCAGCTTGGCCTCGATCAGGGCCTGGCGAGCCTGTTCGGCTTCCTCGGCGGCCTGACGGGCCAGCTCGGCCTGGCGGGCCTCCTCCTCGGCGATCAGCCGCAGGCGCTCCGCCTCCTGGCGGGCCTTTTCCTCTTCTTTGAGCCGGCGGCGCTCGGCCTCGCGGGCCTCGCGAGCCTCGATGATCCGGCGGCGCTCCTCTTGGCGGGCCTGGACCGCCGGGTCATCGGCAGGAGGCCGCGCCTTGAAGCGCTCAAGGAGCGCCTTCTTGGCCTCCAGAGAATTCTTGCTGCGGTCGTTGAAATCAGTGCCCTTAAGGGTTCGCATCTTTGCTCTCTGCTGGGGTCCGGTGCCGGTCCTGTTCCGGTGGCCTGGAATCCGATGGCGCGCCACGTCACGCGGTAGGCGTCAGGTGGCATCGCACGCGCGAAAAAGAAAGCCCGGAAAGCCACGGCCTGAAGCCTTTGGCCTTCCGGGCAAGTCATACAGGGAGGCTTCACGTCTGGGAGACGCGGGGGTCCGGGGACCCCGTCCGGATCAATTACCGAACGAATGCGAGGTTAGGCCCGCTCACGCCATGCGCGGCGTGCCAAGATTACCCATCGGCCATGCGGGTGCCGCATGACGCGGCGCAGCATTCACCCCGCCGCCAGCTCCGCCACCAGGAAGTCGCGGAACACCGCCACCCGCTTGGAATTCCGCATTTCCTCCGGATACACGAAATAGGCTTCGATCTTCGGCGCCTTCAGCTCTGGCAGCACCTGCACCAGCTCGGCCAGATCCTCGCCCATGTAGTCCGGCAGGGCGGCGAGCCCGAGGCCGGACCGGACGGCGCGCAGCATGGCCGGCAGGGAGTTCACCTCCACCGCCGCCCGGCGCGGAGAACCCGGCCGGCGCCCGGCCTCGGCGAGCCAGTTAATGTCCTGCACGGGAGGATGGTAATCGCCGTAGATGATCAGCCGATGGGCATCCAGGTCCTCCGCGCGCTGCGGGATGCCGGCGGTGCGCAGGTAATCGGCCGAGCCGACCACCTTCCAGCCGAAGGTGGCGATGTGCCGCTGGATCAGGTCGGGCTGACGCGGCGGGTGCATGCGGATGGCCAGGTCCGCCTCCCGCATCGCCAGGTCCAGTTCCGTGTCGTCCAGCAGCAGGGTGACCGTGACCTCGGGGTGAAGGGTCAGGAACCTCTCCAGCCGCGGCGCCAGCCAGGTGGAGCCGAAGCCGGTCGTGGTCGTCACCTTCAGCCGCCCGGCCGCGCGCTCCCGGCTCTCGGTCAGCAGCGCCTCGGTCATGGCCAGCTTGGCGAAGACCTCGCGCACCGTCTTGTTCAGCGTCTCGCCCTGCTCCGTCAGGATCAGGCCCCGCGCATGGCGGTGGAAGAGCGGCACGGCCAGGCTCTCCTCCAGTGCCTGGATCTGGCGGGAGACGGCGGACTGGCTGAGGTTCAGCGTGTCACCGGCATGGGTGAAGGACCCGGCCTCGGCCACGGCGTGGAAGACGCGCAGCTTGTCCCAGTCGAGTGGCATCAGACGCTCACCGAATCATAAGCGGCGGGGGAGGGGGCATCATCCGGGATATGGGCGAGCCATTTCTCGGCATCGAGCGCCGCCATGCAGCCGCTGCCCGCGGCGGTCACGGCCTGGCGGTAGATCCGGTCCTGCACGTCGCCCGCGGCGAAGACGCCGGGCAGGCTGGTGCGGGCGGATCCCGGTTCGGTCACGATGTAGCCGTCGGCGTCGGTCTCCAGCTGCCCGCGGAACAGGGCAGTGGCCGGGTCATGCCCGATGGCGACGAACATGCCGTCCACGGGCAGCTCGTAATGGCCGCCGCCGACCAGGTCGCGCAGCTTCAGGGCGCGCAGCGCCGGGAACTGGCCCTCGGTCGCCAGCGCCTCCTCCACCACCGTGTTCCAGATGATCGAGACCTTCGGGTGCTTGAACAGGCGCTCCTGCATGATCCGCTCGGCCCGCAGGCTGTCGCGCCGGTGGATCAGCGTGACCTTGGCGGCCAGCCCGGCAAGGTAGAGCGCCTCCTCCACCGCCGAATTGCCGCCGCCGATCACCGCCACCTCCCGGCCGCGGAAGAAGAAGCCGTCGCAGGTGGCGCAGGCGGAGACGCCGAAGCCCGAAAGCTCCTTCTCACCGGGGATGCCCAGCCAGCGCGCCTGGGCGCCGGTGGCGATCACCATGGCGGAGCATTCATACGCATCGCCCGAGTCGCCCAGGGCACGGAAGGGGCGGGCGCCAAGCTCCACCCGGGTGATCACATCCTGGATGATGCGGGTTCCCACATGCTCCGCCTGGGCGCGCATCTGGTCCATCAGCCAGGGGCCCTGGACCGCGGTGGCGAAGCCGGGGAAATTCTCGACATCGGTGGTGATGGTCAGCTGCCCGCCAGGCTGCAGCCCCGCGACGAGGATAGGCTCCAGTCCGGCGCGCGCCGCGTAAATCGCGGCGGTATAGCCGGCCGGCCCGGCCCCGAGGATCAGCAGTCGCGTGCGGTGGGTCTCGGCCACGTCCATGTTCCAAGTGCAGTGCAGAGTCGTGGGTACACCATATCGGTGCGGCGAGGACGATGCACCACCCCACCCTTGAAGCCTCCCCCCTCTCGGGAGGATAGTCCACCGCCCCCGGGGAGACCGCTTCGGTAACTCCGGCACGCCGGTCGCATCGGTTTTCTTGCGCCGGGCATGGCTGCGGCTTGTCCGATCCCTCATATGGGGCCGGTGCCGTGCCGCCTGGGAAGGAAACCCGTGCCGTCCCGCACGTGCCGGATTATTGCTGCCCAACCCGAAGCGCCCAGCTCCGAACGGCCCGAGAGAAGACCCGCCCTTGAAAGAACTCGGCAAAGACTTCGGCCCTGGTGCCCTGGACGCGACCGACCGCGACATCCTGCGCGAGCTGCAGGCCGATGGCCGGATGACCAATGTGGCGCTGGCCGCGAAGGTCGGCCTCTCAGCCCCGCCTTGCCTCCGCCGCGTCCGGCGCCTGGAGGAGACGGGCGTGATCCGCGGCTACCATGCGGATGTGGAGCCCTCCGCGCTGGGCTGGGAGATCATCTTCTTCGCCGTGGTCGGGCTGGAAAGCCAGAAGCTGCCCGTGCTGGAGGCCTTCGAGGCCATGGTGCGCGACTGGCCGGAGGTGCGGGAGTGCCACATGATCCGTGGCGGTGGCGACTTCCTGCTGCGCCTGGTGGCGCGGAACGCCGCGCATGAGAACGAACTGACCAACAGGCTGACGGGCGCAGCCACCGTGATGCATGTCCGCACCCTCCAGACCATCCGCACCTCCAAGGACGAGGCCGGGGTGCCGGTGGAGGGGTAAGGCCCGGCCTTGGGCATGGCTGCCGATCCGGCGCCTGCCCCAGGCGGAAAGGGGCTGGGAAGCGGCGCGCGGGACCAGGGCGCCGCGATGCGCCCGGTCCCGGCAGATCCGCGCAGAGCCTTTCAGGAGGCGCGGAACGGGGGCAGGGCGGCCAGGTCCACACGGGCGGGAAGGCCGATATCCGAGCGCATGTGGTCATCGAGCATCGCAAGCAGGCGCTGCTCCTCGGACTGCCGGTAGCGGGACACCACCCACCGGGCAGCCCCCCGGAGACCGTCTTTCACCCCGCGCAGCGCCGCCCTGGCGCTCTCCTGCAGGATGCCGGGCTCACCGGCCAGGTGGCGGTCCCATTCCTTGCTGATCATGGTCATCGTCGCTCTCCGCACCGGGCGGCGGCGGTGGCGCGGGATGCGCTGTGGAACCCGTCGTCCGGATGGGCAGGACATCGGCCATCCGCGCGGGCGCAGCCCCCTTCATACGGAGGGGAGAAAAGGCTTCCCCCGTCGCCTCAACGAGACGTGAAAGGGGGGCGCCCGGATCGGCCTCTGCGGCAACTCAGCGCCGCCAGACCCCTAGCCGCTCGCGCCGGGCCTCCGCCTCATAGCCGCGCAGCTCCGCCGGAGCATCGGCCGCCGCGCGCCCGCCGCCATTGGACAGCACGACCTCCGACAGGTCCCGGTCCCCCAGGGTGCAGCGATGCGCGCCATCGCCCACCGGCATGCAGGTCACCTCGCGGCCTGCGATGAAGGCTTCCATGCTCTCGGCATACTCGCCCCGCATCCCGATCACGCCCGCGAGCTGCACGGCGCGGTTGCCGATGCGCAGCGTGGCCGTGTCGATCACCCGCGCCGGGCCGCGCAGCGGCGCCACCTGGCGCGGGGCTTCGGCGGTGGTGGCGGGCGCGGCCTCGGGCAGCGGCGCCTCGGCCGTCTTCACCCGGTCCGCTTCCACCATGAAGTCGTGCCAGATGCGGGCCGGCAATCCCCCGCCGGTGACGCCGTTCATCGGCGAGTTGTCGTCATTGCCGACCCAGACGCCGACGATCGCGTCGGCCGTGATGCCGATGAACCAGGCATCACGGTTGTCCTGTGTCGTGCCGGTCTTGCCGGCCACGGGCCGGTCCAGCCGGGCCGCGCGCCCCGTGCCCTCCCGCACCACGGCGAGAAGCAGGTCCAGCATGCCCTGCTGCGCCTCGGGCGAGAGCACCCGGCCGCCCTGCGCCGGCACTTCGGGACGGGTATAGAGGCTGCGGTCCCGCGCGCGGACGCCCCGCACCACATAGGGTTCCACGACGCGGTTGTCCGGGATGGAGGCGAAGGCGGAGACCATCTCCAGAAGGGTCGTCTCACCGCTGCCCAGCGCGATGCTCGGGCCTTCCGGCATGGTGGAGCGCAGCCCCATGCGCCGCGCCGTGTCCAGCACGCGCTCCCGGCCCAGGGACTGGAAGAGCTGGACGGCCACGGTGTTCACGGAGCCGGCGAAAGCCTGGCGCAGCGTCATGGGCCCGCGGAACCCGCCCGAGGCATTGCCCGGCGCCCAGTCTCCGATCTGCACGGGCCGGTCCACCACGTTGCTATCGGGCCGCGCCCCATTCTCGAGCGCGGCCGCATAGGTGAAGATCTTGAACAGGGAACCGGGCTGGCGCCGCGCCTGGGTGATGCGGTTGAACTGGCTCGTCGCGTAGTCCCGCCCGCCCACGGCGGCCAGGACGGCGCCATCATGGGTGATGGCCAGCAGGGCCGCCTGGCCGGCTTTCTGCTTTTCCCCCTCGCGATCGAGCCATCGCGCCACTACCCGCTCCGCGAGGTCCTGCAGGGCGGGGTCCAGCGTGCTGCGAACCGCCAGATCGATCGGGATGGGCCCCACCAGGCGCCGCGCCTCCGCCTCGACCCAGTCCGCGATATAGCCGCGGCCGGGAAGCATCTCGGGCGGGGTGCGCAGCGCGGGCGGCGCCGCGCGGGCGGCGGCTACCTGCTCCGGCGTGGCGCGCCCCGTCTCCTCCATGACGGAGAGCACCAGTTCCGCCCGGCGCCTGGCGCCCTCGGGGTTGCGGGTGGGAGCCAGGGCGGACGGTGCGCGGACCAGCCCGGCCAGCATGGCCGCCTCGGCCAGGTTCAACTCCGTCGCGGGCTTGCCGAAATAGCGCCGCGCCGCCGCATCCGCCCCGGTCGCGCCCGCGCCGAAATAGGCGGCGTTCAGGTAGCGCGCGAGGATCTCCTCCTTGGAAAGCCGCGTCTCCAGCCACAGGGCCAGCATGGCCTCCTGCGTCTTGCGGATGATGCTGCGCTCCTGCGACAGGTAGAGAAGCCGGGCGAGCTGCTGGGTGATGGTGCTCGCGCCCTCGGTGCGGTCGCTGAAGACGTTGCGGAACATGGCGCGGGTGATGCCGCGCAGGTCGATGCCGTTGTGGTCGAAGAAGCGGCGGTCCTCGATGGCCACCACCGCATCCATCAGCGGCCTGGGGATGGCGTCGGGCGGGATCGGCTCGCCGCGGAGATTGCCGCGCGCCGCGAAGGCCGTGCCGTCGCGCGCCTCCAGGATCAGGGATGCGGGGGAGGCCTCCGGCGCCATGCCGCCGCCCACGGGCACGCGGATCAGGCACCAGCCAAGGAAGATCAGGACAGCCAGGGACAGCAGCGAGAGGGCGAGAAGGACCCGCGTGGGACGGAACACGGCGCGAAGCGCCCGGAACGGCCGGGAACGCGTGGGAGGAGGAGACGGGGAAGCCGCAGTGCCCGACATCAGTGCCGGCCCATCCTGTTCATCCTGCGCGCCACGCTGGCCCCTTCCAGATCCCAGGGCGCCAACGCGGCTGCCGCATCGCGGTTACGGCGTGGTCCCGGCGCGGCTCAGCCGCGGCGGACGATGTAGTCCCCAGCCTCCAGCGCGGCCACGATGGCGGCGCCCTGGGCCGAATCCCGCACCTCGACCATCAGCTCCAGCTCTGCGGTCTGGACGGAAGGGGCGGCGAAGAGGCGCTGGTGGCTGACCTCGATCACATTGCCCCCCGCCGCGGCCACGCGGGTGGAAATATCGGCCAGGACGCCGGGGCGGTCCGGAATGTCCAGGTGCAGGCGAAGGATACGGCCATCCCGCAGAAGGTTCCGCAGCAGCACATTGGCCAGGATCCGCGGGTCGATATTGCCGCCGCAGACCGCGGTGGCCACGCGCTTGCCCGCGAAGAGGTCCGGGCGGGACAGCACCGCCGCCAGCCCGGCGGCGCCGGCACCCTCGGATGTCACCTTCGCATTCTCGGCCAGCACGGCGATGCCCTGCTCCACCGCTGCCTCGGGCACCACCAGGACCTCGATGCCCATGTCGCGCAGAAGGGCGAAGGGCAGCTCCCCCACATCGCGCACGGCGATGCCCTCGGCCACCGTGGGGCCGCCGACATGCACCGCCTTCCCGGCCAGGCGCTGCGCCATGGCCGGATAGCCCTCCACCTCCACGCCATACACCTTCAGGCCCGGGCGGGCCTCGGCGATGGCGGCGGCGCAGCCGGCCAGAAGCCCGCCCCCGCCCACAGGCAGGATCACGGCGTCCAGCGGCCCAGCGTCTTCCAGGATCTCCAGTGCCATGGTGCCCTGGCCGGCGATCACGGCGGGGTCGTCATAGGGATGGATGAAGGTCAGCCCGTCCCGCAGCGCCAGCTCATGCGCATGGGCCGCGGCCTCGGCCAGGGTCTCGCCATGCAGCACCACCTTGGCACTCCACCCCTCCGTCCGGACCACCTTCGTGGCCGGGGTGAAGCGCGGCATCACGATGGTGGCGGAAACGCCGAGCAGGGAGGCATGGCGCGCCACGGCCTGGGCATGGTTGCCGGCCGACATGGCGATCACCCCCGCCGCCCGCTCCCGCGCCGTGAGAAGGGCGAGGCGGTTGGCCGCCCCCCGCTCCTTGAAGGCGCCAGTGGCCTGGAGGTTGTCCAGCTTCAGCAGGACCTGTGCCCCGGCGATGCGGGCGATGGCCTGCGGCTCCACCAGCGGGGTGCGCAGGACCGCCCCCCGGATCCGCTCCGCCGCCGCCCGCACATCGGCGAGGGCTATGCTGGGCGTCGCGGCCACGGGAGCGGCTGCGGCGGCCCTGGCGAGGGTAGCGGTCATGACAGGGCGGATCAGCTATAGGTGACGGCGGTGATCTCGACGGAGCGCGCCCCGCCCGGGGCCGGCACCTCGACGCTGTCGCCCACCTTGCGCCCGATCAGGGCCTTGGCGAGCGGGGAGGAGATGGAGATCGACCCGTTCTTCATGTCGGCCTCATAGGCGCCGATGATGCGGTAGGTCTTTTCCTCCTCCGTCTCCTCATCGACGATCGTGACCTTCGCCCCGAAGCGCACCTGGTCGCCCGAGAGCTTGGAGGTGTCGATCACCTCGACCGAGGGAATGACGGATTCGAGGTCGGCGATCCGCCCCTCGATGAAGGACTGCTTCTCGCGCGCCGCGTGATACTCGGCGTTCTCGGAAAGATCGCCATGGGCGCGGGCCTCCGCGATCGCGCGAATCACGGCAGGCCGCTCCTCGGCTCGCAGCACGCGGAGCTCCTCCTCAAGGCGCGCAAGGCCTTCGGCGGTCATCGGGAACTTCTGCACGGGCGGTGATCCCCCCAGTTGCGACACATGGCCAGTGCCATCCGTGCGCCCCCGGAACGGGCGGCACGCCGGATGGCTGAGATGCGGCCGCCGCGCCCCCGGTGAAAGGGGCGCGGCGGCCTTAAACGCTTGGGGCGGGCGCTGGATGAACCAGTCCCGCCCCAATCCAGTGAGGGCCCGCCAGGACCCTCTACGAGAACGAAGGCTGAAAATACGCCTGGAGCGGCGCCACATCAAGGGTGCCTGCCCGAAGGGCCGCGATGGCGTGAACGGCGGCCCGCGCCCCGGCGATGGTGGTGTAGTGCGGCACCCCCTGGGTCAGCGCGCTCCGGCGGATGTCGAAGCTGTCGGAAACCGACCGCCCGCCGCCGGTGGTGTTGATCACCAGCTGGATCTCGCCGGACTTGATGGCGTCCACGCAATGCGGCCGCCCCTCCAGCACCTTGTTCACCACCCGCACGGCGAGCCCGGCCTCGCGCAGCCGCACGGCGGTGCCGCGGGTGGCCAGGATGTCGAAGCCCATCTCCGCCAGGCGCCGGGCGAGGGAGACCGCCGCCGCCTTGTCGGAGTCCTTCACCGAGATGAAGGCCGTGCCGGTTTCCGGCAGCTTCACCCCGGCCCCCATCTGGGACTTGAGGAAGGCTCGCTCGAAGGAGAGGTCGAGGCCCATCACCTCGCCCGTGGACTTCATCTCCGGCCCGAGCAGCACGTCAACGCCGGGGAAGCGGTTGAAGGGGAACACCGCCTCCTTCACCGCCACATGGCGGTTGATGAGGCTGTCATCGAGCTTGAACTCGGCCAGCCTGGCGCCCGCCATCACCCGCGCGCCGATCTTGGCCACGGGCACGCCGGTGGCCTTGGCGACGAAGGGCACGGTGCGGGAGGCGCGGGGGTTCACCTCCAGCACGAAGATCTCCCCGTCCTTCACGGCGTACTGCACGTTCATCAGCCCGCGCACCTTCAGGGCCCGCGCCATGGCCTCGGTCTCGGCCTTCAGCTCGGTGATGATCGCGGGCGGCAGGGAATAGGGCGGCAGGGAGCAGGCGCTGTCGCCGGAATGGATGCCGGCCTCCTCGATATGCTCCATCACGCCCGCGACATAGACCTCGCCCGACGCATCGGCGATGCAGTCCACATCCACCTCGATCGCGTCCTGCAGGTACTGGTCGATCAGGATCGGGTTCTCGCCCGAGACCTTCACCGCCTCCTTGCCGAAGCGGATGAGCTGCTCGTGGTTATAGGCGATCTCCATCGCCCGGCCGCCGAGAACGTAGGAGGGCCGCACCACCACGGGGTAGCCGATGCGCTCCACCTCGCGCTCCGCCTCTTCCAGGTTGCGGGCAATGCCGTTCTGCGGCTGCTTCAGGCCCAGGCCCTTCAGCAGCTGCTGGAAGCGCTCGCGGTCCTCGGCGATGTCGATCGCTTCCGCCGAGGTGCCGAGGATGGGGATGCCCGCCTTGTCCAGCGCCTGGGAGAGCTTGAGCGGGGTCTGGCCGCCATACTGCACGATGCAGCCGAGCAGCGTGCCCTTCTCCTGCTCCTTGCGGATGAGGGCGATCACGTCCTCGCCCGTCAGGGGCTCGAAATACAGGCGGTCGGAGGTGTCGTAGTCGGTGGAGACCGTCTCCGGGTTGCAGTTGACCATGATGGTCTCGAACCCGGCCTCGCGCAGCGCATAGGCGGCGTGGACGCAGCAATAGTCGAACTCGATGCCCTGGCCGATGCGGTTCGGCCCGCCGCCGAGGATCACCACCTTCTTCCGGTCCGTCGGCTCGCTCTCGCAGACCGGCGTGCCGAAGCCGCCCTCATAGGTCGAGTACATGTAGGGCGTGGAGGAGGCGAACTCGGCCGCGCAGGTGTCGATGCGCTTGTAGACGGGCTTCACGCCCAGCCGCTCGCGCCGCACCTGCACCTCGGGCTCCTGCAGCCCGGCCAGCTTCGCCAGGCGCTTGTCGGAGAAGCCCATCGCCTTCAGCCGGCGCATGCCGTTCGCATCCGTCGGCAGGCCGTTCTGGATGACCCCGGCCTCGGCCTTCACGATCCTCTCGAACTCGCGCAGGAACCAGGGGTCGAACTTGCTGGCCGCGTGGATGGTCTCCACCGAGAGACCCGCGCGCAGGGCCTGGGCGGCCATCAACAGCCGGTCCGGCGTGGGGGTGGAGAGGGCGGAGATATAGGCCTCCTCCGATCCGTCGCCCGGCACCTCCACGTCATCGAAGCCGGACAGCCCTGTCTCCAGCCCGCGCAGGCCCTTCTGCATGGCCTCCGCGAAGCTCCGGCCGATCGCCATGGTCTCGCCCACCGATTTCATGCTGGTGGTCAGCGTGTTCGGCGTGCCCGGGAACTTCTCGAAGGTGAAGCGCGGGATCTTCACCACCACGTAGTCGATCGTCGGCTCGAAGGCGGCCGGCGTGGTCTTGGTGATGTCGTTCGCCAGCTCGTCCAGCGTGTAGCCCACGGCCAGCTTCGCCGCGATCTTGGCGATGGGGAAGCCGGTGGCCTTGGAGGCGAGCGCGGAGGAGCGCGAGACGCGCGGATTCATCTCGATGACGACCATGCGGCCATCCACCGGGTTGATGCCGAACTGCACGTTGGAGCCGCCGGTATCCACGCCGATCTCGCGCAGGCAGGCGATGCTCGCATCGCGCATGCGCTGGTATTCCTTGTCGGTCAGCGTCAGCGCGGGGGCTATGGTGATGCTGTCGCCGGTGTGCACGCCCATCGGGTCCAGGTTCTCGATGGAGCAGACGATGATGCAGTTGTCCGCGCTGTCGCGGACCACTTCCATCTCGTACTCCTTCCAGCCCAGCACGCTCTCCTCGATCAGCACCTCGGTCGTCATGGAGGCGTCCAGGCCCGAGGCGACGATCTGCTCGAATTCCTCGCGGTTATAGGCGATGCCGCCGCCCGTGCCGCCGAGGGTGAAGGAGGGGCGGATGACGCAGGGCAGCTTCACCAGCTCCAGCCCGGCGCGCGCCTCCTCCATCGTGTGGGCGATGTGGCTGCGCGGGCTCTCGATGCCGATCCTGGTCATGGCATCGCGGAACTTCAGGCGGTCCTCGGCCTTGTCGATCACCTCGGCCTTCGCGCCGATCAGCTCGCAGCCATACTTCGCCAGCGCGCCGGATGCGTCGAGCTTCAGCGCGGTGTTCAGCGCGGTCTGCCCGCCCATGGTCGGCAGGATGGCATCCGGCCGCTCCTTGGCGATGATCTTCTCGACCACCTCGGGCGTGATCGGCTCGATATAGGTCGCGTCCGCCAGCTCGGGGTCGGTCATGATCGTGGCGGGGTTCGAGTTCACCAGGATCACGCGGTAGCCCTCGGCGCGCAGGGCCTTGCAGGCCTGGGCGCCGGAATAGTCGAACTCGCAGGCCTGGCCGATGATGATCGGGCCCGCGCCGATGATGAGGATGGACTGGATGTCGGTGCGCTTCGGCATGGCTCAGGCCCTCCGGGGCAGCAGGAAGAGGATGACGGCCGCCGCGCCCTGGAGCACGGCGGAAAAGGTGAGGGTGGCCAGCGCCGTGCCTTCGAGGCGCGGCGAGGAGGCGAAGGGAAGGGACAGCAGCCCCGCGGCACCCAGGCAGGCGAGGGCCGACATGCCCGTCCGGATGCCGTGCGTCGTGCCACGCAGCGCCCGCCAGGCGAGCGGCGTGCCCGCCGCGAGCACGAGGAACGCGATCGCGGCGCCGTAGAGGAGCGGATCGAGGTTCAGGGCGATGTCGCTCACCGCGCCCGCCCCAGGAAGGGGCGCAGGATCAGGAAGAGCAGCGCGTGGATGCCGGCCCAGAGGGCCGCCGCCAGCACGCGCCCGCCCTCATGCCCGTCCTCGGCGAAGAAGACGATGCCGCCGAGCGCCACGAAGGAGATCGCCACGCCGCGCAGCCAGGCCTTGTCGCGCGGCTGTCCCACACGGGTGAGCGCCCACCATGACAGAAGCGAGAGCGGCAGCGCGAGGATGAGGAGGCGGATCATGCGCGGGAGTCCACCGCCAGCTTTGTCGCCAGCAGGGCCAGCGCGCCGCCCAGCACCCAGCGCTGCACGGCCAGCCAGGCCGGGCGGGTGGAGAGGAAGCGCGCCACCCCGCCCGCCCCCGCGACCATCAGCGCGTCGAAAAGCGTGCAGATCGCGATCTGCACCGTGCCCAGCACCAGCCCCTGCAGGAACAGGCTGCCGCGCTCCGGATCCATGAAGGCCGGCAGCACGGCAACATAGAACAGGGCCACCTTCGGGTTCAGCGCCGCCGTGGCGAAGCCTAGGGAGAAAAGGCGCAGGCCGCTCTCGGGCGGGATAGGGCGCGGGGAGAAAAGGGCTGCCCCGCCGGGCCGGATGCTTTGCCAGGCCAGCCAGGCCAGATAGGCCGCGCCGCCCAGGCGCATGGCATCATAGGCATAGGGCACCGCCAGCAGCGCCGCCGTGATCCCCGCCGCCGCGCCGAGCATGATCGCCAGGCTGCCGGCCTGGCAGCCGATGAGCGACAGCATCCCCGCCTGCGTCCCCTGCGCCAGCGTGCGGGAGACGAGGTAGAACAGGTTCGGACCGGGCGTGAGAGCAAGCCCGACCGACAGCGCCGCGAAGGCGAGGAGGGAGGCGGCGGAGGGCAAGTTACCCGGCCTTGCTCATCATCTCGGTGAAGCGATGGAACAGGTAGTGGCTGTCGCTCGGGCCCGGCGATGCCTCGGGGTGGTACTGCACGGAGAAGGCCTTCTTCTCCTCGCAGGCGATCCCCTCGTTGGAGCCGTCGAACAGGCTCACATGGGTCACCCTCACGCCCTCGGGCAGCGACTTGTCGTCCACGGCGAAGCCGTGATTCTGGCTGGTGATCTCCACCTTGCCCGTGGCCAGGTCCTTCACCGGCTGGTTGGCGCCGCGATGCCCGCGGTCCAGCTTGTAGGTCTTCGCGCCGAGCGCGAGGGAGAGCAGCTGGTGGCCGAGGCAGATGCCGAAGATCGGCTTGCCCGCGTCGAGCACGCCCTGGATGGCCGGGACCGCGTATTCGCCCGTCGCCGCCGGGTCACCGGGGCCGTTGGAGAGGAAGACGCCATCCGGCCCGTGCCGCAGGATCTCCTCGGCGGTGGCGGTGGCGGGAACCACGGTCACCTCGCAGCCCGCATCGGCCAGGCAGCGCAGGATGTTGCGCTTGGCGCCGTAGTCGATGGCGACCACCTTGTGCTTCGGCGCCGCCTGCTTCGAATAGCCCTGGCCCCAGGCCCAGAGCGCCTCGTCCCACTTATAGGACTGGCGGCAGGAAACGTCCTTTGCCAGGTCCATGCCCTCCAGCCCCGGCCAGCCCGCCGCCTCGGCGCGCAGGGCAGTGAGATCGAACTTGCCGTCGGGCGCGTGGCAGATCACCCCGTTCGGGGCGCCGGCGTCGCGGATCATGGCGGTCAGGGCGCGGGTGTCCACGCCGGAGATGCCGGGGATGCCATGGCTCTTCAGCCAGTCATCCAGGTCCCGCGTGGCGCGGTAGTTGGAGGGTTCGGTGACATCCACCTTCACCACCAGCCCGCGCGCGGCGGGGGTGATGGATTCGATGTCCTCGGGATTGGCGCCGACATTGCCGATATGCGGGAAGGTGAAGCTGATGATCTGCCCGGCATAGGAAGGGTCGGTCAGCGTCTCCTGGTAGCCGGTCATGCCCGTGTTGAAGCAGACCTCGCCTACCTTCCTTCCGGTGGCGCCGAAGCCGCGGCCCCAGATCACCTGGCCATTGCCGAGCACGAGGCAGGCCGTCGCGCCCTCGGGCACGGCATCGGCCTGCGGGGCATTCGGGGCAGGGGTCATCGAGGGCTCCGGGTTCGAATGGGGCAGTGGATCGGCATCAGCGCGGGGCAGGTCTTCCAGGGAAAGCCCTGTGGCGGCGAGGACCGCCGGCCAGTGCCGGGGTGGAATCGCACGCGCCTGGCGCCATTTGCGGATGGCTTCCGTGCCCACGCCGCAATGCGCCGCTGCCGCGCTGGCGCCACCCATCAGGGTCAGGATCTGCTCGACCGTCCGCATGGCAGGGCATATGTGGGAAAATACTTCCCAAGGGAAGAGGAAAGCGCATGCCGCTCTGGGAAATCATTTCCCAGTCTGGCGCATGACCCTCCGCCATGGCCGGAAGCCCTGATCCGCTCTACACCGCGCGCCCGTAAACAGAGGAGTCCGAAATGAGCCTTCGCGCCCGCTTCACCGAGGAACTCAAGGCCGCCATGCGGGCCGGCGACACGGCCCGCACCTCCACCATCCGGATGATCACCGCCAAGCTGAAGGATGCGGACATCGCTTCCCGCCCCTCGGGCGTGGACCAGATCCCGGAGGAGCAGATCACCTCCATGCTGCGCGGCATGGTGAAGAGCCGGCGCGAGAGCGTGGAGATGTACCGCCAGGGCAATCGCCCCGAGCTGGCCGAGAAGGAGGAGGCGGAGATCGCCGTGATCGAGTCCTTCCTGCCACAGCAGATGGACGAGGCCGCGATGCAGGCCGCCGTGCAGGACGCCGTGGCCGAGACCGGCGCCTCCTCGGTGAAGGATATGGGCAAGGTCATGGCCGTGCTGAAGGCGAAGCATGCGGCAGTGCTGGACATGGCCAAGGCCGGGCCGATGGTGAAGGCTGCGCTGGGGGGCTGATGCGGGGGATCCCGCTCTCGCAAACTCTCCGCCTCCGGCCGGAAATGCTCTAGAGAGGTAGGGCCGATGGCCCTTCCTCCCAATTTCCTCGACGAGCTGCGCGCCCGCACGCCCCTGCCGCCGCTGATCGGCCGCAAGGTCAAGCTCACCCGCAACGGGCGCCAGTGGAAGGGCTGCTGCCCCTTCCACAACGAGAAGACCCCCTCCTTCTACGTCTATGATGACCACTACCACTGCTTCGGCTGCGGCCAGCACGGGGACGCCATCGGCTTCACCATGCAGACCGAGGGGCTGCCCTTCCGGGAAGCGGTGGAGCGCCTGGCGCATGAGGCCGGGCTGGAGGTGCCGAAGGAATCCCCCCGCCAGGCCGCACGCGAAGCCCGCGCGAAGGACCTGCATGAGGTGCTCGCCGCCGCCGCCGAAGCGATGCAGCGCTGGCTCCGTGCTCCGGAGGGGCGGGAAGGGCTGGATTACCTGAAGCGGCGCGGCCTGACCGATGAGACCATCGCCCGCTTCGGCCTGGGCTGGTCCGGCACCGGCCGGGGCGTCCTGGCCGAGGCGTTGAAGCCCCTGGGCATTGAGCCGCGCCAGCTGGCGGAAGCCGGCCTCTCCAGGCCCGTCGAGGGCAGGGAGGGGGTCTTCAACGATTTCTTCTACAACCGCGTCATGTTCCCGATCCGGGACAAGCGCGGCCGGATCGTGTCCTTCGGTGGCCGGATCCTGGGTGATGGCCAGCCCAAATACCTGAACGGCCCGGAAACGGACGTCTTTTCCAAGCGCCGGACCCTCTACGGCCTCGACCTGGCGCGAGAGGCGGTGTTCCGCGGCAAGGCCCGGCTGATCGTGGCCGAGGGCTATATGGATGTGATCGCCCTGCACCAGGCCGGGTTCGAGGGCGCGGTGGCCCCGCTCGGCACGGCCCTGACACCGGAGCAGATGGAGGAGATCTGGCGCGTCTCGCCTGAGCCGGTTCTGTGCCTTGATGCCGATGCCGCGGGCCTGCGCGCCGCCAGCCGGACGGCCGAGATGGTGATGCCCCTGCTGGGCACGGAGCGGACGCTGCGCTTCGCGACCGTGGAAGGAGGCAAGGACCCGGACGAGCTGATCCGCGCCAAGGGCCCCGCCGCCTTCCAGGCCGTGCTGGACGCGGCCAGGCCCCTCTCGGTCGCCCTTTATGACCTGATGAGTGCGGGCCGCCCCCTGGAGAGCCCGGAGGGGCGGGCGGCTTTCCGGAACGACCTGGCGGCCGCGGCCAACCAGATCCCGGATAAGGCCCTGGCCGCCGAATACCGCCGCGCCCTGCTGGACCGCTTCTTCGAGACCACCCGCCCCCAGCGCCCGCAGCGTCCCCAGGGCGGGGCAGCGGGCTTTGCGCCGCGCGGCGGCCGCCCCGGCTTCAAGCCGCCGCCCCGCCTGCCACCCCGTCCGTCGCCGGGAGCGGAGAGCGCGCGGCTGGAACAGGCCCGCTGCCTCCTGGCCATCACGCTGACCCATCCCTGGCTGCTGAACGAGGTGGAGGAGGCCTTCGCCCTCCTGGAACTGCCGCATGGCCCGCCATCGGCCCTTCAGGCGGCCATGCTGGCCTGGCATGCGGGGCAGGTGCTGGCGGAAGAGGCACAGAACCTCACGGAAGCGTCAAACAGCGGCGGGAGCTCGCTTGACTCGGCCGATCTGGTTGCCCACTTGGACGCGACCGGCCTGAATGAGGCCCGGGCCTGGGTCATGCGCGCGACCGGCCTCCCGCGGGAGGCGCGTCCCGATGCCCAGCCCGGGGAGAGCCTGGCGGGCTGGTGGCATTTCTTCGGCTTCCTTCGGGGCGAGGGCGCGCTGGTCGAGGACTTGGTGGAGGCGAGACGCGAGCTGGAGGCGGCGAACGATGCCGCGGCCCAGGCGCGCGTCATCCGGCTCAGCCAGGCCCTCTCCGCCCTGCGTCGTGGCGAGACGGGGCTGGAGGAGGGCGCCGAAAGCGCCGCTCCATAGGGTAGAGACAGAATTTGATCCCCGGCGGGCTCCGGCGCCCCCGGCGGGTCCTTCCGTGGCGGGAGACAGGCATGGCGACGAAGGTGGCGAACGGCACGGAAACAGCGGAGCACCGCGACGAGGCGGTGGAGGGCGCGCTGCTCGACAGCGTGCTGGCCTCTGTGAAGAAGCTCATGGCCAAGGGCAAAGAGCGCGGCTACATCACCTACGACGAATTCAACGCCGCCCTGCCGCAGGGCCAGGTTTCCTCGGAGCAGATCGAGGACACCATGGCCCTTTTCTCCGAGATGGGCATCAACCTCGTCGAGGCCGAGGAAAGCGCCGACGAGGACACGGAGAAGAAGACTCCCGCCAAGGCCGAGGGTGAGGAAGGCGAGGAGAAGGCCGAGGGCGAGGACGAGGAGTCCGGCGGCAATGTGGACGAGGAGAGCCTCGGCCGCACCGATGACCCCGTCCGCATGTATCTCCGCGAGATGGGCAGCGTGGAGCTGCTCTCGCGCGAGGGCGAGATCGCCATCGCCAAGCGGATCGAGGCCGGCCGCGACATGATGATCGGCGGGCTCTGCGAGAGCCCGCTGACCTTCCGCGCGATCGTCGGCTGGCATGAGTCCGTGGTCAGCGGGAAGCTGCTGCTGCGCGACGTCATCGACCTTGAGGCCACCAACAACGCCGACATGCCGGATGGCCCGCCGCCGGAGGCGGAGGAGTTCGAGGAGGGCGAGGAAGGCGAGGGCGTCGGCCTGTCCCTCTCCGCCCTGGAGGAGAAGCTGAAGCCGGAGGCGCTGGCCGCCTTCGAGGCGATCGAGGCCGCCTACGCCAAGCTTGAGAAGATGTCCTCCAAGCGGATGGAGGCCTACACGACCGGCGGTGAGCTGGCCGCCAAGTCCGAGAAGAGCTACGAGAAGCAGCGCCAGGAGCTGGTTGCGCTGGTGCAGAAGGTGCACCTGCACAACAACCGGATCGAGGAACTGGTCGACCAGATCAAGGGCCTCTACCGCCGCATGGTGGGCCTTGAGGGTCAGGTCCTCCGCCTTGCCGAGAGCCACAAGGTCAAGCGCGCCGAGTTCCTGGAGCACTGGCAGGGTTCGGAGATGGACCCGGCTTGGTTCGACCGCATCTCCAAGCTGAAGGGCAAGGCGTGGCAGGCCTTCGTGGCGAACAGCCGCGACGAGGCAGAGGCCATCCGTGGCGAGATCGGCAAGGTCGCCGCCATCACCGGCCTGCCGGTGAGCGAGTACAAGCGCGTCTACGCCACCGTGTCCCGCGGCGAGCGCGACATGACCCAGGCGAAGAAGGAGATGATCGAGGCCAATCTCCGCCTCGTGATCTCGATCGCCAAGAAGTACACGAACCGCGGCCTGCAGTTCCTGGACCTCATCCAGGAGGGCAATATCGGCCTGATGAAGGCCGTGGATAAGTTCGAGTATCGCCGCGGCTACAAGTTCTCCACCTATGCCACCTGGTGGATCCGGCAGGCGATCACCCGCTCCATCGCGGACCAGGCGCGGACCATCCGCATCCCGGTCCATATGATCGAGACGATCAACAAGCTGGTCCGCACCAGCCGGCAGATGCTGCACGAGATCGGCCGCGAGCCCCAGCCGGAGGAGCTGGCCGAGAAGCTCGGCATGCCGTTGGAAAAGGTCCGCAAGGTCCTGAAGATCGCCAAGGAGCCGATCTCCCTCGAGACGCCGATCGGCGACGAGGAGGACAGCCATCTCGGCGACTTCATCGAGGACAAGAACGCGATCATCCCGCTGGATGCCGCGATCCAGTCCAACCTGCGCGAGGCGACGACGCGGGTGCTGTCCAGCCTGACGCCGCGTGAGGAACGCGTTCTGCGGATGCGCTTCGGCATCGGCATGAACACGGACCATACGCTGGAAGAGGTAGGCCAGCAGTTCAACGTGACCCGCGAGCGTATCCGCCAGATCGAGGCGAAGGCGCTGCGGAAGCTGAAGCACCCCACCCGCAGCCGCAAGCTGCGCTCCTTCCTCGACAGCTAGGCCGCCGGGGATGCCCACGACCCCGGTCCAGGTCGAGGTCACCTTCCTTCGCATGGAGCGTCCGCCGGCCGAGCCGCCGGCGGCGCTGCCACCCGATGTGGGGGTGGTGCCCGTTCCCGGCTGCACCGTGGGCTTCTATCGCTATCTCTATGACACGGTCGGGCGCGACTGGTGCTGGTGGCTGCGGCGCACGTTGCCGGACGCGAAGATCGAGGCGATCCTGCGCGATCCGTCGGTCTCCATCCACGCCCTGTATCACGGCGGCGAGCCGGCTGGCTTCTACGAGCTGGAGCGCCGCTGGGATGGCACGACCAACCTTTCCTATTTCGGATTGATGCCGCATGCGATCGGCGGTGGCCTCGGGCGCGCCTTCCTGCGCCATGCTATCGACACGGCCTGGGCAGGGCCCTGCAACCTGCTGACGGTGAACACCTGCACCGCCGACCATCCGCGGGCGCTGCCGAACTACATCGCAGCCGGGTTCCGGGCGGTGCGAAGGGTACGAGAGGAATGGCCGGTGCCGACGGAACTCGGGCTGAGGCTGCCGCAGCGGGCCTGGTAGCGGGACTCACAAATTTCGTACGGCAATTCTGGCCGTACGAACGGCGTCCAGATCGTGAAGCTAGTCAGGACTTCTCATACCGCCGAGCGGGTGAATTGACTCGGGTGTAATTTCCGCGCGGGCGTGGCGAGTGCGGCCGAGCTGCGGCGCCTGTCCAAGCTTCAGTGGAGCCGGCGGACGGCGACGCGGATGCTGGCGGTGGCACACGCCCTCGATGGGCTGAGCCGGGCAGAGGCAGCGCGGCTGGTCGGGTTGGAACGCCAAGCGCTACGGGATGCGGTGGTGCGCTACAATGCCGAGGGGATGGATCGTCTGCGGGACCGCCCCAAGTCGGGGCGGCCAACAACCCTGGGCGACGCTGAGCAGGCCGTGCTGATGGCCACCATTTTGCGCGAGCCTGACCCGAGCGCGACGGCGGGGCGGAGTGGACGCTGCCGATGCTGTGCCGCTGGATCGAGGAGCGCCTCGGTAAGCACCTGCACCCGGACAGCCTGTCGCGCGTGGTGCGAGAGCTGGACTTGTCGCGAGAGAAGACCCGGCCGCGGCACCCGGGTTCGGATGAAGGTGCCAAGGTAGCCTTCGCAAAGGGGCTGTGCCGCGCTGTAGCCGAAGTCGCCGCGGACCATCCGGGTCGACGGATCGGGCTCTGGTTCCAGGACGAAGCAAGGGTCGGCCAGAAGGGCCGGACAGGTCATCGCTGATGGATGCGAGGGCAGCGCCCGCGGGGCTTGTGCGACCAGCGTTATGACTGGACCTACCCCTACGCCGCTGTCCGGCCCGCGACTGGAGAGGGCTTCGCGCTGGTCCTACCCATGGTCTCGACCCGGGCTATGAGCGTGTTTCTCAAGCGCTTCTCCGAAAGCCTCGCGCCCGACGTCTACGCCGTCCTCGTGCTCGACCAGGCGGGCTGGCACGGCTCGCACCAACTCCGCGTGCCCGAGAACGTCACCTTGGTTCCGTTCTCGCCTTATGCCCCGGAACTCAATCCAGTGGAGCGCGTCTGGCTTCACCTGCGCGAGCGAATTCTGTCCCACCGCCTGGACAACAGCAACGACGGCCGCATCGACGCGTGCTCCAAGCCTGGAACCAGCTCACCCCGAGCGCCTCAAATCCCTCACCAATTGTCACTGGATCAGGAAAGGCACTTCATAGGCTCGGCGGTATGAGAGGCTACAAAGGTGAATGTTTCCCATATGGAAGGACGAAGGCGGTTGCAGCAGAGCTCACCGTTTGGCTCGGCACACAAAAATAAACCAGCCGCCCGCAGGTGAAACAAGTTTTTTTCTAAACGAATAACTTCGAAGCAGTTGCCAAGTAGTTTGGTTTGCCCAACTGGTTGCCGCCTGATGTGTAGTCCTGAATCGTAAAGGCAGAGTTCCACCTCGCAGTTAGCCAACTGCACAAAGAAGGTCAACCTGTCGTTCGAAAGTCGCAGATTTAGAGGTTTTAGGGCTGTTGCGTGAGAGGATGCGCTGTTTTTGTCAATGTGTATGCAACGGTCCAGTTCCGGGCTGTAGAAAAGGGTTGTGTTGTGAGAGCTTTGGATTGAAACCGAGACTCGGGGCTTGTCTTCTCCGAAGAAGTCGTGGAAAAAATCCAAAAAGAGATCGGCGGCATTATTCGGCATTGAAGGTCGACTGGGTGTGTTGTTCGGGTTTCCATAATGCTTGCGCCGGTACTGAAACGGTAAGTTGATGACGCTGCGTTTGATGTCACCTGTCGGCAAAGAGGGATCAATTGGCAGATTGTGAACGAAGGAATAATTGGGCCAAGCGAGACAGGTTAATGCTCCCCCGCGTTGTAGGATTCGACGACTTAGGCCGATTTCGCCATGCCGGATTACATCGATGCGCTTTTCCTCGTGCTCTCCTGGAAAGTTCTTAATGAACTCACGAAAGTCTCCCACCCGTCCGAAGAAGGCGTATGTCTGCACATGTGGTGAAGCGCTCTCCACAGGCAGGCCTGGATGCCCGCTTAGGTTGATTGTAGAGCCACACAGTTGAACATCAGGAAACTTATGGTATTGCTCAATGTATTTCGAATACCAACCATTGCCTAGAGGTCCGTACGCGCTCCTATTGATGAAAAGAACGTAATCCTCGTCTTTTGCGGTTTTACAGATCATGCGTAGGCAGTGTGCGAATGAACTAAAATCTCGACCTAGGTTTGACTTGAATGCCACTTCCTGAATGCTGACGGAGGTGGAGCTCAGCGCTACCTTCAAGGCATCATGGAGGCCGGCATCAATCTTGGTTCGCTCCGCTACGGTGCTCACAGCAACATATACGCTCAGGTGGCTGACGCCCGAAGCATAAGTGCCCATGTTGGAGAAGTGAAGCTCGTCAAGCTCGTATGTGGCCCGTTCATTCGCTGTAGCGTAAGCCAGGAAATAAGAAACCACTCTGTGCCTCCGCTAAGCGTTTTAGCTCGTTGTTAGTGAAGCATATTCGTTAGGCTAACTTAACTCCCGAGGAACCCGGTGAGGTCGCTGTTCATGAAGTCAAGTTGCTGCCAAGCATGCTGGCGGACCATGTGACGTCGGTCTACGTTCATTGATCCGGAGTCGAGACTACTTTTAACACACCTGGGTTGCCTCAAACAATTCCAGAGTCTCTATGTAGGCCCAAAATTCGTCCTCGGATGGATGGTTAAACATGAGTCGGTGGGCAGTCTTGATGTAGTCGTCACGAAGCTTCCGAGATGAAGGATCTAAATTGCTGATCACGACCAGTCCGGTGGGTCGGCAGTTCGCAACTTGTATGCACAAATCAGGACGTTCCCGGCGCAACAGCGGAACTAGTCGCCATAAGTCACCAGTACAAGCACGTGCCAAGGTCTGATCTTTGCGTGCTCGCATGTTCCGGGCGCGCTCGGTCATTTCGAAGTTGATGGGAACAACGTCGGTGAAGATGATCTTGGAATTGGAGGAGCAGTACTGTTCGATATTGATGATCATTCTGAGGACGAATTCAGAATGGTTCTGTGCTTTTATGTGGGCAAGGTCGATGCAGCCGGCGAGAACTTCGCACGGATCGGTGGTGGCAAAGAATTCATCCGCTGAAATGTCATATGACTGGACATTTGGCGAGGAGGGCTCTCGGTTAGGAGTAGGAGTTTCCTGTTGTATGTTCAGAGTTACGCGGTTTGGGCCGATGTTAAGGAAGCGCCTCGTATTGCTGCCGGCGCCCAACCGCTGGATTACTGCCTCAGTTGGTGGACCTGAAAGTCCCGACACGCGCGGCAGCCCTTCGTGCTCCATTTTGCGGAGCTGATGCGTTTCTGACCCGGTTGCTGGCGTCTGCTGTCCAACAAGCTGATTGCGACTGATGGAGGCTGGAATGCCTCGGCTGTTATAGAAAGGTACGGGAGCGACCCTCGCCTCTGGAATGATAGTTACTCCTTCAGGAGTGAAAAGGATCCTCGATCCGTCGTGTGGCAAGTTTCGGCGCTTGAGTTCGAAATTCTCGTCGCGAATTGCACCATCTGCCCGTACGCGTTGGGCACGCACGGGAAGTTCAGAGATTCGGCAGTCGCCTTTGCCTACCGCGTAGCCGAGTAGTCGTTCGGGAGAGAGGCCATTCTGGGCGTTGAACTCGTCCAGGAGATCGAGGCGATTTGCGTAGTGTTCCGCTGCAAGCCCGTCCGTAAACGCAAAACGGTCGTTCAACCCTCCGCCCCAGTGGTGCCATGCCGGGAGGGCAATATTCCCGCTGCCTCTGAACTTTTCGGCTATCTGCAAAAAACGAATTTCATCCAAGTATAACAGATCGGGGCGAGCGAAGAGATAATAATCAAACCGGGTACTCACGATGCTTTCGCAAAACGTCCACGCCCGCTTCAAAGAGGTTAGCTGATGAAGTAGATTGCGAATCGACGCCCAATTATCATTAAAATTATCTGTTCCCGACTGCAGTCTGGTGAGGTGTGGGGTTATTGCACTGTCGTCCTGACGTGCCAGTACGTAATGATCCGCGCCGAGCATCAGGCATTCCGCAGGATTGACGAGGGTGCTTGCTTCTTTTGATCTTATATTATTTATTTGAGTAACCAAATTGAGCGCGGCTATTGTAGTGATTTGGACTGATTTATCTGAATTGGATTCGTATATGTTGCGCCGGATGGCGTCGATCGTTGTGGGCATGTTCCTCGCCAGTCCAAAGAATACGACGGCTACTCTCATGGGGCGCTTTGCTCCTGGCTAGGAGGTCGGTTTGAGTGATATTTGCAATAATAAAGTACGGCTCCAGCGAAGTAACGCAGACTGTTCTCTAGACGCGCGTTTTGTTCATTCAAATGCTGCGCAACGGAGCGATACATTCGCATTTATCGGACCGTTAGTCATCGCTGACGTGGGGCGCTGAATGCAGCAGCAGAGGCGTCGAGCCTCCTGTGCGATCTATCCAGCTTTGCTGTCCGGCGACTACTTCCCGGCCGCCGCAACCCCTTTCGAGATCAGCTCCGCGGCCTGCTCCTTGGTGCCCCAGCCCGTGATCTTCACCCACTTGCCCGGCTCCAGGTCCTTGTAGCGGGCGAAGAAGTGCTCGATCTGCTGGCGCGTGATCTTCGGCAGGTCGTCGCAGGACTGGATATCGGAAAAATAGGGGTGGAGCTTGTCATGCGGCACGCAGACGATCTTCTCGTCCTGCCCCGCCTCGTCCTCCATCAGCAGCACGCCGATCGGGCGGCAGCGGATGACACAGCCCGGCACCACGGCGGCAGGGATCAGCACCAGCGCGTCGGTCGGATCGCCGTCATCGGCGATGGTGCCGGGGATGAAGCCATAGGCCGCCGGGTAGTTCATGGGCGTGAACAGGAAGCGGTCCACCACCACCGCCCCGCTCGCCTTGTCCAGCTCATACTTCACCGAGGAACCCTCGGGGATTTCGATCACCACGTTGATGTCGTAGGGCGGGGCCTTGCCGGTCGGGAGCTGGCTCAGATTCATGGAGGCGGTCCTGGTTGAAGGCGGGCGTTCCGCCGCGGCTTGCGACGAAATGTTCCGGCGCGTCTAGCAGCGGCAGGGGCGGCCGGCAATTCGCCGCAAAGCGCCTCTAAGAGCCCTGCTGTCCGCTTGCGGCGGGCCATGGCAGCCCGCAGCATGGCGGCGAGAGAGATCCTGGGAGGATGCGAGTTTGAGTGAGGCCCGTCCCATTTCCCGCCGCGGCCTGCTGGCGGCACCGCTCCTGGCATCGCCGGCGCTGCTGGTCCGCCCGGCGGCTGCCCAATCGCCCCAGCCCGCCACCCCGGCCCCCGCATCGGCGCCCCCGGCTGGCGAGCCGCTGATCGTCCGCAAGCAGGTCTTCGACGCCGGGGAATACCGGACGCGGGGCGGGGGCACGGTCCCCAATGCCCGCATCGGCTATCAGACGGCGGGCACGCTGAACCAGGCCGGCGACAACGCCGTGCTGATCACCCATTTCTTCTCGGCGAACAGCCACGCCTTCGGGCGCTACGCGGCGAATGGTCCGGCGGGCTACTGGGACAACATCATCGGCCCGGGCAAGGCGATCGACACGAACCGGTTCTTCGTCGTGTCCTCGGACACGCTGGTGAACCTGAACCTGAACGACGCGACCACCACCAGCACCGGCCCCGCCGCCCTCGATCCATCCACGGGCCGTCCCTTCGCGCTGAACTACCCCGTCGTCTCCATGCGGGACTTCATCGAGGTGCAGAAGCGCCTGCTGGACAGCCTCGGGGTGAAGCGCCTCGCCCTGGCCGCCGGGCCGTCCATGGGGGCGCTGCAGGCAATCGAATGGGCCTGCGCCTATCCGGAGATGGTGGAGCGCGTGATGCCGGCCGTGGGCACCGGGGAGTTCGACGCCTTCCTGATCGGCTGGATGGAACTCTGGGAATCGCCGATCCGCATGGATCCGAACTGGCGGAACGGCGATTATTACGGCCAGGGCCGCGAGCCTCCGACGCGGGGCCTGGCTGAGGCGCTGAAGATCGTCACCCTCCAGGCACGGGACCGCGGCGCCATGGCCCAGTTCGGCCGCCGGCCCGTGGAAGGCCAGGACCCCGCCCGCAAGATCACGGACCAGTTCGCCGTGGAGCGTTTCCTGGACGAGGCGGCCACCGCCCGCGCCAAGACCGCGGACGCGAACGCCTTCATCTATCTCACCCGGGCCAACCAGCTTTTCCTGCACGAGTATCCGGACACCGCGGCGGCCCTCTCCCGCAGCCAGGCGCGCTGGCTCGTCCTGCCCGCGCCAGGGGACCGGGTCTTCCCGATCAGCTACAATGTCGATCTGGTAGAGGCTTTGCGGAAGGCCGGGCGCCCGGTGGAAATGGTGGAACTGCAGGGCGGCCTCGGCCATCTGGAAGGGGTCGCCAGCATGAACAAGGCCGAGCCGGCCATCCGCCGCTTCCTCGGCACCTGACGCTACGTGTCGCTTCTCCCGGTTCCGGTGATTTCACCGGAACCGGATCTGCTCTAGAGAGCGACGCGGGACGGGCCGGTAGCTCAACGGTTAGAGCTGGCCGCTCATAACGGCTTGGTTGCGGGTTCGATTCCTGCCCGGCCCATCCCCTATCGCCCGAGCAACCCGCGCAGCAGGTCCTGGACCGCCGGGCGGCGTTCCCGCTGCGGCTCCGGTGCCGGGGCCGGCGGCGTTCCCACGGCGGGGGCGGCCCCACGGGCCACCGCCAGCTGCTCTGCGCAATCCGCCGCACCCGGCGCGCCGTTCCGCCCGCCCAGCAGGCTTTCGGCCAAGGCGCCCAGCGCGGCTGTTTCCCGGTCATCCGAGCGGCGGGCCAGCCCGCCGAGAACGCCCGCCGCCGCGGCGGCCGCCGCGTTCGGATCCACGGAAAAGCGCGGATTGGCGAAGCGGCCGGTGATGCCCACCGGCGTGGTCAGGGAAACATCGCCCACCCGCACCACCGGGCGAAGGCGGAAGGCCAGGGTTTCATCCCCCAGATTGGCCGCGCCACCCCCGGTCACGGTGGCGACCCCGGTCTGGACGAGCAGGGCACGGGATTGCGCCACGCCCGCCTGCAGGTCGAAGCGCAGGGCGACGCAGCGGATCTCCGCGGCCTCGCCGGCCGTGTTCTCCGGCACGATCCCGCGAAGCGCCTGGGTCGCGCCCGCCAGCAGGCGGGGATCGACCTGACCACCGGTCATGGCAAGGCCAATATGCCCGCCCAGGCTGGCCGCCAGGGCGCGGGTGCCCGCGCCTTCGCCGTTCAGCGCCAGGTCCAGCGCGCCAGGGCCGGAAACGGGGGAGCGGATGCCGAAGGCGGAGAGAAGAGGCGCCGGGTCCACGCCGCCCGCGCCGCTCCGCAACGTCAGGGCTAGGCGCGGCACGGGCCCGCCGGCTTCCGCGGAGAGCGCGCCGGTCACCGGGCCGCCCGGAGTTCCCGCCGCGAAGCGCTCCAGCTTCAGCGCCTGTCCCTGCAGCACGGCCCGCAGGGTAATGTCCCGCCAGTCGGCGCCACGCAGGCGCAGCAGCGCCACGCTGCCCTCGGCTTCCAGGGCGAGCGGGGCGTCGCGGACCGCGGAAAGGTCGATCGGGCTATCCGGAATCACGCGGTTGGCCGCCCTGGCCGGGGCGGTTTCCGTCGCCGGGGGCGGCGTTGGCTGCCCCTGCGGCGCCGCCTGCGGGGCGGCCCCCGCCGCCGGCACGGACAGGGCATCGGCGTCCAGTCGGTCAAGCATCGCTTGCAGCCGTAGCCGCGGAACCGGCTCGCCCCGGCGCCAGGAAAGCGAGCCCCGCCCCACCGCCTCGCGCGAGGTAAGGGTGACGGAAGGCAGTTCCGCACCCTCAGCCGTCACGCGGACCCGTCCATCGGCGCTGGCATCGTGCAGGGCCGGCAGGTCCGGCCGCCCCGCACGCGCACCAAGGGCGCGGAGATCGGCGGCGCGGAGGGAGAACAGCCATTCCGTTCCCTCCACGCGCCCGGCTTGCCCCAGGCTGCCTCGCAGGGATGCGGCAAGCCCTTCGCCCTCGATATTGGCAAGCAGGGGCAGGGCACCACCGCCGCGCACGGCATCAAGGCTGGGCCCCTGCACGGCCAGGGCCACCGGGATGTCGCCAAGGCGTAGGCTGCCATTCAGCGTGACCGGGGCATCCGGCGCCGTGGCGGAGAGCTGAACCGGGCCGATGGAAAGCGGCTGTCCTCCCAGGGGAAGGCTCACCTCCGCCGCCGACACATGCAGCGTGCCCAGCCCCGCAGCACCGGCATCGGCAACGGCGGAAAGGTTCCGGGCCGCCGGCAAAGGCGTGCCGGGCAGAAGGGGCGCGAGCCGGGCCGCGCTGTCCGCGGTGGCGGCCAGCCGCAGGCGCCAGCCATCGGGGCGGAAGGGTAGGGCGAGGCTGCCGCTCGCCTCGACATTCAGCCCAGGCGCTGACAGGCCGGCCTGGAAGGGCCATTCCCCGGGCCCGCCGGCCAGAAGCACGGCCAGCGGGCCGGTGCCGCCATTCACGGTGGCGGTGACGCCGCGCAGCACCGCCTGGCCCTCCGCCAGGATGGAGCGCTCCGTGCCCCGCAGGGTGAGGCGTGGCAGTTCCACCACCTCCTCATGCCCCGGCGACCGCCAGGTCACACGGCCCCGCTCGATGGTGACGGCGTCCACGGCAAGGCCGAAGGGCTGGTCCGGATCCGCCGGCGGGGCGGCTGGGGCCGTGCCCGGCGCCTCCGGGCGCTGGCGCCCCATCTCCCAGTTCCCGCGCCCCTCCGGGCCGATCTCCAGCAGCAGGTCCGGCTCGACCAGGGCGAGACGGCGCAGTTCCACCTGTCTGGAGAGGAGCGGGATCAGGGCCAGCTCCGCCTCGATCCGGCGCGCACGCAGCATCTCCGGGCGGGAAAAGCCGGGTGGATTGGCGAGCACCGGGTTCTCAATCCCGATGGTGGGGACGAGGGCCGGGCGGATCGTCAGCGCGCCCAGGGTGAAGCGCCGACCCGTGGCCGCCTCCACCGCTGCCTCGACCCGCGGCCGAACCGCGTCCGAGCGCAGCGCCACCCAGATCGCCCCATAGGCCGCGAGCGGCAGGCCGATGACCAGAAGGCCCAGGGCGACCAGCCAGGGGCGGAGGCGGCGGAGGCGAGACCTCCGGTCGCGCCCGGGCGTTGCGGGCTCGGTCATGGCATGGCTCCCGGAACTGAGGTCAGCGGGTCCGCTTGGCCGGCGGCGTGCGGGGTCGGTCGAAGCCGAGGAATTCGAAGCTCTCCTTCATATGGGGCGGCAGGGGCGCCGCGACGGAGAGGGTGCCGCCCTCGGGGTGCGGCAGCTCGATGGCGCGGGCATGCAGGTGCAGGAGGCCGGGCATTCCCTCAATATGTGCCGCCGCCCCGCCGTATTTGCCATCCCCGAGAATGGGGCATTTCAGCGCGGCGGCCGCATGGACGCGGAGCTGGTGGGTGCGGCCGGTCAGCGGGTGCATCTCCAGCCAGGAGACGTGTTTGCGGGCATTGTCCACCACCTCGTAGTCGGTGATGGCATGCGCACCTTCCTCGCCCTCCTCGGCGGCGGTCATGCGCTCCCCGCGCGGGCCGCCCTGCTTGGCGAGGGGCATATTGATGCGCCCGGCCAGCGGGTGGGGGCGGCCGACCACCAGTGCCCAGTAGGTCTTCCGGGCATCCCGCCCCCGGAAGGCGGCGGCAAGCTTCGCCGCCGCCGCCGCGCTGCGGGCCAGGAGGAGGACGCCGGAGGTGTCGCGGTCCAGCCGGTGCACCAGGCGCGGGCGCTCCTCATGGCCGAAGCGCAGCACGTCCAGCATGCCGTCGAGGTGCCGGGCGATATTGGGGCCACCCTGCACCGGCAGCCCGTGCGGCTTGTCCAGCGCGATCACCGAGTCATCTCGGTAGATGACCATGCGCTCCAGCATCTCGGCATCCCGCTCGGAGACCCTGGGCCTCGCGGGCTCGGGGGGAGGGGCCTCGGGCATGGGAGGCACGCGCACCTCCTGGCCCACGGCCAGGCGGGTGTTGGCCTCGGCCCGCTTGCCATCGACCCGCACCTGCCCGGTGCGGAGCATCTTCTGGAGCGCGCCCTGGGTCAGGTGCGGGAAATGGCGGCGGAACCAGCGGTCAAGGCGGATATCGGCCTCGTCCTCGGTCACGGTGATCAGGGCGATGGTCATGGTGCGGGATGTGTAGCACCGGGGCGCCCATGCACCCCACCCCTCTCCGGCGGGGTGCCTCAGACCGAGAAGTTGAAGGCCACCGAAATGCGCGGCCGGGTTCCGTGATAGCGCCGGACCGCATGCACCAGCCAGGCCGGGAAGATCAGCATCGTCCCCGTTTCCGGCGTGATGTAGTCGGTCAGCCCGGCGCTGAGGCACCCCGGGAGAGCCATGTGGAGCTGCGGGGCGAAGAAGGCCGGCAGGATGCCGCGGGGATCATGGATCTCGAACTCCCCGCCCGGCCCATCCCCTGCATCCACCCAATAGACGCCCGACCAGAAGGCGCCGGGATGGTGGTGGGCGTGGTTGGCGTGGCCATGCGTATTCACATTGGCCCATGCGTTGCAGCGCCAGTCCGGCCTGCCCTCGCGCGCCGCGCCATCGGCGGTGCGCATCCTGGTGAAGCCGTTCACCAGCCCCGTCGCCGCTTCCAGCAGCGCATCGCCCGCCGCGCCGCACCAGGACCAGAAGTCGTCCTCGGACTGCCATCCGCCATCATTGCTCCGCTGCACGCCGCCGGATCGCTCCGCCCGGTCCAGGATGCTGCGGCGGAGCCGCGCATTCAGGCGCGGAGCCTCGTTCACCGGCGCCATCAGCAGCGGCGTGGGGAAGAGATGGCGCAGGCGGAAGGCCTGGGCGCTGAAGGAAAGAGGCTCGACCGGAAACAGGTCGGGCGTGGGTCCTAGGTCCATGGGGCTGCATCCTGCGGCTCGGCGGCCAGGATGCGGGGTGCGGGCTAGGGAAGGGTTAAGCCGCCACGGCCCCGGGGGCTTGCATGGGAACGCCGCGCTTCCACCATGCTGCCTTCCCTGGAGATCTCCCCATGCCCGTGCAGGCCACCGCCCCCACTGACCCCGAGGACCTTGCCCTGGTGCGCGACTGGTTCCGCCAGCTGGCGGAGCATGTGCGCGCCGTGGATTTCGCGCCGGCCCGCGTGCTGTTCGCCGAGGATTTCATCGCCTTCGGCACCTATACCGACCTCGTGCCCGGCCGCGACAACGCCGAGCAGAACCAATGGCGCAAGGTTTGGCCCACCATCGACGGCTTCACCTGGCGGCTGGACAATGTCCGGGCCGTGGTCTCGCCGGACCGGCTGCACGCCACCGGCATGGCGGTGTGGGACTCGACCGGCTACCACCCGGACGGCACGTCCTTCGACCGGCCGGGACGCGCCACCGTCGCCTTCGCGCGGGAGCGGGTGGGCGAGCCCTGGGTGGCGACGCACACGCACATGTCGCTCTTCCGCGGCACGCCCGATGTCTCGCATGGGAAGAAGCCGTCGCGGAGCTGACGGCGCCTCTCCCGCGCGCGGATCAGCCGAGGTGGCGGCGCAGCGCCTCCACCAGCGCCGCCCGCGCCGCCTGGGCCTGGGGCAGGAGCCGGGTCCAGGCGATGAAGCCGTGGGGCACACCCTCGAAGATCTGCATCTCGCGCGGCACGCCCGCCTCGTCCAGCCGGGCGTCGAGCTTCAGCGTGTCGTCCAGCAGCGGGTCGAGCGCGGCGGCGAGCAGCAGCAGGGGCGGCAGGCCGCGGAGGTCGGCGCGCAGCGGCGCCGCGCCGGTATCGTCGCGCGGCGTGGTGCCGAGATATTGCGTCCAGAACCAGTCCAGCCTGGCCGTGGACAGGCCGAAGCGGCCCGTGCCGAGCGCGGCATGGGATGCCGCGTCATGTTCCGCCGAGAGCATGCCGTAGATGATGGCGCCGAAGCTCGGCCCGGCCTCGCCCGCGTCGCGCAGCCGGATCAGCGCGTTCAGGGCGAGGTTGCCGCCGGCCGAATCGCCCGAGACGGCAAGCCGGCCGCCATCCATGCCATGTGCCGCGCCTTCGTCCCGCATCCAGCGCAGCGCGGCGAGAACCTGGTTCACCGCCGCCGGATAGGGGTTCTCGGGCGCCAGCGCGTATTCCAGCCCCACCACGATCATCGCCGCATCGCGCGCGATCTCGCGCTTCCAGCGGTCCAGCGAATCGATGTCGCCGAAGGCGAAGCCGCCGCCATGGATGTGCAGCAGGGCGGGCAGCGGGCCGGGCGCGTCGGGGCGGTAGATCCGCAGGCGCAGCCCATCCGCGATCACCACCTCCTCCACGCCCGCCAGCGGCACCGGTTCGCCGGAGAGGAAGGTCTGGAAGCGGCGCGTCTGCGCACGGGCCTCGGCGATGGGCTGCGTCATCGCATCGCCCTGGACGAAGCCGGCATCACGGACCTCCGCCTGGGCGGCGAGGACGTTCGGGGCGAGTTGGTCGAGCATGCGCCACTCCATCTGGGGCGCGCAGACTGGCCCGGCGCGCAGCGGGCGGCAAAGGGGAGGGTCAGCGGTGCCCGCGGCGCCGCGCCCAGAAATCCAGCCGCTTGCCGATGTCGCGCTCGAAGCCGCGCGGGGTGGGCTGGTAGAATTCGGGGCGGTTCTCGCCCGCCAGCGGGTCGGGGAAGAACTCCTGGCCGGCGAAGGCATCGGGCTCGTCATGGTCGTAGCGGTAGCCGGCGCCATGGCCCAACTCCGCCATCAGCTTCGTATGGGCGTTGGTGATATGCAGGGGCGGGGGCATGCGGGCGGTGCGCTCCGCCACGCGCAGCGCCTCGGTGAAGGCGAGATGCGTGGCGTTGGATTTCGGCGCGGTGGCGACATAGACGATCGCCTGCCCCATGAAGAGATGCGCCTCCGGCCAGCCGATGCGGCGGAAGGCGTCCCAGGCCGTCAGCACCTGCACCAGCGCCTGGGGATCGGCCATGCCGACATCCTCGGAAGCCGCGCAGGCCAGGCGGCGGAAGATGGTCGGCGCCGTTTCCTCGCCCATCACCATCATCCGCGCCGCGTAATAGAGCGCGGCCTGCACATCCGATCCGCGCAGCGACTTGTGGAAGGCCGAGAGCAGCTGGTTCAGCTCGCTGCCCCGGTCACCGAGGATGCTGGGCGAGATCTGGCTGTCATGCTCGGCCCGCTCCGCCTCGAAGCGCGCGGGACGGCGGGAGAGAAGCGCGGGAAGCGCCTCCGGCGCCAGCGGCGCCGTGCCCCCGGGCAGGGCCAGGAGCTGCTCGGCCATGTTCAGCAGGTTGCGGCCATCGCCATCCGCCAGGGCGCGAAGGGCCGTGCGTGCCTCGGGCTGGAGCGGCAAGGCGTGGCCCGTTTCGGCCTCGGCCCGGCTGAGCAGCAATTCCAGCGCCGCATCCTCCAGGCGGCGGAGGGTGAGCACGCGGCAGCGTGAGAGAAGCGCGTTGTTCAGGGCGAAATTCGGATTCTCCGTGGTGGCGCCCACCAGCACCACCGTCCCATCCTCCACCACCGGCAGGAAGCCATCTTGCTGGGCGCGGTTGAAGCGATGGATCTCGTCCACGAAAAGCAGCGTGGCCTGCCCGTTGCTGCGGCGCGCGCGGGCCTCGTCAAAGGCCCGCTTCAGGTCGGCCACTCCGCTGAACACGGCCGAAAGGGCGGCGAAGCGCAGCCCGGCCTCCTCGGCGAGAAGACGCGCAATGGTGGTCTTGCCCACCCCCGGTGGGCCCCAGAGGATCAGCGATGCCAGCGCGCCGCGGTCGAGCATGCGGCGCAGCGCGCCCTCCGGCCCCAGAAGATGCTCCTGGCCCACCACCTCCGAGAGGTTGTTGGGCCGCAGCTGGTCGGCGAGCGGGCGGGCTGTGCCGGGCGCCGCCCCGCCGGCCGGTGTTTCGGCTGAGGGGGCCTCGCCGAAAAGATCCTGGGCGGCTGCGGGGCGACGGGGCGGCATCGGTGCAGGATAGGCGAAAGCCGCCGCCGCTTCGATGGCCCGGTGCCGCCCTCCTTGTCAGGGCAGGGCGCGGCTCGGCCTGCGGGATGCCGCGAGGGCCACGCCCATGAAGGCGGCGCAGGCCAGGGCGACGAAGACCGGCAGCCCATGGGTGGTGGCCTGCATGGCGGCGCCCGCCAGAAGCGGGCCCAGCAGCGCGCCCGCGCCCCACATCAGCCCCATCGCGGCGTAGATCCCCACAAGCTCTCCACCGCTGAAGCGGCTGCCGATGATGGTGAGCATCATCGTGTAGATGCCGACGAAGACGCCGCCCCAGACGAAGAGGAGCGGGTAGATGGCCCAGGGATTCTGCAGCGCCCAGGGCCAGACCAGCGCGCCCAGCGCCGCGATCCCGGCGAGGGCGATGATCAGCGCCTCCCGGTTCACCTTGTCGCCGATCCAGCCGATGGGAAGCTGCAGCGCGATGGCGCCGAACATCATGCAGGACATGAGCTGCGTCGCCTCCGCCTCCCCCCATCCCAGGCCGACGGCATAGATCGCGAGGAAGGAGAGCCCCGCCGTCTCCACCGCCGCGTTCAGCGTGGTGGCGGCGATGGCGACGGGCGCCAGGGCGAGGAAGCGCAGCGGGTTGCCATGGGCGGCATGCTCCATCCCCGGCTCGCGGATGCGGGGCGCGGCGACCAGCGCTGCCGCTGCGGCCGTCAGCCCGGCACCGATGAGATAGGGCAGGGCGCCACCGCTGCCGACCAGGGAGAGAATGAGAGGCCCCAGCGCGAAGCCCACGGAAAGCGCCGCCGTATAGGCCCCCATGGCGCGGCCCCGCGTCGCCTCGGTGCTGAGGCTGTTCAGCCAGGTCTCGGACAGCACGAAAAGGGTTTCCGACGCCGCGCCCAGCAGCAGCCGGAGCGGGAACCAGAGCCAGACCAGCGGCATGGCCGGAAAAAGGGCCAGGACCAGCGCGGCCAGCAGCAATGCCCCCAGCACCATGCGCCGCATGCCCACGCGCGGCACGATCCGGGGCAGGAGGAAAGCCATGCCGAGCACGCCGGCCGCATGCATGGCGGCGTTCGCGCCGATCATGCCCTCCCCATATCCCAGCTCCGCCAGATCCAGCGCGATCAGCGCGGCGCTGAGGCTGTAGGTGAGGCCGAAGATCATGGCCGTGGCGATCACCGCCCCCTGGGAGAGGAAATCGGGGCCGGCAGGCCGGGTATGGGGCGTCATGGCCTGCAAGTCTCGGATTTGTCCCGCGGAATCATTCCAACTTTGCACGCGCCGGTTGAATCTGCCAGAGAGTTGTTCCCGCATGCGTGATCCAGGGACCGAAGCACGACGATGATCCGGCTGCTCATGCTTCTTCTGGGATCCGAACTGATCCAGCGGCGCTGGGCCGCGCTGGCCGTGCTCGGAATCGCCTGGGCGCTGGTCGGCGCCACGATCTTCGTGGATGCGCTGGATGGAGACACGGTGATCCAGCCGCATTACTTCGGCTATCTCCTCCTGCTGGAGGGGGCGGTGGCCCTTGCCGCCGCCTTCGCCGCGGTCACGCGGCGCGGCTACCGCTTCGCCCGCGCCACGGTGCTGATCCTGCCCGCGGTGGCGATCATCCTGCAGCCGCCGCATGGCAACCTGATCATCGCCATCCTGCTCGGCTTCGTCCTGCTGGTGGATGGCGGGTTCCGGATCGCCAGCGCGCATGTGGTGCGGTTCCAGGGCTGGCGCCTGTCCCTGGCCGCCGGGGTGGTCGAACTGCTCTTCGCCATTGCCACCCTCCAGCCCTGGCCCACGGGCTATGAGGGCACGATCGGCGCGAATGTGGGTGCGCTGCTGATGGCCGGAGGGCTGGCGACCCTGCGGCTCGCGCTCCGCCTGCGCCGCCTGCCGGCGGGCACCCCGATCTCGGTCCTGCTCGGTGCTGCGCTGCCTGCCGCCGCCTGGGCCCGGCAGGTGGCGGATGCCGATGCCTCGCGCGGCGACCTAGTGGTGCATGTCTGGACGCCCGCCGGCTCCGCCGGCACCGTGGCCCGCCGGCCCCTGCTGGACCGCTACGTGGCGGCCGTGGACCGGAACGGGGTGATTTCCACCGGCCATGCCGCGCTGGAGCTGAAGCCCGACCTCTACATCAGCCACTATCCCGCCGTGGAGATCGACCGCTCGCCCGATGATTTCGGCCGGGCGCTGCGCGCCACGCAGGAGAACGACGTCCCCGGCCGCTTCCAGCCGAGCTACCGGGAGGAGGCGGATGGCTGGTGCGAGGCAACGGAGCATGTGCGCTTCAGCCAGTTCGACGCCGAGCGGCTGCGCGCCTTCTGGCACGCATACAGCCAGGACCGGACCTACAACCTGACCAACCGGAACTGCTCCAGCGTGGTCGCACATGCATTGGACGCGGCGCTGGAAGGGGCGCTCAGCCGGAGCGGGCGGCCCTGGAAGGCGGGGTTCCAGGCCATGCTGAATCCCGATCTCTGGGCGGCCGGGGTGCTGCGGCGCCGGGCCGAATCCATGGCATGGACGCCCGGGCTGGTGCTGGACTACGCGCGGCTGCTGCAGGTGGTGGTGGAGCCGGAGCCGGAGGCACCCCTGCTGGCTTGGCTGCGCCGGCGCCGGCCTGCGCCCGTGGCCCGGATCGCGGCGGGGGAGAGGGAGGTCTGACGCGGCACGCGCAGCATGGCGGCGGGCGCGGCATCCGGCGCCAGCCACGCCGCGGCCGCGCCATGTGACGACAGCCCGGGGGAAAACCCTTTAGAAGCCTGGGCAGGAGGACACATATGACCAAGATCGCACGCCGCACCCTGGGCGCAGGCCTTCTCGCCCTGCCGGTGATCCTGCCGCGCCGGGCCGCCGCGCAGGCCGGCTTCCCCAACCGCCCGATCCGCTTCATCGCCCCTTACACGCCGGGTGGCGGGGTGGACACGACGGCAAGGCTGATGGCCGGGCCCATGGGGGCGGTGCTGGGGCAGCCGGTCATCGTCGAGAACCGGCCGGGGGCCGGGGGCAGCCTCGGCGCCGGCGAAATCGCGCGCTCGGCGCCGGATGGGCACACCATCATGGTCGATGCGCTCGCCCATGTGGTGAATCCCTTCGTGCTGAAGGGCCTGCCTTTCGATTACGCCAAGGCCTTCGCCTATATCAGCCAGGTCGTGGTGCTGCCCCAGATGCTGGTGGTGGACCCGGCCAAGGTGCCCGCGAAAACCCTTCCCGAGTTCATCGCCTGGGCGAAGACCAAGCCGGACCTCTCCTATGGCTCCTCGGGCAATGCCACGGCCGCGCATCTCGCCGCGGCGCTCTTCCTCCAGCGCGCTGGGCTCGACATCCAGCACGTGCCCTATCGCGGCGGCACGGCGGCGCTTCAGGACCTGATGAGCGGCAGCACGGTCTTCGTCTTCGGCACCGTCTCCTCCTCGCTGCAACTGGTGAAGGACGGGAAGCTGCGGGCCCTTGGGGTGACCACCGCGGAGCGGATCGCGCCCATGCCGGAGCTTCCGACCATCGCCGAGCAGGGCTTCCCGGGCTATGAACTGAACGAGTGGAACGGCCTTTATGCCCCCGCCGGCACGCCGGAGCCGGTGATCGCCAAGCTGTATGAGGCGGCAAAGGCGGCGCTGGCCGACCCCACCGTGAAGCAGCGGCTGGAAGCGCTGGGCGCCATTCCCCTGGGCACGGATCCCGCGAGCTTCGCGAACTACGTGGCCGAGCAGCGGCGCGCCATGGCCGAGATCGTGCGGACGGCGAAGATCGAGGCTGGCTGATGGCGGGCGTCACCATCTGGCACAACCCGGCCTGCGGCACGTCCCGCCGCGTGCTGGAGGCGATCCGCGCCGCCGGGTTCGAGCCGGAGGTGGTGGACTACAAGCGCCAGCCGCCAGGGCGCGCCGCCCTGGCGGCCGCCATCGCCGCCGCGGGGCTGACGCCACGCGAGGCCATGCGGAAGAAGGAAGGCGCTACATGGCTCGCCGATCCCCGCCTGGATGACGGGGCGCTGCTCGATACGATGGCCGGGGACCCGGCCCTGATCGAGCGGCCCTTCGTGTTCACCCCGCAAGGTGTCCGCCTTTGCCGCCCGGCGGAGCGGCTGGCGGAGATCCTCCCGGGCTGAGCGCGGCGCGCATGCCGGCGGCGAGGACACGGATCGCCGCCGCTGCTCCGGCCGAGCCCGCCCGGCCGAGCAGGACGATCTCCGAGCCGGGCAGGGGCGGCAACCCCAGTTCAGGGCCGAGGTCCGGCGCGCCACCCGCGCTGATCCGGCCCATCGGCGCCAGGCCCAGCCCCGCCCCGGCGCCGGCCAGCAGCATGGCACAGCTTCCGCCCCGGTAGGCCTCCCGCCAGGGCCGCCCGGCCGCATCCAAGGCCCGCTCTGCCGCGGCGCGCACGCCGCAGGGCGGGGCCAGCAGCGCAAGGGGCACCGCAGCGCCCGCCGGAAGCGTGAAATCCGGCGCGCCCCGCCAGCCCAGCGGATCCTCCCCCAGCACCTCCCCCTCCGCACCACCGGCTTCGCGGCGGAGGATGACGGCATCCAGCGCGCCTTCCTCGAAACGCTCGCGCAGCGGGATGGAGGCGCCGCTGTGCAGTTCCAGCAGGGCATGCGGTGGCAGGGCGGCACGCAACCGGGCGAGGAGGGCAGGCAGGCCGAGCCCGACGGCATGGTCGCTCAACCCGATCGCCACGCGCATGGCCGGGGCATCCCCCAATCGCAGCGCCTCATCATGGGCGGCGAGCAGCGCGCGGGCCCGGGCCAGGAAGGCGATACCTTCGGCGGTCGGCCGAACGAAGCGGGGGGAACGGTCCAGGAGACGGCGGCCCAGCCGGGCTTCCAGAGCCTTCAGCCGCGCGCTGACGGCCGGCTGGACCGTGCCGGCCGCCTCAGCGGCGCGGGTGAGATTGCCGAACTCCACGGCCAGCACGAAGAGGCGGACGGATTCCAGGTCGAGCATGATCGCGGAAGACTATGATGAAACCAGCCGACGATGGAATTCCACGATGGAGCCGGGCGCGCGACATTATGGCCGGAAAGCAGGAGAAGCCGGCCATGCCGATGATCACCATACGCTACGCGGCGCCTGGGGAGGGGGCCGGCACGCGCGCACAGCTGGCCGCCCTGGCCTCGCGGCTGGCGGCGGAACGGCTAGGGAAAGATCCGGGGGTGACCGCTGTGCTGGTGGAGCCTGCCCGGGCGGAGGACTGGTTCGTGGCCGGGCGAAGCCTCGCCGAACAGGGTCTCGCGGCCTTCTGGCTGGACATCAAGATCACGGCCGGGACGAACACCAAGGACGAGACGGCGGCCTTCGTGCGGGAGGCCTTCGCCGCGTTCGGCGAACTGCTCGGCCCATTGCACGAGGAGAGCTATGTCCTGGTCCATGCCGCCGATGGCCATGCCTATGGCTATGGCGGGCGCACCCAGGAAGGTCGCTGGGCCGCAGCCCATCCGGGCTAGCGCCGCTTCTCTCCGCCCCGGCCCGGCCCGCCCGCTTTCCCGCCGCCTGATCGCGGCCCTGGCGGGAACCCGGTGGCGGAGGCTCCCCAGACGAGTCTTGTCAGCGGCGCGGGCCGCCCAGGCGCGGTTCCATGCGGCGGCCGGCGTCACGCGGGCCGGCTTCGGGCCAGGTGGGCGGCGGGGGAATGGGGGGCGTCATGCGCGGCGCCCGGTCCTCTCGCGGGGCGGGTTCGGGCCGGGCGAGGATGGGCGGGTCGTCGTAGATCTCCTCCGCCGCGGCCGGGCGGCGACGCAGGGCGGCGGGTTCCGGAAGGCGCAGCGCGAGGCTGCGGATTTCCTGCTGCACGTCGTCCAGCTGCGCCTCGATGGCGTCCAGGCGCGACTTCAGGCCGAAGACACTGAAGGGCATCATCAGGAAGGCGGCGAGGAAGAGTAGGCCGAGGAGGAGCACCACCAGCCCACTCCATTCCGGCAGGCCAGGAATGGCGAGCCTGGTGACGAGTTCCGAATCCAGCACGCCGCGCCGCCCCTTGCTTCCTGGCTGTTCAACCGCCCGTCACGCTCATGTGCCGGCCGACCGAGGGAGCATGGTTCCGCCCGATGACGAAATCATGGCCCTTCGGCTTGCGCGCAATGGCGGAGAGGATGGCATCCCGCAAGCCCGTATCATCCACGGAGGGGTCGCGCAGCGGGGCCCGGAGATCGGCCGCGTCCTCCTGGCCCAGGCACATATAGAGGGTGCCGGTGCAGGTCAGCCGCACGCGGTTGCAGGATTCACAGAAGTTGTGGGTCATCGGCGTGATGAAGCCGATGCGGCGCCCGGTCTCCTGGATCGTCTCGTAGCGGGCCGGGCCGCCCGTGCTGTGTGCGCTGGGCAGCAGGGTCCAGCGCTCCGCCAGGCGGCGGCGGATGGTCGAAAGGGGAAGATACTGGTCCGTGCGGTCCCCGGTAATGTCACCCATGGGCATGGTCTCGATCAGCGTCAGGTCGAATCCATGCTCGCCGCACCAGGCGATCATCCGGTCGTACTCGTGCTCGTTCACGCCCTTCAGCGCGACGGCATTGATCTTCACCTGCAGCCCCGCGGCCTTGGCGGCGAAGACGCCATCCAGGGTCTGCTCCAGCTTTCCCCAGCGGGTGACGGCCGCGAAGGTCTCCGGGTCCAGCGTGTCCAGGGAGACATTGATGCGGCGGACCCCGGCCTTGAACAGGTCATCCGCCATCTTGGTCAGCTGCGTGCCATTGGTGGTGACGGTCAGTTCCTTGAGCCCGCCAGCGCCGATCCGGCTGCCAAGCCCCTGGAAAAGCTGCATCACCCCGCGCCGCACCAGCGGCTCGCCGCCCGTCAGCCGGATCTTATCCACGCCGAGATCGATGAAGGCGCCGCAGAGCCGCTCCAGCTCCTCAAGGGTGAGGAGTTCCTTCTTCGGCAGGAAGGTCATGTCCTCGGCCATGCAATAGACGCAGCGAAGATCGCAGCGATCCGTCACCGAGACGCGGAGATAGGAGATCCGCCGGCCGAACGGATCAAGCATGGTCAGGGGCACTCCCGAGGATTGGTCATGATTTGGGCGGCCCACCCCGCTTTACGCAAGGGCCCCTAGCCCAGCAGGGCGATGCCGCCGGCGGCGATGAGGGCACCGAAGGCGAAGCGCCGGTACCAGGCGACCGGGATGACATGGAACAGCCGCGATCCCGTCCGGACGCAGAGCAGCAACGGCGGGATGAGGGCGACGGAACGGATCAGCGCCGGGGCATCAATCAGCCCGGCGAGCAGGGGCGGGAAGATGGAGGCCACCCCGATCACCCCGAAGAAGAGGATGAAGTTCGCCCGGTGCCGCCGCGCCTCCTCGGGCCCCGAGAGGAAGTAGAAGATCACGGGCGGCCCGGACATGCCCGTGGAGCCCTTCAGCAACCCGCTGATGGCGCCCACCACCAGATTGAGCCCCAGTGGCCGCTCCCCACGATAGCGCCATGGGGACAGGAGCACGATCCCGAAGACGAGGACGAGAAGGCCGATGGCGCGCCGGAGCAGGACGCCATCCGCGGCGAGCAGCACGAGGGAGCCGATCGGCATGGCGAGGACGGCGGCGAGCCCGATCGGGATCACCATCCGCCGGTCCGCCTCTCCCAGGGCGCGGGGAAGGAGCTGCGCGGAGACAAGCAGTTCCATCAGCAGCACGACGGGCACGCCAGCCTTGGGGCCCCAGAGGGTGGAGAAGACCGGGGCGAGGAGGATGGCGGTGCCGAATCCGGAATACCCGCGCATGAGCCCGGCAATCGCCGTGGCGATGAGGGCGACAAGGAAACCCGTGTTCAGCACCGATTCGGCCAGAATGGCCGGGAAACCACTCAATTCCCGGCTCCGTCCACGATATCCAGGGTTGTATTGCTCGTGTTGATCAGCAACTTTCCCGCGTGCTCGAAGTTCACGGTTACGCGATCGCCGACCACGGATTGAACCTGCCCGGATCCCCAATCCGGCCGGCCGGGATGGCGAACGAGCTGTCCTGGCTCGAAAATGCTGTCCGGCATGAAACCGGTCGCCCCCTTCTGTCTCGGTGCTGCTCTGGGGCGGCTTCCCCTGGCCGCTTGGCTTTACTAGCCATCAAGGCGGGCGAGCGCACAAGCGGCACCCCCTTTCAGGAGCGGCCCGATGGATGACCTTGCCCTGGCGCAGGACCTGTGCGCGCGCATCTGCCACGACCTCGGCGGGCCGCTTGGGGCGCTGTCCGGGGCGCTGGATCTGGTGGAGGCCGCGCCCGACGAGGCGCTGAGCGTGGCCCGGGACGGTGCGGATGCGATGCGCCGCCGGCTCCGGCTATGGCGCGCGGCTGCCGGGGCCGGCACAGGCCCTCTGGGCCGGGAGGATCTGGCCGGGCTGCTCGACGGGACGCTGGCCAATGGCCGCGTGAGGACCGACCTGTCCGGCCTGCCCGGGACGCCCTTGCCGGAGGCCCTGGCGCAGGCGGTGCTGGTCGCCGCCATGCTGGGCGGCGAGGCGCTGCCGCGCGGGGGCGTGGTGCATCTGGCCGGGGACGAAACCGGCCTCGCGATCTGGCCGGAGGGTCGCAATGCGGCATGGCCCACGGCGCTGACCGCGGTCCTGGCCGGCACCCCGCCCGGTGGCCCGCGCGAGGTGCTCGCGCCGCTGCTGGCGCGGGTCGCGGCGCTGGCGGGAATGGAGATTTCCCTGGCCATGGGCGGTGGGGCGGCGATCCCGCCGCTCACCCTTCTGTCCCGCGCCGCTTCCCGCATTCCCCCTCGCGGCGCGTCAGCCGGCATGGCCTGAGCGCCCCTGCGCGGGCTTTACGGAATCTTCGTGTCCAACCGCGATCCTGCCGCGACAGACCGATCGCGGGGTTCCGATGGACGACTTGATCGCCGATTTCCTCACCGAGACAGGCGAGGGACTGGCCGGGCTGGATGCGGCGCTGCTGCGCCTCGAGAGGCACCCGGACGATCCCCAGACCATCGGTGAGATCTTCCGGCTGATCCACACGATCAAGGGCACCTGCGGCTTCCTCGGCCTCTCGCGGCTGGAGAAGGTGGCCCATGCCGGGGAGAACGTGCTGGGCCGCTACCGTGACGGATCCCTGGCCGTCACCTCCGAGGGCGTGTCGCTCATCCTGCGCGTGGTTGACCGGGTGCGGGAGATCATGGCCGGGCTTGAGGCGGCGGGTAGCGAGCCTGCGGGCGACGATTCCGCCATCATCGCGGAACTCGATACCGTGTTTGCGGGAAGGCCGCCCCGGGAGGACGCCGCCCAGGGCCAGGCCCCTGCCGCCAGCAAGCCGGCGAAGCCGCGCCGGGCAAGTCGCAAAGAGGCCGGCGCAAAGCCGGCCGCCCCTGGCCAAGCGGATTCAGGCCAAGCGGACCACGGCCAAGCGGAGATGCCGCCGCGGGACGCTGGCCCCGGGCCGGTGCCGCCAAAGGCGCGCTCCGCGCCCCGGAAGAGGAGGCAAGCCGCGCTGCAGCCCGCCCCAAATCCCCCCCAGGCACCGATCCAGGCGGAGGCCGCTACGCCGGCAACGCCTACCGCCGCGGCACCGGCGGAAGCCGTGGCTGTGGCCCAGACGCTGCGGGTCAATGTGGATGTGCTGGAAAGCCTGATGACCCTTGTCAGTGAGCTGGTCCTCACGCGCAACCAGCTCCTGCAGCTCTCCCGCGCGCGGGAGGACAGCGCGCTGACCGGCCCGCTGCAGCGCCTCTCCCACATCACCTCGGAGCTGCAGGAAGGCGTGATGAAGACGCGGATGCAGCCGATCGGCAACGCCTGGAAAGGCCTGCCACGGCTGGTGCGCGACCTGTCCCGCGAACTGGGCAAGAAGATCGACCTGGAGATGCGCGGCGCCGACACCGAGCTGGACCGGCAGGTGCTGGAAATGATCCGGGACCCGCTGACGCATATGGTGCGCAACTCGGGCGACCATGGGCTGGAGAGCCCGGCGGAGCGCCGCGAGGCCGGCAAGCCGGAAGCGGGCCGAATCACGCTCGACGCCTATCATGAGGGTGGCCACATCATCATCGAGGTGGGCGATGACGGGCGCGGCCTGCCCGTGGAGAAGATCCGCGCGAAGGCGCTCGCCCAGGGCCTGGCCACGGAGCAGGAGCTCGCCGGGATGGGGGAGCGGGACATCCAGCGCTTCATCTTCCGCGCCGGCTTCTCGACCGCTGCCGCCGTCACCTCGGTGTCCGGGCGCGGCGTGGGCATGGATGTGGTCCGCACCAATGTCGAGAAGATCGGCGGGACCATCGACCTGCGCTCGCGCGAGGGGAAGGGCACGACCTTCCTCATCAAGATCCCGCTGACCCTGGCCATCGTCTCGGCGCTGATCGTGGAGGCAGGGGGCGAGCGTTTCGCCATCCCGCAGATCGGCGTGGTGGAGCTGGTCCGCGCGGGAGACGGCGTGATGCACATCAAGGATGCGCCCGTCCTTCGCCTGCGGGACCGGCTGTTGCCCCTTGTCTCGCTCTCACGGCTGCTGCGCCTTGAGGAGAAGCCTGACGCGGAGAGGGGAGGCTTCGTCGTGGTGACGCAGGTCGGGCAAAACCTGTTCGGCATCATCGTCGATCGCGTCTTCGACACGGAGGAGATCGTGGTGAAGCCCGTGGCGCCGATCCTGCGGCATGTGACCATGTTCAGCGGCAACACCATCCTGGGCGATGGCAGTGTCATCATGATCCTCGATCCGAACGGGATCGCCCGTGCCACGGGGGTGGGCGCCGAGGGCATGCAGGAGGAACGGCGCGGCGCGGCGATCGCGAGTGCGGCCTCCTCCGAGAGGATGTCGCTGCTGCTGTTCCGCGCCGGCACCGGAGGACCACGCGCCGTGCCGCTGGGGCTTGTCGCGCGCCTCGAAGACCTGCCTGCGGAGCGGATCGAGATGTCCCATGGGCAGCCTGTCGTCCAGTACCGCGGCGCGTTGATGCCGCTGGTTCCGATCGGCGATGGCTGGATGCCGCCCGAGCCGGGTGGCCGCCAGGCCGTGCTCGTCTTCAATGATGGCGGCCGGGCGATGGGGCTGGCCGTGGACGAAATTCTCGACGTCGTCGAGGAAGCCCTGAAGATCGAAAGCGGCCAGGAGCGTGCGGGTTATCTCGGCACGGCCGTGATATCCGGCCGTGCGACCGAGGTGATCGATTGCGCCTGGTGGCTGCGGCAGGCCGGCGAGGACTGGTTCGGCCCGCAGCGTGCCGCCGATGCGCCCCGGCCGCGCCTGCTGGTCGTGGAGGACAGCGCCTTCTTCCGGAACATGCTCGTCCCCGCGCTGGGCGCCGCCGGCTTCGATGTGGTGGCGGCCGCGACGGGCGCACAGGCCTTGAAGCTGCGTGACTCCGGCGAGGCTTTCGACGCCATCGTCTCCGACATCGAGATGCCGGAGCTGGACGGGCTGGGGCTTGCACGCGCCGCGCGGGATGGCGGTGCCTGGCAGGACACTCCCTTGCTGGCCCTGACCTCCCACATCGATGAGGCCGCCATCCGGCGAAGCCGCGAGGCCGGGTTCGACCGGCATGTACCGAAGTTCGAGCGCGACGCGCTGCTGGAAGCGCTGCGCGGCTGCCTGACCCCCCATGCGATGCACTGAGCCGGAGCCGATCATGGAAGCCGCCCTTGCCCCCCGCCGTGCCGCCGCGGTGCCGGCCTCGAGCGAAACCGCCATCCTCACCCTGACCGTCGCCGGGCAGCTCTGCGGCGTGCCGGTGCTGGGGGTGCGTGACATCCTCGGGCCGCAGGTGATCACGCCCATTCCGCTGGCGCCGCCCGAGGTGGCGGGCGGTCTCAATCTTCGCGGCCGTATCGTCACCGCCGTGGACCTGCGCCGGCGGCTCAACCTTCCGCCGCGCGAAGCCGGCGCGGGGGCGCCGATGAGCGTGGTGGTCGAGGGGGGTGGCGAACTCTACGCGCTGCTCGCGGACACGGTGGGCGATGTTCTCGCGCTTCCCGAAGCCGGGCTGGCTCCCAATCCGCCGACCCTGGATCCGTTGTGGCAGGGTGTCTGCGCCGGCGTTCACCAGGACCTGCCGGGTGCCAGCGGGGAAGGAACGCAGAGCCTCCTTATCATGCTGGATGTCGAGCGCGTGCTGGACATCGGGTGAGGAGGAGAGGCGATGCTCGACTGCCTTGTCGTGGATGACAGCCGGACCGTCCGCCGGGCCGCACGGCGGATGCTGGAGGCGCGAGGCTTCGCGGTGCGCGAAGCGGAGGATGGGCAGCAGGCGCTGGATGCCTGCCGCGAGTCCCTGCCCAGCCTTGTCCTGCTGGACTGGAACATGCCCGTGATGGACGGGATCACCTTCCTGCGGCACGCCCGGGCGGAGTTCGGCGCGGACGAGCCGCGCGTCATGCTGTGCACGACCGAAAGCGACCTCTCCCGCATTGTGACGGCGCTGGAGAGCGGCGCTCAGGAATACATCATGAAGCCGTTCGACGATGCGATCCTCGCGGGCAAGCTCGAGGTGCTGGGGCTGCTGCCCGACGAGGCGGCATGAGCGGGCCGCATCCCGGGGCGCCGCCGGATGGGCGCCCGGTACGCGTGATGCTCTGCGATGATAGCGCCACGGTCCGGGGCATTCTCTCCCGGCTGCTTGGAGCCGATCCCGCGATCGAAGTGGTCTCACGCGTGGGGGATGGCCGCCAGGCGCTGGATGCCCTTGCCGCCACCCGCCCGGATGTGGTGCTGCTCGATCTCGAAATGCCGGTCATGGATGGGATGACCGCGCTTCCCCTTTTGCTGCGCGCGGAGCCTCGGCCCGTGGTGATCGTGGCGAGTGCGCTGACACAGCGCGGGGCCGCGGCGGCGATGGCCGCGCTACGCGCCGGCGCATCAGACTACATCCCCAAGCCAGGGGCTGCAGGCGGTGGCGCGCTGGATCCCGTGTTCCGCGCGGAATTGCTGGAAAAGGTGAAGGGCTGGGCACGCATGCGGCGCAAGCCTGCCCCCTCTGTCAGCCCGCGTCCCCTGCCTGTGAAGGCCGCGCCCCCGATGGCGGCGCAGCTGCCCAGGCCCACGCAAATGCCCGTGCTGGTCGCTGTCGGTTCATCGACCGGCGGGCCGCAAGCCCTGGCGGGGTTCCTGCGGGCCCTTTCACCCGTGCCTCCGGTGCCGCTGGTCATCGTGCAGCACATGCCGGCGGGCTTCACCACCATGCTGGCGGATCATCTGGACAGGGTTGGCCCGCTGCGCGTGGGGGAGGCCAGGGATGGTGAAGCCTTGCTGCCGGGCCGTGCCTATCTCGCCCCTGGTGATCGTCACCTGCTGGTCGAGCGTAGCGGCTCCGGTCTTCTGGCAAGGTTGCGGGATGATCCGCCGGAGCATTTCTGCCGCCCTGCCGTGGATCCGATGCTGCGCAGCGCCCAGCATGCCTGCGACGGCCGCGTGCTGGCCGTGATCCTGACGGGCATGGGCCAGGATGGGCTTGCCGGATGCCGGGCCCTGGCAGCGAGCGGCGCCACGATCCTGGCGCAGGATGAGGTCTCCTCCGTTGTCTGGGGCATGCCTGGCGCCGTGGCCCGGGCCGGGATCGCACGCGAGCTGCTGCCGCCGGATCGCCTGGGGGCCCGCGTGGCATCCATCATGGCCGAGGCCGGGCCGCTTGAAGCGAGAAGGATGGCATCGTGAGCGGAGTGGCTTTCGACACGATCGCGGCGCTGGTCCGCGCGCGGGCCGGAATCGTGCTGGGCGCGGACAAGGCCTATATGCTGGATACCCGGCTTGGGCCCCTGCTCCGCGAGAAGGGCCTTGCGGATCTGGAAGCCCTGGCCGCCAGGCTGCGGTTGCCTGGCGCCGAGGCCTTGGCGGCAGCCGTGACCGAGGCGCTGACCACGAATGAGTCCTTCTTCTTCCGGGACGGAAAGCCATTCGAGCATCTCAGGCGCGCCCTGCCGCGCCTTGCAGCCGCGCGTGGTCCGGGAGGCAGGCTGCGCGTGCTTTCCGCCGCATGCTCGACGGGGCAGGAAGCCTATTCCATCGCCATGGTGGCGGAGCAGCTCGGCCTGCTTCAACGGCTTGAGGTGATCGGGACGGATCTCAGCCAGGAGGTTGTCCGGCGCGCGAGGGAGGGGATCTACTCCCAGTTCGAAGTGCAGCGTGGCCTGCCGGTGCAGATGCTGGTGAAGCATTTTCGGCAGGAAGCCGGGCAGTGGCGTATCTCGCAAGCTTTGCGCAGCGCGGTACGTTTCGAAGCCGGCAACCTGCTGGCGGATCTGCGCCACCTCGGCAGCTTTGATGTCGTCTTCTGCCGGAACGTGCTCATCTATTTCGATGCGCCGACAAAGACCCGCGTGTTGTCGGCCCTTGCGGATCGGCTGGCCCCGGATGGCGTGCTGTATCTCGGCGGGGCGGAAACGGTGCTGGGGCTGAGTGACCGGTTTATGATCGTCGAGGGAGAGCGTGGCGTTTACGCGCCTGCCCCGAAACTGGCCCTGGCAGGCTGATTCACCCCGGCACTGCTTGAACGGTGCCTTGACGTGGCGCCTTCCAGTTCAGCCCCTCCTGCGGAGCGACGTCTGGGTGGTTCTCTCCCTTGCTGGAGGAGACCACCCGGACGGTTCGGGCGAGGCTCGGTCGCAGGCTCAGGCTGCGGCGCTGGCGGATACGGGTTGGGGCAGGAAGCCGCCGGCTACGCGCAGCGGGCTGGAGGAGGGATCACGCAGCACATAGCCGCGGCCCCACACGGTGCCGATCAGTTCATCACAGCCGGCCTGGGAGAGCTTCTTGCGCAGTTTGCAGATGAAGACATCGATGATCTTCACCTCGGGTTCGTCGATCCCGCCGTAGAGATGGTTCAGGAAGGCCTCCTTCGTCATCACCATCCCCTTGCGGAGCGTGAGGAGCTCAAGGATCGCGTATTCCTTCCCGGTGAGGTGCACCGGCCGGCCGGCCACGCTCGCCTCCCGCGCGCCGAGATCCAGGGTCAGGTTGCCCACAGAAACCGTCGGCTGCGCGAAGCCTTTTGCGCGACGGACGATGGCCTGGATGCGGGCGATCAACTCCTGGCTGTCGAAGGGCTTCACGATGAAATCGTCGGCGCCAAGGCCGAAGCCCTTCACCTTCGCACCCGGGCGGGACAGGCCGGAGAGGATCAGGACGGGCGTCGCGTGGCGCGCGGCGCGAAGCCGCCGCACCACCTCATAGCCTTCCATGTCCGGGAGCATCAGATCGAGGATGACGATGTCGTAGTCATAGAGCCGGGCGAGCTCGAGAGCCTCCTCTCCCGTATCTGCGGCGTCCACGATCATGCCCTGCGCCTTGAGCATCAGGGTGACCCCACGGGCGGTGGTCAGGTCATCTTCCACAAGCAGCACGCGCATCTCATGTTCCCCACTCGTTCCGCAATCATTAGGACAACTTTTGCGCGAGCCGTGAAGGGGTATTTTCATTCTTGGGATGTATTAAGAACCGAGACTGGAGATCAAAAAATGAGACATGCTGAAACGTCTCAGGGGATTGGCTTTATAGAACTTCCCACATTTACGAGCGACAACAATGGCTTGGTCAGACATGGCAGGGTTAGTTCGGTCCATGGCCTCTCCCTGGAGGTGAACGGCCTTCACCCCCCGCCACCTATCGGTGGTTGTATAGAATGCAGTTCTGAGTCTCACGAAAAGATCCTGGCGGAAGTCGTGTCTTTCCGCGGTGGCACGGCCAGCGCCGTGGCCAGGAAGGGACTTGAGGGACTGCAGGTTGGGGCCCGGGCGGAGGATGTCGGGCCGGTCCTCCTGCGTCCCTGCAGCGAATGGCTCGGGCGTGTCGTGGACCCGGTGGGGCAGCCCTTAGACGGGCTTGGAGGACTTCCGCGGGGCGGGCAGCCACGCGCGCTCCGGGCCCCGCCACCCCCGGCGGGAACGCGTGCCCGCCTGGGGCCGCGGATCGATCTGGGCGTTCGTGCCCTCGATGCCTTCGCCACCTGCCGCCGCGGGCAGCGACTCGGATTGTTCGCCGCCTCAGGCGTCGGGAAGTCCAGCCTCATGTCCATGCTGGCACGCCATGCGGATTGCGATGTCGCCGTGATCGGCCTGGTTGGCGAGCGCGGGCGCGAGTTGCGCGAGTTCATCGAGGATGATCTTGGGCCGGCGGGGTTGCGGCGCAGCGTGGTGGTCTGTGCCACATCGGATTCGGCGCCGCTGATGCGCCGCGATGCCGCGCTGGCCGCCATGGCGGTGGCCGAGCATTTCCGGGATGCCGGCAAGCATGTGCTGTTGATGATGGACAGCGTCACACGCTTCGCCATGGCCTTGCGGGAGATCGGCCTTTCCGCCGGTGAGCCGCCCGCCACGCGCGGCTTTCCGCCCAGCGTCTTCGCGGAGCTGCCACGCCTGCTTGAGAGAGCGGGACCCGGGCGGGAAGGATGCGGGGGCTCCATCACCGGGATCTTCACCGTGCTCGTCGAAGGTGACGACCATGACGAGCCCGTGGCCGATGCCGTGCGCGGCATCCTGGACGGGCATGTGGTGCTGGACCGCCGGATCGGCGAAGGCGGGCGCTACCCGGCGGTGGATGTGCTCCGCAGCCTGTCCCGCACCGTGCCTGGCTGCCTGGAGCCGGCCGAGCGCGACCTGCTGGCCCGCGCGCGGCGAATCCTTTCCCTTCACCGCGACATGGCGGACATGGTCCGGCTGGGCGCCTATCGCGCCGGGAGCGACCCGGCCGTGGACGAGGCGATGCGGGTGGCGCCGGCGATCGAGGATGTGCTCCGGCAGGGGAAGGATGAGAACGGCACGGTGGCGGGCGCCTTCGCCGCGCTGGCCCTGGCTATGGAGACGGCATGAGGCGGGATCCGCTGGCCGTGCTCGCCCGGCTACGGGGCCTGGAGGTGATGCAGGCCCGGCATCACCTCGCCAGGGAAGCCGCCGCCAGGGATGCCGCCATCGCCCAGGTGGCGGCGGCGTCGGAGGCGCTGCGCGAGGAGGCGCGGCTTGGCGGGCCGGATCACGCCGCCTGGCTGCCGCGCGGCCTTGCCGAACGCCAGGCCGCCGCGAGCCGCGCCGTGGATGGCGAAGGACGCGCGCAGGCCGCCGCGGAGGCTCTGGGCGCGGCACGCGCGGCCGAACGCACGGTGGAAAACCTGGCAGCCCAGAGGAAGGCGGAGGCCCGCCGGGCGCGACAGCGGGCGGAGCAGCGCGCGCTCGACGAGGCCAGCGCGCGCCGCCTGACCTCCTAGCCCCGCCACGCCCGGTCGTCCGGCCCCTGGCCGCCGGGCGGGATAGGATCGGCCCGGACTGCCGCGTCCAGCAGCTTCGGTGCCTGCCCGATCGCGGCGAAAAGCTCGCCGTAGTCGCGGATGACGAAGTACACGGGCTGCACGTCATCGATGCGGTAGGTGCTGCGCAGCACCCGCGCCATGTCGAATTCCAGCCGCCGCGGCGTGCCGGACAGCGCGTGCAGCGTCTCCGTGCGGGAGGAGAGAATGCCGGCGCCATAGGCGCGCAGCCCCTCGCGTTCCGCGATCAGGCCGAACTCCACCATGAACCAGTAGAAGCGCGCGAGCGGCGCGAGCTGCCCACGCTTCTCGGCCTGCAGGCCAAGATGCCCGTAGGCTTCGAGGAACTCCGCATAGTCCGGCTGAGTGAGCAGCGGAACATGGCCGAGGAAATCGTGGAAGATGTCGGGCTCGACGATGTAGTCCAGCTCTTCCGGCCTGCGGATCCAATGCGTCACGGGAAAGCGGCGCGTCGCCAGCAGGCCGAAAAACTGTGCGTCGGGCAGAAGGCCGGGGCAGGGGACAAGGCTCCAGCCCGTGGCGGCCCGCAGGATGGCGGAGGCGTCCTCCAGCCTCGGCACGGCTTCGTCGCAGCGCAGCCGGTCCAGCCCCTCAAGCCAGGCCGAGGCGGCGCGGCCCGGGAAGATGCGGCGTTGGCGCGCGACCAGGGTGCGCCAGGTGGCGTGGTCGGAAGCGCTGCGCGGGGCCAGCACCGCATCGGGCAGGGTGCCATCCGCCAAGGCATGGTCGTAATCGCCGCGGAGGCCCTGGGGCAGGCTGGCGGTGCCGATGATGCCCTCGGCGGGCTGCATGCTTCCGTTCATGGTTCCGTCTCCCTGTCGGTTTTCAGGAAGCCTATCGCGGCGGCGGAGGCGGAAACCGGCGAAGTTGCAACGCGCATCGATCCGTTGGAGTGATATCCGCCACCCGGAGGACCAGGAATGGCGAAAAACGCTCCTGCGCTGGATGCAACCGACCGGCGCATGCTGCGCGCCCTCCAGCGGGATGGCCGCCTCTCGGTGGTGGCCCTGGCCGAGCAGGTCGGGCTTTCCCCCACCCCCTGCCAGAGGCGCCTTCGGCGGCTGGAGGAGACGGGGGTGGTGGCGCGCTACGCCGCCGTGCTCGATCCGGCGCGGGTGGGCCTTCCCCTCCAGGCCTTCGTCATGGTGGCCCTCTCCAGCCATGCCGAGGAGGTGGTGGAGGCCTTCCAGAAGGCACTCTCCGCCCGTCCTGAAGTGCTCGCCGCCTATGCGATGAGCGGGGAGATGGACTACCTCCTCCATGTCCTCGCGGCCGATTTCGAGGCCTATGCCGAATTTTCCATGAAGGCGCTGCTCCGCATGCCCGGGGTGAAGGAAACGAAATCCTCCTTCGTCTTGACCGCCCTCAAGCCGCCGGGAGAGGTTCCGGTCTGAACGGGGAACGTCATATGGACAGCGTCACGCGGCATATTCTCGACCTGTCGCGGCGCGGGCTGCTGCGCGGCGCGACGGCCATGGCGGCGCTGGCCGCCACCCGCCCGGCCTTCGCCCAGCGTGTTGCACCCATGCCAGTCTTCCGCACGGATCCCTTTCCCCTTGGCGTTGCCTCGGGTGACCCCTGGCCGGACGGGGTGGTGATCTGGACCCAGCTCTCCCAGGATCCGCTGGGCGATGGCGGCCTTCCGCCCGAAGCGCTGGAACTGGGCTGGGAGGTGGCGGAGGACGAGGGCTTCACCCGCATCGCCGCACGCGGCACCGCGCTCGCCCGGCCCGAGCTGAACCATTCCGTGCGCGTGGAGGTTACGGGGCTGCGCCCGGCGGCGCGCTATCACTACCGCTTCCATGCCGGCGGCGTGGCCAGCCCGGTCGGCCGCACGCGCACCGCCCCTGCGCCTGTCGCGCGCCCGGCGCGGATGCGCTTCATCTCCGCCGGCTGCCAGCATTACGAGCAGGGCCTTTATACCGCCTGGCGCCATGCCGCGACGGAGGAGGATATCGACTTCGTCTTCCATTATGGGGACTACATCTACGAGGGACGCGCCAATACCGGGCGAAGCGGCAACTTCCCCGCCATACGCAGCCACAACTCGCCACCCGTGGAGACGCTGGAGGCCTATCGCCGCCGCTACGCGCTCTACCAGCTCGATCCCGATCTCCGCGCGGCGCATCACGCGCATCCCTTCATCACCTCCTTCGATGACCATGAGGTGGAGAACAACTGGGCCGGGGCCATCAGCGCGCGGGCCGGCATCGGGCCGGAGGTGCTAGCGCTGCGAAAGGCCGCCGCATTCCAGGCCTGGTACGAGGCCATGCCGGTCCGCCGCGGGCAGATCCCGCGCGGCCCGGAGGTCACGGCCTGGCGCGGCATCGCCTGGGGCACCCTGGCCTCCATCTCCGTGCTCGACACGCGAAGCCATCGCGACGACCAGCCCTGCGGCGACTTCGTGAAGCCGGTCTGCGAGGCCGTTCTGAATCCCGCGGCGCAGGTGCTGGGACCGGAGCAGGAATCCTGGCTTTTCCGACGCCTCGCAGGCGCGGAGGCCGTGTGGAGCATCCTTGCGCAGCAGGTGCCGGTGATGCGCCGCGATGTCGGCGGCGCGAACGGGGACGAGACGCCGCGCTACGACATGGACAAGTGGGATGCCTATCCCGCCGCCCGTGCCCGGTTGCTGAACCATGTGTGGGAGGCACGGGTGGCGAATCTCGTGGTGCTCACGGGCGACGTGCACACGGCCTGGGCCGGCACGCTGCGGCCGGATTACGACCGGGAGGGGCCGGCCCTCGGCGTGGAATTCATTGCCTCCTCCATCTCATCCGCCGGCGACGGCGGCGAGACGAGCGCGACCGGCCAGCGTGCGCTGGAGCGAAACCCGCATATCCGCTTCTTCAATGCGCGGCGCGGCTACACGCTCCATCAGGCCGATGAGCGACGGATGCAGACTTGGTTCCGCGCCGTGCCCTATGTGTCGCGCCCCGGTGCCCCGCTGGAGGACCGGGCGCATTTCGTGGTGGAGGCAGGGCGGCCGGAACTGATCCCGGCCTGATCTCCGCGCGGCGCCTACATCCGCAGTCCCATGCGGCGGATCATGGCAGACTCCTCCTCCACGGACTTGCGAACGAAGGCGGTATAGGCCTCCGGCCCCATATGCATCGGCGGCATGTCGAACTTGTCCAGCACGGCCATGTGCGCGGGATCGGTGATCGCTTCCTTGAAGGCAGCATCGATCGTGCGCACCACGGCGGGATCCATCCCCTTCGGCCCCGCGATGCCATAAGGCGAGGTGGAGACGATATCGATCCCCAACTCCTTCAGCGTGGGCACGTTGGGGAAGCGCTTGGCGCGCTCCGGCCCCCAGGTGACGAGAAGGCGAAGCCTTCCATCCTCCACCAGCGGCGCCCAACCGGAGCTGTCCGCGGTGGCATGGATCTGCCCGCCCAGCAGCGCCTGCATGTTCTCCGCCACGCCACGGAAGGGCACATGCACCCAGTTGATTTCCTGCTTGCCGGCGATCTGCTCCATCGTGATGTGCAGCGAGGTGCCGACGCCGGGCGTGCCGTAGTTGAACTTGCCCGGATTGGCCTTCGCATCCGCCAGGAAGGACTTGAAGTCGGGCCAGGGCGCGTCCGCCTTCACCACCACGCCGAACAGGTAGCCGGTGAGATGGGAGATGTAGGTGAAGTCGTTTAGCGGATCGAAGGGCGGGCGCTGCGCCATGAAGGGCACGCGGAACACGCTGATCGGCATCTGCGACAGGGTGTAGCCGTCCGGCCGCTCGTTCAGCAGCGCCTGGGCGCCGAGGATGCCGCCCGCACCGGGCTTGTTCTCCACCACCACGGGCTGGCCGAGCCGCTTGCCGGCCTGTTCGCACACGGCGCGCATCTGCACATCCGTGGTGCCGCCGGGCGCCCAGGGCACCAGCATGCGGATCGCCTTGTCGGGAAAGCTTCTCTGCGCAAGGGCTGGCGTGGCGAGAGCGGCAGCGCCCAGGCCAAGGGCATGGCGGCGGGTGACGAGCATGGGATTTTCCCTGAACTGTTTCCTCGCCCGCAGTATTGGAGTTCTGCCGCCCGAGGGAAAGTGAAACCGGGCCGGGCGGGCTGCCCCGGCCCCGTGGACCCAGGCGGGGCACCGTCCTAGCCTCCGGCCCGACAGGCATGGAGGAAATGGTGGCCCAGATCGGCTTCGTGGGACTCGGCAATATGGGCGCCCCCATGGCGCGCAACCTGGTGAAGGCAGGCCATGGGGTCACCGTCTTCGACCTCTCGGCCGAGGCGATGGGCCGGGTGGAGGGCGCCCGTCCCGCCGCATCGGCCGCCGAGGCCGCCGCCGGGGCAGACTTCGTCCTCACCATGCTCCCTGCGGGCCGGCATGTGCGCGAGGCCTGGCTCGGGGCCGGCGGAATGGCCGCCGCGGCCCGGCCGGATGCCATCCTGCTGGATTGCTCCACCATCGATGTCGCGACCGCGCGGGAGGTGGCGGCCGCCACCGGGCGCGTCTTTCTCGATGCGCCGGTTTCCGGCGGCGTGATGGGCGCCGAGGCCGGGACGCTGACCTTCATGGCGGGCGGGCCGGATGAGGGCTTCGCGCGCGCCGAGCCCATCCTCCGCGCCATGGGCCGCACCGTGGTGCATTGCGGCGAAGCGGGCGCCGGCCAGGCGGCGAAGGCGTGCAACAACATGCTGCTGGCCATCAGCATGATCGGCACCTGCGAGGCCTTCGTCCTGGCCGAGAAGCTCGGCCTCTCGCATGAGGCCTTGTTCGAGGTGGCCTCGAAGTCCTCCGGCCAGTGCTGGTCTCTCACCACCTATTGCCCCGTGCCCGGGCCGGTGCCGGGCAGCCCCGCGAACCGGGACTACAAGCCGGGCTTCGCCGCGGCACTGATGGTGAAGGATCTCGGCCTGGCGCAGCAGGCAGCCGGGGAGACCGGGGCGGCCACCCCCATGGGCGCCCGCGCGCTGGAACTCTACCGCCGCTTCGTCGAGGAAGGCGGGGCGGAGGCCGATTTTTCCGGCATCATCCGCATGCTCCGGGCGGAGGCCCCGACCGCCTGACATGACAGGGATGTTGCTGGCGCCGCAACCAGCATCATCCCTTCCGGGTTTCCCTCCGCAGCGGGCCGATCAGGGCCGGCACCAGGGGAACGCCCGGGTCACGGGCGTCACATCGACGGTTGCATGACGCTCGACCAAGGGCTGGCCTTCGCCTTGATGGCGGTCACCATCGGGTTCTTCCTGTGGGGGCGCTTCGCCTATGACGCGGTCGCCCTGGGTGCCCTTCTCGGAGGCGTGGTCCTTGGCATCATTCCGCTCGACAAGGCCTTTGAGGGCTTTTCCGACGATGTGGTGGTGATCGTCGCCGCCGCGCTGGTCATCAGCCACGCGGTGGCCCGTTCCGGCGCGGTGGAGACCATCATGCGCCCTGTCACGCCCCGGCTGCGGACGGCGGCGGTGCAGGTACCCGTGCTGGCGGGCGCCACCATGGTCCTGGCCATGGTCACCAAGAATGTGGGCGCCCTGGCTATCCTGATGCCGGTGGCCTTCCAGCTTGCTCGGCGAACCGGCACCCCGCCCGCCGCGCTGCTCATGCCCATGGCCTTCGCCGCCATGGTCGGCGGCGTGGTCACGCTGGTCGGCACCTCGCCCAACATCATCATGTCCCGCGTGCGGGAGGAGCTGACGGGCGAGCCCTTCCGGATGTTCGACTACACGCCGGTCGGCCTGGGGATCTGCGTCGTGTCGCTGCTTTTCCTCGCCGTGGGGTGGCGCCTCCTGCCCGGCGGGCGGCGCGGGGCCAGCTCCATGGAGGCGGCCTTCAACATCGGCCAGTACACGGTCGAGGCCCGCGTGCCCGAGGAAGGCACGGCGATCGGGATGACGGTTGCGGAACTGGAGGCCCTCTCCGAAGGGGAGGTCCGCGTCTCCTCCATCCTGGCGCCCAAGGAAGCGGCGCTGGTAGAGGCCGATGTGGAAGGCCGGCCGGCACTTCCCTCCATCACCTCCCTGGCTTCCGAGGCGCCTTCGCCCGAGCGCCGCCTGGCCATCGGGGAAGGCTTGATGCTGCGGGGCGAGGCGGCGGAGCTGGAGCGGCTGGTGGCGGAAGCCGGGCTGGTGCTGGCGGGCGACGCCCCCGTGCCCGACGACCCGAACACGGACGAGGACGACATGCGCGTGGTGGAGGGCGTGGTGACCGGTGAGAGCCCGCTGGTCGGCCGCACCCCGGCGGCGCTCACCCTTCGCAGCCGCCACGGTGTCTCCCTGCTGGCTGTCAGCCGGCGCGGGGAGCAGGCGATCCGGACCAAGCTTTCCCAGATCCGGCTGCGAGTCGGCGACGTGGTGCTTCTCCGGGGCCTGGCCGCTACCATGCCGGACAATCTCGGGGAGCTGCGCGTGCTCCCGCTGGCGGAGCGCGGCATGGCGCTCGGCCAGGGGCGGCGCTCCTGGATTCCGCTCGCCGTGCTGGCCGTCGCCATGCTGCTCGTTGCCTTCGGTATGCTGCCGATCGCGGTGGCCTTCTTCGGCGCCGTGGTGGCGCTCTTCGTGTTCCGGGTCATAACGACCCGGGAGGCGTATGAGGCGGTGGACTGGCCTGTTGTGGTGCTGCTGGCGGCCCTCATCCCCGTGAGCGGCGCCATCCAGAACACCGGCGGTACCGACCTGCTGGCGGGCTGGCTGACCGGGGCGGTGGAGGGGCTGCCCGCTCTGGCCGCCCTGGCCGTCACCATGGTGCTGGCCATGGCTGTCACCCCCTTTCTGAACAACGCAGCGACCGTGCTGGTCATGGGGCCCATCTCGGCCACGCTGGCCTCGAAGCTGGGGCTGAACCCCGATCCCTTCCTCATGGCAGTGGCGCTGGGCGCGGCCTGCGATTTCCTCACCCCCATCGGGCACCAGTGTAACACGCTGGTGATGGGCCCCGGCGGCTACCGCTTCGGGGATTACCCGCGGCTCGGCCTGCCGCTCTCGATCATCGTGGTGATCGTGGGCGTGCCGCTGATCGCCTATTTCTGGCCCTTGGCGCCCCGTTAGATGCCACAGCCCAGGGCTCTGTGCGGCAACCCCGCACCACCGCATTACCCCGCCATCCCGGCGGGCTGCACGGGAGAGAAGCACCATGGCACAGATCGGCACGAACGGCGCGGACAACCGGAGCGCCTTCAACAACATCGACCGGGTCATCTATACCCTGGACGGGGATGACATCATCGACTGGGGCTTCATCCAGCCCGAGACTTTCGAATCCGACGGGTTTGGCATCTATCTGGAGGCCGGCCGCGGCAACGACGTGATCACCGGAAGCAACCTGACGGACTTCATCGACGGGGGGAGCGGCGACGACACCCTGTTCGGCCTTGGCGGCCATGTCTCGATCCGCGGTCCCTTCGAGTTCGGGGATACCTTGTATGGTGGTGCCGGGAACGACCGGCTCTTTGGCGGAAGCGGCGGCGATTATCTGAACGGCGGCGCCGGGCTGGACCTGCTGGATGGCGGCACGGGCAACGACGTTCTGGATGCCGGCGAGGGTGACGATGTCCTGCTGGGCGGAGCCGGGATCGACACCATGGCCGGCGGCCTGGGCAATGACTCCTACGAGGTCGATGATTCCCGGGACGTCGTCTTCGAGGGCTCTATCGCGGCCGGAAGCTACGATATCGTCTATGCCTATGCCGACTTCACCCTGCCGACCAATGTCGAGTGGCTGGACATGAGCTATGGCATCCAGGTCTATGGCTACGGCAATGCAGGGGACAACACGATCATCGGCAATGCCCGGCAGAACGTCATCCAGGGCGGCGCCGGCTACGACATCCTGATCGGTGGAGGCGGCAGCGACCTGTTCGTTGTCAACCCCGGCTTCGGCGTGGACGTGATCCGCGACTTCGCGGCCGGCGCAGGCACGGAGGATGCGGTGATCTTCTCCTCCGCCCTCTTCTCCAGCTTCGAGCAGGTCATGGCCAACGCCGCGCAGGTCGGGAGCGACACCTGGATCGGCGACGGGCAGGGCAACACGCTCGTCCTCAGCAATGTCAGCCTCGGGGCACTGAGCCGGGATGATTTCGGCTTTGCCTGAACCATGGGCAGCGCCCGGGCGCTAGGGGCAGCGCCCGGGCGCTGCCCCTAGCGCCAGCGGCGATGCATCCAGAGCCATTGGCCCGGATGCTCCCGCACCCAGCCGGCGATCACGTCGTTCACCGTCTGGGTCGCGGCTGCCACGTCGATCTGCCCCTCGGCGTCACGGGGCAGATCGATCGGGTCGGTCAGTTCCAGCTGGAAACGGCCGCCCGGCAGCCGGATGGCGCGGGCGCCGCGCACCGGGCAGTCGAAGCGGCGGGCGAGATTCGCCAGCAGCGGGTTGGCCTGGGCCGGGCGCCCGAGGAAATCGATGCGTGGACCGCGCCCGAAGCGCTGGTCCACCACCATCCCCACCACGGCGCCGCGCTGCAGTGCCTTGGCCAGCTTGGTCGGCGCCATCAGCCCGGCCGGGATCAGCTCGCCCATCAGGTCCTGGCGGAGCTTGAGGATGTGCTCGGCGATCGGGCGGCTGTTCGGCGTGCGGTAGAGCACCGCCGCATCCAGCCCGTGCTTGGCGGCGGCCACCGCCGGCAGTTCCCAGTTCGCCAGATGGGCGGCAAAAACCAGGAGAGGGCCACCCGTCTCGCGGATCTCGGAGAAGCGGGCGAAGGTCGCGTCATCCACCTGAATGCGGGCTTTGGGATCGCGCGCCTCGGTCAGGTCCCAGATCGTCTCGATATGCCCGTACTCGAAAGCGACCCGGCCAAGATTGTCCCAGGCTTCGTCCGCCACCTTCCGGTGCCAGGCCGCGTCCCTGTCCGGGAAGGCCGCCGCGATGTTCTCCATCGCGATCCGGTGGGCCGAGGTCAGGGGGCCCAGGCGGCGCGCAAGGGCGGCACCGAAGCGCGGGCCCAGGTCAGGACCCAGCGCCCGCGGTATCGCGAAGCCCAGGCTGGTCAGCGCTGCCAGCGCGGCATCCGCGGGCCCGCCCCGTGCCATGGTCAGATCGTGACCACGATCTTGCCGAAGACGCGGCGGCTCTCCAGCCGGTCCAGCCCCTCGGCGAAGTTCTCCAGCGGAATCACCCGGTCCAGCACCGGCGTCATGCCGCCCGCCATCTTCGCCAGCCCATCGGCCACGTTGCGCATGGAGGCGCCAAAGCTGCCGAAGATGCGAAGCTGGCGCTGGAAGATCATCATCAGGTTCGTCTCGGCCGAGACGCCGGATGTGGAGCCGCAGGTGACGAGCCGCCCACCCATTCGCAGCGCGAGCAGCGAGCCGGACCAGGTGCTCGCGCCCACATGCTCGAACACCACGTCCACGCCCACCTTGTCCGTCAGGCGGCGCGCGATGGAGGCGAAGTTCTTCTCGTTGTAGTTGACGACGTGATCGGCGCCGAGTGCCCGGGCCTTCTCGCATTTCTCGTCATCGCCCGCCGTGGCGATGACGGTGCAGCCCAGCGCCTTGGCCTCCTTGATCGCCACCGTGCCGATGCCGGATCCCGCCGCATGCACCAGGATGGTCTCGCCCGGCTGCAGCTTCGCGTTGTCGAACAGCATGTGCTCGACCGTGGAGAAGGTGATAGCGGCGCAGGCCGCGTCGTTGTCGGACACACCATCGGGCACGCGCACGAGAAGCCGGGCCTGCTGGTTCACGAACTCCGCCGCGAAGCCATCCAGGTGGAAGCCCTTCACCCCCGTGACATTCTCGCAGAGATTGTCCCGGCCCTCGACGCAGGCGCGGCAATGCCCGCAGGTCTGCGCGCCATAGGGCGCCACGCGGTCGCCAATCTTCCAGCCCTGCACGCCATCGCCGAGCGCCACCACCTCGCCGACCGCTTCCGCGCCGACGCAGATCGGAAGCTTGCGCTGGGTGAAGGCCATGCCGCGCCAGCCCCACACATCGATGTGGTTCAGCGCGATGCCGCGCATCCGCAGCCGCACCTCGCCCGGTGCGGGCGGCGGCGGCTCGGGGATGTCCTCCAGGCGAAGGTCACGATCGCCATGCAGGCGCAGCGCACGCATCAGGCGGGCTCTCCCGAAAGGACGAGACAGACATTCTGCCCGCCAAAGCCGAAGGAGTTGGAGAGCACGTGCCTCACCGTCGCGTCCCGCGCGACATTCGGCACGACATCGAGCGTGATGCTCGGGTCCGGCTCGTCATGGTTGATGGTGGGCGGCAGGCGCCCGTCGCGGATGGTCAGCAGCGAGAACACGGCCTCCAGCGCACCGGCGGCGGAAAGCGTGTGCCCGATCATGCTCTTGTTGGAGGAGATCGGCGGCGCATTCTCGCCGAACACGGCGCGCATGCCGAAATTCTCCATCTTGTCGTTCTCCGGCGTGCCCGTGCCGTGGCCGTTCACATAGGAGATCTGCCCCGGCTCCAGCCCCGCATCGTCCAGCGCGTTCTTCATGGCGCCGACAATGGCGCGGCCATCCGGGTTGGAACGCGTGCGGTGGAAGTTGTCCGCCCGCTCGCCCGCGCCGGAGACGAGGCCGATGATGGTGGCACCGCGCGCGCGGGCCGCCTCGTAATCCTCCAGCACCAGCGCGGCCGCGCCCTCGCTCATCACGAAGCCGGCGCGGTTCTTCTCGAAGGGGCGGGACGCCTTCTCCGGCTCCTCGTTGCGGGTGGAGAGCGCCGAGAGCAGCGAGAAGCGGATCAGCGCCTCGGCATGCACCGAGCCATCCGCGCCCACCGCGATGCAGGCGGTGCACTCGCCGCGCTGGATCGCCTCGACGCCAAGCTGGATGGCCGAGGCGCCGGTGGCGCAGGCCGTGGTGAGGGAGATGGGCGCGCCGCGCGTGCCGAAGCGCGCCGCCAGCCTCTCGCCCACGCCACCGAAGAGGTAGTTTTCGTAGATGGCGCGGTGCCCGCCCGTCACGGCCGTCATCGCGGCATAGGAGGGGTTGCTCGCCTCCCGCGTGAGCAGGAAGCGATCCGGCCATTCCACCTCCACCGGCGGCATGCCGAGGAAGAGCGGGCCGGGGAAACTTCCCTTAGCGCCGAGGATGGAGGCGGCCACGGCCTCCTCCATCGCGAAGCCGGCCATGCGCTCCACCCGCAGCGGGCTGGTCAGCACCTCGCCGCCCGCCTCTTCCGGCAGGTCCACGCAGCCGGCGATGGTGGTCTTCAGATGCTCGGTCGGGAAGCGCGTGATGCGGCGGATGCCGGACTGCCCGGCCAGCAGGCGCGACCAGTTGTCCTGCACGCCGAAGCCAAGGGAGGTGACGGCGCCCATGCCCGTCACCGCCACCAGGGGACGCCCGAGATGGTCGCGCATCAATTCTTCTCCGCGCGGGAGAGGGCGGCCAGCGCCTCGCCGCGCCACTGCCCGAAGCCGGTGACGAGGATGCGCGACGGCGCCGCCGCATCCCCGGAATCGGCAGGGTCCATGCGGCCGTAAAAGCCGCCCCGCGAAAGCGCCAGCGCGGCCAGCGCCACATGGGCCGGGAAGGCGCCCTCCACCCCATGGCCGATCAGGTTGGCCGGGCGCCGCACCGGGGCATCGAGCCCGCGCAGGAAGGCCTCTTCCTCCGCCCAGGCATCAGGGGCGCCGGAGGCACCGGAGATCACGGCCTCCACGCCCTCGGGCGCCACGCGCGGCAGCAGGGCGCGCGCTGCCTCCGCCGCCTCGCCCGGCGCGGCGCGGCGGGACGCATCGCTTGCCACGCTATCGAGCCGAGCCAGGATGCGCGCGCCGCGGGCACGCGCGTGCTCCTCGGTTTCCAGCACCAGGAAGCCAGCCATGCCACCCAGGATCATGCCGCCCTGGCCGGATGCCGGGCGCTCCGACAGGGGCTTGTGTGGGCCTTCCCACATGCCGTCGCCGCCGCGGTAGAGCAGCACCAGGTCCCAGCGCTGCGCCGTGAAGGCGCCGCCGACCAGCGCGATCTCCCCGCGCCCCTCGGCCAACCGGGCATGGGCGATCCGCACCGCATCCGCCGCCGCGCTCTCCTCACCCATGAAGGTGCGGGAGGAACCGGTGACGCCATGGACGATGGAGATATTGCCCGCCAGCAGGTTGGAGAGCTGGGCGAGGAACAGCGTGGGCCGCAGCCCCGTGGCCAGCAGCTCGTTCAGGCGGGCGCCGGCCTGGGCGGGGTCGTTCGCATTCGCCAGCTCGGCATTCACCTGCTCGTCCAGCGGCACGTCGCGCTCGCCACCCCCGGCCGCGACGATGAGGTGCATGTCCGCCACCAAGTCGCGCGCGCCGGCATCATCGATCGCGAGCCCGGCGGCATAGGTCCCCAGGCGCTGCCAGGGCTCCATCTGCCGCTGGTCGCCCTTCTTGGGGATCTGCGTGTCCAGGCTCAGCGCGGGGAGGGGATGCACCGTCCAGGGCGCGTAGCTCGCCTCGTCCACCACCGGCGCGGTGCCGGCGGAAAGCGCGTTCCAATGCGCGTCCGGCCCCTCGCCCAGGGCGGAGACCAGGCCCGTGCCGGTGATGACGACCTGCCGGCGGATCATGCCGCGAAGCCCGGCAGGCCGATGCGCTGGGCGCTGGCCCGCATGGCCGCCTCCAGATCGGGATGGGGGAAGGGCATGGAGCGCAGCAGGATCTCGGCATCCGCGATCCGCTTGCCCCCGCTGGTCACGCGCGCCTCGGTCACGGTGAAGCCGGATCCGTCATGCGTGACCCTGGCGGTCACCTCCAGAGGTGCCTCCGGGCCGACGAAGCTGCGGAACTTCGCCTCCTTCACCGACATGAGGAAGGGCATCTGCGCGAAGCCGTTGCGGCCGAGGATGAGCCAGCCACTGGCCTGGGCCATGGTCTCCACCAGCAGCACGCCCGGCACCAGCGGATGGCCGGGAAAATGCCCTTCGAAGACCGGCGATGCCTCAGGCACGCGGCTTTCCACCTGGATGGCATCCCCTTCGAGGGACACCACCCGGTCGATCATCTGGAAGTATTCGAGGCGCATCAGGCGCCCTTGGCGGCGACCAGCTCGTCGATCCGGGCCGCGAGGTTCTTCATGACGAAGTAGTGCTCGGCGGGCTTGTCGCCGGCATTCACCTCCTGCGTCCACTTCTCCACCGGCACCTTGATGCCGAAGGCCTTGTCGATGGCGAAGACGATGTCCAGGAAGTCCAGGCTGTCGATGCCCAGATCCTCGGTCACATGGCTGTCGGGCTTGATGCTGTCGCGCGCGACCTCGCTGTTTTCAGCGATGATGTCGGCCACCTTGTCGAAGGTGCCCGTGGAAGAGGCGTTGGTATCGGCAGCCATGGGCGGCTCCTGGTCAGGCACGCCGGGCGCGGCCGTTCGGGCCGGGCAGGGGCGAGGTCTCGGATGATCGGCGCGGGTGATGGACCGGAATGGGGGCCGAAGTCCAGGGGCGACCACGCGCCCTCAGGCCACAAGCTCTCCCATCCGTGACCCGCCTTCGGCCGCGAGCAGCCCCAGCGCCCGGTCCAGCAGCAGGGCCAGCCAGGCGGTGAAGAGCGCGCCCTGCAGCACATAGGCCGGGTTGGCATTGGCCAGGCCGCTGATGATCGGCGTGCCAAGGCAGCGCGCCCCCGCTATCGCCCCCACCGCCGTGGTGGCCACGGACAGCGTGACCGCCACCCGAAGCCCGGAGAGCAGCACCGGCCGCGCGAGGGGCAGTTCCACCTGGGCCAGGCGCTGGAACGGGGAAAGGCCGAGCCCGCGCGCCGCCTCCAGCGCATCCGCCGGCACCGCCTCCAGCCCCGAGGCGGTGGCGCGCAGCAGGGGAAGTGCCGCGTAGAGCACCAGCGCCAGAAGGGTAGGCGCAGCCCCGAAGCCCAGCAGCGGCAGGGCCACCGCCACCGCCGCCACCGGGGGCAGGGACTGGGCCAGGGCGAAGACGGCATCCAGCACCGGCCGGAAGCGCCGGCCCCGCCGGCGCGTCGCCAGGATCCCCGCCGGCACGGCCAGGGCCGCGGCGATGAGCACGGCCAGGAGGGACAGGGCCAGGTGGGAGCCGAGAAGGGTGAACCAGGATTCCTGCTGGTAGGTGGGGCGCGAAACCTCCGGGAAGAGCGCCGACCAGAGCCGCTCCGCCCGCGGGGCAGCCCAGAGAGCCGCCAGGAAGGCGAGGATTTCCGCCCCGAGCCACGCCGCCCGCCTCACCCCCCGCTCCCCGAGGCTGCCAGAAGGGCGGCGAGGGTCACATGGCGCGGCGCCTCGCCCATCAGCGCCACGCGATCCGCGCCATGGCCCAGCATGAGCAGCAGGGCATCGCGCAGCGTCGCGCCTTCGGGGAGGACGGGGGCGCCAGGCGCGGGGCCGGGCAGGGCGGAATCGGCGGCGCGCAGCGCGGCGAGGCGATGGAAGGCCAGCACCTCCGCCCGCACCATCCGCCGCACCGTGGCCGGGGCATGGCGGCCCAGCACCTCCAGCGGCGGGCCCTCCACGGCCAGGCGCCCATCGTCCATCACCGCGATCCGGTCCGCGAGGGCCAACGCCTCCTCCACGTCATGCGTCACCATCAGGATGGTCTTGCCCGACCCCGCATGGATGCGCCGGAGTGCTGCCTGCAGCCCGCGCCGCGTGCCCGGATCCAGGGCGGAGAAGGGCTCGTCCATCAGCAGGACGGGCGGGTTGGCCGCCAGGGCCCGGGCAAGTCCCACCCGCTGCGCCTGCCCGCCGGACAGGGTGCCCGGAAGCCGGTCCCGGTAGGTGCCGGGGTCCAGGCCCACCATCTCCAGCAGTTCCTCGACCCGCAGCGCGATGCGCCTCGCATCCCAGCCCAGCAGCCGCGGCACGGTGGCGATGTTCTCCCCCACGCTCCGGTGCGGGAAGAGGCCGACGGACTGGATCACATAGCCGATCCCCCGGCGCAGCGCCTGCGGATCGGTCCCCGCCACGTCCCGCCCGCCCAGCAGCACCCGCCCCGCGCTGGGCTCCACCAGCCGGTTCACAGTGCGGAGCAGGGTGGACTTGCCGGAGCCGCTTTCCCCCAGCAGCACGCAGAGCGACCCCTGCGGCACGCCGAAGCTGACCTCCCGCAGGGCCTGCACGGAGCCGTAGCGGTGGGAGATGCCCTCGAAGCGGATCATTCCTCAGGTGCCAGTCGCCGGGAGAGAAGGGCGATTCCTGCATCCACGGCCAGGGACAGCGCCAGGACGGGCAGAACGCCCAGCAGGATCAGGTCCGCCGCAAGCTGCCCCACACCCTGCAACACGATCGCCCCCAATCCGCCCCCGCCCACCAGCGCCGCCAGCGTGGCCAGGCCCACCGCCTGCACCGCGGCCAGGCGCAGCGCGCCGAGCACGACCCCTGCGCCCAGCGGAACGCGCAACTGCCAGAGGATCTGCCGCGGCGACAGCCCCTGGCCGAGCGCCGCTTCCACCAGCGCAGGCGGTGCGACGCGGAACCCCGCGAGAAGCCCCCGTGCGAGGGGCAGCAGGAGATAGGCCGTGATGCCGATGACAGCCGGGGCGGGCCCGACCCCCCCAAGCCCCATCTCCCGCAGTGCCGGGAAGGCGGCGCCCAGGGCGGCGAGGGGCACGATCAGGAGGCCGAACAGCGCGATGGCAGGGATGACCTGCAACCCGGATGCGACGGAAAGAAACCCCGCCTCCAGCCCATGGCGGCTGATCGAGAGGGCCGAGAGCGGGATGGACAGCGCCAGGGCGAGAAGGAGGGCCGAGAACGAGAGGATGACATGCTCCGCCAGCGCCTGCCGCAGTTCCTCCCCGCGCCCCAGCGCCTCGCGCATGATGGAGAGCGGGTCGAGAAGCCCGCTGACGCCGAGCAGCACGGCGCCGCCGAGCACGGCAAGCAGGGGCAGGGCCGGCGTGGCGCCCCGCAATGCGGCGCCGGTCGAGATGGCGAGGAAGAGGAGGAGGAGCGCGACCCAGGCGCCCGCCGCCGGGGCGGCGCGGGCCAGCCCACCGGGCGGCACCGCGGCCGACGCCCCCAGCCCGACAACGGCGAGAAGCGCAAGTGCCGCAAGGACCCCCACCGCCTCGGCCATCCAGGCGCGGGCGGGCCGCCAGGCGGCCAGCGGCAATGCGATCAGCGCCGCATGGTAGGCGGTCCAGGCTATGGCGACCGGGCCGGTCGCGCCCAGGGGCGCGATCCGTGCCGATAGCAGTCGGTTGGGCGCCACGGCGATCCATCCCAGCAGCCAGGGCGCCAGGGCGGCGCCCAGGGCGAAGGGTAGCAGGACCAGCAGGCCGGTGGCAGCGTTGCGCGGGTCGCGCATCCGGTCAGCCGGTGAGACCGAGGCTCCGCAGATGCTCGCGCGCGACATCGCGCACCGGGCGGCCCTCCACCACGATCCGCGCATTGAGCGCCTGCAGGCGCGGCAGGGTCAGGCTTTCGAACACCGGGCCGAGCCATTCCTGCAGCTGCGGAAGCCGGCGGGCCACCTCGCCCCGCACCACCGGCGCGGGGGCATAGACGATTTGCGCGCCCTTCGTGTCCTCGAGCACGCGGAGGGAGAGGGCGGCGATGGCCCCGTCCGTGCCATAGACCATGGCGGCGTTCACGCCGTTCAGCCCCTCGGCCGCCGCGCGCATCGTCACCGCCGTGTCGCCGCCGGAGAGCACCAGCAGCTGGGAAGGCTGCAGGGTGAAGCCATAGGCGCGCTGGAAGGCGGGAAGGGCGGCGGGGCTTTCCACGAATTCGGCGGATGCCGCGAGCTTGAAGGCGCCCCCGCGCCCGAGATGAGCCGCCAGATCTTCCAGGGTGCGCAGGCCGGCGCCCTGCGCCGCATCCTCTCGCATCGCGATGGCCCAGCTGTTGTTCGCGGCCGCCGGACGGAGCCAGACCAGGTCGTTCCGCTGCTGATCCAGCTCCCGCACGCGTGCATAGCCGCGCTCCGCCGAATGCCAGGCCGGGTCGTCCTCCTGTTGGAAAAAGAAGGCCCCGTTGCCGGTATATTCGGGATAGAGGTCGATCTCCCCGGACAGGATGGCCTGGCGCAGGATCCGGGTGGGGCCCAGCTGCAGCCGGGCGCGCACGGGAACGCCCCGGGCCTCCAGCACCTGCAGGATCAGCTGGCCGAGCATCGCGCCCTCGGTATCGAGCTTGGAGGCGACCGTGACCGGTCTCTCCTGCGCATGGGCGGACAGGGCGGGAAGGGCAAGGGCGGTGCCGAGGAGGGCGCGGCGCGTCGGGCTGGCGGGCATCATCGGCTCCGGTGGAGAGATCCGGGTGCCGCGCCGGCAGGGCCTTGGCCATGCCGGCGCGGCGGGTTCGTCGGACAGTCTTGCCATGCAGCGTGGAACTTCAAGGCCGTCCGCACTATTCGATCATCGCCCGGATGCGCTGCGCCAGCCTGTCGATGGCGAAGGGCTTGGTCACCAGCTCCATGCCGGGCTCCAGGAAGCCGCCATTGATGGCCGCGTTCTCGGCATAGCCGGTCATGAACAGCACCTTGAGGCCGGGGCGGTGGATGCGCGCCGCATCGGCGAGCTGGCGGCCGTTCAGCCCGGGCAGGCCGACATCGGTGACGAGAAGGTCGATTCTCTGGCGCGACTCGAGGATCCGGAGGCCAGATGGGCCATCCGACGCCTGGATCGCGCGATAGCCCAGCTCGGACAGGACCTCGACCACCAGATCCCGCACCGCAGGCTCGTCCTCGACCACCAGGACCACCTCGCCCTGCGTGGAGGGCTGCGGCTCCTCGCGGGTGGGCTGCATGTCCTCCGGCTCCGCTCCCTCGCCGTAATAGCGGGGCAGGTAGAGCTTCACTGTCGTGCCCCGGCCCGGCTCGGAATAGAGCTTGGCATGGCCATCCGACTGGCGGGTGAAGCCATAGATCATCGACAGGCCGAGGCCCGTGCCCTGGCCGATCGGCTTGGTGGTGAAGAAGGGCTCGAAGGCCCGCTCCATCACCTCGCGGGTCATGCCCGTGCCGGTGTCGGAGACGCAGATGCACACATACTGGCCCGGGCGCACATCCCGGGCGCGGGCCGCATAGGCGCTGTCGAGATGCGCGTTGCAGGTCTCGATGGTGAGCTTGCCGCCGCCGGGCATCGCATCGCGCGCGTTGATCGAAAGGTTCAGCAGCGCGCTCTCAAGCTGGTGCGGATCGCAGAGCGTCTGCCAGAGCCCGCCCGCCGTGACGATCTCCAGCTCGATGTTCTCGCCAATGGTACGCCGCAGCAGGTCTTCCATGGAGGCGACGAGCCGGTTGGCGTTCACCGGCTTCGGATCCAACGGCTGCCGGCGGGAGAAGGCGAGCAGCCGGTGCGTCAGGGCGGCGGCGCGATTGGCCGAGGTGATGGCGGCAGAGACGAAGCGCTCCACCTCGCCCGCGCGGCCTGCCGCGATGCGCCGCTGGATCAGGTCCAGGCTGCCGATGACACCTGTCAGCAGGTTGTTGAAGTCATGCGCGATCCCGCCGGTGAGCTGGCCGACCGCCTCCATCTTCTGCGCCTGGCGCAGCGCGGCCTCGGTGGCCTGCAGCGCCTCGGCCGCTTCCTTCTCCGCCTGGATGTCGCGGCCCACGGCATGGATGAAGCTCTCGTCCGGCACGGCGGTCCAGGAGAGCCAGCGATAGCTGCCGTCCCTGGCGCGGTAGCGGTTCTCGAAGCGCAGCGTGGTGATGCCCTGCTCCAGCCGGGCCACCTCCGCGAGGGTGGGGGCGACATCATCCGGGTGGACGAGGCCCATGAAGTCGGCGCCCATCAGCTCGGAGCTTTCCCAGCCCAGCAGGCTCGTCCAGGCCGGGTTCACGGCGAAGATCCGGGCCTGGAAATCGGCCACCAGCATGATGTCCGTCGAGAGGCGCCACATGCGGTCGCGGTCGCGGGTGCGCTCCTCGATCAGCGCCTCCAGCTCCTCACGCGAGCGGGCGAGGGTCTCGCGCGCCTCGACGATCTCCTGGATGTCGGTGCAGGCGCCGATCCAGCGCAGCACGCTGCCATCCTCGCCCCGCGTGGGCAGGGCGCGGGCCAGCCACCAGCGCCAGGTGTCATCCGCACGGTGCAGCCGGAACTCCACTTCGTAGGGCGTGCCGGTAACGAGTGCCTCGGCCCAGCGCGCCGCGGCGATCGGGCGGTCATCGGGATAGACGAAGTCGGCCCAGCCCGGGCCGAGGGTCTGCTCCAGGGTAGCGCCCGAATACTCATGCCAGCGGCGGCTGGTATATGTGATCCCTCCGTCGGACCCGGCGGTCCATAGGAAGCCGGGGAAGGCTTCGGCCACCTCCCGGAAGCGGGCCTCGCTCTCGGCAAGGTCCCGCGCCGCCTGGCGTTCCTCCGTGCGGTCGCGCATCACCTTGACGAAGCCGACCAGCGCGCCGGCATCGTCATGCAGCGGGGTCATGGCTCCCGCCGCCCAGAAGACCTCGCCGTCGCGGCGCCTATGCCACCGCTCATCCGGGGAACGGCCAAGCTCCCCGGCCTCCTGCATCTCCGTCGCCGGGCGGCCGCCCGCGCGGTCCTCATCGGTGAAGATCAGGTCGATCGGCTGGCCGAGCATCTCCTCCTCGGTCCAGCCCATGATCCGCCGCGCGCCCTCGTTCCAGCTGGTGATCCGTCCATCGAGGCCGAGGGCGATGATGGCGTGGTCGGTCACGCTGTCGAAGATCTGGTGCGCGCGCGCCTCGCTGTCGCGCAGGGCGCGGAGCGCCAGCACCTGGCGCGTCGTTTCCGTGCAGGAGCAGAAGAAGCCCGACACCATCCCGTCCTCACCCCGGACGGGGGTGTAGGAGAAGGCGAAATGCGTCTCCTCTGGATAGCCCTTCCGTTCCATCAGGAGGGGGATGTCGTCCATATGGACGGGCACGCCGGAATAGGCCTGCCGGACCAGCGGACTGAGGTCCGTGGCAATTTCGTGCCAGACCTGCAGGAAGGGGCGGCCGAGCGCCGCCGGGTGCTTGCCCGCCAGGATCTCCGCATAGGCATCGTTGTAGAGCAGGATCTGCCCGGGACCCCAGACGATGAACATCGGCTGGTTGGCGCCCAGCATGACGCCGGCCAGGGTCCGCAGCGGCACCGGCCAGTCTTCCGGTGGGCCAAGCGGCGTGCCGGCCCATCCGTGCGCCCGGATAAGAGCGGCCATCCCTCCCTGCTCGGGCAGGAAAGCCGGCATGGCGGGGCGGTCATCGCGCAGATCGGGCAGGGCAGGAACGGACATGGTGCTTCGGGTTCGGGGCTGTGCCGCAGATCCGGCCCGACAGGAAGGCCGGCGGCCCCGCGCAGTTTCAGGCTGCCGCGAGAAGTGCGGCTGCATGGCCGGCACGCCGCAGCGCTGGCCGGGCATGGCAGGCTGGTGCGGGTGGCCGGTTTCGAACCGGCACTCTGTTGCCAGAAGCGGATTTTGAGTCCGCCGCGTCTACCGTTCCGCCACACCCGCGCGGGCCCTGGATGCCATGGCGAGGCGGGCCCGTCCAGAAGGGGGCTGCGGCCTACCCCGCCTCGGCCCGCAGGGCGGGCGGCTCGGCCCCGGCCGTATGGAAGGCGGCGGGGGAGGTCACCTCCAGCATCTCAAGGTCCTCCGAATGCTCCACCTCCCGGTGGCGGATCCCGGGGGGCTGAATCACGCTGTCTCCCACCTCCAGCAGCACCTCGCCGATATCCTCGTATTCGAAGCGCACCCAGCCCCGCAGCACGAGGACCAGCTGGAAGTCCAGATCATGCGTGTGCCATTGCGGCTTCGGCCCCTCGCCGGGCACGGCGCGGATGATATGGGCGGCATGGCCGCCGCCCGTCGCCTCGCGCGCGCCAAGGTCGCGATAGGCGAAGAAGCCGCGCAGCCCGGCATCATAGGATGCGCCGGCCGCCTTGCTGACGGTGGTCCGCATGGGGGTCTCCTCCTGCTGTGGCCCGGCGCCTGCGCGGGGTCCTTCATTGGCCCGGCGGATCGCCGCCATGCGTCTGGCGGGGCTTGCCGCAGGGGCCTGCGGGGATCAGCCTGCCCCGCGCATGAGCACCCGGCAACACGCGATCCTCACCGCGATCCTGGCCGCGGCCGCACCCCTGGCGGCCATGGCTTCGGAGCGCTTCCTGGGCATGGCTCCCTGTGCGCTCTGCCTCTGGCAACGCTGGCCCTATTGGGTGGCGGTTGCGCTGGCCCTGCTGGCGGCCACGCTGCGCTCCCGCGCGCTGCTGGCCCTTGCCGGGCTGGCCGTGCTGGCCTCCGCCGCCATCGCGGGGCTTCATCTGGGGGTGGAGCAGGGCTGGTGGCCCAGCCCGCTGCCCTCCTGCGCGGCCCCGGGCGCGGGTGCGGCGATGAGCGTGGACGAGCTGATGCGGAGCCTGGCCCCGCGGCCGGACAAGCCCTGCGACGCCGCTGCCTATCTCATTCACGGCCTGCCGGTCTCCATGGCGGCGATGAACCTTGCCTATGCGCTTGGCCTCGGCGCCCTGGCCCTGGCCTGGGCGCGCCGCCCGACCCACGCGGCCTGATCCCCAGGGCAGGGCCCTCCCAGGACATCCGCAGGCCGGAACCGGTAGCGCGGGAAACGCCGCAGGGAATCAGGTCCGCCACATCGGCCCGGCCAGGGGTGGCCGCGCCGGGCGGGGGGCAGGGCGCCGCGGGGCAGGGGATGGCGGCGCGGCGGCGGGCGGCACCGGCAACTCCTCTTCCACTTCTGCCGGAGGGGCTTCCGGCACGCTCCCGGCCAAGGCGCCGATCAGGCGCATGGTCACGGCGAGAAGCGGGTCCCGCAGGCCACGGCGGATATCGGTGCCTTCCGGCGCCAGCATCATCACCACGAAGACCCGGCGCTCCAACATGGTGGCGCAGCCCAGCTGGCGCCGGGGGTTCTCGCCGCGCAGATACACGTCCAGGCAACGCGCCGTCGGGCCTGCCTCGCTCGCGCGGGCGCCGAAATGCCGGAAGGTGACGTTTTCCCGCCGGGATGCGGCATCGACGGCGACGGACCGGGCGAAATTCTCGATCGCGCCGCCGACATCCGGGTGTTCCTCCCCGTCCCGCGCCATCGCGCGGGCATTCGGGGCCAGGGCATGCACCGAGGCGGCGGCCCGGTTCGGGCTGGCGTAGCGCGCGATCACCGTTTCGGCCGCGCCGCGCTCCGGGCGGAACTTGCGGAAGCCGCTGACCTCCTCGGGCAGGCGGGCGAAGGCCTCCTGCGCCGTCAGCTCCGGGGCGGACCGGCCGCCGCAGGCGGCCATGAGCGGGAGGAGCCCGGCAAGGAGAAGGGCTGCGCGACGATGCATGGCGCATCCTAACCACGGAGCGCCGCGGGGACGAGTGCTGCGCGGCCACGCCCGGCAGGGCTATGCCCGGCCTGTGCGGAAGCGCCGGGCAAGGCTATGGGGAGCGCCTGAAAACGGATCACCTGGAGGAACCCATGCAGAGGCGCGACATGGTCCTGGGCCTGGCCGGGCTGGCCGGGACGGCGGCACTGGGCCGGGCCGCGGCCGCACAGGCCACGGGTTGGAAGCCGGATCGGCCGCTGCGGCTCATCGTCACCTTCCCGCCGGGCGGCGTGATGGACATCTGCGGCCGCCTGGGCGCAGAGCTTCTCAGCCAGGCCCTGGAGCAGCCCGTCGTCGTGGAGAACCGCGCCGGGGCGGGTGGCAATGTGGGCGCGCTGGCCGCAGCCCAGGCGGCGCCCGATGGCTACACCATCCTGCTCGGCAGCCCCGCGATCCTCGGTGTGAACCCCGTGCTCTATCCCCGCTCGGGCGTGGACGCCTCGAAGGACTTCGTTCCGCTCGGAACGATCGGGGAGGTGGCGAATATCCTCTCCGTCATCCCCCGCCGCGTGCGGGCGACCACGCTGCAGGAGCTGATCGCCGAGGCAAAGCGCCGCCCACTGCTCTATGGCTCGGTCGGGAATGGAAGCTCCTCCCATTTCGCGGGCGCCACCTTTCTGAGGATGGCGGGGATCGAGGCCACCCATGTGCCCTATCGCGGCTCCGCGCCACTGGTGACGGCCATGCTGGCCGGCGAGGTGGATTTCGGCTTCGACAGCACCGCCACCTCCACGCCGCATATCCGCTCCGGCGCCTTCCGCGCCCTCGCGGCCTCGACCACCCGCCGCGCCTCGGCCCTGCCGGAGGTGCCGACCATGGAGGAGGCCGGGCTGCCCGGCTATGACGTGGGGCTCTGGACCGGGCTTTTCGTCCACCGGGCCACGCCCGCGCCGGTGGTGGCCGCGCTGCGCCAGGCCATGGCGAAGGGGCGCGGCCCCGAATTCGAGGAGAAGCTGCGGCGCGCCTATGTCGATCCGCTGGTCGTGCCCGAGGCCGAGCTGGACCGCTGGACCGCCGAAAGCGCGGCGAAATGGGCCGGAGTGGCGCGCGACCTGAAGCTGGAGGCTGACTGAGGCCTCGGGTGCCGGCGCCGTCAGCCCGACCTCTCCGAACCGGTAGAGGAAAAGGACGGTAAGGGATCGGGGGGACGAAGAAGTCCCTCCTCTCTCCCCGGTTCCACGAGCGGGAGCCGGTCGGAAAGCCCGCCCGGATATCAGGGAGGAGGCAGGCGCATCCGCGGCATGCGCTCGGCCCGCATCCAGTCCGGCCAGCCGATATAGCGCTCCACCATCACCAGCCCGATGGCCAGCACCAGGGCTGCCATCATGACGATGAGCTTGGTCCGCCCGGGCGGGTTCCGCCACAGGCGCCACATGAAGAAGAGCATACGGTCCAAGCGGGATCAGCTTTCCAGTTCGCTGTCCCAATACAGGTAATCGCGCCAGCTTTCATGCAGGTGGTTGGGCGGGAAGGCTCGGCCGTTCTCCTGTAGCTCCCAGGAGGTGGGCTGGCGCGGCACCTGCCGGGGATGCATCCCGATCTCGCGCGGCAGCTTCGAGCCCTTGCGCAGGTTGCAGGGGCCGCAGGCCGCGACGACGTTCTCCCAGGTGGTTCGGCCGCCGCGGCTGCGGGGGATTACGTGGTCGAAGGTAAGGTCGGGGGCGGGGCGCTCATCACCGCAATACTGGCACTCGAACCGGTCCCGCAGGAACACGTTGAAGCGGGTGAAGGCCGGGCGCCGGGCGGAAGGGATGTATTCCTTGAGCGCGATGACGCTGGGCAGGCGCATCGTCAGGCTCGTGGAGTGGACCTCGGTGTCGTACTCGTTGAGCACGGACACCCGGTCGAGGAACACGGCCTTCACGGCATCCTGCCAGGACCAGATCGAGAGCGGGAAATAGGACAGGGGCCGGAAATCGGCGTTCAGCACGAGGGCGGGGAAGGAACGCCCCCCAAGGGGGGCGACGAAGGCGGGAAGGTCCCCGTAATCGCCGCCGAGTGTCGAACCGTCTGGCACGCGCTGCTCCTTGCCGGAGGCGCGGGACCACCATCGCTGGGGCTCGGCCGGGCGGTCGGGCCCCAGATCAAGTGGCGCCGCCCCGAACGGGAGAAAGATGACAGCGCATGCCGGGGCGCGCAACTCGCCTGCCGCGCAGCTTCACGCGACCGTCACGCAGGCTCAGGCCGGCGGCAGGCTGGCGGCAGCGCGCTGGAGGAAGAGGGCGCCGGCGGCAAGGCCCGCATCATCAATGCCATGGGCGAGTCGTGGCGAATACACGGCCTCAACCGGCACCCCCGCGTCGCGCAAATCGCGTTCCGCCGCCCGGCTGCCCGCGGCGGGCACCACCTCGTCCACCTCTCCATGCACCAGCAGCACCGGCGGGCGGCCGCGCAACTCCCGGCCCAGGGACTCGGGCGCCAGGAGCAGGCCGGAATAGGCCAGGATGGCGGCGGGCGGGGTGGCGCGGCGCAGGCCGCAGAACAGGGCGGTCATCGCGCCCTGGCTGAAGCCCATCAGCATCACATGGGTTTCCGGCAGGCCGGCCGCCGCGCATTCGCGGGTGATGGCCGCGTCCAGCACCGGCGCCACCTGGCGAACGCCGGCCTCCAGCCTCGCGGGGCTGCGATCGGTCAGGTCGAACCATTGCCGCCCGAAAGGCGCGCCCTGGTACGGGGTGGGAGCATGGGGGGAGATGAACAGCGCATCCGGCACGGCGCGCGACCACTGGGGGGCAAGGTCGATCAGGTCGTTCCCGTCTGCTCCCACGCCATGCAGCAGGAAGACGATCTGCTTCGCCTTCCCCTTGGAGGCGGGGCCCCAGCGCGGTCCGTCCAGCTCGGCCATCTCTGCTTTCCTTCCTGACGCCACCCGGCTAACCCGGCCGGCGCGATGGCAGCAAGACCACGTTCCAACGGCATCGTCACGCGCTTCGCGCCCAGCTCGACGGGCTACCTGCATCTGGGCCACGCCCATTCCGCGCTCATCGCCTGGCGCGCGGCGCGGGAGGCCGGGGGCCGCTTCCTGCTGCGGATCGAGGATATCGATCGCACGCGCTGCCGCCCGGACTTCACGGCGGCGCTTCTGGAGGACCTGGCCTGGCTCGGCCTGAACTGGGACGGGGAGCCGCGCGTGCAGTCCGCGCATTTCGGCGATTACCGGGCGGTGCTGGACTCCCTGTCCGGCCGCGGCCTTCTCTATCCCTGCTTCTGCACCCGCGGGGAGATCGCGCGGGAGGTGGCCGCGATCGGGGCTGCGCCGCATGGGCCGGAGGGCATGCTCTATCCCGGAACCTGCCGCCGCCTGTCCGGGGCCGAGCGTGCCGCGCGCATCGCCTCGGGGGCGCCTTATGCGCTACGGCTGGACATGGCGGCATCGCTGGAAACGGCGGGCGGGCCGCCGAGCTTCGAGGAGCTGGGGGAGGGACGGCTGCGCTGCGATCCCGCCCGCTTCGGAGATCCGGTGCTCGCCCGCAAGGACACGCCGGCCTCCTATCATCTCTGCGTCACCCATGACGACGCGCTGCAGGGCGTGACGCTGGTGACGCGCGGAGAGGACCTGAAGGCGGCGACCGACCTGCACCGGCTGATCCAGGTTCTGATGGGCTGGCCCGAGCCCGCCTATCGCCACCACCCCCTGCTGTTGGGGCCGGATGGGAAGCGGCTGGCCAAGCGTGACGGCGCGGTGGCGCTACGGGCCCTCCGCGCCGCGGGGCGGAGCCCGGCGGAGCTGCGCCGCATGGCAGGGCTGGCCGGTTAGGACCCTGCGCGGGTCCCTGGTCCGTGATGCCCGGGGCTGGTGGCTTCCGGCCGGCACACCCCTTAGGCCAGCGGGTCGCCACCGTGGTTCAGGGGAATCGCCATCTCGCAGACCAGCCCCTCGGCCTGCCAATCCATCCGCACCGTTCCGCCGAGCTGGCCGCGGATGGTGCCCTCCAGCATGCGGGAGCCGAAGCCCCGTCCGGGCGGCGGGCCGGAAAGGGGAGGCCCGCCCCGTTCGCACCAGCGCAGATGCAGCATGTGGCCCGGGCCATCCTCAAGGTTCCAGTGGATGGCAAGCCGCCCGGCCCGGACGGAGAGCGCGCCGTGCTTCACGGCATTCGTCGCCAGCTCATGCACCGCCATGGCGATGGGCTGCGCCGCGCGGGCCGGGAGAATGATCGGCGCTCCCTCCAGCGTGGCGCGCCTCTCGTCGCCGCCGAGGAAGGGGCCGATCTCCCCGAACAGAAGCGCCCGCAGCGCGGCCCCAGCCCAGCGGTCCTCGGCCAGCAGGGTCTGGGCCCGGGCCATGGAGGCGACCCTGCCCTCGATGGCGCGGCGATAGGAGGAGACATCCTCCGCGCGGGTCAGGCGGAGCGCGGCCTGCACCACGGCCAGCGCGTTCTTGGCCCGGTGGTCCACCTCGCGCATGAGGAGCGCCCGGCGTTCCTCCGCCGCGCGGCGCTCGGTGATGTCCTGCGCCACGCCCGCCAGGCGGCGGGGGCTGTCATTCTCCGGATCGCGCTCCACCACGGCACCGAAGGAGCTGACCCAGGCCCAGCTCCCATCCGGGCGGCGCACGCGGAACTCGGCGGCAAAGCGGGGTTCCTCCCCACGCGCCACCGCCCAGAAGAGCCGCTCGATCCTGTCCTGGTCCTCCGGGTGGATGGAGGCGACCCAATCCGCGGTGGTGAAGTTCATGGAAGGCACCAGGGGCAGATGCGTCGCCAGCGGTCCGGCGCGGGAGCCTGTGCCGCCGACGAGGTCGAACTCCCAGGTGCTCAGCTGCGCCGCCTCGATCGCCAGGCGCAAACGGGCATTGCTGGCGCGCAGCGCCGCATCGGCCGCCTTGCGGTCGGTGATGTCGAGATGCGCGCCATAGGACACGTCCCGCCCGCCCAGGCGGATTCCCTGCACGCGCACGAGCACATCGCGGATCTCGCCCGAGGCCAGGCGGTGCCGGGCCTCGAAGCTCTGCAGCCCCGGTTTGATCATGCCCGCGCGGCCGCGCACGCGGATGGCCCCGGAGTCGCCCAGCGCGTCGATATCGGCGATGGAGAGCCGGGTGAATTCGTCCCGCGTGTAGCCGTAGCTGTCGCAGGCGAAGGCATTCACATCCAGCACCGCATGCGTGGCGGGATCGACGATGATCACGGCGAAGGGCGCCAGGTCGAACAGGGTGCGGTGGCGCTCCTCGCTCTCGCGCAGCGCCGCCTCCGCGCGGGCACGGCCCACCGCGTCCCAGGTCCGCTCGGCCACCTCGCGCACCAGCATCGCCTCGGCCGAAGTCCAGCGGCGGGGCTCGGGCTCGTGGACATAGAGGATGGCGGTCAGCCGCCCGCCTTTGACCAGCGGCGCGACGATCAGCGCGCGCGTGCCGATGCTGTCCCAGGCCGCGGCCCGGTCCTCCCCGGCGGCGCGCGGGTCGGTCCGGCAGTCCTGCACCATCAGCATCCGGCCGCGGCGAAGTTCCCTTATCAGCTCGGGCCCGAAGCCATCCAGCAGCCGGGCCTCCCCCGCCAGGCTCGGCAGGCGCCCCGCGCTCCAGTCCCGCTCCACCCGCACCACCTCGCCGGCGGCATCGATCTCCCCATAGCCCGCACGGGCGGCGCCGAGCTCGCGGCCGAGCATGCCCGCCGCGGCCACCATGGCTTCCAGCGGATCGGAAAGGTCCCGCAGCCGCTCGTCCAGGGCCAGGCGAAAGGCGCTGGCCGGACCTCCCGCGCCGCATTCCTGCTCGTTCAGCAGGCGCAGGGCAGCGCGCAGCGCCTCGTCCCGGTCGCGATAGCGGCCCGAATCGAGGCAGGCGGCCAGCAGCGCTTCCGTTTCCGCCGTCAGGCCCGTGTTGCCTTCGTGATCGAGTGGCATCGCTGGCAGGAACCCTCCAGGCTCATCCGGCCGGCTGGCTCAGAGGACCGCTTCGCCGCGCAGCACGGGGACGCAGCCCCCGCCCACGCTGGCGCGGATACCATCCGCCGCGCGCCGGGCGCTGGTCCGGAGCAGGCTGGGGCGGCCCATTTCAACGCCCTGGGTGATATTCAGCCGGGCCTCCTCCCTGTCCGAGAGGGAGAGGAGCAGGGCGGAGAGGGGCGTTGCGGCGCTGCCCGTGGCCGCGTCCTCCACCGTGCCGCCCAGGGGCGCGAACATCCGGGCCCGGACGGCGCCTGGGCCGGCATGTGCGTACAGATAGAGGCCAACCCGCCCCTGCAGCCCGGGATGTGCATCGGCCATGGCGCGGAAGGCGGCGAAATCCGGCTGCGCGCGGGACAGGGCCTCCGGCGCGCATTCCGCCAGGATGAAGCTGTTGCCCGTGCCGGCCTGCACCGGCGGATGCGCGGCGCTGCGGATGGCGGCTTCCTCCAGCCCCGCGCAGGCCGCGATGGCCGCGGGAGCGAATCGCTCGCCGAGGGAGAGCGGCTGCGGGGCGGCGATGGTGGCGCCTGTCACGCCGCCCGCCGCGTCGCGCTCCACCGCGATCTCCACCAGCCCTGCGATCTCCTCGAAAACCAGCCGGTCCCCGCCGTTCCGCTGCGCCAGCACGAAGCCGGTCCCGACATTCGGGTGGCCCGCGAAGGGCATCTCGTATTTGCGGGTGAAGATCCGCACGCGTGCCGTATGGGCCGGGTCATCGGGCGGAAGGACGAAGGTCGTCTCGCTCAGGTTGAACTCGGCCGCCAGGCTCTGCATCTCGGCATCCGACAGGCCGCGCGCATCGGGAAAGACGGCGAGCTGGTTGCCGCCGAAGCGGCGATCCGTGAAGACATCGACGGTGACGAAGGGGTAGGTCCGCATGGCCTGCTTCTAAACCGCCCGGCTGCCCCTGTCGTCAGGGCGGGAGGAGCGGCTAGCCACGCCGCACCTCCGCCCCTCCAGGGCGCTGGGTCAGGCGGATTGGGGCTGGATGCCGGCCTTGCGCGCCGCATCGCCCCACTTGTCCAGCTCCGCCTGGACGAAGCGCCGGGTTTCCTCCGGGGTGGAGCGGGTGACCGCGGCGCCCAGATTGGCATGGCGGGCGGCGATATCGGGGCGCATCACGGCCGCGCCGCAATCGGCGGAAAGCTTGGCCAGCACGGGCTGCGGGATGTTGGCCGGGCCGATCACCATGCCCCAGGTGGACGCCTCGAAGCCCGGCATGAAGGCCTCGCCCAGCGTCGGCACGTCCGGCAGCTGCGGCGCGCGCTCGGCCCCGGTGGTTGCCAGCGCCTTGAAGGCGCCGGACTGGATATGGGGCAGGGCGGCCGGGACCGTGTCGAACATGATGTCCACGCGCCCCGCCATCAGGTCCGGATGCGCCTGGGTGGAGCCGCGATAGGGCACGTAGGTCAGCTCTATCCCCGCGCGCTGGGCGAAGAGCACGGGGGCGAGACGCACCACGCCGCCAGTGCCGGCGAAGGTGACCTGCCCGCCGGCCCCGCCCGACTTGGCACGGGCCACGAGTTCCGCCGGCGTGCTGGCGGCGAAGCCCTTGCTCGCCACGATCACCAGCGGCGTGCGGGTGGTGAGGGTGACGAAGGAGAAGTCCTTCATCGTGTCATAGGGCAGCCGATAGAAGGCCGCGTTGACCGGGTGGCCCACCGAGACGAGGCCGAGGGTGTGCCCGTCCGGCGCGGATTTCGCGATCACGTCGGTGCCGATGATGCCATCCGCCCCGGCGCGGTTCTCCACCGGCACGGGGTACCCCCACTGGGCGGCCAGCGGCTCCGCGATCAGGCGGGCGGTGATGTCCGAGACACCGCCGGGCGTGTAGGGCACCACCATCCGCACGGCCCGGGAGGGGAAGTTCGTTCCCTGGGCCAGCAGCGGACGGGCGGCCAGGATGGCGGGGGCCGCCAGGATGGCGCGGCGGGAAAGGGACATCATTTCCTCCTATCCGCCTTTTTCGGCGGCTGAGGGGAAAGGTTGCCCGGCCCGCCCCCGCCGCGCAACGATGCTGTCAGCCCAGCAGGGCGTCGATGGAGGCGGCGAGCCGGATATCGCGCTCGCTCAGCCCGCCGGCATCATGGGTGGTGAGGGTGATCTCCACCCGGTTCCATACATTCGACCATTCGGGATGGTGGTCCTGCGCCTCGGCGAGCAGGGCGACACGGGCCATGAAGCCGAAGGCCTCGGAGAAGTCGCGGAAGCGGAAGGCGCGATGGATGGCGTCCCGGTCCGGGGCCATGCCCCAGAGCGGGAGAAGGGTGGAAAGCTCCTGCCGGCGGGCGGCGGGGAGGGGTTCGGCCATGATGGGTGTCCCGGTGGTTTCTCTTGACCAGGGCATCCTTATGCCGCCCTTGACGCCCATGACGAACACCGAGCTGCGCTGGGGCGCCCCACCTTCCGCCGAGGACCTGGCCGAGCTGGCGGAGCGCGCCTTCGCCGCCATCCCGGAGCCGCTGCGCGACGCCGTGCGGGGCGCCGCCATCCTCGTGGAGGAGCTACCGGACGACGAGACGCTGGCGGAACTGGGCCTGGAGCATCCCTGGGAGCTGACCGGCCTCTATCGCGGGACGCCGCTGACCGAGAAATCCGTGCTCGACGCGCCGATGGAGCCGGACACCATCCTGCTCTACCGCGAGCCGATCCTGGTGGAATGGGTGGAAACGGGCGAGGACCTGTTCCGGCTGGTGCGGAACGTGCTGATCCACGAGATCGCGCATCATTTCGGCTATTCCGAGGAAGGGATCGCGCGGCTGGAGGGCGAGGGCTAACGCAGCCCATCGGGCCACCCGCCGGAAGCGGCGCAGCCCTTGGCCATCCCATCCGCTCCCACCCCAACCCGCCCTGCCCGCCCGCGTTGGGCTCCGGCAGGAGGGGAGCGCCCATGCCCGAACACGCCCATCCCAGGCCGTCCCAGCGATGGCCGGACACGCTCTGGATCCTCCGCCACGGCGAGAGCGCGGGGAATGTAGCGCGGGACGCGGCCATGCGGGCCAAGGCCGCCCGGATCGCGGTGGAGGGGCGGGATGTGGATGTGCCGCTGAGCGCGCTGGGGGAGGCGCAGTCGCGCTCGGTCGGCCATTGGTTCGCCGCCATGCCGGAAGCGGCGCGGCCGGAGGTGGTGCTCTGCTCGCCCTATCGCCGCGCGCGGCAGACGGCGGCGCTGGTGCATGAGGCGGGCGGCCTGCCCATCGCGCGGGAGGACTTCGTCATCGACGAGCGCCTGCGCGAGAAGGAATTCGGCGTGCTGGACGGGCTGACCACCCTTGGCATCCGCGAGTCCATGCCGGACCAGGCTGAGTTCCGCCGCATCCTCGGAAAGTTCTACCACCGGCCGCCCGGTGGCGAATCCTGGTGCGACGTGATCCTGCGCCTGCGTTCCGCGCTGGACACGATCAGCCTGCACCATGGTGGCCGCCGCGTGTTGATCGTGGCGCATCAGGTCGTCGTGCTCTGCCTGCGCTACCTGCTGGAGAACATGACCGAGGAGGAGATCCTCGCCATCGACCGCGAGGGCGACGTGCCGAATTGCGGCATCACCGAATACCGCTTCGATCCCGCCGCGGGTGCCACCGGGTCGCTCAGGCTGCTCCGCTACAACTTCGTCGCGCCGCTCCAGCGCGAGGGCACGCCCGTGACGGCCGAGCCCGACGCGAAGGCGGTGGGCGCATGAGCCGGATCACGCCGGCCTGGCTGCGGGCGCATCCGCTTCCCTTTCCCGCGGCGGATGACGACAAGTCCCGGCGTGGCACGGTGCTGGTGGTGGGCGGCTCCGCCGAGGTGCCCGGCGCCGTCCTCCTGGCCGGGGAGGGCGCGCTGCGCGCCGGTGCCGGCAAGCTCCGCATGGCCACGGTGCGCTCGATGGCGCCGCATCTCGCCATGGCCATGCCGGAAGCGCTGGTGATGGCGCTGGAGGAGACGGGGGAAGGCCGCATCGCCCCCGGCGCCGCGCGCGCCCTGATCCCCCGGCTGAATGCCTGTGCCTCCCTCCTGATCGGGCCGGGCCTGCCGGGCGAGGGCGCCGAGGCCCTTGTCGGCGCGCTGCTCGGCAGCCTGGAGCCTGGCCGGGGCCTTGTTCTGGATGCGGGCGGGATGAGCGGCCTCGTCGGACATCCGGAGGCGCTGCGCCCCCACGCGCCGCGGGCCGTCATCACCCCCCATGCCGGGGAAATGGCGGGCCTGCTTGGCATCCCGAAGGAGGACGTCTCGGCCGATCCGCTGGCCGCGGGGCGCCGGGCGGCGCAGGAGCTGGGCTGCGTGGTGGCGATGAAGGGCGCGCAGACCTGGGTCGTCGCGCCCGAGGGGCAGGCGATGCTCTGTGACCACGGCCATGTCGGCCTCGCCACCTCAGGATCGGGCGATACCCTCGCGGGCATCGTCGCCGGCCTCCTCGCCCGCGGCACGCCGGTCTTCGAGGCCACGGCCTGGGCTGTCTGGCTTCATGCCGAGGCCGGGCACCGGCTGGCGCGGCGCATCGGGCCGCTGGGCTTTCTGGCGCGCGAGCTCCTGGCGGAAGTCCCGGCCGTCATGGCGGATCTTTCGGCGGGGGCCTGAAGGCGGTCCACTGGGGAGCGCCGCTCCCCTGCACCCCTCGCCGGGGAGCATGATGCTCCCCGGACCCCACCATCTGTTCAAAGCGCCGAGGGGAGGGGAGGCCTCACCCAGTGGGCGCGAGGGCCCGCGCGACCTCCTGCCGTAGCGCGGGGATCACCTCTGCATCGAACCAGGGATTGCGCTTCGCCCAGACAAGGGTTCGCCAGGAAGGGTGGGGCAGGGGAAAGTGGTCGGGCAGTGTCTCGGCATAACGGCGGATGCGCTCGGCAAAGGGCATCCCGCGGCCGAGGACGAAGCGGATGGCATGGGCCCCAACCAGGAGGCGGAGCCGGGGCCGGGCGAAGAGGGGCAGGATGCGCGGGTGCCAGGTGGGCGCGCATTCCGGGCGGGGCGGCGCATCGCCGCCGCGGGGCAGGTGGCCGGGGTAACACATGCCCATGGGCAGGATGGCGACCTGCGTCGGGTCGTAGAAGCGGTCCCTGTCCAGGCCTAGCCAGTCCCGCAGCCGCTCGCCCGAGGCGTCCTCGAAGGGGATGCCGGAGAGATGGGCCTTGGTGCCCGGCGCCTGGCTGGTGATGACGATCCGGGCCTTGGCATGCAGCTGGTGGATCGGGCGGGGGCCGAGCGGCAGGTGCGGCGCGCAGAGGGTGCAGGCGCTGGCGGCTGCGGCGGCCTGCTCCATGCCCGCGCCGGGCGGCAGCCCGGGATCGCGGGCCGGGCTGTCCGGCGGGGCGGCGGGCGGCGCGGGGCGGATCAGGCCCATCTCGCCAGCATGTCCCGGACGAAGGCTGGGACGAGCTGGGTGGCGGGGCCGTGGCGGGCCTCGTCGAACAGATGGCTGCCTTCGCTGGGTTCCAGGTTCAGCTCCAGCGTGTCGGCCCGGTGGCGCACCTCCCGCACGAAGCCGGCGGCAGGATAGACCGCGCCGGAGGTGCCGATGGAGACGAAGAGGTCGCAGCCCTCCAGCGCCTGCCCGATCCGTTCCATCTCCAGCGGCATCTCCCCGAACCAGACCACATGGGGACGCAGGCTGCCGGCGGCGTCGCAATCGGGGCAGGTGGAAGCTGGGGTAAGGTCGCCGGGGGCTGGGCTCACCCCCTCGCAGCGGAGGCAGCGGGCCTTGGCCAGCTCGCCATGCATGTGAATCAGCCGGCGGGAGCCAGCGCGGTCATGCAGGTCGTCCACGTTCTGGGTGACGAGGAGGAGCTCGCCGGGCCAGCGCGCATCCAGCTCGGCCAGGGCCTCATGCGCCGCGTTGGGGCGGATGGCGGGATCGCGCAACTGGGCGCGGCGGGCATTGTAGAAGCCCTGCACCAGCGCGGGCGTGCGGGCGAAGGCTTCGGGCGTCGCCACATCCTCGATGCGGTGGCGGGCCCAGATGCCATCCGGGTCGCGGAAGGTGTGGAGGCCGGATTCGCGGGAGATCCCGGCGCCGGTGAGGATGACGATCTTCGGTGGAGCCATGTCCGCCCGAAGATCGGGGCGCGTCAGCCCTCAGGCAAGCTCGTATTCCACCTCCGGCACATAGACCGGGTTTTCCTTCCCCAGGCGGGAGGAGAAAAGCGTGAAGTGCTCCATCATCACCGGCGGCGCGCGGAACAGGTTGTGGGACTGCACGAAGGCGACGAGCTTGTCCGGCGGCGCCTTGTCCGTGCGCGCCAGGGTGACATGCGGGGCGAAGCGGCGGCGCTCGGGGTCCAGCCCCATGCGCTGCAGGGCCGTCTCGATCTTCTGCTGGAGATGGGTCAGCCCCTCGGACTTCTCCACCCCCACCCAGAGGGTCTGGATCTTCCCCGCCTTCTCGAAGGTGCCCACGCCACGCAGGGAGAGCTCGAAGGGGCGGCAGCGAATGGCCGAGAGGGCCTCGTCCACCTCATCGGCGCGCCAGCCCTCCACCTCGCCGATGAAGCGCAGGGTCAGGTGGTAGTTTTCGGGCGGAACCCAGCGGGCGCCCTGGATTCCGCCCGCGAGCATGGAGAGCTGCGTCCGAAGCGTCTCGGGCAGGGCCAGGGCAACGAAGAGGCGGACCATGGCTCTAGGCGGGCCTCACCTTGCTGAGGAGGGTTTCGACGGCTGGCACCATGCGGCGCACCATTTCGTCAACGCCGCGCGGATTGGGATGGATGCGGTCCGGCTGGTTCAACTCGGCTTCGCCCGCCACCCCTTCCAGCAGGAAGGGGTAGAAGACGATATCGGGGTTCTCGCGGGCAAGGGTCTGGAACACCTCGGCGAATTCGCGGCCGTAATCCGCGCCCAGGTTCGGCGGGGCCAGCATGCCCGCCAGCAGGGTGGGCAGGTTGCGGGCCTTCAGCGCATCCAGGATGCCCTTCAGGTTGGAATAGCTGTTTCGGGGCTCGATCCCGCGCAGCCCGTCATTGCCGCCCAGCGCCACGATCACGGCATCGGGCCGCTCGGCCAGGGCCCAGTCCAGCCGGGCGCGGCCGCCCGCGGTGGTGTCTCCGGAAACCCCGGCATCGATCACCGTGACCTCGTGCCCCTTGGCACGCAGCGCCGCTTCCAGCTTCGCGGGCAATCCCTCGCCGCGGGCCAGGCCGTAGGCAGCGGTGATGCTGTCCCCCAGCATCAGCAGGCGCACGGGACGGGGGGCCTGGGCGAGGGCCATCCCGTTCAGACACAGAACGAAACCGGCGGCACCCCTACCCAGGAGCCTCCGGCGCCCCAATCTCGCCACCATGCCGGACTCCCTGACCCAATCCCCGGCCGCCACGGATGTGACGGCCCATCGCGACAACTCGGGCACGACGCTGATCGATGCGCGCGCCCTTTCCTTCAGGGTGGTGGGGGCAGGGGGGGAGGTCAACATCCTCAGGGGCGTCGATCTCTCGGTGCAGCCCGGGGAAGCCGTGGGCATCGTCGGCCCCTCCGGCTCGGGCAAGACTTCGCTGCTGATGCTGCTGGCGGGGCTGGAGCGGCCCACGGGCGGCACGCTGCATGTGGCCGGGGAGGACATGGCGGTTCTGGACGAAGACGCGCTGGCCCGGTTCCGCCGGGACAATCTGGGCATCGTCTTCCAGGCCTTCCACCTCGTTCCCACCATGACCGCGCTGGAGAACGTGGCGATCCCGCTGGAATTCGCCGGGCGCCCCGACGCCTTCGACCGCGCGGCGGAGGCCTTGCGGTCCGTGGGACTGGGTCACCGGCTGTCCCATTATCCCGGCCAGCTCTCGGGCGGCGAGCAGCAGCGCGTGGCGCTGGCCCGCGCCTTCGTGGCCGAGCCCGCCCTGCTGCTGGCGGATGAGCCCACGGGCAACCTGGACCGTGCCACGGGCGAGATGGTGATGGACCTGCTCTTCGGCCTGCGGGAGCGCTTCTCCACCACGCTGGTCCTCATCACCCATGATCCCTCCCTCGCCGCGCGTTGCGAGCGGCAGGTGCGGGTGGAGGACGGGCGGATCGTTTCCGACAGCCGGGCCGCCCGCGCATGAGGAACTGGAGCCTGGGCTGGCGCCTCGCGCGGCGGGAGCTGCGCGGCGGGGTGAAGGGGCTGCGCATCGTCCTGGCCTGCCTCGCCCTGGGCGTGGCGGCGATCGCGGCCGTGGGCACGCTGCGCGCGGCGGTGGAGGCGGGGCTTGCGGCCGACGGGGCGCGCCTCCTGGGCGGCGACGTGGCCGTGGCCAATTCCCGGCCCTTCCCGCCGGAAGCGCGGGCCTGGATCGAGGGGCAGGGCGGACGCGTCTCGGAGGTGGTGCTCATGCGCGCCATGGCCGTCGCCCCCTCGGGCGAGCGGACCCTGGTCGAGCTAAAGGCGACCGATGCCGCCTATCCTCTCTATGGAGAGGTGGCGCTGGACCCGCCAGGGCCGGTGGGCGCTGGCGCGAATGGCCTGCCGCCGGTGGTGATGGACCCCATCGTGGCACAGCGCCTGAGCCTGAGCCCCGGCGACGAGCTGCGGATTGGCGAGGCGCGCTTCAGCTATCGCGGCGGGCTGCTGTCGGAGCCGGACAAGGTGGCTGGGCCGGCCGTGCTCGGCCCCCGCGCCCTGATCCCCCTCTCGGCGCTGGAGGCGGCGGGGCTGGTGCAGCCGGGCAGCCTCGTCACCTATGAGATGCGCGCCGCCCTGCCGCCGGGGCGGGATGGAGCGGCCTTCGCATCCGCCCTGCGGAACCAGCCCTTCGCCGACCATGGCTGGCGGGTGCGGGAGGCCTCGCAAGGCCAGCCGGGAGTGAACCGCTTCCTCGACCAAGCCGCCTCCTTCCTCGTTCTCGCGGGGCTGACGGCGCTGCTGGTGGGCGGGATCGGGGTGGCAACCGGCGTTCGCTCCTGGCTGGACCAGCGCGGGCGCACCATCGCCACGCTGCGCTGCCTGGGCGCGCCGGCAGGGGCGATCTTCGCCACCTATCTGATCCAGGTGGTCGGGCTGGCGCTGCTGGGGATCGTGATCGGGCTGGTCGCGGGCTATGGCCTGACCTGGGCGGCGGCCGTGGCGCTGGCCGATGCGCTGCCCGTGCCCCCACGCCTTGGCTTCTACCCGCTGCCGCTGGCTCTCGCGGCTACCTATGGAATGCTGACAGCCCTTTCCTTCGCTCTCTGGCCGCTGGGCCGGGCGCGGGACATTCCCGGCGCGGCCCTGTTCCGGGACAATGTCCAGCCCGTGGCGGGCGCGCGGCCCCGGATCGGGCTGCTGCTGGCCAATGGCACGGCGGTGGCGGTGCTGGTGGCGCTGGTGGTGGGCACGGCGGAGCGGCCGGGCTTCGCGCTTTCCTTCTGCGGCGCGGCGCTGGCCACCTTGATGCTGTTCCGCATCGCGGCGGCCGGGCTGCAGGCCGTGGCGCGCCGCATCCCGGCGCGCAGCCATCCCTCGCTCCGGCTGGGGCTCGCCAATCTCCACCGGCCCGGGGCACCGACCTCGCTGATGCTGGTCTCGCTCGGCATCGGGCTGACCACCCTGGCTGCCATCGCGTTGATCCAGGGCAATCTCCGCCACCAGATCAGCGAGAGCCTGCCCGACGCCGCACCCTCCTTCTTCTTCATCGACGTGCAGTCGGACCAGACGGCGGAGTTCGACCGCATCGCCGCGGGGGTGCCGGGGGTGACGGAGGTGAAGCGCGTGCCCTCCCTGCGCGCGCGCATCTCCGCGGTGAACGGCGTGCCGGTGGAGCAGGTGCAGGCCACCGAGGATACGCGCTGGGCGCTGCGCGGTGATCGCGGCCTGACCTATGCCGCCAAGCCGCCCGAGGGCACGCGGATCGTGCAGGGCCAGTGGTGGGCGCCGGATTACCGGGGCGAGCCGCTGGTTTCCCTGGATGAGCGGCTGGCGCGCGGCTGGAATGCCGGGCTCGGCTCCACCATCACGGTGAACGTGCTGGGGCGTGACATCCCGCTGCGCGTGACCTCCACCCGCGATATCGAGTGGCGGGGCCTGGGGCTGAACTTCACCATGATCGCCTCGCCCGGCCTGCTGGAGGCGGCGCCGCACACGCATATCGCCACGGTGCGCGGCGACCCGGCACGGGATGCGGCGCTGCTGCGAGCCGTGACGGATGCCTTCCCCAACGTCACCGGCATCCGCGTCCGCGATGCGCTGGAAGCGCTGGGCGCGCTGCTGCGGCGGCTGGGCACGGCGCTGTCCTCCACCGCGGCGCTCACCCTGGTTTCGGGGCTGCTGGTGCTGGCCGGGGCGGTGGCGGCCGGACAGCGGCGGCGGATCCGTGACGCGGTGGTGCTGAAGACGCTGGGCGCGACGCGGGCGCAGATCCGCCGGGCTTGGCTGGTGGAGTTCGGCCTGCTCGGCCTCGTGGCCGGGCTGGTGGCGGCGGCGGTGGGCACCGCGGCTTCCTGGGGCGTGACGCGCTTCGTGATGCGGGCGGACTGGACCTTCCTGCCGGGCACCCTGGCCGGCACGATCCTGTTCTGCGTCGTGTTGACCCTGGCCATGGGCTATGCCGGGACGGCGCTGGCACTGCGGGCCAAGGCGGCGCCGCTGCTGCGGAACGAATAGGCTGGAACGGTCCCCCCGCCGGTGGCGGGGGGCCTTCGGCCTCAGGCCTGCCCCAAGGTCTGCATGGAAGCCGCGGGCCAGGGGATATCGGCATCCCGCGCGATGCCTTCGAAGACCGGGCGGGCGAAGTAGAAGCCCTGCATGTAGCGCACGCCGGCGGCGCGGAGGGCCTCCACCTCGCCGATCCGCTCCACCCCTTCGACCACCAGCTTGATGCCGATCTCCCGCGCCAGCCCGACCATGCTGGCGACGATGGCGAGGCGCACGCGATCCGTGTCGCAATCCTTCACCACGGCGCGGTCCAGCTTCACGCAGTCCGGCTTGAGGGCGGCGAGGCGTGCCAGCCCCGAATGGCCCGTGCCGAAGTCGTCGAGCGCGATGCGAAACCCGTGGCGCCGGTATTCGGCGATGATCCCGCGGATATGGGCCTCGTCGGCGATGCGCTCATCCTCGGTCAGCTCGAAGGTGAGGCGGTCCAGCGGGAAGCCGGTGCTGGCGGCCGCCTCAAGGGTGCGGCGAATGCAGGCGCGCGGCTCATAGACGGCGTTGGGCAGGAAGTTGATGTTGAGGTGGCAATCGAGCCCGAGGCGCGACGCCATCTCGATAGCCTTCACCCGGCAGGCCTGGTCGAAAGCGTAGAGATTGCTCTCATTCACCTTGGCCAGGATGGAGCCTGCACCTTCTCCAGCAGGGCCACGGACCAGTGCCTCATGGGAGTCGATCCGGCTTTCGTGCAGGTCGATGACCGGCTGGAAGGCCATCGTGAAGGGGAAATCCAGGCGGCTCTCGCGGCACCCCGCACACGAAACTGTCTCAACACGCACGCTGTGACTCCAGGCTTCCGCACCCCGGCCCCGCCAGGCAGCCAGCGCGGCTTCCCTGGGGACCATCCGCGAACTCTAATACAGCACCACAACCAGCAGTATCTGTATTTCGCCTGTTCCCAAACGTTCCCCATGCATGCTTGTTTTGTTCTATTCAGAGGCAAGGCGGCTTAACTTGGATCAAGCCTAAGTGAAGGAACAAAAACGGGTGATCGAGGCCGGGAAGCCTTCCGATGCACTCGGTCTCCTTCTGTCTGCGGGTCTCCGCCTGATTTTCCCAACCCTTGTGCTGCGCGGTGAGCGCGCCAACGGCACAGGGCCGCGCGATGAAACGCAGCTGGCCGCGCGGGGTTGCATGCCAGACCTGGCTGTCGGCATGGGGCGGGAATGAGAACCCGGATCAAGATCTGCTGCATCGCCTCCGTCGCCGAAGCCGAGGCAGCGATCGCCGCCGGCGCGGATGCGCTGGGCCTGGTCGGGGCCATGCCCTCCGGCCCAGGGCCTATCCCGGATGCGGTGATCGCCGAGGTGGCTGCCATGGTGCCGCCGCCGGTCTCCACCTTCCTCCTGACCTCGGAGGTCACGGCCGAGCGGATCGCCGCGCATGCCCAGGCCACGCGGCCCTCCACGGTGCAGGTCGTCTCCCATATCGACCCGGCCGAATCCGCGAAGCTCGCGGCACTCCGGCCCGATCTGCGGCGCGTGCAGGTGATTCATGTGGAGGGGCCGGACGCCCTGGCGCTGATCCCGCGCTACGCGCCGCATGTGCATGCCTTCCTGCTCGACTCCGGGCGTCCCGGCGCCGCCATCCCGGAACTTGGCGGCACGGGGCGGGCGCATGACTGGGAGGTCAGCGCCGCCTTCGTGCGGGCCAGCCCGCTGCCGGTCTTCCTGGCGGGCGGGCTGAACCCGGCCAATGTGGGGGAGGCGATCCGGCGCGTGCGCCCCTTCGGCCTCGATCTCTGCTCCGGGGTGAGGAGCGGGGGGAGGCTGGACGCAGCCAAGCTGGCCGCCTTCATCGACGCCGCGCGGCTGGCGGATCATGCGCTGGAGCATGGCTGAGCCGCAGGCGCCACGCATTGCCGGTGCGGTGGCTTCCATGCTCGCATCTTCCGTATGGAAACGCCGCATCAGGTCTTGTCGGGGCTCTGGCGGGGCGTCGGGCTGGCGCCGGAGGCACTGGCCCGTGTGACTTTGGCCGGCGGGGATCCCGTCCTTCCCTCCTCCTTCCGCCTGGCCACGGCGGCGATGGCAGGGATCGGTGCCGTGGGCCTAGCCGCGGCGGAGATCCACCGCCGCCGCGGCGGGCCGGCACAGGGGGTTACGGTCGAGGCCGGGCATGCCCTGGCGGAGTTCCGCAGCGAGCAGTTGATGCGCGTGGATGGCGCCCCGCTCGGCGATCCCTGGGATGCGATCGCCGGGGCCTATCGTTGCGGCGACGGGCGCTGGGTGCGGATCCACACCAACTTTCCCCATCACCGGGACGGCTTCCTGCGCTTGCTGGGGGCGGAATACGATCGGCCCGCCGTGGCCCGGGCGCTGGAGGGCTGGGAGGCGCCGGGTTTGGAAGACGCCGCGGCCGCGGCGGGGCTGCCCGCCGCCATGATGCGCAGCTCCGAGGAATGGGACGCCCATCCCCAGGGCCGGGCCGTTGCCGCCCTTCCCGTGATCGAGATCACCCGGATCGGCGACGCCCCGCCCGAGCCGCTGCCGCGACTGGCCGACCGGCCCCTGGCCGGGCTGCGCGCGGTGGAGCTGACCCGGATCATCGCAGGCCCGGTCTGCGGCCGGGTCTTGGCCGCCCATGGGGCGGAGGTGATGCTGGTCACCGGCCCGCATTTGCCCTCGATCCCCAGCCTTGTCGTGGATACGGGCCGGGGTAAGCGCTCCACCGCCCTGGACCTGCGGGACGAGAGCGGGCGGGCTGCCTTGCGGGGGCTGGTGGGCGGGGCGGACCTGTTCATCCAGGGCTATCGCCCCGGCGCCCTGGCCACGCGCGGCTTCGGGCCGGAAGCGCTGGCTGCACTCCGCCCGGGCATCATCTGCGTCTCCCTCTCCGCCTATGGCCGGCTGGGTTCCTGGGCCGGGCGGCGCGGCTTCGATTCGCTGGTGCAGACGGCGAGCGGCTTCAACGAGGCCGAGGCCGAGGCGGCCGGTGCCCCGGGCCAGCCGAAGCCCTTGCCCTGCCAGGCGCTGGACCATGGGGCAGGCTACCTCATGGCGCTGGGCGCATTGGCCGCCCTGACACGGCGGGCGGAGGAAGGGGGGAGCTGGCATGTGCAGATCTCCCTCGCGCGCACCGGGCTATGGATCCGTGGGCTTGGGCGGGTTCCCGGAGGACTTGCCGCACCGGCGCCAGGGCTGGAGCCAGGGCTGATGGAGGACGCCGCCACGCCGTTCGGCCGGCTTTCGTCGGTCCGCCACGCTGCTCTCCTGGAGCGGACGCCCGCGCGTTGGACGAGCCCGCCCCTGCCTTTGGGCAGCGACCCGCCTCGCTGGCCGTGATAGCCTGTTCCGGGATGCGGCTTCAGGCCCCATAAGGCCGCCGCGGGTGCAGGGCTGCGGCGCAAGCGGCCGACCAGATGCCATCCGCAGCTTGCCGCTTGATTTGGATTACAGGAATTCCATATATCAACGGCACGGGGGAAGGCGGGTGCCTTTCCCAGGAGGAGTTTCGACAACATGGCCTTCGGTCCCGACAACCGGTTCCAGGGCGGTCCATCCGCCTGGACGCAGCCGCTCGGCCGCGCCGCTACCGATGCCGCGGCGCTGGATGCCGGCCTGCGCGCGTATATGCTGCGCGTTTATAACTGGATGGCCTCCGGCCTCGCGCTGACGGCCATCACGGCCTATGTCATCGCGAACACCCAGCTGGCCGAGCTGTTCTTCAACATCGTGCGCACGCCGCGCGGCCTGGCGACGCAGCCGACGATCCTGGGCTTCGTCGCGATGTTCGCCCCGCTGGCTTTCGTGATGGTGCTGTCCTTCGGCATCAACCGACTGTCCAAGGGCGCCACCCAGGCTCTGTTCTGGGCCTTCTGCGTCGCGATGGGCGCCAGCATGGCGAATATCTTCGCCGTCTATGTCGGCGCTTCCATCGCCAGCACCTTCTTCGTGACGGCCGGCATGTTCGCTGCGGTCAGCATCTACGGCTACACGACGAAGGCCGACCTGACGCGGATGGGCGGCTTCCTGATGATGGGCCTGATCGGCATCCTCATCGCCGGCCTGGTGAACATGTTCATCGGCAGCTCGGCTCTGCAGTTCGCGATCAGCGTGATCGGCGTGGTGGTCTTCACCGGCCTTACCGCCTACGACACGCAGCGAATCAAGAACGACTATGTCGAGTACGCCTATGCCGAGGGTTCGGACGAGGCGGCCAAGCGCTCGGTCTTCGATGCCCTGGGCCTCTACCTGAACTTCGTGAACCTGTTCCAGCTGCTGCTGCAGTTCATGGGCGTCCGCCAGTCAAGCGACTGATCGGCGCGGGCCTGAACGACAAACCCCGGGGAGCGATCCCCGGGGTTTTTTTCTAGGCCGGCAAAGCTGGCTGGCGTTGTGCGTTAGCAGGGTGGTCGGTTGACGAGCTCTGGAGGCGCGGGATGGCCAGGCTGCTGGCACGGGCGCAACCCGGACGTGAGCGGGTGTTGGTTCC
>NZ_JAGIZB010000069.1 GCF_017813395.1 Pararoseomonas baculiformis | reverse complement strand
TCTGCCGCTTGACACTCCCAGCAGGAGAGGGCCACCGTCGCCTCAAGGGGAACCGCGATTGCCCCGTGAGGCTTCGGCTGAAGTATCGCGTCCGCAATCCCAAACCGAGGGGAGAGGACGCGCCATGCCTGCGCCCGACACCATCACTGCCGTTCAGCTTTCCCGCCTCATTGGCCTGCCCGACGCGCCGGTCATCCTGGATGTCCGCACCGGGCAGGACCTCTCGGCCGACCCGCGGCTCATCCCAACGTCGATCCTGCGCCACGCCACGTCAGCCCCTGATTGGGTCGCCGAGTTCGCCGGACGCTCCGTTGTCGTCGTCTGCCAGCGCGGCCTGAAGCTCAGCCAGGGCGCCGCCGCCTGGCTTCGCCACGCAGGTGCCAGGGCCGAGGTGCTGGAGGGCGGATTTGGGGGCTGGGCGGCGACGAACGGGCTTCTTCTCCGGACCGACCGCATCCCGAACCCGGATCCCCAGGGCCGCACCGTCTGGGTCACCCGGTCCCGGCCGAAGGTGGACCGCATCGCCTGCCCCTGGCTCATCCGGCGTTTCGTCGATCCGAGAGCCGTGTTCCTCTTCGTGGCGCCGTCCGAGGTCCGGATGGTCGCTGAGCGCTTCGGCGCGACCCCGTTCGACATCGATGACGTCTTCTGGAGCCATCGGGGGGAGGGCTGCACCTTCGACACCATGGTCGAGGAATTCGGTCTGAAGTCGGAACCCCTCTCCCGGCTGGCCATGATCGTCCGCGGTGCCGACACCGACCGGCCCGACCTCACCCCGCAGTCGGCGGGCCTGCTGGCCGCCTCGCTCGGGCTGTCGCGCATGTACCGGGACGACCTGGCCCAGCTCGACGCCGCCATGTCCCTGTACGACGCCTTCTACCGCTGGAGCCGGGACGCGGTCGCCGAGACGCACAACTGGCCCGGGGCGACCTCGAGCGCCCGGGCGGAGACGGTGGCATGAGCGAGGTCGCGCTCGAGGCCGCCGCCCCGTCCGGCATGCCCGCGAGAGGCGAGGCGCGCCTGCCGTCCTTCGGGGAGGCGCTGCGGGTCTGGCTGAAGATTGGCCTGCTGTCCTTCGGCGGCCCCGCCGGGCAGATCGCCATGTTGCACCGAGAAGTGGTGGACCGGCACCGCTGGGTCTCCGACGCCCGCTTCCTGCACGCGCTGAGCTTCTGCAACCTCCTCCCCGGGCCGGAGGCGCAGCAGCTCGCCACCTATCTTGGCTGGCTGCTCCACGGGGTTCGGGGCGGCATTGCGGCGGGAGCACTGTTCGTGCTGCCGGGCATGGCGGTGATGCTAGGCCTCTCCATCCTTTACGCGACATTGGGCAATGTGCCGGTCGTCTCGGCCCTGTTCTTCGGCCTCAAATGCGCGGTGCTGGTGCTGGTGGTCGAGGCGCTGCTGCGCGTCGCCCGGCGCGCCCTGAAGACCAACCCGGCCTGGGCGCTCGCCGCGGCCGCTTTCGTGGCGCTCTACGCCTTCGGCCTACCTTTCCCGCTCGTGGTGCTGACGGCCGCGCTGATCGGCTACTTCGCGCCCGGCGCATTCAAGGGCGGCAGCCACGGTGATGCGCAGGATGGTCCGCCCGCCGTCCTGGACGTCGTGCTGGCGGCGGATCCGGGCCGCCCGGCCCGCCTGGCGGCCCAGGCATGGCGCGCGGGCTGGATCGGGGTCGGCCTGTGGCTGCTGCCGGTCGCGGTGCTGGTGGCAACCCGCGGCGGTGTCCTCGCTGATGTGGCCTGGTTCTTCTCGAAGATGGCGGTGGTCACGGTCGGTGGCGCCTATGCGGTGCTGGCCTACGTCGCGCAGGAGGCGGTGCAGGGCTATGGCTGGCTGACGCCGGACCAGATGCTGGTCGGCCTTGGCCTCGCGGAAACCACGCCCGGGCCGTTGATCCTGGTCCTGCAGTTCGTGGGCTTCCTGGCGGGCTACGGCCAGGGCGGGTTGTTCTGGGGCATCCTGGCGTCGGTGCTGACGGTGTGGGTCACCTTCGCGCCCTGCTTCGCCTTCATCTTTCTCGGCGCGCCCTACGTCGAGCGGCTGCACTCCAACCGCGAGCTGACCAGTGCCCTGGCGGCGGTGACGGCGGCGGTGGTGGGCGTCATCGCCAACCTGGCGCTCTGGTTCGGCCTCCGGGTGATCTTCGCCGAGGTGCGGCGGGTGGAGCTTGGCCCGATGGCCCTGGACATGCCCGTGCTCGGCAGCCTGGATCCGCTTGCCCTGGCGCTCGCCGTTCTCGCGGCGGTCTGCCTGTTCCACTTCAAGCTCGGGTTGCTGCGAACCCTTGGCGTCACGGCTGCGGTTGGGCTCGTGGCCAAGCTTGCCCTCGGCTGAGGGTTGGACTTCCTGCTGACAAAGCAACGGAGGAGACACCGATGACCTATGCAAGGCAGCGTCGGTCAGCCCTGGTCGGGTTGACTTTCTTGGCCGCGGCGGGGGTACCCGCCGTTGCCCAGCAGGGGCACGCCCCTGTCCAGCCAGGCGGAACGACGGCGCAGCAGGTCGGCACGCCCAATGCCGACTGGCGCCGCACAGTCGACGACGTTCTCGGCAAGCCGGGCACCGAGCAGCCCGGGGGCGTGTGGCGCGTCTCCTTGCCGCGCGCCGACCTGAAGGTCACGCTGGATGGCGTGGAGATCCGTCCTGGCCTCGCGCTCGGCTCCTGGCTGGCCTTCCGGGAGCACGGACAGGCGCTGATGGTCATGGGCGACCTCGTCCTGCTCGAGACGGAGATCGCGCCGGTGATGCGTCGCCTGGCCGAGGGCGGGATCGAGGTGACTGCGCTCCACAACCACCTGCTGCGCGCCCAGCCCGCGACGATGTATCTCCATGTTGGCGGGCACAGCGACGTAGCGCGGCTGACCACGGCGCTCCGCCGCGCGCTTCAGCAGACAGCGACTCCGATGCAGGGGGCTGCCGGACCGGCGGGCCAGGATCGGATCGAGGGTCTCGACACCGCCGCCTTCGCCAGGGCGCTCGGCCGCGAAGGCCGAATCGCTGGCGGTGTCTACGGGGTCTCGGTGCCGCGGGCCGAGCCGGTGCGGGAGGGCGGCTTGGACGTGCCCTCCGCGATGGGTTCCGCAACCGTGATCAACCTCCAGACCGCCGGGAACGGCAAGGGGGCGATCACCGGCGACTTCGTCCTGACCGCCGAGGAGATCGTGCCGGTGCAACGGGCGCTGGTCGAGCACGGCATCGAGGTCACGGCGATCCACAACCACATGCTGAACGACGAGCCACGGATCTTCTTCATGCACTTCTGGGGCGTGGATGACCCCGAGAAGCTGGGACGCGGCCTTCGCGCGGCGCTTGACCGCACAAACAGCCGACGCGCTGGGTAGGTTGGTCCGCCATGCGACCCGAGAGAGTGCTCGTCTACAGGCGCCCCTTGCTCCTCGCCGGGGTGGGCTTGGCGCTGGCTGGGCAGCGTGCCGCGGCTCAGGCTCAACCACGGCGCCTCGATTTCGAGGACGCGGTGGTCGGCGCGCCGCCGACCGGCTTCTCCTCTGCCCTGACCGGCGGCGGCGGACCGGTGCGCTGGGTCGTGGTGGAGGATCCGTCCTCCCCGGCCGGACCGAGGGTGCTGGCCGAGATCAGCAAGGATCGCACCGACAACCGTTTCCCACTCGCCATTCTGGAAGGGACGACAGCGATGGATGTCGCGGTCTCCGTGCGCTTCAGGCCAGTCTCCGGCACGGTGGATCAGGCAGCCGGGCTGGTGGTGCGGCTACGCGACCCCCGGAACTACTACATCGCTAGGGCCAACGCGCTGGAGGGTAACGTCCGCCTGTACCGTGTCGTCGACGGTCGCCGGATCCAGTTCGCGGGCGCCGACACACCGGTGCCCCGCGACCGCTGGCAGACGCTTTCTTTGCGGATTGAGGGCGACCGGCTCGCGGTCTCTCTGGATGCGCACGAGCTCTTCACCGCGACGGACCGGACCTTCTCTGAGGCGGGGCAGGTTGGTGTCTGGACCAAGGCTGACAGCCTAACCCACTTCGACGCCCTGGAGGTGCAGCCGTTGCGCTGACCGCGCGAAGGCGTTGGACTGAGCGCAGCTGCAGGGGACCCGCATGTCCGAAGCCGCAGGCACGCCATCAGAGACAAATCCGGCATTGCCAGCTTGCGATGGTGCGATGAACAACCGCGTGTTGACCGCGCGCGGCCTGAGGGCCTTCGGTGACGGGTATGTCGCCATCCTGTTGCCGATCCACCTCGGTCGGCTCGGCTACGGCCCGGCAGAAATCGGGCTGATTGCCACGAGCACCCTTCTCGGTTCGGCGCTGCTGACTCTGGCTTTCGGCACCATCGTGCACCGGCTGCGGCTCCGCCAGGGGCTGCTGGCCGCCGCGCTGCTGATGGCCGGGACCGGCTTGGGCTTCGGCGTCCTCCAGGACTTCTGGCCGCTCCTGCTCCTTGCCTTCGTCGGGACCATCAACCCTTCGGGCGGCGACGTGAGCGTGTTCCTGCCCATGGAGCACACCATCATCGCCCAATCCGTCGCGGATCAGGAGCGCACGAGTGCCTTCGCCCGCTACAGCTTCGTCGGTTCCATCGGGGCCGCCTTGGGCGCTTTGGCGATCGGCGCGCTCGACTGGATCGAGGTGATCCTCCCAGGAGCCGACGTGGGCGGCGCCCTGTTCCTGCTCTACGGCGGCATAGGCCTGGTCACCCTGTTCGTCTATGCGGGCATGCCGGAGGTACGGACCGGAGAAGGTCCCCCCTCTGCCGCGCTCGGTCCCTCGCGAAGGCGGATCTACGGCCTCGCCACGCTGTTCTCCGTTGATGCCTTTGGCGGTGGTTTTATCGTGAACTCGCTCCTCGCCGTATGGCTGTTCGAGCGCTTCGGCCTGTCAGTGACGGCAACGGGGGCGATCTTCTTCGTTACCGGGGTCTGCTCGTCCCTGTCCTACTTCGCGGCGGCCCGGCTCGCGACGCGCTTCGGGCTGGTGAATACGATGGTGTTCACACACCTGCCATCCAGCGTCTTCCTAATCCTCGCCGCCATCGCGCCGACGCTGCCCATTGCAGTGGCGTTGCTTATTGCACGCAGTCTGCTGTCGCAGATGGACGTGCCGACCCGGTCCTCCTACGTCATGGCGGTCGTCGAACCGGCTGAGCGGCCCGCCGCGGCGAGTGTCACCGCCGTGCCGCGAAGCCTCGCAGCCTCGCTCTCCCCCGCGCTCGCTGGCTGGATGTTGGCCGTCAGCCCATTCGGGTGGCCACTCATCTGTGCGGGGGCGCTCAAGATCGCCTA
>NZ_JAGIZB010000068.1 GCF_017813395.1 Pararoseomonas baculiformis | reverse complement strand
GAGAGCCGCTGAGACACGCCGTCCGGAGGTGGAGCTCGTCCCATCTCCGGGCGATCCAGTGGGTCAGGTTTCGACCGGCGACGCGAGCCAAGGTGGGTCAGATTTCAGGCGGCGTTGACAACGTCTCCGAAGGGACCGCAAAGCTAGATGGCTGTGGCTGGGGTTGAGCGCACGGTGGGTGACGGGCGTTCTAGCGACGCGCTGGACGACCGGGTTCCACGTCAGGTTGACGCATCGATGAGGTGGCCGTGTGTCGAAAGTCAGCACCTGCCTATGGTTCGGGACAGACGCTGAGCAGGCGGTTCGCTTCTACGTCTCGCTCATGCCAGGCTCCGAAATAGAACACATCCTACGTTCACCTGGGCCCTGGCCCGGCGGAGGGGCTGGCGACGCCCTCCTCGTCACGTTCAAGCTGAACGGGCAAAACTACTAGGCGCTCAACGGCGGAAGTCCTACCGAGTACGGGACCGCCGCGTCGATCTCCGTGGAGTGTGCTGATCAGGCGGAGGTTGACCGCCTATGGGCGGCGCTGACCGCGAACAATGGATCGGAGATCGCGTGCGGGTGGCTTCGCGACCAGTGGGGGGTGCCGTGGCAGATTGTGCCTGAAGTGCTTCCGCGGCTTCTTGCTCACCCTGATCCTGCGGTTTCGGCCCGCGTGTTTCTGGCGATGCAGGACATGGTCAAGCTGGATGTTGCTGCCCTGGAGCGTGCAGCAACGGCAGGATAGAGCACCGCTTCCGGCAGCAGCTTCAACTCCCTCCGCTTCTCAAGGGTGGCTTTCCCACCTCCCGCCAGCCCTGCCCTGCGGCTCAGCGCTCATGTCGACCACGGTGGCCCTTGCGAAGCATCTCGAAAGCGGAACTTACGTCATCGTACCTCGCGTCTGGAACGGGCGGTAAAATACTTTAGGGCGCACCGGCGCGATGTTGGCCTCTACGGGAAGGGCGCTCGGAGGAGGCAGGAGGTTGAAGGCCCGACTGCCTGCGCTCCATCACGGAAATGATGGTGCGGAATAGCTCCTCGACCGCTTCGTCATTCGTGATCTCCCCGCGCGCCGCAGCATCGGAGAGGGCGTCCGCCGCGCCCAGCATGCCCCACAGCGCGGCCTGCGTGAGGCTGTTGCCTTCGGTGAAGGGTTCCAGGATGGCGCGGCACCGCGCGAGGAAAGCCGACTGGTAGCCGCGCTTCAGCGCATCCATCTCCGGGGCGCCGACGAGCGCCGCCGCCACGCCTGGTATCTCCTGCCCTTCCGTCAGTGAGCACTCGACGTAGGCCGAAGCAATGACCTTCGCCCTGGCCACTAAGTTGGGATCGCATGCTGCCAGCGCGGCCTCCATGACCGACGCCTGGCGCGCGTCGTAGTCACGATAAAGCGCGGCCAGCAGCCCGTTGCGCGTCTCGAAGTGGTCGTAAACCACTGGCTTGGTCACGCCCGCCTGTTCGGCCAGCCGCCCGAGAGTCAGGGCATCGGTTCCCTCCTCGCGCACGATGCGCCGGGCGGTGTCGATCAGCTGTGCGTGCCGGTCTTCTCTGGAGAGGCGACGGCGGGCGGGAGGGGGCATCGGCTTGGCGCGGGGCATACTTGACAAGAAACCTACCAAACGTAACTTACGAAGAGTATATAACGCCAACATCCCCCAAGCCAACCAGCCCGAAGGTCCGGCCATGCATGCCCTCGTCGTTACCGCACATCCCAACACTGCATCCTTCACCCACGCTGTTGCCCGGCGGATGATGACGGGCATCGAAGTCCATCCCGGCCACACGGCCGAAATGGCCGATCTCGCCGCCGAGGGCTTTGACCCCCGCTTCACATTGGCGGATGTCGAGTTCTTCAACCGCCGCGCTGCGGCCGAGCCCAGTGTTCTGGCTGAACAGCGTCGCATCGGTCGGGCCGACCTGCTGGTGCTGGTCTACCCGGTCTACTGGTGGTCCCTGCCTGGGTTGCTGAAAGGTTGGATCGACCGCGTCTTCACCCAGGGCTGGGCTTTTGACGACACACCGGAGGGCGGCACGGTGGGGAAGCTCGGCCACCTTGCGGTGCAACTCATCGGCATCGGCGGAGCTGACCAGCGGACCATCACGCGACGTGGCTATGCAGATGCAATGCGAACGCAGATTGACCAGGGAATCTTTGGGTATTGCGGGGCTCCGGTGGTCGGGTCGGACCTCTTGCTGCACTCGGATGCGCCATCCCGCGAGACGGCTTTGCGCCGCGCCTTTGACATAGGAAAAGGCTTGGCAGCAGCAGCACCGCACCAGCACACCCACACCGGGCCTCAACCTAAGGGGCGAACAGCACTGCACCGGCCTTGAATTCCGAAGCAGTGGCGGCGGTTCGGAGGGCTAGCCACTGCACTCAGGGCTGCGGGGCGTGCCCCCGTTCCGGCTGCCCTGGGCGGAGTGGACAAGGTCCGGTCCATCTGCAGGCGCGCTCGACATCCGACATTCTGCTTTAGGTCAGACCACGCCGCGGCACCTCGGTTTCCTTGGGGACCGGCGCTGCTGATCCGAAGCGTCGTGCTGAGCCGAGGCCGAGGCTGAATGATCGGCTTCGTCCGGCGGGAAAGCCACCGATCCAGCTGCCGAGCTGGTTAGCCGCGACGATACTGGCTCAGGTCGGCACGGAGCTCGGTGAGATCGCCACAGACAGCCTGAACCCGCGCAAGACGCTACCGTCCAGTTCCGACGCATCGGCTGGCATCAGCGCGACGGGAGAACTCTCCCCCATCTGCGACAGCATCTCCGGCAGGCTGATGGCGGTGACCAGACCTCTGACGGCACGGGTCTCTTCGTCATCCTCCTGTGCGCCTGCGCCGAATGGCACCGTCCTGGTTCCTCCCGGCTCGGGTACGCCCCCCTGACCAAAGGCGATGCTGAAGCCCCGGATGGCGAGCCCGTCTCGCTTCTTCTCCACGACCCATCCACCAATCCAGCGAGCACCGGATCCGTCCTCCCGTGGAGCTTCGAGCCAGAAGAGCGGCGGCAGGGCGTCCAGCACGGCGGGCGAGCGCGACACCTCGGACATGGCAAGGCCGCGTGCCAGGTCAGCGATGTCGTCGTCGACCGCCAAGGCAGCCGCGCCCTCTGCACGCAGCCGCCGCGCAGCGCGCCGGACGTCCATCGTTGCGTGGTCGCCAAGCATGGCGGCCAGCAGGCTGCCCTCAGGAAACTTCATTCTCTCCGTTCCCTGCATCATGCACCTCCTCCATGGTGCCCAGTGATGCCTGAAGAAGGTGAGCACCGCCAACTGGCTGCTGCGATCACCAGCGAAGCGCTGGGCGGGCCTGGTTCACCAGCCAACTTCGGATTCCAAGGGCAGGGCCGACATGTTCGCCCGCCAGGCACATTCGGCGGCTCTGCGCCCTTAGCGGTCATCGGCCAGCCGCTACCGCGTTTTCAGAAACGGCAACGCGCCCCCAGCCCTGGCTCACCGGCCGCGAGATCAGCAGACTTCCGGGGCTTTAACCGTGGGCAGGGATACCGCGGGCGAGCTTCTGGCGACTTCCCTGCCCAGTACTCGGCCTCATCGGGCAGGCGGCGAGCGGCTGGCCAGCAGGCTCTCGACGGCCCTGTACAGCTCCGCCGGCGAGATCGGTTTGTTGAGGCGCGGGCGTCTCTGGTGCGCGGGATGGTCGATGATCCGCACGTCCCCGGTCACGAACAGGTACGGCACTCCGAGTTCCGCCAGCCTGTCAGCAATCGGGTAGGCTGTCTCGCCAGGGGCCGGGCCTGAAGGCGCTCGCGGCGACCCATCGGCTTCTGACCTTCCCAGCACTCGATTTTGCGCACCTCTACGTCGAGGACGGGCGACAGGCTGCCGATAACGCGTTGGAATAAGGCCTGGGGAAGTTAGGAAGCGCGGTGGCGTGACCCTTCGGAAGTTACCTTAGAAGCTCGATCTCCTCCTTCCAAGGAGTTGCTGGGCCGTCTCCGCCCGAACTGGCCTCAAGCCCCTCTTCAGCGCAGCAACTGCCGCCAAGCACACCAGCCAAGCCTGACCGCCCGAGCATTCTGGACTTGCCTGTCCGTGAGCTATCTTGTGCAACTTACCGAAGGTGAGCCGCTTGGTTATCGATCGCGACTAGTCGATCTTGGCTGATCACTGGCAGCCACGACGTTATACGGGAACTTTTGGACGCGCGCATCGTTGATGCCGCGTTGCGATTTACCCAACGGAGGATGATATGAACAATATTGTCTACATTGTAGGTGCGGTCGTCATTGTCCTCGCCATATTGGGCTTCCTTGGGCTTCGATAAATAATGAACCATCGGGCAGCCCCCTTGTTTGTTAGGGATCGGCAGTTTACGCTCCGTGCTTATCTTGCTACTGCACGGGCTGCCCGAGTAGGGCGTAATATTTTGGAGAGTTTCCTATTCGGTACTAACATCCGCGTTAGAGCCGTCCCAGGATTTCCTTGCGCTTGGCATCATACTCCACGGCGCTGAGCAGTCCTTCATCGAACAGATCTCGCAAGGTTTTCAGTCGACGAGCTGTATTGTCGCCTTCCGCCCCGTGATTAGGCCGAGATTCGAAGGTTACTATCCGAGGCGCCACGCTAATCACTTCCACAGCCTTGCCGGTGCTATCTGCCGCCGTCATATCGGGTTTGTCCCTTCCCGAGTATCGCTTTAGAAAAATTCTGCCGCTCGACCCTGAAAAGGTCTTCCTCCGCTCCGTCGCTTGTAGTTTCCCCAAAGCGGTAAGGCGAGGAACTTTGCAAATCCTCTTCTGCGCTACTTGTGCGCCGGGGATCAGTGCTCGTGCTCGGAGCTTTGCTGCAGGAGCCCCTTTGAAACTGCGGTACCTCTTCGAATCGGGTGGTCGGGTAATCCAGCTTGGCATTTTGAGGCGCAGGTGCCTGAACGCTTCTCCCATAATCTGGAACCGGGCTGCAGGTGCAGCCTCGTGGACTAGTCGAGAGTATGCAGCGAGCGGCCCGCGAGTGAAAATCTCTGGAAGGACATATTTTCGCTGTATGTAAGGCGGGTTTCCACCCAATAATCTGTCCAGGTGTTTCGGGATCAAAAAGAGCAGGCCGTGGGAGAAAGCCGGGTTGTGAGTGTCGCAGCGCGGCTCAGCAACCTGCACTCTTCCATAAGCAAAGCCGCTCCGAGACGAGATCGTGGTGTTTGTCTTGCGCGTAATGAAGCTGTTAATAGGTCGGCCTTGAATAACCTCCTCAGGCCGTCTGGATCGTAACCGGCTGGTAGTCTGGCCGACCCATTTTCTGAATGAGAGCGCCAAGGAGGGCGATCAAAAGGGTCCTGAGGTGGGCGAGGATC
>NZ_JAGIZB010000067.1 GCF_017813395.1 Pararoseomonas baculiformis | reverse complement strand
ACACCCGGATCTCCAACGCCAGTTCCTCTCCGACCATCCGGCCCCCCATCACCACGACGGGGCACCCTAGACCTGGGTCAGATTCCAACCGGCGACCGGGTCAGATTCACTCCGGCGGCAACAACGTCATTCGAGAAAGCAAAACGGCAGCCCTGGCCGGCGGGGAGGTCGCCAGGCATGTCGGAGGGCGTGGTTACAGCAGCTTCCACTCGAAGAGCTCGAGTTGGTCGCCGCTCTCGGTAGGCTCGGCGAGCGAGGCCACCGTGTCGAGCACCTGGTCGCCCGCGCTGTCCGGTGCCCCGCCGGCCGCTACATAGGCCGCCTCTGTGCGTTCAAGCCGGGCCTCGCTGCCCAGTCCCTCGGCCGATGCCTGGCGGAAGGCCTCCCCGACCGCCTGCAGCAGGTGGGCGGGCCAGGTCTCGCAGGCTTTGGGGGCGTAGGGCCGTTCATGCGCCATGGCTGCCCTCCATGGCAGCGGGTTCCCGGGCTCCCACGGCAGGCATGGGCCCGGTGACCTCTGCGTCAGCGCGCGCCTGGGCGATCAGGACCTTCCGCCCTGGCGGATCAAGGCTCTCCCAGATCAGCATGAGTTCCGCACGGCCGGCCTCATGCGTGACGCGGGAAGGAGGGGAAGGGTAGAGAGTCAGCACGCCGATTCGCTCCCTGGCTAGGCGGGAAGGTTAGCCGACGTTCCTAAAACGTTCTACAGAGACGTGCTTGTCGCGGCGGGCAGCATGGCCATGGGTTGGGCCAAGCTCCGCTCCGGGAACGAGCATCCTGGCCGGAAGCGGGATGGTGCTTTACGAGGGCGAGCGCTGGAAAGCTGACGTCCCGAGACCTTACCACCGTCCGGCGGTTCACGCCCGATCCTGAATCGCTCTCATTCTTTCGGACCGTATCAAGACCCAGAGGGTCCCTCGGCGAGCGGAGGCTGTCTGCGGCAGGAGGCCGCGTCAGGCTCGGGAGCCGCTCCAGTGGGCAGGTCCGACTTCACCACTCAAATTCGGATGCTCCGCGCGGCTAGTACGGCCGTCCACCTAAGACGCCTTTTGCCCCACTATGACCTTCTGTAGATAGCCACCTAGCGGGTAAGCGGTAGGAGAATGGACGTTGTCTGTTTCGCGGCAGCATAACGTGAACGTGAGCGGCTCCGGCTCAAAAGCATTGATCTTCGCCCACGGCTTCGGTTGTGACCAGAACATGTGGCGCTTCGTCGCACCAGCATTCGCCGATTGCTACCGGATCGTGCTGTTCGACCATATGGGCGCAGGCGGGTCCGATCTCTCGGCATACAGTCCTGAAAAGTATTCTTCGTTGGATGGATATGCGGACGATGTGATCGAGCTCTGCCGAGAACCGGAGATCCAGGGTGGCACTTTCGTGGGTCACTCTGTGAGTGCCATGATCGGAGTGCTGGCCGCAAAGAAAGCTCGCGACCTCTTCGACACGCTCGTCCTGGTCGGACCCTCTCCCCGATATATCGATGATGACGACTATGTGGGCGGGTTTAGCGAGGGGCAGATCCACGAGCTGTTGGAGTTCCTGGACAGCAACCATATGGGATGGTCCCGGGCCATGGCGCCGGTCATCATGGGCAATCCGGACCGCCCCGAGTTGGGCGAGGAGCTGACGAACAGCTTCTGCCGCACTGATCCCGAGATCGCCAAGCGCTTCGCCCGGACCACCTTCCTCTCCGACAACCGCGCTGATCTGGCCGGGGTCAGGGCCCGCTCGCTTATTCTCCAGTGCTCAGAAGACGTGATCGCTCCACCGTGCGTCGGAGAATACGTGCACCGCGCGATTCCTGGCAGCGAGTTCGTGCTCCTCAGGGCCACTGGGCACTGCCCGAACCTGAGCGCCCCCGAGGAGACCATCACTGCCATCAAAGCATTTCTAAGCCACGCAGCTTGAGCGAAGGAACTTCCAGCTCCGCGCCACAGGACGTAGAGGACCTTGAGGACCTCTTCGAGAACGCACCCTGTGGCTACCTCTCTGCTGACCCTGCGGGACGTATCACAAAAGCCAATCAGACCTTCATGGTGTGGACGGGCTATAGGCGTGACCAGCTAGTCGGGCGCCGCTTTCAGGATCTTCTAAACATTGCCGGGAAGATCTACTACGAAACCCACTTCGCGCCCCTACTACGCATGCAGGGCTTCTTCAACGAGGTTGCGCTCGACCTCGTCAGCGCCAGCGGCTCACCCCTGCCTATGCTGGTCAATGCGGTCGAGCGTCGCGATGGCGACGGAAGGGTGCGGTTCACCCGAGTAACGGTTTTCAACGCCTCCGACCGCCGGCGGTACGAGCGGGAGCTCCTGGAGGCGCGCAGGGCCGCCGAAAAGGCCAACGCGGAACTGCACGAACTTAACCTCACGCTGGAGGCGCGGATTGAGGAGGCCGTCCAGGACCGGATGAAGGCCGAAGAGGCACTGCGCCAAGCCCAGAAGATGGAGGCCGTGGGCCAGCTCACGGGCGGCATCGCGCACGACTTCAACAACCTGCTGGCCGGGATCACCGGTAGCCTTGAGCTGTTGCGGACGCGGGTGGCGCAAGGGAGGATTGGCGAGCTGGAGCGCTACATCATCGCGGCCCAAGGCGCGTCTAAGCGGGCGGCAACGCTGACACACCGGCTCCTCGCCTTCTCGCGGCGGCAGGCGCTCCATCCCAGACCCACGGATATCAACCGGCTGGTCGCGGGCATGGAGGATCTGATCCGCCGCACCATGGGACCGAACGTGGTAGTTGAGGTGGTGGCGGCAGGCGGGCTCTGGACCACCCTGGTAGACACAAACCAGTTTGAGAACGCGCTGCTGAACTTGTGCATCAATGCCAGAGACGCGATGCCCAATGGCGGAAAGCTGACGATCGAGACGGGCAACCGCTGGCTTGACGAGCGCGCTGCGCAGGACCGTGACCTGCCTGCCGGCCAATACGCCTCGCTCTGCGTGAGTGATACTGGTTCTGGCATGCCGCCCGAGGTGATCGAGCGTGCCTTCGACCCTTTCTTCACAACCAAGCCCATCGGCCAGGGCACAGGACTGGGCCTCTCTACGATTTACGGGTTTGTTCGCCAGTCGAGCGGGCAGGTCCGCATCTATTCCGAACTGGGCCAGGGCACGACCATGTGCCTTTACCTGCCCCGGCACCTCGGCGCCGCGGAGGCCGCGGAAGTCACGGAAATCGCGAGGCGGACCGAAGCGCCACGGGCCGAGCAGGGTGAGACCGTACTGGTGGTCGATGACGAGCCGACCGTGCGGATGCTGGTCACCGAGGTGCTGGAGGAGCTGGGCTACACAGCGATTGAGGCCGCAGCCGGTCCAGCCGCACTGAAAGTGTTGCAGTCCAACGCACGAATCCACCTCCTGGTCACCGATGTTGGCCTGCCCGGCGGCATGAACGGCCGTCAGCTGGCGGAGGCGGGAAGGGCGGTGCGGCCTGGTCTGAAGGTGCTGTTCATTACCGGCTATGCGGAGAACGCCGTCATCAACCACGGCCATCTGGAGCCGGGCATGCACATGCTGACAAAGCCATTCGCGATGGATACGCTAGCCAGCCGGATCCGGGGGCTCATCAGAGGCTGACACGATCCGGAGGCCTGAACGACGCTACGCTCCCGCAATCCTCCAAGTGCGGATCGCATGTCCGGTTTCGGGAAAGGACCGCTCGACGGTCAATGACCGGGATGGGCGCATCGCGGAAGAACCAGGTCGGCCGGGGGCAGACGTTCTGCTCACGGCGAGACCAGAAGGAACGGATACGGCTTTCTCTCAAGCGAAGCGCCGGCGTGCATGTGATCAGCATGCGTGCCCCTGGGGCGCGCCGGGCCGCGCTGCCCACGCCCCTAGAAGCGCGACGACCAGCATCCCCGTCACCGGCACAGAACGAAGCCATCCTGCCGCATCTGGTCCAGCGCGCGCGGATCCTCACCGAGCTCGGCAATTCCCCACACCAACCGCGCCAGTGCCTCCGATAGGGGACGGTGCCAGTTCCCCTTCTGGTACACCTCGCGCACATGTCGGAGGTGTTCTCGTGGCCAAAGATCAGGTCGAGGTCGTCCCGGCTCACGCGCAATCCGTTCAGCATGGTCCTTGCCGAGTGACGCAGGGAGTGGAAGTCGAGGCCTGGCCGTGTGATGCCTAGCGCCCGGCGGAGGGCCAGGAAGGACCGCGAGAGGTTGCGTGCGCCCTTCTCCGGCGAGGCAACGTCATCGAAGAGGAAGTCGGAGTCCGGCCCACCCCTGAGCTGAAGGTACTGGAGGAAGCCGAGCCGCAGCACGACCGGGTGCAGGGGCACGACCCGGTCCGCCGCACGGGTCTTGAGGACGTTCTCGGTCTCGGCCTGGCGGTGGCGGCCGATCCCGAGCTCGGCCGCGTAGTCGGCCCCGGCGAGCGGGCGGATGTGGAGCAGGACGAGGTCGTCGCCAAGCACCTCGACGTCGCCCCGGCGGAGCTGGACGATCTCGCGCTCACGCATGCCCATGTAGGCGCCGAAGAGGACGCCGAAGTACCGGGAGGCCTGGCCGGCAGGCCGCAGGCAGGAGCGGTCAGAGCCACCGAGCGGTGACCACCCCCGCCACATCTCCGAGGTGAGCAACTGCTGGACCTCTGAGACGCGGAACGCCTCGCGCGCATCCTTCGCCGCCTGGCGCTGGGCGGCGCCCTTGGCCTTCTTCTGCATGCCCTGGGTCGGGTGCGGAAGGCCCTCACAGCCGGCGTCGCTCTGCGCCCACCGCCACAGTCCGCTCAGCGTGCTCGTGTTCTTGTTGATGGTCTTGGTCGAGAGGCGCTTCACGGTCGCTGGCCGGGCGCGTGAGATCCGCAGCGCCTCCAGGGCGCTCACCCGCCGGTTGCCATGCGGGTCGTCGGGATCCGCGTACTCGGCCGCCTGGCCCCAGTCCGAGCAGATCTCATGGAGGTTGCCGCGGAACTCGCGGACAAGCTCGCGCGTGAGGCCACGGAGGGGCACGTCGCCGAAGAACTCGGTAAAGAGCCGGATCGTGGTCTCGGCATCCCGCTCCGCACTGGCCTGCCACGCCCGGTCCACGCGCTTGGCCTTCCGGAACGCGATAAAGGCGACGCTGAGCGGCGTGTCCGGGGACAGTGGGGCTTGCGCGTTGGAGGCGGGCGGCCCGCACGGCCCTGCTGCTGCTGCTGCTGCTGCTGCTGCTGCTGCTGCTGCTGCTGCTGCTGCTGCTGCTGGCACGGGCGACAGGGACGGGGCAGGGGATGCCACCTCGCCATGAGCGGAGGGGAGGGTTGCCGGGGCTCCCGCCGGCGCGTGTCGGGAGCCCCGCTCCTGTGCGGCGGCCTCGCGCAGGCCCGCGATGGCGCCCTGCGTGCCCGCTTCCAGGATCGCCGGCTCCTCGCCCTTCTCGAGCGGGATGCCCGCCCGCCGCAGCGCCTCGCGGATGAGCGGACCGAAGGTCTCGAGATTGTTGGAGGCCAGCTCGCCACGCAGGAACATGGCGCGGCCCAGGGCGGAGAGGGCCCGCTCCCTTGCCAGAGCGGTGCGCGACGGGAGTGAGGTCGACGGAGGCGGCGCGGGCAGCGTGGCCAGGAGCGCGGCACCGAGGTCCGCCGGAAGGGCAACGGGTTCGTCGGTTGTCAATGCTGAGGTGGATTTCCTCAGAAGCGCTGGCTGAAAATTCCCCAGATCGGCTGGTCCTCATGTGTTGGGACTGAGGTCGGCGTGCCTGGCCTTGGGTGGCCTGCCGCGGCGGCGGGG
>NZ_JAGIZB010000066.1 GCF_017813395.1 Pararoseomonas baculiformis | reverse complement strand
TTCATGGCTGACAGAATCGCAGGAATACCGCATCGTTCCAACTGAACCCTGCAATTCCAGCATCCCAAATCCCGAACTTTCCTGCTCCAGATCAACAGGTTGCTGGTTATTCAAGGCCGACCAGCTACGGTTGAACGGATCGTGGAAATGACCCTCGCCGCGCCGCCGGCTGAGGCGACGCACTGGACCGGACGGACGATGGCCAGGGCGGCCGGGGTCAGCCACCGCAGCGTGCAGCGGATCTGGGCGGCGCACGGGTCAAAGCCGCACCGTGTCCGGACATTCAAACTGTCGAACGATCCGCAGTTCGCCGCCACGGTGCAGGATATCGTGGGCCTCTACCTCGATCCGCCGGATCGTGCGCTGGTGCTGTCGGTCGATGAGAAATCGCATATCCAGGCGCTCGACCGCACGCAGCCTGGCCTGCCGATGAAGCTCCCAGGTCTTCCCCGCCTATGCCGCCAGGGTCTGCAGCCGGGGAATGAGCTTGTCGGCCTGCTCGCTAAAGCCGTTGGCACTCTTCGCAAGCTGCACGGCTTGCTCGACGTATGCGACTTGGCTCTATCTCGCCGGCCGGAGCTACACCTATCACTACTTCGATCGCTTCCGGATCCCGCTCCTTATGGTCGACTTGCCGAAGGAGCAGGTCTTCATCTACGGCGGACTGGTGGCCTGGAAGAACCCAGGCGCGGCCCTCGGCACCGGCACCTGCATCATCGCGTTCATCTGGGCTTGTATTCGCTGGTCACAGCGCCTGGGCCGCTTCGGTGTCAGCACGCTCGTCGTCCTGGCTGTCATCGACTATGGCCTGCAGCCACGAGGGCCCGTCACCGGCCAAATTCAAACTGAGACACTACCCAGCGACGGCCTATGTATCCCAGGGCGCTACTTCCTGGAGGGGTCACCCCTGTTCCTCTATCCTATCGTCTCGAACCACAAATCCGCCGCCGGGGCTTACCTTCCGGGTCAACCCTCCAACGGCATTCAGAAGGCTATCCCAAGAACCTGCACCTCCATAATTGCTCTCACGGAGGGAGCGGCCTGTTATCCTCCTTACGGCCGAGCCCAGGGCTGGCAGAGATATGGGTTCCTGCGCAGCCGCCATGACGTCACGCACGGCGGTCAGCACAGCCTCGTCGAGGCCGCGTTGAGTAGGAGCCTCGGCCGCTGCGCTGCCCACCATAGTGGGTACGGCGCCAATCCATTCGCTGCGCAGGGCAAACCCCCCACCTGGGCCATCCCTACGCACGAAGCCGCCGACGGTCTCAAGGAGCTTGTCCCAGGAACCGCATCCTCCCCAGTTACTTTCTCTGATCGTGCGGCCCGTCCTGTCTCGGACGACGGTGCCGAGCAGAGGAAGCGGAACGGGCGCCTGCGCCTCGGCCATCGCATCCCTAACAGTTATTAGCACAGCATCCTCCAGCTCATGGCCAAATGCCGCCTCGACAGCCGCAGCGTCGCGCTGCCAGCCAAGCCAAGCCGCAACCTCGTCGAGGCCGATGTGCGTGTCGGCGGACGCTTTAAGAACGCGACCCACGTCGGGGTGCGCGACGAGCCGTGTTAATCGGTCTGCAGCGCGGAGGCGAAGTAGGAGCGGGACGAAGTCGCAGTCCGTCGACAAGATCGTGAACTCGTCGATACGGGCCGTGGGTAGCGCCGCGAGTTCCATAGCGTCGAGGGCAATCCGCACGTCTGCGGCGTTCTTCAAGCGGGTCAGCTTCGGACAATCCACAACCTCAAAGCCTGCTGCCTGAAATGCCCAGCGAAAGGTGCTGAAGAACCGTCGGACGCCGCTTTCCTCATCCTCGATGGAACCTGCGGGGTTCATGTAGCACCGCCGAACCAGAGCGCGGCGCGGGTTCCCTTGCATCAGTCTGTCAAGCCAGACCTCCGGCTCCTCAGCAAAGCGGAGAGCCACCTTCGGACCGGCCCCATCACGCAAGCCCAAGACCATATTGTCGAAATCGAGCAAGAATGCGCAGCGGAGCGGGGACGTTGAATTCATTGTGGGATCATCGCATGAAGTTAGGGGTCGGCACCTTGCCATCGAACTCGCAACCTTCGGGGCGGCGAGCCCTCGTGGATCTTCGAATATAACGTCGGCAACAACCCGATTACATTCCCTATCGCCCCGTAGAACGCTGCGCAGGATTGCTGCATCGGAGCCGGCGCGCCTGGATCCACTGCTTGGGCAGGGGCAGATCCCGCCGGAAGGGAGCACCTGCGCGTTACCTGCGCGTCCGACCCTCCTGTTACCACTCAGCAGCACGGGAAACGCGGGAGATCCAAATCCGTCTAAGCATTGAAAGGACCAAGCCGGAGCCGTCGGCAGACCATGCCAGCGGAGCGCGGCAGCGCTCATCCCTGCCAGCCGCTCCCAATGCGCATAACAGCCGCCGTGGGTCAGGAACTCGCAGTAAGGTGCTCCCTGGCCGAGGGGAACAAGATTGGCCAGCGCCTGCGGCGACGTGCCCGGATCGGTCAGCACCCAGAAGATGCCGATGGCGGAAGACGCTCCCTTGCTTGCCGCACCACTCACGACCCGGCCTCGGCCTCGCCAGGGCGGACGTACCGGGCAATGAATGCCTTCAGGTCATCGGGGTACCGTTCAGCTCCATTGAGCTTGACGAAGCCCTGCTTTCCCGGGTGCGCAACACCGAGCACCCCTACGGGCTGCGGCCCCTCACCGAAGTCCATCTCCCTTTCGTAGTACCAGGCAGTCTTAGCGGCTTGCTTCTGTCGCTCGGGTCCTGCTGGCTTGAGAAACTCGAAAGCATCATAGCCACCGTATCCCAGCGAGATGATCCAGCGCGGCTTTACCAGGCGCAGCAGGTGCTCGTGCACCCCCCAGCAACGACGTCGCCACTCGTTCCGATCGGGCAGATTCCGGATCTGTGGCCAACACCGGAAGATGAGATTGGTGGAGGGCACATCCTGCGGCGCGACGCCGAGGGCGTCGATCAGGTCGCACACCCGTTTCTGCAAGACCGACCTTGTTCCTGGCTCGCCTTCCCAATGTTGGTCAGCGTAGTGGTTGGTGCCGTCGTCGGCGCACAAATTCTCGCGGATCACCGGGCCACCCATGTCGTCCATTCCGCCGGGGTTGATGCCCAGCAGGTAGAAGCGGCCCGGACGCAGGCTGGCCAGGCCGGAGTACAGCACCGCCCCGGGCTGCCCGGACCAGGAGTCGGGGTCGCCGGTCCGGTCGAGATGAATGGCAACCAGCTGTCGCAGTTCATCGCGGGTCATCGCTACCGGCATTTCCCTGGGAAATCGTTGTTGACCGCCGTGGCACCAGTGCCACCCAGTCTGCATAGGATAATGTCCTTTATCCCATGTAGTGGACTTCCACCCCGGCCCGCGGCCCTGGTATGATACCTTCATACCGCCCGGCAGGAGATCCCGCCCATGGCCGCCGTCGAGAAGCGCACCGTCAGCCTTCCGGCCGACCAGGCCCGCTACGTCGACGGGCTCGTCGCCGCCGGCGGCTACGCCTCGGCCAGCGAGGTGGTCCCCGCCGGCCTGCGCGCCCTGCAGGAGCGCGACGCCGCGGTGGAGCGCTGGCTGCGCGACGAGGTGGCGCCGGTCTACGACGCCATGCGCGACGACCCTGGACGCGCCCTGACGCCGACCAGCTCGGCGCGGCCCTCTCGGCGCATCACGCGGCCCGCCTGAAGGCCGGCCGTGGCGCATAGGTCGTCTTCGCGCCGGAAGCGCTCGACGACCTTTGCGGGCTCTACGATCGCCAACTATTCCGGCACCCGCGCTAACCATTTCGGTGAAAGATCAGCAGCCTCGGTGGGCCGGGCACAGGCTCTTATTCTAGTACAGACGTAGGCGCCGCCTCATCTCCCGTCATCTGCCTCCAGATCTCGCCTGAGACGCGGTCGGCTGCGGCGACGAGCACCTCGTCGAGGTGGTGGATGTAGCGGCCCGTCATTGTGCCGGACGCGTGACCGAGCATCGCGCCGACGGTCGCGTCGCTGTAGTTCAGGTCGGCGGCGGTGGAGGCGAAGCTGTGCCGCAGCGTGTGCAGCGTGACCTCCTCGCCGAGCCCGGCCCGCCTCGCGATCCGCTCCCAGGCCCCGGGCAGGCCGCCGTAGCGGGTGCCGGCCTGCCGCCCGGCGAAGACGAACCCTCCCGAACTCGGCCGCGCCGGGAGCGCGTCGCACGCCGCCCGCCCGAGCGGCCGGACCGACACGCCCTCCTTGCTGTCCCGCAGCCGCAGCGCTTGGCCAGCCTCGTCCACCTCTCCCCAGACCAGCCCCTCTCCCTCTCCCTTCCGGCAGCCCGTCAGGGCCAGGAACCAGAGGCAGGCCAGCGCGGCGGGGTTCTCTCCCTCCGCCCCGGCTTCCTCGAGCGCCCTCCCGAGCTGGCGGTATGTCGCGGGCGTCAGCCGCGCCGTCCGCGTCCCGTCCGCCGGCCGCCTCACCCCCTGCGCCGGGTTCGACGGGATCACCCCCTCCGACACGGCGAAGGAGAGGATGCCCCCGAGCAGCCCCACGGTCCTCGCCGCCGCCCCCTTGCCGCCCACCACGATCGACTTGCCCCGCAGCCGGTCCGTCTTCTCGACCAGCGCCGTCTTGCCGCCAGAGACGTCCCTCATGAACCGGGTGACGTCGGCCAGGGTCAGGTCGGCAACTTTCCGGCTCCCGAGCAGGGGGACGATGTGGCGGGTGATCCGGCTCCGGTCCGTGACCAGTGTGCTGGTCTTCTTCGGATCGCCGCCCTTCCCGAGGATGAGGCCCTTCTCCGCGGCCGCGAGATACCGCTCGCAGAGCTCCCTCACCGTCAGGGAGGCCCGACGGGTCGCCCGCTCCTCTGCGGGGTCGCTACCCGTGGCGACTTGACCCAGGAGCGCCATCGCCTCCTTCCGGGCTTGGTCGACGGTGAGCCGGCCGTGGAGGCCGATCTTGGCGCGGCGGCTGCGCCCGGAGGACCGGTACTGGACGAGGTAGCCGCGCCGACCGCTGGGATAGATCCGGACGCCGAAGCCCGGCAGCTCGTCACACCAGATGAAGTACTCGGAGGCCCGGACCTCTGCCGCTTCGACTACCCGCTTTGTGAGCCTTGCCACTCGCCTGCTCCAACTCTGCTCCTGGCGACCCGATCGCCTGCCGGAAGCACCACGGAAGCAGCCGGAAGCGAACTGCAGCCATCTCGCGGAACCACCAGCCAACGTCAGATCAGGGGTATTGCTGTGATTTCAGCATGATATCCCACTCAGGCTATGACCGGCAACGTGCGGGAAAGAGCTTACCGCCGCCCTCCGAAGGCAAAGGTCGTACGTTCGAATCGTATCGGGTCCGCCAGTTTCTCTCCGGTTTGGTGCTAGAGGCATTCTCCCGGCGTCCGCAGATACAGATGGGCAGCGCTGGCTCGTGCGGCGTAGCGTGTGTCTTGACAGGCAGGGAATCCTCTGTTGAGGCCCCCGAAGCCGCGCTCCGCAGCACATCGTTTCCGGCCTTCAGCGCCTTCAAAGCGCCGGAGAGGTTACTCTGCCCTCAGCCTTGATTAATGAAGCACCCAGTCCCGCCATTTCCGACTGACGGAACGGGCGGGCAGGATAGAATTTCCAGCCTGCTTCCGAGACATTCACCAGAGGCAGTCGCGGCTCTGGGTACCCTCGTCACCCAATTACGTCGTGCTGCCGCCCGGGGGCGAATGCCCCCGGGCGGCAGGCGAGGCGCTCAGGTGGTGAAGAGGAAGTCAGCTGCACCGAGCGAGGCGGGGACGTTGGAGAGCCGCGCGAACTGCACGGCAGCCCCGGA
>NZ_JAGIZB010000065.1 GCF_017813395.1 Pararoseomonas baculiformis | reverse complement strand
GCGTGATTCGCTGGATCTGCGCCTTCGTCAGCCAGAACAGGTCAGCCATGGCAGCACCTCCGGCCGCCATGGAATCAGTCAACGAGATCAGGCGCTACCCCGCATTAACGGGTCCTGAGCCTAGCCCTGGTTGGGTTGGCCGCGGGCGCATCCAGGTCGGGGCAGGCAGCGGAGCCGCCCGATTTCAACGAAGTCATCGTTCGGGCGGTCCGCGAGGTGGCCGCCCCGCGACAAGGCGGCGGCTACGACATCCGCCGCGCCTTCACCCAGGACCTGTCCTACGGGCCCTCTGGCACCGTACCCAGCTCCCAGCCGCCGGTGCGCGTGCCGGGACCCAATCCGACCATGTGCGTGGCCGCCGTAGCGGAAGTCATCATCGAGGCGCTTAACCTCTATGTGAAGAGCGGGGCCGAGAACGGGCTACCCCCAGAGAAGTCGGTCTACTCGATGCTGCCCGTGCGGAATTGGCGGAACGGAAGCCTGCGATCGATCAGGTCACACATCTTCATGTACCAGGGGGCGGATTCTCAGGGGACGGCCGACGCCCTGGAGACCTTCGGGATCGGGAAGATGCGGGACTTTCCCTCCCTGAAGCCGGGCGACTTCATCAACTTCAACCGCACCCGGACCGGCCATGCGGTCGTCTTTATGGGCTTTCTCGACGCGTCCCGTCAGGAGGTTCCCTTCTCGAAGAACGTCATGGGCTTCCGCTACTTCTCTGCCCAGGGCCAGGGGCGGCCGGATGGCGGGATGGGATACCGCGACGGCTGGTTTGCGGGCCAGTGCCCCTCGCCGAGAACCAGGCACGATGATTGCGACATCCGGGCGGCCTACGAGGTCGCCGCCAATGGCCGGGTGCGGCAGAACCAGTCCCTGCTCAACTGCGGGCGGATGCATCACCCCAGCGCTTGGCAGACAGAGAAGGCCCAGGAGGCGTTGCGCACCAAGACGCGCGGCATCTATCAGGGAGAGGCTGTGACGAGGGGCATTAGCCCGGACCTCTTCGCGGAGCAGAAGCTCGACGAGGAGCTTGAGGCTCTTCCGGAGCGCTACCAGGACGGAACACTCGGGGAATGAGGGCAAGGCGAAGGACCCTCCCCGGAATCGCTGTGGCCCTGTCCCTGGCCGCGGCGGCCGCGCTGCTGCCTTTTGAGGGTTCGGCCCAGCCCGCGGCCGCCCCCGCTCCGCCCTCTGCGGGGGCGGGCCAGCCCATGACCATCCGGCAGGCTTCATTCCGCAAGGCCCTGCTGATCGGGATCGAGGACTATGCGCCTCCTGAGGGCACCACGTTGCCCGATAACGTCCTGGCCTTCAGGAATCTCACCTCCCCCTGCAAGGACATTGATGAGATCGAGCGCCGCCTACTCGAACTCGGCTGGGCGTTCGGCGACATCATCAAGGTCTGCGCCGCGCCCGGACAGACCGAGGTCAACCTCCGCTACGAGAACCTGATTGGCGTACTCACCCGCTTCGGCGAGGGCATGACTGGTTCTGATCCGAGGTCGCCGACGAACGGGTTCGGCTTCGTCTACATAGCCGCGCACGGCGTCGAGATGTTGGGACGGAGCTATGTGCTGCCCCAGCAAGCACGCCTGGATGTCGGGCGGGCGGCGAAGCTCCTACAGAACCAGAGCCGACAGGCGCCACGGGTCCCACTCTTCGGATCCGGCGGCATCGACATTGTCGACCGGCTGTTCACCGAAGTCTCGGTCGGCTGCGCCTGCGACGTGCTCCTGGTGCTCGATACCTGCCGGGATGACCCCGCGACCTACACCAAGCTGAACCAGGCCATCAGTCAGGTAGCCCACCTCAATGCCGACTACACGCGCGCGCCTGAAGGCCTCGCGCGGGGCCGCGGCATCATGTACGCCACGGGAACGGGCCGGACGGTCAGCGACGCTGCGTCCTACCTACGCAAGGCGTTCGTCAAGCACATGCAGATCGACGCCCGGCTCGAGGACGTGCTCGGCAACGTCGAGCAGCAGGTCACCGACGACAGCATCAACACGCCGTATGTGCAGGAGCCCATCTGGTTCTACCGCGCCCGGGTGCCGCAGTTCTTTGCCCGAACCGCTGTTCAAACCAATCAGCGGACAGACCTGCTTCCGTCGGGCGCGTTGAACCTGCGCCGGTGGCAACTAGCCTCGCGCGATACGCGGTCGCTACCAACGCCTGGGATCTCCTTGGCTCAGTCCGCCTCCCCTTCCGAGGCGCCCCCGCCTGTGGCGTTCCCGCAGGCATTGGCTCCGTCGTTCCCGCCCACCCAGTCCCTGCCGTCGCGGGACCGATTTGGGGGAGCCTCGCCCTACCAGGGCCTCTCGGAACCGGCGCCGGACAGGAGTGACGCACTGCTGCGCGGCGGCTTCTCGGTGGATGTTTACTGGTGCGTGGATGCCGAGGGCGAGGATGGCCGCAGGGCGTCGGCGGAGGCCTTTGCCAAGCAGTTGTCGCCGTCAGTGCTGAAAGGTGAGACTGTGGGTGGCGCGCCACTCGCCAGGGTCCGGGTCCTGCCCCTGGCTCCGCAAATCAACGAAACTGCGGGGTTCCGCGTCTCCAACAACCAGATTCACTACGAGGGAAGCGTCGAGGCCGCGACGGGATGGGCTGCCCGCATCAGAAGGGCAAGCTCTACCCCCTTCGAGATGCGCGCTGTTCGCAGCGGCGTGCCCAGCCTCATCAATGTGTTCTTCTGCGCTGGTGCTTCAACCCAGCAGACGCCCACTCGGTTCTGGCTCCAGGCAGCACGGGAGGACCAAAGGGTCCTGGCGGTCTCGATCGGTGACGGGGTGCGGGGACGGTTGGCCGATGTCACCGTGGCAGGTAGCGTCGAGATCCTTCCCGACACCTCCCCCAACGTCAGCCAGATCCGGTACTTCTTCCCGCAGGATGAAAGGGTGGCACGGGAGGTGGCTGAGGTGGCATCGCCGCTACTGAGCCAACCCCCTCAGGTCGTCCTCGTCCCTGGCTACCAGAGCAGGATCAGGCCAGGCCTGCTGGAGCTCTGGCTAGGGAAGCAGGAGGCGTCGCCGCCTTCCCTCCGCTCTATCAGAGGCGGCATGAACTCGCGGATCAGCCCGTAAAGGCGTTGTTGCGGAAAGCTCGTGGGTGATCGGCCATGAGGAAGGATGCGGCGGGGCCTGAGCGGCCGAGGAAGCGGTACGGGGTACGGAACTGGCGCGAGTACGACCGTGGCCTGATCGGCCGTGGCGACCTGACGCTGTGGTTCTCGCCGGATCTGGCCTGGCATGCACCGGAGGGTACGGGCAAGCGGGGCCGGCCTCGGGTTTCCAGCGACACGGCGATCCAATGCGTGCTGACGCTGAGGGTGCTCTTCCATCTACCGCTGCAAGCGACGCAGGGCTTGGTGGGAAGCCTGCTCCGAATGGCGAGGCTCGACTGGCCGGTGCCGCACTACCGCACCCTCTCGCGCCGGCAGCAGGGGCTGACAGTGGTCATTCCCTACCGTCCCCGGGGCGAGCCGCTGCACACCGGGGTGAAGGTGCTGGGCGAAGGGGAGTGGAAGGTGCGCCGGGACGGCGCTGATCGGCGACGGGTCTGGCGCAAGGTGCATCTGGCGGTCGATGCCGAAAGCCATGAGATCCGCGCCGTCGAGATGACGGATCACCGGCATGGTGATGGCGAGATCCTCCCCGATCTGCTGGCGCATATACCGGAGGGGAACGGATCGCCTCCGTCACCGGTGACGGCGCCTACGACACCCGCTCGGTCTACGAGGCCGCGGCGGCCCGGAACGCGGCACTCCTCGTGCCACCCCGGCGCAACGGCAAACCCTGGAAGACCCGCACCGCCGGAGCGGACGAGCGCAACGAGACCTTGCGTGCGGTTCGGCACCTTGGTCGGCGCCTCTGGAAGCGATGGAGCGGCTACCACAGCCGCAGCCTAGCCGAGACCGCCATCTCGCGCCTCAAGCGCCTCGGCGAGCGGCTGGCCGCGCATGATCCTGTACGTCAGGTCGCTGAGGTGCAGATCCGCTGCGCCATCCTCAACACCTACAACCGGCTCGGAATGCCCAACACCGTCGCACTCGCCTGATCAAACCAGAACAGAGGGGTAGTCGTGCCCGTCACCTGAATTCTTCAACAAAGCCCTCGCAGGCCCGTCCTGGCGCATGCCGTGGTCGAGGTGAGAGGACCTGGACGCAGCGCGGCAAGATGCCGGAGCAGCGTCATCTTGCCGGTGAGTTGGTCGAGTTGCTCACGCAGAGCCGAGGGCGCGCTGACGATGATGGCCCTGAGTGCCAGCATGGCCTGGCTCCGCGCCTTAACTGCGGTCTCGCGGGCCACCTTGAGATGACGGATCATCTACCGTGCTGGTGCCGGACTTCGGCCGTGCCGTGACTTGTCCTGCCAGGACGCTACGGGCGGCACTCTCGGCATCGAGCACATCGTCCTTACCCTTGTTCCGTCGCCGCTGGCGATTGGGACGGTTCACCTCGAGTACGGTGTGCCCCTGCCCGCACAAGAACCGGGACAGGCCAGCACCGTAGGACTCTGTGCCCTCAACGCCGATCGCACGGATTGGCCCCAGGGACCGCGCCTAGGCCTGCAGGGCTTGGTAGCCTCTGTTGCTGGCTGGGATAGTCAGGCTGCCGAGGCGGGCCCCAAGTGCGCTGATCGCGACGGCGGCATGGGTGGACTTGTGGGTGCCGACGCCGATGATGACGTCGGCGTCGGGTGCGGTGTCGCTCATGGTGTGAGGCTCCAGGCCGAACAGAGGGCCTGACGCTCGAGCGGGCGGACAGAACTGTGACGGGATGGGGTGCCCTCAAGCTCCTATGAAGTCACGAGCCGCTCGACGGACAGGTGCGGCCTGGAGAGCCGACACATCAACGCCATGACACGGGGTCAATTGCGTAAGGGGTCAGGCCCTCCAGGCCACAACCGTACACTCACAGTTGCGGAAACCTTGTGGGTAGCTGGCCATGAGGAAGGACGCAGCGTGGCCTGAGAGGCCGAGGAAGCGCTACCTGCCCCGGAATTGGCGCGAGTATGACCGGCGCCTGATTGCTCGAGGCGACCTGACGGTCTGGCTATCGCCGGATCTGGCCTGGCAGGCGCCGGAGGGCACGGGACGGCGGGGCCGGCCTTGGATCTTCAGCGACGCGGCGATCCAGTGCGCGCTGACCCTGAAGGTGCTGTTCCAGCTGCCGCTGCGGGCGGCCCAGGGCTTAGTGGGGAGCCCCATCCGCTTGGCCGGGCTCGGCTGGCCGGTGCCGTACTACAGCACCCTCTCGCGCCGCCAACGCAGCCTGGCGGTCGTAATCCCTTACCGTCCCCGTGGAGAGCCGCTGCATCTCGTGGTGGACAGCACCGGGCTTAAAGTGCTGGGCGAAGGGGAGTGGAAAGTCCGGAGGCACGGTGCTGACCGGCGCCGCATCTGGCGCAAGGTGCATCTATGGTGGAGGCGGATGAGCATGAGATCCGCGCGGTCGAGATGACCGATCACCGGCACGGCGACGGCGAGATCCTCCCCGCCTTGCTGGCGCAACTACCGGAGGGGGAGTCGATCGCCGACATTGGCGGCAACGGGGCCTACGACACCCGCACGGCCTACGCGGCAGCTGCGGCCCGCAGGGCGGCCCCGCTCGTGCCGCCTCGGCGCAATGGCAGACCTTGGAAGACGCCGACCCTAGTAGCAGGCGACCGCAACGAGACCTTGCGTGCCGTTCGGCACCTGGGACGACGCCTCTGGAAGCGCTGGAGCGGATACCATCGCCGCAGCCTCGCCGAGACAGCCATCTCGCGCCTCAAGCGCCTCGCGGCGCACGATCCCGCCCGTCAGGTTGCCGAAGTGCAGATCTGCTGCACCATCCTCAACACCTACAACCGGCTCGGCATGCCCGACACGGTCAGCGCCGCCTGAGATCAGCGCCAAAGGGGCACGCGCGCGACCTCAGTTGGAATTACGCAACAGGACCGGCGGGCGCCATAATCAGGCGCCCTCTCGGAGGCTGCATTCACGGGTGTCTCCGCTCGTTCGGTAAGGGTGAGTTCCTGGCGTACGCAGAAGTAGGCGGGTCGCCCCGGGCCATTCCAAGGCTAAACGCCCGGCGCACTGGGGTGTTACGCCGCGCCCTCGTGGCAAGCCGCCCCTCCTCTCCCCTTAGCTCGACTTTGGCCATCACGCGGCGTGGCAGATGGCGTAAGCCAGGGCGCGTTGCAGGGCTGGGCGGGGTTTTGCGCTGTGGGTGCTGCGCCGCGACGTGAGCAAACCCTGCTCTCGCC
>NZ_JAGIZB010000064.1 GCF_017813395.1 Pararoseomonas baculiformis | reverse complement strand
TCTGGCGAGAGCAGGGTTTGCTCACGTCGCGGCGCAGCACCCACAACGCAAAACCCCGCCCAGCCCTGCAACGCGCCCTGGCTTACGCCATCTGCCACGCCGCGTGATGGCCAAAGTCGAGCTAAGTCTCTCCTCCGAAGAACTCGTCGCGAATCCTCTGGCGCGCTTTTTCGATAATCAAACCCCGTTCGACAGAAGAAATTCGCTCCCAGTCCTGGGTTGAAGGGCGGGCGTTGCCTCCGCAGATGTGCTCGACAGGCACCCCGCCAGAAGCACATAGGCCAGCGTCGACTAGCACGCCATAAATCGCGCTGACCGACCGATTTTCTTCGTCTATGTATTTCCCGATGTAGATCTTTCTGCCAGCCCTGCTGAACGTTCGGATATAAGTGGCTCCAACTGAAGGACCGGTCTTGCTTCTGCTGTCAGGGGCATCGTAGACGTACCAAAGCTCTTTCTCGTCTATCTCAATCGCCCGAGACCTGAAGAATCCAGCAATCGTATGGTTTGGATTCATGGTATATCCCCTAAGCTGCAAGAGGCCGTCACTCCAATAGATTTCTTTGGCGGCAACATTGCGCTCCACTAAGTGACCATCCTCCTCATCATGAGCGAAGTCTATCCACAATCCCACAAGTTCACGGGTTCTACTCACTATCGAATGGCGTCCGTATACGGGTTCGCTGTGTTGAAGCAGCGCGCGGAAATAACCCTCGAAATAATCGACGGCGCGCGAATCTCTTGAGGAGAAAACCGAGCCTGAAAGGTCGCCAGGGTAAATGCCCCAGCCGAAAAGAACTTCTTTCTCTCCGTTTATGAAGTGGAATATCGTAAAGTTGATTTGCGGAGACGGCGACTTCAAAACTGTCGCACTATAGAGGCTGGGGCGATTACTCACCGTCGCGACGGGATCGTTCCCCTGATCCAACTCTCCGCTTGAGCCAGTAATCTTCTTGATTGAAGCCTCAAAACTCTCAAAATCCCGAGCCGGGTCGAGAACAATGTTTGCGGAGAAAATGTCTGCCCAGAAGGAACCTACGTTGGTAAAGAATTGGTTATAAATCTTGAGACGATCCGCAGAATTGACGGGAACAGGTCTTTGATCGCCCGACAGCATCGGGCCGCTAAACTCGATAAAAGTATTTCTTATTGCCACGGCCCTGGAGGCCCTGTCGAAGATGATGCTGTAAGCTTCCTGAGCAGGCCCCAAGTACTGTATGTTGGTGAAACTTGCAACTGCTTCTTCCATGTCGTTCTTTATCGATGCGAACTCTACCCAGTTCGACCAAGCTAATCCGGCAATTGCGAATACCAAAGAAATAGTGATGCTCGAATCAGAGATTGTGCCGGTGGTAGCTAAACTGGCGGCTAAAGGAACCAAGAAGAATGCAATCGTCGCAAATCTAGCTATCGATCTTTGGCCTTTATCGACCATCCTCGCCTGGAGACGCCTGCCCATGATTTTCCTCCCGAATTCGGTTTTTATCGGGTGTGTTAACTTTGGGCCTCGGTAACCTCCGCAGCTGCGCCGCTGGAAAGCAACTCGACAGCCCAGCTCGTTAGGTACATTTTTCTCAGTTCCGTGACCACCTTATGAAGTCGGTTGCAGCGACTGGGCTTGTGAGTGTTGGACAGTTTCAGACCTGCCCGCGAAGTGCGCTCTCTCTACTACCCCTAGGCGATCTCAATATTACGAAGTCAGTAAACCTTGCCTTGCAGGCTACTTTGTTTTTTGAATTCTTGGAGCTGCCTTGTAAATTGATCGGTTGCGGCAGGAAGAATGTCTCGGAATTCGAATAACCAGTTGAGTCCACTTTCGATAAGATGAACGCCGATATCGTAAGCAACCTGATGATGCGAAGGTCCAGCATTATTTCCGGCAACATGGTAAGCAACAATTAAGGTGCTTAGTAGATCAATGCGTTCACGAATTTTAGGAACACCCATCAGATCGGAGCGAATCTCTGACCGAAGCGCATCACTTGGTTGATGGTTGAACAGATGTACGCCAATAGCAGTTGCTGCTTCAATGAAGCGTCGACCTTCGAGCATATGTCTCCATTCATTAAGATCGCCTTCGGATAGACCGAGAAACACTTTGCAGCTCTGTAGTTTATTTAGCTCAGGAACGATCTCGTAGGAAACTTGGCTGAGGAGGCCACGTACTGCCTCCTCTTCAACGCGCTTTACGTAATCGGAAAAAATGATGAGTTGGTTTCCTCTTAAGAGCGAGAGTTGGTCTTCAGCAGCTTTTTTCCAGGCTTGGAACTCTGCTGTTTGCTGTGCCTGCTCTTGGTTTGATGCTAGAATCGCATGACGTTGCTGTCGAAGCTCGTGTGTTTGCAAATAGACAGCAATCACAATCCACATAAAAGCCAGAATAGACGCAAATCCAGCAACAGCGTCTCCAATTTCATTCAATTTAAGGTTCTCGATCTCCATTCGTAGAGCAAAAACGACAAACATAACGATGACGATTACCGTTAGTGCGACTCCGGTCGTTACGACTAGTCGAACGTTGTCCTTTTTGGGACGGTCGGCAATGCCACTCATTGTCTCTGCCCCGCCGCCGTTTGTCGAAGCATGCCTTGGCACTGCAGCAGGCGTCCACACAAATTGAACTTAGATTTTAATCCGGACTTGCTCTCGCCGCTGTGAAGGAGACTCCTTGCGAATGTCTCAATGAGGATCGAGGCGGCAACCGCCCCAGTCCGTGTTTTTTGGATTACTGGGCCAGAGTGCGGGGGAAACGAGCGGCAAGTGAATTCGTCAGTTTGCGCCTTCTCGACAGGACGGGAGGGCACAGTCAACTTGTTGGCCGTGAGGACAACCTGAAGCCTGCGGGACGGAGGGGGAGCTTGGCTTCAGACTGCGACGGCGCTGCCGCTGAGCTCTGCCCATGTCTTCAACGCACGCCCCCTTGCGGCGCGGTGCTGGGCGGCCTGTACGTGGTCACGGCGGAGGTGAAAGAGGTTGTTGATCCCATCATGGGCAGAGAGGAAACGCTGTGCCTGTCCTGGTGATTTGAACTGCTTCATTTGCCGCTCTCGCCGTCGCGTCGGCTGGTGCGAGTTTTCGGCCCTGTTGTCGAGGCCCTTGTGCTGGCGATGCTTAACGGAGGGCATCACCTCCTTCCTTGCGGCGCCATAGCTCGCGAGCTTGTCGGTGATCATCACCCGGGGTGGCCGCATCTGCCGCTTTAGCAGTTTCCGGAGCAGCCGCTTGGCCGCTTGCTTGTCGCGCCGACTTTGCACGAGGACGTCCAGCACCACCCCCATTTGGTCTACAGCCCGCCAAACCCAGTGCTTCACTCCGGCGATCTTCAGGACGACCTCGTCCAGGTGCCACTTGTCACCACCACAAAGAAGACGATCCCGGGTCCGGTTGGCGAAGGCCTGCCCGAACTTGCGGCCCCACTGCCGAACGGTCTCGTAGCTCACCGCGATGCCACGGAAAGCAGCATTTCCTCCACCATGCGCAGGCTCAGAGGGAAGCGGAAATACAGCCACACGGTATAGCTGATAATCTCTGGCGGGAACCGACACCCGGCGTAATTGGGAGAGGCAGGCGGCGTCATCCTGCCGACTACCCGGAAGCAAGGTGTCCGGAAAGCCAGATCGCACCCAAGTTGACTGTGCCTTCCGGCCTCCACATGCGGCACCTCCCATCCATGCACCGACCACCGGATCACAACCGAATCAACAGATTCGACCTCTTTTCGGAACGGCTCTAAGGAAATTTGGCGTTCATGAGAAGTTAACTTACTTAAAATAAGTTACCTCCGGTACGAATTTTTAATACTTGCCTAATGCACAAAAAACGTTACGTTACCTCACTTCACAAAACCCGCCCCTTCTCCTCAAGGACAGGTAATGACCATAACTGCGTCTCGGTACACACGCTTGTTGATGGTGCTGGTCATCCCGCTCCTCGCACTCGGGTTTCTGACTGCCAAATTTCTCCTGCCATACGAGCGCTTTGTGACAGTCCTCTGCATGCCAGCATTTGCGGGAGGAACGGAGAACTGCAGAAATGTTGGCCCACTCAACGGAGCTCTGTACGAGCACGTTAAAAAGGACTTCAACGCTTGGTTCGATGTCCGGATCGCTCCATGGGACTCCAATGCCACAATCACCTACTACGCGGGTGCCTCCAATCGGATGGTGACAACTGCGGAAATTCATGAGGCGCGACCTTTTTATTGGTACGGTTCGGACGTTGCTAACTACATGAGAGGATTGGCAGGCAAAATTGCCGTCATCCAGCTAGGTATCGAGGGCGGGCGCAGATCAATGGTTGAAGGAGACCAGGTATTCCTGTACTGTAATAGCTTGAACTACGATTTGACGTCCGGTTCTTATTGGTCAGATTGTTTTGGAAATGGCTGGGGAGGGCCGGTCACGTTCACTGTGGCGGGGCGGCAGGACCGGGCGATGCTTGATCAGCTGCAGGCTGCTATCGGCCGGGAGATTGAGCGCAAGGAAGCCGATTACCAACTCTACCAAGTGGTCGTGTATCCGATTTTTCTCTACGCTTTCCTTGTCTTATCCGCGCTCGCATGGCTGACCATGAAGGCTGTTCTCTTTGTCAGAGCGGGCTGATTGCCCACGATTCTGAGGTATCGTTAGCCCAGCAGTCCTGACGTAACTTCTCCAGGCTGTTAGCGGTCCCATTGCTCGATCAATCACCCTGTAGCCACGAGGGCGTTGTCAGGTTGGCGAGGTAGGAGCCAAGGGGCGTCCAGGCTGGCGCAGCCCTCACACGGTCGGTGCAGTTCCGGCCACATTCCGCCAACTGCTGAACGCAGCATTGCGGGCTTGGCAGTGTTGGACTTGCTTCGGAAAAGTGGAGGGTTCCTGATGAGGCAAGAGGAACTTCAAGGCTGCATCGAAAGTCACTCGGAGAGCCATGCCCTGAGCGGCGCCAGTTGGAATACCGGCACGCGGCCAAATCCGCGAGGGGCGCTAGCAGGTTGCAGGTCATTCAGCATGGGACTCCGATTGGCTGCTGAAACAGTTAACCCGTCTTCTGCCTACGATGGTGCTCCCCTTTCCCAGTCCCCGCACGGAACTGCAATCTGGCTTCTCGATCCGCTGCTTGTGCCATCGCCAAGATAATATACGTTGGAGGAGACAAGGTGGACCGACCACTTTGATTACGGAGTGCAAAATGGCTAAGAGCCAAATCAACCTCGATGCCTTGAGCGTACCGGACCTCACTCAGCTGATCGAGGACGCCAAGGTGGCGCTGGAGGGCAAGAAGCAGGGCGCCAAGGCTCAGCTCATCGAGGAGATGCGCGAGAAGGCTGCCCAGCTGGGCCTGGATCTGGGCGAGCTTCTGGAGCGGCCTGGACCGAAGACGAACGTCCGCAAGCCCCGTAGCGACACTGGAAAGGCTGTCGCCGCCAGGTACCGCAGTCCTGAGGGTGAGACCTGGACCGGGCGAGGCCGCATGCCACGCTGGCTGACGGAAGCCGTGAATAACGGCAAGGCAAAGGAAGACTTCGCGGTCTGACCTGTGCGCCCCGTTGAGAGTTCAGAAGCCGGGTTTTCGGTTCTGCGTACCTTGCGGGCCGCTGATGTCTTGCACTTCGCGGCGAGCACCTAGAATGTTTGCTTTCGGTCCGAGCGATCAGTCACGCTACCGGCCGAAGAACAAGCGGCGGCCGATTTCTCGGCCGCCGCTCGGTACTATCCGCACCCAGGGGGTGCGTTGCAGTTGGTCCCGGTGAAAGAAAGAACGAATTCGGGTTATCTGCACCCTTGAGGATGCACGAGGGCCTTATCTTAAGATGCTTTCTCCGTTTTTTGCAAGAGCAGCGATTTCTCGATGCCTTGAACGCGATTGCCTGACTGACTGCGAAAAAGGGATGTGAGCGCCGCCTCGCTCAGCAGGGCACGGTCCTGGCCGTTGCTCGACACCGTGAGGCCTCCCCCGTCACCACCCTTCCCAAGCAGGCCCTCGACATCGTGCCCGCCAAAGAGCACGCGAGGGATGGTCATCGTCGTGTCGTTGACGTGGAAGGCGACCATCACGTGCCGCCGGTACCCGACAATGCGCAGACCCTGGTGGATGGCGTCGCGCCGCGCCCCGCGTTCGGGGAACTCGGCAAAGCCGAGCAGGTGTTGCAGGAGGTCCTCGACATAGGCCAGGGCACGCTGCGGCGCGAGGACGACCCTATGCGCCACGACGGCTGCCAGCCGTCAGACGCGGCGTGTGATGGCCTACCAGGGCAGCCCTGACCTGACCTGCATCGAGAGCGCATAGGCCGGCCCGCGCCTCCTCATCGCTGACCAGGGCGACGGATGAGGTGGCTGATGGGACGGTGTTCACGAATTCTCTCTCGCGAGGATCCTGACGCGCCGACGCATCGGCCAGCCGATGCTGCATGGGCGGTACTCCGCCATGACAGCGGTCCTCTCACCCCCGCCCAAGCGACTCACGGGGTGACAGGCCGCGCTCCTCCCAGAAAGCACGCCAGGTGACGAAGCGCGGCACCTTGTCGGCGAGCGCATCCTCAATGGCGCGCCCGCGGCCAAGGATCTCGTCGGCAAACCGCACGATGCCGATATTCGGGCTCGCCTTGCCGGTAAGATCGCGTGCTAGGAGCGCCTCCACCGCCGCGCCCTCCCCTCCCCTGCCGTACGCATCGGCAATGAGGGCGAGGGCGATCGCGGTGCTGCGGCTCCTGCCATGCAGGCAGTGCACCGCGACCTCCTCGACGCCGGCGGCCCGGCACTCCCGGCCAAAGGTGATCGCGGCCAGGACCTGTTCCCGGGTCGGGCCGATCCAGCGCCGCCCGAGGGCGGTGAACTCGTGCAGCGGGACGTCGTCGAACCTCAGGCGGAGCACCCGGCTGCCGAACTGTCGCTCGTCGATGACCGCCCGTGTGAACGACACCCCGGTGATGCTGATGAGGGCACCGGCAGACACGTCGCCCCTCTCGACCGCTGCCTGAGGGAGGGCATGGGCGATGAACGGCATCACCGCCCCTCCCCGGACAGCGCCAGGGCCACCGTCTCGACGTCGGCCTCGACCACTACGAGGCGGCCGCCGGGCAGCAGGAGGGCGGAGGTCCCCTCCCCCGGGACCTCGCAGATGGCTGGCACCGCCCCTGGCGCGAGCGCGTGCCTCTGGCCGTTCACGTCGCTCAAGAGGAGGTAG
>NZ_JAGIZB010000063.1 GCF_017813395.1 Pararoseomonas baculiformis | reverse complement strand
GTTCTTCAATTATCCGGGCTGGGAGGAACACGAATTTCGCGCATTCGCGGAATTTGCGGAGCAACGGAAGCTCCCTCACGAATACCTTGCCTACAATGCGACCCACGAGCAGGTTGCAATTCGCGTCACGGGGTAGGGTCAGGACCCTCTACGGGGCGTTGTCAGGTTGATGATGATGGCGATGTAGAGAGCTTACGGCTGGCACTTGCCTCACACGGCACGTGCCACTCCGGTCACATCTCGCCATGTGCGAAATGCCGCGTCCCGAGCGGCACGGTATTCAGTGGCGGTTACGTGGTGGCGCCGAAGCTGGATGTGGTTGTGGATCCGGCTGTGTGTGGAGAGGAAACGCTGCGCGTGACGGGCCGATTTGAACCGCTGCATCTGCCGCTCTCGTCGTCGCGTTGGCTGGTGCGACACTTCGGCTCGGTTGTTGAGATACCGGCTCTGTCGGTGCTCCACCCCAGGCAGGATGTCGCGTTTCGCGGCGGCGTAGCTCTTTAGCTTGTCCGTGACAATCACTCGCGGGATGTATTGCAACACCTTCAGGAGCTTGCGAAAGAACCGATTGGCAGCCTGGGTGCTTCGCCGGCTCTGCACAAGAATGTCTAGAGCGGTTTCCGGCCTGACTGAATCGCTTGTGATCCACGGGGTCGTATTCAGGTGATTCAGTGTCCCTGGCGAGGAGGCCCTGGGCATGTCGAAGGCGCTGTCAGTGGATCTCCGGGAGCGGGTGGTAGCAGCGATCGCTGCCGGTGCGTCCTGGCGGGCGGCGGCGGCCCGCTTCGGGGTGAGCGCGTCGAGCGCGAGCCGCTGGGCCACGCTGGCGCGAGAGGTAGGTTCGGTCGCACCGGGGCCGCTTGGCGGGGACCGCCGGACGGCACGGATCGAGGCGCACGCGCCGCTGATCCTGGGCCTGGTCAAGCGGAGCTCCGACATCACCCTCAAGGAGATCCGGGCCGAGCTGGCGGAGGCGGGCGTATCGGCCGGGATCGGCACGCTGTGGCGCTTCTTCCACCGGCGCCGGATGACATGGAAAAAAAGTCAGCCCACGCTGCGGAACAGGACCGTCCGGACGCCCTGAAGCGACGCTGGGCGTGGTTCGAGGGCCAGCTCGATCTCAATCCTGCCAGGCTGGTCTTCATCGATGGTTCAAAGCACTGCTTTGAACGGGGCATCCACCAACATGGCCCGTACCCGCGGCCGGGCGCCCCGGGGAGAGCGCCTGCGAGCCGGCATCCCGCACGGGCACTGGAAGACCACCACCTTCGTCGCGGGGTTGCGCAACACCGGCATGGTCGCGCCCATGGTGCTCGACGGCCTGATCAATGGCTGCGCCTTCCAGGCTTATGTCGACCAAGTCCTCGTGCCGGAGCTGAAGGTTGGCGACATCGTCGTCATGGACAACCTCGGCAGCCACAAGGGTGCGGGCATCAGAGCCTCCATCGAGGCCGTAGGCGCGGGCCTGCTCTACCTCCCGCCCTACAGCCCCGACCTCAACCCCATCGAGAACGCCTTTTCCAAACTGAAGGCGCTGCTCCGAAAAGCCGCCGAGCGCACCGTCGATGGCCTCTGGAACACCATCGGCAGCCTCATCCCAACCTTCACCCCAGCCGAATGCGCCAACTACTTTGCCGCAGCTGGTTACGACCCAGACTGATGGGAAACCGCTCTAGCACGTTGCCGTCCTGGTCGACCGCACGCCAGAGATAGTGCAGCTGGCCGCGAATACGGATGAACACTTCATCCATCGACCACCTCTCGCCCGGCCGGGGCCGATGGCGCCATAGAGTGTTGGCGAATAGCCGGCCGAAGCGCAGGCCCCACTCGCGGATGGTATCGTAGCTGACCACGACACCCTGCGCCGCCACGATCAGCTCGACGTCACGCAAGCTCAGGCTGAAGCAATGACAGAGCCAGACCGCGTGCTGAATGACAGCCGCTGGGTAGGGGAAGTCGCGGTATGGATTAGGCGACGGCGTCATGGCGGGTAGGCTGCCATCACCCAGCTAGACCGCCATCCTGATAGCGCCTGTGTCCAGCCACCTAGCCTGCGGGATCCGTCGTACTGGTCCACACCGTACTTCTGCGAACAATCAGCCCTGCGCCTTCAAAATCAGGCGTCTATCACAGGCTCAGAGGATAGGGGCGCAAGCGTGACAAGTCCGAAGGGTTCCTTCTGCCCGAGAGCCACCCTCCTATCCCTTGCCATCTCCAGCCCCGCGGCGAAGGTGCTGGCGAGCGCCGCCCGGAGGCGGATCGGCCGGTCGGGCGCGTGGTGCGGGATTGGCGGTAGGCAGCGCTCCAGGGGCAGGTAGGCCGGGTTCTCTTGGAGGAGCTCCGCGATGCGCCGGAGTGCGTCCGGGATGCGCCAGAGCTCGGGCGGGCGGGGCCGGTAGGTGGGGGCTGGCTCGGCGGCCTGCCCTGCCCCTCCCTCCAGCATGGCGAGGGTCGCCTCCAGGAAGTCGAGGTAGAGCTCCGCCTGCGGCCGGGCCTGGGCCGGGGTGCTCCCTCCCCTGCCGAACACCCCCCTCCCGAGCTGCGGCCGTGCCGCGAGCCAGTCGGCACCCGCCCGCATGCGGGAGAGCTCGTCGAGCTGCTCCAGGCGGCGGGCCGCGGCCGCCTCCGCCGCCTCCGCCTCCTCCTGGCTCGCAGGGGCCAGGAGCTGCGCCTTGAGCAGCAGGAGCCGGCTCGCCATGACCAGCCACTCCGCCCGGCGCTCGAGCGGGATCCGCCCCTCCCCGCTCTCGATGGCACCCACCAGCTGGTCCGTCAGGGTCAGGATGGAGAGCCGGCCGAGGTCGACCCGCTGGCGCCGGACCATCTCCAGCAGGAAGTCGAGCGGGCCCTCGAAGCCATCGACACTGAGCCGAGGAGCCAGATGGAGCGGGGCAGATCCGGACTGAGCGCCCCTGCCCTCCCCCTCCCAGCTCGCCGCCTCCGCACCGGCCGCGGCCTGAGCCTCAGCCATCCCGGCGCGCCCCGGCTCGCGCTCCTCCGGCCCGCCCCGGGTAGTGCGGCCGCAGCTCAAGGGAGAGCCCGGGCCAGGTGCGGCGGAGCCGGGCGATGGCTGCCCAGGGCGACCAGTCCGCCGACCAGAAGCCCACCCGCAGCTGGCCCATCCTCTTCTTGCGGCCATCCAGCGTGCTCGGGAGCACCTGGACGTGCCGCAACGGCCGGGTCACGCCCCAGTGGGTCCGGAGCCACTCCCGACTCACCATCTCTTCCGGCCCGAGCGCGAGGATGGCGGGCGGGACCGGCAGGAGCCGGTGCAGGTCGAAGGGGCAGCTGCGGTCGGTGTTCATCCGGGCGAGTGCCGCCCCGTGGTTGGCGGCCGCGGCGTCGCGCAGGCGCCGGGCGAGGATCTTGGCCCCTGCGAGGCTGATCGCCCGCACCCCGTCCTGGGGACCTGCCATGGGCAGGAGGAACTCCTCCTCGAGAGCCGCAAGGTCCAGCACCCAGGGCACCACCCCCGAACCGGCCGCGGCCGCCCGGAACGCCTCGACCCGCTCGGCCGCACCACCCACCTCCAGCACGTTCCACAGCCAGTCCACCGGGACAGGGGTGGGCTGCCAGGGATGGTCCGGTGAGTCGGGCCGCGCCCCGTCCCCGGCGATCCCCTCCCCTGCGCTCTCCTCTCCTGCCTCACCTCCCACCCGCCACGTCGCCCCTGTCACAGGTCGAGCAGCCGGGCCGGGCTGTCCTGGGTGATCTTGGCCCGGCGGCGGTAGCCCTGGGTGGTCGCGATGCTCTTCTGGCGGGCGTGGTGCATCACCTGCTCATCCAGCGCCCCCTTCAGATAGGCCTCGGTGATGAACCCCGCCCGCAGCCCGTGCGGGGAGAGCCGCTCGGTCTCATCCACCGTGAGCCGGGCCATCTCCGCCCGGCGGCGCAGGATCCGCCACACCCCTTGCGGGCTCAGCCGCTCCTCCAGCGCCCCACCAGGGCTGAGGCGCCGGAACACCGGACCCCACTCGATCCGGGTGCGCCGGAGCCACGCCTCCATCGCCCGCACCGGGCAGGAGAGCGGGTTCAGCCCGCGCGGGATCCCGATCGTGGCCCCCTCCCCCTCCTGGTCACGCTTGGAGCGCGGGATGAACACCGTCATCCCCTTCGAGGTGAAGCGCAGGTGCTCGCGGTCGATCCCGACCAGTTCCGAGCGCCGGAGCGCCCCGGCAAAGCCCAGCAGCAGCAGCGCCCGGTCGCGTGCCCCCGCCGTGTCGGTGCCACAGGTCGCGAGCAGCCGCTTGACCTCCACCGAGGTCAGGGCTGCCGCGGGACGTGTGGTCCTGCCGTGAGTCGCGAGGATGCCCCGCATCGTCGCCCCGATCGCCGGGTGCCGTGTCTCCCAGGGATGCCCCGCCTGCCGGTGCTGATGGGCAACGGCGGCCAGGCGCCGGCGCAACCCGCTCCGCCCGAGGCTCTGGGCCATGCTGGCGAGGTGGCCAGCCACCACCACCGGAGAGGCCGGGAGCGGGGCAATGCCGCCCGCCTCGCACCAGGCGCAAAAGGCGCGCCAGTCGCTCTCATAAGCCCGGCGGGTGTTCTCCGAGAGCGCCCGGCCGGCATAGCCGGCGGCCCTCGCCACGGCATCCCCGACCGGCCCGGAGAGCACGGCCAGGGCCTCGGGCGGAAGCGCCTGGCCCACGAGGCGCCGGACAGCCGGGGGGAGCGGCGCCCGGCCGGTCCCGTCGGGCTGCGTCAAGGCCAGTGTTCCTCAGGCGGGTGTGGCAAAAGCCTCCTGTTTGCTGGGCTTCGCGCGTCTCTCCCGGTCATCCCCCCACCCCCCCTGCACTCTTCGGCCGGTCGGTCCGGTGCCCACCGCCCCGCCACTCCGGCCCGTTTCAATGTGCCAGGGCGGGTGCACTCATGGCAATCTGCCCGTCCCTCTCCCTTAGGCACGATAATAGAGTTTTATCGTGCCTAAGTGCCCGGCCGGAGTGGTTGGTCAGGTCCGTAATCGCTGGGCTCTCGGGTCGGCAGCGTGGAACGGACGGGGCCCGCGCCTGCTCAGCCAAGTCCGGCGCCTACCCGCCTGACTGCTGCAGCATTCGGGCCGCGATATCTGCCGTTAGAAGGTCGGGCGCAGCCCCGGAGGCCACTTCATCTCCTGAATGGCCACATGTGCTGCCTGCATGGGTGCGCGCTCAACGGCGCAGTCTGGCCGAGAGCGGATGGCTACTCGTGAGAGTGCGGGACCGCGAAGCGGACATGACACGCCGCCGAAACCCGACACTCTGCATTCCCGGTGAGGCCGGCCTGCTTCTGGACCGCGAACTCGTCCTGCGAGGGCCAGCGGCGCGAGTATGAACAGCGCCAGGAGGGCGCCGGAGAGTAAGAACGTCTCGTGCGGTCCCAGCATGTCCAGTATTAGCGGAAAGAGGAGAGGCACCCCGCCCTGGGTCGAGCGCGCCTGAGCAGCCAGTAGCTCTGCCCCTAGCCGTTCCTGGCGCCGTGAAGCAGCACGAACCGTGTGTCGCCACCGGCCCCAGGAGGGCCAGCAGCACTGCCCCGACCGGGCAAAGGCCTGCGGCGATCTGGGCCATGACAGCGGGGCGACGCCCTCCGGAGAAGAGCGATCTCCGCCAACCGGCGGGGGGCACCTGTGCCGGGTAGAGCGCAACCGCCGCGAAAATCGCCGCCGTCGCTACTGTGCCAGGGGCTTCGATGCTGCGCGGCAGGTCGGTTGTTATGAACAAGCTGGTGAGATGGAACTAATCCCGAGGGAAGGTGATCATCGCTCGGCCACCTGCTCCGGGCAGTACCTAAGTCCGCATCAAATCGTAGTCACAGCGCGTAATCAGCCTGCACCCGCAACTCCGCTCTGTAGCGGGCGTTTATCGAACTGGCGCGAAAGTTCCGCCATTCACAATCGCCGCCCATTCCCGCGCGAACCCTGATTCTTTCCTGCTTTTCGGACATCGAACGCGGACTGTGTCAAGCACCCTCGGGCTAGAGGAGGCAGGCGCCATGAGAGCCTTGGTCTGGCATGGCAAGGAAGACATTCGCTGCGACCGGGTTTCGGATCCGGAGATCGAGGATCCGCGCGACGCGATCATCAGGGTGACGAGCTGCGCGATCTGCGGCTCGGACCTGCATCTCTTCCACAACTTCATCCCCGCCATGCTGCCCGGCGACATCGTGGGGCACGAGATGATGGGCGAGGTGGTGGAGGTGGGTTCCGCCGCGAAGGGCAAGCTGAAGGTGGGCGACCGGATCGTCGTGCCCTTCACGATTTTCTGCGGCGAGTGCGAGCAGTGCAAGCGCCAGAACTTCTCCGTCTGCGAGCGGTCGAACCGCAAGAAGGAGCTGGCCGACAAGGTGTTCGGCCATGCCACCGCGGGGCTGTTCGGCTACACGCATCTGACGGGCGGCTATCCCGGCGGGCAGGCCGAGTATCTGCGCGTGCCCTTCGCCGATACGACGCATATCAAGGTGCCGGACAGCCTGACGGACGAGCAGGTCCTCTTCCTCGGTGACATCTTCCCGACGGGATGGCAGGCGGCCGTCCAGTGCGACATCGAGCCGACGGATACGGTGGCGATCTGGGGTTGCGGCCCCGTGGGCCAGATGGCGATCCGCAGCGCCATCCTGCTGGGCGCGAAGCAGGTGGTGGCGATCGACTGCATCCCCGAGCGCCTCGCGATGGCCGAGGCGGGCGGCGCGATCACCATCAACTTCAAGGAGGACAGCGTCATCGGGCGCCTCGATGACATCACCTCCGGCAAGGGGCCGGAGAAATGCATCGATGCGGTGGGCATGGAGGCGCATGTCTCCATCAGCCAGCCCGACACGCTGCTCGACCGTGCGAAGCAGATGGTTATGCTGGAGAGTGACCGCCCACATGTGCTGCGGGAGATGATCTATGTGTGCCGCACAGCGGGCGCAATCTCCATTCCGGGCGTTTACGGGGGGCTGGTGGACAAGTTCCCAATGGGGCTTGCGATGAACAAGGGTCTGACCTTTCGCATGGGCCAGACGCATGTGAACCGCTGGACGGATGAGCTGCTGCGGCTGATCGAGGAGGGGAAGATCGATCCCTCCTTCGTCATCACCCACACGGTCGGCCTCGAGGAGGGGCCCGAGATGTACAAGGTGTTCCGCAATAAGCAGGACAACTGCGTGAAGGTCGTCCTCAAGCCCTGAGGTCATGCGATGAACATGATGACAAGAATGGCCGGCATTGCTCGCTCGCCGAGTGATCCGGAGGTGCAATCCACCGGGCCGAGCTCGCTCGGCGCGTCGGACCGGCTGGCGCGCGGGCTCGGCTGGTTCAGCATCGGCCTGGGCGCGCTTGAGATTTTCGGTGCGGAGCGGCTGGCTTGGGCACTGGGGCTGCGGGGGCGCGAGTGGCTGATCCGCGCCTTCGGGGCGCGGGAGATCGCGAGCGGAATGGTATCGCTTTCCGCGAACCCCAATCCGGGGATTGCCAGCCGCATCGCAGGCGACGCGCTGGACATCCTCGTCCTGCTCTCCGCACTGCGGCGGGACAATCCGCGGCGGGAAAATGTCGAGGCTGCGTTGCTGGCCGTTGTCGGCATCACCGTGCTCGACGTGATCTGTCAGAAGGGCTTGGTGGCGCGGCATGCCCGCCCGCAACGTGGGTGGCGCGATTACAGCAACCGGAGTGGTTTCCCGAAGGGCTTGGCCGCGGCACGCGGGGCAGCGCAAGACCGGGCTGGGCCGCTGTCAGGTCCTTCCGCGGGGGTCTGAGGCCTCCACCTGGGGACTGCCCTTGCGGGCTGCAGGCGGGCTGCCTGCCGTCATCTCCCTGGCTGGAGAGACATTCTAATTGGTCTGCGAGGTGAGGGTGCCGCACGAACGCCGACTGGAGCCGGTTGGTGCACTGGGCGCGGTTAGCACGGGTTAGCCGAAGCTCGAACCGCTTTCGAACGACCGCATTCAGCCAACAACAGCTGGGACATCATCGCCACAGCATGTCCGCTTTGAAGCCGCCAGGATCGGCGGCTGAAGGACCGCCTTGGGCGCACAGCCACCGATCGTGCGGCCTCGTGAACTTTTCAGATAGTGGCAAACGCCCCTGCCCTGCTCATCAGGCGCGTTGTTAGAGCGTTATCGTGCCTAAGCTCGACTTTGGCCATCACGCGGCGTGGCAGATGGCGTAAGCCAGGGCGCGTTGCAGGGCTGGGCGGGGTTTTGCGTTGTGGGTGCTGCGCCGCGACGTGAGCAAACCCTGCTCTCGCCAGA
>NZ_JAGIZB010000062.1 GCF_017813395.1 Pararoseomonas baculiformis | reverse complement strand
GGTCGCCCCCGATCAGGTGACGGCGCGCCACTACCTGGAGGTGGTGCGACGATGGATTCCAGCCGGGCAGGCCGAAGAGGTGGCGCAGCTCGCGACCTCCGACACGCCGCGCGCGCATGAACTACTCGCAGCCTTTCGACTGCGCCCAGAGCCCTCGATTCTGGTGACAGTGGCGATGGCCTATGAGGGGCTGGACGCACCTGAGGTCGCCGTCGTTGCGGCGCTGACCCACATCCGCTCGCGCCCGTGGCTTGAGCAGATGGTGGCGCGTGCAACGCGAGTGGACCCGAATGCTGGGAGCTACGAGGCTCAGCAGGCACTCGTCTTCCACCCGGACGACCCGCTTTTCGGTCTTTTTCGCCGGCGAATGGAGACGGAGCAGGGCACGATGGCACGCCGGCCCAAGCCCCGCCGCGGCCAGATGACGCTGCCGGACTGGCTGCTAGACCAACTGCCGCCCGCGGAGAAGGAAGGGATCGTGCCGCTCTCTTCCAATGCGCTGGCGCTGCGCTACGACCGGCTTGCCCCCGGTCCGGAGTTGGCGATGCGGCGGCCCGAGAGCGAGGAGGCGCAGGGCGAGTTGCTGGACGCGCCCTCGGTTGTCGAGCGGCGGTTGCGTGCGCGCCTGGGAGAGATGGTGGCCGCCCAGGCAGTTGAGGACGAGGCTGGGGCGAGCGGATTGCGCGGCGGCTTGGCTGGGCCGGGGCTGTACCACCGCTACAATGCCATTCTCAAGCGCGTGACCGGTGACAAGCCACGGGCACGGATGACGCTGGAGGAACTGGAGGCCGCGATCGGCTGGTTGGAGCGCAACAGGCTGGGCGACCATCTCGATCTGCTGGAGGGTGACCCGCGCTACGCCTGGTTGGCCCGCAAACGTGGAGAATGGAAGCCGCCCGTGGGCCGCCCCATGCGGCTCAGGCCCGAGGCGCGGGCCTCCGGGAGATAGCATCAGCGCCTAGCGATCCTGTCTAGTAAGCCCAGCCCCTCTGCCCAGCTGGAGAGCGGGATCACCATGCCCGCTACGAGCGGATCAGGGTGCCGCTTCATGTCCCGCACGAAGGACGCGTCCGACACCACGACGCCTCGCGCTCCCATGGCAATCGCGAAAGCCAGATAGAGCGCGTCGTAGGTCGAGTCTCCGCCCAGCATGCTTGCCCCCAGGCTGCTGGCAGCGACGATGTTCGTGGCCAGCGTTGCGGCCGTCAGTGCCGTCACCTCGGCCGCCGCCATGGCCGGGGAAGCGACAGCGGCTGTCACAGCAGCAGCAGCGTCAGCAAGAGGGATCGATCCGCTGGCCGAAGCCTCCGTGAGGTGCTCCGCGGTGGGCCGTGGCGTGGCACCAATTGGCGACGCGCCGGACGCGGACATGTCCACAGGCCTGGTCAGCGAGGCGCGCCTACGCCGAGGCGTGGGATCCAAGGCCGCTGTTCTCGTGCCCCTGGTGCTCGGGGGCCGCTTGTCGGCCCCGGGCTTTGCGGGCGTGCTGCGGGCGGCCTGAGGCTTCGCCCTCGGCTTGACTTCTGGCTCGGCCTTCGTGCCCGGCCCATGCCGGCGCTGTGCTGGCGATGGAGACGGCGCCGCCCGTGTGCTCCGGGAGCGCACTGGCTTTTCGGCAGCCTTTGCGCGAGCACTCGCCCGGCCTGCCGCACGCGCGGTGCCCGTTTGCCTCGCCTTCCCGCCGGTGGTTCCTCTGGCGGAGGTGGCTCGTGTGCCGCGCGTCTCTGCGGCCGCTGCGGACCGCGTGGGGCGCTTGGCCGCCGATGCCGCAGCCAGGCCCGCGGCGCCCGTACTCTCAGCCTTGCCGGCACGCGTCGTTTCCGTTGCACCGCGTGCCTTCGGCGTGGCAGCGGACCTCGTCGTCCGCTTGGAAGCGGGAGCAGCCCGACCCATACTGGCCGCAGCTTTCTGTGTGGTACGCTTTGCACTCGCGGTTCGTCCCCCAGCAGAGGTCCTGGCGGCCACGACACGAACTGTCTTCCCGGGAGTCTTCTGCTGGGCTTTTATGAATCGGCCGGAGGTCTTCTGAGCCGTAGCCTCGGTGCCACGCCCATTTCGGGAAGCACTGGGCGTCGCGGCCCCCTTGGTCGGGGTTCCAGGTTCCGCTGCTCGGGGGCGTTTGGGCCTTCCAGCTGACGTAGCCTTGCGCCCTGTTGCGGCGGCCGTGCGCCTCGCCTTCTTGGGCTTGTCCTCGTCACCTGGGGTCTTCGCCAAGGGATCACCTCAGCGGGCCGGGGTTGTTCTCCGAAGAATCGTGACCAATGCCAATAGTTTCGCCCTGCCCTGGCGTGGATCAAGTGCTCCGAAAGAGGCAGGCGGCCATTCCGAGGCAAACCAGCGTCTGCTGGATAGGGTCGGCTGGGGCAGCTTGCGGTCGGTTGTCCGATTGCGGAGGACTCTCCTGAGCAAGTGCAGGAGCGGCCTCAAGGGAGGAGCTTGTCGGACCCGCCGTTAAGCTTCTGAAGCGGTACGGGTTAGCCCTCGCATCCTGGACAAAGGAGCCGCGATCAGGAACCAAGAAACCGGGTGGAACGCGCCGTTTTGGCGCGTTCCTGTCAGATTTTCTTACAGCACAAGGCGACGCGTCAGGCCGTCTTACGCCGGCCGGCGCGGCGGGTCAGGCCAAGGCCGAGCAGCCCCATCCCGAGCAGGGCCAGGCTGGCAGGCTCGGGCACGGCGCTCACCACCGCGTTTGCGCTGAAGCCCCGGCCCAGGTCGATGCCCGAGAGGACGAGCATGGAGGTGAGCGAGAAGCTGCCATCCGGGTTCGCAGAGACCAGCTGGTTGCTTGACTGCGCGGAGGTCAGGATACCGTTGTAGGCGAAGGCCTCAGTGCCGATCTGCTGAGCGGTGCCGAACTCGGCGTTACCGTTGTCGAGGTAGTAGCTGTAGGTCGCCGTCGCCTGCGTGGCGCCGTTGTCAGCGATGGCAGGGAAGTTGACAGTGGAGGCCAGGTCGAAGGGCGTGGTGCCCAGGGTGGTGAAGCCGGTCTGCGTCGCCATGAGCGTCAGGGTCGGGGCGTCACCCTCGCCCGGCGCGGTATTGCCTGTCACATCCATCCGCAGCACGGGCAGGGCCTGGGTGCCAGCGGCAGGGTAGCTCTGGGCCGTCTCGATGAAGAAGTTGTAGCCCGCGCCCGTCACGAAGGTGCTGACGGCGCCCTCGACCGTGTTGAAGTCGCACGCCGCGCCATCGGCGCAGGTGGTCGCGGCACCGCCACCGATCTGGTAGCTGATCACCAGCGCCGCATCAGCGGTGCCGGCCGAGACCGCCATTCCGAGACCCAGACCAAGGGCCGCTGCAGCTGTCTTGAGCTTCATCGTTTAGCCTCCTTCACCTGGGCTTCTGATCTCCGCCTGTCGGAGATCATTCTAGCCAGCAGTATGTCGCGAAGGTTGAAGAGCAATACTCGTGCCATACCGTAACCATTTGTAAGTGGCTGGATTTTTGACAGCTTTGTAGCCACTCAGGAAAAGTCGTAAAGAAATCCTACATGCAGCACTGACTATTGTCATCTTTACCTTCCGCCAAAAGCTGGTCGATCCGCTGCGGTGCCAGTGTCAGGAGAGGCGGGACACGGCAAGCGGCTGCCTCGCCGTTGTTCATGTCTGCAGCCGGCGTCCCCCTGAGCAGGCAGCTGAGAAGCCATCCTGTCAGGAGAACTCCGATGCGGACGCGCCATATCAGTTGATGGTGCGATCGGCCGGCGGATCAGGCTGCCTGACGCGGAGGTCATCCCGGGGCATCAGGTCAGAGAGGACGCGCAGCAGTTGCTCCAACTTAGAAGCCGTCCGGGTTAGATGATCCTGCGTATCTTCCTGATCATTACCTAACCGCTTGACCGATCGGACCGTCTCATCACGAAACTCGGCAGTGACATCCATGGTACACGCGCTTGCGGTTCACCCGCCAACCTTCTCGCTGGTGCAGGACGTGAATGCGCGAGTACCCGTAACGCACCCGAACCGCGGCGATCTCGCAGATCCGCATCCGCAGAGCCGCTTGGCCGTCCCGGCGAGCGCGATAGCGCTGGGAGGAGCGATGGAACCGCAGGGCCACACAGTCGCCCCGTTTGCTCACCCCGAACACGTCCTGCACATGGCGGACGAGCTCGCACCGACGACCAGGCGTCAGGCCTTTTTGCCAGAACCTCCTGCAGCATCGCCTTGTCCAGGCTGAGGTCGGCCACAGGCGTGCTCAGCTCCGCCTACTTCAGCGCGAAGGAAATCCGCTCTTCCGTGTAGTGGCTCTTCCTCACCGGACCGTCCTCCTTCAGGTCAGCAAACCTGCCGGAAAACTCTCAGAATGGCCGGTCCAATTTCCAGGTTTTAAGATCACGACCTTGTGCCATATGGTGAGGTCAAGCGGGACTAGCTTGCAATGTTCGAGCCGCCGATGGCGCTGGCGCCAGATTGCGGCACGTCAGTCGATTACTCAAAGCCGCCCGCAAACCCCTCTCCGCCACTTCCCGCGGCCGGCTACATCGGCGGGTACCGCAGCTATCCATAGGGCGGGATCGAGATTGCTGAGACGGATTCCGGACTGGTGCTGAGGCTGGACCCGAGGCGTACCCCCTTTGCACTGCACCACTTCAACCGGGATGTTTTCACTTACCAGCCGGTCGGCGCGATTGCGTATGGACCAAGCGCCGTGAGCTTTATGCTTAAAGCTAAGGACAAAACCTTCTGATCTGTCGCAAGCAGATAACGGCGCAGGCGAGGGTCGTCAGGGCGAGGTGTAGGTCAGATCGGCGCTCGTACCGGACGGTCAGGCGCCGGAACCGGGCCAGCCAGGCGAAGGTGCGCTCTACCACCCACCTGTGACGGCCGAGGCGGGTGCTGTTCTCAATCCCCCGCCGGGCGATGCGCGGGGCGATGCCGCGGGCGCGGCACTCACGACGGCAACGCCGGTGGTCGTAGGCCTTGTCAGCGTGGAGTTTGACTGGCCTATGGCGTGGACGGCCCCGGTGCGTGGTTCTCACGCCCGGCACTGCGTCGAGCGTGGGCCCGAGCATGCGGCTGTCGTGACGGTTGGCCCCGCTCAACGTCAGGCCAAGCGGTGTGCCCTGAGCATCCGTGACGAGGTGGCGCTTGGTGCCCGGCTTGCCGCGGTCCGTCGGGTTCGGCCCGACCTCCGCGCCCCCCTTTTCGCAGGCAGGCTGGCGCTGTCGAGCGCCGCTCGGCTCCAGTCCAGGGCCCCCGCGTCCTGCAGTCGCTCCAGCAGAACCCGATGCAGCCGGGCCCAAACCCCGGCTGCGTGCCACTCGCCCAGCCTCCGCCAGCACGTCTTGCCGCAGCAGCCCAGCTCGGTCGGAACCTCATGCCATTGGATGCCCCTCCGCAGTACGAACAGGATGCCAGCCAGCGCCGCGCGATCCGGTGCACGCGGTCGGCCACCTCTCGGCTTCGGCCGATCCCGCGGCAATAGCGGTTCCACCACCGCCCAGAGGTTGTCAGCAACGAGGAGGGCCATCCCTCCTCAACGCCTCAGCCCGAGTTTTGTCCCCAGCTTTTAGAGCGGATCGCAGAGCAGCGTCGGTGGCGATTGAGAACCTCGACCTTACTAATCAGGGCAGCTTCACCCGCCTGACCAGCTGAGCTGGGTTTCACGATCCTCTGGGGGTGGACCTCACGATGAGCCAAGGAAGGCACTTTCCTCCGCCCAAGCACAGGTTCTCACCGCCGCCAGCTGCCCGGGGAGCCAGCTGAGGCATCGCCGAATGTGCCGGCAACTAACCGGAATGCTGTAATCCAAAGCATAGCGCGGCCGAGCTTCTGGAGGAGGTGCTTGCCTCGGTTGAGGCATCCTCACGGTCCGGAGAATTGGGTGGAAGTTGTACATTCTACACAGTGGTGGCCATCACCCCCTGTATTCGGCAAGCTAGCAATGAGCGGCACGGCCCTGCTTGATGGGAGCTGCGTCTTCCGCTTCGGAGCAGAACAGGGAGGAGAACAACGTGTGGAGAAGCCTTTTAGGATCCACGCTGGTTGCCGCTGGCTTAACGCTGAGCTGGAGCATGGCGTGGGCTGGCCAGACGTTGGACGGCGTTCGCCAACGCGGTGTGCTCGCGTGCGGCGTGAATGTCGGCGTGGCCGGCTTCTCACTCCCAGACAGCCAGGGCGTCTGGCGAGGAATGGATGCCGACCTCTGCCGCGCCGTATCAGCCGCGGTGCTTGGAGACCCCAACAAGGTCCGGTTCATTCCGCTAACCGCCGTACAGCGTTTCATCGCCTTGCAGTCCGGCGAGATCGATGTCCTGATCCGCCAGACGACCTTGACGATGGTGCGGGACACCAATCTCGGTCTCCGTATGGTAGGCGTGAATCTTTATGATGGCCATGGCTTCATGGTGCGCCGCGATGCCAACGTCAGTGACATCCGGGGAATGGATGGCATGACCATCTGCATGTCTCCTGGCACGACAAATGAACTGGTTACGCAGGATGCCTTCCGGGCAGCCAATCTCCGCTTCGCGCCGGTTCTGCAGGAGCGCATGCAGGACAATGCCCAAGCGCTGCAGGCCGGGCGTTGCGATGCCATCGCGACCGATGCCACCCAGCTTGCTGCACTCCGCAGTCAATTCGGCCGGCCCAATGACTACGTGATCCTGGAAGCGCGCTTCTCGAAAGAGCCTTACGGCCCCGTGGTGCGCCGTGACGATCAGGAGTGGTTCGACGTCGTCCGCTGGGTGCTCAATGGCCTAATTGAGGCGGAGGAACTCGGCGTAACGAGCACGAATGCCGAGCAGATGCGTGCCACCAGTTCCGACCCTGCGGTGCGCCGCCTGCTCGGCGCGGTTCCAGACCTTGGGCAGGCGATCAAGCTGCAGCCAAGTTGGCTTTATGACGCCATTCGCGCGGTGGGGAATTATGGGGAGCTGTACGATCGGACCATAGGCCCTAACACGCCCATCGGACTGCCGCGGGGGGCGAACGACCTCTGGACGCGGGGCGGCCTGATGTACGCTTGGCCACTCCGGTAAGCCTTCTTGTGGGTGGGTGGCCAATGAAACTGGTGCCCACTCCACGCTCCGTCGTATCTCACGCCCGAAGGGCATCCGCCAAGGAGCGTCTCGGTTTAGCGCGATGATGCTTGATCTTGCGCCTGGCTTCACCGCAGAACAGAGCGACGCAACGGAGACGCGGAAGGCGGTGCGACGTTACTCCCGCGCTACCCTGACCCTCTCTCGTCAGGGCTCTGGATCGTAGGACCCGGCTGGTCGGGTCCTACCCAAGGACCCGACGATGGCCCAGTCCAAGACCCTTTCCCCACTCAGGCGCAAATCCTCAGTGCCGCCGTGCAGCACTCGTCACGGCTGGCCGAGGCGCCTCCAAGCCTGCGGGCCTCCGCTCGGAATGCCGTGTTCCAGAGCTTGCTCAGGGCGGGGCTACTGGAGGAGGTGTCCGGCGCTCACGACCCCGTGCTCCGGATCGCCGAGGCCGGGGTGTTGGCAGCGGGTACATCGGGCGTCGCGGAGATGGGCGGTTAGGCCGTCCTGGGGCGCCGACTGGCCAACGCCGGGCTGGACGTGATCCCTCCGCCCCCGAACCGCACGTGAGGGCACCAGGCACCAAGCAGCCCTCGCGCTCCTACACCCGGTGGAGGGCGTCACCATAGCCCGAATTATTACGCGATCGGCCGCGCCCAGCACACGGTCCGGGGCTTCCTGGTTGGGCTGAAGAAGGGCCAGAGGGTCGAGGTGCTGGAGCAGGTGCGCCATGTCGGGCCGGGTAAGGCGGGCTTCAAAAGAAGCCAAAGCGTGTGTCGGATCGCCCCTGTGCTGGCTGATGAGGCCCAGAGCTGATGGCCCTCTCCCTCCGTCCCCTGCCCTCCCCTAGCCGGCCCCGCAACGCGGTGGCGCTGTACCGGGTCTTGGAGCGCACCCGGGCGGCGCTGGCCGCGGCATGGGCGAGGGGGGCGGTGCTCGGTGGGGATAGAGGGTAGACGCCACCCACTTCGCCCTGTGCGGCTGCTGCAGCCCAGGTGCGCAAGGAGCAGGCCGCCCGGACAGCGCACCGCTTCTACGGGGGAACGTTCCCATGCAATCTCTGCAACGGAAAAGCCTGCGAGAGCTGCGGCGGCTCGGGCATGGTCATCCAAGGCGTTGCGGGCGGCTGATACGGGCACTGCGCCGGCCCGTCGACAAAATTCGGGCGCAGTCGTTAAACACTCAAGTGTACCGCTGTGGTCAGGACGCGAAGTAAGAGTGGGCGGGGATTTCTCCCCACCCTGTTAGCTCGACTTTGGCCATCACGCGGCGTGGCAGATGGCGTAAGCCAGGGCGCGTTGCAGGGCTGGGCGGGGTTTTGCGCTGTGGGTGCTGCGCCGCGACGTGAGCAAACCCTGCTCTCGCCA
>NZ_JAGIZB010000061.1 GCF_017813395.1 Pararoseomonas baculiformis | reverse complement strand
GCGGGCCAGCCGAAGCTCGTCTTTGCGCCGGTCTGCGACTACACGACCGGCTATCTCGCCACCTATGGCGCCCTGCTCGCCCTGGCCCGCCGCGCTCGGGAGGGCGGGAGCTGGGCGGTGCACGCCTCTCTCTGCGGATCCGCCATGCTCCTTCAGCGCCAGGGTCTGCTGCAGGACTTCTCGTCCGCGCCGGAGGTCCTCGCCGAGGATCGACTCGCGCCGCTGCAGGTCCGGGAAGAGGGTGTCTATGGCGACCTCCTGACCCTTGGCCCGGTGCTCCGCATGTCGCAGACACCACCCCGCTGGCACAGCCCAACGCCGCGCCTCGGAGGCGACGCGCCGGTCTGGCTGCCACGGGCGTAGGCCTTGTGCAGGCGGCGGCTCAAGCCTGATGAGCCGTAACTGGTCACCCCTGCACTGGACAACCCACTGGATGGATCGGCAGCCTTGAGGCCGGCCTTCCAGCCCAAGTGCCCTCGGCGAAGCGCTAGAATCAGGCTGGGCATCGCATCGTGACGCCGCCCGGGGCGTTGACGCTGCTGTTCCGGGACATCCCCGCAATTGGCCGAACGGCGTTGGCCGAGGTGACGCAGAACAGGCTTCCTTCGGAGTTCGGCAGGACCCCGGCGATGGCAGAGTTCAACGTCGTGATGCGGGCATGGGCGACGGCACCACCGAGGGCGATGCCACCAGCAATGAAACCGGCGGCGAAGATTGCAACGGGGGATGCGGGCATTCGGGTCCTCTCCTGGGGAGGGAACTATGCCGGGCCCGTAGCGAAACCCGCAATGCGATGCTGCCTGCCGTGAGGATAGGCTGTGCCTATCAAAGCGGCCAAGTCACTGCATAGCCGCCGCTCGCTCAATGTGTTCCATGCTGCTCACACAAGAACCCAGTGAATTCAGGCTGAACCTGTCTCTCTCACCGGCCATTCAGGCACGATAAACCCTCAGCAGCGCGTGTACCGGGTAGGGCAGGGGCGCCTGCCATGATGCACAGCTTCTCCCCCCCGACCTTGGTCTCCCCTACACCTGAACTGCAGGCCCACTCTACAGCGAGGTTGTTGGACACCACGCCGCATGAGGTGCGGTCAAAGACGCCGAGGGAAAGGGGCAACGGCAAGTTGACGAGCAGTGGCCGGAATGGTGGGCCGGCGTGTGAGAGGCAGGGTGTACGGTCGCGCCGAAGGGCCAACGAACAGTCTCTCCCATCGGAGCGGAAGGGCTGATAGCGTTCCGGCCTCAAGGGGGAGGTCGCACATGCAAACAGCCTTCGATAGTCTCGGCAAAAGGCGGCAAGAGCTACAGCCGGGCATGCTCTTGGCCGTCGGCATGCTCGGGGCCAACCTCGTGAAATCGGGCATCCGCCCGCTGCCCCGCCAGGAGGCCCACCAGTCTCTAATGAGCTTTGGGCTTCTGGCGCTTGTGAGCTGCGGTGTCATCTGTGGCTACATGCTGAGCTAGCCCCGAACTCGCCCTGCGAAGAGGGCAGGCTTGGCACAAGTTCTGGGATAGCCGAAAGGTTCGAGAACATCAGGCCGATGAGGAGGGGTCTATGCACCGGCCAGGCCGGAGCGGCTCGTTCGCAGAAGCGGCGGGGCCGACAGCCTGGACGGTGCCGAACGGGGAAGGCGGGGCAAGGACAGCCCCTGTGCCGAATGGCTGTTCCGCGTCGCTCCGAAGCGCTGCTACTGCCAAAAGGAGCTTGGAAGTAGCCAGAACCAACTCGACCAGCAGATCCTCCTGGTCTGGGTTTACCTCCTGGGAAGGAGCCGGTTGCGCATTGGGCTGCATGGAGCCCTCCATCCGCTGAGCTGCCCAGGTAGCCACGCAAGACGTTGCAAGAACAGAAGAATCGTGCGGCGTCGCGGTAGATGGCGCAGATATAATGTTCAGCCGCGTACGCAGCACCGAGCACCTCGGTGCATCCCTGGCGCGAGGGCCTGGGACTGTGCTGGTTCGGACCTGAGGAGGGAGCTTCTGGTTTTCGGGATGCCGCAAGGCGGGGATGCAGCGCCCCCGACGGTCAGCCGCGCCTCAGAGCAGGGGAGGCCACGGTGTCAGAGTGCTGCAGGTTGCGCTGCATATTTATTCGAAAAGTCATTCCGGCTTCGGGCATTATTGTTCTATACTGCGTGAGACCCGGGCCAGCTTGGGCCGGATAGGAGCCGCTGCCAGACCTGGGCCTTGCCCTTGCTCGGTGGCGGTTCTTCGTTTTTGGGCCAGCATCGGCGGACGCGCGGGTCGCGTCCCATAGTGGTCTCTTCTGTGGGTGCTCAGCCGAAACGCCAGCAAACTCGGGCCAAACCAGCATCTCTGGCGCGGCACCTAGGCGCGATAATCCTCTACTGGCTAGCGTGGAGGATGGGGCAGGGGCGCTTCCCACAATCGCTGGCTCTCTCGGGTGCGGAGCCTTCTGGGGCAGCCACTTGCTTGAGAATGGCTAGATCCTCGGCCACGCGCGTAACTTAGCCCTCCGCTTTGTGGGGCCGGACTCTGGGCACACGCGGCGCGACGGGAATCTGAACTGCGCCGGCCGGATCCCCTGTCAGCGCGAGATCAGCCCCCCCGCACCCCAGACGCGGTCCTCATGCGTCGGGCCGGGAGGCAGCCTGAGATCGCGGTTGAGGCGGTCCGCAAGATACAGCGCCGCTGCTTCTTCCGCCTTCTGCTGCCGGCGGGTGTTCATCCGCGCCAGCCAGCCCGCGAGCCGCCCGCGCCAGTCGCTACGCACCGGCGCCGCCGGAGCCAGGGTGGGGGAGAAGGCATTGGTCGCGCTCATTGTCGGCTCCTTCGTCCGAGGCCCGGCGAAGCGTCGGGCACGGCTGGAGCATCGCCCGTACGACCGCGAGGCGTCCTGAATCACGGCTGACCTACCACCGATGGTTTGTTTATGATCGGCCGAAGTTCCGATCGGATGGCGGGGCGCATGGCGGACAAGGCGGAAGGGGAGGTGCTGTGCTTCGCAGGCGTCACGCTCGACCTCGGCCGCGGCAGCCTGCGCAATGCAGCCGGCACCGAAGTGCCCCTGGCCCCGAAACCGTTTGACCTGCTGCGTACGCTAGCCCGTGAGGCCGGGCGGATTGTGACCAAGGACGCGCTGCTGGATGCCGTCTGGCCTGGCGTGCATGTGGCGGAAGACAGCCTGTTCCAGGCAGTGCGCGAGGCACGGCGCGCCATCGGCGACGAGGAGGGGCGTGTGCTGCGCTCCGTGCCGCGTCGTGGCTACATGCTCGACACCGTAGTCACCGCCGCACCGCCTGCGTCGATGCCGCTCGCCCCGCCGGAGGACCGCGCCTCCCTCGTCGTGTTGCCCTTCGCCAATATATCGGGCGACCCTGAGCAAGAGTATTTCGCTGATGGCATGGTGGAGGAGATCACTGCCGCCCTCGGGCGCATCCGCTCGTTCTTCGTCATCGCCCGCAACTCCGCCTTCACGTACAAGGGCCGCGCGGTCGATGTGCGCGAGGTCGGGCGCGACCTCGGCGTGCGCTACGTGCTGGATGGCAGCGTGCGGAAGGCTGGCGGGCGGGTGCGCATCACCTGTCAGCTCGCCGAGACCGAGACCGGACGGCAGCTCTGGTCGGAGCGCTTCGACGCCGCGCTCGACGACGTGTTCGAGCTGCAGGACCGCGTGACGGAAGCGGTGGCCGGGGCGCTGGAACCGAACCTGGAGGCGGCAGAGCTCCGCCGCTCCACCGCCAAGCCGACGCAGGATCTCAGTGCGCATGACTACTATCTTCGAGGCATGGCAGCCTTCCACGAAGGCACCTTGGAAGGGTTTGTCGCGGCAGGGGCGCTGTTCGAAAGGGCCACCGAACTCGATCCTGGCTACGGTGTCGCCTACGGTATGGCGGCTTTCTGCCTGGCGCTGCGCAGGAGCAGCGCCGAGCTGGGCAGCGCCGATGTGGCGAAAGGCAGGCGCCTGGCGGAGCTTGCGGCGAAAACCGGCAGGGATGATGCCGCGGCCCTGGCCAGCGCAGCGTTCGCGCTGTGCTACCTTTGCATGGACCCGGAGGGCGGCGCCGCGCTGGCGGAAGCAGCCTGCCAGATAAACCCTAACTCGTCCCAGGCCTGGAGTTCGGCGGGCTTGGCTCATGTGTTGCTCGGCCATGCCGAACTGGCGATCACGGACATTCACCACGCCTTGCGGCTGAACCCGCGCGATCGCCAGCGCTATGTCCATTTCGTGTTTCTCGCCACTGCGTTTTGCCAGGCGGGCCGCTTCGACGATGCCATCGCCGCTGCCGAGCGTGCCGTGCAGGAGCAGCCGCAATTTCCGAACTGCTTCCGGACATTGGCCGTGGCCTATGCGTTCGCCGGCCGGGTGGAGGAGGCACGGCGCGCCATGGCGGAGATGCTGCGGCTCGCACCCACAGCTACGCTCTCACGCATATCGGCGTTCTTTCTCCCCTACCGGAACCTGGAATTCGCAGCGCGGGTTAAGGAGGCCTACCGTCGAGCCGGCATGCCCGAATGAGCAATCTCGGCTTCAGAAGGGGCAGGCACGCAACATAGCCGGTTCCGCAGGAATGTTTCGTCCTAATTCGCTGTGCATGATGGGCCACGTTGTTACGGCATTGGCGCCTGCGGAGTTGCGACGAACCGCCCCGGGGCGACAGCGACTGCGAAGAAAAGTTAGCTTCGACAGCTCGCGCATTTCGTAACGGGCAGACCGCTTTGAACCAGAGCACGCCATAGCGGGCGAGCCCAGGTGGGACACTGGCGTGGCTGTTGTTCGGGAGGGAGGCGGGCAGCTTGGCGCGTGAGCCGTATAGCAGCGTCCGGCCTTCTCAGCGTACCCATCCGGCGAGGGCCGCGGTTGACGTTCAGGCGGCGGTTGGCAGCGCCGTGGCCCTGGGTGTCCAGTTCCACGGCAGGAGCTGATCGAGCCTTGAGGCAGGGTGGTCGGCGATGCGGGCGAGGACGTCAGCGAGCCACGCCCTGGGGTCGACGTCGTTCAGCTTCGCCGTGGTGATGAGGGAGAGCATGACCGCGGCCCGCTCGCCGCCCCGGTCGGAGCCCGCGAACAGCCAGGCTTTCCGCCCGAGAGCGATGCCGCGGAGCGCACGTTCGGCGGCGTTGTTCGTGAGGCAGATCCGGCCGTCGCCGAGGAATTGGGTGAACGCCTTCCAGCGCGTGAGGGCGTAGTCCAACGCTTTGGCGAGGTCGTTGTGGCGAGACAGCCTGGCCCTGGTCTCCAGCATCCAGGCGTGGAGGTCGGCGACGAGCGGGGCAACGACCGTTCGGCGGTGCTGCAGGCGGTCGGATGCCGGGCTCCCGTTCACCGCCCGCTCAGCCTCGAACACCCCGTCGATGCGCCGCACGGCTTCGGCCGCGAGTGGCGCCCGGGCGACCTCGGCCAGCTCGAACGCCTTCCGACAGAAATGCGCCCAGCAGGCGGCCTCGGTGATCGGCCCGGGCTTGCGGTCGGGCCGGTAGAGCTCGCCGAACCCGGCATAGGCGTCCGCCTGCAGGATCCCGGCGTAGGAGGCCAGGTGGCGCCTGGGGTGCTCGGCCGTGCGGTCGCGGGAGAACTGGAACAGGGCGGCCGGTGGGGCTGGCCCGGCAAAGGGCCGGTCGTCCCGCACGTAGGTCCAGAGGCGGGCCGTGACGGTCTTGCCGCGGGCGAGCAGGGGCACGGTGGTGTCGTCCCCGTGCAGGCGCTCCGCGGCCAGGACATGGGCCGCGATGAGGGCGTGGAGCGGCGAGAGCACGGCCGTTGCCGTGCCGACCCAGTCGGCCAGGGTAGAGACGCTCAGCTCCACCCCCTCCTAGGCAAAGGTCTCGCTCTGCCGGTTCAGCGGCAGGTGCTGGCCGAACTTGGCCTCCAGGATCATGGCCAGCAGGTTCGGCCCGGCTCGGCCCCGGGCGATGGGGTGGAACGGCGCGGGCGGCTCGGTGATGGTCTCGCAGGCCCGGCATGAGAACCGCTCCCGCACCGTCTGGACCACCTTCCAGCTGCGAGGCACCGCCTCCAGGGTTTCGGTGATGTCCTCGCCGAGCTTGGACAGCCTGCCGCCGCAGCAGGGACAAGCGAAAGGCGAAGACACCACCACCCGCTCGCGTGGCAGGTGGGCGGGCAGAGGGCCACGGACCGGCTTGCGCAGCGGTCGCGCCCCGGGGCACTCCCCACCCTGGCCCTCAGCCCGTGTGGCGTCCTCGGCAACCGTGGCGACGAGGTCGCCGAGCTCCAGTTCCAGCTGGTCGATGAGCTTGCGGCCGCGCTCGGAGGAGGCGCCGAACTTGTCGTGGCGCAGCTTGGCGATGACGAGTTTGAGGTGCGCGATCATCGCCTCCGCGCCAGTTGCGCGGGCCTCTGCCCCAACCGCGCGCGCCTCGGCCGCGATGCGGGCCTCGCGCTCCGCAGCCAGCGCTGCGCGGAGCGCCTCGACGTCGTCGGAGTGGTCCGGCGGGATCGTCATGCCGGAAGTGAATCAGACACCGGGACCTGCCGCCAGCACAATCGCCCGGGCGCCGGTCCGGATCAGCCCGCGATCTGCGGCCTGTAGGTGTGCTGCGGGTTCCGCCAGTCGATCCCGTCCAGCATGTAAGCCAGCTGGGCCGAGGAAATGGACACAGTGCCGTCGGTGGCCGCGGGCCATAGAAAGCGTCCCCGCTCCAGCCGCTTGGCATAGAGCGACATGCCGAGCCCGTCGTGCCAGAGGATCTTGATCAGGTCGCCACACCGAACCTCATTCGGCATATCGAATCGCGACGGCGCGGGTCGAGTACCCGTGGCACCCGCTCCGGGGGCAGAGCCTGCGCGTTGTGCAGCGGCTCACGAAGGGTGGGCTCGACATTCTCTGGCTTGAGGAACAGCCGGGGCGGAGCCGCGTGGTGCCGGCGTGGATGTGCGACGCGGCGGCCTGTCTTGGCATGGAGGAGCTCGGCCCTCCCCGGATAGACGTGGAGGCGCTGAGCCGCCTCACGGTTCTCCTCTCGACGGCGAGCGAGTGGTCTGGAGGTGCATCGTCGCGGGCCTTGCCCGTGCAGGAGGCCTCCGATGCCGAGTCGTCCGCCGCCGAGATCGCAGCTCGCGCTCGACCTCGCCCCCCGTCCTCCGTTGCTAGCCCCGGTGATCCCCCCAGGGGCGGTGCCGGCCCTGGCCGAGCTGCTGCTCGCGGCGCTCGGCCGGACACCCGAGGCGGGAGGCGGCCGCGATGAGCCACAAGATCACCGCTGACCACCTCGCCCGGGGTGCCGCCGTCTATGTGCGGCAGTCCACGATGGCGCAGGTGGTGGGGAACACGGAGAGCAAGCGCCGCCAGTACGGGCTCGCCGACCAGGCGCGGGCAGCGGGCTTTGCGTCGGTTACCGTTATCGACGAGGACCTGGGCCGGTCGGGTTCCGGCGTGGCCGAGCGCCCAGGGTTCGCCAGGCTCGTCGCAACCGTCCTGGCCGGCGAGGTCGGCGCAGTCTACTGCATCGAGGCCTCCCGGCTCGCGCGGAATGGCCGCGACTGGCACCACCTGATCGACCTCTGCGCGCTCGCCGGGACGCTGGTGATCGACCCGGATGGCGCCTACGATCCCCGTCTCGTCAACGATCGGCTCCTGCTGGGGCTCAAGGGGACGATGTCCGAGTACGAGCTGTCTCTGCTACGTCAGCGCGGGATCGAGGCACGCGACGGCAAGGCCCGGCGCGGGGCGCTACGGTTCACCCTACCGCCCGGTTACGTCTGGAGCGAGGACGGACGGATTGAGATCGACCCGGACGAGCGGGTCTCGGGTGCGATCCGGATGGTGTTCGCGAAGTACCGCGAGCTCGGCAGCGCGCGGCAGCTGTTTCTGTGGGCCCGCGGGGCGGGGCTCCTCCTGCCGGTCGTACAGCGCAACCTGGCGGTCTGCCGGATCACCTGGCGGGTCCCAGCCTACCACACGGTCGTGTAGGTCCTGCACAACCCCATCTACGCCGGCGCCTATGCATTTGCGCGCCGGGGCAGCCGGGTCCGGGTCGAGAACGGCCGGGCGCGCAAGACGAGCGGGCATGACCGGCCGATGGAGCAGTGGGGCGCGCTGATCCGCGACAACTACGAGGGCTACATCTCCTGGTCGGAGTTCGAGGAGAACCAGCGCCTGTTCGGCGAGAACGCTCACATGCAGAAGCGCGTGTCGCGCAAGGCCGCGCGCGGCGGCCGCGCCCTCCTGACGGGGCTTGTCCGCTGCGGGCGCTGCGGACGCATGATGCGGGTGTTCTACGGTTCAGGATCTGGCCACGCCCACCGTTACCAGTGCCGGGGCGACGACGCCCACGTCGGGGCAGGCCTTTGCATCGGCATCGGCGGTGTGCGGGTAGACCAAGCCGTCACGGCGCTGATGCTCGAGGCCGTCTCGGGGCACGCCGTCGAGGCGGCAATGCTGGCTGTGGAGAAGGTCGCGGCAG
>NZ_JAGIZB010000060.1 GCF_017813395.1 Pararoseomonas baculiformis | reverse complement strand
CGCGCTGATCACACGCCCCCTGTCCCCCCTCCGGGGGGATGGGGAGAAAGGTTGGGAGAGAGGAGGCCGCAGCCGCGGTCGGCGTCCCGCCCCGGACCCCCACCGGACCAGAGATATGCCTGCGCTCACCGGGAGCGCAGGCCCACCCAGGACCAGGCCAGCATGACAACAGAAGCCCGCGCCGAAGGCCGGCACGAACCCGGCACCCGCACGAAGCCAGCGCCCCCACCCCGTGCCGAGGGTGCCCCCCTTGCGGATGGGCCCCTGGGGCAGCGGCGGGTCGGCCGCTACCTCCTCTTGAGCGACGTGAACGGCCAGAGGCACGCGCTCGCGCCAGGGGCGGTGCCAGCCATCTGCGAGGTCCCGGGGGAGGGGACCTCCGCCCTCCTGCTGCCCGGCGGCCGCCTCGTGGTGGTCGATGCGGATGTCGAGGCCGTGGCCCTGGCGCTGTCCAGGGAGGGGCGGTGATGCCGTTCATCGCCCATGCCCTCCCTCAGGCAGCAATCGAGAGGGGCGATGTGTCGGCCGGTGCCCTCGTCAGCATCACCGGGGTGTCGTTCGCGCCAGCGGTCATTGAGGAGCCACGGTTCGGCGGCCGGGTGCTCCGCGTGGTCTTCGACGACGTCCCGCTGCCCGAGTTCACCGCCCTGGGGCGACGCTGGATCGGTCCGACCCGGGAGCAGGTGCAGGACGCGATCGCCTTTGGCCGGGAGTGCCGCGCCGCCGGTGTCGAGGAGGTCGCGGTGCACTGCCTGCATGGCAAGAGCCGCAGCACCGCAATCGCCCTCGCCCTCATGGCCGATGCGCTCGGCAGGGGAGGGGAGGGCGCGGCGGTGGAGGCGCTCCTGGCGCGCGACCTTACCGGCAAGGCCAGCCCGAATGTTGGCGTCGTGCGCGTTGCCGACGAGATCCTCGGTCGCGGCCACGCCCTTGAGGACGCGCTCGCCGACAGGCTCCCGCGCTTCGTCACTTGGCGCGCTTTCTGGGAGGAGCGGGGCCTTCCGCCTCGTGAGTCGCTTGGGCGTGGGTGAGAGAGGTGCCGTCACCTCGGAGCGCCGCCCAGGTGGCATCGCCAGGCCGGAACCCGGGCGCCCCAGGATGCTCGTGAGAGGGACATCATGAGCACCGTTCACTCAGTTCCCGGAGCCGCCGACCTGGTCAGCGATGAGGAGGCACGGGCACGGCGACCCAGACCCTCACCCTGCACGGCTATCCCGACGAGGGAACCCGGCTACCGCCTTCCGTGGCGTGACGGAGGAGCGCTCGGCACCGGCGGGGAGGAGGAGCTTCAACTCTGGCCGACCATGTCAGAGTAGGCGATGGCGCTACATCGGCATGGCCCAGCCCGCGACGTGGGCACAGACCGGCACTGTGAGATCGGACGGCTCGGGATGACCGACCTGGCCCAGTGCGTTTACGAGGTTCTGCATGCATCTTACCAACGCGGCACCTTCAGGCGCGGACAGCCCGAAGCGCCGCTTCCGCATGCTCCGCTGCAGTGCTTGGTTCCGCGCCGTCTCGCGCGAAGTCGCCCCGAAGGACTTTCAGGGCATAGCGCTCCTGGTCGATCTCGGAGGCGGTGCGGACCCCACGGCTACGAAAGATCTGCAAGGGCGGGCACCAGCCCTGGACTGCGTGCTGCAGAAGAAAGCCAGTCACCACGGCAGGCAGCGCCAGCCAGCGCTTGTTCACGAACGCTCCGAGAAGGGTGCCGGTCAGCGCGAGGGTCGCAGCGTTTGCAGCCAAGGTCCGCTCGATGTCCCATTCCGCGTCGAGGTCCCTCAGGCGCTTCCCGATCCTCTCGGGATGAGCCGCATGGTAGCGCACACTCTCCTCGATGCGCTGGGCAATCCGGTGGTTGGCAGCGTCGGAGGTGACGCCGCTAACCCGCGCCGTCGTGGTGGGCAGCATGGAGGTCTCCCGCATTCTTCTCTGCCCCGAACTCGGATGGCAAGGCAAGGGTTGCCTCCGCTTGGGGGCAGCCCGACCCACCCGGCGTTCGTGTCACGATCAGGGGTCTTCCCTCAGGCCGACTTGGTGCGCCGTGGCAGGTACTTGTCTGTAATGGAGAAGGCGGCCATGCCAACCAGCATCGCCACGAGGAACACCACCGCAGGTGCGCCCGCCCACAGGAATGAGGCCAGGACCGGCCCTGGGCAGTAGCCCACCAGTCCCCAGCCGGTGCCGAAGATCAGCGATCCAACCACCAGGCGGGCATCCACCTTCGTTTTGGTGGGACCCGAGAAGGATGGCGCGTAGAGCGGCGCCTGCCGCCGCTTCGCCAGGGTGAAGCCGAGGGCGGCGGCCAGAACGGCAGCGCCCATGACGAAGGCCAGGCTTGGATCCCAGTTTCCGGAGACATCCAGGAAGTTAAGAACCTTCTCCGGGTTAACCATCTGGGACACCACCAGGCCCAGTCCGAAGAGCAGGCCCGATACCAGGGCTATAAGGGTGCGGTTCATGGCGCTCAGCCTTCGAAGACATGGCGTGCGAGGAAGACAGTCAACGCGGCCGCCAGGAGGAAGAGCCCTGTGGCCGTGATGGAGCGGCGCGACAGCCGCGCCAGCCCGGCAACGCCATGGCCGCTGGTGCAACCACCGCCCAGCCGGGTACCGAAGCCGACGAGGAGCCCGGCCAGGATCAGCGTGCCGTACCCAGCCTCAATGGAGAGCGGTGGCGCCCCCTGAATGATGGCATAGACCAAGGGCGCCCCAATGAGCCCAACCAGGAAGGCGATGCGCCAGCCGACCTCGCCCGACTGCGGCTTGATGAGGCCGCCGATGATGCCGCTGATCCCGGCGATGCGCCCACTGGCAAGCCAGAGGAGCGCGACCGACAGGCCGATAAGCGCGCCGCCCACGGCAGCCGAGACGGGGGTGAAGTTGTCCATGGAGCTCAGCCCTTGAGCTCGCGGATAGCTGCGCAGCCAGTCTCGTGGAAATAGTTCAGCGGGATCTTCAGATACGAGACGCCGTTGGCCTCCGGCTCAGGTAGGCGCCCGCCCCGGATGTTGATCTGCAGGGCGTCCAGCAGCAAACCGGGGAAGGCCAGCGTCCGGTCCCGCTCCTCGCGCGTCTGGACGAACGCGTCCTCGCTCACGCCGCCCCGGAGGTGCGTGTTGCGCGCGCGCTGCTCGGCAACCGTGGACTCCCATCGCGGCTCGCGGCCTCCCGGCTGGTAGTCGTGGCCGGTGAAGACGCGGGTCTCCGGCGGGAGTTCCAGGATCCGCTGGATGCTCCGGTAGAGCGCCCGGGCGTCGCCGCCCGGGAAGTCGGCCCGGGCCGTGCCGCCGTCCGGCATGAACAGGGTGTCGTGGACGAAGGCCGCGTCGCCGATGACGTAGGTTATGGAGGCCGCCGTGTGGCCGGGCGAGAAAAAGACCTCCGCGTCCAACTCACCTATCCAGAAGCGCTCGCCGTCCTTGAACAGCCGGTCCCACTGCGAGCCGTCGGTCGGGAAGTCGGGAAGGTTGTAAATCTCCTTCCAGATTGTCTGGACCTGGACGACCTGCTCGCCAATGGCGGTCGGGGCACCAAACACCTCCTTGAGGTAAGGGGCGGCAGAGAAGTGGTCGGCGTGCGGGTGGGTGTCGAGGATCCACTCGACCGTCAGCCCCTGCTCACGAACGAACGTCACTATCTGGTCGGCGAAGGTGGTGTGCGTGCCGCGGCAGGCGCGGTCGAAATCGAGCACGGGGTCGATGATGGCGCAGCGCCTGGTCGCGGGATCCGCGGCTACGTAGGCGATGCTGTTGGTGTCCTCGTGGTAGAAACCGGTTACCGCCGGATGGTTGTTGGGCATCTCTGTTTCCTCTTTCTTTGGGGTGAACAGTGCACGGCGTGTGTGTTGTGGCCGCTGGCCAGTCAGTCTTCCGGCGGGGCAGCCTCGTTTGACGGCGAACCCGCGGCTCCGTCTCTGGTGCAGAACAGTTGGTAGAGAAGGCCGATAACCCGCTCCGCGGGCTCGCTGCCCAGGCGGTAGTAGATCGTGCGTGAGGCGCGGCGGGTCCTGACCAGCCCATCCTCCCGCAGACGGGTCAGGTGCTGCGAGAGATGGGGCTGCCGCACTTCGAGCAGCGTCTCCAACTCCCCAACAGACTTCTCCCCCTGCGTCAGCGAGCAGAGGATCAGCAGCCGGTGCTCGTTCCCGAGCGATTTGAGGAAGCGCTCCGCCTCGCCAGCCCGGCTGCGCATCTCCGTTATATTCATACTTGATAATCTATGATGATTGAATATGTCTTCAAGGCCAACACGACCAGGAAAGCTCACATGCCCAACAGAATCAGGATCAGCGATCGGCTGAGCGTCGACCCCACCCCGCCGACCAGGGAGGAGCTGGAGAGGCTAGCCCAGGAGGGCTTCCGGTCCGTGGTGAACCTGCGAACACCGGGGGAGCCCAACCAGCCTCTCTCGCCCGACGCCGAAGGCGAAGCCGCCCGCGAGGTGGGCTTGGACTATGCCCACATTCCGGTCGCGCCCACCGGACCGCGGCCCGAGCAGGTGGATGAGTTCCGGCAGAAGCTATCCGACCTGCCAGGGCCGGTGTTGATTCACTGCGCCTCCGGGAAGCGGGCCAGCGTCTTCGGCGTCCTCGGCCTGGCCATGGAAGAGGGCCTCTCGGGCGAGGAAGGCCTCTCCCGGGCGCGAGCTCTTGGCTTCGATTGGGGAGGCCCTGAGATCGAGGCTTTCGTCAGGCAGTACCTAGATCAGAATATGTAGTCAGACCAACAAGCCCAGGCTCGGCTCAACGGAAGCTATCATCCCGAGAGGTGCGGGGTACCTGCCGTGCGCGCCCCGCCCGCCATGAACCGCTGTGTGATGCTAAGGCCGCGTCCGTCAAGGCGGGCAGCCTTCGACCTCCCGTCAGGAACCGGCGCGGACCTGGGCCACGACCTCGTGCATCCTGGTGAGTCAAGGTTCGAGGGTGCCCGGGACATGGCTCGCGAGATCATGGGCAGCCAGGAGGGGCGCGCCTCCAAACGGCAGCGCAAGAAGATCGAGATGCTGTTCGCGCACCTCAAACGCATCCTGAAGCTCGATCGGCTCCGCCTGCGAGGGCCCAACGGTGCCCGGGACGAGTTCCACCTGGCCGCCACCGCCCAGAACCTCAGGAAAATGGCGAAGCTGATCCCGATGCCAGCACCAGCCCCCGCCTGAGGGGGCCGGGGTCGTCCTACCTGCGCACAAATCGTAGTCCAGGGGAGGCGTGCCCTCGTCGATACCGTCCGACTTCTTCAACAGAATAGAATACGCCCACAGCGGTCATTGTCATGCCGCGGTCGAGTTCCGGAAAGCGGAAGTCCGCTGACGTTTCCTGACCGGAGCTTGCTCCGGTCGGCAGTTATGCTCAGTGTTCCCATCGACGTGCCTGCCACGAACACGCTCCCTAAGGGACCCAGAAGGATCCGTAGTACGCCGCCCGAGCGAGCGGGACGGTAATAGAGGAGGACAGGTCAACGGAGCGTCCCCGTAAGGCGCCGAAGGCGGGTGCGAAGCGACCGAGGGCTGAGCGGGTCAGGGGGTTGTATCTCGCTGCTCAAATGATGCCTCGACGTGCACTGCCTCCGTTGCAGCTACCTCGCAGGCGTCGGCCAGAGGAACCTGGCCGCGCAGCCAGTCGAGCCCGTGATGAAAAGGCAGACCGAGTGGCTCGAAGCGGCTCTCTGCGCCTTGGGCGTAGAGAAGTACTGCACCGGTCCGACCTGGCTCAGGGGTGCGGAAGCCCAGGGTGAGACAGACGAGAATGCGCTTTCCGTCCTCACCGTCCTCCTGGGAGTAGGCCCGCAGAGCGTGAATGACCGGCTCGTCCTCCGGCCCGTCCGGCATCGCCGCCCCGATATCCCAGCGCACCTGCGCGCTGATCCGCGCCACCTCGATTGTTTCAGAGGCATGCGGCACGTCGCCAAGCGCTGTCACCAAGGCAAAGGCAAAGAGCGCCCGCAGAGCCCGGGGCCTCATTGTAGCCGCCCCCCATGCACCCGGGCCACGGAGGCCCAATGAGCCCGCTGGCGATCCACACGCTGTCCGAACGCATCGGGCGGCTCGGCGCGGGCTACGATGCCTACGGCCCGCAGCCGCTCCACCAGCGCTGGTTCGAGGGCAGCCCGTGAGACAGCCTCGGCGATCTGTGTGCGTGCCTCGGCGGGCATCGCGCCCGGGCCGAAGACGCCCAGCGTTCCTTCCACCTCGAGTTCGGGAAATCCCTGCTCGATCACCGTGGGGATCTGCGGTGCGGCCGGTGTCCGCTCCGGGTTGGTAACCGCGAGCACGCGCGCCCGCCCATCCCGGGCCAGTGGCAACACCAGGGCGAGCGGCCCCAGGAGAACATGCAGCCGGCCCGCAACGAGATCGGGGATGGCCTCTGGCGGGCTGCGGTAGCTTGCGGTCATTACCTCCAGGCGATGCGCACGGACGAAGGCGGCGAGCGCGAGCGTGAGGCCACCAAGGCCGGCCGCGATGTTGAGGGTCCCCGGCCGCTCCTGTCCCGCGCGCACGAGGTCGCGCAAGGTCGAAATCCCCGCTAGCGCCGGTGAAATCGCGATGCTGAGGAAGTCGCTCGCCGCAAGGGAGAGCGGTACGACGTCCTTCGGGTCAAAGGGCAGTCTTTCGCGCAGGAGCGGCGTAACGGTGAGGACACCGGCCGGGCCGAACATCAGCGTATGTCCTTCCCTGGCAGCGAGCATGGCCTCCACGGCGATCACGCCATCTGCACCAGGCTTCGGCTCCACCATGACGGGCTGCGCCCAGGTGGCGGCCAGGCGCTCGGCATAGAGCCGCGCGGCGAGGTCCGTGGAACTGCCGGGCGCGGCTGGCGTGACGAGGCGCACCGGCCGCTCGGGCCAGGTGGCGGAGAGGGCCTGCGGCCCGGGCAGGCCAGCCACGAAGCCGGTAAGCCCGAACGCGAGATGGCGTCGTGTGAGCGCGATCATGGGTCCTCTGGCCTCCTGCGGGTCCACTCGGGAACCAGAGGCTATCAGCATCCCCACCCAGCAATTGCCGCTATCTACCGAACCAGGTGTTCGGCATCATCGAACGATGGAACCCGCCGGGCTGCTTGGTGACCTCGCCATCTTCACCCGGGTCGTCATGGCACGCAGCGTCAGTGCCGCGGCCCTGCAGCTCGGCGCCGCCAAGTCGTCGGTCAGCAGTCGGATCGCGGCGCTGGAGAGGCTAGTTGGCGCCCGGTTGTTAATCCGCTCCCGGCATGGCGTGCAGCCGACACCTGCTGGCGAAAGGCTCGCGGCTGCCGGCCGGAACCTGATCGCTGATGCAGAAGCCCTGCTGACCGAAATCCGGGCAGGGGAGGATCAGATTACCGGCACCTTGCGTGTCACCTGTGCGGTGGGTGTTGCCGATATCCTGCTGGTGCCGATGCTAGCCAGCTTTCTCAGGCAGCACCCTGCACTGTCCGTCGACGTGGTCGCGACGGACCTTATCCTGGACCCACGCCGCGAGGGCATTGATGTCTCCTTCCGCTTCGGCTGGCTACGGCGTCCTGAGCAAGGCTTCGTCGCTCGGCGGATCGGCACCTACGAAGGCGCGCTCGTTGCCTCGCCTGCCTACCTGGCTACGGCAGGAGGGGAGCCCACCACCCCGGCGGCACTGGCCCAGCATACCTGGATCGGCTCCCCGGCCTTCGGAGGGATGCGCCAGCCATTGACGCTCTGGGACGCATCAGGGCGACGCCATAAGACGGTGATGACCTGCCGCATTCGCACGACCGCGCCGACGCAGCAACGCGAGTGGGTGCTCAGCGGGCTCGGCATCACGCGACTGCCGCGCTTCTTCATCGCTGATGATCTTGCGAAGGGAGCGCTGGTCCGCGTGCTTTCTGACCACCGCTTCGAGGGGCCCTCGCTGTTCGCGGTGTATGCGCGCGAGCATGCCCACTCGGCACGGGTCCGTGCGCTTCTTACCCACATTCAGCGGATCGGAGCTGAGGAAAAGATGGCACGTGCAGCAGAGTCTCTGGAAGCCACGCGCTGATAGAGCTCCTTCCGCAGGCGCTCATCTCTCGAACCTATCGAGGGCTCGCATCCGTCTGCAGGTCGGCCTTGGTGAGAATGCTGACCAGAATAGGTGCAGCGCCAAACGAGGGGATGATCCGCGACCACGCTCAGCGCGGCGGTTTCCCGGCGAACAAGATCAGCAAGGTCGAACGGATGATCGATCCGTCCACCGCTGAAGGTGCCACCTCACTGCGTTGGGAAGGAAATATGGCCTCACGCCCGTGTAGAGTTAAGAGAGGCAGCACCGGGCAAAGCTGAAGCAGCGCTTCGCGCGCATTGGGAGAGCGCAAAAGGTGGGGGACGGCCTGCACCGCCAATACCGCCCCCCTTAGTCAAGGAGTCTGACAGACGAGAGCCGTATCCAACGGTGCTCGCTATCGCCGGGAAGCGTTGTCAACGCCGCCTGAAATCTGACCCACCTTGGCTCGCGTCGCCGGTCGAAACCTGACCCACTGGATCGCCCGGAGATGGGACGAGCTCCACCTCCGGACGGCGTGTCTCAGCGGCTCTCCT
>NZ_JAGIZB010000006.1 GCF_017813395.1 Pararoseomonas baculiformis | reverse complement strand
TCACCTCCGACAGGCCAGGCGGGACAGGCGGCTTGCCGAACTCGCTGATGTCCGCCCCCGCAATGAAGGTCCGGCCCTCCGACCCGATCACCACCGCCCGCACCGAAGCATCAGCCCCGGCCAACTCCACAGCCCGCAACAACCCAACGCGAACACCAGAACTCAACGCATTCACAGGCGGGTTCGAAATGGTGATGACCGCCAGGCCGTTCTCGTGAACCGACGTGACCGGAGCTTCTGAAGCCATGCCTTGGCGACCCCCATTCCCCCTATTTTCGCACTGCGAAAATATGTTTTGTGCTTTCCATCCTTGCTAAACGGGGAGTCCGAGGCAGGTCAAGCGACAGCAGTATCTCAGCCTGAACTCGCCCTCATGCGCGCCGACCGGATTCGGTTGCCGTAGGGCCAAATGCCTGTTGCGTCGCGGAATGCCTCCAGCATGAGCCGTTCCGCCTCCGCATAGACCTCCGCCCGCGCCCAATGGACGACCCTCTGCCCATCGAGTTTCAGGATCTCCTGCCCGCCACGATGGGGTGAGGAGGCACCATATCGGTGCCGGTAAAACTGACGCAGGCGGCGGGACAGAGATTTCGCCCGTCCGATATAGACGACGGGTTGCCCGTCGCGCGGCGCGGGATCTGCTGTGATGATGTAGACGCCTGGTCCGCGCTCCTGGACGAGCTGACCCCACCCGACTTCGCTACAGGGCGCCAAACCGGCTTGAGCGAACAGCCAGCCAGGCGTGACTGCCGCGATGCCGCTCACGCCGTCTCCGGCTGACGCGGCCTGTAAGCTCCGCGCTTGGCCGCGCCTGCTTCCAGCAAATCCTTGCCTTCAAAGAAGTAGGAGACGACGGTCATACACGTTTCCATGTCTGCCACTCATGCATAGCAAGTAGTCCATCAGTTCGGCTACGAGAGCTCAGATTTCAGACTGAGATACCATCGAGGCGACAGCGTAGCGCCCGCGCCGCATCGCGGGCCAAGTCACCAGGCAAAGCCTGCTCGGAATCAGCGCAGCGACTAGAACGGCAGTCCCATGGCCCCACGCCCCGGCGGCAGGTCCGTCACCCCTGCGGCACGCGGGCTCCACCACCATCCCCCGCCGGGGCCGACGATCACGCCGGCATGGAAGCGTGGCGCGGAGACGTAGCGCGCTTCGCCCGCCAGGATCGCCGCCCCGCGTGGCGTGACGGCATAGGGCGGATCGCGCGAGATCAGCCGGCGCGTTCCCGTGGAAAGCCGCGCCAGCAGGTCGCGCAGGATCAGGTCCGTCACATGGAAGACCGTGTCGGCTTCGCGGATCCGCGCGAGCAGCGCCGCTTCGGTGCGGACACCTTCCGCCACACCCTGCATCACCATCCGCTCCGTCAACCCCAGCCCGTCCGTCACCCAGGGCAGGTCCTGCAGGTGGCGCCGCATGGCGCGGGCTAGATGGGGCAGCGGCAGCGCGCGGCGCGTCAACCGGTCCAGCGCGGTCGGGTCCGGATCGGCGAAGGCGCGCCAGGCCTCCGCGCCGGCCTCCACGGCGGACCAGGGCAGGGGTTCCGGCATCAGCGCCTCCAGCTCCTCCTGCGGCAGCAGCGGGAAGGGCCGCACGCCGTCGGCTGGCATCAGGAAGATGCGCCCGGCCAGGGCCGGCCAATCCGCGAGAAGCGAGAGCAGGCGGATCAGCACCGCCTGGTCCCAAAGGTCATGCTCGAACCACAGCAGGATGCGGTCGAAACCCGCCAGCCCGCGCAGCGCCTCGTACTCCGCCGCCAGCCGCGCCCGCACGGCGGCCACGCCGCCCCCGTAATGCGCCGCCACGAAGCCCGCGCGGCGGGAGACATACTCGGCGGGAAACTCGCCATGCACCGGCCCCTGGCAGACCGGATCGGCGAGGCAGAAATATTCCCCGGGCACCCGCCCCCGCAGGTCGTCGCCGCAGCGGATGGAGGCGGTGCCCGGCATGCGTTTCAGAGTGCCCGGTGCGCGATGTCCCGCCGGCAGAAGCCGCCGGGCCAGTCCAGCGCATCCACCGCCGCATAGGCGGCATCCCGCGCGGCGCGCAGATCCGGGGCCGTGGCGGCGATGCCCAGCACACGCCCACCGGAAGCGACCACCGCGCCATCCGCGCCGCGCGCCGTTCCGGCATGGAACACGCGCGCGCCCGGCACGGCCGCCGCCTTCTCCAGCCCGCCGATCGGCTCGCCCTTCCGCACCGCGCCCGGATAGCCGCGCGCGGCCACCACCACCACCAGCGCCGGGTCATCCGACCATTCCAGCGCCACGCCCGAGAGATCGCCGCGCGCCGAGGCCAGCAGCGCCGGCAGCAGGTCGCTCTTCAGCCGCATCATCAGGACCTGGCACTCCGGATCGCCGAAGCGCACGTTGAACTCGATCACGCGCGGCCCCGTGGCCGTCAGCATCAGCCCGACGAAGAGCACGCCGCGGAAGGGCGCGCCGCGCCTGTTCATCTCCGCCAGCACCGGATCCACCACGCGGGCCATCACCTCGTGCCGCATGGCGTCGGTGAAGGCGGGCGGCGGGGAATAGGCGCCCATGCCGCCGGTGTTGGGGCCGGTGTCCCCATCACCCACGCGCTTATGGTCCTGCGCGGCGGCGAGCGGGACGGCGCGCGTGCCGTCGCACAGGGCGAAGAAGGAAGCCTCCTCGCCCATCATGCATTCCTCGATCACCACGCTCGCGCCGGCCTCGCCGTGCACGCGGCTTTCCATGATGTCGGCGATCGCGGCCTCCGCCTGTTCCAGCGTCTCGGCCACCACCACGCCCTTGCCGGCCGCCAGCCCATCCGCCTTCACCACGATGGGCGCGCCCTGGGCACGCAGATAGGCACGGGCGGCCTGCGGATCGTCGAAGCGCTTCCAGGCGGCCGTGGGCGCCCCCGCGGCGTCCAGCACCTCCTTCGTGAAGGACTTGGAACCCTCCAGCATCGCGGCGGCCCTGCGCGGGCCGAAGCAGGGAATGCCCACCTCCTCACACGCATCGGCCAGGCCCAGGGTCAGCGGCGCCTCGGGGCCCGCCACCACCAGCTCCACCCCGTTCTCCCGGGCGAAGCGCAGCAGCCCGGCCACGTCCTCCGCCCCGATCGCCACGCATTCCGCATGGGCCGCGATGCCGGGATTGCCCGGCGCGCACCAGAGCTTCGTCAGGAGCGGGCTCTCCGAGATCCGCCATGCCAGCGCATGCTCGCGCCCACCGCCGCCGACCAGCAGAACCTTCATGCGTGCCCGATCCCCAACTGCCGCCGGGCGCCTTATGCCCCGGAAAGGGCCGCCCGTCAGGTCACCAGGGGGAAGAACACGCAGAAGCCGGCCCCGCATTCCTGCTCCGGCTGCTCCAGCCGCCCGCCCACCTGGCGCACCAGCCGCCGCACCAGCTCCGTGCCCGAGCTGCCCGGGCGGGGCGGGCCCATGCCTACGCCGTCATCGCGGACGCAGAGCCGGGCCTCGGCGCCCGGGGGGGCTTCGAACTCCACGCGGATCACCCCGTTCCGCCCATCGGGGAAAGCGTGCTTCAGCGCGTTCGTCACCAGCTCGTTCACGATCAGCCCCAGCGGCACGGCGCTGGAATGGGGCATCTCCACCGGCTGCAACGTGGTCTCGATCGCCACCCCTTCGCGCCGGGCGGAGAGGTTGCCGCACAGCGCCTGCAGGTATTCCGCCAGGTCGATCAGCCCCGCCCCGCGCTCCAGGTTCAGCTGGTCATGCGCGACTCCGATCGCGGCCACGCGGTCCAGCACATGGCCGAAGACCCGGCGCGCCTCGGCATCCGGCAGCCGCCGCCGCTGCATCACGAGGAGGGAGAGGATCAGCTGCAGGTCGTTCTTCGCCCGGTGCTGCAGCTCCCCGCGCAGCGTCCGCTCCTGCGCCAGCTGGCGGGCCGCATCGGCGGCCACGTCGGCCACCTCGCGCGTGCCACCCCGGAAGGCGAGGGCCAGGCCCAGCGTGTTCGCCATGGCCGAGAGGAAATGCACGTCGTCCGGCCCGAAATGGCGGGGCACATGGCTGTCCACCTCCAGCACGCCCCAGACATTGCCATCCATTTGGATGGGAACATTGAGCGCGGAGACGATCCCGTGATCGCGCAGCACGGTGGAATAGCGGAACTCCGGGTCGTTCGGCAGGTCGTCGATGATGTTGGGCTGCGTCGTGCGCAGCGCCTGCCCGGGCAGGGATGCGAGATCGGTGCCGAGGCTCACATGCCCCACCACCCCCGGCTTCCACCCCACCCCGGCCACGATCAGCAGGTCGCCCAGTTCCGGCCGGTAGCGCAGCGCCTTGCTGTGCCCGATCCCGATCCCGCGCGCGGCCTGCACGCAGGCCAGCTGCAGCAACCGCTCCGCATCCGTCGCCTCGGCCGCCATGCGCCCGAAATCGTTCAGGATCTCGCCATAACGCCGCAGCCGCGCCAGCTGCGCCTCCACCGGCTCGTCCCTCGATATCCGGGCATCATCCATCAAGACCGGTACACTCCGCTGTTGCAGGGGCGAAAAGTCCCGACACGGGCGCAAGGTTTCGGGAGCGCCGCATGGCGCGCGCGGGCGTGAGGCGGCATAATGCGGGCATGGACGGCACCAGCGACGGCAGCCGGGGCAACATCCCGGAATACAGCGTTTCGGAAATTTCCGGCGCGGTGAAGCGCACGCTGGAAAGCGCCTTCGGCCGCATCCGCGTGCGCGGCGAGATCTGCGAGTTCAAGACCTACCCCTCCGGCCACTCCTACCTGTCGATGAAGGATGAGGCGGGCACCATCCGTGCCATCATCTGGCGCGGCGCGCTCTCTAAACTCTCCGTGAAGCCGGAGAATGGCGTCGAGGTGATCGCGACCGGCAAGATCACCGCCTCCGACAAGCGTTCCGACTATGCGCTGCAGATCGAGAAGCTGGAATATGCCGGGGAAGGCGCGCTGCTCGCGCGGATCGAGAAGCTGCGCCAGCGTCTGGGCGCCGAAGGCCTGTTCGACGAGGCCCGCAAGCGCCCCCTGCCCTTCCTCCCCGAGGTGATCGGCGTCATCACCTCCGAAAAAGGCGCGGTGCTGCACGACATCCGCACCACCCTCGCCCGCCGCTTCCCGCGCCGCGTGCTGCTCATCCCCGTGGCGGTGCAGGGGCAGGGCGCGGCGGAGCAGGTGGCGGCGGCGATCGCCACCATGGGCAGCCTCTCGCCGCTGGGCCGCATCCCGCGCCCGGATGTCGTCATCGTCGCGCGCGGCGGCGGCAGCCTCGAGGACCTGATGGCCTTCAACGAGGAGATCGTCGTCCGCGCCGCCGCCAGCTCCCCCATCCCCCTGATCTCCGCCGTCGGGCATGAGACGGACACGACGCTGATCGACTTCGCATCGGACCGCCGCGCCCCCACCCCCACCGCCGCCGCCGAACTGGCCGTTCCCTCACGCGAGGAACTGTCCGCCGCCCTGCAGCAGCGCGGCACGCGCCTGGCCCGCGCCGGGCATTCCGTGCTGGACCGCGGGCGCCTCCGCCTGGCCCGCGCCGCCTCGGGCCTGCCGGACCTGCCCGCCCTCATCGCTGCGGGCCGCAACCGGCTGGAGGATCGCGGCCACCGGCTGCAGCTCGCGCCGCGCGCCCTCATCGCCACCAAGCGCCGCGGGCTGGAAACCGCCGCCTCGCGCCTGCCACGGCCACAGGAAGCGATCGCCGCCCGCCGCGCCGCGCTGAACCTGCTGCAGCTTCGCGCCGCGGGGGCCACGCGCACCGTGCTCGACCGGCAGTCCCGCGCCCTCGCGCGCCTGCCCGATCCGGCGCCCTTCCTCCGTGGCCGCCTGCGCGAGGGACGCGCCGCCTTCCTGCGCAGCGCCGAGCGCCTGGATTCCGCCGCCGCGCACCGCCTGGATGAGCGCGGCGCCGCCCTGGGACGCATCCCCGACCCCACGCCGCTGATCGCCGCCCGCCTGCGCGAATCCCGCGCGGCGCTGCACGGCCTCGGCGCGCGGCTGGAAGGCGCCTCCTATCAGGCGCTGCTGGAACGCGGCTTTGCCCTGGTGCGGGACAGCGCCGGCCAGCCCGTCACCGCCGCGGCGGATGTGGCCGTGGGGCAGAGGCTCACCCTGCAATTCGCCGATGGCAGCGTGAACGTGACCGATGACCGCGCGAGGCGGCGCGGCAAGGCGGATGCGCAGGGATCGCTGCTGTAGGAAAACAGCGCGACCTTCCCCGCCGGTTCTGCTGGAGCACGGATGATCCCCCTGACCCCTATCCTGTCACGCCGCGCCGCGCTGGCCCTGCCCGCGCTGCTGCTCGCCAAGCCCGCCGCCGCGCTGGTTCTGCCGGAGCGCATCACCCAGGGCGCGCTCGTCACGGGCCGCGCCGATCCGGGCAGCCGCGTGGCCTTCGAGGGGCGCGAGATCCGCGTCTCGCCGAATGGCTTCTTCGTCTTCGGACTGGGCCGCGACGCCACCCAGGCCAGCCTGGCCGTCGCGGCGCCCGGCGGCGGGCGCATGGAGCGCCGTATCGATGTGATCCCGCGCGAATGGGACGTGCAGCACCTGCAGGGCCTTCCGCCGCGCATGGTCACGCCCGATGCCCAGGCCATGGAGCGCATCCGCGCCGAGCAGCAGCGGCTGAACGCCGCACGCCGCACGGACACGGCCATCCCCCATTTCGCCGATGGCTTCGAATGGCCCGCGCGCGGGCGCATCAGCGGGGTGTATGGCAGCCAGCGCATCCTGAACGGCCAGCCCCGCGCGCCGCATCTCGGCCTCGATGTCGCGGTTCCCGTCGGCACGCCGCTGGTCGCCGCAGCCTCGGGGCGCGTCACCCTCGCCGACGATCTCTACTTCACGGGGCAGACCATGCTGATCGAGCATGGCCACGGCGTGACCACGCTCTACGCCCATATGTCCCGGCTGGACCTGCAGGAGGGCGACACGGTGTCGCGCGGGCAGGTCATCGGCGCCTCCGGCGCCACGGGCCGCGTCACTGGCCCGCATCTCCATCTCGGCCTGTTCTGGCTCTCGACCTCGGTCGATCCCCGGCCCGTTCTTCCCTGATCAGGCCGCGGCCGGCCGAAGGCTGGCCATGGCCATGGGCGCAGGCAGGGAGGCCGGCATCGCCGGCATCATCTGCGAGCCGGCCGGCAACGTCAGCAGCCCCATCCGGGACTCCTGGCGCTGCTTCTCAGCAGCCATGGTCTGGGCACCGCGCAGCAGCACCCGCGGCGGAAAATAGTCGCGGCCGGGAAGCGGAACGCGCATGAATTGTTACTCCGAATTCAGGACCTTAAAGCACAGGCCGCGCGGGAAAATGTTGCCCGGCGCGCCAGCCTGCAAGGCGGTGTGCCGTGACAAGACGGTGAAGAACTTCGCCCCCTTGCCGGGGCCCGGAACGCGGTGCCGAAGAGTGCGTTGCAGCAATTCCAGCAACATTCCTTTTCAGCCGGGCTCGCGTTGCGGCTCCGATACGATAGAGCCGCGCAAAGCTATGGTTCCCGCACCGACCGAGTCCTGCATCGCAGTCCGGACCGCCTGGGCGGCGGGCATATGCCCGCGGAGCCGGGAGTATGTTTTATCGCAGGTGATTCACAACGGATCGTGAAGGTCGCGGCCGGGTTTCAGGCGGTGTGGCGCCCGCTCTGGGCTGCCGGTTCCCGGAGAGGGCTCTGCCCTCTCCGGACCTCACCCGCCAAGGGCCTGAGGCCCTTGGATCCCCGTCTGGCTGCCGCGGATACGGTGCAACACGGGGTTTCCTGTTCCCCATCCTGCCCTTGCAGTCGCCTCCGGTCATGGACCGGAGGCGCACCACCAGCCCAGCCGCTCCAACTGATAGAAAAAGATGATGGTGAGGGGTCCGGGGAGAGGAAGAATTCCTTCTTCCTCTCCCCGGGACAATCCGCCCTGGAAGGATCAGCCCAGCACCGCCTGCGCGGAGCCATCCCCCACCACGCGCCCGTCCTCCATCGCCACGATCCGGTCGGCCACGTCCAGGATGCGCGGGTCGTGTGTAACCAGCAGGATTGCGGTCCCGCGGGAGCGGGCGAGGTCGCGCAGCAGGTGCACCACTTCCTGTCCGCTGGCCTTGTCCAGCGCGGCCGTCGGTTCGTCGGCCAGGATCAGCCCGGGGCGGGCCACCAGTGCACGCGCCACGGCCACGCGCTGCCGCTGCCCGCCCGAAAGCTGTCCGGGGCGCTTTTCCGTATGCTCCGCCAGCCCCACGGCGCCGAGCAGCGCCCCCGCCCGCTCCAGCCGCTGTGCCTCGCCCGTGCCGCCATCCATTTCCAGCGCCATGGCCACGTTCTGGCGCGCGGTAAGGAAGCCCAGCAGGTTGTGGTTCTGGAAGATGAAGCCGATGCGCCGCCGCAGCGCCACGCGCTCCGCCTCCCGCGCGCCGGCCAGCTCATGTCCCAGTACGCGGCAGGATCCCTGCTGCAGCCCGCGCAGGGCGCCGACCAGCGTCAGCAGCGTGGTCTTGCCGCTGCCGGAGGGGCCGGTGAGGATGACGATCTCGCCGGGCGCCACGCGCAGCTCCACATCCCGCAGCACCTCCCGCCGCAGCGCGCCTTCCCCATAGGCATAGGTGACGTCGCGGATCTCGACCGGGTTCTCCATCAGAACATGTCCGCCGGATCGGCATCGCGCAGCTTGCGCACGGCCAGCAGCCCCGCCGCCGCGCACATGGCGAAGATCATCGCGAACACGGTAAGCGCGCGGTCGGCACCCAGGGAGAGCGGGAGGAAGGTTGCCTCCGCCACCACGCTGTAGAGCAGCGCGGAGGCGATGGTGCCCGGCACGAAGCCCAGCACGGCCAGGATCCCCGCCGCCCCCAGCACCACGCGCGACAGGTGCCCGTTGGAATAGCCCATCGCCTTCAGCGTGGCGTATTCCTTCAGGTGCCCCGCGATGTCGCTGAACAGGATCTGGTAGACGATCACCATTCCCACGATCAGCCCCATCAGGCTGCCGAAGGAGAAGATGAAGCCGATCGGTGTCGCTTCCTCCCAGTAGCGCAGCTCATGTCGCCGCAATTCCTCCTGGGTCAGCACGGCCACGTCGGGCGGCATGATGGCGCGCAGCGCCGCCTGCGCCGCCAGCAGGTCCGCGCCGGGCTTCAGCCGGATTGCGGCCAGGTCCACCAGCGCCTGCGGCCTTTCCCGCACCGCGCGGCGGAAGTTCACCTCGGACAGCACGGCGTTGCCATCGGCGCCGAAGGAGCTGCCCAGTTCCACCATGCCGACCACGCGCATCTCGCGGTTGCCGATCTGTACGGGGAAAGGCCCCTGCCCGGCGAAGATCTGCGCCACCGGCCCGAATTCGGGCCGGGACCGCGTATCGAAGGCGATGGTGTCCGGCTGCTTCAGCGCTTCCCGCATCGCGGAGAGCCCGGGCAGGTCCAGCACGCCCGCCTCGGCGTCGAAGCCGATCAGCTGGATCATGCGCCGCTTTCCCGTCTCCGGGTTCCGGAAGCTGGCCTGCGCCAGATACACCGGCACGGCCGCCTGCACCGCCTCCACGCCCAGGGCCTGCGAGACGCGCACGCGCGGAATCGTCTCCGGCCGGAAGGAGGCGAGGGTCATCGGGCTCATCAGGAACAGGTCCGCCCTCATCGCGGAGATCAGCGTCGTCGCGCTCTCGAACAGCGCCGCGCGGAAGCCCAGCTGCATGAAGACCAGCACGCAGGCGAACATCACCCCCGCGATGGCCGAAGCCAGCCGTGCCCGCTCCGAGCGCAGCTGCCGCCAGGCCAGCCGCAGCGCCAGCCAGGATCCCGTCAGGAAACCCGGCTGCGGAACCGCGCCGCGCAGCGCGGGCCGGATGTCGTTCATGGCGTTCACGGGCGGATGGCCACCTGCACCTGCATGCCGGAACGGCGCATCAACGCCTGGCGCGCGGCCTCGTCCAGGGTCAGCCGCACCTCCACGGTGCGCGCATCCACGGCCGCCACGGGGTCGGTGCCCGCCTGGGTCGTGCGCCGCACCAGCCAGCCGATCTCCCGCACCACGGCGTGGTGGCGCGTGCCTTCCCCGGGCACCAGCACCTCGGCGGCCATGCCCTCGCGCAGGCGGGGCAGGTCCGTCTCATAGACATCCGCCACCACGTCCATGCGGGAGAGGTCGCCCATCTCCAGCACGCCATCGGCGCCCACGGCCTCGCCCACGCGCGCGATCACGCGCAGGACGGTACCATCCGTCGGGGCGCGCAGCCGGGCCAGGTCCGCATCCACCCGCGCCCGGGCCAGCGCGGCCTCGGCCGCGGCCATATCGGCCTGCGCCCGCGCCACATCCTCCCGCCGGGGGTTCCGCAGCGTCTCCAGCTCCGCTTCCGCAGTCGCCCGCTCCGCCGCGCGCTGCGAGGCCAGGAAGCGGTTCCGCTCCGCCTGGGCCGCCGCCCCCGCACCCGAGGAAACCAGGGATTCCGAACGCACGGCATCGCGCCGCGCCGTTTCCTCAGCGGCCCGGGCCGCCGCCACCCGCGCTTCCGCCGCCGCCCGCTCGCTGGGGCTGCCGCCGCGCCGCGTGCGCTCCAGCGTCGCGCTTGCCTGGGCCAGGCGCGCGGCCGCCTCCGCCACCGCTGCATCGCGCTGCGCGGCATCGGCGAACTCGGCCAGCACCTGGCCAGCCTTCACCGCATCACCCTCGGACACCAGCAGGCGGTCCAGCCGCGCGCCCATGCTCAGCCCGGGGGCCGCGAGGCGCAGGATTCGCCCGGCGGGCTCCACCCGGCCCAGCGCGCCAACCCCTGCCGGCGCAGCGGCCACGGCGGGGGGCGCCACGGGCGCGGGCGCGAAGGGCCCCAGCCCAGCCGCCCAGGCGCCGATGCCGGCGGCCAGCACGGCCGCTCCCAACCAGGCCCAGCGCTTCACGACCCGCCCTCCAGCAGGCCGTGCAGCGTGGCCCGCAGGGCGGCCAGTTCCGCCGCATTCGGCTCGTAGAGGCGGAACAGACGGGCCATGAACAGCCCGTCCCCGGCCAGCATCACCGCCCAGGCCACGCCCGGCGCCGTGCCATCCAGCGCCACCTCCGCCCGCACCTGGGCGAAGAACTCCCGGATCGGGTCGATCAGCGCGGGATCATGGTGAAAGGCGGCCAGGAGCACCGCCGCGGCCCGGGCATGCGCCTCGGAAATGTCGGGCTGGTCGAAGGTGAAGGCCAGGCAGGCGCGCAGCGCACGGTGCGGCCCCTCCGGCTGCGCCGCGACGATCGCGCGGAAATCCGCCTCGATCCCCTGGGCCAGCCGCCGCATCAGGGCGACCAGAAGGGCTTCCTTGGACGCGAAATGGTAGAGCAGCCCGCCTTTGGAGACCCCGGCTTCCCGCGCCGCCCCTTCCAGCGTGAGGGCCGGGACGCCGCGCGCGCGGATAATCGCCTCGGCGGCATCGAGCACGCGGGTCCGCAGGTCGGGACGATCAGGGCTGGGAGGGGCATCGGGCGGCATGCCCTTCAACTATACCGTCCGGACGGTTTTTTCCAGACCGTCCGGACGGTCTGGTCCGCTCCGCGGAACTGTTCCGCCCGGAAGGCTGGTCGCTGCCACCCCGCCGCCCCGCAATCCGCCGAAGGGCAAAACCGCGGGCCATGCTCAGTCGTTAGGCCCAATGCAGCGCAGCTTCGCCCGGCCATTCCCATGGGCCCGGGTGCCGGAGGATTACCCATGGCCAGTTCGGTGCCGCTACACGTCAACGGGCAGGCCACGACGGTCGAGATAGATGACCCGGACATGCCGCTGCTCTACGCGCTGCGGAACAATCTGGGCCTGCACGGTCCCCGCTTTGGCTGCGGCCTGGGCCAGTGCGGCACCTGCACCGTTCATATCGACGGCGAGGCGGCCCGCTCCTGCATCACGCCCATCTCCTCCATCGGGCCGGACCAGAGGATCGTCACCCTTGAGGGGCTCGGCTCTCCGGAAAGCCCGCACAAGGTCCAGAAGGCCTTCATGGACGAGCAGGCCGTGCAATGCGGCTACTGCATCAACGGCATGATCATGCAGGCCGCCGCCCTTCTCGCCCGCACGCCCAAGCCGAGCGAGGAGGACATCCGGAACGAGCTGGCCAACAACATCTGCCGCTGCGGCACGCATGCCCGCATCCTCCGCGCCGTGAAGCGCGCGGCGGATGCGGCATAGCCGGGGAAACGGAACATGATCACCTCCATGGCCTCGCGCCGCGCCTTCCTCGGCGCCGGCGGATCGCTCGTCATCGGCTTCGCCCTGGGCGGGCGGGCGCTGGCCCAGGGGCAGGCGCCCGCGCCTGCCGGGCCATCCGCTCCCGCCGGTGGCCCCGCCGTCCACAAGAGCGTCGCCCTCGACGAGGTGGACGGCTTCCTCGCGATCGGCGCGGACGGGAAGGTCACGCTCTTCTCCGGCAAGGTGGATCTCGGCACCGGTATCCGCACCGCCCTCACCCAGATGGCGGCGGAGGAACTCGACGTTCCTGTCGAGCGCATCACCTTCGTCCAGGGCGACACGGCGCTGACCCCGGACCAGGGGCCGACCTATGGCAGCCTTTCCATCCAGAACGGCGGCATGCAGATCCGCCAGGCCGCCGCGACCGCGCGCCGCCAGCTGGTGACGGCCGCGGCGCAGCGCCTGGGCGTGCCTGCGGCGGAGCTGGTGGTGGAGGACGGCACGGTGCGGCCGCGCTCCGGCGGCCAGGGCCTCGGCTACGGGGAGCTGATCGGCGACCGTAACTTCTCGCTCAAGGTGGACAAGGACATCGTCACCAAGGACCCGGCGAATTTCCGGGTCGTCGGCAAGTCCGTCCAGCGGCTCGACATCCCGGACAAGACGACGGGCCGCTTCACCTACATGCACGACTTCCGTGTGGACGGCATGCTCCATGGCCGGGTGGTGCGGCCGCCGGGGCTCCAGGCCCAGCTGCAGCAGGTGGACGAGTCCTCGGTGCGGAACATCCCCGGCCTGGTGAAGGTCGTGCGCGAGGGCAATTTCGTCGGCGTGGTGGCGCAGACCGAATGGGGCGCCATCCGCGCGGCCCAGGATCTGAAGCTCACCTGGTCGAACTGGGAGGGCCTGCCGGAGCAGAGCCGGCTCTGGGAGCATGTCCGCGCCACGCCGGTCGCGAAGGACGATGTCACCAGCAATGTCGGCAATGCCGGGGAGGCGCTGGGCCAGGGCGCCAAGCGCCTCAACGCCACATACGACTTCGCCATCCACACCCATGGCTCGCTGGGCCCGTCCTGCGCGGTGGCGGAGATCCGCGACGGGCTGCTGACTTGCTGGACCGCGTCGCAGATGACGCACAACCTTCGCAAGCAGCTCGCCGCCATGATGCGCATGCCCGAGGAAAAGGTGCGCTGCATCTACCTGGAGGGCTCGGGCTGCTACGGGCGCAACGGCCATGAGGACGCGACAGGCGACGCGGCGCTTCTCTCCCGCGCCGTGGAGGGCCGCCCCGTGCGGGTGCAGTGGATGCGGCAGGACGAGCATGGCTGGGACCCGAAGGGCCCGCCCACCCTCATCGACCTGCGCGGCGCAATCGACGCCAATGGCAACATCACCGCCTGGCAGTCGGAATTCTTCATCCCGCAGGGCGCGGCCGGCAATGTGGCCCTGGTTCCGGCGGAGCTCGCCGGGCTGCCGCATGAGGAATCCATGGCGCCCGGCAACATCATCCAGAATTCGGCGCTGCCCTATTCCGTGCCGAACGTGCACACCGTCTGCCACCGGCTTGAGAACACGCTGTTCAAGCCGTCCTGGATCCGCACGCCCGGGCGGATGCAGAACACCTATGCCAATGAGTGCTTCCTGGACGAGCTGGCCGCGGAGGCCGGGGCCGACCCGATGGAATTCCGGCTGCGCCACCTGAAGGACGAGCGCGGGCTGGAGCTGATGCGCCGCCTTGCCGTGCTGTCGCGCTGGGAAAGCCGCCCATCGCCGCGGCGCGACGCCGGGGCCAGCAACGGCGGCGGCACCGCCACCGGGCGCGGCGTGAGCTACGTGAAATACGAGCTGAACCGCACCTATGTCGGCGCCGTCGCCGAGGTGGAGGTGGATCGGGGCAGCGGCGACATCCGCGTGAAGCGCTTCTTCGTCGTGCATGACTGCGGCCAGGTCATCAACCCGGACGGTGTGCGCAACCAGATCGAGGGCAACGTCCTGCACACGATCAGCCGCACCCTGAAGGAGGAGCTGACCTGGGACCGTTCCATGGTCACCAGCCTGGATTGGGGAAGCTACCCTGTCATCACCTTCCCCGAGGTGCCGGAGATCGTGATGGAGTTGCTGGACCGGCCGGGCGAGCGGCCCTGGGGCGCCGGCGAGCCCTCGGCGGCGGTGATCCCCTCGGCGATCTCCAACGCGGTGTTCGATGCCACGGGCGTGCGGCTGCGCTCCGTGCCCTTCACCCCGCCCCGCGTGAAGGCGGCGCTGCAGCAGGCGAGCTGACGGGGGCGTGGCCCCGGGGAGAGGAGGGCCTTCCTCCTCTCCCGCGGCGGCCCCGGCAGCCCTAGTAGGCCGAGGTCTTCAGCGACAGCGGCCAAGTACCTTTCGTCCCCTCGACCGTGACGACCAGCCCGGTGCGCCCGACGACATAGGGCCCGTTCCAGTCGGAGCGGAGGATGTTGCCGGTGCAGCGCTCGGATTCGTAGGCCACGACCAGCACATGCACGGTGCGGCCCGGGCCGAAGCTTCTATCCGCCTCGGTCATGGTGAGGAACCGGTTGTAGTTGACGAGGCAGAAGGGCGGCGCCCGGCGCCCTGTCGCATCCGCCACGACGACGCTGATGGACAGCCGGGTGTTGTTGGCCACGATCACATCGGCCCGCGCCCCGGTGGCGCAGAGAGCGATCAGCCCGGCAAGAACGAGGCGCTTGTAGCGGTGCATGGCGCGGTGGTCTCCCCGGGAACCACCCTATGTGCGCGCCGTCGTGGCGAACAGCGGTCCCGACCTATGACGGGGATAGCGCATTCCGATCGGTGCGGCCCGTTGGGGCGATAAGGCACGCCCCCCGCCCGGCGAACCGGACGGGGAGGGGCCGAAATCGGAAACAGGAATCGGCCGCCTGGCAGGTGCCTCTAGCGGATCACGGCCGGGCTGGTTCCGGCACCCTGCCCGGGCGCCGGCTGGATCACCGCTGTATCGGGATCGCGCAGATCCCCTTGCGGGGGGCCAAGGCGCAGCTCCTGCGCGTCCCGCGGGACCCGGCCCTCCTGGATCTCACGCACACCTTCCGCCATCGCCTCGCGCGCCTGGGTCACCGTGCGGTGGCCCCGGATGATGTCATGGGCCAGGTTCAGCGCCAGGATGTTGGTCGCCTCGCGATCGCCTTGCGTGCTCAGCTCGCCGCGCGTGCGGTTGGGCACGACGCTTCCGTTGAAAGTCGCGATCGGCTCGAAGAAGTTCAGCGGAACGCGGTAGGGCGCCACCTGCTCCAGCACATCGACATGCCGGGCGGGGAAGTCATGCGGCGTCCCCGTCTTGTACACGATGGTGCGGATCCAGGGGCGGTTGGCTTCCCAGAGCAGCCGCGTCGGGCTGGCCTCCTGCGGTGCGCCGTATTTGCGCAGCATCTCCTCCGCGGCGGCCCGTGCCTCCTGCGGCCAGTCCTGGATCAGCGCCGTGACGCTGGCCTGGTCCATCCGGTTCGGGCCCGCTTGGCTCGGCGTGCCCTGGCCTGGAGTGGCCTGGGCGGGAGTGGCCTGGCCTGGGGTGCCCTGGCTTGGAGTGCCCTGGCCCTGGGCATGGGCCCAGCCGGGCAGGAGCGCGACCGCGCCAGCCGCGAGGAGAAAACGCCGGCTGATGCCGTGGATTGGGTGGCGGCCGCCCATGGGCATCCTCCGGGACTTGTCGAGTGTGGAACTGAACGACCGGGCCGGGATCGGGGTTTCTGAGAGGATGCCCGTCCCGCAGGGCAGGGCCGCGGGCGGCGCGGCTCGTTCCGGCTCTCCCGCCCGCATCCAACAGGGCTGCCTCGCGTTGGTTCAGGCTACGGAATGGCGGCTGGCTGGCCGCGCCGGATGAGAAAGGAATCGGGATGAAGCGACAGATCGGCGTGGTCCTTCCGGTCCTCGGTCTCCTGCTTGGAGCCGCCCTGCCGGACGCGGCGAGAGCGCAGGATGCCGAGGCAGGCCAGCGGGTCTTCGGCCAGTGCCGTGCCTGTCACACCGTCGAGGCCGGCGGGCGGAACGGCGTCGGCCCAAATCTCCACGGCGTCTTCGGCCGTAAGGCCGCATCGGTCGAGGGCTTTCGCTACTCGGCGGCCATGCGCCAGAAAGGCGAGGAAGGCCTGACCTGGACCGCGGAGAACCTGCGTCCCTATCTCGCCAATCCCAGGGCGGTCGTCCCGGGCACCAGCATGGTCTATCCTGGGCTTCGGAACGAGGAGCAGCTGACCAACCTCATCGCCTATCTCGAACAGGCGACCCGCTAGGTTCCGGGCGGGCGGTGGCAGGCCCGCCGCCCGCGTATCCTACCTTCGAAGCTCTTCCTCCAGCAGCAGCAACGCCCCTTCCGCGAAGGCCTCCATATTCGCCTCCCGGTCGGCGCCACCGGTCCTGAGCGTGCGGGCATGCCTGCTTCCGGGCCCGCAGGCCGCGAAGCAGGCATGCCCGGCAGGGTCACCATAGCGGTTGCCGGATGGGCCGGCGGCCCCGGTTTCCGCCAGCCCCCAATCCGCTCCCAGGCGCTGCCGCACCCGCTCCGCCAGGAGAAGCGCATAGGCCTCGGTGGAGGGCCGCATCCCCGACATCTCCCCGGGCGTAATGCCGAGCAGCCCCATGCGCGCGGCGCCGGTGTAGAGCACGCCGCCCCCGAGGAAATAGGCGGAGGCCCCGGGCAGCGCGAGCAACCGTGCCGAGACCAGCCCGCCGGCCGAGGTCTCGGCCACCGCCACGGTCTGCCCCCGCGCCACAAGCAGGGCTGCGACCCGCGCAGCCGGGGCCGCGACCCGCGCGGCCGGGGCCGCGCTGCTCATGCGCCGGTCAGCACATGGATGGTGCGGCTGGCGATGAACTCGCGCGCTGCCTTGCCATAGGCCACCATGTGCGGCGCCGCTCCATGGGCCTTCAGCGTTTCCGGCGAGCTCCACTTCTCGATCACCATGAAGGTGTCGGGACCGATCGGCGTCTGCACCGGGCCGAAATCGGGCAAGTCCACCACCGGCCCGTATTCGATGCAGCCCTCCTCGGCCAGCACGGCGGGCATGTTGGCGCGGAACAATTCCAGCAGCTTCTCCCGCTGGCCGGGCTTTGCCGTGATGACGGCGACGACATGGATCATGGGCGATGCTTCCTCCGAAGCCGGCAGGCTAGGCCGATCCGGGCCGGGCCGGAATCACCCCTCAGCACCCGTGAAAGCCACCGCCCGGCAGCGGCGCCAGTTCCAGTATGCCCAGTACTCGGAAAGACCCGCCCGGCTCCACCACCGCGAAGGCGCCCTCCGGGAAGGCCCGCCCGCCCACGGCAGGCCCGGCCACCATGATCAGCGGCGTCCGGTGCCCCACCAGCACCCGGTTCACCCCCGGCGCCACGGGGGCCGAGAGCAGGCGGCGATGCCCGGCCAGCACCTCCTCCAGCCGCCCATGGGCAAAGTCATCGGCCAGAAGCTCATCCGTCACCCGCACCCGCGCCGCGCCGAAGGCGGCCTCCGCCGTGTCCCGCGCGCGGAACACGGGGCCGGCGGGCACCGGGAACTCCACCGGGATCCCCAGCTCCGCCAGGCGCCGCCCGATGGCCGCCGATTGGTCCCGCCCCGCGGGGGAGATGTTCCGTTGCCCCGCCCGGTCCCCCACGCGGAAGCTCCGGTCGCAGGGCTCGCCCCGCGTATCGGCATGGCGCAGGAACATCACCAGCCCGCCCTGGCGCAACCGCGCCACCAGCGCATCACCCTCCGGCGTGCCGGGGCGGGTGGGGCGAAGCGCCTCCGCCGCCGCCGTAGGGGCCAGGAGAAGGGCGGGAGAAAGGGCAAGAAGGGCGCGCCGGTTCATGCCCCATCATCCCGCGCCTGCCCGCGCCCGATCCAGTCACGATGCCCCCATGCGCTACCCGCCATTCCGGCGGCCGCCCCTTTCCGCTAAGCCCCCCTGATGCGCTACGTCTCCACCCGCGGCGAGGCCGCCCCCCGCGACTTCGAATCCGTTCTCCTGGCCGGGCTGGCCGAGGATGGCGGGCTGTTCCTGCCGGAGACCTGGCCCATCCTCCTGCCGGAGGACTGGCGCGCCCTGCGTGGCCTGCCCTATCCGGACATGGCCGCGCGGGTCATCGCCCTCTTCACGGGCGACTGCTTCGAAGAGGGCGTGCTGCTCTCCATGTGCCGGGACGCCTATTCCGGCTTCGCCACCCCCGCCGTCGCCCCGTTGGTGCAACTGGATGAGCGCCGCTTCGCGCTGGAGCTGTTCCACGGGCCGACGCTGGCCTTCAAGGACTTCGCCCTGCAGCTGCTGGGCCGCATGTTCGACCATGTGCTGGCCCGGCGCGGGCAGCGCATCACCATTGTCGGCGCCACCTCGGGCGATACGGGTTCCGCCGCCATCGAGGCCTGCCGGGACCGGCAGAACCTGGACATCGTCATCCTGCATCCGGAAGGCCGCACCAGCGCCGTGCAGCGCCGGCAGATGACCACGGTGCTGTCGCCCAACGTGAAGAACATCGCCATCCAGGGCGATTTCGACAATTGCCAGGACATGGTGAAGGCCATGTTCAACGATGCGCCCTTCCGCGCGGAGATGAACCTCTCCGCCGTCAACTCCATCAACTGGGCGCGCATCGCGGCGCAGATCCCTTACTACGTCTATGCCGCCCTTTCCCTCGGCGCGCCGGAGCGCGAGGTGGCCTTCGCCGTGCCCACCGGCAATTTCGGCAATGTCTTTGCCGCCTGGGCTGCGCGCCGCATGGGGCTGCCCGTCTCCACGCTGATCATCGGCTCCAACCGCAACGACATCCTGGCGCGCTGGATCACCGCCAACGACATGTCCGCGCAGCCCGTGGTGCCCAGCCTCTCCCCCAGCATGGACATCCAGGTCTCCTCCAACTTCGAGCGCCTGCTTTTCGAGCTGCTGGGCCGCGACGGCGCGAAGACCGCCGCCACCATGCGCGCCTTCCGCGAGACCGGCACGATGCCCATCCCCGCGGAAGCCTGGCGCAACGCCCAGGCCCTGTTCCGGGGACAGGCCGTCTCAGACGAGGAAACGATCGCCGAGATGCGCCGCCTGCACGCCCAGGGCTACCTGGCCGATCCGCACACCGCCGCCGGCACCGCCGCCAGCCTGGCCCATGCGCCGGACGAGAAGGCCACGCCCATCATCATCGCCGCCACGGCCCACCCGGCGAAATTCCCGGATGCGGTGGAGCAGGCCACCGGCACCCGCCCGGCCCTGCCGCCGCATATGGCGGATCTGTACGAACGCGAGGAACGCTTCACCGTGCTGCCGAACGAGCTTTCGGCGGTGCAGTCCGCCGTGCGGGCGCATGCCCGGCGCAACGTGGCTTGATGCGCGCCTCCCGGAGAGGGCTCTGCCCTCTCCGGACCTCGCCCGCCAAGGGCCTGAGGCCCTTGGAACCCCGTCTGGCTGCCGCGGATAGGGTGCAACACGGGGTTTCTGCCCCTGCTCCTGCCCCTGCAGTCGCCTCCGGTCATGGACCGGAGGCGCACCACCAGCCGAACCGCTTCAAACTGCCAAAAGAAGAGGGGCTGGCATAGATAAGCTCATAGGGGCTTGTCTTTGTTCATGGCTTCTCGTCGCCGCAGCAGGCTGCCACTTGGGACGCAAGTCCGGCTGCTGGAGCACTTTGTCTAGGAACGCCGGCCCGGCAGCGGCCGACCTGCGGCGAGGCTGGGACGCTGCTCGGTCAAGGTCTCTTGCTTCCTGCGCCGCTAACCTGACAAGGCCGGCGCGAGACCTGACAGAACGGACAGAACCATCGAGACTGCCCCTTCGACGCAGACTTGAGTAAACGGCACCGCCACTCAGATGACCTCTCTCGGCAGGAAATCCTGCCGGTCCCAATCGGGAGAGAGCGACGCATGCGCATCCTCGGCGTTGGTCCACGTGCCTACCTGGGCGACATCTACCTGTCACTCCGCCGACAAGGGCACGAGGTCCGCGTCGTCGCGGAGGACCCGCCTGAGCAGCGCGCTTTCGGGGGCCTGATCGATTGTGTCAGCGACTGGCGGGCGGAACTGGAGTGGGTCGGCCGGGAAGGCATCATCTTCTTCGAGCGTGTGGGGCGAGGGACCATCCAGGACGACCTGCGCGCCCAGGGCTATCGCGTGGTCGGCGGCAGCGCCTTCGGCGACCGGCTGGAAGACGACCGCGCCTTCGGGCAGGCGGTGCTGCGGGATGTGGGTCTTGCGGTTGCCGAAAGCACCTCCTTCGACACGGCCGCGCTGGCTTTGGATTGGCTGCGCTCGCATCCTGGCCGCTACGTGCTGAAGCACGACGAGGCCGGCATCAATACCTATGTCGGCGAAGATCCACAGGGCCGGGATGTCGCCTTTATGCTCAGCCGTGCCGGCAAGGGCCGCGTGATGCTGATGGAGCGGCTGGAGGGAGTGGAGGTCGGGGTTGGCGCCTACTTCGACGGCACCCGCTTCCTCCGCCCGGCCTGCATCGACTTCGAGCACAAGCGCTTCTTTCCCGGCGAAATGGGCGAGATGACCGGTGAGATGGGCACTCTCGCCTCGTTTGAAGGATCGGAGCTCCTCTTCACGGCCACCCTGGACCGCCTTGCCTCGCGCTTCGCCGCCGCCGGGCATGTCGGCTACGTGAACCTCAACCTGATCGTCAACGAGCGCGGTGTCTGGCCGCTCGAGTTCACATGCCGCTTCGGTAATCCTGGCTTCGCGGTTCTCGCGGCTCTTCAGCCTGATGGCTGGGCTGATCTCCTGGCGCGTATGGCCGCGGGGGCCCGCCCGGCAGATGACGGCCGCTTCACGACCCTGCCGGGCTGGTCCGTTGCCATCGTGTTGACCGTGCCGCCCTTCCCCGCTTCTACAGAGGCCTCACCGGAGCAAGACCCGCCCATCTTCTATCTACGCGTACCCGAGGGAACGGAGTTGGATTGCTACCACTTCGTGGACGTACGGCTGGAGGGAGACCAGCTGCTCGGCCACCGCAGGTCGGGACACTTGATGATCGTGACCGGCACGGGCGAAACAGTCGAGGCCGCCCAGGAGGACGCCCGCGCGCGGGCGCGCAACGTCGTGGTCCCGGAGCTGCGCTGGCGCACCGATATCGGCGACCGCTTCCTGCAGGGAGAGCGCGATCGGCTTCGCACCCTCGGCTGGCTGGCCTGACCGGGCGCCCTCCGCTGCTTCAGGCCGGGAGCGGAACCTCCTGCGGGCACACCCCGGTTCGCGTGGAAGCTGCCCGAAGCCGCTCCTCCATGGTTCCAATGCCGGTCTCGTCCACGTTGGCAAAGGCGATGCGGAGGTGCGCCTCCTCGCCGGCGAAGGCAGGACCTGGAAGGCACATCAGACCGTGTCCGGAGGCCAGTCGCTCCGCCACCTTCCAGGCAGAGGTGTTCTTGAAGGGGTGGCGGACATAGGCGAAGTAGGCCCCGAGCGACTGCAGCTCCCAGCCCGGCAGGCGGGAAAACGCGGAGCGGACGACCTCCAGCCGGGCCTGCATCCCGGCACGGTTGGCCAGGCGCCAGCTGTCGAGCGCCCCTAATCCCCAGGCCAGCGCGATCTGCCCGGCCCGCGCCGCGCAGATCTGCACGCAGTCCATCACCTTGGTGAGTTCCGACATCGCCGATGCAGGGGCACCTATGGCGCCGAGGCGGTAGCCCGGAATCGCGAACGACTTCGAGAAGCTGTAGAGCTGCACGAGATTCTCCGGCCACTCGTCGCCCGAGAGGAGCCCGTGCGGCCGCTCCTTACCTGGTGGCAGGAAATCCCGGTAGGTCTCGTCGAGCACGAGCCAGATACCGCGCTTCCGGCACAGGGCATGGAAGCGGGCGATGACCTCGGGTGGGTAGATCGCGCCGGTCGGGTTGTTGGGCGTGACGAGGACGATTGCCCGCACCCGATCGTCGATCAGCGCCTCCGCCTCGTCCGGATCCGGGACGAACCGGCGCTCTGCCCGGCACGGGAGGGGGCGCGGCTCCACGCCCAGCATGTTCAACGTCATCTGGTGATTGAAGTACCAGGGTGTGGGTACCAGGACGGCGTCGCCGCGCTGCGCCAGGGCCATCATGGTCACGAAATAGGCTTGGTTGCAGCCCGCGGTGATGGCGACATGCGACGCGTTGACCAGCCCGCCGTATACACGGCCAAGTTCCGTAGCATAGGCCCGGCGCAGGTCTGGCTCACCCAGTATGGGCCCATAAGCCGCAGCCCGAGGATCGCCGGCTGCGCGAGCAAGACGTTCAAGCATGCCCGGCGCCGGCGCGTGTGATGGCACGGCCTGGCACATGTTCAGCAGCGTGCCCCCGTTGCTGGCGTACCGGGCGCCCCATTCCTGGATCTCTGGGATGGGCGGGCTACCCGTATCGAGCAGCCGAGGGTTAAGAGTCGGCATGAGTCGTTCTGCAGATGGGACAGACACAACGCTTCGCGGCGCAACTCGTCCTCACGCCGGCACCATTTTGTTGTGATCGATCTGGTCAGCCACTCTGTAGCAAGATGCTGCCGGGGCTTTGGCAAGTTCGACCCGGCGCAGAGAGCGGCAGATGCTGCGGTTCAAGTCGCCCAGACGAGCCCAACGCCTCCTGTCGGCGTACAGCATGAACGGTCACTGCCACCCGCGGCGGCAGGAGACGTGCGCCCGAACGGCGGTTTGAACGAACAAGCCGGCGCGTCGCTCGATCCAGCGCGACCGCTGGCAGAACGATTTGGCGATGCCCCCGCATACGCCCGGCCGTGTGGATGAAGGTAGGGGCCTGCCTCAGTCCACCGACCACGGCCCTGGTCCGCGGTCGGCCTTCCAGCGCTCCTTCATCTCGTCCCACTGGGCTCGGCTGTCGCAGGCCAGCCGCAGGAGATCGCGCGGGAGTTCCTCGTCCAGGGCGCCGTCCCAGCGATCATGCAGGTTCCGACGAAGCCACAGGTCGAAGGGATCGACAGGCCCGTTGACGTCCGGAGGCAGCGCTGAGCGGGGTGGCATGCGGCTCTCCTCCTGGCGTCGGCACCCCGCGAGAACGGCTCTCCCGTCGCGGAGTTCCCCAACCCGGGCGGAGGAGGACCACTCGCAGCAACGCACGGCAAAGGCATGGAGCAAAGCCGTGCGAGCACCGTTCAAGGCCCGGGTGTCAGGGGAGGTTTGGCAGCGAGACTGGCTAGCGGCAGGAACTGCAAAAGCGCAGGCATGAAAGGCGAAAAAGCCGTTCATATGTGGAGAGCTGATTCTTGTAGACCAAATCACACAAGCCCGAAGCTCGGGAGAAGAATGCCTCTCCGGAGAGAGAAAACTGCGCTCGTTTCTCCCTCTAAATATCGAACTCCGCGCCCAGACACAGGCAAAACAAGGCACATAGTGCCGCCCCCACCTGCACCGGAGAATATTTTGAGAGAGGCGGATTGGAGCAGGAATAGGAACTGAGGGCAAAGATCCTCCTCCCGACGACCGCGCCCATCGCGTAGACGACGGTAGAGTTCGCGCCCGCGAGCGCCTGGGCGACCGCGAGCCGCAGGACGTTGCCCCGTTCCTGAGTGGAGGCGGTCGCGGGCGCGGCGGTGGCGGCGGTAGTGGTGATGTTGGCTTGGGACATGGGAGTTCTCAGGCCGCCAGCAGGCCGTGCCAGGCTTTGTCGCGCGGCGACGGGCGACGGTGGAGACGACGGTCCAGAAGGCTGCCGGCCTTGGCGGCCTCGCCGCTCCGCATCAGGGCGAGCAGCAGCATGTCCTCCACCAGCTCGCGCTGGGCGCCGCTGCCGCCGACGCGCACCACCTCGGACGCGACCGGCTCCAGGATGCGGGCGCACCCCGCATAGTCTCCGTCCGCGAAGGCGAGTGCCGCGCGGCAGATGGCGGGCACCACCGGCCCGGCGGGTAGCGTTCCGGCCTCGATCATCCCCATCAGCGCGGACACGCGCCGCTCCAGCGCGTCCTTGTCCCCCGTCGCCGCGGCGAGGAGGGCCATGTGGACGTCCGCGAAGGCGAAGCCCGCGCCGGGAAAGGACGGCGCCGCGTAGGTGGCTGCCGCCTGCCACAGCCCCTCCGGCACCTGATGGCCGTAGGCCTGCAGCCGCCACAGGAAGGACGCGGTGTCGCTGACGACGTTCACGGCGTTGCCGGCCGAGACCGAAGGCTGGACGTGCTCCCCATAGATCGCGAGGGCCCGTTCCGTGTCCCCGTGCTCCAGCGCCGCGAGGGCCGCGTGCCATGCGATGTGACCGTGCAGGATGCCCGAGCGGTCGTAGGTGGGCAGCCAGGCCTGGATCAGCCGGTCGGCCTCGTCATTGGCGCCGCCCTCGTACATGGCGTGCGACAGGGCATGCGCCGCGTTGGCGTTCTTGGGGCGGAGGTCGAAGCCGCGCTGGGTGAAGTCGCGGCCATGGGCCACGTTGCCGTTCTCCGCGTGCGACCAGCCCCGGTAGGTAAGGAACCACCAGTCGTCGGACGCGAAGTGCCCGGCATGGCGTTCGCACAGGTCCACGCGCGCCTGATCATGGTCCGCCCGGCCGGAGAAGGCGAGCAGCCCGAAGGCGCCCAGCGGCAAGGATAGGATCACCACGTCCCGCGGCCACATGCTGGCATGGGCGAACACCCGCTCGAGCGCCTCCGCCGAGTGACCGTTGATGACGAGGGAGAGGATCTCGACGTGGTTTCGCTCCCGCTCGGTACCCCGGCGGGCCACGAGCTCGGCGGCCGCCGCGATGCGGGCCTTGGCGAGGGCGGGCTCCGAGTGCATGGCGTGTTGGCGCGCGCGCGCCGCATGGGCGAGGGCGAAGTCCGGATCGGCCGCGATCGCCTGGTCCAGCACCTCGGCCGCGCCCGGCCAGGTCGAGAGCATCAGGTCGACGCCCTCCCGGTACCGCTCGGCCGCGAGGTCGGAGGTGGTCGAGATCGGCAGGCCGCGGCTGTCGATGCGAGCCATGGCGGGGTCCTCATCCTGAGATCAAGGCGGACGTGGCGTCCGGCGGCGCCCCGTCCCGGCGGCCAACGGGTCCGGCCAGGGCGCCATCTCACAGCCAAATACCGAATCCGGATCTGTCTGTATCTTGGCGGGCTGACAATCCGTATAGAACAGATGACAAAGTGGAGGTGACCGATGCTCTGGGAGACGATTGCGGCACCGCCCGGCCTGGCTGCCCCCGGGCCGATGACGATCCGCGCGCAGTCCATCCCCGCGCGCCACTACTTCCCGGAGCACGCCCACCCCTGGCATCAGGTGGTCTACGCCATCTCCGGCGTGCTGACCGTCGCCGTGGAGCGGCGTTCCTTCGTGATCTCGCCGGAGCAGGCGGTCTGGCTGCCAGCCGCCCTGACGCACCGGGTCGGGTCTCTGCTCGGCTCGGCTACGAAGTGCCAGTGAGTGCCGCTCCAGCGCTTCCGAAGCTGCAGACTCGGTAACGCTCGGAAGAATTGGCTGGATGCGCAATCCGAGGAAGTGCTCCGCCCGCCGTTTGGTCGGCGGTTGACGGCGGGTTACCGGATGTGTTCACGGACGGCTCCTTCCGGTGCCGGAGCGCCGCGTCAGTACCAGGCACAGAGGTTTCATGTTTCGTCTCGATTCCATCAGCAAGCAGAACGGCCAGCAGCTTCTCTTCATCGAAGCATCGGCGGCGCTCCAGCGCGGTGAGAAAGCGGGCTTGGTCGGCCCCAATGGTGCGGGCAAGACCACCCTGTTTCGCATGATCACCGGGCGGGAGCAGCCGGACGAGGGTCAGGTACTGGTGGACCGCGGGGTCAGCATTGGCTTCTTCAGCCAACATGTGGGGGAAATGTCCGGCCGCACCCCGGTTGCGGAGGTGATGGATGGCGCTGGCGACGTTAGTTCCGTTGCGGCCGAGTTGGCCGTGCTGGAAGCCGCGCTGGCGGACCCCGAGCAAGCCGACAAGCTCGATGCCCTGATTGAGCGCTTCGGGGAGGTGCAGGGGCGCTTCGAGGAGTTGGGCGGCTACGCGCTGGAGGGGCGCGCCAGGGAGGTGCTGGCGGGCCTCGGCTTCAGCCAGGAGATGATGGAAGGCGACGTCGGCAAGCTGTCCGGCGGCTGGAAGATGCGCGTGGCACTGGCGCGCATCCTGCTGATGCGCCCGGATGTGATGCTGCTCGATGAGCCGAGCAACCACCTGGACCTGGAAAGCCTGATCTGGCTGGAGGGCTTCCTGAAGGGCTATGACGGCGCGCTGCTGATGACCTCGCATGATCGCGAGTTCATGAACCGCATCATCAACAAGGTGGTTGAGATAGACGGTGGCGCACTCAGTTCCTATGCCGGTGACTACGAGTTCTATGAGCAGCAGCGCGCCATGAACGAACGGCAGCAGCAGGCGCAGTTTGAGCGCCAGCAAGCGATGCTGGCCAAGGAAATCAAATTCATCGAGCGCTTCAAGGCGCGCGCCTCCCATGCCGCGCAGGTGCAGAGCCGCGTAAAGAAGCTGGAGAAGATCGATCGTGTCGAGCCGCCGAAGCGTCGGCAGACCGTGGCGTTCGAGTTTGGCCAGGCCCCACGCTCGGGCGACGACGTGGCAAGCCTGAAGGGCGTGCACAAGCGTTACGGCAGCAAGGTAATCTATGAGGGGCTAGACTTCCTGGTGCGCCGCAAGGAACGCTGTTGCGTGCTGGGTACCAACGGCGCCGGTAAGTCCACGCTGCTGAAGCTGGTTGCAGGTGCCACCGCGCCTGACCAGGGCACCGTGTCGCTCGGTGGTAGCGTGAGGATGGGCTACTTCGCACAGCATGCCATGGAGCTGCTGGACGGCGAGCGCACCGTATTCCAATCGCTGGAGGATGCATTCCCTCAGGCGGCACAGGGTTCGCTCCGGGCGCTGGCCGGCTGTTTTGGCTTCTCGGGTGACGAAGTTGAGAAGAAGTGCCGCGTGCTCTCGGGTGGCGAGAAGGCGCGGTTGGTGATGGCACGCATGCTCTACGACCCGCCGAACTTCCTGGTTTTGGACGAGCCGACCAACCATCTGGACATGGCGACCAAGGAGATGCTGATCGCGGCCCTGTCGGAATACGAGGGGACCATGCTGTTCGTCTCGCACGACCGGCACTTCCTGGCCGCCCTGTCTAATCGTGTTCTGGAGCTAACGCCGGAAGGAATCCACCAATATGGCGGCGGTTACACCGAGTACGTGGCCCGTACCGGGCAGGAGGCGCCCGGTCTGCACAGCTGAGCCGGGCAGGTCAGACGGGCAGGAGTGCTCGCCGAGCCTCTAAGGCGGGCGTGCACGGCACCGGTGCGGCTCGGCGTCACGGGGTTTCGTAGATCCCTTGTGGTTGGCCACTACGCCTTCTGCAGCACAACCAGACACCGGCGTTGAACGACCCGCGCCATCCGGTCGTCCTTCAGCGTTGATACCGCCAGTGCCCAGTTCGTTTCCATCGCATCCGCCAGAGAACGGGTCATGAGGCAGGAGCTAGTGAAACCGAAGCCGAGGACGCCCGCAGAGCGGGTGGTGCGCGACATTGGCTGGGCGGCCCGCGAGCACTACTCAGCCGAGCATAAGATCCGGACTGTGCTGGAGGGTTTGAGCGGCGGGAGAGCATCACGGCCCTGTGCCGGCGCAGGCCATTGCCGAGAGCTTCCATCGAACGTGGTCCAAGGAATTACTGCAAGCGGCCAAGCGCCGCTTGGCCGGGGACACGGTCTGGGCAGCGCCGACCTATCAGGTGAAGGAACTCCGCCAAGAGGCTGTACCAGGAAGGCGGCGCGGAGGCGCTCGAGGACAAGCCATCCCGACCTGACCGGGTCTGGAACCGCATCCCCGACGAGGTGCGGTCCCGGATCTTGGATCTGGCGTTGGACGCTCCACGGCGAGATGATGGTGAGACCGGCCTGACAACATCCCTCGCCCGGCCGAGATTATTTTCGGAACTGAACAGACGGGAGTGGCCGTGTCGATGAGAAGCCTACTCGTGCCGTTATTGCTGGCCTGTGCCGTCGCTGCTTCCCCGGGCAGTCGCGCAGCCAGCTTCGACTGCACCCGTGCTGCGGCGCCCGACGAGCGCGCCGTCTGTGCCGATCCGCGGCTCTCCGAACTAGACGACCTCCTCGGTGCCGCCAACCGTCAGGCCAGAGCCGAAGCAACCCCGGAGGAGACGACCGGCCTGACGTTGGTGGCGCGCGGCATTCTGGCGGACCGGCGTGGCTGCGCAATGCGGCGCGGCTGCCTCCTTGCTGTCTACGCGGGTGGCATCGAGAGCTATCGCCGCTTCGGCTCCTCGGTCCCGCTCCCGGCCTGGCTGAGCGCGACGGAGATGGCGGAGGGCGCGGCGCCCGAGAGCGACGTGCTACCCAGCCGGGTCGCGGCCTGCGTGACGACACGGGTGGCCGGCATCGGCGCGCGGCTTGAGGGCAAGGCGCCCGGTGAGTTTTCCTCCGGGACGTCGGTGGTGTTCGCCAATGGCGGGCGGCAGGTCTCCTACGAGAGGGAGAGGGCCGTCATCGAATCCAAGCCAGGGGACCGGGTCGTGATGTGCCTGACCGTCATCCCCCGCGCCTGCCCGCCAGGCGATGACCGGGGCCGGTATTACATGGTCACCAATCTTCGCACGCGGGGCTCCTGGTCACTTCCGGACTCGCAGCATCTCTGCGGCGGCGCGTAACGTTGCTGTCGCTCACACGCTGGCGGCGCCAGTTCCAAAACAGGTCGACAGGTTGCGGGACACGGCCGAGCCGAGTTCTGGCGGGATGAGGCCGCTAGGGCCTCAGCCTCTCACCCGTGCCTGCCACCTGCCGGCCCTTATGGAATACGCATCGCCGTGGCGGATGGCTGCCGATGGCTTCAGGCACGCTCTCGACGGGCAAGGTGAAGAAGGTCGCAGGGTGGCCCACTGCAATACCGTGGCCCTCGATGCCGAGTGCTGCCGCGCCCTCCGAGGAGATCATGGCGAACAGTTCGTGTAACAGATCGTCGTGCCGCAGATCCTCTCGCCATCCGATGATCGATGCACGCTCCAGCATGTCCGCGTTGCCGTAAGGGCTCCATGTGTCCCGCACGTCGTCATTGCCGCAGAAGACGCGCACGCCGGCGCGGCGTAGCAGCATCAGGGGCGGCATGGTCGCGCTGCCCGCCCCGTGTGTCACGAGCGAGACGCCGGCCGCCGCCATCGTCTCCGCCGCCGCCTTCTGCTTCGACTCCGCGATACCACCGAGGCAAAAGCCATGGCTGATCGTCACCCGCCCCTGCAGGCCGAGCGCCCTGGTGCGGGCGCAGATCTCCTGGAGGCTGAACAGCCCCATCTCGCCCGGCTCGTGAAGGTGAATATCCAGCCCCACCCCTCGCCGCTCGGCCAGATTGAAGATGCCGTCCAGCTGTCCCTTAGGGTCACGATCCACCTCGCAGGGATCAATGCCCCCCACGAGATCAGCCCCTGCCAGGATCGCCGCGTCGAGCAACTCCAGCACCGGCGTGCCGCCGAGGCGCATGACGCCGGCCTGGGGGAAGGCGACGATCTGGACCGTCACGGAATGGGCATGAGCATCGCGCGCACGCAGCACGCCCTCCAGCGCTGAGAGGCCGAACGCTGGGGTGATGTCGGCATGGGTCCGAACATGTGCCGTGCCGTTCGCCACGCACCGGCGCAGGAGGTGACCTGCACGCCCTGCAGTGTCGAGCGGCAAGGATGGTAGGAGCCGCTGGTCGGTCTCGATGCGGCTGAGGCGTGATGGCTCGGCCTGATGGGGGATCCAGGGAAGGCCGAGCAAGGTCTTGTCCAGGTGCATGTGCCCGTCGACCAATCCGGGCAGCAGGAGGTCGCCCTGCAGGTCCAGCACCGTCCCGGCGGCCGGCAGGGGCGAGTCGGGCTGGACGATTTCCAGGATGCATCCGTCGCGGATGGCAATGCACCGCCCGCCCGGCCCACCGTCGGGCAGGTGCAGGTTCGTCAGGAGGATGTCGCAGGACCTATCCGTCATGACGTCGCTGGTTCCTGCTTACCAGGGATGGGAGTCATGCCGTCCGCTCACCGCTGTAGCATAGAGCCATGGATCCAGCCGGTCGGCTCGGTGACGCCTACTTGGTACCAGCCCCCCGGGGCTTCGGCAAAGACCTTGAGCCTCGTTCCTCTTGGCAGGACGCGCAGTACCGCCCCGCCCCCGGTCGGGCTGCTTCGCAGGTTCACGGGATGAGCCGATGTGGAGGTGACCGAGGCCTGGGAGGGCGCGCTCCCTGCATGGGGTGCCGGCAGGGCTGGCGGCGCCGTCGGTTCACTCACGGCTCGTCCAGCCGCAGGTGACGGCGGCTGTGCTGCCGGTGGCGGCGAGGCCGAGGTATCCGGCACGGGTGGAAGGGGCGGGACAGACCGCGCGGAGCTGGGCCCGCCTCCATCGAAGCAGCGGGTGTTCGTCTCGACATAGGTACGGGTAGCTTCCGCACTGCTGGACGCGACGAACTGCTCGATCCGCTCCCGATTCGAGCTGACGACCGTGACAAAGGGCAGGTACGGATCCTCGGCTGCGCCTGTGAGGTTCACCTGCCCGCAGACCGCATAGCCCCCGAGGGCTTGCCGGTGGGCCACCACGCCCCTGAGCTTCGCGGCTGGCGCGATGTTCCGGACTGTAGAGCGCAGCCGCTCCTCAGCTGCCCTGATGGCTGCCAAGGCCTCAGCTCCAGTGCGCGTCGCCTGCTCGGCCTGCTGGCGCTTTCGTGTGCTGTCCGCATCCTCACACGCGGAAAGGGTGAGTGCCGTCATCCAGAGCGACGCCATGATCCTGGTGTGCATGTCCCTGCCCTTTGCTGTGGAGACGCCGCCGCTGGAAGCGCAGTGATCCCCACCGGACCAAACGCATTGTCCTGGCCGAGCGTGGCAGTGCCGTCCTCGTCAACTCGAGCCCGGCAAAGCGGTATCCAGGATAGGTGGCAGGGTATGACGTCATCTCGTCGGACGGCTCCGACTTGGTCGGCGCGGCCACTGACCCTCAACTTGCCGGTGCCACACCGCAAAGCCCGCGATGCCGCGCTCAGCACCTGGCGCAATGTGGCCGGAACTGCACTGACAGTGTGAGGTCTGCGCCAGCCTGGGCGCGCCTTGGCTCCTATTTCGCCAATCTGACAACGCCGGCAGGACGCTGCGGTCCCCTCCCCGGCTCCGCGGCCCTGAATGCATCCCGGAAGTGGCGCACGACGCGGGCCACGCTCTCCTGCGTTGCCCAGCTATCGCTTCGCGCGAAGAGGCGAACTCGCGATCCGTCCGGGTGCGGCAGCATCGCCGTTCCTCCGGCCCCGATCCCTTGCCCATGGTCCCACCCGTGGGTGGTGGTCTTGACCGCCTCGGCGCGCGGATCGACCTGGAGGCAGGCCGCTGCCTCCCCTGGATCGTCTGGGTACAGCATCAGGGTTCGGCCCGAACGCTGGGCCGGAGGAAGGCCGCCACAGGCCGGGTAGAGTGCGGCAACCGGCACCTCGGACGCGGCCAGGGCGGCGCGCCCTCCTGCCCCAAATCCGAGAAGGCCAATACGCTCCGGATCCAGCCGCCCGGGCGCGAGGCTGCGGGCTATGGCACGCAAGCCTGACGGCCTGAGGAGCGGCACGGCCTCCTCCGGCGCGTCGGAGCCGAGTTGGATCACGGCGATGCCTGCGGCCAGGAGGTAGTCCGCGTAGGGCACCTCCCGCCCGTCCGGGCCGCTGCGATCCGCCAGGATGAGCACGGCAGGGAATGGTTCTTCCCCGCCCAGTGGCAGTGAGAGCCATACCGGGCCATACGGCGTTGCAAGCGTAGGCGCCTCCTCCGCCCCGGCCTGGAGGGATGCGGTTACGGCCAGCACCGCCGCGCAGGCAAGAGCCAGGGCGCGGCGGCCGTTCATGCAAGCCCCCGCCAGATCAGCTCGCCGCCTAGGATGAGCAGGCCGATGAAGAAGCCGCGGCGGAAGGATTCGGGTCGCAGGCGCAGGCGAAGCCAACCGCCGAGCCACATTCCGACGAGGGCTGGCAGGACCGCCAGCAGCGAGATGGCGGAAGCTGCAAGCGGCAAGGCGCCATGCAGGGCAAGGCCGGCGGCCAGGGCCAGGGTCGACGCGGTGAAGGACAGACCGAGCGCCTGCACCAGATCGTCCCGGTCCAGGCCGAGGGAGCCCAGATAGGGCACGGCGGGGATGACGAAAACGCCCGTGGCCCCCGTCACCAGCCCCGTCACCGCTCCGACGAGCGGCCCCGCCCACGGCTCGATCCTGGGCGGCACGCGGAGTTGGGGCTTGAGAAGGCCGACAAGGCCGTAAAGGACCAGTGCGGCGCCCAGCCCCGTGCCCGCGGCGAAAGCGACCGTACCCGCGATCACCCCTGAACCGGCCAGGGTGCCGAGGACGATGGCCAGCATCATGGGCCAGAGGCGTCGGATCAGCGCGGCAAGGCCCGGTCCGGCCAGAAGCTGCCAGACATTCGTCACCAACGAAGGGACGAGAAGGAGTGCGGCAGCCTGGACGGGGGGCATGGCGAGGCCAAGCAGGCCCATGGCAACCGTCGGCAACCCGAGGCCGAGCAGGCCTTTGACCGTGCCTGCCAGAAGGAAGATACCGCACAGCATCAGGGCCAGGGAAAGGATGTCCGTCATTCACAGGACCCTGCCGCCCGGTGCGGCTGCCACACAATGCGGGATTGGCGTAGCCTGCCTTAGTCCCAAACGAAGCCACACCGCCCGTGCATTTTGATCTGACAGACCTGCGCCTGTTCCTCCATGTGGTGGAGGCGGGCAGCATCACGGCAGGCGCGGCGCGCGCCGGGCTTGCCCTCGCCTCCGCCTCGACCCGGGTACGGGGGATGGAGGAGCAGGCTGGAGTGCCGCTGCTGGAACGTGGCCGGCGCGGGGTGGAGCCGACGCCCGCCGGACGGACGCTGCTGCGCCACGCGCGGCTGGTGACCGGGCAGGTGGAACGAATGCGCGGCGAGATGGGCGAGTATGCTCGCGGCCTGAGAGGCCATGTGCGTCTGCTGGCCAATACCGCCGCCGCGGCCGAGTTCCTGCCCGAGATACTGGCCGGCTTCCTGCGTGCCAATCCAAACGTGGATGTGGATCTCGGCGAGCGGTCCAGCCCCGAGGTGGCGCGGGCCATTGCCGAGGAGGAGGCGGAGGTCGGGATCGCGGCGGGTCACGCGGACTTCTCAGGGCTGGAGACCCTGCCCTTCCGGGCCGACCGGCTGGTGCTGATCACGCCGGCGGAGCACCCCCTGGCCGGGCGCGATCTGGTGAGCTTGGCGGAGGCGCTGTGCTTCGAGTTCGTGGGCCTCTCGGACGGGAGCGCGCTCGGCGGACACCTAGCCAGTCACGCGGCGCGAGCCGGCGGGCGGATGCGGACGCGCGTGCGGGTGCGCGGGCTGGAAACGGCATGCCGAATGGTCGCGCTCGGCGCGGGTATCGCCGTCGTGCCCGAGGCTGCGGCGCGCCGCTGGGACACGCAGGGCATGCTTGCCATCGTGCGGATGGGCGAGCCCTGGGCCGAGCGACAGCTCACGGTGATCGTCCGCCGCCTTGACGCGCTGTCACCCCAGGCACGAAAGCTCGTGGACCATCTCGCCAGGCCGGCGGAGATGGCGAGATAGGCATCGCCGGCCGCGCGAGGTGAGGTTCTGACGGGGACGGAAACCGACCGCCTTTGACAGCCCTCCCATGCGGGCTGCTCAGAAGGGAATTCAGGCGGGCCGTAGTTGAGGGACCGAGAAGATCTGAACGCCAACGTGGCCAGCGCCTGCGGCAAGCCCCCTCCCCTGCCATCGTGCCCACCGATGTGATGTTATCGTCCCTGAGTGCCCTGCCAGAGAGGATGGTCGGGCCCGGAGATGCTTACCTTTCGCTGGGTGAGGGACTACGCCACGGCAAGATCTTCGGTCTAACGCTTGGGCCAGACCCAGCGCGGCGGGTCGAGGTCGGGCGCGGAGGTCTCGCCGAAGTCCTTCCGCAGCCGCACCGCCGTGACGTTGCCCTCACCATTTAGGGCGCCGATCAGCGCCTCGTTGTAGCTGACCACCACCACTTGGCAGCGGCGTGAAGTCTCCGCAAGCAGCCGCGCGAGGGGCGGCATCAGGGAGGGGTGAAGACTGGCCTCCGGCTTGTTCAGCACCATCAGCTCCGGCGGCCGCGGTGACAGCAGGGCGGCCACGAGCAGAAGGTAGCGCAGCGTACCGTCGGAGAGCTCTGCCAAGCCGAGCGCGCGTAGCAGCACGTGCTGGTGCAGCATAGGGCCGCCACGGTCGCCCGGCGCGATCTCCAGGCGTGCACCTGGGAAGGCGTGCTCCACCGCCTCCTCCAGCGCCGCCGCGTCCCCGATCGCGGCAATGGTGGCGATGGCGGCCGCGAGATCGGTGCCGTCGCCGCCGAGCACCGGAGTGTAGGTCATCACCTGCGGGCGCCGGGCCGGCGCCTCCGGGTCGGTGCGCAGCGCGTCGTAGAAGCGCCAGCTCCGCAGGCGCTCGCGCGCCGCGAGAAGCTCCGCGCCGTCCGTCGGGTCGGCGCAGTGGGTGACCATTCTGCTCACCTCACGGCGCAGCACTCACATCCCGAAACCCCGACCAGCACTTCAGCGCGCCTTAGCCTATGCCATCTGCCACGGCGCCTGATGGCCAAAGTCGAGCTTAGAAAAACCCCGCGCCGCAGTAAGCTTCAGCCCAGGAAAACGTCCAGAGGCTGATCCATGCCCACATCATCGCGCCGCCACCTTCTGACGGCCGCCACCAGCATCCCGTTTCTTCCCGCCCTGGCCCGCGCCCAGTCCAACTGGCCCACAAGGCCGATCCGCGTGGTCGCCTCCTATGCCCCGGGTGGCGGGGTGGATGTCCCTACGCGCCTCCTGGCCGAGCCCATGGGCAACATCCTCGGCCAGCCGCTCGTCGTGGAGAACCGCGCCGGCGCCACCGGCTCCATCGGCGCGGCCGCCGTCGCGGCGGCAGCGCCGGATGGCTACACCATCCTCTCCGATGCCTCCGGGCAGGCGCTGAACCCGGCGCTGATGACGAACCTGCCCTTCGACTATGCCACGGCCTTCGCGCCGATCGGCCGGGTCTGCATCCTGCCCCAGGTGCTGGTGGTGCTGCCGGGCGGGCCGCAGAGCCTGGCGGTGCTGATGGAGGCCGCGCGGAAGCGGCCGGGGATGACCTATGCGTCCTCCGGCATCGCCTCGGGCCCGCATCTCGCGGGCGCGGTGCTGTCGCGCCGCGCCGGGCTCGGGCTTACCCATGTGGCCTATCGCGGCTCGGCGCCGGCGATGCAGGATGTGCTGGCAGGCGCGGTGGACATGGCCTTCTCCACCACGCCCCAGGCCGTGCCGCTGATCCGGGAGGGAAGGCTGCGCGCCCTGGCCGTCACCACGCGCGAACGCCTGCCCTTTCTGCCCGATGTGCCCACTATCGCCGAGCAGGGCTTCGAGGGCTTTGACGTGAATGACTGGGTGGCCATGTGGGCGCCGGCCGGCACCCCCGCGCCGATCCTGGAGCGGCTGAACGCCGCGCTGAACCAGGCGCTTTCCGATCCGGCGCGACGGGACCGCCTGCTCAACGGGCTGGGCGTGCTGCCCACCGGCGGCAGCCGCGAGGATCTGGCCCGCTTCGTCGCGGAGCAGCGCATGGCAATGCGCGAGGTGGTGCGGGCCGAGAATATCCGTATCGAATAGGATCGAGTAGGGCGCCCTCAGGCGCCCCGCTTCTCCGGCCCATCCGTCTCGGCTTGGCCCTGCGGCTGGTCATGTGTGACTGGGGCGCCGTTTCCCAACTGCTCCAGCTTGCGCTTCACCTGCTTTTCCTCCTCCGAGAGGTCGGGCGGATATTTCGGCGCGACGCCCGGCGGCACGGAATCGCCGGGGTCATGGCCCGGATCGTCTCGGTTGGCCTCGCTCATGGCAGCCTCCGCGCCTGGGTGATCAGGAAGCGGAAAGCGTCCTGCCGGCACCCCGGTTGCAGCCCTGCCGCTCCTCTCAAGGGAAGCGGCTGAAAACTCTGATGAATCTCTTCAACCAATTTAGGTCCCGATGTTGAAGTTCCCTGTGAAGAACGGCACCTAAAAACCCTGCCCGGCCCTCATGCCCCGAGTCGCAAGCCCCCGGACAGGCGCCCGGCCGCCCGTCGGTGAACACAGGACCGCCAGAGAGGCATGGGATGGGGGTGCTGCTCGCAGCCATCGCGCTCCTGCTTCTCGCCGCTGTGCTGGTCATCGCCCATGGCCTGCCGGTGGAAGAGGCGCCGAAGGCCGGCAAGCCCGCCGCGGCCCCAGGTCTCACCCCGAGGGAATTCGAGCAGCACTGCGCCGATGCCCTGGCCGCACGGGGATGGAACGTCTCCGTGGGCCGCGGCTCGGGCGACCAGGGCGTGGATGTCCTGGCGCGCAAGGGCGGCCGCAAGGTCGTGCTGCAATGCAAGCTCTATAACCGCCCGGTCGGGAACAAGGCGGTGCAGGAAGCCCTGGCCGGGCGCGGCTATGCGGGGGCGGATGGCGCGGCCGTCGTCTCCAACGCGGCCTACACCGCGGCCGCCCATGCCCTGGCCGCGCGGGTGGGCGTGCTGCTTCTCCATGTCTCGGACCTGTCCCGGGCCGATACGCTCTTCCAGTTCCCCGCCAGCCCCGTGCCGCCAGGGGAGGAACCCACCCGCGCCCGGCGCCGCCGCGCCCGGCGTGGTGGCGGCACGGCGGCCTGGCGCCCCGCCCTGCGGCTTCTCCTTCGCCCTGTGCCGGCGGCGGTCTTTGCCGGCTTCATCCTTCTTTTCCCCCGCCTTCCGGCGGAGCGGGCGGAAGCGCCCGAGCTTCGCCGCGCCGCCCGCCCGGTGCTTCCCCTTCCTCCGCCGCCCCCACCCAGCCGCCACGCCTCGCGCTGAAGGCATGGCTGGCCAGGGGCGGCATGCCCGGTGCAACCTCGCAGCCAGCCGCTGAGCACCCTACATTCAGCCCTCGAAACGCCCCCCCAGCACCCGGAAGCCACCCCCGAAGCATGACCGAGCCAACGACCGAGGCGCCCCTGGCCGCCGCCACCGACCCTACCCTCGGCGGCAGCATCCGCCTCACCCGCCTGCCCAACGGCCTCACCATCGTCTCTGACTCCATGTCCCGGGTGGAGACCGCCTCGATCGGCGCCTATGCCCATACCGGCACGCGCGACGAGGCGGCGGAGGAGAACGGCGTCTCCCACTTCCTCGAGCACATGGCCTTCAAGGGCACGGAGAAGCGCGACGCGCAGGCCATCGCGCGCGAGATCGAGGCGGTGGGCGGCCACCTAAACGCCTACACGGCGCGCGAGACCACCGCCTATTACGCCAAGGTCCTGAAGGAGGACCTGCCGCTCGCCGCCGACATCCTCGGCGATATCCTCACCCACTCCACCTTTATCCCGGAGGAGGTGGAGCGCGAGCGCGGCGTGATCCTGCAGGAGATCGGCCAGGCGAACGACACGCCCGACGACATCATCTTCGACCATTTCCAGGACACGGCCTACGCGCAGCAGCCCATGGGCCGCCCCACGCTCGGCCCCGCGGAAATCATCGAGAAGCTCCCGCGCGAGGCGCTGGTGAACTACATGCGCCGCCATTACGGCCCCTCGCGCATGGTGGTGGCGGCCGCCGGCGCGGTGGACCATGACGCGCTGGTGGAGCTGACGAAGAAGCACTTCGCCGATCTTCCCACCCTCTCGCAGCACCAGGCCGAGCCCGCCCGCTACACCGGCGGCGAGTTCCGCGAGGAGCGCGACCTGGACCAGGTTCATCTGGTGCTGGGCTTCCCCGGCCCCGCCTATGGCGACCCGATGCACTACCCGACCATGCTGCTCTCCACGATCCTGGGCGGCGGCATGTCCTCGCGCCTGTTCCAGGAGATCCGGGAGCGCCGCGGCCTCGTCTATTCGGTCTATTCCTTCCACTCGCCCTATCGCGATCATGGCCTCTTCACGATCTATGCGGGCACGGGCGAGGAGCAGGCGGCGGAGCTGATGCCCGCCACGCTTGAGGAGCTGCGCCGCGTGCAGCACGACGTGACCGAGGAGGAGCTGGCCCGCGCCAAGGCGCAGCTTCGCGCCTCCGTGCTCATGTCGCTGGAATCCACGGGATCGCGCTGCGAGCAGCTGGCCCGCCAGCTTCAGGTGCATGGCCGCATCATCCCGGTGGAGGAGACGAAGGCGAAGATCGCCGCCGTCACCGTGGAGCAGATCCAGGCCGCCGCCGCCCGCGCCTTCCGCGCGGCGCCGACACTGGCTGCCCTCGGCCCCGCCGGCCGCGTGCCGCGCCTGCCGGAAGTGGTGGAAAGGCTCGCCGCATGAGCGCGACGATGGAGCGCAGCAAGGCGGATCCGCGCGAAACCCTCGCCAGCCTCGTCTCCGCTGCCCGCGCGGCGGGAGCGGATGCGGCGGATGCCATCCTTGCCGCCGGCGCCTCCCTCTCCGTGCAGATGCGCCTGGGCGAGGTGGAGAATGTCGAGCGTGCGGAGGGCTTCGACATCGGGCTGCGCGTCTTCGTCGGGAAGCGCCAGGCCATCGTCTCCACCACCGATGCCGATCCCCGCGGCTTCGCCAGCCTGGCGGAGCGCGCGGTCGCCATGGCCCGCACCGTGCCGGAAGATCCTTTCGGCGGCCTGCCCGAGATGGTTCCCACCATCGCCGGCCTGCCGCTGGACATGGATGACGGCGTCGAACCCGATGTCGCCACCCTGACCGATCGCGCCCGCCGCGCCGAGGATGCCGCGCGCGCCATCCGCGGCGTGACGAATTCAGAGGGCGCCGATGCCGGGTGGAGCCGCACGGTCATCGCCCTCGCCGCCTCCAACGGCTTCGCGGGCAGCTATTCCCGCAGCGGCCACAGCCTCTCCGTCACCGCCCTTGCCGGGGAGGGAACGGCGATGGAGCGGGACTATGACTACGCCTCCGCCACCCATCTCGCCGATCTCGACGATCCCGAGACGCTGGGCCGCCTGGCCGGGGAACGCGCGGTGCGCCGCCTGAACCCCATCCGGCCGGCCACGGCGCGGCTGCCCGTGGTCTATGACCCGCGCGTGGCCAATTCCATCCTCGGCCATCTCGTCGCCGCCGCGAACGGCGCCTCCGTGGCGCGCGGCGTCAGCTTCCTGCGCGAGAGCATGGGCCAGCCCGTCATGGCCCCGGGGCTGACGGTGCGCGACGATCCCACCCGCCCGCGCGGCCTCCGCTCCCGCCCCTTCGACGCCGAGGGAATGCCGACCGCGCCGCTCGCCATCGTCGAGGACGGCGTGCTGAAGCACTGGATCCTGGACTGGCGCTCCGCCCGCCAGCTCGGCCTGTCATCCAACGGCCGCGCTTCCCGCAGCACCGGCGGGCCGCCCTCGCCCTCCACCACCAATCTCTGGCTGGAACCGGGCACGCTGACGCCGGAAGCGCTGATGGCCGACATCAAGGAAGGCCTCTACGTCACCGAGATGATCGGCAGCAGCATCAACCCGAACACGGGCGACTACAGCCGCGGCGCCTCGGGCCACATGATCCGCAACGGCGAACTGGCCGAGCCTTTCTCCGGCATCACCATCGCCGGGAACCTGCGGGAGATGTTCATGAACATTACCCCGGCCAACGACCTTCGCTTCAGGCGCGGCACGGACAGCCCGACGCTTCGGATCGAAGGGCTGACGATGGCCGGGGCCTGAACGAGAAAGGCCGGGGAGAAGGAATTCTCCCCGGCCCCCTCATCCTTTTCCTCGGGGCTGCCGCGGAACGCGGGGCAGCCCCGTCAGGGGCTCAGGCCGCCTTCCTGGCCGTCAGGCCCCAATCCCCCAGGCGCTGCTCCAGCAGGGTCTGCTGGCGCTCGGTCAGCGGCCAGGCGCCGGGCGGGCGGACATGGCCGCAATCATTGCCCATCAGCTTCAGCGCGGCCTTCACCACGGACACATTGGTGCCGTTGCCTTCTTCGGCGCGCAGCTCCTCGAAGGCGCTCATCGTGGCGATCAGCGCGTTCGCCTTCGCGTAGTCTCCGGCGGCCAGGGCGGAGTGAATGGCCACCGAGTGCTCCGGCCACACATTGATCAGGCCCGAGGTGAAGCCGCGCGCGCCCACGGCGGTCAGCGGCGGCGCCCAAACCTCGGCCAGGCCGCCCACCCACACGGTCTTCGGATCGGCGCGGCGGATCGCCTCGGCGAGCTTCAGGGGCTCCGGCGTCGCCCACTTCACACCCGCCACGCCGGGAATGGCGCAGAGCTTCTCGATCGCGTCCAGGCCGATGCCGGCATTGCGCAGGTAGAGAACCAGCGGCAGCCCCTCCGCCGCCTCGGCCACGCGCTCCACATAGGCGACGACGCCGCGCGGCGCCACGAAGGGATCGGGCGGCTGGTGCACCATCAGCGCGGCCGCGCCGGCCTTCTTTGAGGCGCGGGCGAGCGACACCGCATCGCCGATGCTGCGGCCCACGCCGCCCACGAGCGGCACGCGGCCACCGATCATCTCGGCCACCTCATGCACCATCCGCTCCGCCTCGGCGGTGGTCAGGCCGTAGAACTCGCCCGTGTTGCCGTTCGCGGTGAGGATATGCACCCCCGCCTTGATCGCGCGGTCGATCACCGGGCGCAGGAGCTGCGGGGCGAGCTGGTCGTTGCCGTCGAAAGGCGTGACCAGGATGCCGGAAATGCCGGGCAGGGCGCTCAGGACATCGGGATGGGGTGCGGGCACGGGGCGCCTCCTCAAGGCTTGTCGCGGCCCGAAACTGACAAATTCGCGGGCAACATGTCAACCTGTAAGACAGGTTGGCAGGCCGCCCCAAAAAGGCGATCCTGCGTGACGGCAAGGGAGGACGGGATGAGGCTGGTGCCGGCGCGCAAGGAAAGGCTGGGCGATCAGCTCTACGGCCAGATCCTCGAACAGATCGTCTCCGGCACCTACAAGGAAGGCGACAAGCTCCCCTCCGAAAGCCAGATCTGCCAGGCCTTCCAGGTCTCCCGCCCCACCGTGCGGGAAGCGCTGATGCGCCTGCATGCCGATGGGCTCGTGGCCACGCGCCAGGGCTCCGGCACCTTCGTGCAGAAGCGTCCCTCCGGCCATCTGACCCGCCTTGCCCCGGTTTCCGACATTGCCGGCATCCTCCGCTGCATGGAGGTCCGCATGGCGCTGGAGGACCGCGCCGCCGGGCTTGCCGCCGAACGCCGCAGCACGGCCGATCTCGACCGCATCCTGAAGGCGCTGGACAGCCTCCGCTCCAGCCTTGAGGCCGGCGCCGTGCCCGTGCAGGCCGATTACGACTTCCACCGCGCCGTGGCCGCCGCCAGCGGCAACGCGCTGTTCGTCGAGATGCTGGAAGCGCTGAACGAGACGATCCACCAATCCATGACCGTGGCCCTCGGCATCACCAATACCCGCTCCCGCGAGCGTGCCCGCCGCGTGATCGAGGAGCACGAGGCAATCGCCGAAGCCATCCGGCGCGGCGATGCCGAAGGCGCCAGCCTCTCCATGCGCTACCACCTCCACCGCGCCCGGCAGCGCGTGACCGATGGGCAGCGGGATCTCTGACCTGCTGATTGCCGGAGAGGGCTCTGCCCTCTCCGGACCTCACCTGCCAAGGGCCTGAGGCCCTTGGAACCCCGTCTGGCTGCCACGGATACGGTGCAACACGGGGTTTCTGCCCCCATCCTGCCCTTGCAGTCGCCTCCGGTCATGGACCGGAGGCGCACCGCCAGCCGAGCCTCTCCAACTGATAGAAAAAGATGATGGTGAGGGGTCCGGGGAGAGGAAGAATTCCTTCTTCCTCTCCCCGGGGCAGCGTCAGCGGCCAGGGCTGACCTGCCCCGGCCAGATCGGGGTTGGCGGCTCGATCACGTCACCACGGACCTTTCGAAGCCGGGGGATCGCGGCGCCGTGACCCTTGTCCTCACCGAGGAATGTTAGGCTGCCGGTTCGGTCAGGAGGGTGCGATGGACCAGACGCAGCTTCAGGCTCCTGATGTGTATGGCCGCACCTTCCAGATGGATGAGCAGACGCTTGGCGTCATCGCCACCCGGCTGGAGGCGCGGGGCAGGCACCCGTTCTTCCTGCGCGTCATCGACGAGTACATGGGCGAGCTGTCCCTCACTGCTGGCGAGAGCGTCCTCGACATCGGCTGCGGCACAGGGGTGGCGGCGCGCGCGATCGCCCGCCGCCCGGATATGCACGGGCCGATCACCGCGATCGACATCAGCGAGCATCTCGTGAAGGCGGGCAGGCGCCTTGCCGAGGAGGAAGGCCTTGGCGACCGGATCGACTTCCGTGTCGGCGACGCGCATGGCCTCGGCCTGCCCGAGGGGGGCTTCGACGTGGTGGTGATGCACACGCTGATCAGCCATGTGGCCGATCCGGCGGCGGTGCTGGCCGAGGGAAAGAGGCTGCTCAGGCCTGGCACCGGGCGGATGGTGGTGTTCGATGGGGACTACGCCTCGCTGACCCTTGCCACCGATGCGGCGGATGGCGGCGAGGCGACGGACCGGGCCGTGCAGCGCGGCATCATCGCCCAGCCGCGTGTCATGCGCGCCATGCCGCGCCTGCTGGCCGAGGCGGGGCTGGGGCTGCTCTGGTCACGTGCCTATGTCGTCGCTGACATCGGCCGCGCCGATTACTGCGCGCCGATGATCACGTCCTTTCGCGTACTGCTGCCGAAGGTCGGCGTGATGACCGAGGCGGAGGCGAACAGCTTCGCCGATGGGCTGGAGCGGGCATCGGCGGAGAACCGCTTTTTCGGCGCGAGCAACTTCTACACCTATCTCGCGGGGCGGAGCGCCTAGGGCAGCGGCCCGGTTCCGGGACAAGCCCCCTCCGTCTCAGCCGCCACCGCGCGCCGCCAGCCGCAATGCCTCCGCCAGGGCCCGCGCAGGCGGCGAGAGGGAGCGCCCGGCGCGCCGGATCAGCAGCACCTCCCGCTCCAGCTCCGGCGCATCCACGGAGGCGGCTACAACCGCCGGCGCAAGCGCCGCATCCACGGCCGATGAGGGCAGGATCGCCACGCCCAGACCCGCCCGCACCAGCCCGATGGCGGTGCTCATGTAGGTCACCTCGTAGGCCGGGCTCACCGGCAGTCCGCGCATGCTGAGGCAGCGCTCCACCAGCACGCGCACGCTGCTCTGCGGGTCCGTCAGGATCAGCGGCTCCCGCGCCAGCCGCTCGGGCGGAATCGAGCCGCCGGCCAGCGCGTGGCCACCCGGCAGCACCGCCACCATCCGGTCGCGCAGCAGAAGCTCCGTCCGCAGCTCCGGCTCCGGTCCCATGTCGGTGCCGATCGCCAGTTCCACCTCGCCCGCCTTCACCAGCGCGCCGATCCGGTGCGCCACCGCATCGCGGATCAGCACGCGGATGCCCGGGCTGGCCGCGCGCAGGCGCGCCAGCGCCTCCGGCAGCACCGTGGTGCCCACGGAGGGCAGCGCGGCCAGGCGCACCAGCCCCGCGCGCTGCGCCGCCACCTCCCGCGCCTCGCCCACCAGAAGGTCGAAATCCCCCACCAGCCGCCCGAAGGCCTCGGCCAGGCGCTGCCCTTCGGCGGTGGGCAGGCTGCCGCGCACCCCGCGGTCCAGCAGGGTCAGCCCCAGCGCCTCCTCCAGCCCGCGCAGCTGCACGGTCAGGGTGGGCTGGGAAACGCCCAGCGCCTGGGCCGCGCGGGTGAGGCTGCCCAGCCGCACCACCGCCACCAATGCCCGCGCCTGCCGGATCGAGACGTCCATAGAATAACTCTATGGAAGGCATCAGAACCTTTCCATTGCCTGATGACCCACCCCGTGCAGGATGCCCCGGTTCAGGCAAAGCCGCCGGTCCCAAGGGCCGCACCCACAGGAAACGTCCATGCCCCAGCCCACGCGCCGACTGCTGCTCGGCGGCCTCGCCCTTTCCGCCCTGCCGCGCCTCGCAATCGCCCAGGGAACCGCCCAGGGTGGCTATCCCAGCAAGCCGATCCGCATGATGGTGCCCTTCGGCGCTGGCACCTCCACCGACATCATGACGCGCCTCGTCACGCCCCGCATGTCGCAGACCCTTGGCCAGCCGATCGTGGTGGAGAACCGCGCCGGCGCGGGCGGCGTGGTCGGCTCGGACGTGATCGCCAAGTCGGCGCCGGACGGGCACAGCCTCGTCATGGGCTCCATCGCCTCGCATTCGGTGAATGCCTCGCTGATGCCGAATATGCCCTATGACGTGCTGCGCGACTTCGTGCCGGTCTCCCTTGTCACCAACGCGCCGAACCTGCTCGTCGTCAGCCCGCAGATCCCCGTGCGCACGCTGCCCGAATTCATCGAATGGGCGAAGAAGCAGCGCTCCGTCTCCTACGCCTCCGCCGGCAACGGCACCTCCTCCCATCTCGCGGGGGAGCTGCTGAAGCTGCGCACGGGCGCGCCGCTGGAACACGTGCCCTACCGCAACGCCGCCCAGGCGCTCACCGATGTCGTCGCCGGCCATGTGCCGATGACCATCTACCAGGTCACCGCCGTCCTCCCCTTCGTGCGGGAGGGCCGGATGCGCGCCCTGGCGGCCACCTCCGCCAACCGCCTGCCCTGGACGCCCGACGTGCCCACCGCGATGGAGCAGGGCGTGGAGAATTTCGAGGTTTCCGCCTGGCATGGCCTCTTTGCCCCGGCCGGCACGCCCGGCCAGATCCGGGACGCGATCTACGCCGCGCTGAAGGGCGCGCTGGAGGCCCCGGATCTTCGCCAGCAGCTTCTCGACCAGGGGCTGGAGCCTGTCGGCATGCCGCCCGTTGAATTCGCCACCTGGCTGCGCGGCGACATCGCCAAATGGGCCGAGGTGATCCGCGTGTCCGGCGCGAAGGCGGATTGAGGCTCCGCATGGCCCCGCTCCTCCGCATCGGCTGCGGCTCCGGCTTCTCCGGGGACCGCATCGACGCCCCCGGCCCCGTGGTGGATGCCCTCATTGCCGCCGGCGGTCCCGCCGCGCTGATGCTGGAGGTGCTGGGCGAGCGCACCCTGGCCCTGGCGCAGCGGGATCGCCGCGCCAATCCCGATGGCGGGTACGAGCCCGCGCTGGAAGCCCTGCTGCGCCCCATCCTGGCGCGCTGCGCGGCGCATGGCATTCCCATCGTCACCAATGGCGGCGCCGCCAATCCGCGCGGGGCGGCCAAGGCCGTGCTGCGCCTGGCCCGGGAGCTTGGCCTGCCCGGGCTCCGCGTCGCCGTGGTGGAAGGCGACGATGTCCGCGGCACCGATGCGCTGGACGACCTCCAGCCCTGGGAAGGCGACGAGGGCGCGGTGCTCGATCCCGCCCAGGTCATCGCCGCCAATGTCTATCTTGGCGCCGCGCCGATCGCGGAGGCCCTGCGCGGCGGCGCGCAGGTGGTCATCACCGGCCGCGCCGCCGATCCCGCCCTCGCCCTTGGCCCGATGATCGCGCATTTCGGCTGGGCCGAGGATGACTGGAACCGCCTGGCCGCCGGCACCGCCTGCGGGCACCTGCTGGAATGCGGATCCCAGGTCACCGGCGGCTACTTCGCCGATCCCGGCTTCAAGGACGTGCCCGGGATGCACGAGATCGGCTTCCCCATCGCCGAGATGGAGGCCGATGGCGGCTTCACCATCACCAAGCCCCCGGGCACCGGCGGCGTGGTGGACCTGCGCACGGTGAAGGAACAGCTCCTCTATGAGCTGCACGACCCCGCCGCCTATCTCACCCCCGATGTCACGCTGGACATCACGGGCATCACCCTCGCGGAGGATGGCCCGGACCGCGTGCGCGTCACCGGTGCCCGCGGAACCCCGCGCCCCGAGCGGCTGAAGGCCACGGTCAGCCTCCCCGGCGGATGGCTGGGCGAGGGCGAGATCTCCTATGCCGGCCCCAATGCCCGCGCCCGCGCCGAGCTCGCCGGCCGCACCCTGCGGGACCGCCTGCCGATGCTGGGCATCGGGGGCCGCGTGCGCGTGGACCTCATCGGCGTCGTCAGCGTCTTCGATGGTGATGCGGGCATCCTTGGCGACACCAGCCTCACCGCCGACCCCGCGGATCTCCGCCTGCGCCTTGCCGTCGCGACGGAGACGAAGGAGGAGGCCGAGCGCGCCGCGCGCGAGGTGCTCTCCCTTCTCTGCTGCGGCCCGGCGGGCGGCGGCGGCGCGCGCACCCGCGTGGTGGACCGGATCCGCACCCTGTCCTTCATGGTCCCGCGTGAGCGTGTGCATCCGCGCGTGACGATGCTGGCCCTCGGAGACGCGGCATGAGCGACATGGTCGAGATTCCCCTGCACCGCCTCGCCCATGCCCGCGCGGGCGATAAGGGCAACCGCCTGAATATCGGTCTCTTCGCCTACTACCCCGAAGCCTGGCCCCTGATCGCCGGGCAGGTGACGGAGGAGCGCGTCCTCGCCCTTTTCGCCCATCGCGGCGCGGCGCGCGTGCGCCGCTACGAGCTTCCCAAGCTGGATGGCTTCAACTTCGTCATCGACGACGTGCTCCAGGGCGGGGTGAACGGTGCCCTGAACCTGGACGGCCACGGCAAGACACTCTCCTTCCGCCTGCTCGGCCTTACCCTGCGCGTGCCGGAGGCGCTGGCGGAACGCGCCGGGCCCTGAAGCGCGGGAGTGGAACGGGGAAGCGGGGTTCCGCCTCCCGGCTCCACCCCGCCCATGCTATCGCCATGCCTGCGAATCCGGAGGAAAGCTGCATGCCCCTGAAGATCTATGGCGTCCTGCGCTCCCGTGCGACGCGCCCGGTCTGGGCCGCGATGGAGATGGGCATCGCCTTCGAGCATGTGCCTGTCATGCAGGCCTACCGGCTGAAGGATCCCGCCGCGGCGGACGCGCCCTTCAACACCGCCTCTCCCGGCTTTCGCGCCATCAACCCCAATGGCCTGATCCCGACGCTGGACGATGACGGCTTCATCCTGCACGAATCCCTGGCCATCACCCTCTACCTCGCCCGCAAGTACGGCAGCCCGCTGGGGCCGCAGGACGCGAAGGAGGAAGGGCTGACCGCCATGTGGTCCCTCTGGGGCCGGGGCATCGAGGATGACTGCCTTGCCATTCTCCAGAAGCGCGAGCCGGAAGCGGCGGCCGAGCGCCTGCGCGCCCCCTTCGCCGTGCTGGATGCCGCGCTGAAGGCCGGGGGCGGTCATCTGGTGGGCAAGCGCTTCACCATCGCCGACATCAACCTGGCCGAGGTGATCCGCTACGCCCAGCCGGACCGCTCGCTTTTCGAGGCGGCGCCGCATGTCCAGGCCTGGATCACCGCCTGCCAGTCGCGCCCGGCCTTCCAGGCCATGATGAAGAGGCGCGAAGCCGAGCCAATGTGAGCCGACCCCCTCGTGAAACCGGCGGCGGGCGTCCTATATTAACTTCCTGTGAGAATAACCCTCGGGAGGACCACCCCCATGCGCCGCCGCGCACGTCTCCTGGCTGCCTTCGCCACCCTGGCGCTCGCGCTCGGCCCCGCCATCGCGGAGGCCCGGCCGGGCGGCGGCTTCTCCTCGGGCAGCCGGGGCAGCCGTAGCTACAGCGCCCCGCCGAGCACCAACACGGCCCCGGGCACCGCCACCCCCTTCAACCGCAGCGAGGCGCCGCGCCAGGCCCCCGGCTCTACCCAGCCCGGCGCCATGGCCCCGCGCCCCGCGCCTTCCTACACTACCCCCAACCGGGGCGGCGGCTTCATGACCGGCCTGATGGGCGGGCTGCTGGGCGCCGGCATCATCGGCATGCTCTTCGGCAGCGGCGCCTTCGGCGGCATGTCGGGCGCGGCCGGCTTCCTCGGCTTCCTGCTGCAGATCGCGATGATCGCGGGCATCGTCTGGCTTGTCCTGCGCCTGGTGCGCGGCCGCCGCGCCGCCCCCATGGGCACCCCGGCCATGGCGGGCGCCACGGCGCATGGCATAGCCCCGGGCTCCTATGCGCGTGAGATGCACCAGGGCGCCGGCATGGGCGCGATGGGCGGCACGGGCAGCCGCGCCACCCAGCGCCCCGTGCAGATCACGCCGACGGACTTCTCCGCCTTCGAGAACGCTCTGGTCCGCGTGAACCAGGCCTGGTCGAACCGCGACATGGCCGCGCTCCAGCGCCTGGCGACGCCCGAGATGGCCCGCTACTTCGAGAACGACCTGCGCGACCTCGCCGCCCGCGGCTGGAACAACGAGACGCGCGATGTCCGCCTTGAATCGGGCGACCTGGCCGAGGCCTGGGCCGAGGATGGGATGGAATACGCCACCGTCGCCATGCGCTTCAGCATGATCGACGTGACGCGGGACAATACCGGCCGCGTAGTGGAGGGCGACCCCGATGCCCGCCAGGACGCGACGGAGATCTGGACCTTCGTCCGCCGCCCGGGCCAGAACTGGCTGCTCTCGGCCATCCAGCAGGCGCGCTGATCCGGACCAACCGGGCCGGATACCCGGCCCGGCCTGGGCCCAGGGGTCTGCACCCTGCGGCGACACAGGCACAAAAGAAGGGCCGCCGGCATTGCCGGCGGCCCTTTTTCGCGCCCAGGAACAAGGGGCCGCGCGGCCCCGGGTCCCTGCCTCAGGAGTGCTGGCCACCATTGCCGGTCGCCCCGGACCGCTCGAGAAAGGTCTGCGCGGCATTCGGGGCGGTGCTGCGGCCCGCCAGCGGCGTGCGGCTATCGGCCTGCTGCGTCCAGGCGGGAAGGGCAGTCGGGCCGGCCACATAGAAGCCCTCCGCCAGGGAAGGGGCAGCGGTCGCGCCGATCAGCGCGGCGGCAAGGCCCAGGGTGCGGAGAGTCTTGGACATCATCGGGTTAGACATCGCTCATATCCTGTTCGTGGATGGCGGCGGCATCATGTCGTCGTCTGGGCCCGATATATGTCCCGGCTGCCCGTCGCTCCAACGCGAACCCCGGATGGCTCCCATTTGTCCCATGGATAATGGAGCGGCTCCCCGGCTTCTTCCGGGGCGTGCTTGTTCTGATTTTTTGGCGCTCTTGGACCCCCGGGGAGAGGAAGAAGGAATTCTTCCTCTCCCCGGACCCCTCACCATCATCTTCTCGGCATGGGGCAGCAGCATCCACCAAATTCCGAAATCGGGTTGGGGCATCAGTCACTTAGGTTGGATCAATGAGCCGGAAGTACCGCTCCACTGAGAGAAGGGCTACCGGGCTTCCGGGCATAGGCTGCTCTTGAAGGCCACGGGCGCCGAAGCCGCAGCCTGCATCATCGGCAGACCTCGCTTCCGTAGCGGAAGGCACCCAGAACCTCCCCAAGTATCTGGACGCCCCGGACAATGGTTTGCGGATTGAGACTTGCGTAGCCAAGCACCAGTCCTGCCGCGTTGGGCCGGTTCGTTGCCGAAGACGGGGTGTAGAGAGGGGTAACGGGGTACACACCGAGGCCCGCCGCGCGTGCCCTGATGATCAGGCTGTCCTCCTGGTCCCTTGGTACGCCATTCAGCCAGACGACCACATGCAGCCCGGCCTCACCGCCGATCACCGTCACCGCATCACCCAGCGTGGCCGACAGCGCGGCGAGGAGCGCCGCCCGGCGTTCACCGTTGCGGCGGCGGACGCGGCGGACATGCCGCTCGTAGGCGCCGCTCTCCATGAAGTCGGCAAGCGCCTCCTGTTCCAGGCTCGGCGCGTGCCGGTCGGCCAGCCGCTTTGCCTTGGCAAAGGGCACCGACAGCACTTCCGGGACGACGGCGTAGCCGAGACGCAGGGTTGGCGAGAGCGTCTTGGACACGGTGCCGAGATAGATAACCCGCCCAGCGTCATCCATGGCCTGGAGTGTCGGGATCGGCGCGATGTCGAAGCGGTACTCGCTGTCGTAATCGTCCTCGATGACATAGGCACCGGAGCGTTGCGCCCAGGCGAGGAGTTCCCGCCGACGGCCGACCGACATGACCGCGCCGAGTGGGAACTGGTGGGAGGGCGTGACATAGGCCAGCCGTGCCGCAGGCAGACCTTCCGTCCGCATGCCCTCCCGATCCACGTTGACGGGAACCACCTCTGCTCCGGCCGCGGTGAACACCTGGCGCGCTAGACTATAGCCCGGTTCCTCCATCACGGCTCGGTCGCCCGGGTCGAGCAGCAGCCGCGCGCAGAGGTCGAGACCCTGCTGCGAGCCATTTACCACGATGATCCGCTCCGGCTCGCAGCGCAGGCCGCGGGCCCGCCACAGGTAGCCCTGCAACGCAGCCCGCAGGCGAAGTGAGCCGCAGGGATCGTCGTACCGGAGGCGTGGCTGTCGGCGCAGGATGACGCCGGTGACCGCTCTCCTCCAGGGAAGCGCGGGAAAGTCTGCTGCCGACAGATCCCCGTAGCGGAAGTCGGCCACAAGCAAGGGCGAGGTGGCGACGGAAGGCAGCGAGAACTCGGATAGCCGCCGTCCGAAAGCCGAGAGCTGGTCGTTGCTCACTGTGGGAGAGGGCCGTGCTGGCTGAGTGGAGGGTAGGCCAAGACCCCGCGCCACCTCGGCCCGAGCGCCCTGCCGCGTCTCGACGTATCCCTCTGCGATAAGCTGATCGTAGGCAGCGGTGACTGTTGTCCGGGAGACGCCCCACTCCGCGGCCAGCGAGCGGGTGGAGGGCAGCCGGTCGCCAGGACCCAGCAGGCCGGAGGCTATCTGGGCCTTGATGGTGTCGCAGATCCGCTGGGTGACCCGGGCTTGCGCGGGTGCATCCGACGCCATGGCAGAACTGGCCCTCTGTAATGCGCGAGAACTGGATGTTCCTTGTGGGCCAGGGTTCGGGCACCGTCCAGTCCGATCGAGGAGCCCTTCTGATGTACGTTCCGCCCGCCTTCCGCGAGGAGGATATCACTGCCCTGCACGGGACGATGCGGGACGCACGCCTGGCAAACCTTGTCACCGCCACGGCCGAGGGCCTGATCGCCACGCCATTGCCGCTCTTCCTGGCACCCGATGAAGGCCCTTACGGAACGCTCTACGGCCATCTGGCGCGCGCAAACGGTCAATGGAAGCTGCCGCCGATGGGCGATGCCATGGCCCTGTTCATGGGCCCGGACGCCTATGTCAGCCCCGCCTGGTACCCGTCCAAGCAGGAGCACGGGAAGGTGGTGCCGACCTGGAACTACATCGCCGTCCACGCTTATGGCCCTGCGGAGTTCTTCGAGGATTCCGACCGCCTGCTGCAGGTCGTGACGCGGCTGACGAACCTGCACGAGGGACCCCGCCCTGAGCCCTGGGCCGTGACCGACGCTCCCGAGAGTTTCATCCGGGCACAGCTCAGGGGGATCGTGGGCCTTCGCCTGCCCATCACTCGTCTGGAGGGCAAGCGGAAGATGAGCCAGAACCGAAGCGCCGAGGACCGGGCGGGGGTGGCCGCCGGGCTTGCAGCGAGTGACCGGCCCTCCGACCGGGCCACGGCGGCTTTGATCCCGACCTGACTTCTCCAGCCCTCGCCAAGGTTCCTACCGTGCCAGATCTAACTCAGCTCGCCCTCTACTTCGCCGCCGCCCTGCTGCTCGCCATCACGCCTGGCCCAGGCATTTTCTACGTCGCCGCGCGCACGCTCGCGGGTGGCCGCGCGGAGGGCGTGGCATCCAGCTTCGGGACCGGGCTCGGCGGCATGGTCCACGTGCTCGCGGGAAGCCTGGGCGTCTCCGCCGTCGTGCTCGCGAGTGCGGAGCTCTTCACCGCGCTGAAGCTGGTCGGTGCCGCCTATCTGGTCTGGATCGGGCTCCGCACCGTCCAGGCCGCTCGACGGGATGCATCGGCGGCCCTGGCCGACGGAGCCGCGGCGCCGCCGATCGGACCCCGCCGCGCATTCCGCGAGGGCGTGCTGGTCGAGGCGTTGAACCCCAAGACAGCGGCGTTTTTCCTCGCCTTCGTTCCGCAATTCGTGGATCCGGCCGCAGGCCCCGTGGCGCTGCAGTTCATGGTGCTTGGCTCCGTGTCGGTCGCCCTCAACACCCTTGCGGATGTCGTGGTCGCCTTTGCGGCGGGCGGCATCCGGGACGGCGCAGCGGCGCGCCCCGCGCTGATCCGCCGCCTCAGAGAGGGTTCGGGGGCAGCGATGATTGTCCTGGGCGTCGGGCTGGCGTTGGCGAAGCGCCCTACAGGCTAACCAATGTCCACTCCCCATCCGACCTGACCTTTGGACCTTCGGCGAGCTAGGTCCGCTTACGGGACGTCGGGTGAGACCGCCTCACGACCGCCATGGGCGCAAAGCAGAAATGGCAAGCCTAAGACTACTCCTCCGCCATGAGCGGACGTCAGGCGGACGGTCCAGGAATGTTAAAATTGAGGCCGCCCCGCGACCGCCATTCGCTTTCACGTTCGCTGCGGGGCTGCTCACTTGTGGACACTGCTACCCCATGCCGCATCTTCTTCTAGTAGTTTGGAAGGCTCGGCTGACGGTGCGCCTCCGGTCCATGACCGGAGGCGACTGCAAAGGCAGGATTAGGGGCAGAAACCCCTGCTTGCACCGTATCCGCGGCAGCCAGACGGGGTTCCAAGGGCCTCAGGCCCTTGGCGGGTGAGGTCCGGAGAGGGCAGCGCCCTCTCCGGGAACCGGCAGTTCAGGACCTGCGCCGCACCCCTCAGATCATTCCCTTCAGCCGCAGCATCCCGAAGGCCGCGATGCTCATCGCGTCCTGGATCACCCCGTCCCGCAGCATCGTCTCCAGTTCCGCCAGCGAAAAGTCGCGGCAGATCAGGTCCTGCTCGGTACTCTCGCGCGCCGTCTCGCCGCGCGTCAGCTCGGTTGCCAGGAACACGTGGCCGCGCTGGTTGCAGTAGCCCGCGCCCTGGAACATCCCGCCTGCGTACGTCATGCGCCCGGCGGTCCACCCGGTTTCCTCGCGCAGTTCGCCAGCCGCGATCTCGGCGGGGTCGGTGCCGGGGCGCGTTTCCCACATGCCCATCACGAATTCCCACATGCGCTGCTGCACGGGGTAGCGGAACTGCTCCACCAGCGTCACGCGCCCGTCCTGCACGGGCACCACCACCACGAAGTCCGAGCGCTCGACGACGCCGTAGAGGCCCTGGGAGCCGTCCGCGCGGCGGATGATGTCCTCCCGCACGCGAGTCCAGGGATTCTCGTAGGCCAAACGCGTGGAAAGCGTCTCGATCGTCACGCCATGCCCCCGTTGATGGAAATCACCTGGCCCGTGATGTAGCCCGCGCGCTCCGAGGCGAGGAAGGCGACGAGCTCCGCCACCTCTTCCGGCCGCCCCGCGCGGCGGGCCGGCACCAGGGCGCGGATCTGCTCCTTGCTGAACGCCTCCGTCGCCGGGCTTTCGATCACGCCCGGCGCCACCGCGTTCACCGTCACGCCCCGCGGCGCGCATTCGATGGAGAGCGACTTCACCGCCCCGTGCAGCCCCGCTTTCGCCGCCGCGTAATTCGCCTGCCCCCGGTTCCCCATGATGCCGGAGACGGAGGAGATGGCGATGATCCGCCCGCGCCGCGTGCCGATCATCGGCAGCAGCAGCGGCTGCACCAGATGGAAGAAGCCGTTCAGCGAGACATCCACCACGGAATGCCATTGCCGCGCGGACATGCCGGCCATCGGCGCGTCGTCATGTGTGCCCGCATTGTGCACCACGGCCTGCACCGGCCCCGCTTCCAGCAGCCGTGCCAGCGCCGCCTCGCAGGCCGCGGCATCCGTCAGGTCGAAGGCCAGCGCTTCCGCGCTGCCGCCCGAGGCGGCGATCTCCGCCGCCACGGCCCGCGCGCGGTCCGGGTTGCCGCTGCCATGCACGACCACATGGTGCCCATCCCGCGCCAGCGCGCGCGAGATGGCGGCACCGATCGGGCTCGCGCCCCCGCTGACGATCGCGCGGATCATGGATTCTCCGGAATGATGATGGCGGCCTGGCCCGAGATCAGCGGAACATCCCCGGCCAGCACGCGAAACTCATAGACGAAGCCCCGCGCCGCGCGGGACAGCGCCCGCGCTTCCACGCGCAGCTCCGCCGCCACGTCGTCCAGCCGCGCCACCTGAAGCGAGACGCCGCGCAGGCTTGCCAGATAGCCAGGCGGCTGCGCCGCGCCATCGCCGGTCAGCGCGCCATGCGCCGCCATGGCCTGCAGCGCGTATTCCACGCCGCACACGGCCGGCAGCATGCCGTCCCGCCGCAGCGGGTTGGCGGGATCGCGGTGGGACATGGCGGCGCAGAGGATCCTGTCCGCATCATGCGCGATTACGCGGTCCAGCAGGCGCATCGCGCCCGCATGGGGTACCTGCGGCATGATCGGGGGCGTCACGAAAGCCCGGGCTCCACCCCCAGCACCACCGCCCCGCCATCCAGCAGCGGCAGGCCGATCCGCTCCGCCCGGCCCGCGGCCAGCGCCTGCAGCAGGGGCAAGGCCCGCGCCGCCGGGTTGCCCGCCATCAGGGGCCCCAGCGCACCGGCCGAGGCCGGCTCCGCGCGGTCCGCCATCTCCACCGAAAGCGCCACCGGCGCATCCTCCGGCACCAGCACGAAGCCCACGCCGAAAACGCCTTCCGTCATCCGCCGCGCATCCAGCGGCGCGGTCAGCGGCGCGTCGTAGCAGCAGAACAGCACCGGCACGCGCCGCGCCACCACGGCGGCCACGGCCTGCAGCAGCCCCGCCGGGAAGCTGTCGTCATAGCCACCCAGGCTCACCGAGGGCCGCATCGACCCGACCGCGATCCCCCAGTAGCCCGCGGCGGCGTTGTGCACGGAGTTGTGGAACTGCGTGGGCGAAATGGCGCCCCCCGGCGTGGATAGCGCCTCCAGGATCGAGCCCACCACGGCGCCATCCCCGTTGGATGAGGCGAAGACCGTCTCCAGGCTCTCCGGCGCCAGGCCCGATGCCGCCGACGCCTCGGCTGCCACGGCCAGCGCCAGCCGCACCGCCGCGCTGGTGCGCCGCCGTTCCGTCGGCGGCAGGGCGGCAGGCGGCGGAAGCGCCACTGGCCCCGGCTCCCAGGGCGCCTCGCCCGTCAGCACGGCCTGGCTGGCCGCCCAGCCCGGCAGCCCGGGGCCCAGCAGCCCTACCCCCACGATCCCGCATCTCACGGCAGAAGAACCCTCACGCCTGCCCGATCACGAGGGCGCAGTTGCTGCCGCCGAAACCGAAGGAATTGCTCAGCACGCGCCGCACCGGCGCCCGGCGGTTCTCCACCGCCACATCCACCCCGAAGCCCGGATCGGGCAGTTCCACCCCCAGGCAGCCCGGCACCAACCCGTCGGCCACGCAGATCGCCGAGATCACCGCCTCCAGCGCGCCGGAGGCCCCCAGCGTGTGCCCTGTCCAGCCCTTGGTGGAGGAACAGGGCACGCGATCCCCGAACAGGGCGCGCACCGCATTCCCCTCCATCGCGTCATTCGCCCGCGTGCCGGTGCCGTGCATGTTGATGTAGTCCACCGGCAGGTCGCCGGCCGCGGCCAGGGCGTCGCGCATGGCCGCCACCGCGCCCAGCCCCTCGGGATGCGGAGAGGACATGTGATGCCCGTCCGCGCTCGCCCCCGCGCCCAGCAGGGCCACGCTGCCCGGCGGCGCATCCTCCAGCCGCATCAGCAGGGCGAAGCCCGCCGCCTCGCCGATCGAAATGCCGTCGCGGTCCGCCGCGCAGGGCCGGCAGGCGGCCTTGGAAAGCAGTTCCAGCGAGTTGAAGCCGTGCAGCGTCATCCGGCAGAGCGTGTCCACCCCGCCCACCACCGCGGCATCGCACAGCCCCGCCGCGATCATGGACTGCGCCTCCAGGAAGCTCCGCGCCCCCGAGGTGCAGGCGGTGGAGATCGCCACCGCCGGCCCGCGCAGCCCCAACCGCGCCCGCACATAGCGGGGCAGCGCGTAGAGATCATGCGTATGGGCGAAATCGAATTCCGGCGGCAGCGCCCCGTCCCCGTCCCGCTTCGCATAGGCCGCCTCGGTTTCCGCGATGCCGGAGGTGCTGGTGCCCATCACCACAGCCACCCGCTGCGCCCCGAAGCGGGCGGCCGCCGCTTCCGCGGCCGCGGCGAAGCCGTCCTGCGCCAGCCCCAGTTCCGCCAGCCGGTGGTTGCGGCAATCGAAGCGGCGCAGCCCCTCGGGCAGGGCCACATCCTCCAGCCCGGGCACCCGGCCCACCCATATCCCCTCGGGCATGCCCGGAAGATCACAGGGCGCCAGCCCGCCCCGGCGCGCATGCAGGGCTGCGCGGGTCGCGGCCAGGCCCGTGCCCATGGCGCTGGTGGCGGTGAAGGCCGTCATTGCGAGGGGAGGAATGGTCGAGTGCATTTCACCGCTGTATCGCATCGCGCCCCATCCCTGTGCAGCCAGGAATCGGCGGGATTGCGGCGCTTTAAGCTCGCGCCCCCGCCCGTGGTGCCAGCAGCAGCGCCAGGATGAAGGCCGCGGCCACCCCGGCCGAGACGGTGATGCCGATGCCGCGCAGCACCGGCGTCTCGCACAGGGCCAGCATTCCGAAGGTCAGCAGGGTCGTCACCGTGCAGGTCATCACCGCCCCGGCGGTCCGGGCCGCTTCCTCCGGATCGCGGGTTGCCGCGCCCAGGAACAGGGCATAGTCCAGCCCCACCCCCGCCATCAGCAGCAGCGCGACCAGGTGGAAGGGCGTCAGCCGCTCCCCCAGGGCGGAGAGCACGGCAAGCACCACCAGCACTGCCCCCGCGATCGGCGCCGCCCGCAGCAGCGCCGCCCCGCCCCCGCGCAGCCCCAGGCCGAGCAGCGCCAGCACCCCCAGCGCCCCCACTCCGCACCAGATCAGCGCCTCCGCCGTGGTGTCCGCGATCATCGCCTCCGTCTCGCCCTTCACATCCACGAAGAGCACGCCGGGATCGGCCAGCCCGGCCACCGCCGCCCGCACCGCGCCGGCATCCTGCACACCGGAGAGCAGCCCCATTCCCACCCATCCATCCCCGCGCCGGGACAGCAGCGGCGAAAGCCGGGTGGAGATCAGCGGCGCCACCGCCATGGCAGCGGTATCCAGCAGGGGCAGCCCCCGGCTCTCCTCCACCGCGTCCAGGAAGGGCGCGAAGGCGCCGGGGCGGAAGGGCAGGCCGCGCATCGCCCCGGCCAGCCGCGCCTCCAGCACCGTGCGCTCCGGCATGCCCGCCTGGCGCGCCGCCTGGGTCGCCCGGCTGGGCAGGTAGCGGCTCGGCAGTTCCAGCCCGCCCAGCCTTCCATCGGCCAGCAGCGGCGCCAGCGCCCCGGCCACCCGTTCCGAGGCGCGCAGCACCGCCTCCTCGCTCGCGCCGCGCAGCGCGACGAGATGCCGCACATCCGGCGCCCCCAGCTGCGCCCGAAGCAACGTGTCCAGCTCCTGGTCCGCCTTGGGCACCGGGCTCAGCCGGGCCATGTCGTCCTCCCAGCGGGGCGGGCCAGCCAGTGCCAGCCAGACCAGGGCCAGCGCCACCAGCGCCGCGGCCAGCACCGGCCGGCCGGATGCACCCTGCAGCCCCCGCATCACCGCGCCGGGCAGCGGCCGTGCCGGCACGGCATCCGGCGCCAGCCAGGGCAGCCCCCAGCGCGTCACCCCCGCCCCCGCCAGGAGCCCCGCCGCCCCGAACAGCCCGAGCTGCGCCAGCCCCGGGAAGCCGGAGGCCATCATCGCCACCAGCCCCAGCGCCGCAGCCCCCGCGGCCAGCCGCAGGGTGGGCCAGATCCGCCGCGCGGCATCCGCCATGGCCTCGCCCGGCCGCCGCCCGGTCAGCAGCAAGATCGGGTAGTCCACCGCCACGCCGAGCATGGTCACCCCAAAGCCCAGCGCCGCGCCCTGCAGACGCCCGAACACCAGCGCCACGGCCAGCGCCCCGGCTAGGGTTCCCGCCAGCAGCGGCACCCCCACCACCAGCAGCAGGGTCGCCGAGCGGTAGCGCCAGACCAGGAAGCCCAGCAGCAGCACGGCGGAGAGGATGGCCATCCGCTCCACATCGGCCCGCACCGCCGCCGCCGCGCTGGCCGCGAAGACACCGGGGCCGGAGAGCAGCAGCCGCGCCTCTCCCGGCCCGGCTCCCTCGAAGGCCGTGCGCACCGCCTCCACCGCCTCGCGCTGCGCCTCGGTATCCGTGCCCAGCGCCTTGCTGCGCGCCACCATCAGCGCCCGCGGCGGCCCCTCACCCGCGAACCAGGCACCGTGCCGGACCTGCACGGAGCTCCCGCCCAGCCAGCCCTTGATGGTTTCCAGGAACAGCCCGGTCGGGTCCGCGAAACCCAGCCGCGCCAGCACGCCCGACAACGAGGAGCGCAGCCCGTCCAGCAGCCCCTCCAGCCCCTTCCGCAGCGCCGGCTCCGCGAAAGCCCCCTCGGAATTCCCGAGCAGGTAGCGGTAGCGGAACAGCAGCGCCTGCTCCGGCTCCGTCAGGTCCGCCGTGCCATTGCCCACGAAGGCGAAGCGCCCCGTTGCCCGCAGCGCCTCCCCCATGGTGCGGGAGATCCGCGCCAGCTCCGCCTCCTCCGCCCCCTCGATGCCGGCGAGCAGCAGCGTGGTCGCCGCCCCCTCCCGCAGCTCGGCGAGCAGGAAGGCGGCCTCGGGCGTCTCCGCCGGGGGCAGGAAATCCGCCATGTCCGTGCGGATCTCGACGCTGCGGAACAGCAGCGCGCCCAGAAGCGCCAGCACGCCCAGCGCCAGCAAGGGGCGCAGCATGCCGGCCGGAACGAACTTCATCCTGTGCGATATCCTGTGCTGGCCATTCGCGCCGGGGGCTCCGGGGAGCCAGCCGGACCGCGCCATCTCTCCACGCTTCCCGCGGAGGCATGCCGGGAACCCCGGCGATCGTCATCCGGCCCGCGCTGCCAGATGCGGATGGCCCGCGCCACCGCAAGGGGCCGCTCAGGGCCGATATGTGATCCGCATCACCGAGGATTCGTTCCCCTCGGTCTCGAACTGCGCGATGCGCCCGCCTGAGCCGCGGATCTCCACCCGCTGCACCACCGCCCGCACCCGCACCGAGAGCGGGCTGAGCCGGATGGTCCAGTCGGGGACCGATCCCTCGAACCGCACCTCGTAATGCTGCCGCAGCACCGCCAGGTCGCCGGCCAGGGTGGAGCGGATAGCCTCCACCAGGGCCCGCATCTCCGGGGCCTGGTCCAGCCGCACCTCCTGCCGTTCCCGGCCCGCCCGCTCATAGACCAGCCGGTCGCCCGAGACCGTCACACGCTCCGGAAAGGGCTCCACCACCCGCTTCTCCAGGGTGGAGGGCGCCTGCCAGAGCAGTGTTCCCCGGCTGGGCAGCGTATCCGCCAGCCCGGCGATGGACTTGCTCTCCTCGAACTCCGCCTCCGTGCGCCGGGTGGCGGCCAGGGCGGCCATCACCGCCTCCAGCCCGCCCGGCTGGGCCTGGAAAGGGGCCTGGGCTTGGGCGGGCACGGCCAGGAAGGGCAGCCCCAGCACCGCGCGGCGCGCCACCCCGGCCGACGAAGGGGGCGCGGGCACCGGGGCGGCCTCCCCCATCTCCTCCCAGAAGTCGTAGAAGTTGAACCAGTTCTCCGGATGCGCCCGGGCCACCGCCTCCAGCCGCTCCGCATAGCGGGCCGCCACCGCGCGCAGGTCGGCCTCCCGCCGGGCGCGGTTCAGCACCACGCGCTCCGCGAATTCCTCGAAGATGATCTCGTAGCGGCGCGGCCCCTTCCAAATGCCGAAGGCCAGCATCACCGGTGCGCCCAGCACCGCTGCCAGGATATGCGGCCCCGCCGGGAAGGGCGCGTTCGCACCCAGGAAGGGCAGGGGCACCACCCGGTCCTCCCCCACCGCCGGGCGGCGGTCGGCCAGGATGCCCACCAGCCCCCCGCGCTCCAGGCATTCCTTCGCGCGCAGCATGGAATCCGGCTGCCCCAGCGGCACCACCTGCTGCGCCTTTTCCTGCGACAGGGCGGAGAACACTTTGTTCGCCAGCCGGGCATTGGCCTCGTACATGAAGGCCATCACCTCCACCGGGCAGCGCCGCCCGGCGCAGCCATCGGCCAGCGCGCGCATGGCGGTGAAGCTGCCGAGATGCGCGCCCAGCAGCACGCAGCCCTGCCCCGCCGCGATGCGCGCATCCAGCGCCTCCAGGCCGGAGACGCTGATCCGGAACCCCCTGGTTTCCCCGCGCAGGAGATAGACCCGGTCCAGCATCGTCGCCGCGAAGGCGAAATAGGGGCGCCAAAGGTCGCGCCAGCCCGGCTCCCGCCCCAGCGCCCGCCGCTGGAAGCGCCGCATCGCCGCCTTCTGCCGCGGGGGCGCCGAGAGGAGGAAATAGGCCGTGACCGGGAAGAGCAGCGCGTAGGAGACGTGCCAGCCCATGAAGCGGGCGATCCAGGCCATCAGCCGCAGGGCGAAGCCGCCGCGCTCCCGCTGGTTCAGCCAGCTCATGCGAGCTCCCCCTGGAAGGCCAGGCTGCCCCCCACATGTCCGGTGAAGGCCAGCCGCCCCGTGGCGCCGCGCCGCAGGGCGATCTCCACCACCTCCTCCGGCAGCACGGGCCGCAGGAACTTGGCCGAGGGCAGCCGCGCCCCGGCCTCCAGCCCCGCCTTCCGCGCGGCCTCCATCACGCCATCCAGCAGCACCACGCCCGGCACCACCGGCCGCCCCGGGAAATGCCCGGGCAGGCAGGGATGATCCGCCGGCACCACGAAGCGGGACGCCCAGGGCCCCTCGCTCACCCGGACGCTCCGTCCGGCAGGGCGGCGCGCAGCGCCTCCAGGCTGTGGCGGGTGATCTTGCCCACCGCGTTTCGCGGCAACCGCTCCACCATCACCACGGGGCGCGGCAGGAACACGGATTCCACCCGCTCCCGCAGCGCCGCCACGACCGCCGCGCTCGTCATGCCCGGCGCCACCACATAGGCCGCCAGCCGCGCGGCCGGATTGGCCTCCAGGTCCTCGGGCGCGACGAAGACCCCGTCCTCCACGCCCTTGATCTCCGAGAGCACGCGGTTCAGCCCGGCCAGGGAGGCCCGCTTGCCGCCCCGCTTCACCATGTCCCCGCGCCGCCCGATCAGGCGGAAGCGCCCATCGGCGCCCATCTCCACCAGATCCGCCAGGGGAACCGGCGCGGGCAGGCCGGGCACCAGCGCCTCGGCGCCCTCGGTGCCATCCGCCCGCAGCGCCACCCCGTCATAGAGGCGCCATTCCTCGCCCTCCGTGGTGCGGCGGCTGGCGATGGAGCCCATTTCGGTCGCGCCATAGATCTCGAGCACCGGCGCACCCAGCACCGCCTCCGCCTCGGCCGCGAGCGCGGGGGAAAGCGGCGCGGTGGCCGAGATCACGGCGGAGATCCCGGGCACGTTCCCGGCCAGCAGGGCCCGCAGCTGCAGCGGCGTGGTCACCACCACGCGCCGCCCCGGCGCGGCCGCCACGGCCTCCGCCACCTCCACGGGGTAGAAATGCGGGCCGGAATGCACGGCCATGGGCGCGCGCAGCGGCAGCACCATGGTCGTCTCGAATCCATACATGTGCTGGGCCGGCACCGTGCCGACGAGGGTGGCCTGGTCCGCCGCATCGTCCAGCCCGAAGCGTGCCGCCGCCGCCTGCGCGGCCGCGACCAGCGCCGCCCATGGCTTGGCATGCGCCGCCGGCTCCCCCGTGCTGCCGGAGGTGAAGCCGATCGCCGCCACCTGCTCCGCCGGGATGGCGAAATTTGCCCCCTCCCCTTCGCCCCAGGCGCCGGCGAGGGTGGAGGGAAGCACCACCTCCACCCCGTCCGAGATGGCATGGGTGCCGGGATAGCGCGCCGCCAGCTCCCGCTGCCGGTGCGCCGAGCGATCGGCCGAGAGCAGCGTCACCTGTCCCCGCGCCAGCGCCGCGCCGAAGCCCACCAGCGCCAGGTAACGGTCCGCGCACAGGTTCAGCGCATAGGGCGCATCCGGCAGCCGCGCCGCCAGCGCCGCCACATCGGCCAGGAAGCGCCCGGCGGTCACCGGCACGGCGCCCAGCCGCGCCAGCACATCGCCCGGCGCGCGGTCCAGGAACGGGATCTCAGCCATGATGCGCGCGCTCGGCCCGCAGGATCGCCGCCAGGGTCTGCGTCGGCCAGGCAATGCCGCCCGACGGGAAACGGATGCTTCGCACCACATGCTCCCCCAGGAAAAGGGCCAGGATCGCCGCTTCCGGCCAAAGGCCCAGGTCAAAACCGGCCCAGAGGGCCAGGAACTCCACCACCGAGACAAGGCCCAGCGCCACGGCCCAGAACAGGGTCAGCCCCCGGGCATAGCCCGCGCATTCCGCCGGGTCACGCCGCGGGTCGAAGCGGGTGTAGCGCGCGATCAGCGGCTCCCGCCCCGGGCGCAGCGTGCGGGCGAAGGCCCAGGCGAAGCCCGCCGTCCACAGCGCCGGCAACAGCGCCCAGGCCAGCGCCACCTCGTCCCGGATCGCGGCCGGCCAGGCCTCCTCCGGCAGGAGGGGCAGGAGGAGAAGGGGCAGGAGCGACCAGAGGCGCCAGCCCCCTGCCCTGCCACCGCCGGCAGCCGGGCCCCGCACCGGCATGCTCAGCCCACCCGGTTCTTCTCGATATGCGCCGCCAGGCTGCGGAGCGAGGCGAAAATCCGCCCGTTCCGCTCATCGTCGGAGCGGAGCTGGAAGCCGTATTGCCGCGAGATGGCAAGCGCCATCTCCAGCGCATCGATGCTGTCCAGCCCCAGCCCGTCCCCGAAGAGCGGCGCCTGGGGATCGATCTCCTCCGGCTGGATCTCAAGCTGCAGCGCGCTCACGATCAGCGCGGCCACTTCCGCCTCCAGCGCCGTCATCACGCTTGTCGTACTCACCCCTTCGTCTCCACCCTGGTCCGGTCAGTCACTTACGGATAAAGCACACAGAATGGTGAAGCGCCGCAAAAAAGCTCCGTGACAGCCCAGGAAAACCATCTCCAGAGACCAGCGGCCCTCTCCCAGGCCTGCGAGCCCGGTGGAATCTTCGCGGCTGTCCCACGGGAACTGAGCTTCACGGCCGACATCGAGCCAAGCCCGACGGATCGCAGCGGCACGCGCCACCTGGCGGCCACCGCCGCCCTGATGGACCTGCTGGACGAGAGCGGCGCCCGCGGCACCTTCTTCATCCTGGGAGAGGTGGCGGATTCCGCCCCCGCCCTGGTGCGCGAGATCGCGGCCCGCGGCCATGAGGTCGCCTCCCACAACCAGACCCACCGCTCGCTGGAGGAACTCGGCCCCAGCCGCCTGCGGCAGGAAGCCTTCCGCGCCCGCGCGAGGCTGCAGGACCTTTCGGGCCAGGCGGTGCCGGGCTTCCGCGCGCCCTATTTCTCCGTCACCCCTCGTACCGAATGGGCCGCCGAGGTGCTGCTGGAAGCGGGGCATAGCTATTCCTCCTCCGTCCTGCCCGCCCGCGGCTTCCTGCACGGCCACCCCGGAGCGCCGCGCCAGCCCTTCGCCTGGCCCTGCGGGCTGCTGGAGCTGCCAGCCCCCGTGGCGCGGCTCGGCCCCATGCACCTGCCTGCCCTGGGCGGCATGTATCTGCGCTACCTCCCTGGCTTCGACCTGCGCCGGATCCTTCCCAGGCTCGAAGGCCCCCTCGCCTGGACCTACTGCCACCCCTACGACATCGACGCGGCGGAGCCCTTCCACCGCAGGCCCGGCCACGCCCTGGCCGCCTGCGTCTTTCTCTGGGCCAATCGCGGGGTCAGCGCCCGCCGCCTCCGTGCCCTCCTTGCCGGCCGCGCCTCGGTGCCCCTGGCGGAGCGGCTGGAGGAAGGCTGGGCCCTTGCCCGCGCCCCGGCCCTTGCCGGACCGGGCGCGCAGGCCGGGCTCGTCCCGGCTGCCTGAAGCGGGCTCGCTTCTGTCCCGATCGCCGGGACAGGTCAGGCCAGCGGCCCCGTCCGGAACAGCGTCACCCGCAGCCCGCCATGGGGCACCGGGGCCTCCACCGGCAGGAAGGGCAGCCCGGTGGCATGGGCCAGCTTCGGTTCACTGGTGACGATCCCCACCCGCCATCCCGCGAAGCGGCTCCGCAGCACCTGCCCGAAGGCGCGGTAGAGCGGCAGGAGCGCCGCCTTGTCGCCGAGGCGCGAGCCATAGGGCAGGTTGGCGATCACCAGGCCCGGCGGCCCTTCCGGCGGGGTCACCTCGCTGATCGCGGCCTGCCGGAAGGCGGTGAACTCGGCCACCCCCGCGCGCCCGGCATTGGCCTGGCTCATGGTGATCGCGCCGGCATCCCGGTCGCTGCCATGGAAGCGGGCCGCCGGCACGCGCATGCTCTTCACCGCCCGCATCCGCTCCCAGGCCTCCGCATCAAAGGTCGCGAGCCTCTCGAAGGCGAAATGGCGCGCCCGGCCCGGGTTGAGCCGGGCCGCGATCTCCGCCGCCTCGATGACGAAGGTGCCGGAGCCGCACATCGGGTCCAGCACGGGCTCGGTGCCCTCGAAGCCGCATTGCCGCAGGAAGAGCGACGCCATGGTTTCCCGCATCGGCGCCGCGTTCACGGCTTCCTTGTAGCCGCGCTTGTGCAGCGGCTCGCCCGAGGTATCGACGCTGATGGTGCAGATGTCCTGCTCGATCCGCACGCGGACGAGGACGCCCTCCTCCGGCGAATGCGGCGCGCCCAGTGTCTCGCGGATGGCGGTTTCGATCCGCTCGGCCGCGGCGCCACTGTGATAGATGCGCGAGCCCGCGCAGGAAGCCTCCACCCGGAACGGCACATCCGGGCGCAGGACGGTGGCCCAGGGCACGCGGCGCGCACGGGCATCGAGCTGGGCGAGATGGGTGACGCGGAAGGAATCCAGCCGCGCGAGCACCCGCCCGGCCCCGCGGATCCACAGATTCGCCCGCCAGGCCTCCGGCCAGCCGCCCCGGATGACCACGCCGCCGGGCACGGCCTTCGGCTGGTTGAAGCCCTTGCCCCGCACTTCGGAGAGCAGCACGGGTTCCAGCCCCGGAGCCGCCGCGAGGAAGATCTCGAACATGTCGTCTCGGGTCATCGCGCCTGCATGGCTGGAAGGGGAAGCTCGCAGCGCCGCAAACCCGGAGCCAGGGGCCCGGGCCTTCTAGACCGGGTGCAAGGCCGGGCGAACCGAAAACGAAGGAGAACGGACCAGGGGGCGCATGGCCCCTGGCGAAGCCTGCGTCAGGTCCCGGTGCCGCGCCCCTGGCGCAGCGTGGCCAGTTCCTGCCGCAGGGCCGCGATCTCCTCGCGCATGGTTTCCACCTCGTCGGCGGGCGCGGGCTGGCTGGGCGCGCCGCCGCCGGCGCCGCGCGGGAAGGGCGAGAAAAGGCTCATCGCCCGCTCCAGCATCGCCAGGTTCTGCTTCCCCATCTCCTCGAAGGGGGCGAAGGCGTTGAACCCGCCCATGGCGGAGCCCATCGTCTCCTGGGCGACGCGGCGCATATCCTCCTGCTGCCGGGCGAAGGTGCCCATCGTCACCTCCAGGTAGCGCGGCACCACGGATTGCAGGCTGTCGCCGTAAAGCCCGATAAGCTGGCGCAGGAAGGGAACGGGAAGCAGGTTCTGCCCCTTGCTCTCCTGCTCCACGATGATCTGGGTGAGGACGGAGCGCGTGATGTCCTCGCCGGACTTGGCGTCGGAGACGGTGAAGTCCCGCCCCTGCCGCACCATGCCCGCCAGATCCTCGAGCGTGACGTAGGAGGAGGTCTCGGTGTTGTAGAGGCGCCGATTCGCGTATTTCTTCACCACCACGGGCGGGCGCCCCGCGTTCTCCTGGATCGTGTCCTGCGACGCGGTGGGCTCGGCCATATGCGGTCTTCCTCCCTGATGTGGTCCCGGAACCTGATCTCTCACATCCTTGCGCCCGGGGCGGGTAGCCGCCTTGGTGCCGGGCCCGCCTGTGATGCTAGACCCGCCATGCCGCGCTGCGGAAGAGCTTCGCGACGGATGCGCCCCATGCCCGGCCCCCCGGGCCCTGGGGCGCGGGATCAGGGATGCCAGCCGGGGAATGCATGAACGGTTCGGAAAACACCGGTTCGTCCAGCGAAATGGGCTCGGAAGAGGCGCCGGACCTGGCTCGGCTGGCCGCGGACTGGATCGCCCTCTGGCAGGGAGAGATGGCGGCGATGGCCATGGATCCCGAACTGATGGCCGCCTGGGCCGCCGCCTCGGCCCAATGGATGCGGAACTGGGCGCCGCCGCAGCCCGTTCCCGGATTCGCCTGGCCCGCCAGCCCGCCCGTGCCGCCGGGCTGGATGCCCTCCTGGCCACCCGCACCCTCCATGCCGCCCGGCATGGGCGTCTGGCCTCCTGCGTGGCCTCCCGCCTGGCCGCCCGCATGGCCCGCTCCGCCGGCCGGCCCCGCGCCGCATGACCCCCCGCCGCGGCCCGCGTCCCCTGCCGGCCCATCTCACCCTGGCGATGGGCCGGGCCTGGCTGGCGATCGCCGCGATCCCGGCGGGGAGAACGCCCTCCGCACCCGGCTCGACGGCCTGGAACGCGAGCTGGCCTGGCTTCGCGCCGCGCTCGGCGGCGGCCAGGGCGGAACGCGACCGGATCCTGCGAAGCCCCGCCGCCGCTGACCCGGATGCGCTGCGCGCCGAGGTCTGGCGCCGGCTCTGGCGGGAGGATGCCGCGCTCATCCGCGGCATCGCCGCCTACCGTAGCCATCCCTGGCGGCGCGACCTGCCCGACCCGCCCAGCCTGTGGTCCGAAGGCCCCGCCCGCATCCTGGATTACGGCGGCGCCGGCCCCGCCGCCCTTGTCATCCCCTCCCTCATCAACCGCGCGACCGTGCTGGACCTGATGCCGGGCCATTCCATGCTGCGCTGGCTGGCCGGGCAGGGTATCCGCCCGCTCCTGCTGGACTGGGGCAGCCCCGGCATGCCCGAGCGCGGCTTCACCCTCACGGACTGGATCGCGGGGCGGCTGGAACGGGGGATCGCCGCCGCCGCGGCCGCCACGGGCGGCCCGCTGGCCCTGGTGGGCTATTGCATGGGCGGGCTGCTCGCCCTGGCGGCCGCCCAGCGCCAGCCGGGCCTGTCCCGCGGCCTCGCCCTCCTCGCAACGCCCTGGGACTTCCACGCGGGCGGGCCGGAGGTGGAGGCGCGCGCCCGCGGGGCGTCCTCCCTCCTCCCGGCGCTGGAACCGCTGATGGCGGCCCATGCCGCCCTGCCGGTGGACCTGATCCAGCTTCTCTTCGCCGGGCTGGATCCCTTCGGCATCGCCCGGAAGTTCCGCGCCTTCGGCAGGCTGGACCCCACCTCCCCCCGCGCCGCGCATTTCGTGGCGCTGGAGGACTGGTTGAATGACGGCATCCCCCTCCCCGCCCCCGTGGCGCGCGAATGCCTGGGCGGCTGGTACGGGGCCAATACCCCCGCGCGGGGCGAATGGCGGGTGGCCGGCGCCCCGGTGACCCCCGCCGCCTGGCGTGGCCCCGCCTTCCTCGCCATTCCGCGCGGGGACCGGATCGTGCCGCCGGAAAGCGCCCGCGCCCTGGCCGCCCAGCTCCCCGGCGGGGCAGTGCTGGACGTGCCCGCCGGCCATATCGGCATGGCCGCGGGCATGAAGGCTGAGACCGTGCTCTGGCGACCCCTGCGGGACTGGGTGCGGGCCCTGCCCTGATCAGCCCATCAGCGGCCCGATGATGCGCTGGTTGAAGCGGCGGCACACCGCCTCCACCGCCGCCGGGTCATGCGGCACGGGCAGCGCGGCCAGGGCGGTGAAGAACCGGTCGTGCCGCCCCGGGGTGGAGACCAGCAGCATCCGCGCCGGCCCGCCTTCGGCCCGGAACCCATGCGCATCCCCCCGCCGCACCGCGATCCGCGCCCCCGCCACGGCCGTCACCTCCCCGCCCCCGGCCTCGCCGAGGTCGAAGCGGAACCGCCCCTCCAGCACCAGGAACAGCTTGTCCTCGTCGAAGGAGGCATGGAGCGGCGCGCCGTGGTCCGCCTCGACCCGCATGTCCAGGATGGTCACCGGCGGATCCTCGCCCCCGGCCAGGATCTCGGCCGCGATGCCGGAGAAGCGGGCAATGCCCTGCGGAGCCAGCCGCCCGGTCGGTGGAAAGCGCTCAGCCGCCATGGGCCAGGCCCCCGAGCAGCACGATGTCGCATTCCGCCGCGGCCATGCGGCGGGCCCGGGGCGGCCTGTCGTCGTGGCCCGGGAGGTGACGGGTGTTGAAGGGAAAGAAGGCGCTCATCGCCGCCGGCACTCCGTTTCCTGGGTGCCGCAGGTCTAGGCCCCGACCCGCTCGGCATTCGATCCGGCATTTGCTAGCAGGACTGTCCAGCAGGATGGACAATCCCGTGGACCTCAACGCGGTGCAGACCTTCGCCGAGGTGGTGCGCGCCGGCGGCTTCTCCGCCGCCGCCCGCCGCCTGGGCATCCCGCGCTCCACGGTCAGCCTCCGCGTCCAGGCACTGGAACGGGCGACCGGCACGCGGCTCCTCAAGCGCTCCACCCGCGCCGTCAGCCTCACCGAGGAAGGCCAGCGCCTCTACGAGGAAGCCTCCGGCGCGCTGGACACGCTCGCCCGCGCGCTCGGCGCCGTCCGCGCGGCGAAGGGGCCGCTGAAGGGCCTGATCCGCCTCACCGCCCCGGCGGATTTCCCCACCGCCGCCCTGGCCGGGGCCCTTGGCAGCTTCCGCGAAGCCCACCCCGCGATCCGGTTCGAGGTCGTGCTGACCAATGCCGTGCTCGACATGGTGGCCGAGCGGATCGACATCGCCCTTCGCATCGGCCTCGCCAACCCGCAGGACGCGGTGGCGCGCGGGGTCATGCGCTTCGCCTACGGCTTCTTCGCCAGCCCGGGCTACCTGGCCCGGCATGGGGAACCGGAGAGCCTTGAGAGGATTGCCGCCCTTATCCTTCCGCCCCCTGCCGTCCGACGGCACCTGGAACGGCTGGTGCTGGCCGGCCAGGCCCTGCCCCCGCCCGCCATGGAGGCGGACAGCTATCTCCTCATCCGCGACCTGATCCTGGCAGGGCATGGGGTGGGGCTGATGCCCGCCGGCCTCTGCGCCGGGGATCTCGCGGCGGGCCGCATGCGCCCCGTCCTCCCCGCCCTCACCCCCGGCGAGGTGCGGATGAGCCTCTCCTTCCCCACCCGCGCGGACATGACGGAGCGCGTGCGCGCCTTCGCGGACCACCTTGCCCGGCAGCTCGGCGGCCAGATGGGCTGATCGGTCCTGGCGGTGGCCTACGGCAGGGAGAAGGGATTCCGCCTCTCCCCTTCGGCCGTTCAGGCCCCTCCCCGCTCCGCCAGCATCAGCACGTTCGGCAGCGGCGTGCCCGCCCAGCAGGGCACCACGGTGCAGCGGAACCCCGCCGCCTCGAAGCGCGCCACCACCTGCGGCACGGGCATGGGGGCCACCGCCGTGCCCTCGCGGCTGATGGCGCGCCGCGCGCGTTCCATCACCATGCCCAGATTGCTTCGCCAGCCCAGATCGGGGTCGAAGAGCCGCATCACCACCCGCCGCCGCGCGGCCCGCGCCATGCGGTCCAGCACCTCCACCTGGCAGCCATCGGGCAGCTGGTAGAGCACATCCGCCATCAGCGCCGTGTCCACCTCCGGCAGTGCCGCCCGGGAGAGGTCAGCCTGTTCGAAGCGCGCCGGAAGCCCCTGCGCGGCCTCCCCGGCCTCCGCCACCTTCACCGCGTCGATATCCATGCCCGTGATGCGGGATGCCCCGCCCGAGAGCAGCAGCGCCAGCCCCAGCTGCCCGCGCCCGCAGCCGAGATCCAGCACATGGCCCAGCCCACCCACGCGTTGCGCATGGGCCAGGATCGCCGCCGTGGCAGGATCCCGCTTCAGCTTGGACGGCACGAAGCCCCGGGTGAAGCGCGAGGCCCCGGCATAGCGGCCCGCGACATCGGCGATCAACGCCTCGAGCCTGAGAGGAGTGAAAAGCGGACCGTCCGGCATGATTCCAGCATGCCGGGAAGGCAGCAGGCCGGCAATCAGTTCCGCCCCTTCCCCTTCCCTCCGCCGCCGGGCAGGCTGCCGGGCAAACCGGGAGAGAGCGCATGACCGAGGACGAGCTGATCCACGAGGTAAAGGAGGGCGGCATCCTGCTCACCACCCTCAACCGCCCGAAGGCGATGAACGCCTTCACCTTCGCCATGTATGAGGGGCTGGGCGCCAAGGCCGCCGAGATCGCCGGCGATCCCGCCATCAAGGCCTGGATCATCACGGGTGGCGGGGAGAAGGCCTTCGCCGCGGGCACCGATATCAGCCAGTTCACCAGCTTCACCACCGCCCAGCACGCGCTGGACTATGAGGAGCGGATCGGCCGCGTCCTCTCCGCCATCGAGGACTGCCCCAAGCCCACCATCGCCGCCATCAACGGCGCCTGCACCGGCGGCGGCGCGGGGGTGGCGGGGGTCTGCGACATCCGCATCGCCTCCGCCACCATGCGCTTCGGCGTGCCGATTGCGCGCACCCTGGGCAACACGCTTTCCCTGGGCAACTACGCCCGCTTCTCCGCCCTGCTGGGCCCTGCGCGCCTGCTGGAGCTGATCTACACGGCCCGGCTGGTGGAGGCGGAGGAGGCGAAGTCCCTCGGCCTCGTCACCGAGGTGCTGCCGGACCAGGCCGCGCTGCTGGCCCGCGCCGAGGCCCTGGCCCGCACCATCGCCGGCCACGCGCCCCTGACCCTGCGCGCGGCCAAGACCACGCTGAAGCGCCTGCGCGAGCATGCCATCCGGGGCGCCAATGCCGATGACATGGTGGCGCTGACCTTCACCAGCGCGGACTTCAAGGAAGGCGTCGCGGCCTTCCTGGAGAAGCGGAAGCCGGTCTGGCAGGGTCGCTGAAGCAGGGTCGCTAAAGCGGGGCCGCTGAACGCGAAAAGGGCCCCCGGCTTTCGCCGGGAGCCCCTTCGAGGCACAGGCCCGGAGGCCCGCGATCAGCGGCGCAGGCCGAGGCGCCCGATCAGGCTCTCGTAGCGCTGCTGGTTCTTGCGCTTCACATAGTCCAGCAGGCCGCGGCGCTGGCCGACGAGCACCAGCAGGCCACGCCGGGAGTGGAAGTCCTTCGGGTGGGCCTTCATGTGCTCGGTCAGGGCGACGATGCGCTCGGAGAGCAGGGCGACCTGCACTTCCGGCGAACCCGTGTCGCCCGGGGCGGTCGCGTATTCCTGGATGAGCGCGGCGCGGCGCTCAGGCGTGATCATCGACATCGGAATGTCCTAAGGAAAGGGGTTCAGCGGTCGCCGCGGGCGAGCCAGCGTTCGGGGCGGAGAAGCCCCTCCCCCAGGCGGCACAATCCCATCAGGCGCTCCCCCGACAACACGCGGACCAGGCCCCCATCGGGGCTGGCCGCCTGCGGAACCCGGCCCATGAACTCGACCAGGGAAAGCTCCTGGCCGAAGGAGAGCCGGGCGGCCTCGGCTTCGGTGACGGCCAGTGCCGGGATGTCGTCCAGCGCGGTCGTCACCGGCAGCAGAAGCGCCGGGGAAGGGGGCGGGGTATCCTCCGTAACGACCAGCCTGTCCAGCGGAATCGCGTTCTCCTCCCGGAAGGGGCCGACCCGCAGCCGGCGCAGGGCCGCGATATGCCCCACCGTCCCCGCCGCCCGCGCCAGGTCCCGCGCGAGGGAGCGCATGTACACGCCCTTGCCGGACTGCACGTGGAAGATGGCGGTGTCGTCGTCCACACGCTCCACCAGCTCGAACACATCCACCCGCGCCGGGCGGGGCTGCAGCTCCACCACCTGGCCTTCGCGCGCCAGGTCATAGGCGCGCTCGCCATTCACCTTGATCGCCGAGTAGATCGGCGGGATCTGCATGATGTCGCCGCGGAAGGCCGGCAGCGCCGCCTCCAGCTGCTCATTCGTGGGGCGGTGGTCGGAGGTGGCGATGGTCTTGCCGTCCGCATCGTCCGAATCCCGCTCGTCGCCCATCTTCAGCGTGAAGCGATAGACCTTCGTGCTGTCCATCACATAGGGCACGGCCTTGGTCGCCGCCCCGAAGGCGATCGGCAGGATGCCCGTGGCCAGCGGGTCCAGCGTGCCGCCATGGCCCACCTTCTGCGCCTGGAAGGCCCGCTTCAGCTTCGTGACGACATCGGTGGACCCCATGCCCGTGGGCTTGTCCACGATGAGCCAGCCATCGAGCGGCCGCCCCTTCGGCTTGCGGTTCTGCCGCCCCCGATGCCCGTTCTGCCCTGCCATGCGCGGCCTGCCTCTTATCGTCCTGGACCAGCGCGAACGCGGTCATCTCATTCTGGCCGGCCCGCTCGCGCAGGCCGGAAGGGCGCGCGTCTAGCACCAGGGGAGGCGCGGCAACCAGGGGGCATCGGCGCGGGCGAGGGTTGCCCTGGGCAGGCAGCGCCTCTCACTGCGGGTGCACGGGCGGCGCGCGGCGCCATCCCCGGGGCCGGCGCGCCTGTTCCCGCCGGAAGGTAAGGATGCCGGAGAGGATGATGACGGCGACGCCGAGGGCCATCATCGCGTCCAGGTGGTCGCCGAAGACGAGATAGCCGAAGCCGATGGCCCAGATCATCTGGCTGTACTGCGCCGGGGCGACGAGGCTGGCGGGGATCCGGGCGGAGGAGAGCATCACCAGGATGTTCGCCAGCGCCATGAACAGGCCATAGCCGAGCAACCACACCCATTGCATGGGCGTGGGCCAGGTGAAGCCGGGCAGCATCAGCAGGCCGGCGCCGATGGTGGGGCCGATGAGCCCTGCGCCATACAGGGACATGCGGGTCTCGCTCTGCCCGAAGGCGCGCAGCATCACCACGGTGACGGCACCGGAGAGGCCGCCCACCACGGCGCCGAGATGGCCGATATTCAGTTCGCGAAAGCCCGGCCGCAGCACGACCAGCACCCCGGCGAAGCCCATCAGCACCGCGCACCAGCGCCGCCAGCCCACCGGTTCCTTCAGGAAGATCACCGAAAGGATCGTCACGAAGGTCGGCATCAGGAAGAGCAGGGAGAAGGCCTCGGCCATCGAGAGATGGGTGAAGGCGGTCACGCTGCCGACGGCACCGGTGAGTGCGGCGCCGGCGTGGAGGAACCACATGGCGGGATTGCGGGCCCGGAAGGCATCCCGCATCCGCTCGCCCGGGCGGCGCAGGAAGGGCAGGGCCGCCACGCCGGAGAAGGCGCCGAAGAACACGGCCTCATAGGCGCTGAGGGAGCCGTGCAGCAGCTTCACCGAGGCGTCGCTGATGGCATAGGCGGAGTAGGCCAGGAAGGCGAGCAGGACGCCTTGGGCGGATCGGGTCATCAGGGCTCGGTTCAGGGCGGGGCAGGGGGCCTTCTACCAGCGCCTCCATCCGCTCCCCATGGCCCGATGGCGCTTTTTCGGCGCCCTCACGCCCTGCTGTCCGGCCAGGCCCTGGCCCGGCCATTGGACAAGCGGACGGGGCCGGGTTTGGAATGCGTCCCCATGACCGAATCCTGGCGCCTGACGGCGAGCGAGATCGCGGAGCACATCCGCAAGCGTGACCTCTCGGCCGAGGAGGTGGCGCGCGATGCGCTGGCCCGGCTGGAGGCGGCGAACCCGGCCATCAACGCCGTGGTGCAGTTCATGCCGGAGGAGGCGATGGCCGCCGCCCGCGCGGTGGATGCGGCGATCGCGCGCGGGGAGGATCCGGGGCCGCTGGCCGGCGTGCCCGTCACCACCAAGGTGAATGTGGACCAGAAGGGCTTCGCCACCACCAACGGGCTGCGGATCCAGAAGGACCTGGTCGCCAAGGCGGACAACCCCGTGGTGTCCAACCTGCGCAAGGCGGGGGCGGTGATCATCGGGCGCACCAACACGCCGGCCTTCTCGCTGCACTGGGTCACGCGCAATTCGCTGCACGGGCACACGCGCAACCCGCGCAATCCCGCGCTGACGCCGGGTGGTTCCTCCGGTGGCGCGGGGGCGGCGGTGGCCGCCGGGATCGGAGCGATCGGGCATGGCACGGATATCGGCGGCTCCGTCCGCTACCCTGCCTATGCCTGCGGCGTGCATGGGCTGCGGCCGACCATCGGGCGGGTGCCGGCCTGGAACCCTTCCTCGGCGGAACGGGCGATCGGGGCGCAGCTGATGGCGGTTTCCGGCCCGCTGGCGCGGAGCATCGCGGATATCCGCGTGGCGCTGCAGGCCATGGCGGCACCCGATGCGCGCGATCCCTGGTGGGTGCCCGCGCCGCTGGAAGGGCCGGCCTTCCCCAGGCGCGCCGCGCTCTGCGTGCGGCCGGAAGGGCTGGCGACCACGCCGGTGGTGGAGGAGGCGCTGCGTGCCGCCGGGCGCAAGCTGCAGGATGCCGGCTGGACCGTGGCCGAGACGCCCATCCCGAAGCTGCGCGAGCCCGCCCGGCTGCAGGCCATGCTCTGGCTGGCCGAGAGCCGGCGCGGGATGAAGAAGGCGCTGGTGGAGGAGAACGACCCCGACGCCAACTTCATCTTCGCGCAGATGGAGCGGCTCTGCCCCGAACCGGACATGAACGCCTTCCAGGACGCGCTGCAGGCCCGCGCCGGATACCTGCGGGAATGGAGCCTGTTCCTGGAGCGCTACCCCGTGGCCATCATGCCCGTCGCCTCCGAGCCGCCCTTCCCGGACCTGCAGGACCTGGAATCGCCCGAAGCCTTCGAACGGGTGATCGAATCCATCCTGCCGCAGGTGGGATTGCCGCTGATGAGCCTGCCCGGGCTGACCGTGACGACCGATCTCTCCGGCCCCGCGCCGCTGGGCGTGCAGCTCGTGGCCGGGCGCTACCGGGAGGACATCCTGCTGGAAGCCGGGGCGCTGCTGGAGACGACGATCACCGTGGCGGAGCCGGGCTGAAACCCGGTTTCCCCCATCGCCCCGGGGCGCCATAAGGCGCCCATGCAAGACGAAGGCGCCCTGGTCCTCTTCTCCGGCGGGCAGGATTCCACCACCTGCCTCGCCTGGGCGCTGGAGCGCTTCGGGCGGGTGGAGACGGTCGGCTTCGACTACGGCCAGCGGCACCGGATCGAGCTGGAATGCCGCGGCACCCTCCGCGACGGGTTGCGCGCGATGAAGCCCGGATGGGCGGCGCGGCTGGGCGAAGACCACACGATCGATCTCGCCTCCCTCGGCGCCATTTCGGACACCGCGCTGACGCGGGAGGTGGCGATCGAGATGGAGGAGGGCGGGCTGCCCAACACCTTCGTGCCCGGGCGGAACCTCATCTTCCTCACCTTCGCCGCCGCGCTCGCCTATCGCCGCGGGCTGCGCCACATCGTCGGCGGCATGTGCGAGACGGATTATTCCGGCTACCCGGATTGCCGGGACGACACGATCAAGGTGCTGCAGGTGGCGCTCAACCTGGGCATGGAGCGCCGCTTCATCCTGCATACGCCGCTGATGTGGATCGACAAGGCCGAGACCTGGCGCCTTTCCCGGCGCCTGGGCGGCGACGCGCTGGTGCGGCTGGTCGTGGAGGACACCCATACCTGCTACCGCGGGGAACGCGGGCCGATGCACCCCTGGGGCCATGGCTGCGGCACCTGCCCGGCCTGCGAGCTGCGGGCGGCGGGATGGCAGGGGTTCGTGGAAGGGTAAGGCCGGGGGGAGCGCTGCTTCCCCCAGCTCCCTTCGCAGGAGGCCTGCGGCTGCCTGTCACAGGATGGGACAGGCTGCGCCCAATCAGCGCCGGCGCCGCAGATCCCCGAGGTTGAGCGCGCCCAGCAGATGCGCCAGCCCGAAATAGGTGGCGAGCCCGGCGACGACATAGATACCCAGCACGACCAGCCGCGCGGTGGAGCCGACAGGGTCCGGCATCACCAGGCGCAGGGCAATCAACACCGCGGTCATCGCCAGGGTCGCGAAGAGCAGGCGGGGCAGGCGGCGGCGCAGGCGGCGATCCGGGCGCCACTGGTTGCGGCGGCGCAGGATCCAGGCCAGGGCGATGACGTTCACCCAGGCCGAGAGGCCGGTGGCGAGCGCGATGCCGACATGGGCGATGTAGCGCGTGAGAATGAGGTTAAGCGCAAGGTTCAGCGCCACGATCGCGATGCTGACCTTCACGGGGGTGGCCGTGTCCCCGCGCGCGAAAAAGCCGGGAACATAGGCCTTCACCAGGACGAAGGCGGGCAGGCCCAGGGCATAGACGGTGAGGGCGGCGGAGGTGGCGGCCGCTTCCAGTTCCCCAAAGGCACCGCGCATGAAAAGGGCGGAGATGATGGGCCAGGCGAGCACGGCCTGTGCGGCGGCGGCGGGCAGGGCGAGGGCGAAGGAGAGTTCCAGCGCCCGGTTCATGGTGCGGTGGGCCGCCAGCGGCTTGCCCCCGCGCAGCTGCTTCACCAGCAGCGGCAGCATGGCCGTGCCGATGGCGGCGCCGATGACGCCGAGCGGAAGCTGGCCGATGCGGTCCGCGTAATACAGGTAGGAAACGGCGCCCGCGGGCAGCAGCGAGGCGATGATGACATCCACCGCCAGGTTCAGCTGCGTCACCCCCGCCCCGACCAGCCCGGGGCCCATGCGGCGCAGCACCAGCCGCACCGCGGGCGTGATGCGGGGGCGGGAGACGATGCGCAGCGGCATGCCGGCGCGGGCGGCCGCGACCCAGACGAGAAGCAACTGCGCCACGCCCGAGACGGTGATGCCCCAGGCCAGCGCATGGCCCGGCGTGGCGACGAAGGGCGTGAGCGCGAAGAGCGCGGCCATGGAGAGAAGGTTGAACAGCACCGGCGCGCCGGCGGCGGCGGCGAAGCGGTCCAGCCCGTTCAGCACGCCGGAGATGAGCGCGGTGAGGCAGATGAAGACGAGATAGGGAAAGGTGATCCGCGTCATCTCGACGGCGAGTCCGAAGCGGATGGGTTCGTCGGTGAAGCCGGGCGCCAGCACGTGCAGCACCTGCGGCATGAAGATCATGCCGAGCGTGGCGAGCAGCGTCAGCCACAGCGTCATCAGCGTGGACATGCGCTCGGCCAGGGCGCGCGCCTGTTCGTGGCCGCTGAGGGTGAGGGTGGACGCGAAGGCGGGGACGAAGGCGGCGTTGAACGCGCCTTCGCCGAAGAGCCGCCGGAACAGGTTGGGCAGCTTGAGCGCGATGAAGAAGGCATCGGCGATCGGGCCGGCGCCGAGGCTGGCCGCGATCAGCATGTCGCGCAGGAAGCCGAGGAGGCGGCTGGCCATGGTCCAGCCGCCGACCGTGAGGATGCCCTTCAGCACGGGATCAGCGGCTCAGCGCGGCGGCAGGAAGCCGACCAGCTCCTCGGCCTTCGCGACGATCGGCTCCGCGATGGCGCGGGCGCGGTCGGCGCCGCGGCGGAGCAGGGCGTCCACCGCGCCGGGATCGGCCAGCAGGCGCTGCGCCTCGGAGGCGATGGGGGAGAGATGCGCCACCAGCGCCTCCGCCAGCACGCCCTTGAAGGTGCCGAAGCCCTGGCCGCCATGCTGGCGCAGCACATCCTCGGGCGTGGTGCCGGTGATGGCGGCGAGGATGCCGACAAGGTTCCGCGCCTCCGGCCGGCCTTCCAGCCCCTGCATCTCGGAGGGCAGGGGCTCCGGGTCCGTCTTCGCGCGGCGGATCTTCAGGGCGATGGTGTCGGCATCGTCGCTCAGGTTGATGCGCGACTGGTCGGAGGGGTCCGACTTGCTCATCTTCTTCGTGCCGTCGCGCAGCGACATCACGCGGGCGGCGACGCCCATGATGTGCGGATCGATATGCGGGAAGAAATCCACGCCGTAGTCGTGGTTGAACTTCTCGGCGATGTCGTTCGCCAGCTCCAGGTGCTGCTTCTGGTCCTCGCCCACCGGCACGCGCGTGGCGTGATAGGCGTGGATGTCGGCCGCCATGAGGTTCGGATAGACATAGAGCCCGCTGCCCGCGTTCTCGCGGTCCTTGCCGGCCTTGTCCTTGAACTGCGTCATGCGGTTCAGCCAGCCGATGCGGGCCACGCAGTTGAAGATCCAGGCCAGCCGCGTGTGGGCATGCACATGGGACTGCACGAAGAGGATGCAGCGGTCCGGGTCCAGGCCGCAGGCGATCAGGGCCGCGGCCATGTCCCGCGTCTGCCGTGCCAGCTCCTTCGGGTCCTGCCACACGGTGATGGCGTGCTGGTCCACCACGCAGAAGATGCTCTCATGCGTGTCCTGCATCGGCACCCAGTTGCGGATGGCGCCCAGGTAGTTGCCGAGGGTGGGGACGCCCGAGGGCTGGATGCCCGAGAAGACGCGCTGCATGGAGATGGGCTCCTGGCCCGCCGGCGGTTGGAGCGCCGGGGGCTTCGTGGTGACGGGGCATGGGGTGTCCCGCCACGGGCAGGCCGCGTCAAGGCGCGACGCCGCTCAGGCGGCGATCCTGTCACGGGCCGCGAGGGTGGCGAGAAGGCCTCGGCGGTCCACCGGCTTCATCACATGCCCGTCCATCCCGGCATTCAGGCAGGCGGCCACCTGTTCCGGCATGGCGCCGGCCGTCACGGCGAGGATGCGCAGGCGGCTTGCGGGGCCGGGCAGGGCGCGGATCCGCCGGGTGGCCTCCATGCCGTCCATTCCCGGCATCATCGCGTCCATCAGCACCACGTCGGGCAGCGGGCCGGGGCCGCCCAGGGCATCCAGGGCGGCCTGGCCGTCCCTGGCCTCCGTCACCTGATAGCCCGCCGGTTCCAGCATGGCGCGGAGGACCAGGCGGTTCACCGTCACGTCGTCCACCACCAGCACGCGCCGGCCCGGCGCGGCGGGCGCGGGCGCGGGCGCATCGGGCGGGGCGGGCAGGGGCGCCGCCTCGGCCTCGGGGAGGGGGAGCCAGACTTCGAAGATGCTGCCCTTGCCCTCGGGCGGGATGCCGAAGCGGATGGTGCCGCCCATGGCGCTGGCCAGTCCCGATGAGATGGCCAGGCCCAGCCCCGTGCCGTCGCCCTTCGCCGCTTCCCTGGTGGAGCGGGAATAGGTCTGGAAGAGCCGGTCGCGGAACTCCTCCGGCACGCCCGGGCCGTCATCCTTCACGGTCAGCAGCAGCCCGCCCTCCTCCGCGCGCCGGACGGAAAGAAGGACATCGCCCCCGGCGGGGGTGAACTTCACGGCGTTGTTCAGCAGGTTGTGCAGGATCTGCCGCACCCGCAGCGGATCGCAGAGCACGGAGGCGGGCAGGCCGGGTGCGGGCGCGATGCGGAGCGCGACGCCCTTCGCCTCCGCCCCCGCGCGGGCCAGGCCGGCCACATCCTCCAGCAGCGGCTTCAGCCAGGTGGGCACCGGTACCAGTTCCAGCCGCCCGGCCTCGATGGCGGAAAGGTCCAGCACGTCGTTCAGCAGGGCGTTCAGGTGGCGCCCGGCGCGTTCCAGCATGGCCGCGCGCCCGCGCTGCTCCTCGGGGAGGGCGGGATCCTGCGCCAGGGCCTGGGCCAGGCCGAGCACGCCGTTCAGCGGGGTGCGCAGCTCATGGCTCATATGGGCCAGGAAGCGGGTCTTCTCGGCGCTGGCGCGGTCGGCCGTGTCGCGCGCTTCCCGCAGGGCCGTGTTCGCCTCCCGCTCCTCCTTCTCCCGCTGCAGCGCCACCACGCCGAGCGCGGCGCTCCCGGCCAGGGCGGTGCCGAGGACGACGAGCAGGTCCAGCAGGACGGAGGTCGGATGGCCCATGGGCGAGGCGCCGACGGGCTGCAGCAGCAGCACGGGGATGCGCAGCAGGTAGCAGGCCGCGTTGGTGAGGAGGATACCGATGAGAAGGCGCTGCGACCGCAGGGTGTTCCCGGCGCCGCGTGGCCGGAACTCCCAGGAGGCCGCCACATAGTAGCCGGCGGCGACAAAGCCCATCAGCAGGACGCGCGCGGCGAGGCTCTCATAGAAGGCGGGGATCTGGCAGGCCGCCATCCAGGCGGTGCAGCCGGCGAGGATCGGGGCAAGACCGGCCCTTGCCCCGCGGAACTGGCGTGCCCCTGCCCAGACCAGCCCGTAGCTGACGGCCAGCAGCGCATTGCCGAGCTGGACCGAGGCGAAGGCGGGAATGGTCCCGCGCAGCGCCAGGAGCAGCAGCGCGAGGGCGCCGAGGCAATGGGCGACACCCCAGCTGGCGATGGCGGGCTGGCGGCGGTCCTGCCGGCCGAGCAGCAGGAGGATGACACCGCAGGTGAGAGCCAGGGCGAAGCTGAGAACGAAGGCTGTGGGAGGATGCAGCAACCCTCTGGCCTCTCAAAAACGTGATCTTTACAGGTTAGGCGAGGGCCGGGTCGCAACCAAGAGTTTTGTTCGCTTGCCCGAGGTTCCACCATGGCTGGCCGGAGGCGGTTCCTTATCGCCCATCCGGCACGCGGCATCGGGCACGAGACATCGGCGCTTCCTCTCCCCGGATTATCCGGTGGCGGCAACCAGGAAAGTGCGCGATGCGCGGCGATCAGGCCCGGGCGTGCTCGCGGCGGGCAAGGGCGGCAAGCAGGACCTGCCGGTCCACGGGCTTCACGAGGTGCCCGTTCATGCCTGCCTCCAGGCAGGCGGCGATCTGCTCGGGCATGGCGCCCGCGGTCACCGCCAGGATCCGCAGGCGGGATGCGGGGCCCGGCAGGGCACGGATGCGGCGGGTGGCCTCCAGCCCGTCCATCCCGGGCATGAGGACATCCATCAGCACCGCATCCGGCAGGCTGGGGGCGCCCGTGAGGATACCGAGGGCGGCCTGCCCGTCCTCCGCCTCGGTGACGCGGTGGCCCGCGCCCTGGAGCAGGCCGCGCAGGACCAGGCGGTTCACCGCGACATCATCGACCACCAGGACCTGCAGACTGGCGGAGCCCGGGGCCGGGGCCTCGGCGGGGGAGGCCGGCGGCTCGGCATCGGGCAGGGGCAGCCACACCTCGAAGATGCTGCCCCTGCCATCGGGCGGGGTGCCGAAGCGGATCGAGCCGTCCATGGCCTGCGCCAGCCCGGCCGAAATGGCCAGGCCGAGCCCCGTGCCTTCGCTCCTCCCGGCCACCTGGCTGGCCCGCGCATAGTCCTGGAAGAGCCGGTAATGGAAATCCCTGGGGATGCCGGGGCCGTCATCCCGCACCGAGAGCACCAGGCCGCCCGCATCACGCCGGTGGACGGAGAACACCACCTGTCCGCCCGGCGGGGTGAACTTCACCGCGTTGTTGAGGAGGTTGTGGAGGATCTGGCGCACCCGCAGCGCATCGCAGAGCACGCCCGCGGGCAGGTCCCGCGCGGGCTCGAAGAACAGCCGTACCCTCTTGGCCTCCGCCGCGGCCCGGGAGAGGCCGACCACGTCCTCCATCAGGGGAACCAGCGCCGTGGGGGTGGCCAGGAGCCTCAGCCGCCCGGCCTCGATGCTGGAGAGGTCCAGCACGTCGTTCAGCAGGGCGTTCAGGTGGCGCCCGGTGCGCTCCAGCATGGCCGCGTGCTCCCGCTGAAGGGGGGGCAGGGCCGGGTCCTCCTTCAGGATCTGCGCGAAGCCGAGCACGCCATTCAGCGGGGTGCGCAGCTCATGGCTCATATGGGCCAGGAAACGGCTTTTCTCGGCGCTGGCGCGGTCGGCCGCGTCGCGCGCCTCCCGCAGGGCGGCGTTCGCCTCCCGCTCCTCCATCTCCCGTTGCAGGGCCACCAGGCCCAGCACGAGGCTGCCGCCGGCCGCGATCCCGACCAGCAGGAAGGCATCGACGAAGGGGCTCACCGGCAGATCCATCGGGGATGGCTGGAGAGGCCGCAGCAGCAGGCCCGGGATCCGCAGCAGGTAGGCGGCCGCATTCGCGAGCAGGATCCCGATGATCAGGCGGCGTGAGCGCAGGGCCTTGCAGGGGCCATCCCGGTGGAATTCCCATGCCGCCGCGAGGTGGTACACGGCCGCGATCATCCCGAGCGCCAGGATCCGCGCCGACAGGCTTTCGGAGAAGGCGGGGAACTGGCAGGCGGCCAGCCAGCCCAGTATGCCCGCGAGGGTAGGGAGCACCCGCGCCTGGCCGCCGCCGAACTGGCGCGCCCCTGCCCAGATCAGCCCATAGGCGAGGGCCATGCCCGCATTGGCGAGCTGGACGGCTACGATGTCCGGAACCATGCCGCGCATCGGCATGAGGGCGAGCGAGACGGCAGCGATGAAATGCGCCGCGCTCCAGCTGACCATGGCGAGCTGCCGGCGGTGCTGAAGCCAGAGATAGAGGAGGATGGAGCCGTAGGTGGCGGCCAGGGTCGAGGCGATCACCAGGACGGTTGGGACGTGAAGCAAGCCGGCCAACCCTTTTGCAGCGCCGTTGCGGCAAGCTAGGCGAGCCGCTTCCTGCAACCAAGACGCTGCATTCGTTCCGCTCGGCACAACTTACGCGGGGCGAAACGCCATGGCGCCTCAGGCCGGCTCCCATCCCGGCGGCGCCATCTCGAAGCCTTCAAATCGGAAGGCGGGGCTGACGGTGCAGCCCACCAGCGTCCAGCCGCCCAGGCTTTCCGCCGCCTGCCATCGCCCCTTCGGCACCATCGCGAAGAGAGCCTCCCCGGCGGCATGGTCAGGGCCAAGCCGGACGAGGGAGGGGGGGCCGCCATCCGAGATTCGCAGGAGCAGGGGTGCGCCCGCATGCCAGTGCCAGCCCTCGGCCGCATCCACCCGGTGCCAGTGGCTCCGCTCCCCGGCCGCGAGCAGGAAGAGGATGGCGGTGCCGGCACCCCGGCCACCGCCATCCGGCGCGTCTCGCCAGGTCTCCCGGTAATGCCCGCCCTCGGGGTGCGGGCGCAGGTCCAGGGCCGCGATGATGGCGGCCGGATCCAGCCCGGGATCGCGCAGGTTCATGCCGGGGCGCTGCGGGCCAGGGCAGGGTGGGACTCCACCGAGGCCAGCCAGCCGGCCAGGCGCGGGAAGCGCTCACGCCAGGGCTCGGCGGGGAAGCGGAAGTCGAGATAGCCGAGGGCGCAGGCCACCGCGATGGCCCCCACATCGGTAAGGCCCTGCGGCGGGTCCGCCTCCAGCCGCGCCAGCCCGCGCTCCACCGCCGCCTTCTGGCGGGCATCGAAGGCCTGGCGGCCTTCGTCCTGCGGCAGGGCGATCTGCATGCGGCGGGCGACGGCGGCATCCATGATGCCATCGGCCAGGGCCTGCATGATGCCGGCGCGAAGCCGGGCCGGGCCGGAGGCCGGCATCAGTGACGGCGCGGCGCCCAGCGTGTCCAGGTAATCGCAGATCACCGGGCTGTCGAAGACAGCGGTGCCGTCCTTTAGGACGAGGACGGGAATTTTGCCGAGGGGATTGAGCCCGGGCAGCTCCGCGCTGGCCTGGGTGCTGGTGGGAACCAGCTCGATCCCGCCATCCACGCCCCGCGCGATGGCGCAGGCATAGGCCTTCCGGGCAAAGGGGCTGGCGGGGGAGGTGAGAAGGCGCATCGGGCGTTCCTGTGGCGAATCGAGCTTGGCTTATAGCGCTTCCAGGAGGGCGCCGCCCGCGCGCCATCCGGGCGAGGTTGCGCCCGGCGCGCCCGCGCCCGGGCATGGCGGATCAGGACCGAGGCCTGGCTCCAGCGGCCGCCGCTCTCCCCGTCAGCGTCCCGCGACCGCCCGGAACCCGGCCTCCGCCGCCTCCAGGGCCTGATCGATATCGGCCTCGGCATGGGCGCAGGAGAGGAACATGTTGTGGCGCGGATGGAAGTAGGCGCCGTGCCTCAGCGCGGTGGCGCAGAAGGTGTCGCCCATGCGCCAGTCCGGGTCGTTGTCGAAGATCATCAGCGGCATCTGCGCCGGGCCGGTCTGGCGAATGGGAAGGCCGTATTGGCGCGACAGGGCATCGAGCCCGTTGCGGAGGCGCTCGCCCATGGCGCGCATCCGGGCGGGGCCGTCGATCCGGCGGAGCTCGTTGATGGTAGCCACGGCGGCGGCCATGGGCACGGCGCCGCACCAGAAGGAGCCGGTGGTGTAGACCTGGGTGGCGGCCTGGCGGAAGCGCTCGCGCCCCGTGACGGCGGCGAGCGGGTGGCCGTTGGCAATGGCCTTCGAGAAGGCGGAAAGGTCGGGGCGTATGCCCAGGGGTTCCCAGGAGCCGCCGAGATCGATGCGGAAGCCGGCGCGCACGTCATCGATGATGAGGGCAGCGCCGGTGGCGTCGCAGAGCGCGCGGAGATGGCGCGCGAATTCGGCGGTGGGCATCTCCTGGTGGCGGCCGAAGTCATGGCGGAAGGCGGTGACGATGACGGCGGCGAGGTCGCCCTTCGCCTGGTCGGCAGCGGCTTCCAGGCTGGCGATGTCGTTGTAGTCGTAGGTGAGGAGATGGGCGCGGTCCTCCGCCGTGACGCCGGCGAGGGACGGGGAGCACCAGGGGACGGCACCGTGATAGGAGCCGCGGGCGACGAGGACCTTGCGGCGCCCGGTCTCGGCCCGCGCGATCGTGACGCAGGCGGTGGTGGCGTCCGTGCCGTTCTTGGCGAGGAGCGCCCAATCCGCGTGCGGGATGGTGTCCACCAGGAGTTCGGCGAGCTCGACCAGCACGGGGGCTGGGCCGTTCATGCAGTCACCCTGATCGGCCTGGCGGCGGGCGGCGGCCTCCACCACGGGGTGGCGGTGGCCGAGCACCACCGGGCCCCAGGAGCACATGAAGTCGATGTATTCGCGGCCATTGGCGTCGCGCAGGCGGCAGCCCTCGGCCGAGGTGAAGTATTGCGGGTAGCCCTCGGGCAGCTTGGCGGCGTTCAGATGGCCCCAGAGGCCGCCGGGGATCACCGCCTGGGCACGGGCGCGCAGGGCGGCGTCCGGTGGCGTGGTGCTGGTCTTCTCAGGGAGGAGGGCCTGCGACATGGACGGATCCTCGGCTTTGTCGGTTTGATATATCATATGCCGAAGTGACGGCGGAAGGGTGTTCCGCCTCACGTCATCAGGCGGCGGAGGGCGGTCTCGATCTTGGCGGCGTTGCCGAGCGCCGCGAGGTTGAGGGGGCGGGAGACGACGGGTGCGGCGGCGCCGCCGGTGACGCGGAGGATCTCGGCGTCGAGCCAATCGAAGCAGCGCTCCCCGATTTCCTGCGCGATGCGGGCGCCATGGCTGGTGCCGCGCGCGGTCTGCTCGGCGATCAGCACCCGGTTGGTGCGCTTCACGCTGGCCTCGATGGCGGGCCAGTCCAGGCCACCGGGGTCGAGGCTGCGGAGGTCGATGACCTCGGCGTCGATACCCGCGGCCTCGGCGGCCTCGATGCTCGCGCCGACCATGCTGGAATAGGTGAGGACCGTGCAGGCCTGGCCGGGGCGGGCGGTGCGGGCGGTGCCGAGGGGGATGATGTAGTCCAGGTCATCGCGCGGGACGGGGCCGGTGGTCTGGAAGAGGTCCTGGTGTTCGATGACCAGCACGGGATCGTCGCAGCGGAGCGCCGCGTTCATCAGGCCGATATAGTCGTGCGGGGTGGAGGGGGAGACGATCCGCCAGGCCGGGTAAAGGGAAAAGAGGGCGGAGGGGTCCATGGAGTGCTGGGAGCCGTAGCCCGCCTGGGGCGAGACGCGGGCGCGCACCACCACGGGCACGCCGAAGCCGCCACCGAACATGTGCGAGAACTTGCCGATGCCGTTGAACATCTGGTCGGCCGCGACGATGCAGAAATCGCCGAACATGATGTCCACGACCGGGCGCAGGCCGCAGACGGCGGCGCCGAGGGCCATGCCGGTGAAGCCGTTCTCGCAGATCGGGGTGGGGAAGACGCGTTCGGGGAAGCGCTCCATCACCCCCTTCGTGGAGCCGGAGACGCCGCCGCGCAGGCGGTGCACGTCTTCCCCGATGACCACGATACGCGGGTCGCGCTCCATGTTGCGGAGGAGGGTGGCGGCGATGGCGTCGATATATTTCATCTCCACCTGCGCCTCGGCGGGGACGGAGGGGGCCTCGAGGATGCGTTCGCCCGCGAGTTCGGAGAGATCGCCGCGGATGCCGTTCTCGATCTCCGCCACATCGGGGAAGGCGCCGGCGCGGATCTGCAGCGCGTTGGAATCGCGCGGGACCTCGGTGAGGGCTGCCGCCGCCTCTTCCACCATGCGGCGGGCGCGGGCGTCGAGGGCGGCGAGGCCGGCATCGTCCAGCACGCCCATCGCCTTCAGCCGCGCGGGCACCGTGGCGATCGGGTCCCGCGCGCGCCATTCGGCCTCCTCCTCCTTGCTGCGATAGCCGAGCTGGCTGCCGAGAAGCGGTCCGCTCTGGTGCAGGAAGCGGTAGAGGATGGCCTCGACGAAAACGGGGCCGCCGGTTTCGCGGATGGTCTGCACGGCCCATTGCATGGCGCGGCGAACAGCGACGAGGTCCATGCCGTCGCATTCGACCGAGGGCACGCCGAACATGGCGCCCCGCGTGGTCAGGCGCGTCTCCCGTGTCTGCTCTCGCACATGGGTGGAGACGGCGTAGAAGTTGTTCTCCAGGAAGAAGATGACGGGCAGGTTGTAGAGGGCGGCGAGGTTGATGGCTTCCATCGACTGGCCGGCCATGAGCGTGCCGTCGCCAAAGAAGGCGACGGAGACGTGGTCGCGGCCCAGCACCTTGTCGGCCAGCCCATAGCCCACCGCATGCGGCAGGTTGCCGCCGATGATGGCGCTGGTGCCGACGATGCCGGCGGGCGCCCAGCGCATGTGCATGGAGCCGCCGCGCCCGCCGCAGAAGCCTTCCGAAAGGCCCATGATCTCGGCCATGGCGCGGCGGACCAGGCCGCCCGCCTCATCCACGGGCCTGTCCTGGCGGGGGTCGTAGCCTTCCGGAAGAGCGCTGTTCAGCAGCTTCGCGAGGATCTGGTGGTGCGCGCGGTGGGTGCCGTTCAGCTTGTCCTGCGTGCCGAGCACGGACATGGCGCCGACGGCGCCGGCCTCCTGGCCGATGGAGGCATGGGCGGGGCCGTGGACGAGGCCCTGCCCGTGGAGTTCGAGGATTTTCTCCTCGAAGCGGCGGATGAGGAGAAGCTGTTCCATCCAGCGGGCGAGGGCAGCGGGGTCTTCCGCCGCCCAGTCGCTGTCGTCCACCTCCAGCCGGAACCAGGGGGTGTCGGTGGAGATGGGAGTGCGCTGCATGATCGGGCGAATTCCTGTGTCGCGCCTTTTGCCGGCGCAATCCTGCTGAGGAGCGATTCACGCCTCCGGGCAGATGCCCTCCAGCGATCGCTCCTGGGTGTCGAAGCCCTCGAAGGGGCTGGGATCGAGGAAGCGGCGGAGGACGTTGCCTGTCAGGCGGCTGACGGAGTTGTCGTAGTTGTTGTGGGACAGGGCGCAGGCCCAGGCGATGGAGCCGGTGGAGAAGACGGCACCACCGCGCGCGGTGGGGAAGAAGGCGATATCGGCGCGCACGCGCGCGTTCTGGTCGCCCATGGCGCCGCGATGGAGGGTTCGCAGCTCCTCCAGCGTGGGCACGCCGCCGTAGCCCAGCCGGTCCGCGGTGGCGAGCCAGAGGAGATGGGGCGGGGAGCCGAGGGTGGGTTCCACCCGATCCACCTCCAGCCCCGCCGCGCCGCCGCCGCGCAGGCCGAAATCGCCCAGCGGCGCGTCGAGGTCGATGCCCTCCACCGCCCAGGCGACGCGCGGGTCGCGCGCGGGTTCGCGCCACTCATAGGGGTAGGAGCGGGTGAAGACCTGCGCGTCGAAGCCGACGCCCACGAGGCGCTGCGGCGGGCGGCCATTGCTGCGCCAGAGGCCGGATGGTTCGCCGGTGAAGGAAAGGGCGTTCTCGCCCGCCTCGCCTTCCCAGGTGCGCAGCCCGTTCATGCCGCGGCGGATCTCCATGGCGTGCGGCTGGGTCGGGTGCCAGCCGATGCGCCAGTAGAAGCCGTTGCCGCCGAGATAGATGTGGCGGCCGCCATTGCGCTGGTAGGAATCGAAGGCCTCGATCATCGAGCGGCTGAAATACTCGGGATGCGAGCCGGTGATGACGCAGCGATAGGGTGCGAGGGCCTGCGCGCCGTGCCTGTGAATGTCGTCATCCACGATGATGTCGTGGTCCTGGCCGATCTGCTCCAGCCAGTCGATAATGTGGGTGTCGTTGCCGTAGTTGAAGGTGGCGCCGCGCGGCCGCATGTTGATGATGGGGCGCCTGGCGGTGGAATAGCACCAGCCGCTGCCGTCGCTGTGGGTGTCATAGGTGGAGAGACCGAGCTCGCGGTGCTCCTGCAGGTACACGTCATCGCGGGAGAGGGCGAGAAGGCCTTCCAGCATGGCTTCCGCATGCACCTGGTCCATCCGCAGCGCTGAGTTGGCATAGGCGAGGAAGGTGGCGGTGCTGGCGACGAAAGCGAGTTCGGAGCGCGGCTTGCCGAGCGGCGCGCGGACGAAGAAGGCGACGAAGCTCTCCACCGGATCGTCGCTGTCCTGGCGCGCGCACAGGCGCAGCGCGTAGAAGCCGCTGCGCCATTCCGCGGGAATGGTGAAGCGCAGGTCCGGCGACCAGCCGGCATCGTGCATGTCGTCGCTGTGGAAATGGATGGCGCCGTAGAGCTCGGGCGCCTCGGTCCATTGCACCGTGCGGCCGTCCCAGTTCGCGCCCGTCGCGGCACGCATGGGCATCTGGCGAAGCGTGCCGTCCAGGCGGTTGGCGGAGAGGTCGCGGATGATGTCGGTGGACATGTCGCGCGAGAAGTCCCAGGCGGCGACCAGGTCCGGCTCAGCCGGGGCAGGGGAGGGATTTTCCGCCAGGGCACGGATCGCCGCCGCGTCCAGCGCGGCGGATAGGATGCGGGGACGATCGATCTTTCCGTCGAAATGGCCGGCGGTCCGGGGCGCCGCGCCGGGTTCCAGCGCATGGGCGGCGATGGTGAGGGCGGTTTCGGTGGCCCAGGTGATCGCGCCGGGACCCTCGGCCGTCGTGGTGCAGCCCGTGTCGCGGCCAGCCTGGGGGTCCAGGCTGGATTGGGTGAGGGCGATGCGGCCGGCCCCTGTGTCGAGGCTGGCCGCGACGAAGATCCATTCGCGCTCGATCACCGCGCGCGGGGCGGTGGCGCGCCAGAGGCGCCCGCCCGCGCCGATGGTGAATTCGAGCTGGGCTTCGGTGTTGAGGGCGAGGCGCCAGCCCTCGGCCGTGTCGTCGCGCCAGCGGGCGAGGATGGTCTGTGCCCCCGCGAGCGGCGCGGTCGGGTAGAGGAAGAGGCCGAGCGAGAGGGAGCCGGGCCGGTTCAGGGCTGGTGCATCGGGGATGATGGCGCAGGAACCCGGGCGCAGGGGCTGGTTGCGCAGTGCGACCGGACCGTCGATGGCCGTGCCGGGCTGGTGGAAACGCAGGCCGGGGCCGTCCGGATCCGGATCGGCGCAGCGGACGCGGATAAGCGTGGCCTCCGCGCCTTCCAGAGTGGCGCTGGAGAGGTGGAAGGCGACCTCCTCCCCCGGGGAGACGACGAGGGGCCAGGCGTAGCCGAGGACGGCGGTTGTATCGGTCATCAGGGCTCGTTCCCGGCGTTCTCGATCTTCTGGCCGGTGAGTGCTTCCCAGCGCATGGCGAAGACGGCCCATTCGGCATCGGCCAGGCTGGTGAAAACGCGGTTGGGGAAGGTTTCCACCGGCACGCCGCGCTTTCCGGGCAGGCGCCCGAGCATCCAGCGCCGGTTCGGCTCCAGCGTGACAAGCACGTAGCGGCGGCCGACACCGGACCAGCGCATGCGGTGCAGCAGCTTCTGCAGATCGTCGCTGTGCGGGCCGCGGGGCTTGCGGCGGAATTCCTCGGCGAGGTCGAGGCGGGACGGGTCAACCGGCCAATGCGCCGCCTCGGGGTCGTTCACCAGCATGAAGGAAGGGTTCCGGTGGTGGATGCGGTGCGGGCGGGCCAGGACGGCCCGCCCGGAGCAGGAATCAGCGCGTGAGCCAGTTCACCCAGCGCTCGCGCATCGCGTTGCGGTGGTTCGCGATCCATTCGTAGTCCGCGATGACCAGCTTCTCCCAGTTCTCGGGCCAGGAGGGGCGGTAGCGGCGCTCGCCCTCGGGCACCAGGGCCGCGGTGTCGCGGTTGTTGGAATCGAAGGACACCTTGTCGCTGAAGGGCAGGTGCTCGCGCGGGTTCTGGACGAAGAATTCCAGGAAGCGCATGGCATTGGCGGTGTTCGGCCCGCCCTTCAGCACGGCCCAGTTGCCCACGTCGCGGATGGCGCCGTTCCACGTGAAATCGAACTCGCCGCTCTTGGCCAGGGGCACGGAACGGGAGGAATAGAGCATGCTCATCACCGCGTCCCCGCCGCGCATGATCTGCATGGAGTTGTCGCCGCTCTTCCACCAGGCGGCCACATGGGGCTTCAGCGCATCGAGCTTCCGGTAGGCGCGGTCGAGATCCATCGGGAAGAGCTTGTCGCGCGGGACGCCATCCGCGATCAGCGCGGCGAGCGGGACCCACCATTCACGGTCGCCGGTATCCGGCAGGGAGCGGGGACCCGGGAATTTCGCGACATCGAAGAAATCCGCCCAGCTGGCAGGGCCGCCATTGGGGAAGGCCTTCTTGCTCCAGGTGATGGCCATTCCGCCGGCGGTGCGGATGATGCCGGTGGGGAAGCAGCCGCCGGGCAGGGCGTGCTGGGTCATCGCCGGGGTGTTGCAGTCGATCGGCGCCAGAATGTCGGCGTGCTGGATGAGGTCCGGCGGGGTGGCGGTGACGACGTCAAAGGGAATGTTGCCGCTGCGCTGGCCGGCGCGGGCGCGGGCCCACTGGTCCGGCAACTCGATGGGGATGGAGCGGACGCGGATGCCCACCTCCTGCTCGAAGCGGCGGTAGAAATGCTCCTGCAGGCTGCGCTCCATCAGGCCGCCGGTGGCGCAGATCACCACCTCGCCCGAGCCGCGCTGGGCCAGGGCCGGTCGCGCCAGGCTTGCCGCCCCCGCGCCCAGCGCGGAGGCCGCGAGAAGAGTTCTCCGATTCACGCCCATGCCCTGTCTCCTGTCCGTGTTGGTTGAAGAATGGCCCGGGTTCCCCTGGTCAGGTGGGGGTGGCCCAGGCCGCGTCGCGTTCCATGCGGCCGAGGAGCGCGACAAGATTGGCGCCGCCCTCCGTCAGATCCGCGCGTAGGGCGGCGCGCGTGGCCTTCGGGTCGCGCGCGCGGAGGCCTTCGATGATGTCCAGGTGCCGGTGCCGGCCCGGATAGGCCGGGCGCGCATCGGGATAGAGGAAGGCATGCATGGGGCCGTTGCGGAGCCAGATGCTCTCGATGATGGAGAGCAGCTCCGGCATCGCGGCGGCGGCGTAGAGCGTGTGGTGGAAGGCCCAGTTGGCGCGATTGGCAGCGAGCGGCTCGCCGGCTTCCTCGGCCTCGGAAAGAGTGTCGTGGGCGCGTTCCAGCGCCTCCAGCTCGCTGGGGGAGATGCGGAGGGCGGCGGCTTCGGCCGCCAGGCCTTCCAGTTCCAGCCGGATGGTGCGGAGTTCCAGATATTGCTCCAGGCTGAGGCCGGCGACGGTGATGGAGCGGGCGGCCTCCAGGCGAAGCGCGCGCTCGCGGGCCAGCTGCACCACGGCTTCCCGCACCGGGGTTTCGGAAACCTGCATGGCGGCGGCGAGGTCGCGGATCTTCAGCCGCTGGCCCGGGCGCATGCGGCCCTCGAACAGGGCTGTGCGAAGTTCGTCATAGACACGGCCGGCCAGGTTTTCCCGGCCGATGGGGGTGACGAAATCGAGCACTCTTGCCGCTTCGGGCATGGTCTTCACGGTCCTGTATCAGCCGCGCGCGCCCGCCGCTCCATGCTGCGCTTCAGCCCGTAGCCGATCAGCAGCGCGAGGATGGTGAGGGCGGTCAGCATGGTGGCGACGGCGGCAAGGGTGGGCGAGATGTTGAAGTCGATATCCTCGAACATCTTCCGCGGCAGCGTCTTGCGGTCGAGGTCGGAGATGAAGAAGGAGACCACCGCCTCGTCGAAGGAGATGATGAAGGCAAAGAGCGCGGCGGAGACGAGACCCGGCGCGATCAGTGGCAGCGTGACGTAGCGGAAGGTGCGGAAGGCGCCGGCGCCGCAGGACAGCGCGGCGCGCTCCAGCTCCGCATCGAAACGGTAAAGGGCGGCCAGCACGGTGAAGACCACGAAGGGCAGGGCCAGCACCGTATGCGCCATGGCGAAGCCGATGAGCGAGCCGGTCAGGCGCAGCTGCTCGAAGACCAGGAACATCGCGACGGCCAGGGCGATGTGCGGGACGATGACGGGGCCGATGACCAGCAGCTCGATCAGGCCCTTGCCGGGCAGGCGGCCGCGCACCAGGGCGAGGGCGAGCATGGTGCCGATGACCGTGGCGCAGACCGCCGAGATGAGGCCCGCCTCGGCGCTGAAGAGGGTGGCGCGGATCCAGTCGGTGTCCTGGAAATATTCGGCATACCAGCGCAGCGAGAAGCCTTTGGGCGGGAAGCTCAGCAGGCGCTCGGGGCCCACCGACATGGGGGCGATGATGAGGGTGGGCAGCAGCAGGAAGACCGTGACGGCATAGGCCGCGGCATTCAGCGCCATGCGCCCGGCGCGGTTATGGCGTTGCGCGCGGCTCCTCATGCCGACCCCACGAAGCGGTCGAGCCGCACGGCGCGCTTGAAGAGGATGGTGATGCCCAGGACGAAGACGAGAAGGATTCCCACCAGCGCGCCGGCGAAGGGCCAGTCCAGCATCTCCCGCACCTGCTGGGAGACAAGGGTGGCGATCATCATCTGCTGCGGGCCGCCGATCAGGGCGGGGGTGACGAAGAAGCCCAGCGCCAGGAGGAAGACCATCAGGCAGCCCGAGGTCACGCCGGGGAGGGCGAGGGGCCAGATCACCTCGCGGAAGGTGGACCAGGCGGAGGCGCCGAGCATCTGGGCGGCGCGGGCGTAATCCTCCGGAATGCCTTTCAGCGCGGAATAGATGGGCAGCACCATGAAGGGCAGCAGCACATGCGCCATCGCGAGCACCACCGCGCCCTGCGTATAGAGGAGGCGCATGGGGGCATCGATCAGCCCGGCCCCCTGCAGGAGCTGGTTGATGACGCCGTTGCGCTGCAGCAGGACCATCCAGGCATAGGTGCGGACGAGGACGGAGGTCCAGAGCGGCAGCAGCACGGCGGCGGCCAGCAATGCGAGGCCGATGCCGGTGCTGCGCGACATCACCCAGGCCATGGGCCAGGCGAGAACGAGGGCCAGCGCCGTGACGAGCACCGCGATCCAGAGCGTGCGGAGCATGACGCGGAGATAGACGGGTTCCTCGAAGGCGCGGGCGTAATGCGCCGTGGTCGGCCCGGGGACGAAGGCGCTTTCATGCAGCAGCGTCGCCAGGGGCAGGATGAAGATGATGGCGATGAGGAGAAGAAAGGGCGCCGCCAGCATGAGGCTGGCCGCCGGGCTGTAGCGACGGCCGCCGAGGAAGAACCAGGAGGGGCGGCCGCCGCTCATGCGATGAAGGCCCGGGCGTCGGCGGTCTGCCAGGAAAGGCGCACGGCATCGCCCGGGCGCGGCTCATGCAGGCCGGCGCCGGCGGGGATGCGGGCGCGGAGAAGCTGCCCGCCCTGCCCTTCCAGCATCAGCGTGGTGGCGTTGCCGGCATAGATCGCTTCCGTGACCCGCGCCGTGGCCGTTTCGTTGCCCGCCGGCAGCACGCGCAGGCGCTCGGGGCGAAGGGCGACCTTGATGAGCTGGCCGGCCGGCAGGGGCTGGGCGGCGACGGCGTCCATCTGCCCGCCGCCGAGAAGCGCGACGGAGACGGGCTCGCCCGGGCGGGCGGCGTGGGGGATGCGGCCCTCGCAGAAATTGGTCTCGCCGATGAAGCCGGCGACGAAGACCGTTTCCGGCGCCTCATAGAGGTCGCGCGGGGCGCCGAGCTGCTGCAGGCGGCCATGGTCCAGCACCGCCACGCGGTCCGCCATGGTCAGCGCCTCGGTCTGGTCATGGGTGACGAAGATGACGGTGATGCCGATCTCGCGCTGCAGATGCTTGATCTCGATCTGCATCTCCTCCCGCAGGTTCTTGTCGAGCGCGGAGAGGGGCTCGTCCATCAGCAGGACGCGGGGCTGGTAAACGATGGCGCGGGCGATGGCGACGCGCTGCTGCTGGCCGCCGGAGAGCTGGGCGGGCCTGCGGTCCCCCATCTGGCCCAGCCGCACCGTGGCCAGCGCGGCGCGGGCGCGTTCCTCGCGCTCGGCGCGGCCGATGCCGCGCATCTTCAGTGGGAAGGCGATGTTCTCCAGCACGCTCATATGCGGGAAGAGCGTGTAGCGCTGGAACACCATGCCCAGGTTCCGCCTGTTCGGCGGTGCCCAGGTGATGTCCTCGTCCCCGATGAGGATGCGGCCCTCGTCCGGGTATTCGAATCCGGCGATGGCCATGAGGATGGTGGTCTTGCCCGAGCCGGAAGGGCCGAGCAGCGCCAGGAACTCGCCGGAGCTGACCTCGAGCGAGACATGGTCCACGGCATTCACCGGGCCGAAACGCTTGACGAGATCCTGCACCGCCACGCGGCCCTGCTGCCCGTTCGTGACCCCCATCCCGGCTCCTTCAGCGGCGGTTCGGCGCGGATGCTATTTGATATATCGACACGGCTGCAACCCGGTTTCACACTCACCCCGGCACGGGGAGGAGAACGGGAATGCCGGTATTCGATGCGCAGACATTGCAGGCCGCGCTGCCGCCGATGGAGGGGGAGCTGCGCCTGCCCGGCCTTTCCGGGCCGGTGGAGGTTCTGCGCGACACCTATGGCATTCCGCATATCCGCGCGGGCGCGACAGGCGATGCCTGGCTCGCGCTGGGCTTCGTGCATGCGCAGGACCGGTTGTTCCAGATGGAGCTGACGCGGCGCCGCGCCCTGGGGCGCGCGGCGGAATGGCTGGGCGCGGGCGCTGCGGAAGCGGATATCCTCGTGCGGCGCCTGGGGATGGAGGCAGCCTGCCGGCGCGACCATGCGGCGCTGGGCGAGGCCGCGCGCGCGATGCTGGATTCCTATGCGGCGGGGGTGAATGCCTTCGTCGCCTCCGGCGCGCCGCTGCCGGCGGAATATGGCCTGCTGGACGCGAAGCCGGAGCCCTGGGAGGGGTGGCACAGCATCGCGGTGATGCGGCGCCTTGGGCTGCTGATGGGATCGGTCTGGTTCAAGCTGTGGCGCGCCGCGGCGCTGCCCGTGGTGGGCGCGGGGAATGTCGGCAAGCTGCGCTACGACGATGGCGGGCGCGACCTGCTCTGCATTCCGCCAGGCGCGGAGGCGCAGCGCTTCGAGGCGGATCTGGCGGCGCTTTCGCCAGCCATCGGCGCGCTGCTGGAATCCCTCGGCCTGCCCGGGGACGAGACGGGCGGCGGCAGCAACAACTGGGCGGTTGGGCCTTCGCGCAGCGGCACGGGGCGGCCGGTGCTGGCGGGCGACCCGCACCGGGTGTTCGAGATGCCGAACATGTATGCGCAGCATCATGTGGCCTGCGATGCCTTCGACATGATCGGGCTGACCGTGCCGGGCGTGCCGGGCTTCCCGCATTTCGCGCAGAACGGGCGCGTGGCCTATTGCGTGACGCATGCCTTCATGGACATCCACGACGTGTTCCTGGAGCGTTTCGACGCCGATGCGTCGCAGGTGATGCATGCCGGGGAATGGGTGCCGGTGCGACGGCGCGAGGAGAGCATCCAGGTTCGCGGCGGGGACGCGCGGCGCTTCGAGGTGCTGGAGACTCCGAACGGCCCGGTGATCGCCGGTGATGCGCGCGCGGGCACGGCGCTTTCGCTGCGCTCCGTGCAATTCGCGGAGACGGATCTCTCCTTCGACTGCCTGCCGCGCATGACCGGCGCGGAAAGCGTGGAAGGGCTGTTCGAGGCGACGCGGGGCTGGGGGCTGATCGACCACAACCTCGTCGCGGCGGACACGGCCGGGCATATCGGGCATCTGGTGCGCGCCCGCGTGCCGCGGCGCCCGCGCGAGAGCGGGTGGCTCCCGATGCCGGGGTGGACGGGCGAGCATTCCTGGCAGGGCTGGATCGCGCATGACGACATGCCCCGCGTGATCGACCCGCAGGAGGGCATGCTCGTCACCGCCAACAACCGCGTGGTGGCGGATGACCATCCGGACTACCTCTGCACGGATTGCCACCCGCCCTATCGCGCCGCGCGCATCCTGGAACGGCTGCGGGAGATGCCCGATTTCGGGCCGGAGGATGCGGCGGGGATCCATGGCGACACGCTCTCCCCCAATGCGGCGCTGCTGAAGGCGCGGCTGGCGGCCATGCCGGCGGCGGAGGGCGAGGCGGAGGCCATGCGGCAGCGGCTGCTGGCCTGGGATGGGCGGATGGAGGCGGGCGCCACCGCGCCGACCGAGTATGTCGCGCTGCGCCGGGCGCTGACGCGGATCCTGGCGGAGCGGAGCGGGCTTTCCGGCGCGGGTTCGCATCCCTGGCTGGCGGTGGCACCGGGCGTGGTGCCGATGAACCAGCTCTGGTGGACCCTGCCCAACCTGCTGCGGCGGGACGATGCCTCGCTGCTGGACGGATGGAGCTGGGACGACGCCCTTCAGGCGGCGCTGCGGGAGGTGGCGGGGCAGCCCGCCGCGCCCTGGGGCGAGGCGCACCGGCCGCGCTTCGTGCACCCGCTCTCCGCCCAGTTCCCGGAGGCGGCGCCGCTGCTAGACGCGCCGGCCCTGCCTATCGGCGGGGACAATGACACGGTGCTGGCGAACGGGCTGCTGGCCTCCGTGGGGCCGGCGGCGGGCTATGGTGCCCTCGCGCGCTATGTCTTCGACGTGGGGAACTGGGACAACAGCCGCTGGGCGGTGTTCCACGGTGTTTCCGGCCAGCCCGGCAGCCCGCACTACACCGACCAGCACGCGGAATGGGCCGCGGCGCGGATGGTGCCGATGCTCTATGGCTGGGATGCCGTGCGGGCCGTGGCGCGGAGCACGCAGCGGCTGGTTCCGTGAATGGCCGAAGGCGGGGTCCGGGAAGCCCGTTGGCTTCCCGGTGGAGGGGGCCCGGTTTCACCCCGGGACCGAGTGGCGCGGGACGGTCGGGGCGCGTATCCTGACCGTGATGTCCAAGCCCCGCGTCGCCCTGTTCGTCACCTGCCTCGTTGATCTGTACCGGCCCACGGTCGGCTTCGCGGCGATCAAGCTGCTGGAGCAGGCAGGGTGCGAGGTGCAGGTGCCGGCGGGCCAGACCTGCTGCGGCCAGCCGGGCTACAATGCCGGGGACCGGGCGGCGGCGCGGGACCTGGCGCGGGCCGTGATCGACGAGTTCCGGGGCTGCGACTACGTGGTTGCGCCCTCGGGCTCCTGCGCGGGGATGATCGCGCATCACTATCCCGGCCTGTTCGAGGATGATCCGGAATATCGCGCGAAGGCGGATGCGCTGGCCGCGCGCACCCATGAACTGACCTCCTTTCTGGTGGATGTCATGGGCGTGGATGTTGCCCGCGCCCCATATGATGGCGTGGTGGCCTATCACGACAGCTGCTCCGGCCTGCGCGAGCTGGGGGTGAAGGCGCAGCCGCGGAAGCTGCTGGCCCAGGTGCCGGGCGTGACGGTGAAGGAACTGGCGGAGCCGGAGCTGTGCTGCGGCTTCGGCGGCACCTTCTGCGTGAAATACCCGGACATCTCCACCCGCATGGTGACGGACAAGGTGGCGGATATCCGCGCCACCGGGGCGGATACGCTGCTGGCGGGCGACATGGGCTGCCTGCTGAACATGGCCGGGCGGCTGAAGCGCGAGGCAAGCGAGGTGCGGGTGCGCCACGTGGCCGAGGTGCTGGCGGGCATGACAGGCGAGGTGCCGCCGATCGGCGAGGCGGCCGAGGACCGGCGCTGAGCCGCCGCGGGAAGGCCCGCCGGGGCATGGACGGCCCGGCACCGAGGGCCCACATCCCGCTCTGATGCCCCTGCCCCGCCGCGCCCTTCTCGCCCTGCCGCTGGCCGGCTGCACGCCCCAGCTGATTCCCGCCGGTCCCCGCATCGCGGATGCCATCCTGGGCGATGATGCGCTGGTGATGGAGGACGGAGCGCGGCTGCCCCTGCGTAGTTGGCTGCCGGACGGGGCGCCCAAGGCCGTGCTGCTCTGCCTGCATGGCTTCAACGACAGCCGCAACTTCATGACCGAGCCAGCCCCGGCGCTGAACGAGGCGGGGGTGGCGGTCTATGCCTATGACCAGCGGGGCTTCGGCGGGGCGCCGCACAGGGGGGTGTGGCCGGGATCGCCGACCCTGGCGGCCGATGCGGTGACCGCCGCGCGGCTGGTGAAGGCGCGGCACCCGGATGCGCCGCTCTTTCTGCTGGGCGAGAGCATGGGCGGGGCGGTGCTGCTGCTGGCTTCCACGCGGCCCGAGCCGCCGCCGGCCCAGGGCTATGTGCTGCTGGCCCCCGCGGTCTGGGGACGCGTGACCATGCCCAGGCTGGCTTCAGGGCTGCTGGACATGCTGGCCCATGTGGTGCCCCGCGTGGCCGTGGCCTCCTACGTGCCCGGCATCGTGCCCACGGACAACATGCGCGCCCTGCAGCGCATGGCCCGGGACCCGCTGACCATCCGCGAGACGCGGGTGGACACGACCAAGGGGCTGGTGGACCTGATGGACGATGCCCTGGCCGCCGGGGCGCGGCTGCGGCCCGGCATGCCACCCGTGCTGCTGGTCTATGGCGCACGGGACCAGCTTGTGCCGCCGGTCGCGACACGGGCCCTGCTGGACCGCATCCCACCCGGGGTGCCGGCCCGGATCGCCTTCTACAACGGCGTGTACCACATGCCGCTGCGGGACCTGCAGGCGCCGACCGTGATCGGGGACATGCTGGCCTGGATGGAGCGGCCCGCCGCGCCCCTTCCCTCGGGGGCGGACAGGACGGGGGAGGCCTGGGTCCGGATGCCGCTGCCGCTCTGGTAAGGCGGGCGGCCGCCCCAAGCCCAGCTCCTGGGTGGTGAGGAAGGCGCGTTGGCCGGTGGCGGGTGGGGGCCGGCCCGATCGACCCAGGATGAGAGCCATCCCGGGCCGGGGGGCAGGGGTTTACCGCAGCGCCGCGAGGAAGTCGGGCCGATCCAGGATCTGGTCGATGGCGGCAGCCATAGAACGGAGCATGGTGCTGCGCAGTTCCTCGGGATCGGCGATGATGCCGGCCGCGACGATGTTGCCCGCCTCGATCAAATCCGAGCGGCCCTCACCGGTCCAGGCGGCAATGCCCGTGGCGCGGTTGACGAGGACGGCCTGGAACTGGGTATTGGCCTCTGTCCGGATGAGCTTGTTGGCATTGTACCGGATGACCCGGACACGAAGCTCATAAGCCCCGCTTCCGCCGCCCGCGAGAAGGCCGCGTGCCGCCAGCGCATCGCGGAAGCCCTGGGCCACCACCTCCGCCACCGGCTGCGGGGCGGCCAGGCGGCGCAGCGGGTTTCCGTAGCCGCCCCGGATCGTGCCGAACTGGGCTGTGTTGGCCTGGCCGTCCTGCCGCTCATCCGTGACCGTGCCGACCGTGACCACCGGACGTGCCGTCGCGACCGGGCGGGGTGCGACGGAGGGGCTGTAGGTCATGGGAAGTTCTGTCGTGCCGCAGGCCGCCAGGGGGAGGAATGAGGCCAGAAGAAGGGTTCGGAAGGCTGGGCGGCGCATGGAAGGTGTTCCGGCTTGTTGCAACGCCATTCAGCGGCGCTGCCTCGGTAGGGGCAAGCCGGGTCACGTTCCGCGGGGCTGGGCGGCGTAGTGCCGCACGAAACCGGCGCCGATCGCCACCAGGCGCTCCACCAGAGCCTGGCCGGTTTCGGCGCTGCACAGCCGGGGATCGCCGGGGCCGATGCCATCGGGCGAGGGCAGGTCGTATTCGGCCGGGACGTTGATCTCCGCGCCTTCGAAGGAGAGCGCGCCCCAGGCGGAGAAAGGCAGGCCGAGCATGGTGGCCGGCGGCGTGGGGGTGGCGGGGACCTGGTCCATCCGCATCCGCTCCGGCGCCAGGTGCAGGGCGATGCTGGTGAGGGGGTCCGCGCCATGGCCGGCGGAGCGGCGGGCCCTTTCCGGGCCGATCACCTCGGGCAGCAGGGCGCCGGCGACCTTCCACAGATAGAAGCAGGGAAAGGTGCCGCGGCCGGCGAGCAGGAAATGCTGCGTCACGTCGTGGATGACGGGCGCGTTCCCGCCATGGCCGTTGAGGATGAGGATGCGGGCCAGCCCGTGGCGGAGCAGCGCCTCGATCATCTCGGTCAGCACCAGGGCGAAGGCGCGGTGGGACAGGGCGATGCCGCCGGGCATGGCGCCGAAGAAATCCGCCTTGCCGAAGGGAAGCACGGGGGCGACGACGGTCTCGGTGCCGGCCCCGGTGGCGGCGCGGGCGATGCGCTCGGCCATCAGCTCGGCCAGGAGATAGTCGCCCATGGGGGCATGGGGGCCCTGGTCCTCATGGCTGCCCAGGGGGAGCAGCACCACAGGCTTGCGCGCATAGAGGGCGCGCGCCTCGGCGCCCGTGATCTCGCCCATCCTGACCTTCATGCGGCCCTCCTCTTTCCCCCGGTCTCGCCCGGCGGCCCGGTGGAGGCAACCTCCGAAGCCCCTGAACGTTTAGGGAACATCATTGGAGGAGGATGCAGGCATGGCCAAGCAGGCCGAGCAGCATGAGGCGAACCCGAAGGCGGATCCCAATCCCGGTTCCAACACGGTGAAGGACCCGGATGACTGGACCACGGGCGACGAGGCGATGACAGGGGCGCAGGCCTCCTATCTCAAGACCCTGTCCGAGGAGGCGGGGGAGGAATTCGATCCGGGGCTGAGCAAGGCCGAGGCATCGAAGCGGATCGACGCGCTGCAGGAGAAGACCGGGCGCGGGAAGTAGCAAAAGGGGAGGCCCGTGGCCTCCCCCTTCTCCTGTGTCAGTTCCGCGCGTTCTCGCGGTGGAAGATCATGCCGCCATGGTGGAGGACGCCGTCGCGGAATTCGCCATCGGCGGTGAAGCCGGTGTCGTCCAGGTATTCGATGCGGTTCCCCTCCAGCCAGTAGCGGCCCCGATAGGCGCTTTGCCGGTTGCCGCGCGCCTCGTCATAGCGGCCATCGGACAGCAGCTCATGGCGAATGCGGCCATCGGCGGTGACCCACATCCCGACATAGGGATTGTCGGGCGCAGGGCTGGGCCGATCGGTGATGCGGGACATTTCGGCGCTCCTTTCGATGCGCGTGGGCTGCGGGGCGGGTTGCGCCCCGGCGAGCGATGCATGGGCGAGAAGGGTGGCCAGGAAGAGCGGCCAGGCGGCTTCGGTCTGCATCAGGGCGTTCCTCAGTGCGGGCTGGCGGTGGGGCGCACGATCACCTCGCTGACATCCACCTCGTCAGGCTGGGCGATGGCATAGGCAATGGCGCGGCCGATCGCCTCCGCCGGAATGGCCTTGGAGCGGAAGGAGGCCATGGCGTCGCGCGCCGTCTCGTCGGTGATGGTGTCGGCGAGTTCGGATGTCGTCACGCCCGGGCTGATGGTGGTGACGCGGATCCGGTCGGTTTCCTGCCGCAGCCCGTCCGAGATGGCCCAAACCGCGAACTTCGTCGCGCAGTACACGGCCGCCGTGGGCGAGACGGCATGCGCGCCGATCGAGGCGACATTGATCACATGGCCGGCGCCCTGGCGTTCCATCCGCGGCAGCACGGCGGCAATGCCGTGCAGCACGCCGCGGATGTTCACGTCGATCATGCGGTTCCACTCGTCGATCTTCAGCGCGTTGAGCGGCGAGAGCGGCATCAGGCCGGCATTGTTGACGAGCACATCGACGCGGCCGAACTCGGCTTCGGCGAAGTCGGCGAAGGCCTGCATCTCCGCCGCATCCGTCACGTCCAGCGCGCGGTGGCGGGCCTGTCCACCGGCTTCCTCGATCTCTCGCACGAGCGCGGAGAGCCGGTCGGTGCGGCGGGCGCCGAGGACGAGGCGCGCGCCCCGGGCCGCGAGAACGCGGGCCGTTGCCTCGCCAATGCCGCTGCTGGCGCCGGTGATGAGAACGGTCTTGCCGGAAATGGTGCCGGACATCGGGTTTCTCCTCTTCGGCGCTGCGTTGCGCCGCTGGGGAGAAACTGGCGGCTGGGCCGCTTCAGGCGGTAGACCGGAACTCCACGGTGATTGCCCGATCCTCCGGACTAGCCGGAAGCGGCCATCCTCGCTCCCTCCTCGCCGCCGCGCAGCCGCGCGATGTCGCGCAGGGGCGGTGCGCCGAAGAGCCGGGCATATTCGCGGCTGAACTGCGAAGGGCTGCCATAGCCCACGGCGAAGCTGGCGCCGGCGGCATCGGATTGCGCCGAGAGGATCAGGCGCCGTGCCTCCTGCAGGCGGAGCTGCTTCTGGTATTGCAGCGGGCTCATTGCCGTCACGGTCTTGAAGTGCTGGTGCAGGGCGGATGGGCTCATATGCGCGATCTCGGCCAGCTTCTCCACGCGCAGCGGCTCGCGGAAATGGTCCTTGATCCAGTTCACCGCGCGCGCGATGCCGGCTGCGCGGCTTTCGCCCATGGCAATGCCGTGCAGCATGGCGGCCTGGTCACCGTTGACGAGGCGGTAGAGAAGCTCGCGCTCCACCAGCGGCGCGAGGACGGGAATGTCGCCCGGCGTGGAGAGCAGCCGCGTGAGGCGGATGACGGCATCCATGATCTCCGGCGTGGTGTAGCTGAGCATGATGCCGAGCCCGGGCTCCGGCTCCCGCCGCCGGTGCATGCCGGCTTCGATCAGCAGCCCGCCGAGCATGGCGGGATCGAGATCCAGCCGCAGGCAGAGATAGGGCTCTTCGGCAGTGGCGCGCGTGACCTGCCCGATGACGGGAATCTCGACCGAGACGATGAGGTAGTGGCCGGGCGCGTAGTCCAGCACGGCTTCCCCGGCGATGGTGCGCTTCGTGCCCTGGGCGACGATGCAGACGGAGGGGCCATAGACCGTGTGCAGCCCATCCGTGGGCTGGGCGGAGCGGATCAGGGCAAGGCGGGGAATGCGCGTCGTGTGGATGCCATCCCCGAGATCCTCGGTAAGGCGGTCGATCAGCAGGGCGAGTTCGGCATGGCGGGACATGGGGCGATCCTCGGCGGGGGAGGATGAGGATAGGTGGCCAGGCCGGCATGAAAACCCGCGCTTCGCCGGCGCTGGAGAATCGGGCAAGGATCCAGGAGGATCGGGTGCGGCCCGTGAAACGCAAAGGGGCGCAATTCCTGCTTCAGCCAGGCTGTGTGGCCTGCTGGACGCGCCGGTACTCGCAGGCCACGGCGTCGGCCGCGCGCGGGCTGGCATCGCGCAGCCAGTTGGCCGGGCGTGCGTGGAAATCCTGCCGGATGGCCTCGCCCGGATCGCCGGTACCGAGATGGATGGAGGCCAGCTCGGGCGCGATGAGGAGCACCGTCTTGGCCCATCGCCAATAGGTGGCGCGCAGAAAGGCCTCGTATCCCTCGATCGAAGCCAGGATGCTCGTCGCTGCGCCCGCGCTGGTGGTGTCTTCCGGAGAAGGGCTAACGCAGCAGCACGCCATGCTGCCGGAGGAAGCCGAGCAGCGGCAGCAAAGGAAGGCCGAGGATGGCGGCGTGCTCGCCTTCCACCCGGTCGAAAAGATGAATGCCCGGGCCTTCCAGCCGGTAGGCACCGACCGTGGTGGTGACCGTGTCGCCCTCCAGTGCAAGATAGGCATCCAGGAAGGTGTCCGAAACCGGGCGCATGGTCAGGCGCGGGGTGGCCACGTGCTGCCAGATGCGCTGGCCCCCGCGCCAGCAGAGCACCGCGGTAACGAGCTGGTGCGAGTTGCCGCGCAGCGCCTCCAGATGGGCGCGGGCCTCCGCGCGGGATGCCGGCTTGTCGAACCAGCGATCCCCGAGCGTGAGGATCTGGTCGCAGCCGATGACCAGGGCTTCGGGATGCCGGGCGGCGATGCGGCGCGCCTTGGCCTCGGCCAGCATCAGGGCGGCCTCGGCCGCGGTGAAGCCTTCCTCCTTCGCGCTCTCCTTGATCGCGGCCTCGTCCACCGCCGCGGCGATGGCCTGGAAGCGCAGCCCTGCCGCCTCCAGCACGGATTTCCGGGCCGAGGAGGCGCTGGCGAGGATGACCGGCGGCCCGGCTGGTTGGAGATCGGTCATGGGATGGTCCATCAGCGGGCCGGCGGCCCCTGGTTGGCGCCATGCGGCGTGCCGGGCGCCGCGTTGCGGGCGTGCCAGGCCTCCATCAGCTGGAGGACGGTGGCCGCGGTCTCCTCGATGCTGCGGCGGGTCACGTCGATCACCGGCCAGCCGCGGGAGGTGCAGAGGCGGCGGGCGGCGAGGATTTCGGCCTTCACCGCCTCGGGGTCCACGTAGTCGGTGCTGTCCTGGCGGATGGCGCCGGGGCCAGCGCCCTGGCCGATGAGCTTCAGCCGGTGGCGGCGGATCTCGAGCAGCGCATTGACCTCGATGGTCAGGCCGATGACGGGGCAGGGGGGATTGTCCAGCTCCACCGGCAGGGGAGCACCGGGCACGATCGGGACGTTGGCGGCCTTGATGCCCCGGTTGGCCAGATAGAAGCAGGTGGGCGTCTTGCTGCTGCGGGAGACACCGACGAGGCAGGTATCGGCCTCGAAGATCCCGGCGGTTCCCTGCCCGTCATCATGGGCCAGGACGTAGTGCATGGCATCTATGCGGCGGAAGTAATCGGCATCCAGCACGTGCTGGGCGGCGCGCTTTTCCTTGGCGGCCGCGCCGAGCTCCCGCTGCAGCAGGTCCAGGGTCTGGTCCAGCACGGAGAGGCTGGTGACGCCGAGCCGGGCGCAGAACTCCTCCAGGCTGTGGCGGAGGGACTTGTCGGCCAAGGTGAAGAGCACAGGCCCGGGCTCCGCCTGGATGCCCTCCAGCACCTGTTCCAGCTGGAAGCGGGAGCGCACGAGGAACCAGCGGTGCTGGATCACATGCGGGTCCTCGAAGCGCGCAAGGGTGGCGCGCGCCATGGAGTTCAGCGTTTCCCCCGTGCTGTCGGAGACGAGGTGGAGGTTGGTGGTGCGGGGCATCGGGGCAGAGCCTAGCGGAGTGGGGACAAGCTGGGGAGGACGCGACTCATGAACGTGAGTCCTGGGGATAGATCCGGGCCTTTTCCCGCCCTCCATGAGTCATGGGGGCGGCGAGTCACGACTCACGCCACCCGGGACGGAATCCCGGGCACGGTGGATGAGTCCTGCGGAGCGAGTCACCGACTCGCATCCCGTTAGCGAGTCGCTGGGCCTTCCAGCCTGTGGAAAACCCTCGGGATCAGGAGTCCCGCGGATTGCGTCCACAGGACTCACAGGGCACTACAGTCACTTCTCCTTTCCTAAAAAATCTAATTCGAGTGAAAGGGGCGCCATGGACGCCGTGGACAAGCCCTTCCTCCGAGCCCTGGCCGGCGAGGCCGTGTGGCCGCCGCCGATCTGGCTGATGCGCCAGGCCGGGCGCTACCTGCCGGAATACCGGGCGACGAAGGAGAAGGCGGGCGGGTTCCTGGAGCTCTGCCTGAACCCGGCCCTCTCGGCCGAGGTGACCTTCCAGCCCCTGCGGCGCTTCCCGCTGGACGCCGCGATCCTGTTCACGGACCTGCCGATGCTGCCCTGGGCCATGGGGCAGGGGCTTCGCTATGGCCAGGGCGGAGCGGATGGGGTGGGGCCCATCCTGGATCCCGTGCGGGACGCGGCGGCGATCGAGGCGCTGACGCCCGGCAGGGCCGCGCAGAAGGCGGCGCCGATCATGGAGACGGTGCGCCGGATCCGCGCCGGGCTCGAGAAAGACCATCCGGGGGTGGCGCTGATCGGCTTTGCCGGCGCGCCCTGGACGGTGGCCTGCTACATGGTCGATGGCCGCGGCGGGCATGGCTTCCCCCTGGCGCGGCACATGGCCGAGGAGAACCCGGCGCTGCTGGGGCGGCTGTTCGAGCGGCTGCTGGAAGCCTCGGAGGAGTATCTGGTGGCCCAGGCCGAGGCGGGGGCCGAGGCGCTGATGCTGTTCGACTCCTGGGCCGGGTTGCTGCCGCCCGAAGGCTTCGAGCGCTGGGTGGTCCAGCCCACGGCGGAGCTGGTGCGGCGCCTGCGCGCGCGCCTGGGCCCGGACTACCCGCTGATCGGCTTTCCTCGCCTGGGTGGGGAGGGGATCCCGGCCTATGCCGGGCGCGTGGGCGTGAATGCCGTGGGGCTGGACGAGACGCTTGACCCGGCCTGGGCCGCCGGAGCCATGCCACCGGGCGTGACGCTGCAGGGCAACCTGGATTCCAAGGTGCTGGTGGCCGGTGGCGCGGCGCTGGAGGAAGCGACCGCGAGCATCCTTTCCGCCATGAAGGGCCGCCCCTTCATCTTCAACCTGGGCCACGGTATCACGCCCGATACCCCCATCGAGCATGTCGCCGCGCTGGTCGCCCAGGTGAAGGCCGCCCAGGTGAAGGCCACGAGGTGACCCCCGCGCCACAGCGCTGAGCCCGAGGAAGCGAAGGGGGGCCGGGGGTATACCTCCTCCCCCTCTTTCCCCCCTATCTAGGGCCCATGTCCCGCGCCCTGATCCTCGATACCGAAACCACCGGCCTGGACCCCGCCACCGGTGACCGCGTGCTGGAGGTGGCCGCGATCGAGGTGGTGAACCTGATGCCCACGGGCCGGCACTTCCACCGGCTCATCAACCCCGAGCGGGAGGTGCCGCCCGAGGCGACGAAGGTGCATGGATTCACCGCCGAGATGCTGGCGGACAAGCCGCTGTTCCGCGCCATCCTGCCGGAACTGCTGGAATTCCTGGGCGATGATCCCGTGATCGCCCATAACGCGCCCTTCGACTTCAACTTCCTGGACCATGAGTTCGACCGCTGCGGCGTGCCGCGCATCCCGCGCAGCCGGATGGTCGATACGCTGGACATGGCCAAGAAGCGCTTCCCCGGCCTGCCGAACAGCCTGGATGCGCTGTGCCGGCGCTTCGGCATCGATCTCTCGGCGCGCACCACCCACAATGCGCTGCTGGACGTGCAGCTGCTGGGGCAGGTCTATCTCGAGCTGATGGGCGGCAAGCAGCCCGGGCTGGAGCTGGCGACGAGCATCGGCGGCGCGCGGTCCAGCCTGGCGGCCATGGAGGGGCCGGTGCGGCGCACGCCAAGGCCGATCCAGCCAAGCCCGGAGGAGCTGGAGCGGCATGCCGCCTTCGTGGCAAAGCTGAAGGAGCCGGTCTGGGCCACGCTGGAGGCCCAGGCACCTTCCTCCTAGCCGGTGCTCAGGCCCGGCATTCCAGGGCCTGGAAGGTTGCGGCATTTCTCCGGGGCTGTCGGGTTGAAGCTGCCGCCTCCCCTTCCCATGTACTACGAGTCAAACTCGTTTGGTTCGGCCTGTCCTCCTTGCTCCTCGCGGAGTGCCGAGCCTGGTGTCCGTTTCTTCTCGATGCTTGATCCGGCGTGCGATGTTGCGTGCCGGTTCCATCAGGTAAACGGAACACCCATCATGGCCATTGGCACCGTCAAGTGGTTCAACAGCACCAAGGGCTTCGGCTTCATCCAGCCGGATGACGGCACGAAGGATGTGTTCCTGCACATCTCCGACGTCCAGAGCGCTGGCCTGCAGGAGCCCCGCGAGGGCGACAAGATCGAGTATGATCTGCAGCGCGGCAACCAGGGCCGCGTCTCCGCGGGCAACCTGAAGGCTGCCTGAGGCGCGGGGCCGTCCGCGGCCCATTGGCGGAGTGGCAGGCAGGGCCATGAAGGCCGGCCCGCCGCTTCCGCAGCATTTTCTTTCTTCCCGACCGGATGCGGGGCCATGAAGGCCTGTCGCGGCACCGGTCACTTGCATCGCGGTGCCGAATGAATTCGGGCCGCGTAAGGATCACGTTCACTTGTCAGTTTCCCGGGCCGCTACCGGTCCTTCGACTTTGCTGTCTGCCTTTTCCTCGCCGGCTGCTACCATGCCCGCCGAGGCCATTCCCGCCGGTCTCTCGCCCGACGAGATCCGCCGGATCATCCTGGACTTGATCGGGTAAGCTGGGGGCTCAGCCCTGCCGGAGGAGTGACCATGAAGGCCCATCGTTTCAAGATCGGCGAGAATATCGAGCTGCTGGCCGGGCATATGACCCCGAATGATGCCCTCGGCCAGAGCTACACCGTGGTCCGGCTGCTGCCCAATGACGCGCCGGACCGCGAATACCGCATCCGGAATGACCGGGGCGGGCAGGAGCGGGTGGTGCGTGAAAGCCAGATGCGCCTTGGCTCCTTCGCCGCGCTCGGCCGGAACATGCCTCTCCCGGGCTGACGGCCCCGGACCGGCAAGGCGGGCTCCGAACCAGCGCGGGCGAAAGCCGGGCTGGCCATAGCCGATGTCTGACGTCCCGACCAACACCCACGCCGAGTACGCGGCCGATGCCGCCATCCATGGCATCGGCCTGGCCGCGGTCCTGGCCGGCTGCGTGTCGCTGGCACTCGTCACACCCTGGGCCCTGTGGCCCGGCGCCGCCATCGGGCTGTACGCGCTGGGGCTGGTGGCGACCTTCACCTGCTCGGCCGCCTACAACCTGGCGCCGGCCGGCCGCGGCAAGGCGCTGCTCCGCCGCTTCGACCACGCGGCCATCTTCCTCATGATCGCGGGCACCTATACGCCGGTCTCGCTTCTGGCGATCGGTGGGACCTGGGGCGCGGTTCTCCTGGCCATTGTGTGGGGCGGGGCGCTTCCCGGCGCCGCCGTCAAGCTCCTGGCGCCCGGACGGTATGAGCGGGCCTCGATCGCGGCCTATCTTCTTCTCGGATGGGTGGGGGTGGCGGCGCTTGCGCCGCTGATCCAGTCCATGGAGGCCTGGCAGCTCGGGATGCTGATTCTGGGCGGGGCGCTCTACAGCCTTGGGGTGTTTTTCCACCTCTCGCCAGGGCTGCCTTACAACACGGCCATCTGGCACGGCTTCGTGGTCACGGCCGCGGCCTGTCACTTCGCGGTGGTCTTTCCCCTGGCAAGGGGCTGAGGCAGTTCCCTATTCGCTGGCCACGGCGCGGCGCTTGCCCCGCAGGGCCATGCGCAGGGCCAGCTGGCCCGTCAGGGCCGCGCCGGCCAGCACCAGGGCCGCGGTGAGCGCGGGGTCTTTCCCCAGCCCCGCCAGGCCCGAGCAGAGCGCGCCGACGGCCATCTGGGTGAAGCCGTAGATGCCGGACGCCGAGCCCACCACGCGCGGGTTGAGGCTGATGGCCTGGGCCAGGGCCGAAGGGCCGCCGATCCCGATGCACAGGGTGAAGACGAACATGCAGCCCATGGCCGATGCGACGGACAGCCCGCCGGCCAGCACCACGCCGAGCAGCGCGAGGGTGGAGGCAAGGCTCGTCGCGCCCGCGATGAGCAGCACGCGGTCGAGCGCCGCGCGCGCGACCAGGCGGCTGGCCAGCCAGTTGCCGATGGAAATGCCGATAATGAGCAGGGCCAGGTAGATGCCGGCCTCATGCTCCGGCCGGCCGAGTTCGCGGAAGATGAACGGCGCCGAGCCGAAGAAGGCGTAGGAGGCCGTGGTCATGCAGCCGCCGCAGATGGCGTAGCCCAGGAAGGTTGGGGAACGGAGCAGGCGCAGATAGTCCCGCAGCAGGGCGGAGCTGTCCGGCGGGGATGTGCGCCGCCCGGTTTCGGGCAGGATCCGCCAGGTGAAAAGCAGGTTCGCCACCCCGAGAAGGCAGAGCAGCCCGAGCGCCATGCGCCATCCGGCCGTGGCCACCACCGCGCTGCCGAGAAGGGGGGCGAGGCCGGGGCCCAGCGTGACCATCAGGTTCAGCAGGGCCAGCCGCTGGGCGGCCACAGTGGCTTCGGAGGTGTCGCGCACGATGGCGCGGCCGAGCACCAGCCCGGCGCCGCCGCCCAGGGCCTGGAAGAAGCGGGCGGCGATCAGCACCTCGGCATTCGGGGCGATGCAGGTGAGCAGCCCGGCCAGGGTGTAGAGGACAAGGCCGCCCACCAGCACGGGGCGCCGGCCGAACCGGTCTGACAGGGGGCCATAGACCGGCTGGCCCAGGGCGAGGCCGAGCACATAGAGGCTGACGGTGAGCTGCATGGCGCCCGTCGTCGCACCCAGTTCCGCAGCGGCGGAGGGCAGGGCGGGCACGAAGACATACATCCCGACCGTGCCGCTGAAGGTGATGAGCGCCAGGAGCCAGAGCGGCACGTGGCGGCGTGGCGCCTGGGCCGGATCGCTCATGCGGGCCATCCCCCTTCCCCGGCGCTTGGCGTGGGGGCGGCGTTCCGGATAGCGGGGTGGCGTTGCATTCCCCTATGGGAGACCAAGGAATGCTGCGGTGCAACGTGCCGGAGCCGTGCGGACTGCTTGTCCCGCCGCCCGACGGACCCTAGGTGAGGCCCGAGACGAGCCTTCCAGGGCCAGGAAAGACCAGAACCACCCGATGAGCGATACCCCGAACACCCCATCCCCCGAGGCCGAGCTCCAGCCCGGCGCCGCGAACGATGCCCCGGCCGAGGCCGGGACGCCGGACCTGGCCACCCAGCTCAGCGAGATGCGCGACAAGTGGCTGCGGGCCGAGGCCGAGATGCAGAACCTGCGCAACCGCCACAAGCGGGAGCTGGAGGATGCCCGCAACTACGCCGTGACCAAGTTCGCGCGCGACGTGGCGGATGCGGCCGAGAACCTGCGCCGCGGCCTGGACGCCCTTCCCCCCGTGCCTGAGAGCGACGAAGGCCCCATCGCCAAGCTGCGTGGCGGCTTCGAGGGCGTGGAGCGTGCCTTCATCGCCATGCTGGAGCGGCATGGGGTGAAGGCCGAGGACCCGGCCGGCAAGCCCTTCAACCCGGAGCTGCACCAGGCGATGGCCGAGCAGCCCGCGCCCGAGGGCGTGGAGCCCGGCACCGTGATCACCGCCTGGACCCCCGCCTGGACCATCAATGGCCGCCTGCTGAAGCCGGCCATGGTGGTGGTGGCGGGCAAGGCTGCCTGATCTGCTTATTTCGGGGGCAGCGGGGTCTTGTCCCGCGCCCCGCCCCTGAATACATCGAGGGCCGACGGGGCGTTCCCCGTCTCCCCAACCCCCATCCGATTGAACAATGGGGCCGCGCACGGCGCCTGATCATGGGCCGTGCCCCGGCCGCCGCGAAAAGGAGTGACGGATGAGCAAGGTCATCGGTATCGACCTCGGCACGACCAATTCTTGCGTCGCCATCATGGAAGGCGGCGACACCAAGGTCATCGAGAACGCTGAGGGCGCCCGGACCACCCCCTCGATGGTCGCTTTCGCCAAGAATGGCGAGCGCCTCGTCGGCCAGGCCGCGAAGCGCCAGGCGGTCACGAACCCCACGGATACGCTGTATGCCGTGAAGCGCCTGATCGGCCGTCGCTTCGACGACCCGACGGTGCAGAAGGACATCAATCTCGCCCCCTTCAAGATCGTGCGCGCCGACAATGGCGACGCCTGGGTCGAGGCTGGCGGCCAGAAGCAGGCCCCGCAGCAGATCTCGGCCTATGTGCTGGGCAAGATGAAGGAGACGGCCGAGGCCTATCTCGGCGACAAGGTGACGCAGGCCGTCATCACCGTCCCCGCCTACTTCAACGACGCCCAGCGCCAGGCCACCAAGGAGGCCGGCAAGATCGCGGGCCTCGAGGTGCTGCGCATCATCAACGAGCCGACGGCGGCCGCGCTCGCCTATGGCATGGACAAGAAGAACGGCGGCACCATCGCGGTCTATGACCTCGGCGGCGGCACCTTCGACGTGTCCATCCTCGAGATCGGCGACGGCGTCTTCGAGGTGAAGTCCACCAACGGTGACACCTTCCTGGGCGGCGAGGACTTCGACCAGCGGGTGATCGACTACCTGGCGGACGAGTTCCGCAAGGAGAACGGCATCGACCTGCGCGGCGACAAGCTTGCCCTGCAGCGCCTCAAGGAGGCCGCCGAGAAGGCGAAGATCGAGCTGTCCTCGGCCAAGCAGACCGAGATCAACCTGCCCTTCATCACCGCCGACGCGTCCGGCCCGAAGCACCTGGTGCTGCAGCTGTCCCGCGCGAAGCTGGAGAGCCTGGTCGAGGACCTGGTCCAGCGCACGCTGGAGCCCTGCCGCGCCGCGCTGAAGGATGCCGGCCTCACGGCTGGTGAGATCGACGAGGTGATCCTGGTCGGCGGCATGACCCGCATGCCCAAGGTCATCGAGGCGGTGAAGTCCTTCTTCGGCAAGGAGCCGGCCCGCAACGTGAACCCGGACGAGGTCGTCGCCATCGGCGCCGCGATCCAGGGCGCGGTGCTGAAGGGCGAGGTGAAGGACGTCCTTCTGCTCGACGTGACCCCGCTGTCGCTGGGCATCGAGACGCTGGGCGGCGTGTTCACCCGGCTGATCGACCGCAACACCACTATCCCGACGAAGAAGTCCCAGACCTTCTCCACGGCTGACGACAACCAGACCGCGGTGACCATCAAGGTCTACCAGGGCGAGCGCGAGATGGCGGCGGACAACAAGCTGCTGGGCAATTTCGACCTGCAGGGCATCCCGCCCGCGCCGCGCGGCGTGCCGCAGATCGAGGTGACCTTCGACATCGACGCGAACGGCATCGTCTCCGTGTCCGCGAAGGACAAGGCGACGGGCAAGGAGCAGCAGATCAAGATCCAGGCCCGCTCCGGCCTGTCGGATGCCGATATCGAGCGCATGGTGAAGGACGCCGAGGCGAATGCCGAGGCCGACAAGCGCCGGCGCGAGACGGTCGAGGCGAAGAACAACCTCGAGGCCCTGGTGCACTCCACCGACAAGGCCCTGGCGGAGAACGGCGACAAGCTCGCCGATGCCGACAGGGGCGAGGTCGAGGCTGCCCTCTCCGCCGCGCGCAGCGCGCTGGAGGGTGCGGATCCCGATGCGATGAAGACGGCCGGGGAGCGCCTCTCCGCCGCCTCCATGAAGATCGGCGAGGCCATGTACAAGGCCCAGTCCGAGGCGCAGGCCCAGGCCGGCGGCGAGGCGGGCAGTGCCAGCGCGAGCGCCGGCGCCAGCGCCAGCGGCCCGAACGGCAAGGTGGTCGACGCCGAGTTCGAGGATGTCGACCCCTCGAAGAAGAAGCAGGGCTGATCGCCCGTGCAGTAAGGATGAAGCGCCCGGCATCGCGAGGAGCGGGCCGGGCGCTTCTCTTTGCGGCATGATTCCTGGTTCCAACCCAAGGGGGCCTGAACCCGCCCCGCACGGGAACAACGATGGCCAAGCGTGACTATTACGAGGTGCTCGGCGTCCCCCGCGACGCCAACGAGGACACGCTGAAGAAGGCGTTCCGCAAGCTCGCCATGCAGCACCACCCGGACCGCAACCCGGGCGACAAGGCGGCCGAGGCGAAGTTCAAGGAATGCAACGAGGCCTATGACGTCCTGAAGGACGCCGAGAAGCGGGCCGCTTATGACCGCTACGGCCATGCCGCCTTCGAGGGCGGCGGCGGCGGGGGCGGCGGGCCCTTCGGCGGCGGCTTCGCGGGCGGCGGCTTCGAGGACATCTTCGAGCAGATGTTCGGCAACCTGGGTGGCCGCCGTGGCGGCGGGCAGCCCAGTGGCCGCGGCTCCGACCTCCGCACCGAGGTGACCATCACCCTTGAGGAGGCCTTCGCGGGCACGAAGACGACGATCCGCGTTCCGTCCTCCGTCAGCTGCGACAACTGCTCCGGCACGGGCGCCGAGGGCGGCAAGGCGCAAACCGAGAACTGCCCGACCTGCAAGGGCGCGGGCAAGGTGCGCGCGCAGTCCGGCTTCTTCCTGGTGGAGCGCACCTGCCCCACCTGCGGCGGCGCCGGGCGCAGCATCAAGAATCCCTGCAAGGTCTGCCATGGCGCCGGCCGGGTGGAGAAGGACCGCAACCTCAACGTCACCATTCCTGCCGGGGTGGAGGAAGGCACGCGCATCCGCCTGGCCGGAGAGGGCGAGGCGGGGCTGCGCGGGGCACCGCCTGGCGATCTCTATGTCGATATCGGCATCAAGCCCCACCCGATCTTCCAGCGCGAGGGGAACAACATCTTCATCCGCGTGCCCCTGCGCATGACGCAGGCGGCCCTGGGCGGCACGGTGGAGGTGCCGAGCATCGATGGAGGGCGCGCCCGCGTCTCCATCCCCACGGGCACCCAGGCGGGCGATCAGTTCCGCCTGCGCGGCAAGGGCTTCTCCGTGCTGCGCAGCGCCACGCGCGGGGACATGTATGTGCAGGTTTCGGTGGAGACGCCGCAGAACCTCACGCCCAGGCAGCGCGAGCTGCTGGAGCAGTTCGAAGCCGAGGCGGAGGCGAACAGCCGGACCAGCCCGGAGAGCGAAGGCTTCTTCAGCCGCGTGAAGGAGTTCTGGGAGGGGCTGGGGCGGTAAGCCGCCCTTCCGCCGACCGCTCCCGGCGCTTGTTGCCCCAGGGAGGCCTTGCCTCCCAGGAACCTCCTGGGCTGCCTCTTCGGTCGCCCGAGCATTCCGGGGGAGAGAAGGCCTTCTCTCCCCCGGATGCCACCCGGTCCAACCGCTGATCGCTATGTCAGCGGCAGTTCCAGCGCCGAGGAGCGCTCACCACCCCGCAGCACCGCCAGCACCGGCGGGCGTCCATGCGGCACCTGCACGCAGTGATCGGCATCGGCGCCCGCGATGGAGAGGCGGATACGGCTGCCGGTGGAGAAGCGCCAGGCCGTGGGAAGCAGCGGGATGCGGATGCGGGTGGCCTCGCCCGGCACCAGCGGCGCCGCATCCTCCCGCCGGAAGCTGCGGAAGGGCCAAGTGGCGCGGTAGGCCTGGGGCGCCGGGCTTTCCTTGCGATGCAGGGCGCGCAGCAGGCCTTCGGTGACGTAGCGCACCGTGCCATCCGCCTCGACTTCCGAAAGATAGACGAAGATCGATGCATCCGGCTCGCTGGAGGTGATCCAGAGCTCCGCGACGCCATGCCCCGCCAGTTCCTGCGATGCCGCTAGCGGGGCCGAGGTCCAGGACAGCATATTGGCGGACTTCTCCGCCCAATCGGCGTGATAGACGGTGCTGTTGATGCCGGCGATGCGCTCATAGCGCGTACCGTTGCCGGTGCCCGCGGCGAAGTCGGCACGCATCTCGTCGCTTCCTGCCTCGCCGGGTTCCAGGGCCAGGCTGGAATCCGCTGCCAGCACCAGCCGCTCCGTCTCCACCACCGGCGGCCAGGCCTCGGCGGAGCGCCATTCCTCCGCATGCAGGGCGAAGTAGTGCACCCGCGCCTCGCCGCGAAGGCCAGTATCACGGCCCATCAGGTACTCGTCGAAGAAGCGCAGTAGCGCGGCGAGCAGGTCGAACTCCGGCGTCACGCCGTCTCGCCAGGGGGAGACGTTGCAACGCGCCCCATGGTCCCAGGGGCCGAGAAGCAGGTGCACCGGGTTCTCGCGCAGCGTGAGAAAGCGCGAGATCGCGCCGTTCGCGTAGCCCGCGCCATCCATCCAGCCGGAGGTGGCCATGACCGCCACATCGGGCCGGATGCCCGGGCTGACCGAATAGGGGCTGAAGGAGGCCGAGCTGAAGCCCGGATCGTAGGGCAGGGGCTCCTCGCGGAAGCGGAACTCGCCCATGAAATCCGGCTGGCGGAAATTGCCGAGATGCTCGTGGATCGCCTGCGCCAGCAGCGTGCCGTCCGCATCCTCGTCCACCGGATGCGGGCCGCGCAGGTCGGGGTTGGCATAGTAGACGTAGTTCTTCAGCAGGTCGCGCCGGTCATGGTCCATGGCGACCATCAGCGCATCGTAGCTGCGCGCCAGCTCCTTCAGCAGGATGCCGCCGGGATAGTAGTTGTCGGCATAGGTGTCCCACACGGCAAAGAGCGGCGCGATGGCGCGCACGGCCGGGTGGCCCGTGCTCGCCAGGAAGTCCGAGGCGGCGCCGGGATAGGAGATGCCGGTGGCGCCCACCCGCCCGTCGGACCAGGGCTGGGCCACGACCCAGTCCGTGATCTCGCGGCTGTCCTCGCGCTCCTTCGGGGAGCGGAAGCTGTCGCGCGTGCCGAAGCTGGCGCCCGTGCCCCGCACATCCACCACCACGACCGCATAGCCGCGCGGCACGAGGTAGCGGATGAACTTGCCCGCATTGGGGATGGCATCCGCATCGCTGCCCGGCGCCACGGCGAAGCGGCGGTAATAGGGGGTGAGGATGAGCACCGCCGGCAGGGGGCCGGTGGCGCCTTCGGGCAGCCAGACATCGATGGCGATGCGACAGCCATCGCGCATCGCCAGGTATTGCGAGGCCGGGCGTGCCGGCAGTGCGAATTCCACCTCACGCGAGGCCGCGTAACGGGACGGGGCGACCCGCCAGGCGCCGCCTTTCAGGTCGCTGTCCGACATGTCCTGCTCCTCCTTACCGCTTCGCCTCGATCGCGTCCCAGATCGCCTTTTCCAGATGCACGCCGTCGAAGCGCGCAACCTCCTGCAGGCCGGTGGGGGAGGTGACGTTGATCTCGGTGAGATAGCCGCCGATCACGTCGATGCCGACGAAGATCATGCCGCGCTTCCTCAGCTCCGGCCCGATCGCCGCGCAGATCTCCTTCTCGCGGTCGGTCAGCGTGGTCTGCACCGCCTTGCCGCCCACATGCATGTTGGAGCGCGCCTCGCCCTCGGCCGGCACGCGGTTGATCGCGCCCATTGCCTCGCCATCGACGAGGATGATCCGCTTGTCGCCCTGGCGCACGGCCGGGACGTATTTCTGGATCACCAGCGGCTCGCGCGAGCGCTCGGTGAACATCTCGATCAGCGAGTTCATGTTCGGGTCTTCGGGGCGCAGGTGGAACACGCCCGCGCCGCCATTGCCGAAGAGCGGCTTGATGATGATGTCCCCGTGCTTCTCGCGGAAGCGCATAATGCGGCGGCGATCCGCCGTCACCAGCGTCTCCGGCATGAGGTCGGGGAAGTGGGTGACGAAGAGCTTCTCCGGCGCGTTGCGAACCTGGCCTGGGTCATTCACCACCAGCGTCCTGGGGTGGATATGTTCCAGGATATGCGTGGCCGTGATGTAGGCCATGTCGAAGGGCGGGTCCTGGCGCATCAGCACCACATCCACGTCACGGCCGAGATCAAGCTCCACCGGCTCGCCGAAGGTGAAGTGGTCGCCCTTCACGCGGCGCACCTCCACCGGATGGGCCCAGGCCGTCACCCGGCCATTGTCCAGCGCCAGGTCGCGCACATGGTAGTGCCACAGCGCATGGCCACGCGCCTGGGCCTCCAGCATGAGGACGAAGGTGCTGTCCCCCTCGATCCCGATGCTCTCCATCGGGTCCATCTGCACCGCCACCCGCAGGGTTTTCGCCATGGCTGTCCATCCGTAATCGCGTTGGTTGCTTTGGTCGCATCCCTCGCGCCCGCGCGCCAGGGGGAGGCGCCGTGGTGACGCGGCGGGGGGCCGGCGGCATCATGCGACACCGGCATGGGACAGGGCGGCATGGAACCAGCGGACGAATTGCGCCTCGCCATCATCGGGCTGGGCAAGATCGCGCGGGACCGTCATCTCGGCGCCATTGCCGGCATTCCCGGCCTGCGCCTCGTCGCCACGGCGGACCCGCGATCCTCGCTCACGGGGGTGCCGGCCTTCCCTTCCCTGGAGGCGCTTCTCGCCTCGGGCACGGGCTTCGATGCCGTCGCGCTCTGCACACCATCGCAGATCCGCGCGCGGCTCGCAGCCGGGGCACTGCGGGCGGGCAAGCATGTGCTGCTGGAAAAGCCACCGGGCGCGACGGTGGCGGAGATCGCGCCCCTGCTGGAACTGGCGCGCCGGAAGGGCCGCAGCCTTCATGCCAGCTGGCATTCCCGCCACGCCCCGGCCGTGGAACCCGCGCGGAGCATGCTGGCCAGCCGCCGCATCCGTGCCGTGCGGATCGAGTGGATGGAGGATGTGCGCCGCTGGCATCCGGGCCAGGACTGGATCTGGGAGCCGGGCGGGCTCGGCGTGTTCGATCCGGGCATCAACGCCCTGTCCATCCTGACCCGCATCCTGCCCCAGCCGGTCTTCCTGACCGGCGCCGATCTCCTCTTCCCCGGCAATCGCAGCGCGCCGATCGCGGCGGATCTTCGCTTCACCGATGCCCATGGGCTGGATGGAAGCGCGGCCTTCGACTGGCGCCCGCAGGGCCCGGAGAACTGGACCATCCGGGTGGATACGGAGGAGGGATCGCTCACCATCGAGGGTGGCGGCCGCCGCCTGTTGGAAGGGGAGCGCCTGCTGCTGGAGGAGCCCAAGGCGGAATATGATGCCATCTACCGGCATTTCGCCGCCCTGGCCCGCAGCGGTGAATGCGATGTGGATCTGGCGCCGCTGGTGCATGTGGCCGATGCCTTCCTTCTCGGCCGCCGGATGTTGGTCGAGGATTTCGCCTGACCATCGGCCCTGACGCGCCGGCACGGCTGCGCTATCCCTTCCCCATGCAACCCATGCCCCGCACCCTCTCTGGCAAGACGCGCATGGCGGGCCTTCTCGGCTGGCCCGTTTCCCATTCCCGGTCCCCGCGCATGCACGGGATCTGGCTGGCGCGGCATGGGATCGACGGGGCCTATGTGCCCCTTCCCGTCGCGCCGGACCGCTTCTCCGGTACGGTGCGGGCGCTGGTGGATCTGGGCTTCCGCGGCGCCAATGTGACCATTCCCCACAAGGAGGCCGCGCTCACCGCCTGCGACATGGTGGAGGATGAGGCGCGCCGGATCGGGGCCGTGAACACGCTGGTGTTCCACGAGGACGGGCGCATCGAGGGCTGGAACACGGATGGCTGGGGCTTCATCGAGAGCTTGCGGGAACAGGCGCCCGCGTTCCACGTGAAACAGGGCCCGGCGGTGATCCTCGGCGCCGGGGGCGGGGCGAGGGCGGTGGCCCATGCGCTGCTCTCTGCCGGATGCCCTTCGCTGACCCTGGTGAACCGCAGCCCGGCACGGGCAGAGGCCCTGGCCCAGGAGCTTGCCGCCCGTGGCGCGCGGGTGAATGTGGCGGTCAGGCCGCCGCTTGAGGGCGCTGCGCTGCTGGTGAACACCACCAGCGCGGGCATGCAGGGCCAGCCCGCGCTGGAGATTGACCTCTCGCCCATGTCCCCGGGGTCGGTGGTGGCGGACATCGTCTATGTGCCCCTCGAAACCCCGCTGCTGGCGGCTGCCCGCGCCCGCGGGCTGGTGGGGGTGGATGGCCTTGGCATGCTGCTCCACCAGGGCCGCCGCGGCTTCCAGGCCTGGTTCGGTGCCATGCCCGAGGTGGATGCGGAACTGCGCGGGATGGTCGCCGCCGATATCCCCCGGCACGCCAAATGAAGGTCTGGGCCCTCACAGGCGGGATCGGCATGGGCAAGTCCACCGCCACGGCCATGCTGCGCCGGTTGCGCATCCCTGTCTTTGACGCCGATGCCGCCGTGCACCGGCTGCAAGGCCCGGGCGGAGCGGCCGTGCGCCCGATCGAGGCGACCTTCCCCGGTACCACCCGCCCGAGTTCCAAGGGCCCGTATGTGGACCGCGAGGCGCTGCGGAAGGTGGTGCTGGGCAATGAGCCTGCCCTGCGGAAACTGGAAGCCATCGTTCACCCGCTGGTGCGAAAGGCGGAGCAGCGCTTCCTCGCCGCCGCCCGCCGACGCGGCACACGGCTGGCCGTGCTCGACATCCCCCTGCTCTTCGAAACGGGGGGCGAGAAGCGGGTGGACAAGGTGCTGGTGGTCACGGCGCCGCCCGCCATCCAGCGCACCCGCGTGCTACGGCGCCCTGGCATGACGAAGGAGCGGCTGAAGGCCATTCTTGCCCGCCAGGTGCCGGACAGCCTGCGTCGCCGCCGGGCCGACCACCTCGTGCATAGCGGCCTTTCCCGGCACTTCGCCCAGCGCGCCATCCGCCGGCTTGTCGCGTCGTCAGGCTAGCTGGCGGGGCTTTCAGCCGGCGGGATCCGGCCTCACAGTCCCGTGATGCGACCCGTCCTTCCGATTCTTCTCTCCCTCCTCGCAACCCCTGCCCTGGCGCAAGCGCCGGCAGGCTCCTGGCGCGTGGTGAACCGCACCGGCCAGGCGGCACTGGGGCTGGTGGCGGTGGAGGCCGGGGCCGCGAACCCGCAAGGCCGCAACCGCCTGCGGGAGGCCGTGGCGGATGGCGCCGAGAAGCGCTTCCGCCGCAAGGCCGATGCCCCCTGCCGCCTCGATCTCCGCCTCCGCCTCTCCGATGGGCGGGAAGCGGTGCGGAGCGGCCATGATGTCTGCGCCGATCCCATGGTGGTGTTCGATCCCGCCTCGGTGCAGGCCACCGCGGCGGCGCAGCCGCCCCAGCGCCCCGCTTCGGGCACCGGCCTGCTGGTGGCGCCCGAGCGGGTGCTGACCTCCCGCGCCCTCACGGATGGCTGCACCCGGATCACCCTGCGCGGGGCGAATGGGCAGGCCTACAGCGCCGTGCCGCCTGTCCAGGGCAATGGCGAGCTGGGCCTGGCCATTCTGTCCGTGCCCGGGCTCAGCGGGCCCCGGCTGCCCTTCCGTGCCGACACGCCCAAGCGTGGGGAAGCGGTGATGGCCCTCGGCTTCGCGGCGGCGCAGCCCGCGCGGGTGGAGGTGAGCGGGCTGGGAAGCCCGCGCGGGGATGCGAACCGGCTGGCCTTCAACGGCCCCGCCCCGCCCGGCAGCCCGTTGCTGGACCTTCGCGCCCGCGTCGTCGGCATCACGCTGGAGATGCCGGAACCGCAGGCGCGCCGGTCTCGGAAGCTGCAGGCGGTCCGGGCGGAGCGCGCCATGGCCTTCCTGCGCGCCGCCGGGGTGGCGCCTTCGCTGGGCCCCGATTCCCTGCCGGAGCGCAGCGCCGAAGCCGTGGAGGAGGCCGCGGGCCGCTCCGTCCTCGCGGTCAGCTGCGAGCGGGGATGAGGCCCGGGGGCCTCAATGCGCCTCCGCCCAGGAATGCCCGGTGCCGATCTCCACGGCCAGCGGCACGGAAAGGGTGGCCACGTTCTCCATCACCTGCCGCACCACGGGCGTGGTTTCCTCCACCTCGCCCTCCGGTACCTCGAACAGCAACTCGTCATGCACCTGCAGCAGCATGCGCGCGGAGAGCTTCGCCTCGCGCAGCGCATCGGGCAGGCGCACCATGGCGCGCTTGATCACCTCGGCCGCGCCGCCCTGGAAGGGGGCGTTGATCGCCGCGCGCTCCGCGTTGCCGCGCAGCCCCTGGTTCTTTGAGGCAATCTCGGGGATCCACAGCTTTCGCCCGAAGGGGGTCTGCACATAGCCGTTGCTGCGCGCATCCTCCTTGAAGCGCTCCATGGCGTCGCGGATGCCCGGATATTGCGCGAAATAGGCATCGATGATGCCGCGCGCCTCGGCCGGCCCGATGCCCAGCCGCCCGGCCAGGCCGAAGGCGGACATGCCGTAGATGATGCCGAAGTTGATCGTCTTCGCCCGCCGCCGCGCCTCGCGGTCCACCTGGTCCAGCGGGATGCGATAGATGTCCGAGGCGGTGCGGGCATGGATGTCCTGCCCGGTGGCGAAGGCCTCCAGCAGGGAGGGCACCTGCGCAACATGCGCCAGCAGCCGCAGTTCGATCTGCGAGTAGTCGGCCGCCAGCAGGACATGCCCTTGCTCCGCCACGAAGGCACGGCGGATCCGCACGCCTTCCTCGGTGCGGATCGGGATGTTCTGCAGGTTCGGCTCGGTGGAGGAGAGGCGCCCCGTGCTCGTCACCGCCATGGAGAAATCCGTGTGCACGCGCCCATCGGATGCGATCTGCGCCTGCAGCCCCTCCACATAGGTGGAGTTCAGCTTCGAGAGCTGGCGCCAGTCCAGCACCTTGCGCGGCAGCGGGTGCCCCGTGCTCGCCGCCAGCTCCTCCAGCGTCGCCGCATCGGTGGAATAGGCGCCGGACTTGCCCTTCTTGCCGCCCTGCAGCCCCATCTCGCCGAACAGGATGTCGCCGAGCTGCTTGGGCGAGCCCACGGCGAAGGGCCGGCCCGCTATCTCGTGGATCTCCTTCTCCAGCGCCGCCATGCGCTCGGTGAACTCGGCGCCGGTCTGCTTCAGCGCGGGGCCGTCCACCCGCACGCCCGCCACCTCCATGTCGCGCAGCACGGCGATCATCTGGCGCTCCACCTGCTCATAGAGCACGAGCGCCTTCTCCTCGCGCAGCTTAGGCCGCAGCGCCTGCCACAGGCGCAGCGTCACATCGGCGTCCTCGGCGGCGTAGGCGGTGGCCATGTCCAGCGCCACCTGGGCGAAGGGCTTTCGCCCGCGCCCCGTGCCCGTCACCTCGTCATAGGTGATGGGCTGGTGGTTGAGGTGGCGGCGGGAGAGCTCGTCCATCCCATGCCCGTGCCGCCCGGCATCCATGCTGTAGGAGATCATCATGGTGTCATCCACCGGCGACACCACGAAGCCCCCATTCGCCTCGCGCCCCAGCACCTCCAGGTCGTATTTCGCGTTGTGCAGCACCTTCAGCACGGAAGGATCAGCCAGCAGCGGCCGCAGCACGCGCGCCGCCTCCTCGAAGCCCAGCTGCTCCGGCGCGGGGGAGAGCATGTCCGTCCCCTCGTGCCGCAGCGGCAGGTAGGCGGCCCTGCCCGGCGCCACCGCCATGCTGATGCCGACAAGCGAGGCGTTCAGCGCATCCAGGCTGCTCGTCTCGGTGTCGAGCGCCATCACCCCCGCCTCGCGCGCCGCCGCCGCGAAGGCCTCCAGCGCATCGAGGGTGGTGATCGTCTCATAGGGGCCGAAGGCCGCGCCCTGCTCGGGCAGGGAAAGCGCCGCCGGCGCGGGGGCCGGGCCCGCCGGGCGGGAAAGCGGCACCTCCCCGGTCGCATCCAGCCTCAGGCGGTGCTGCACGCTGCGGAAGCCATGGGTCTTCAGGAAGGCCGCGAGCTTGCCCGTCTCCGGCGCCCGCGTCCGCAGATCGTCCATCGGGCAGGGCAGGGGCGCGTCCCGCATCAGCTCCACCAGCTTGCGGGAGATGCGGGCCTTCTCCGCGTTCTCCTCCAGCGCCTGGCGCCGCTTGGGCTGCTTGATCTCGGCGGTGCGGGAGAGAAGCGTCTCCACGTCGCCATACTGCTCGATCAGCTGCGCCGCGGTCTTGATGCCGATTCCCGGCACGCCCGGGATGTTGTCGGTGCTGTCGCCCGCCAGCGCCTGCACCTCCACCACCTTCTCCGGCATCACGCCGAACTTTTCCATCACCTCCGCGGCGTGGATCGGCTTCTGCTTGATGGGATCCAGCATGCGGATGCGGTCATCCACCAGCTGCATCATGTCCTTGTCCGAGGACACGATGGTGACCTGCCCGCCCTCCTTCGCGAAGGCCGTGGCATAGGTCGCGATCATGTCATCGGCCTCGTAGCCGTCCAGCTCCACGCGGGCGACGCCGAAGGCCTCTGTCGCCTCGCGGATCAGGCCGAATTGCGGCGCCAGCTCCGGCGGGGCCTCGGGCCGCTGCGCCTTGTATTCGGGATAGAGCTGGTTGCGGAACGTGGAGCGCGAGGCATCGAACACCACCGCGATATGGCTGCCCGCATGCTTGGAGAGAAAGTTCGCCAGCATCTGGGTGAAGCCGAACACGGCGTTCACCGGCACGCCCGCCGGGTTGGTCATGGGCGGCAGGGCGTGGAAGGCGCGGAAGATGTAGCCGGACCCGTCCACCAGGATCAGGTGGCGATCCGTGTCCACCTCGGCGGTGACCGGATCCTGAACCGGCGCCTTGTCGGCGGCCTCGTCGGCGTTCTCGCGATCCGTGGCCATCTCTCGTCCTGTGCGGAGGAAAAGACCGGGGAGAGATATCCCCCCGGACCCCCTCCTATGCCTGGAGTTTAGCACTGGCGCGCCGGCGGAACCCGCGCGCTCCAATTCGTAGGAACAAAGGAGGAGGCCCTGGGGGAGTAGCTTCTCCCCCGGCCTTCCTCAGTGATGCTCGTCGTCGCCCGCGCCGGGCGCCAGGTGATAGGTGCGGGAGCAATAGGGGCAGGTGATCTCCGCCCCCTCGATCCGCAGCCAGATCAGCGGGTGCCCCAGGGCGCCGCCGCCGCCATCGCAGGGCACATGGCGGGAGGTGACGGTGATCACGTCCTCCGCCGTCACGCCGGGAACGCGGTTGGGGGTGTAGCCTGTGAAATCGGGGTCGCGCATCGGGCCTGGGCCAGTCCTGGGAAATCCTGGCCGGAAGATAATGGGCAGGGCCCCATCCGGCCAGGGCGGGCCGGTCCGTAACCGGCTGTGACAAACACCCTCGCCCTGCGTTCCCCCCCGGTCCCGAGTGCCGTGGAGACCATGCCGGAACCGATCGCCCCCCGCGCCCTGCAGCAGACGGGCGCCCGTCTTTCCTCCTCCAACCTGGCCGGCGAGGTACAGGCCGCCGGCGTGCCCTATGGCGGGCCGGGGATCTTCTATGCCGGCATCGCCGTGGTCGGGATCCTCTACTTCACCCGGGAGCTTCTGGTTCCGCTTGCGATGGCGGTGCTGCTGGCCTTCGTGCTGGCCCCCGTGGTGAAGGCCTTCCGCCGCATCGGCGTGCCCCGGGTGGCTGCGGAGCTCCTGGGCGTGATCCTGGCGGTCGGCCTGCTCTCCGGCGTCGGGGCCGTGATGGGCCGCCAGCTGGCGGACCTGGCGAATGAGCTGCCCTACTACCAGGCGACCATCACCCAGAAGCTGAACGGGCTGTTCGGCGGCGGCGGGCTGATCGGCCGCGCCTCCGAGATGCTGCAGTCCCTGGGGGAGAGCCTGTCGCCCCGGTCCGAGGCACCCGCCGCCACGACCCGCGAGACGGCGTTGCCGCCCCTTCCCGTGGAGGTGCGGGAGCCGACGCCCGGCATCCTCACGGTCATGCAGCGCGTGGTCGGGCCGCTGCTGGGCCCCGTGGCCACGACCGGCATCGTCATCGTCTTCGTCGCCTTCCTCCTCCTCTACCGGGAGGACCTGCGGGACCGGCTGATCAAGCTGATCGGCTCGCGCGACCTGCAGCGCACCACCGCCGCGCTGAACGAGGCCGCCTCCCGCCTCTCCCGCTACTTCCTGGCGCAGACCATGCTGAACACCGGCTTCGGCGTGTTCATCACGATCGGGCTCTGGGCCATCGGCATCCCCAACCCGGTGCTCTGGGGCGTGATCGCCGGGATGATGCGCTTCGTCCCCTTCATCGGTGGCTTCATCGCCGCGGCCTTTCCCCTGCTGCTGGCCATCGCCGTGGATCCGGGCTGGACCATGATGATCTGGGTGGTGGTCCTCTTCGGCGTGGCGGAGCCGACCATGGGGCACATCTTCGAACCCCTGGTCTATGGCCATTCCACTGGGCTTTCCCCTGTGGCCGTGCTGCTCGCCACCGCCTTCTGGGCCTGGCTCTGGGGACCTATCGGCCTGCTGCTGGCCACCCCGCTGACCGTCGGGCTTGTGGTGCTGGGGCGCCATGTGGACCGGCTGGAATTCCTGGACGTGCTGCTGGGGGACCGGGCCGCGCTGGAACCGCCCGAGGCCTTCTACCAACGCGCCCTGGCCGGGGACGGGGATGGCCTGGCCGAGCAGGCGGAGCTGCAGCTCCGCACCCTGCCCCTCCAGGCCTATTACGACACGGTCGCCCTGCCCGGCCTGGCCCTGGCGCAGGGGGACGCGACGCGCGGCGCCCTGAACCGGGCCCGGCTGGACACGCTGCGCGCCCGGGTGGACGGGCTGCTGGACGACCTGTCCGAGCATGAGGACGTGGAAGCCCCCGCCCTGGTGGCGGACGGGCCCATGGAGCACCCGAACGAGGGAGCGGCCGAGCCCCTGCCGGACCCGGTGCTGGCGCCGGAATGGACGGCGCCCGGGGCCGTGCTCTGCGTGGCCGGCCGGGGGCGGCTGGACGAGCAGGCGACCGTCATGCTCGCCCAGGTGCTGTCCCTCAAGGGGTTCGGCGTGACCGCCCTGCCGAACGAGGCGCTGCGCGACGCGACCCCGACGGAAGGCGTGCGCGCCGTGATCCTCTCCGCCCTCAATGGCGGCAGCGGGGCCGTCAGCGCCCGCTACACCATGCGCCGCCTTCGCCGCCGCTTCCCCGGCGCCACCCTCGTGGCCGGGCTCTGGGGGGCGGAGCGCGACAGCGCCGTCATGACCGCGCTGCGCGAGGCCGGTGGCGGAGTCTGCGAGGCCCGTTCCCTGCGCGACGCCGTCCTATGCCTCGTCCAGGCGGCCGAGGCGCCGAAGACCGAGGAGCAGGCGGCGGCCGGGTGAGCGCCGCCTAGCGCATCCATCCCGTCGGGGCGCCGGGCGTCACCAGCCCGCCCCCCTCGAAGGCGCGAAGGGAGGGATCATCGCCATAGGCGACCGCGGTGGTCCCGTAGCCGCCGCCCGCGTATTCCGCCCATGGTCCGGTGGCGACCACCTCCGGGCCGAGGCGCGGGGTGACGCTGGCGAGGTAGTGAATGGTCTCGTCCGGCAGGATCATGGAGCCGGAGAGAAAGCCGTCCACCCGGTCCGGCCCGGCATTATAGGCCGCGGCGAAGCCGGGGGCCCCGTAGCGGTCATGCATCTCGCGGATATAGGCGGCACCGGCGAGGATGTTGTCCCGCGGCTCATAGGGATCGTCGCCCAGGCCGTGCCGGGCGCGCAGGATGTCATAGGTGCGCGGCATCACCTGCATCAGCCCCATGGCGCCGACCGGGGAGGTGATGGGATAGCCATTGGCATCGTAAAGCCGGCCGCCGCTCTCCTGGCGCATGATGGCGCGGATCCAACGCTCCGGCACGCCGAAGCGGGCCGAGGCTTCGCGGATATGCGGGCCCCAGGGATCGGATGGCGGCCCGGGAACCGCATAGCTGCGCGCGGCATGAGCACGATAGGTGAAGGCCTCGGCGCGGGAGGCCGTGAGGTCGTAGCCATAGTCCCCTGTCCCGCCATAGCCGCGGCGGCCGTCCCAGGCCGCCTGCGGGGCGGGGCCGGCGCAGCCCGCCAGGGCAGCGGCCAGGAGCAGGGCAGGGAGGCGGCCGGGCTGGTTCATGGTCATGGACGGCTCGGGCTGCTTCCAGGGGCGGGATGAGGAAGGGGAATGTGCCGCATCGCGCGGGCCCGGTGCAGGCCGCGGCGCACCCTTCCCGGCGAAGCCCGGGGCGATGTGGACCGGGATCCACCATGGGCTGGGGCCATGATGTTATGATGGCGCGGTCGTTTCCAGGGCCATGACGCGGCCTTGCCCCTTGACCGGGGGTGGCGAGGTGGCATCTGGCGCCATCATGAGCACCAGCATCGCTGACCAGCCCGCGCCCCCGGCCGGGCCGCCTCCCTCCGAAGGAACGGGGGGGCGGCGGAAACTCGCCGTCGTCCTGTTCAACCTCGGAGGGCCTGACAGCCCGGAGGCGGTGCGTCCCTTCCTGACCAACCTCTTCACCGATCCGGCCATCCTGCGCCTGCCCGGCTTCATCCGGCAGCCGCTGGGCCGCTTCATCGCCGCGCGGCGCACCAGGGAGGCCTCGGCGAATTACGCCATCCTTGGCGGCAAATCCCCGCTGCGGGAGCTGACCGAGGAGCAGGGGCGGACGCTGGAGGCGGTGCTCTCGGCGGAGGGCGTTCAGGCACGCTGCTTCGTCGCCATGCGCTACTGGCACCCCTTCACCGAGCAGGCCCTGCGCGAGGTGGTGGCCTGGGGCCCGGACGAAGTGGTGCTGCTGCCGCTCTACCCCCAGTTCAGCACGACCACGACGGGCAGCAGCCTCACCGCCTGGCATGAGGCGGCGGCCAGGGCCCGGCTTTCCGTGCCGACGACCACCCTGTGCTGCTGGCATTCCGACGAGGGTTTCGCCCAGGCCACCGCCGCCATCGTGCGGCGTGCCTGGGACGAGGCACGTGCCGCGGTGCCGGAGGGCACGCGGCTGCGCCTGCTGTTCAGCGCCCATGGCCTGCCCGAGACGATCGTGAAGCAGGGCGACCCCTACCAGTGGCAGGTGGAGCGCAGCGTGGCCTCCGTGCTGGAGGCGCTGGACCTCCCGGGGCTGGACCACGCGCTCTGCTACCAGTCCCGCGTGACGCCGCAGAAATGGCTTGGGCCGAGCGCGGAGGAGGAGGTGGCCCGCGCGGGGGCTGAGGGCGTGGCGCTGCTGATCTGCCCCATCGCCTTCGTCTCCGAGCATTCCGAGACGCTGGTGGAACTGGACGTGGAATACCGCGAGCTGGCCCATGAGAAGGGCGTGCCCGGCTATTTCCGCGTGCCCGCGCAGAATTCCGACCCGGCCTTCATCCAGGCCGTGGCGGGGCTGGTGCACAGGGTGCGGGCGGAGACGCGCGGATCCCGCGACGTGGCGGGCGGCAAGCTCTGCTCCTTCGCCGGCGGGCGGCAATGCCCCAGGAACCACAAGGACTGCCCGCATGGCGCGGCCCAGCCGCTGCGGGTGAACGCCTGATGCGCCCCGCCGCCGTTCTCTTCGATTGCGATGGCGTGCTGGTGGACAGCGAGGCCCTGGCGAATGGCGCCGTGGCCGAGGACCTGACCGAGCGTGGATGGCCGATGACCATGGAGGCCGCGAAGCTGGCCTTCATGGGCACGGCCCTGCCGGACATGGTGCCGCGCATCGAGCATCACCTGGGCCGCAAGCTGCCGGCGGACTGGCCGGAGCAGATCGTGGCCCGGATCATCGCGCGCTATCACTCGGGCATGCTGGAGCCGATTCCGGGCGCGGAAGCCGCCGTGGCCGCGGTGGCGGCGGCGGGGCTCCCCATGGCCGTCGCCTCCAATTCCGGCCGCGACGAGCTGCGCAACAAGGCCGGCCTCTTCCCCTTCTTCCGCCATTTCGAGGGGCGGCTTCTCTGCTTCCAGGACGTGGCGCGGCCCAAGCCCCATCCGGACCTCTACCTGGCGGCCGCGAGGCTCTGTGGCGCGGACCCGCGCGATTGCGTGGTGATCGAGGACAGCGTGACCGGCGCCAGGGCCGGGCTGGCCGCGGGCTGCCGGGTGCTGGGTTTCGCGCATGACACCCGGCCCGTGGACCTGCTGGAGGCTGGGGTGGCCGAGGTGTTCACCAGCCACGCCGCCCTGCCGGGGCTGCTGGGCATCGCCCGGGCGGGGGCGGCCGCATGACGGTCGACTGGTTCGCGAACCTCTATCCCTGGACCAAGGCGCTGCACCTGATCGCGGTCTTCGCCTGGATGGCCGGGATGTTCTACCTGCCGCGGCTCTACGTCTATCACTCCACCGTTCCCGTGGGCTCCGAGATGTCGGAGATGTTCAAGGTGATGGAGCGGCGGCTGCTGCGCGCCATCATCAACCCCGCCATGGGCGCCGCCTGGCTGCTGGGCATCACCCTGGTGCTGACCCCGGGCGTGGTGGACTGGGGCGCGGGCTGGTGGCACGGGAAGATGGCCGGCTTCCTGGGCATGAGCGCCTTCCACGGGCACCTGGCCGCCGCGCGCAAGAGGTTCGAGCGTGACGAGCGCCCGAGGAGCGAGCGCTACTGGCGGGCCGCGAACGAGATCCCGACCGTGCTTCTCGTGCTGATCGTCATCATGGTGATCGTGCGGCCCTTCTGAGCCGCCCGGCCTCTGTCCCTCCTCCGGGCGGGGGCGCCTCCTCTTGATTTCGCGGTTCTTTTTCCCATGTGACCGCTTGACGCGTGGTGGACCGCCCTTTTAGGTTTCATGCCGGTGTAGAGCCCTGGGTTCCCGGAAGCCTCCACCGCCCCGTGCATCGCCATCGGAATCCCGCCGCCCGGCGGAGGATCTGGCCCCAGGCCAGGTTCGATCCAGGTTCCGTGCACCCTTCCCCTTCGGCCAGAGGTTCACCACCCCTGGCGATCGAGACCACCCCGAATGCACCTCTCCGAACTCAAGGCCAAATCCCCGGGCGACCTGCTCGCCTTCGCGGAGGAGGTCGGCGTCGAGAACGCCTCCTCGCTGCGCAAGCAGGACATGATGTTCGCCATCCTTAAGCAGGTCGCCGAGAACGGACAGGCGATCTACGGCGATGGCACGCTCGAGATCCTCTCCGATGGCTTCGGCTATCTGCGGAACCCCCAGTCCAACTTCCTTCCGGGGCCGGACGACATCTACATCTCGCCCGCCCAGGTCCGCCGCTTCGCGCTGCGCACCGGTGACACGGTCGAAGGGCAGATCCGCGCACCCAAGGACGGGGAGCGCTACTTCGCCCTCCTGAAGGTCAACACGGTGAATTTCGAGCCGCCCGAGGCGGTGCGCCACCGGGTGAACTTCGACAACCTCACCCCGCTCTACCCCACCCGGCGCCTGCGGATGGAGAACCCGGAAGCCGAGGCGGCGCAGGCCGACAAGAAGGGCCCGCTGAAGGACAACACGCACCGGGTGATCGACCTGGTCTCGCCGATCGGCATGGGCCAGCGCGCGCTGATCGTCGCGCCCCCGCGCACCGGCAAGACGGTGATGCTGCAGAACATCGCCAAGTCCATCTCCGCCAACAATCCCGATGTCTTCCTCATCGTGCTGCTCATCGACGAGCGGCCGGAAGAGGTGACGGACATGGCGCGCACCGTGCGCGGCGAGGTTGTCGCCTCCACCTTCGACGAGCCGGCCACGCGCCACGTGCAGGTGACGGAAATGGTGCTGGAGAAGGCCAAGCGCCTGGTCGAGCACAAGCGGGACGTGGTGATCCTTCTGGACTCCATCACGCGCCTCGGCCGCGCCTACAACTCCGTCGTGCCCTCCTCGGGCAAGGTGCTGACGGGCGGCGTGGACGCCAACGCCCTGCAGCGGCCGAAGCGCTTCTTCGGCGCGGCGCGCAACATCGAGGAAGGCGGCTCGCTCACCATCATCGCAACTGCCCTGATCGACACGGGCAGCCGCATGGACGAGGTGATCTTCGAGGAGTTCAAGGGCACCGGTAACTCGGAAATCGTCCTTGACCGCAAGCTCTCGGACAAGCGCGTCTTCCCCGCGATCGACATCACCAAGTCCGGCACCCGCAAGGAAGAGGTGCTGGTGGATCGCGCTGAGCTGTCGAAGATGTGGGTGCTGCGCCGGATCCTGAACCCGATGGGCACGCAGGACGCGATGGAGTTCCTGCTGGACAAGCTGAAGTACAGCAAGACCAACCAGGACTTCTTCGACGCGATGAACACCTGAGGCTGCCCGCTGCGGCGGGGCCATGAAGAAAGGGCCTGCCCCGTTGCCGGGGCAGGCCCTTTTCGTATCCGGTTACCCGGTTCGGCTCAGCGGCCGATCTGGGACGGCGCCTGGGTGCCGGGAACGCCAGCCTGCGGGCTGGTGGGCAGGCCGGCGCCGCCGGGAGCGGCCGGGGAGGCAGCGATGCCAGGCACGCCAGCGCCCTGGTCCGGGGCAACGCCACCCGGCGCGCGCGGCGTCGGCGCCGTGGAAACCGGGCCCTGCGGGGCCGGGGACTGGGCGAGGGCGGGGCCCGCGATCAGGCCGGCGGCGAGGGCAAGTGCGAGGTGGGTCTTCTTCATCTGGTTTGTCTCCATGAACCGTCGTGGTGTGGGTGACCAACGCGGCCCTTGAGGCCCGGTTGCGGGACCGGCATCACGCTGCGGTGGAAAGACGTCCGGCGGGTGCGGAGCCGGGCTGCGGGGGTGGAAGCATCCGCGGCCGCTTCTCCGGGGCAGCATCCCACCGATGGGAGCGATGAGAGAGCTTGAACGGATGGCTTTGACGGAAACCACTGATATCGGCGCTTTGGAGCGGGCCGCGCTGAACGCCGTGCCGGCGCCGCGGGTGGCATGGGATGGCGGCTTCGTCATCCGCGCGTTCCTGGGCGGCACGGGCCGCGCCAATGCCGCCTGTTCCCTGGACCCCGCGCCGGATCCCGGCCTGGAAGGGCGCGTGACCCGGATCGAGGCGCATTATGCCCGGCTCGGCATGCCTTGCTGCTTCCGTTCCACCCCGCTCGACCCACCCGGGCTGCTGGGGCTGCTGGAGGGCCGCGGCTATCGGGAGAAGGAAGGCGCGCTGGTCATGCTGGGGCAGGTGCCCGCGGCCGAGGACCCCGCCGCCCGCTGGCTGGCCGGCCCGGAGGCCGACTGGCTCTCCATCCTGGCCACGGCCGAGCATCAGGGCCCTGCCAGGCGCGCCGAGAAGGAGCAGGCCCTGCCCCTCTTCGCCCGGCCTGCCGCCTGGCTCGTGCTGGAAGAGGGCGAGGAGCCTGCCGCCTGCGGGCATGCCGTGGCGGATGGAGCATGGTGCGGGCTCTTCGACCTCGCGGTGCGGCCGGAGTTCCGCCGCCTTGGCCTCGGGCGGCGCCTGCTGGGCGCGCTGGCGGGCTGGGGAAGGCGGCAGGGCGCGGAAACCTGCTGGCTCCAGGTGGCCCCCGGCAACGTCAACGCGCGCCGTGTCTATGAGGCAGCTGGGTTCCGGGAGGCCTATCGATACCGCTACTTCATGAAGGGCTGAAAAGGAAAAGGCCACCGTCAGGTGGCCTTTCTGCAGGATTTTTTGCGGTAACGGAAAACTTGCCTCTTCGCCGGAAAGATTACGGCAGAAGGATCGTACTGCCCGTGGTCTTTCTGGCCTCAAGCGCCCTGTGCGCCTCGGCCGCGTCGCGCAGCGCGAAGGTCTGGTTGATCTCGATCCTCACCTTGCCGCTGCGCACGACCTCGAACAGGTCCTCCGACATGGCCAGCAGGTCCTCGCGCCGCGCGGTATGGGTCGCCAGGGTCGGGCGGGTCACGAAGAGGCTGCCCTTGGCCGCGAGAATGCCAAGATCGACACCCGTGACGGGGCCGGAGGCGTTGCCGTAGGAGACCATCAGCCCGAAGGGCGCGAGGCAGTCCAGCGAAGCGAGGAAGGTGTCGCGGCCGATGCTGTCATACACCACGGGCAGGCGGGCCCCCCGGGTGATCTCGTCCACGCGGGCGGGAAGATCCTCCCCCTGGAGAATGACATGGTCGCAGCCATGGGCGCGGGCCAGCTCGGCCTTTGCTTCCGTCCCGACCGTGCCGATGACCGTGGCGCCCAGTGCCTTCGCCCACTGGCAGAGGATGAGGCCCACGCCGCCTGCCGCCGCATGCACCAGGATCGTCTCACCGGCCTGGAGGCGATAGGTGCGGCGCAGGAGATACTGGGCCGTGAGGCCCTGGAGCATCATGGCGGCGGCCGTGCGGAAATCGATGTCGTCCGGCAGCTTCACCAGCACCTTGGCGGGGATGGTGCGGAACTCCGCATAGGCGCCGATCGGCCCCATGGCATAGGCCACGCGGTCGCCAAGCTTGAGGTCTTCCACCCCTTCGCCCACGGCCTCCACGGTGCCCGAGGCTTCCATGCCGATCACGGCCGGAAGCGAGGGGGCCTTGTAGAGTCCCGTGCGGAAATAGATGTCGATGAAGTTGAGCCCGACCGCCGCGTGGCGGACCAGGGCTTCGCCCGGCTTGGGGCTGGGAAGCGGCACTTCCTCCCAGGTCAGGTTCTCCGGGCCGCCCGGCTCATGAAGGCGAATGGCGTGGTTCATGGGCAGGGTTCCTAGGACGCCTTGGAGGCGCCAGGGGCGCCTTCTCCGTGCGGGGTGGGGGGGATGCTGTCCAGCAGGTCCGGCCGGTCCGGGTCGGCGCGGCGGGTCCGCCGCTCCAGGGCCAGGAGCCAGCGCTTGGTCGCGACGCCGCCCTCGGCCGAATAGCCCCCGATCACCCCGCCCGCGCCGATCACGCGGTGGCACGGGATGATGATGGGGATCGGATTGGCGCCATTCGCCCCGCCGATGGCGCGGGACGCGGTGCCGAGCAGGCGGGCGAGGTCAGCATAGGAGCGGGTTTCCCCATGCGGGATCTCCCGCAGGGCTTGCCAGACACGCTGGCGGAAGGGGCTGCCCATGGGCTTCAGCGGCAGGTCGAACTCCGTCCGCAGCCCATCCATGTAGTCCTGCAGCTGGTCGGCGGCGCGCCGCAGCAACGGGGATTCCTCCCGGTCGCGGCCCTGGCCCCAATCGAGGGCAACGATGGCGCCGTCCTCCTCCGAGATGGTGAGGGTGCCGAGAGGGGTGTGGATGAAGGTCTGGGGCATGGGTTGGCCTGGGGCATTCGTCGGGCGAGCCGGGCCCCGCGTCAAGCGGGGTTTGCAGGAAGCTCGTGAGTGCGACTTCCTTACCCGCCCAGCCCTCGCGCGGAAGCGGCGTGGGCTCTACATGCGGGAAAGCTTCTCCATCGAGGATGCCCTTTCCTTGGCCGATTACCACCCCGCCGTTTCACGTGAAACAGAAACGGATCCGCCGCTCTGGTTCGATGTGCACCTTTTCGTCTGCACCAACCGCCGGCCCGATGGGCACCGCCGCGGCTCCTGCGCCGCGCGAGGGGGGGAGGCACTGCGGGACTACATGAAGGCACGGGCCAAGGAGATGGGCCTGAAGCGCGTGCGCGTGAACAGCGCGGGCTGCCTGGACCGCTGCGAGTTCGGCCCTGCCATGGTCATCTACCCCGAGGGCGTCTGGTACCGCGCGGACACGCGTGAGGACATCGACGAGATCCTGGCCACCCACGTCCGCGACAAGGGGCGCGTACCCCGGCTCATGCTGACCGAAAAGGACGTGCCACCCGGCAAGGAGAAGGGCTGAACACATCCCGCCCGGCAGGATGGGCGCCATGCCTGACACGATCTTCGCCCTGGCCACGGCGCCAGGCCGCGCGGCCATTGCTCTCATCCGTCTCTCCGGCCCGGGGGCGGGGGGGCTGCTGGCTGCCATGGCCGGAACCCTCCCGCAGCCCAGGCTCGCCTCCCTGCGCCGCTTGCGCGACCTCCGCGGCGAGGTGCTGGACAAGGCGCTGGTGCTCTGGTTTCCCGGCCCATCCTCCTACACCGGCGAGGATTCGGCGGAGCTGCACCTGCATGGGGGCCCCGCCGTGGTGGAGGGGGTGGGCGATGCCCTGGTCGCGCTCGGCGCCCGCCCGGCAGAGCCTGGAGAATTCACCCGCCGCGCGGTGCTGAACGGCCGCATGGACCTGACCGCCGCCGAGGGCGTGATCGACCTCATCGAAGCCGAGACGGCCGCACAGGCAAGGCAGGCGCTGCGCCTGGCCGGTGGCGGGCTGGCGGTGCTCTGCCATGGCTGGGCAGACCGGCTGGCCGGGCTGCTGGCCCGGCAGGAGGCCCTGATCGAGTTCGAGGACGAGGACCTGCCGGGCACGCTGGAGCGAAGCGTGGGGGAGGGCATCGCATCCCTTGCCGCCGAGATCGGGAACCGGCTCGAAGCCGATGCGGGTGGGGAGCGCATCCGCACCGGGCTGGATGTCGCCATCCTCGGCGCCCCGAATGCCGGCAAATCCTCGCTGCTGAACGCGCTGGTCGGGCGAGAGGCCGCCATCGTCTCCGCCCGGGCCGGAACCACGCGGGACATCGTCGAGGCGCGCCTGGTGCTGGCCGGCCTGCCGGCCGTGCTGGCCGATACGGCGGGGCTGCGGGAGGCCGCCGACGAGATCGAGGCCGAGGGCGTCCGCCGCGCGCTGCACAGGGGCGAGGAGGCCGATATCGTCCTGGCCGTGCTTCCGGGCGATGCGCCGCCCGATCCCGCCACCCTAGCCCTGCTGGAGCGGCGGCCCTGCATCCCGGTCGTCTCCAAATCCGATGTGGGCAGCCTGCCCTTCCCTGGCGCGCTGCGCGTCTCCGCGCGCACGGGGCAGGGGCTGGAGGAACTGCGTGCCCGGCTGGAAGCGGAGGCCATGCGCCTCGCCCCCGCATCCGGCGCCACGCTCATCTCCCGCCCGCGCCACCGGGCGGCCCTGCGCGATGCCCTCGCATGGCTGCGGGAAGCCGCGGGTGCCGCCCTGCCCGAGCTGCGCGCGGATGCGCTGCGCGAGGCGCTTCGCGCCCTCGGCCGCCTTACCGGGAAGGTCGGGGCAGAAGAAATTCTGGACCGCGTCTTCGCCGAGTTCTGCATCGGGAAGTGACCCGGGGCGACCGCTTCGGTATAGGCGCCACATGGCGGCTGACTTTGACGTGGTGGTGGTGGGTGGCGGGCATGCCGGGGCCGAGGCGGCCGCGGCGGCGGCCCGTTGCGGCGCGCGCACCCTGCTGCTGACGCACCGGATCGACGGGCTGGGTGAGATGTCCTGCAACCCGGCGATCGGCGGCGTGGGCAAGGGGCACCTCGTGCGCGAGGTGGACGCGCTGGACGGGCTGATGGGCCGGGCGGCCGATGCCGCAGGCATCCATTTCAAGCTCCTGAACCGGAGCAAGGGCCCGGCGGTACGCGGGCCGCGCGCCCAGGCGGACCGAGGCCTCTACCGCCGCGCCATTCGCGCCCTGCTGGAGGCCACGCCCAACCTCACCCTCCGCGAAGGCGTGGCGGAGGGGCTGGAGCGCGGGGCTGATGGCGGGATCGATGCCGTGCTGACCGGCGACGGCACCCGGATCGCCTGCGGCGCCGTGGTCGTCACGGCCGGCACCTTCCTGCGCGGCGAGATCCATTTGGGCGAGGAGCGGATGCCCGCCGGGCGGCATGGCGACCCGGCCTCGGTCGGGCTGGCCCTCGCGCTGCTGGGCCTTGGCCTGCCCGTGCGCCGGCTCAAGACTGGCACACCGCCCAGGCTGGATGGCCGCACGATCGACTGGGACGCGGTGGAGCCGCAGCCCGGGGACGACCCGGCCGAACCCCTCTCCTGGATGACGGAGCGGATCACCGGCCCGCAGGTGGTCTGCGGCATCACGGCCACCACGCCCCGCACGCATGAGATCATCCGCGGCGCGCTGGACCGTGCGCCGATCTACACCGGCCAGATCCAGGGTGCCGGGCCGCGCTACTGCCCTTCCATCGAGGACAAGGTGGTGCGCTTCGCGGAGCGCGAGCGGCATCAGATCTTCCTCGAACCGGAAGGGCTGGACGACCCCACGGTCTATCCGAACGGCATCTCCACCAGCCTTCCGCGAGAGGTGCAGGAAGCCGCCATCGCCAGCATTCCCGGCCTGGGCCGCGCGCGCATCCTGCGGCACGGCTATGCCATCGAATACGACCACCTGGACCCCCGCGCCCTGCGGCCCAGCCTGGAGGTGCGGGCCGTGCCGCGCCTCTTCCTGGCGGGCCAGGTGAACGGCACCACAGGCTATGAGGAAGCGGCCGCCCAGGGCCTCCTGGCCGGGCTGAACGCGGCGCAGAGGGCAGGGGGCGGCGAGCCACGCCTGCTGCTGCGAACCGAAGCCTATGCCGGCGTGCTGGTGGATGACCTCGTGACCCAGGGCGTGACGGAACCCTATCGCATGCTCACCGCCCGCGCGGAGCACAGGCTGCGGCTGCGGGCCGACAATGCCGGGCTGCGGCTGACCGAGCGCGGCATCGACTGGGGCTGCGTGGGGCCGGAGCGCGCGGCGCGGCACCGCGCCTTTGCCCGGGCAGTGCAGGATGCCCTGGCGCGTGCGAGGGCATCGGTCGCCACCCCCGCCGCCCTGGCCGCGGCCGGCATCGCGGTGAACCAGGATGGCGTGCCCCGTTCCCTGCTGGAGGTGATGGCCCTGCCCGCCGCCGCCGGCCCGGCTCTGGAAGCCGCCTTCCCCTGGCTGCATGACCTGCCGCGCGGCGTCCGGGAGCAGCTGGAGACGGAGGCGCTCTACGCTCCCTATCTCTCCCGCCAGGCCGCCGAGTTTGCCGCCCTGGAGCGCGAGGAGCGCCTGCCCATTCCCGAGGATGTCGACTTCGCCATCATCGCCGGCCTCTCCACGGAGATGAGGCAGCGCCTCTCCACGGCCCGGCCCGCCACGCTGGGCGCTGCCGGGCGCGTGCCGGGCGTGACGCCCGCCGCGCTGGTGGCCCTGGCGGGCTTCCTCCGGCGTTCACAGGCACTTGCCAGGGCGGGGGCGGCGTGAAGGCACCGGACGCCGTGATTTCACGTGAAACGGAGGCCGGGCTGGATGCTTTCCTCGCCCTGCTCCTCAAGTGGAATGCCCGCATCAACCTAGTGGCGGAGCGCGATGCAGCCACGCTGCGCGCCCGTCACATCGCGGATTCGCTGCAACTCCTTCCACTGCTGCCCCCCGGCGGCGGACCGGCGGCTGATCTCGGCACCGGCGGCGGCTTCCCCGGGCTGGTGCTGGCCATTGCGGACAGGTCGCGCCCCTGGCACCTCGTGGAATCGGACCGGCGCAAGGCCGCCTTCCTGCTCGCCGCCTCGGCCGAGCTCGGCCTGTCGCATGTCCGCGTGCATGCCGAACGGATCGAGGCCGTACAGCTTCTGCCGCTGGCCCTGGTCAGCGCGCGCGCCCTGGCGCCCCTGTCCGTGCTGCTCGGCCATGCAGCCCGGCTGCTCGCCCCTGGTGGCGTTGCGATCTTCCCGAAGGGCCGGAACGCGGAAGCCGAATTGACCGCCGCCGAGGCGGGTTGGACAATGACCGCCGAGCGCTTCGAGAGCCGTACCGAACCGGGCGCCACCATCCTTCGCATATCCGGAATCTGCCGTGCCGGCACCTGACCGCCCCAACCCCGCGCGTGCCTCCGGCCCGCGCCGCATCGCGCTCGCCAACCAGAAGGGCGGCGTGGGCAAGACCACCACGGCCATCAACCTGGCCACCGCCCTGGCCAGCACCAAGCGCGTGCTGCTGCTGGACATGGATCCCCAGGGAAATGCCTCCACCGGCCTCGGCGTGCCCCGCAACGGGCGCGGCGCCGGCACTTATGCCCTGCTGGTGGGGGACCGCCCGCTGGCCGAGCTGATCCGCCCCAGCAAGATCCCGGGCCTCGATCTCCTGCCCGCCGACAACGACCTCGCCGGCGCGGAAATCGAGATGGTCGGCATGGAGGACCGCGAGCGGCGCCTCGCCGACGCCCTGTCGCGCGATGCCGCCACCCTGGCCCGCTACGACTACCTGTTGGTCGACTGCCCGCCCTCGCTCGGGCTGCTCACCCTCAACGCCCTCGTCGCGGCGCAATCCGTCATGGTCCCGCTGCAGACCGAGTTCTTCGCGCTTGAGGGGATCTCCCAGATCGCGCGCACGGTGGAGCGCGTGAAGCGGCTGAACCCGGAGCTGGCGCTGGACGGAATCGTCCTGACCATGTTCGATCGCCGCAACAACCTCTCCGAGCTGGTTGCGCGCGATGTCCGCAGCTTCTTCAAGGACCGGGTGTACGACACGGTGATCCCCCGCAACATCCGCGTCTCCGAGGCGCCATCCCACGGCCTTCCCGTGCTGCTCTACGATATCCGCTCCTCCGGCGCGCAGGCCTACATCAAGCTGGCGGCCGAGCTGCTGAAGCGCGACCGCGCCCGGGCACGCCAGGCCAAGGCAGGCGCCGCATGAGCCGCAAGCCCACCCGCCTCGGAATGGGCCTCTCGGCCCTGCTGGGCGACGAGTCCGCCCCGGCGGCTGCCACCCCCCAGACCCTGCCCGTGGAGGCGCTGGAGCCCGGCCCCTTCCAGCCGCGCGGCCCGATGGACGAGGAGGCCCTGGCCGAGCTGACCGCCTCCATCCGCGAACACGGCGTTCTCCAGCCCATCCTCGTGCGGCCCAAGCCCGGGGCGAAGGGCAGCTACCAGATCATCGGCGGGGAGCGCCGCTGGCGCGCCGCCCAGGCCGCCCGGCTGCATGAGGTGCCCGTCAGCGTCCGCGAGATGGACGACCGCGCCGCCATGGCCGCCGGCCTGGTCGAGAACCTCCAGCGCGAAGACCTGAACGCCCTGGAGGAGGCGGAGGGCTACCGCCGCCTCACGGAGGAGTTCGGCCTGAAGGCGGAAGCCCTGGGCGCCGCCGTCGGCAAAAGCCGCAGCCATGTCGCCAATACCATGCGCCTGCTGGGCCTGCCGCAGGGTGTGCGCCAGATGCTCGGCCGCGGCAGCCTGACCGCCGGCCATGCCCGTGCCCTTCTGACCGCACCCGACCCGGTGCGCCTGGCCGAGATGGTCGTGACCCGCGGCCTGAACGTGCGGCAGACCGAAGCCCTGGCCGCCGCCGCCGACCGACCCCGCGCCGCCCGCAGGGGCCAGGATGCCGAAACCCGCGCGCTGGAACGCGAACTGTCGGAGCGCCTGGGCCTGAGGGTGGCCATCGAGCACGGGGGAAAGGGGGGGAAGGTGACGATCTCCTACCGGGACCTCGACCAGCTGGACGGGATTATTCGCCTGCTGCAGGGCTAGGCTGGATAGGGAAACTGACGCTGCTGGCGTCCCCATGGCCGGGCACGCCGAGTTCTGAAATCTTGGTTTCCGGAGAGGGCTCTGCCCTCTCCGGACCTCACCCGCCAAGGGCCTGAGGCCCTTGGAACCCAGTCTGGCTGCCGCGGATACGATGCAACACGGGGTCTCTACCCCTGCTCCTGCCCTTGCAGTCGCCTCCGGTCATGGACCGGAGGCGCACCGTCAGCCGAACCGCTCCAACCGATAGAAAAAGACGATGGTGAGGGGTCCGGGGAGAGGAAGAATCCCTTCTTCCTCTCCCCGGGACAGACCACCCCCACAAGATAAGAAAACCACTGTCACCCCCGCCGCGCCAGGATCGCCGACTGTCGTGCCAGCGTCAGCAGGGCTGCCCGTGCCACTGCCGCATCGGGAACAGGCCGCCCGGTTCCGCCGGACTTGCTCTGCCGCTCCGCTTCCAGCAGCCCCGCCAGCACGGCTTCCAGCGCTTCCGGCCGCCAGATACGCAGCGCCTTCTCGAAGCCCGGCTTGCTCCGGAAGAAGACGGGCGGCTGAAGCGCCTGGATGCCGGCCACGGAGGCCAGGTGCAGGCGCTGCACATGGCGTAGCAGGGCCCGCAGCACCTGCACGGGGTTGGCGCCCTCGGACATGGCGGATTCCAGTGCCCGGTCGGCCATGGCCACGTCCCCGGCCGTGGCGGCCACCAGCGCCTCGTCCATCTCCAGCGCGGAGCCATCGCCGATGCAGGCGAGAACATCCTCCTCCGCCAGTTTTCCACCCCGCCCGGCATAGAGGGCCAGCTTTTCCAGTTCTCGCCGCAGCGTCTGGCGATCATCGCCCAGGCGGCCGGCCAGCCAGGCAATGGCGGCCGCCTCGGCCGTGACGCCTTCCTCCTTCAGGATGGCGGCGATGGTGGCCGAAAGCTCCGCCCCGCGCTCCCTGTAGCAGGGGATGGCAGCGGCGCGCGCATGGGTCTCGGCCAGCTGGCGGAGCTTGGACCGGGCCTGCAACTCGCCGGCTTCAAGGATGATCAGCGTGTCGCCGGGGGCTTCCAGTACCTCCCGCAGCGCGGGGGCAAGAGCATCCGTCGCGTCCCGCACCCGCACCACGCGGCGCCCGCCTGTCAGCGCCAGCGCCGCTGCCTCGCCGGCCAGGGCGCCAGGACGGGCAGCCGCCTCGCGGGGCAGCTCGGCCACGCGGAACGGATCATTGCCGGGCGCCACGGCCTCCTGCAGCGCATCGGCGCGTTCCCGCGCCAGCCCGGCATCTTCCCCGAAGAGAAGGGCGGCACGGGTAGCGCCGGGATCCTTCAGGAAGGCCGGAAGGCGGCGCGCATCGAGCTTCATGGGCGGCTCAGGCCGGCGGGTTCTCGCGGAAGGCAATGGCGAGCCGCGTCACGATGTCCTGGGCCACCTGTTCCACCAGGCGGCGCTCCGCGGCCTCGCTGCTGAGGAGGGAGGCGAAATATTCGTTGTCGAGATAGTTGTAGGCGTCGATCGCGCGCGCATTGCCATTGGCCACCGGACGGGGCGGCACGCCGATGGTCTGCAGTGTCCAGGGCGCCGTCATCACCATGCGGAAACGCGAGGGCGCGCCGTCGCGGCGGTAGCCCTGGGCCTCATAGGCCGTCTGCGGCACCACCGTCAGCTCGTAGCGGGCCGCGGGACCGCTGCGGTCGGCCGCCGCGAGCCGCCTCTCCAGCGCCTGATGCAGCAGCTGCCCGGTGCGGTTGGTCAGCCGTCCCACCCGCACCGAGGCCAGCTGCGGCGCGATGGCCGGCTGGCCTGCCTCGGATGGGCCGTAGAGCGGGCGGAAGCCGCAGCCCCCCAGGCTGGCCGCCAGCCCGGCCAGGAGAAGGCTCCGGCGGGGCAGGGGGCGTTCAGACAACGAAGTTGACCACGCGGCCTGGGACATGGATGCGCTTCCGGATGGGCTTGCCGCCGATGGCACGCTGCACATTCTCCTCCGCTTCCGCCAGGGCCATCAACTCCGCCTCGCCGATGCCCACGGGCACGGAAAGGGTGGCGCGCAGCTTGCCCAGCACCTGCACGGCAATGGTCATGCTCTCCGCCACCAGCAGCGCGGGATCCGCCTCGGGCCAGGCCATGCCGGCCACCAGCTCCGTGCTGCCCGGATGCAGGATGGACCAGATCTCCTCTGCCAAGTGCGGCATCATCGGCGCCACCAGTCGGGCCAGGATGGCAACGGCCTCGCGCCGCGCGTCCAGCGGGGCGGGGGAGGATTCGATGGCATTGGCGAATTCATGCAGCCGGGCCACCGCCACGTTGAAGGCGAAGCTCTCCAGCGCCCCGGTCACCGCCGCGATGGTGCGGTGGCTGGCCTGCATCAGCGGCCGCGCCTCGCCATCGCCGGCACGCTGGTCCAGCGTGGTGGCAAGCCGCCAGATGCGCTGCACGAAACGATGCGCGCCGGACACGCCGGCCTCGCTCCACTCCATATCCCGCTCCGGCGGGTTGTCCGAGAGGATGAACCAGCGCGCCGTATCGGCCCCGTAGCGGGAGATGATGGCCCCGGGGTCGATCGTGTTCCGCTTGGACTTCGACATCTTGTCATTGCGCGAGACGATGAGCGGCACGCCCGTGCCCTTCTCCGTCGCGCTTCCATCCGCGGCCACGTCCACCTCGTCCGGCGCCAGCCAGCGGCCATCGGGCGCCTTGTAGGAGGCGTGCTGAACCATTCCCTGGGTGAAGAGCCCGGCGAAGGGCTCGGGCGTCTTCAGCTGGCCCATGGTGGACAGGGCGCGGGTGAAGAAGCGGGAATAGAGCAGGTGCAGGATCGCGTGCTCGATCCCGCCGATATACTGGTCCACCGGCAGCCAGCCATTCGCGGCCTCCGCCACCAGCGGCGTCTCCGCGCGCGGGGCGGTAAAGCGGGCGAAATACCAGGAACTGTCGACGAAGGTGTCGAAAGTGTCCGTCTCACGCCGGCCCTGCTTGCCGCAGGACGGGCAGGCGACATGCTTCCAGCTGGGATGGTGGTCCAGCGGGTTGCCGGGGCGGCTGAAATCCACATCCTCCGGCAGGCGCACCGGAAGCTGGTCCTTGGGCACGGGTACGATGCCGCAATCATCGCAATGGATGACCGGGATGGGGCAGCCCCAGTAGCGCTGGCGGGAAACCCCCCAGTCGCGCAGGCGCCAGTTCACCACGCCCTGGCCGAGGCCCTTCTTTTCCAGCGCGTCGATGGCGGCGCGCTTTCCGGCATCGCTGCCCAGCCCATCCAGGAAGGCGGAGTTGAACAGCGTGCCGTCCCCGGTCCAGGCATTCTTCCCGATGGCGAAGCTGGCGGGATCCTCGCCCGGCGGCAGCACCACGGGCGGCACGGGCAGGTCATACTTGCGGGCGAAGTCCAGGTCGCGCTGGTCATGCGCGGGGCAGCCGAACAGCGCGCCCGTGCCGTATTCCATCAGCACGAAATTCGCGATCCAGACCGGGAAGGTCGCCCCCTCGATGAAGGGGTGCTTCACCCGGAAGCCGGTGTCGAAGCCCTTCTTCTCCGCCTGCTCGATGGCTGCCTCGCTGGTGCCCTGGCTGCGGCACTCAGCGATGAAGTCGCCCGCCGCCGGGTTCCGCGCGGCCGCGGCGGCGGCCAGCGGATGCTCGGCCGCGACCGCCAGGAAGGACATGCCGTAGAGCGTGTCCGGGCGGGTGGTGAAGACCTCCACCTCGCTTGTGCCGTCCACCGGCTCGGCCAGCTGGAAGCGCACCCGCGCCCCTTCGCTGCGGCCGATCCAGTTGGCCTGCATCGTCCGCACGCGCTCGGGCCAGCGCTCCAGCGTGTCCAGGGCTTCCAGCAGCTGCGGCGCGAACTTGGTGATGGCCAGGAACCACTGGGAAAGCTCGCGCTTCTCCACCGGCGCACCGGAGCGCCAGCCCTTGCCGTCGATCACCTGCTCATTGGCCAGCACGGTGCCGTCCACCGGGTCCCAGTTCACCCAGGACTTGCGGCGCTCCACCAGCCCGGCCGCCAAGAAATCCAGGAACAGGGCCTGCTGCTGCCCGTAATACTCGGGATCGCAGGTGGCGAATTCGCGCGCCCAGTCCAGCGAGAGCCCCATGCTCTTCAGCTCGGACCGCATGTTCGCGATATTGGCATAGGTCCAGGCGGCCGGATGCGTGCCGCGCTCCCGCGCCGCGTTCTCCGCCGGCAGGCCGAAGGCATCCCAGCCCATGGGGTGCATCACTTGGTGACCACGTGCCCGCTTGTAGCGTGCCACCACGTCGCCCAGCGTATAGTTCCGCACATGCCCCATATGGATCTTGCCCGAGGGATATGGGAACATTTCAAGAACGTAGTACTTGGGTTTCGTGCCATCCGGAACGTCCGGCGCGGCGAAGCTGGAGGCATCGCTCCAGGCCTGCTGCCAGCGCGGCTCGGCAGCGGCGAAATCATAACGGGCGGGGCTGTCGGACGGGCCGTCGGTCATCGAGGGGTGACTATGAGGCTTTTCTGGTGGTCCGTCCTGTTATCCCCCCCGGCGCGGGGTGGGAAGGGGCTTGGCGGCCCTGAAACCGGATGGGAGGCACGGGGTTCTATGGCGCTTCCAGGGAAGGAAAGCCGAAATGCGGATCATCCCCATTGCCGCGCTGCTCGCGGCCACCCTCGCTGCCCCAGCCATGGCCCAGTCTTCCGCCGCCAGCCAGGCCTCGGGCGTGCCCGCGGGCCATATCCGGGCCGAGCAGCTGCTGGACCGTGACGTCTACAGCACCGACAATGTCGAGATCGGCGAGGTCGAGGACCTGGTGATCGACCCGGCGCAGGGCCGCATCACCGCCGTGGTGATCGAGCTGGAGAACCGCCTGGGCCTTACCCAGAAGCATGTCTCCGTCACCATGGACCAGCTGCGGGTCACGCCTGGCGAGCGCCGGGTGACGCTGAACATGGCCTCGGGCGAGATCCGGTCCCTTCCCGCCTTCAACAGGTAAGCAGATCGGGTAAGCAGATCGGGGCTGTGGCCAACCGGCCGCGGCCCCGAAGCGGTGCTCAGAGAGAGGCGGACTGGCTGCGCAGCTCGCGGGCCCGGGCCAGCACCTTGTCCTCCAGCTCCGCGCTGGTCGCCGTGGCCACGGGCGCATCCACCCAGGCGCCATTCCGCAGCTCCTGGCGGAAGACGGAGACGCGGACGCCGTCGGAACGCAGCTGGCGGCCAAGGATATAGGCCGTGGCGCGGAACCGCTCGCCCTGCGCGGCCGGGGGCGAGTACCAGTCGGTGATGATCACGCCGCCATAGGGGTCGGCCGAGGAAAGGGGCATGAAGGACAGCGTGTCCAGCGTGGCGCGCCAGAGATAGGCATTCACGCCCAGGCCACTACTGGCTTCCGGCGCCCCGGCCGTGTTGCGGTTGCGGCTGCGATCGGTGCCGAGGACCAGCAGCCCGTCATCATTGCCCGAGAGCCGGCCGGCAACGCGGGCGCGCTGGCTGTCGTCGGTATATTCGCTGTTCTCGACGATTCGACCCTGGCTGCAGGCAGCGAGGAGGACGGGCAGCGCGAGGGCTGCGAGGCGAATATGGCGCATGGCGCGGCACGTAAGGCGGGGGCGCGACCGGGCGCAAGTGAGAAAACGTGAAAAGCCGCCCATCCGGGCCCTGAAATGAAAAGAGGCGGCGGGTTTCCCCGCCGCCTCCCTTCCGTTCGGCTGAAGCCGGATCAGAACGCGACCCGGAAACCGGCGAGCACGATGTCCACGTCGGCGCTGCCGGCGGGGCCCACGTTCGTGAACTGCACGCCGCGCTCCTTGCGGTCGTAGTTGATGTACTCGGCGAAGAAGTCGAGGCCGGGGGCGACGCGGTAGTTGCCGCCAACGGCCCAGCCGAGGTCACGACGACCAGCCGGGGCGGTCTGGCTGCCAGCCGACCAGTTCATGGCGAGATGGCCACCAACCGTGAAGGCGTCGATCGTGTAGGTGGCGCCCACGAGGAAGGCGTCCGAACGGCGGTCGTCACGCACCGCACCGCCGGCGCGGGTCACGGTGGCGAAGTTGCCGTTGTTGCCGTGGCCACCATGGTACCAGCCGCCGACGGAGAAGCCATAGGCCGTCACCACGGCGCCGGCCCAGATCAGGTCCATGCGGTCAGCGGAGTTGCCGGTGATGTTCTTCACCGAGTCAGCGCCGATGTAGCCGACCGTTGCGGCCAGGCCGACCGGGCCGAAGGACCCGCGCCAGCGCAGGGCGGCCTGGATCTCGTTGCGGCGGCGGCTGTTGCCACCGGCCACGGCGGAGAGCTTGTCGCAGGTGGTGACGGTCGCGACGGTCACGGCGTCGCAGCCCGACAGGGCGCCTTCCTGGTTGTTGAAGGCGAAGCTCACGCCCGCGTCGAAGCCAGCGAACTGCGGCGTCAGGTAGATGAGCTTGGTGTTGTCGCCCAGGTCGTTCGGACCCATCAGGCTCATGCGGTAGTTGCCGCCGATCACCTGCTGGTTGTTGTCGCCCGAGTCGAGGCCGCCCAGGCCGAAGCCGGTGATGTGGCCGGACTGGAGCTGGCCGATGGCGCCGTCTTCGTCACCGAAGCGGATCTGGCCGAACGTGCCCTGCAGGTAGGCCCAGGCCTCGTCATAGTCGAGGGTGTTCTTGGAACCCTGCGTGGTGTTGCGCACGGAGTCGTTCTGGATCTCGAGGGCAACGCCGTAGCGCAGGCCGTTCGCGGCCTTGCCGGAGGCCAGGACGTGGATCTCGATCTCGTTCGAGAAGTCCGAGCTGCCGATGCGGGCATCCGGCGTGTTCACGTTGTCCTGGCGGGTGTAGTTGTACATCGCCTTGTAGTAGCCGCCGATGCGGACCTCGAGGCCACGCAGCGAGGTGCCGGCCGCGGGGAGACGGGACGAGAAAGCGTCACCGCTCAGCGACTGGGCCATCGCCCCCGGCGCGAAAAGGGCAGCGGCGGCAACGGCCGTGCTGCCAAGAAGAAGCTTGCGCATCCCAAATCCTCCTGACGTGCCGGGAAACCGTCCCGGCGCTACCTGCGACCCGCCCGCCCCCCTCGGCGGGTTTGCCGCGAGATGTGCACCGTTCGATGCGCCCCGTCGGCCGAGCCCGCCGGGACTATGGTTCAGGCGCTTCGGGGGCGTCCATCGTGCAATGGCCCCGGGCGCGACATGCGCGAAACACTGTGTCTGTCGTGCCACAGATGGAGCAGGGGCCCGAAAGGGCTCGGGAGAGCCCTCAGGACAGGCCGCCGATCGCGGCCCAGCCGGACGCAGCCGGGGGCAGCCGCCGGCTGTTCCGGGCATTCACCCCGCCCAGCGCAATCACCGGCCGCCCGGCCCGCCGCGCCAGGGCCGCCCAGCGCAGCGTCCCCAGCCCGGGTGCCCCGGGATGGCTGGCCGTGGGGAAGACAGGGGAGAGCAGCACCAGATCCGCCCGCAGCCGCCGGGCCCGCGCGATGCCGGCCCGGCCATGTGCCGCCACGGAGAGCAGGGGCGGGCGGCGCCGGCGCCGGGCCAGCAGGAAAGGCAGCAGCCCCCGCGCCGGCCGCCTGTCCGGCAGGTGCAGCCCGGCCCGCAGCGCCAGGGCGGTCCGCCCCTCCGCCGCGACCACCAGCGCCAGCTGCCGTTGCCGGGCCAGGGCCGCCAGGGGCCGGAGCAGCGCCGGGGCCATGTCCCGCGCCAGCACAGCCCCGCCCCGGGGCAGGCGCAGGGCGGCCGCGCGCGGGTCCGGCAGGCGCCGCGCATCGCTGAGAAGCCACAGGCGGGGGATGGGCGCGTTCCAACCCGACCGGTTCTGCCCTAGCCTTCCCCGCCGCATGACCGACCTTCCCTCCCCTGACGCCGACGCCATCGCCGCGAACCTCGCCCGTATCAAGGCACGCATCGCCGAAGCCTGCGACAAGGCCGGGCGCGATCCCGCCGGGGTGACGCTGGTCGCCGTCTCCAAGACCCATCCGGCCGGGGCCGTGCGCGCCGCGCTGGCCGCGGGCCAGTCCGTGTTCGGGGAAAACCGGGTGCAGGAGGCGGCGGGCAAGTTCCCGGAACTGCGGCCGGACCATCCCGCCATGCGCCTGCACATCATCGGCGGGCTTCAGACCAACAAGGCGCGGGACGCCGTGCGCGTGGCCGACGTGATCGAAAGCCTGGACCGCCCGAAGCTGGCCGCCGCCATCGCCGAGGCCATCCGCAAGGAAGGCCGCGCGCCCGGCCTGCTGGTGCAGGTGAACACGGGCGCCGAGCCCCAGAAATCCGGCGTGGCGCGGGACGAGGCCTCCGCCTTCCTCCGCCAGTGCCGGGAGGAGCACGGCCTCGCCATCTCCGGCCTCATGTGCATCCCGCCCGAGGGCGAGGACCCCACCCCCCATTTCCGCTGGCTGGCTGAACTGGCCGCGAGGGAGGGGCTGGGCATCCTCTCGATGGGCATGAGCAGCGATTTCGAGGCCGCGATCGCCTGCGGGGCCACCCAGCTGCGCGTCGGCAGCGCCATTTTCGGGGCGCGCCCCTACCCGGCATGAGCGACGCCGCCGCATGGGACGCCCGCTATGCCGAGGGCGGCTTCGCCTTCGGGGAGGCGCCGAACCGCTACCTCGAAGCCCAGTCCGCCCGGCTGAGGCCCGGGATGCGCGCCCTGGCGATCGGCGATGGCGAGGGGCGCAACGGCGCCTGGCTGGCCGGGCGGGGGCTGGATGTCACCGCCGTGGACTGGTCCGCCACCGGGCTGGCCAAGGCGGAGAAGCTGGCCCAGGCGCGCGGCGTGCCCCTACGGACCGTGGTGGCCGACCTCACCGCCTGGAACTGGCCGCGGGTCGGATTCGACCTGGTCGCCTGGATCTTCGTGCATCTCCCGCCAGCCGACCGCGCCCTGGTCGCCGCCCGGGCGGCCGAGGCGCTGGCGCCGGGCGGGCTGCTGGTGCTGGAAGCCTTCACCCCCGCCCAGGAAGGGCGCCGCTCCGGCGGCCCGCGCGATCCGGACCTCCTCTGGTCCGCCGCGCTGGTGCGGCGGCATTTCGCCGGCCTGGAGATGCTGGAATGCCTGGAAGGCACGGTGCTCCTGGACGAAGGGCCGAAGCACCAGGGCCATGCCGAGGTGGTGCGGGCCCTGCTGCGCAGGCCCTGATCCGGAAAGGCCGGGCCGGGCGCTCAGCCCGGCGCCGTGTCCCGGGCGGAGGCGGCAAGCCACCCCCCGCCGATCACCAGCCCCGCCGCCACGGCGATCCGCGCCGTCAGCGCGCCTTCTCCGGCGAGGAGAAGGAGAAGGGTGGAGGCGACCGGAACGGCATAGGCCAGCGTGCCCAGCAGCCGCGGGTCGCCCCGCTTCATGCCCCGGTCCCACAGGAAGAAGGCCGCGCCCACCGGTCCCAGCCCCAGCAGCAGGGCGGAAACCCATTGCCGCGCATCCGGCACCACCACCGGCTCGAAGACCAGATGCGCCAGCCCGGCCAGGATGCCGGAGGCCAGGCAGAAGCCGGCCACCGCCTCGGTCGGCACCCCTGAAAGCCGCCGCGCCGTGACGGAATAGACCGACCAGGTCAGCGCCGCCCCCGCCGCGCAGAGAAAGCCGGGCACCGCGCCAGGCGGAAAGGAGGCGCCGGGCCCCACCACCAGCGCGCAGCCCAGGAAGCCCAGCGCCACGCCCCCCAGCCGCCTCGGGCCGAGTCGCATCCCCAGGATCGGTGCCGAGAGCAGCACGATCAGCAGCGGCCAGAGATAGTTGATCAGGCTCGCTTCCACGGGCGGGGCCCAGGCCAGGGCCGCGAAATACAGGGCATGGTAGCCGAACAGCCCGCCCACCCCGTGCAGCCAGGCCAGGGGCGGCTGCCGCAGCGCCCCGAGCTGCCCGCGAAGGGCCAGCCAGCCCATCGCCAGGAGGCCCGCCGTGCAGAAGGCCATGGCCGTGACCTGCAAGGGCGGCAGCCCGGCCGCGCCGCGTGCCAGCAGCGCCAGGAAGGCCCAGAGCACCAGCGCTCCAACCCCGGACAAAGTCGCCGGGCTCATGCGGCGTGCCGCCCGGGGAAAGGGGCAACCGGGCCGCAAAGGGCGCGTTGCCCCCGGGTCCCGCCGGGTTCCCCCGGCAGTGCCTGGAAATAGGAGTGGAGCAAGGTGGGCTTCCTGATTCGTACGGCGATCACGGCCGTGGCCTTCTACATCGCCGCCAACCTCGTCACAGGCCTCTATTTCCCAAGCCTGGCCAACCTCATCATCGCCGCCATCATCTTCGGGGTGGTGAACGCCGTAATCCGCCCGATCGTGGCCACCCTCTCGCTGCCTCTCACGGTGCTGACGCTGGGCCTGTTCACCCTTGTCATCAACGCACTGATGCTGGCGCTCACCGCCCTGCTGATGCCGGGGATGCGGATCACCAGCTTCGGCACCGCCTTCCTGGCTGCCATCATCATCTGGGTGGTGTCCTGGATCGCGAACAAGCTGATCGGGGACCGGGCCTGAGCCAGCGCTGCGCCCCCCGGCCAATGACCGGAGACGAAAACTCCGTGCTGCACCCCATCCGCGGCAGCCGGCCGGGGGTCCAAGGGTGTCAGGCCCCAGGTTGGTGGCACGGCACCTCCTCGAACCTCCGGAGAGGGCAGGGCCCTCTCCGGTCATGCGAAACCAGCTAAGCCATCCCGGGCAGGGGCCGGTAGGGCAGGGGCGCCAGGCGCGTGGCGTGCCAGGTGATCGCCTGCCACACCCCGCCGGTCACATAGGGATCCCCGGCCCACCAGGCCTTCGCCGCCTCCAAGGTGGGATGAGCGGTAATGGCGACGGAGCCCGCCATCCCGCCGCCTGGCGCATCCAGGATCGCCCCGCCCAGAACCAGGGTGCCGTCCTCGGCCGCGGGGTGCACGCGGGCCAGATGCGCGTCCCGCACTGAAAGCCGGCGCGCCAGGGCCCCGGCATCCTTCCCGTCCAGCGCGATGGCGATGCTATGGGTCGGCGCCGTCGGCACCGGCCCGTCCTGCGGCAGGGGGCGGTAGGGCAGCGGGGCGATGCGGAAGGGATGGACCTCCTGGCTTTCCCAGATCCCCTCCCGCCGGAAGGGCTCAGCCTTGAGGTAGCGGTCCAGCGCCTCCGCCCTCACCAGCATCAAAGAGCCCTCATAGGCTCCCATCCCATCCAGCAGCGGGACGCCCAGGATCAGCTCCCCGCTTTCCGCCATGGGGCGCAGCAGGGCCAGATGGTCGGCCCGCACCGCGCCGATCCGGGCGCCGGCATCCGCCGCCGCCCGTGCCAGCACCAACCGGCATTCCGTCATCGCGCCGTTCCTCCCCCGCGAAGGCTCGCGCGGGGGAGGAGGGGGCGCAAGCCCGGCTACTTGTTGGTGCGGCCCAGATGGCCGGGCGCGACGCCGCCCTGGGGCGTGGTGTCGTTCGCCGTGTCGCCCTCATCCGTGTTGTCGGCCTGGAGCACGGCCGGGTCGGTCCCCCGGCCGAATACCCCCTTGGAGGAACCGATGCCGGGGTTGCGCTCGTCATCGGAAGGCGGGCGCGGGATCCCGTCGCCCAGCCCTTCCTCGTTCGGGCCACCCTTGGGGTGCTTCGAAGCGGTCATGCAAACCTCCCGTTCCTTGCAAGCGCAGGTAACGGCCAGCGCCCCCGGGCGGTTCCGAACGCCATCAATACATGTGCTGGCCACCATTGATGGAGAGGGTGGAGCCGGTGATGAAATCCGCATCATCGGCCGTGAGGAAGGCAACGCCGCGCGCGATGTCATCCGCCGTGCCCAGCCGGCCGCGGGGAATGCGCGCGATGATCTTTTCCAGCACGTCTGGCGGCACGGCCCGCACCATCTCCGTGTCCACATAGCCCGGCGCCACGGCGTTCACCGTGATCCCGACGCGAGCGCCTTCCTGCGCCAGCGCCTTGGTGAAGCCATGGATGCCGGATTTGGCGGCAGCATAGTTCACCTGCCCATACTGGCCGGCCTGGCCGTTGATGGAGCCGATATTCACGATCCGGCCGAATTTCCGGGCCGTCATCCCATCCCAGACCAGCTTGCACAGGTTGAAGCAGGAGCCGAGATTCGTATCGATCACGTCGTCCCACATCTTCCGGTCCATGCGCTTCATCGTGTTGTCGCGCGTGATGCCGGCGTTGTTCACCAGGATCTCGACCGGTCCCACCTCCGCCTCGATCCGGCGAAGGGCATCTGCGCATTGCTCCCAGTCCGAGACGTCGAATTTGTAGGTCGGGATGCCCGTACGCTCGGTGAAGGCGCGGGCCGCCTCCTCATTCCCCGCATAGGAGGCGACTACCGTTCGTCCAGACCGCTGCAGGTGTTCGCTGATCGCGGCCCCGATACCACGCTGACCACCGGTGACGAGTGCGATACGTGCCATTCGGAGGGCCCCTTTTCCGCCATTGGTCTCCCAATTTCCAAGCTGACCCTCCCGATACGCCCCATCAAGAGACAAGCGCGCAACATCGCACTGCACAAAGCCGATTTTGCGCAATATCCCGTCTTGCGCCGGTCGGGCCGCCCGGAAAGGGCCGGGAAAATCACCGGAAGGCACAAGGAGTTCTGGCCTTGGCCGCCCGCGCGGGTGTAGGACGCCGCCCGCTAAGACCCGCTCCTTCAGGATCACGTCATATGGATACCCCGATCGCCGCCGTGCTCTGGCCCGACCATGCACGGCGCGACATGGCCGCCCTGACGCGGCTGATGGCGCATCTGGAGCGCTGCTGCCTGGAGATGGGGGCCGAGGACGCGGCGGCCCATCTTGCCGAAGCCGCGGCCTGCCTGGCGCATGAGGGCGCCCAACGCCGCCTGGCGGCCTGAGATTATCTGAGCGATCTGCTGGTTCCCGGAGAGGGCTCTGCCCTCTCCGGACCTCACCCGCCAAGGGCCTGAGGCCCTTGGAACCCCGTCTGGCTGCCGCGGATACGATGCAAGCAGGGGTTTCTGAGCCCTTATCCTGCCCTTGCAGTCGCCTCCGGTCATCGACCGGAGGCGCACCGTCAGCCGGGCTTTTCCAAACATCTAAAAGAAGATGATGGTGAGGGGGCCGGGGAGAGGAAGAATTCCTTCTTCCTCTCCCCGGGACAGACCACCGCTACCCGATCAAGGAAACAGGCGGGATCAGGCCTCCATCCCCGCTGTCTTCAGCAGGGTGGCGAAGGCCAGCTGCATGTCGTGCAGGCTCTGGTTCGGCTCCACATCCACCCATTCGTCCAGCGAGTGTGCTCCTGCCCCTGCCCCGGCGGAGAGGGCGATGCCCGGGATGCCCAGGGAGATGGGGATGCTGGCATCGGTGGAACTGGCCACTGTCTTCGGCGCGAAGCCCAGCGCCTTCGCGGCCGCCATGGCATGGGCCACCAGCTCGCTGCCCGTGTCGATCGCCCCGGCCGGGCGGTCGCCGATCTTCTTCCACTCCACCGTGACCGGGCCCTTGGCCGTGCTGCGGGCGGCATTCTCGCCCTCCACCGCCTGCTCCACGATCTCCTTGAAGGCGCGGTCGATGCGGGCCAGTTCCTCGGCGCTGTCCGAACGCAGGTCCACCTCCAGCCACACCTCGTTGGGGATGGAGTTCACCGAGGTGCCGCCGCCGAGCACGCTGGCGCTGAAGGTCGTGCGCGGCTGCTTCGGCACTTCCATCCGCGAAAGCCCGGCCATCGCCTCCGCCAGCGCGAAGGAGGGGCTGACCAGGCCGAAATCCATGAAGCTGTGCCCGCCGGGGCCCCGGAAGGTCAAGCGGTAGCGGAGCGAGCCCGTGGCGCCGGAGACGATGGTGCCCATGCCCATGGGCCCTTCTACCGAGATGAAGGCGGCGATCCGCCCGGCATAGCGCCCCTTGGTGAAGAGGAAGCGGATGCCGCGCAGGTCGCCCAGCCCTTCCTCTCCCACATTCCCCACGAAAAGGATGTCGTGCTTCGTCCTGATGCCCGCCGCATCCATGGCGCGGAGGAAGGCAAGGTTCATCGCCAGGCTGCGCGTGTCATCGCCAATGCCCGGCGCGTAGAGCCGCGTGCCCTCGCGCCGCACCTTCAGGTCGGTGCCGGGGGGGAAGACCGTGTCCAGATGCGCCGCGACGACGACCAGCTGGCCATTGCCCAGCCCCCGCCGCAGGCCCATCACATTGCCCTCGGCATCCATCTCGCAGTCCTCGAGGCCGGCCTCGCGCAGCATCTCGAGATAGGCCTTGCCGCGCTCCTCCTCCTGAAAGAAGGGGGCGGGAATCTCGGTGAGGCGGATGGTCTCCTCGACAAAGCGCTCATGCCCGGCCGCGAGGTGCCGCAGCGCCTCCTGATAGGCTTGGCTCTTCATCACCTGCTCGACCATCGGCATACCCCTTCGCGGAACGGGGTGCCCCATGCGACGCGCGGCGCGCCTTGTCCAGATGGGGCCGCCGCCGCGCACGCGGGGCATGCGACCAAAGCGCGGGCCCGGTGTTCTGCTCATTCAACCGGTGATCACGGAAGAAGCCATGAGCGAGGGCGTCCTCGACCAGCCATGCAGCCCCGAGATGGCGGAGCAATACGCGGCCCTCGGCCGCTTCGTCACGGTGTTCGAGGACACGGTGAACCTGGTCCGCACCGCGACGATCGGGCTGCTCGCCTCCAACCGCCGCTCCGAGAAGCTGGTCAGCATCGCCTTCCACAGCAGCGTCATGACGGCGGCGCCGCTGTTCCAGGTGTTCCGGGCGGTGGTGGGGCAGATCGCGACCGATGAGGCGTTCGGCTACCCGAAGCAGCAGGGCCAGGACATTCTTTCCGTGATGAACCAGATCGCCGGCGCCTTCGACGCGATCCAGCAGACCCGGAACAGCCTGCTGCACGGCACCTGGGAGGTGGGCTGGTGCGGCGAACCCGGGAACGGCCTGGCCGTCTTCTCCGTCACCCGGCTCAAGCCTTCCCGCACCGGCCTCAGCCGGGCCGAAGTGCCCTCCAGCCCGGAGGAGCTCACGGAATGGGGCGACCGCTGCGTCGCCCTGCAGGTGCTGATCGAGCGCGTGGTCCAGGCGGTGGCCACCCATCCCGTGCCGGAGCTGGAAAGCCTCTTCACCAGGACCGAGCAGGGATGGCTGCCCAGCACAGGGCGCGAGGACCCGTCCTAGAGCCCCATCGCCCGCCGCGTCGCCTCGAAGAGCGGGTTCCCCGGCTCGCCGAAGTCGAACACCAGGTCGAAATGGTTCGATCCGGGCCGGGGCGGCACCAGATCCGCCGCGCAGCCCGCGCCGCGCAGCGCGGCGGCGAAATCCACCGTCTGCCGCTTGAACTCGGCCGTCTCGGTGTCGCCATGGGCCAGCACCACCGGCAGGCCGGAGGGCAGGGGAAGCAGGGCTGGGCTGTTCCGCGCCGCACCCTCGGCATCCAGCGACATCCAGCCATTGATATGCGTGTGCGGGATGGGCGTGAGGTCGAACAGCCCGGAGAGCAGCGTCGCCCCCGCGATGGGCCGCGCCGGTAGCCCCATCCCCGCCTGCCATCCCGGCGCCATCAGCATCGCGGCCAGATGCCCGCCCGCGCTGCTGCCGGCCACATGGATGCGGGACGGGTCGCCGCCGAAGCGCGCGATGTTCCCATGCACCCAGGCCAGGGCACGGCGGCATTCATCCACGATCCGGTCCAGCCCCGCCGCCGGGGCCAGGCTGTAGTTCACCGACACCACGCATGCCCCCGCCGCCACGAAGCCGGGCGCCATGGAACCGGAATCCGCCGCGTCCAGCGCGCGCCAATAGCCGCCATGGATGAAGACCAGCACCGGCGCGGGGCCCGAGGCGGCGGGATAGACATCCAGCCGCTCCGGCTCGCCCGGCCCATAGGCATGGGTGGACCAGGGCAGCACCGCCTTCGCCGCATCCGTGCGCGCCCGGTATTCCGCCAGGATCTCCAGCACATCCGGCGTGGTGGCGCGGGCATTGTACTCGCGGTCGAGCACTGCCGCATCCATGCCGCGATACAGGCTCACACGCCGATCCAGGCGCGGACGCGCTCATGCTCGCGGTCCAGCTCCGCGCCCGTGCCTTCCCAGACCGTGCGGCCCTTCTCCAGCACGGTGTGCCGGTCCGCCAGGCGCCGCAGCGCGGCCAGGGTCTTGTCGATCAGCAGGATCGCCTGCCCCTCCGCCTTCAGCGCGGCCAGGGTCGCCCAGATCTCGGCGCGGATCACGGGCGCCAGCCCCTCCGTCGCCTCGTCCAGGATCAGCAGATGCGGGTTGGTCATCAGCGCGCGGCCGATCGCGAGCATCTGCTGCTCGCCGCCCGAAAGGGTGCGGGCCGATTGCCCCGCACGCTCCTTCAACCGGGGGAACAGGGCGAAGACCCGCTCCAGCGTCCAGGGATGCGCCGCCTTCTCCCGGTCCGCGGCGGTCGCGACGAGGTTCTCGCGCACGGTCAGCGTCGGGAAGACCTGCCGCCCCTCCGGCACCAGCCCGATTCCCCGCCGTGCCACGCCCTCGGGCGGCAGGCCGGAGACGACGGCGCCCCGGAACTCCACCCGCCCGCCGCGCGGCGGGTTCAGCCCCATGATGGCGCGCACCGTGGTGGTCTTGCCCATGCCGTTGCGGCCGAGCAGCGTCACCACCTCCCCCCTGCCGATACGCAGGTTCACGTCGAACAGAACCTCCGCGCCGCCATAGCCCGCGCGCAGCCCTTCCACGAGCAGCATCAGACGCGCTCCTCCTCGGAGAGATAGGCGGCGCGCACCGCGGGGTCCTGCCGGATCTCATCGGGCGTGCCGGAAGCGATGCAATGGCCATAAACCAGCACGGAGATGCGGTCGGCCAGGCTGAACACCGCATCCATGTCATGCTCCACCAGCAGCATGGGGATGCGCCCCTTCAGCCCGCGCAGAACCTCGGTCATGCGCAGGGATTCGCTGGCGCCCAGCCCGGCCATGGGCTCGTCCAGAAGCAGCATGCGCGGCCCGGAGGCCAGCGCCACGGCCAGCTCCAGCTGCTTGCGCTCCCCGTGCGAGAGATCGGCCACCGGCAGGCTCCAGCGCGCGGGGGGCAGCCCCACCCCTTCCAGCGCGGCCCGCGCCGGCCCGCGCAGCCGCGCATCGCCGAAGGCATCGCGCCAGAAGCGGAAGGAATGGCCGGCGCGGGCCTGCACGGCCAGGGCCACATTGTCCTCCGCCGTGTCGTCCTCCAGCAGCTGCGTGATCTGGAAGCTGCGGGACAGGCCGCGGCGCACGCGGGCCGGGGTGGAAAGCCGCGTCACATCCTCGCCCAGGAAGAGGATGCGGCCCGCATCGGGCGTGATCTCGCCCATGATCTGGCCGATGGCGGTGGTCTTGCCCGCGCCATTCGGCCCGATCAGCGCGTGCAACTCGCCCGGCATCACCTCGATCGAGAGGTCGTCGGTCGCCGTCAGCCCGCCGAAGCGCTTCACCAGGTGCTGGACGGAGAGAACCGGTTCAGCCATGGGCCGCACGCTCCGCCACGGGATCGCCGGGTGGAAGTTCCCCGGATGGAAGTTCCTCGGGTGGAAGCGGCTGCGCCTGGTGCTGCCTGGGCCGCCCCGCCAGCCGCCGCAGCCCGCCAAGGATGCCGCCCCGCGCGAACAGCACCACAAGCAGCAGGATCGGGCCGAGGATGAACTGCCAGTGCTCCGTCAGTCCGGAGAGCGTGTATTCCAGCGAAACAAGCGCCGCCGCCCCGACCACCGGGCCGAGCAGCGTGCCCAGCCCGCCCAGGATCACCATCACCATCAGCTCGCCGGACTTGGTCCAGTGCATCATGTCCGGCGAGACGAAGCGCAGGTAGTTCACCATCAGCGCGCCCGCCATGGCCGCGCCCATGCCCGCGATGGTGAAGGCGGCGAGCTTGTAGGGATAGGTCCGCACCCCGATCGCCGCCATGCGCCGCTCCCCCTGCCGCACCCCGGCGAGGATGCGCCCGAAGCGGGACCGCCCGATGCGGTCCATCAGGAAGAGCCAGAGCGCCAGAAGCCCGAGCGCGATCCAGTAGAGCGTCGCCGGATCGCGCAGGTTCATGCCCAGCACCGGCACCACGCGGCGGATGGCAAGGCCATCATCCCCGCCATAGGCCTTCAGCGAGACGAAGAGGAAGTAGAGCATCTGCGCGAAGGCGAGGGTGATCATGATGAACTGCACCCCGGCCGTGCGCAGCGACAGCGCGCCGATGATGGCCGCCCCGATGCCGCCCGCCAGGATGGCCACCGGCATGGTCACGAGCAGGTCGTTCGAACCGGGGATGAGGCCGAGGAAGGGCTCGCCCGAGGCGTAATGGGCATAGAGGATGCCCACCGCATAGCCGCCCAGCCCGAAATAGGCCGCATGCCCGAAGGAGACGAGCCCGCCCTGGCCGAGGATGAGGTTCAGCGAGGAGGCGGCGATCGCGTAGATCGCGATGCGCGTGGCCAGGCCCACCGTGGCCGGGCTGCCCAGCAGGGGCGCCACCACCGGCACCAGCGCGGCCAGCGCCAGCAGCAGCACGGCCCAGAACCGTTCGTCGCGCCAGAGCCTATGCATGGGCGGGAAACAGCCCGCGCGGCTTCACCAGCAGCACCAGCGCCATCAGCAGATAAACCCCCATCGAGGCGAGCCCCGCCCCCAGCGCATCCGCATCCGGCCCCGCCATCACCTGCCGCAGCAGCCCCGGCACATAGGCGCGCAGCAGCGTGTCCACGACGCCCACCAGGATCGCGCCGAACAGCGCGCCCCGCACCGATCCGATGCCGCCGATCACCACCACGACGAAGGTGGTGATGAGGATCTGCTCCCCCATGCCCACCTGCACCGAGAGGATCGGCCCCGCCATCACCCCCGCCAGCCCCGCCAGCAGCGCGCCCAGCCCGAAGACCAGCGTGTAGAGCAGCCGCACATCCACCCCGAGCGCCCGCACCATGTCCCGGTTCGTGGCGCCGGCCCTCACCAACATGCCGATCCGCGTGCGCTGGATCAGAAGGTAAAGGCCCAGCGCCACCAGCAGCCCCACCGCGATGATCAGCAGGCGATAGACGGGATAGTCGATCCCGGGCAGCACGCGCACCGCACCGCGCAGCCCATCCGGCACGTTCACGAAAAGCGGCTGCCGCCCGAAGAGCAGCACCATGCCCTCGTTGAAGAACAGGATCAGCCCGAAGGTGGCGAGAACCTGGTCCAGGTGGTCGCGCGCATAGAGCCTTCGCAGTGCCAGGTATTCCACCGCCATGCCTGTGAGCGCGGCGGCCGCAAGCCCCCCCAGCAGGGCAAGCAGGGCGGAGCCGGTGGCGGAGGCCGTGACCGCCGCCGCATAGGCCCCGACCATGTAGAGCGAGCCATGGGCGAGGTTGATCACGCCCATGATCCCGAAGACCAGCGTCAGCCCGGCCGCCAGGAGGAAGAGCGTGACGCCAAGCTGGACGCCGTTGAGCAGCTGCTCCAGCAGAAGCGCCACGCGGCCCTCCTCAGAAGCGGCACTGGGACGCGTAGGCGTCCCCGTGGTCGGTCAGCACCTTGTCCTTCGTCACCAGCGCGGGCTTGCCGTTGACGTTCTCCACCTTCAGCGCCCACCAGTCCTGCACCGGGTGGTTGTTGGCGCCGAAGGAGAACTTGCCGCGCGTGCTCTGGAAATTCGCAGGCTTCATGGCGCGGTAGAAGGCCTCGGTGTCATCCACCTTGCCGCCCGTGCCCTTCAGCGCGGCGCCGATCGCCAGCGCCGTGTCATAGCCCTGCTGCCCGTAATAGGTGGGCATGCGGTTGTACTTGCGCTGGAAGGCCTCGACGAAGCGCTTGCTGGCCGCGTTGTCGAAGTCGCTGTTCCAGTGGCTGGTCACGTTGATGCCCAGCGCGCTCTCGCCCACCGCGTTCAGCGTCGTGCTGTCCATGGAAGGGGAGGCGAGGGTCATCGGCACATTCGCCAGCAGCCCGGCCTGGACATATTGCCGCAGGAAGGCGATGCCGAGCCCGCCCGGATGGAACTGGTACACGCCGTCCGGATTGGCGGCGCGGATCTGCGCCATCTCCGCCGCGTAGTCGGTCTGGTCCAGGCGGGTATAGACCTCGCCCACCACCTGCCCCTTGTAGAGCCGCTTGAAGCCGGTGATCGCATCGCGCCCGGCCTGGTAGTTCGGCGCCAGGATGAACATGCGGCGCTGGCCGAGATTGGTGGCCAGCTGCCCCGCGCTCTCATGCAGGCTGTCATTCTGCCAGGCCACGGACCAAAAGTTCTTGTGGCACTCCCGCCCGGCGAGGTTGGAGGGCGAGGCATTGGGCGAGACATAGATGCCGCCCGCATCCAGCACGTCCGGCGCCACGGCGCCGAGCACGTTGGAGAAGACGATGCCCGTCAGCAGCTTGATGCGCTCGTTCTTCATGAAGCGCTCAGCGATCTGCTTGCCCTGGCCCGGGCGCAGCGCGTCGTCCTCCACCATGACCTGCACCTGGGTGCCGCCGAGGGTGCCGCCCTCCATCTCCATGGCCAGCAGGAAGCCGTCCCGGATGTCCTGGCCAAGATAGCTGCCCGGGCCGGAGAGGGAGGTGATCATGCCGATCTTCAGCGGCGCGCCCTGCGCGATGGCGGGGCGGGCAAGCGTTGCGGCGCCGAGCCCGAGAGCGGCGCCCGAGGCCAAAAGGCCGCGGCGATGCAGAACCATGGAAGCCTCCGTGTCGTTTTGTTGAAGCCTAAAATAGTTTTCGCGCGTCAGTCCACCCGCGCTTTCGAAACCCGGACGAGTTCCCGCTTCGCCTCGAAATCCGCAGCCACCAGCGCCACCGATGCCTCCGGCGTCGCGGCATGCACCGTGTAGCCATTGGGCGTGAGGTGCCGGTCGCGGATCACCGGCTCCTCCAGCGCGGCGGCCACGTCCCGCTGGGTGCGCGCCAGCAGCGCGGGCGGCGTGCCCGCGGGTGCGAAAAGTCCGAACCAGGTGCGTGGGTCGATCTCGGGATAGCCCGCCTCGATCAGCGTCGGCACGTCCGGCAGTTGCGGCAGGCGGGCGGGCCGCCCCACGGCCAGGGCGCGCAGCTGCCCCGTCGCCAGGAATTCCCGTGCCGAGGCCACGCCCGCCAGCGTGCCCTGCACCTCGCCCGCCACCGTCGCCAGCACCGCCGGCGTCAGCCCGCGATAGGCCACCTGGGTGATCTCCAGCCCCTCGCGCGCCTTCAGCGCCTCGAACAGAAGATGTGGCTGGCTGCCCGGGCCGTAGGAGCCGTAGTTCAGCGCCCCCGGCCGCGCCCGGGCCGCCGACACCAGCCCCGCCATGTCCCGCACGGCCACGCCCGGATGCACCAGCACCATCTGGTGCACGTCCAGAAGGTAGGAAACGGGAACCAGGTCCCTCATCGGATCATGCGGCAGCCGCGCATGCATATGCGGGTTCGCCGTGACCGAGGCGTCCGAGGTCATCAGCAGCACATGCCCGTCCGGCTGGGCCTTCGCCACCGCATCCGTGCCGGGGATGGTCGCGCCGCCCGGGCGGTTGTCCACCGTGACGGTCTGCTTCCAAACCGGCGTCAGCCGGTCCGCCAGGGCCCGCGCCAGCGCATCCAGCCCGCCGCCGGGCGGGTAGGGCACCACGATCCGCACGGGGCGATCCGGCCAGGCAGGCTGGGCCAGCGCCGGGGCGGCCAGCAGGGGGGCGGCGAGGAAGAGGCGTCTCGGGATTGGCATGGCCGGGACAGGTTATGCAGGTTCCAGGCCGGGCCATAGGGGGAAGGGCGGCAACCGGGAAGGAGAGGCAATCCTCCCTCCCGGATCCTCTCGTCTTTCCCTACCGGGCCACCGCGAAACGCGGGGCTGGGATCATCACCAGCCCAGATGCCGCTCCAGCGCCGCCAGCGTGGCCGCCGGCGCCTCCAGCTTCGCCAGATGCCCCACGCCCTCCTGCACCTGCAGCGCCGCGCCCGGAATCGCGTCCGCCAGGGCGCGGCTGACATCGGGCGGGTTCACCCGGTCCTCGCTCCCCACCAGGATGAGGGTGGGCGCCGCGATGCGGGGCGCGAAATCCAGCGTATCGGTCACGTCGCTCGCCCGCGCGGAGCGGAGCAGGCCCTTCGCATGGGTGGCGGAAAGGGTGTGGCGCACCCATTCGCCCACGCTTTCCGCCGTGCCGGGCGCCACGAGGTTCCGCCACCGCTCCCGCGCCAGGGCCATGCCGCCGGCCGCGATGGTGTCGCGCCGCATCGCGAGCATGCGGTCCCGCTCCGCCTGCGGTTTCCAGCGCTGCCCGCGGGAGGAGCCCAGCAGCGCAAGCCGCCCGACCCGCGCCGGATGCTCCGCCGCCATCACCGCCCCGATCATGGAACCGAAGGATGAGCCGACGACATGCGCCCGGGAAACGCCCAGCGCATCCAGCAGCGCGACAGCCACGCGCGCGTAATCGGCCGCTACCGGAGCATCCGAGGCAAAATCGGCGGAGAGCCAGTAGCCCGGCGCGTTCCAGGCGATCACCCGCGCGCGGCGCGCCAGGGCGGGAAGGATGAAGCGCCAGCCCGTGGAGTTGGAGCCGATGCCATGCATCAGCAGCACCGTCTCCGGCCCCTCGCCCGCTTCCATGAGGGAAAGTCGCCCATGCTCCAGCCCCAGCGCCGCCGCATCCAGTTCGGCGAAGCGGGTTTCGGGAAGGGGAGGGGCCTCGGTGCCGTCGGGGTGGCGGATCACAGGCTCGCCCAGCCCTCGGGCGGCGTCTTGCCCGGATGCAGCGTGCCGCAATGCGGGCAGGTCCGCTTCTCCTCGCTGGCATAGAACTCGGCATAGAGGGGCGGCAGGTCCTTCACGATGTCCTTCACCACCAGCTCGATGCGGTGGACCCGGCCGTTGCACGTGAAACAGTACCACTCGAAGGCGTCCTTCACGCCCTCCGGCCGGCTCCCCTCCACCACCAGCCCCACGGAGCCGGGCTGGGGGCGCTGGGGCGAATGCGGCACATGGGCGGGCAGCAGGAACACCTGTCCCTCCCGGATCGGAATGTCCTGGATCCTGCCATCCAGGTGCACCTTCAGCACCATGTCGCCGCGCAGCTGGTAGAAGAACTCCTCCACCGGATCATCGTGGAAATCCACGCGCTGGTTCGGGCCGCCGACGATCTGCACCACCGTCTGCGCATCCTCGAAGAGCAGCTTGTTGCCCACGGGCGGCTTCAGCAGATGCTCGTTCTCGGCGATCCAGGCCTTGAAGTCGAAGGGCTTGCGCATGGCGGCTACTCCGCCGCCTGGCGGGCGGGGAGCCTGAGGCCGCAGCCGGCGAAGGCGGCGCGGGTGGCGGCGCGCTCGGCCTCGGTCAGCGGCAGCATGGGGCGGCGCACCGGCCCGCCGGCCTGGCCCAGCAGCTCCATCCAGTATTTCGTGTGCGCCTGCGGCTTGCCGCCCGGCCTGGTGGAGCGGATGGCCTGCCGCACCGGCGCCAGGCTCGCGAAGACCCGCCGCGCCTCCTCCGCCCGCCCGGCGAAGGCGAGATCCGTGTATTCCCGCATGCGGGTATCCGCCGCCGTCTGCAGCATCGCGGGGGGCGAGGAGCAGAGATAGAGCCGCCAGCCCAGCTCCAGGATGTTGTCCAGCCACTCATCCTCGCTGGCCGTGCTGACCAGCAGCGCATCCCCGGCCCGGCGGGACAGCTCCGCATACATCTCGCGCGGCACGGAGTACTTGATGGCCACCACGCTCGGGTTCTCCGCGATCTTCAGGCAGAGATCGGGGCTCATCAGGTAGCCGCTGTCCGGATGCGACCAGAGCGCGATGCCCAGCCGCGTCCGCTCGCTGATGTGGCGGTAATACGCCACCAGCGTCTCGTCCCGGTCATGCAAGAAATGCAGCACCGGGGCGTGCACCACGATGAAATCCGCCCCGCATTCCTCGGCATGGGCGGCCAGCTCCAGCACCGTATCCAGGTTCTGGTCGGAGCAGGACATGATGGTGCGCTTCCCCGTCTCCCGCGCCACCTCGGCGGCGATCGAGAAGGTCCGCTTCCGCTCCGCCACGGACATGGAGAAGAACTCGCCCTGCTTCCCGGCGACGAAGACCCCGTCCACCCCCAGATCGGTGAACCAGTGCCGGAGATTCCCGCGGAACCCTGCCTCATCCAGGGAGAGGTCATCGCGGAAGGGCGTCGGCGCCGCGCACCAGATCCCCCGCAGATGCGCCCGGGCGAATGCCTTCGCCCCGGCCCGGTCATAGCTCCCGCTCATCGCACCGCCTCCCGCTCAGGCCGGGGAGCCTATCGGCAGGGAAGCCCTCCCGGAAAGCCCATCTGAACCTTGGAGCCTTCCAAGGTTTCTGCCCAGGGTTCCACATTCCAGATGCAACCCGCGCCTCGCCGCGCCACTATCAGGGGCTGAACCGGAGGTGCCGTTGGACGCGATCCTGCTGTTGCTCGAACTGGCCGGCGAAGCCGCCCTCCTCCTCTTCGGGCTGCACCTCGTGCAACGCGGGGTGGATCGCGGCTTCGGTGCCCAACTCCGCCGGGTGGTGGCGGTGACCCTGGGCTCCCCGCTCCGCGCCTTCTTCGCCGGCCTCGGCATCACCGCCGCGTTGCAGAGCAGCACCGCAGCCGCCCTGATGGTGGGCGGCCTGGCCGCGCGCGGCACGCTGGGGCTGGAACCGGCCCTTGCCGCCATGCTCGGCGCCAATATCGGCACGGCGCTGATCGTGCAGCTTCTCTCCTTCGACGTCCGCGCGGTCTTTCCCGCCCTGATCCTGCTGGGCTGGGTCGCCTATCGCCGCCCGTTCACCCGCCAGCGCGAAGCCGGGCGCGCCATGATGGGCCTCGGCCTCATGCTGGCCGCCCTGCACCTCATGCTGGAAAGCATGGCGCCCCTCCAGGCCTCCCCGGCCTTCCGGGAGGTGCTGCACCTGCTGGATGGCGCCCCCGCCCTGAACCTCATCGCCGCCGCCCTCCTTGCCTGGGCCATGCATTCCTCCGTCGCCGCCGTGCTGCTGGTCGGCTCCCTCGCCGGGGCCGGCGTGCTGGGGCCCCAGGCGGCGGTGGCCATGGTGGTGGGCGCCAATCTCGGCAGCGCCATCACCCCCGTGCTCGCGGCCCGCGGCGATGCGCAGGATCTCTCCCGCCAGCGCATGCCCATCGGCAACCTCGCCAACCGCATCGCCGGCGCGGCCCTGGCCATGGCCCTGCTCGGCCCCTTCACCGATGCCCTGCGCGCCATCGACCCGTCCCCGGTGCGGCTGGTCGCCAACGCCCACCTCTCCTTCAACCTCGTCCTCGCCCTGGCGACGCTGCCCTTCCTCGCCCCCTTCGGGCGGTTGCTGACCCGCCTTCTCCCCGCGCCTCCCGCCGCCGCCGATGCCGCCGCCCCGCGCTACCTGGACCCCGAGGCCGTCTCCACCCCCGCCGTGGCACTGAGCAACGCCACGCGCGAGGTCCTCCGCATCGCCGACGAGGTGGAGGCCATGCTGCGCGACGCCGCCGCCGCCCTGCGCGGCGGGGATCCGGACCGTGCCAGGGCCACCGCCCGGCGCGACGACGTGGTGGATGGCTTGCACCGCGCCGTGCACGCCTATCTCGCCACCCTTCCGCGCGAAACCCTGGCCGACCCGGAGGTGGCACGGCTGGAGCAGATCCGCGACGTCACCATCATCCTCGAACATGTGGGCGACATGGTGGAACGCGGCCTGGCCCGGCATGCCAGCCGCGCCGCCCGCCGCGGCACCGCCCTGCCGCCCGCCCTGGCGGAGGAACTCGCCGCCCTCCACAGCCGCGCCATCGCGCAGCTGCGTCTGGCCTTGGCCGTCTTCATCGGCCAGGACCTCGGCGCCGCCCGGCAACTGGTGCTGGAGAAGGAGGCCTGGCGGCAGGCCGAACGAGCCGCCGCCGCCCGCCTCGGCCGCAGCGCCGACGAAGCCTCGGCCGCAACCGCGCGGCTCGCCCTCGATGTCACCCGGGACCTCAAGGGCATCGCCGGCCATCTCGCCGGCATCGCCCATCCGCTGCTGGAACGCGAGGGCATGCTGCGGGTCAGCCGGCTGCGCGCGACGCCGGCTGCCTAGGGTTCGGGTAGCCCTGGGGAAGCGCCGTCCCGAGAGCCAGCGGCACGGGGGCCGTGCCGGTCCCCTGAGGCCACGGACCTCAGGCGCATCACCGCCCCAGCACTGCCAGCAGCGCCGCCACCTTCTCCGGCGGCAGCTTGCGGATGGAATCAGCCAGCCGGTTGGCCAACTCCGTCGCCTCGGGCGAGAGGCCGCCCGTATTCAGCACGACGCGCGGCCGCGAGATCTGGGCCAGGCGCCGCAGCTCGTCCGCATCGTCCCAGATCAGTCCGAGATACTCGCAGACCTGGTGCACCAGCCCCACCGAGGGCGCGCCGCGCCGCCCGTGCTCCAGCGCGGAGAGATAGGCGGAGGAAACCTGCATGGCCGCCGCCATCTCGGCCAGGGTCACGCCCCGCACCTCCCGCCACTGCCGCAACCTGGCGCCGAAGGGCGTCATGCTAGCGGCGGCGGCGCAACAACAGGTGCACGGCGCCCGTATTGGCGCGATGCGGATGCGCCGCACCGAGGATGAGCGGCCGTAAGGAGGGCAGGTTCAGCCAGTGCGGCAATTCCCGGCGTAGGATGCCGCCCTCGCCGCTGCCCTTGCCGGTGACGATGGCCACGCAGCGCACGCCATCCGCATGGGCGCCGCGCAGGAAGGCGATGGTGGCGCCATAGGCTTCCTCGGCACGGCGCCCATGCAGGTCCAGCGTGCGTTCCGGGCGCGTCTTGCCGCGGCGCAGCTCGCGCCAGCGCTTGTCGTCCATCCCCGCGCCGGGTTGGCCCACCATCACGGGCGGAATCACCGGCGGGGCTTTCGGCCGTGCCGGCGCGGGCGCTGCGGCGGGCGGCGGGGCCGGTTCGGGTGGCACGGCGGGCGGAGGCGGCGGCGGTGCCTCGCGCCCCGGCAGCGCCTCCACCGCGTTCAGCGAGAGATAAGCCTGCCAGAGCGCCTTCTCGGCGGAGGAGACAATGCGGGCGCGGCGGGCCATCAGTCCGCCGGGTTGGCGATCTCGCCCGGCCTGGCCACGGGTTCCCGCGCCGCGACGGGGCGCGGATCGGCAACCTCCGAGAGAAGGGTCTGCGCGGCGGGCTCGTCCTCCACCAGCACCACATGAAGGCGCCGCGGCCCATGCGCGCCCAGCTCCAGCGTCTGCTCGATATCGGCGGAGCGGGAGGGACCCGTCACGAACATGATGTTGCGCGGCATGAAGCCGCCCGAGGGCTCCGCCCCACCGCGTTCCGCCCGCAACCGGTCCCAGGCTTCCTCATAGGCCCCCACGATCGCGGAGGCGCGGATCACCGCGATCTCGGTCTCCGGCAGCAGGTTCAGCGTGGTCGGGCGGGACGGATCGGAGGGGAACAGCAGAGTCCCCGTCTCCGCCACCGCGGCCCAGGCATGCTGGACCGAAACCGCGTCATCCGCCCGTGCGCGCCGCGCCTCGAATTGCAGCATCGGCCGGTCGGACCAGGGCAGCTCCACCAGCTCCGGATGCGGCGCCATGACGAAGCGCGGCTCCAGGTTCTGCGCGGCCAGGTAGTCCGCCACGGCCGCGGGCACGGAGGCGGCATCCGGCACGCGCTCCACCGTGCCGAACTCCTTCTCCACGTTCCGCACGAAAAGGGCGATCTGCTCCGGCCGGGAAACGCGGGACCGCGCGGGGATCAGGTGCCGCGGATGCGTCGCCAGCCGCCCGTCCAGCATCGCCTTCTGGTCGGCGGGCAGCGGCCCGCGCTTCAGGCCGCGCCGGATGGCGCCGAGGATCTCGTCGCGGCTGCTCATCGGCGCCTCTGCATCGCGGCATAGCGCGCCATGAAGGTTCCCCCGGGTTCCGGCGCCGGAAGGTCGCGCCCCCTGGTCCAGCCCTTCGCCAGCGGCAGGCTGCGGAACCGCCCGGAGCCGCGCCCCAGCAGCGCCAGCGCGCCCATGCCGATGCGGGACGCGGCGCGATACCAGCCCGGCCGGCGCGCGAACCAGGCCCAGACGCCCAGGCCGCGGCGGAAGGTCCGGGGCGTCAGGTGCCGCTCGAACTCCCGTTCCCGCCAGTGCCGCATCATCTTCGGCAGCGGGATCTTCACCGGGCACACGCTCTCGCAACGTCCGCAGAAAGTGGAGGCGTTGGGAAGGTGCCCCGCCTTGTCCACCCCCACCAGCGAAGGCGTCAGCACGCTTCCCATCGGCCCCGGATAGACCCAGCCATAGGCATGGCCGCCCGTCACGCCATAGACGGGGCAGTGGTTCATGCAGGCCGCGCAGCGGATGCAGCGCAGCATGTCCTGGAACTCGGTGCCGACCATGTTGGAGCGGCCATTGTCGATCAGCACCACATGGTACGCCTCCGGCCCGTCCAGGTCGGCCTGGCGGCGGATGCCGGTGGAGAAGGTGGTGTAGACCGAGAAATCCTGCCCCGTCGCGCTGCGCGCCAGAAGCCGCAGCAGCGATGTGCAATCCTCCAGCGTGGGCACCACCTTCTCGATGCTGGCCAGCGCGATATGCACGCGCGGCAGCGTCTGCGTCAGGTCGCCATTGCCCTCATTCGTGACGATGACGGAGGAACCCGTCTCGGCGATCAGGAAATTGGCGCCGGTGATGCCGACATCGGCGGCCAGGAAGCGCTCCCGCAGCTTCTGCCGCGCCTCCACCATGATGTCCCGCCGCTCGTTGAACACGCGGTCTTTCGGCAGGTCCGTATGCGCCGCGCGGAAGCGCTGCTCCCAATCCTCCCGGTTCAGGTGGAAGGCGGGCGCGATGATATGGGAAGGCGGCTCCTTCACCAGCTGCAGGATGTACTCGCCCAGGTCTGTCTCGACCGGCGTGATCCCGTTCGCCTCCAGGTGCTCGTTGATCCCGATCTCCTCCGAGATCATGGACTTGCCCTTGGTCACCGTCCTCGCATCGGCGTCGCGGCAGATCCTCAGCACGGTGGCCCGCGCCTCGGCGGCGTCCCGGCACCAATGCACCTGGCCGCCATTGGCCACCACGTTCCGCTCGAACACCTCCAGGTAGTGGTCCAGGTTCGCGAGCGTGTGGTTCTTGATGTCCCGCCCGATCTCCCGCAGCCGCTCGAACTCCGGCAGGGCGGCGACGGCCATGCTCCGCTTGGAATGGAAGCCGGAGCCGCCGCGCTTCAGGGCCTTCTGCAGCCCCGGATCCGCAAGGGCCCGGGCGGCGCGACGCTTGAAGTCTGGGGAGGTGAGCGCGACCATGCCCCCTATCTAGCGCGGCACCCCCTGCGGCGGAATGGCCCCCTGGTGCGGGAATTGCTTACTATGCGCCCCGTTCAGACCATTCGAGAGTTCCCGATGCACCGCCGCTCCCTGCTCGCCGCCTCGTCGCTCCTGGCGGCCCCCGCCTTCGTCCCCGGCCTGGCCCGCGCCCAGGGCGCCTCCCGCGCCGGCACGCTGCGCGTGGTGCCGGAAACCCTGACCACCATCCTGGACCCGCATTTCACCACCAGCTTCACCACGCGGGACTTCTCCTACCTCGTCTACGACACGCTGCTGGCGGTGAACGACAAGTGGGAACCCACTCCCCAGATGGCCGAGCGCTGGGAGGTGAGCCCAGACGGGATGGAATACCGCTTTACCCTGCGGGAAGGCCTCACCTTCCATGACGGCACCGCCGTCACCGGGGAGGACTGCGTCGCCAGCCTCCGCCGCTGGGGGGCGCGCGATGCGCTGGGCGGTACCATGCTGCGCGCCACCGAGACCCTGGACGCCCCGGATCCGCGCACGCTCCGCATCAAGCTGAAGCAGCCCTTCGGCCTTGTCCTCCAGGCCCTGTCCAAGCCCGGCGCGATGGTCCCGATGATCATGCCGAAGCGCCTGGCCGAGACGCCGCCGAACCGTCCGGTCACCGAACCCATCGGTTCCGGCCCCTACAGGTTCGTGGCCGCCGAATACCGCCCTGGCGATCGCATCGTCCTCGTCCGCCATGAAGGCTACAGGCCGCGCACCGAGCCCTCCGCCTGGGCCAGCGGCGCCAAGCGCCCGACCTTCGATCGCATCGAGCTGATCGCCATGCCCGATGTCTCCTCCCAGGTCAGTGCCCTCTCCACCGGCGAGGTGGATTACCTGGAACGCCTGCCCGCCGATGTGCTGCCCATCCTCCGCCGCAACCGGGATGTGAAGGTGCAGGTCGTCTCCCCCTTCGGCTACCAGGGGCTGATGCGCTTCAACCACCTGCAGCCACCCTTCAACGACGTGCGGGTGCGCCGCGCCGTGATGATGGCGGTGGACCAGGCCGACTACCTGCCCGGCGTCGCCGGCCTGCCGGAATACGGCCGCGAATGCCGCTCCATGCTCGGCTGCGGCACGCCCTACGAGACCACCGCCGGCATGCCGCTGAAGCCGGACATGGAGGCCGCGCGGCGCCTGCTGCGGGAGAGCGGCACGGATCTTTCCAGGCCCGTCGTCATCCTCCACCCCGCCGACGCGCCCGGCATCGCGTCCCTCGGCCTCGTCACCCAGGACCTGCTCACCCGCCTCGGCTTCACGGTGGACCTGCAGAGCATGGACCTGAACACCTTCTTCGGCCGCCGCACGCGCCCGGAGGGCTGGAACCTCTTCCACACCACCAACACCGTGCCGGACATGCAGACGCCGCTGCAGAACCCCTACATGGACGGCGCCGGCGCCCCCGCCGGCTTCGCGGGCTGGCCGCAGGACGAGGGCGTGCAGCAGGCCCGCGCCGCCTTCGCCGGCGCGACCAGCGAGGAGGAGCGCAAGCGCGCCGCCGAGGAAGCGCATCGCCACGCGGCGGAAGCGGGCTTCTACATGCCGCTCGGCCAGTTCGTCGCCGCCTCCGCCTGGCGCGCGGAGCTGACCGAGGTGCCGATGGGCCCGGCCATGTTCCTCTGGAACATCCGGCGGGGCCGCTGATGCTCAACTTCTCCGACTGGCTCGACCTTGTTCCCAAGGTCGAGCTGCATTGCCACATCGCCGGCGCCATGCGCGCCACCACGCTGCACGAGATCGCAGGGGCCAATGGCGTGCGCCTGCCGCGCCCGGCCGAGACGCTCTACCAGTGGCCGGATTTCTACGGCTTCCTCGAAGTCCTCCGCCTCGGCGCCCTCGCGGTGCGGCGGCGGGAGGATTTCGAACGCGTCGCCTATGAGTGCATCGAGGACATGCACCGCCACGGCAATGCGCGGCATGTCGAGATCTTCTTCAACCCGCACTACTACACGCCCAATGGCGCGACCTATCCGCTGATCATGGAAGGCCTCGCCGCCGGGCTGGAGCGCGCCGAGCGGGACTTCGGCGTTTCCTCCCTGATGATCGCCTGCATCGACCGCAGCGTCTGCCTTCCCAGCGAGGCGCTGGAGATGCTGGACTGGATGGCGGCCCACCCGCATCCCCGCGTGGTGGGCATCGGGCTGGACGGCGCCGAGCGCGCCGGCCCGCCCCTGGTCTGGGTGGAAGCCTGGCGCCGCGCGGGCCGCGCCGGTTACCGCCGCACCGCCCATGTCTGCGAGGACAACCAGACCCTGTTCGAGGGCCCGCCCGCCCATATCACCCATTGCCGCGATGCGCTCGGCTGCGACCGGCTGGACCACGGCTACAACATGCTCGCCGACCCCGCGGTCGTGGCGCGCATGGCGCGGGAGGGCACGCCCTTCACCATGGCCTGCTGGTCCTCCATCCTGCCGAACCGCATCCCGCGGCTGGACCGCATCCGGCGCATGTTCGAGGCGGGGCTGAACATCGTGCTGGGCACGGACGACCCCACCATGTTCGCCACCACCATCGGCCATTCCTGGCGCCAGGTGTTCAACCACACGGGCTGGGGCATCGCCGAGGCGCGCAGGCTCAGCCTTGCCGGGGTGGAGGCCTGCTGGCTGCCGGAGAGCCGGAAGTCGGCGCTGCGGGCGGAATTCCAGGCCGCGCTGGACGCGCTGGTACCCGCGCTCGATCCCTCGGACCGCAAGCTGGATCTCGCGATCGAGCGGCCGCGCCCGGACTGGGGCTGACGGCGCGCCGCTTGCGCGCCTCCGGCGCTGGGCTAGAGTTCGGGAAGACACGGCGGATCAGGAAGTTGAATGGGCATGCCTTCGTCTCCTCGGGAACGCGAGGCGAATGGGCAGCGCGACGTCGGCGCCGTCGTCCATGCCGTGGCGATCCTGCGCTACATCGCCACCGCGCCCGCGCCGCTGGGCGTGGCGGCCATCTCCCGCGGCACGGGTGTCAGCGTCAGCACCTGCTTCAACATCCTCCGCACCCTCTCCCGCGCCCGCTTCGTCTCCTTCCACGAGGACGACAAGACCTATGCCCTGGGGCTGGGCGTGGCGGAGCTGGCGGCCGGCTTCCTCGGCATCAGCCATGCCGAACTGCTCCGGCCGGAGCTGAAGCGGCTGGCGCTGAAATACGGGATGCTGATCGTCCTATGGCGCGTGACGGAGGATGGCCACATCGTCCTCGCGGACCGCGCCCACAACCCGCTCGGCGTCCGTGTGGAGATGTCGGTCGGCATCCGCCTGCCCATGCTCATCGGCGCCGTGGGCCGCTGCATCGCCGCCGCGCTGGACCTGCCCGAGGACGAGCTGCGCCGCCGCTTCGCCGCGCTGCGCTGGCAATCCCCGCCCAGCTTCGAGGCCTATCGCGCCGAGGTGCAGGTGGCAGGCGCGGCGGGCTGGAGCATGGATGACGGCCAGCTCTACCGCGGCGTGGTCACCATCGCCTCCATCGTGAAGGATGCCTCCGGCCAGCCGCGCTTCGGCCTCAGCGGCATCACCATCGCGGCCCAGCATGAAGCCGCCATCTTCCCCCTGCTCGGCGAGGAACTGCGCGACCTCGCCAGCCTCATGGAAAAGACCCTCTTCCCGCGTCCAGGCGGCATTCAAAATGGAGAATAGCATTCCTGATTAGGAATGACATCGCGCGCGGGCTGAAGCAGGATCGCCCGATGTGAACCGGCCGGACAAGGCCGGCCAGGAGGGAGAAGCGATCATGAAGAGGTTCGACCGCCGCACGGGGCTGCGGGCTGGCGCGCTGGCCCTGGGCGGCCTGGCGATGCCGGGCCTGCTGCGTGCCCAGGGCGCCTGGCGGCCCACCCAGACCATTCGGATCGTCGTGCCCGCGGCGGCGGCCGGCACCACCGATATCATGGGCCGCCTTCTCGCCGCCTTCCTGCAGGAACGCCTGGGCCAGCCCGCCGTGGTGGAGAACCGCTCCGGCGCCGGCGGCACCATCGGCACGGCGGAGGTGGTGCGCGCCCGGCCGGATGGGCACACGATCCTCGTCGGCAATATCGGCCCGCAGGCCATCGCCTACTCGCTGTTCCGCAACCTGCCCTACCGGCCGGAACAGCTGACGCCGGTCTCGAACATGATCCGCGGGCCGAACGCCCTGATGGTGCACCCTTCCGTCCCCGCGCGGACCGTGCCGGAATTCGTGCAGTACCTGAAGGAGAAGCAGGGGCGCCTGAACTACGCCACCTCAGGCCCCGGCCAGTCCGGGCATCTCGCCAATGTCTGGTTCCAGCAGCTCACCGGCACCCAGGCCACCGCCGTGCATTTCCGTGGCGCCGGCCCCGCGATGCTGGGGCTGATCGCCGGGGATGTGGAATTCTCGGTCGATAACCTGACCACCGCGGTCGAACAGATCCGCGGCGGCAAGGTGCGCGCCCTCGCCGTTACCAGCGCGGACCGCAACGCCCAGATCCCTGAGCTTCCCGCATTGCGGGAAACCATGCCGGAACTCGCGAACTACGACGTGAGCACCTGGTTCGGCGCCTTCCTGCCCGGCGGCGCGCCGGAACCGGTGGTCACCACGCTGAACGGGGAGATCAAGGCGTTGCTGGAACTGCCCGCCACCAGGCAGCGCTTCGCGGAAATGGGCGGCGTGCCCGCCTATGGCACCCCGGCCGAATACGCCGCCTTCGTCCGGGCCGAGACCGAGAAATGGGGCAATGTGGTCCGGCGCGAGGGGCTGCAGCTGGACATCGGCTAGAAAACGGGCTGTCGAACGGTACCGGAGGCTGGCGAAGCCCCTGGTACCGGATGACCTCCCGGCGCGGAGATCGGACCGAACCCGGCAGGCCCGCTCCCCGTCAGGTGAACCGGCGCCGCACCCCGGCAAGTCCCAGGAGACCCATGCACAGGAGCGCAGCACTGGCGGGCTCCGGCACAGCAGTCGTATCCACCCGGGTCACCGTCACGATGCCGCTGGACTCGCACCAGGGTGACTCAAAGCAGCCTAGTGGACCATCGGAATGGGCCAGCAGGTTGTATCCCTGCACGCCGAGGCCAACAAACGGGCCGATGTCGACCTGCACGTCGTTTTCCTGGTTGTTCAGGTAGAACCCGCCGAACAGGCTGGCGAAGGTACCACTGCCCCCGCGCCCGATGCTGATCGCAGCCGCAAAGCCACCGTCGGGGTGGCGAATCTGCAGGATATCCTCCAGGTCGTAGTCCCAGACGACCCGCGGGCCAGACCCGTAGTCGGTGACAAAGCGAATGCCGAAGGCTTCCATCCCGTCCGGTGCCGAAACCTGGTCGGGCCAGGTGTTGCTGCCGCTGTTCAGGGTGAAGTTGAAGCCTCTGTCCCAGACATCGTCCCGCACCACCATCTGTGCGGAGAAGGTGAGGTTGCCGGGATGTGGCCCTCCGCTGGGACCCATCGTCGGCCCCACCTGCGTCCAGTTCACGATCACGGCCGCGTCGGCCGGCATGGCCGCGCCACTCCCCAACGCCATGCAGGCTGCCAGACAAAAGGCGAGGCCGGATTTGAGCACCCGCCCGGTTGAAAGCGTCATTCCTGTCGTCCCCCTCGCAGCCGCGCCGACCCGCGCCGCTCCAGAAAGACTCACCGGTGCAAATTCAGGACCAGTTCTGGCGGAGTAGAATGTTCAAATACTTGCCGGCCGTACTTCCAGCCTGGCAGCCGTGACCTGTAAAGTATTTCACGACGATCTATCCGCCGCGCCCTTGCCAGCGCTGTAGGCGGGCCCGTCCCGATCGCCAGGCTCCAGGTGATGCCGTCGGGGTTCCGACAGGCCCGGGGGAGAGAATCCCTTCTCTCCCCCGGAGCCATCAGGCCGGCACGAGCGGGCACCCGCCTTCCGAGAGGGGGCGGAAGGCCTCGGCCGCCGGCGTGGTCTTCACAAGCTTCAGAAGGTCCCAGGGCCCGCTGCTCTCGGCGGGCGCCTTGGCTTCAAAGAGATGCACGTCATGCAGGTGCCGGCCATCGATGCGGATGCTGCCGGCGCCGAAGGCATCGTCATCCGTCGGCATGCGGCGCATCACCTCCAGCACCGCGCGCCCGGATTCCTTGGCGCGGGCGGGGCCGATCTCCGCCACCGCCTTCAGGTAGTGCGTCACCGCCGAATAATTCCCGGCATGGGTCTGGTTCGGGTAGTTGTCCGGCGTCTTCGGCAGCACGCGCCGCGTGAAGGCGCGGGTGCGATCATTCAGGTCCCAGTAGAAGCACTCGGTCAGCAGCAGGCCCTTCGTCGTCTCCAGTCCCAGCGACTTCACGTCGTTGATGAAGCCGATGGTGCCCAGCAGCTTCTGCCCGCGGGACACCAGGCCGAACTCATGCGCCTGCTTCACGCAGTTGATCAGGTCCGCGCCCGCATTGGCGAAGGCCACAACCTTCGCGCGGCTGCGCTGCGCCTGCACGAGGTAGGAGGAGAAATCCGTCGTGCCGGGGAAGGGGTGGCGCACCGTGCCAACCACCTTGCCGCCTTCCGCCTCCACGAATTTCGTGACGTCGCGCTCCATCGAATGGCCGAAGGCCATGTCGGCGGCGATGATGAAGAAGGTATCCGCCCCCGCCCGCACCGTCGCCACGCCCGAGGAACGGGCGAGCATGTAGGTGTCGTAGGTCCAGTGGATCGTGTTGGGGCTGCAGGCCTTCGCGGTCAGCTCCGATGTGGCGGCACCGGTGTTCAGGTGGATCTTGTCCCGCTCCCGCACCAGCCCGTTCAGGGCCAGCGCGATGGAGGAGTTGTTCACCTCCAGCACCACGTCCACCCCGCCCCTGTCGAACCATTCGCGCGCGACGGTCAGGCCCACATCCGCCTTCTGCTGGTGGTCCGCCTGCACCACCTCCACCGCGATGCCGCGCTGGAGAAGACCGGAATCCTCCACCGCCTGCCGCACGCAGGCCACGGCGGTGGGGCCGGAAAGATGCCGGTAGGGACCGGAGAAATCCCCCAGCACCCCAAGCCGTATGGGCTGCGCCTGCGCCCTTGCGGCGCGGCCGGCCAGCGGGACCACCGCCGCGCCCGCGAGAAGTTGCCTGCGATGGATCATTCCCGTCGTCTCCCTCATGCGTGGTGGCGTCGCGCCGGTTGGTCCCGGCTTTTCACGCGGCGCCGCCGGAAGACCCGGCGGCGGCCGGCAGGCTAGACCGGATCCCAGGAGAACACGTCCGGGCTGCGGTCCAGGGGCAGGAACTGCCCGCGCAGAGCCGGCATGGCGTGCTCGGCGATCAGCTCCGGCGTCCAGCCCTCGCTGCGATGGCTGCTGCGGATCGGCCGTGGCTGGCTGAAGAGGAAGATCTCGTTGTTGCGCGCCGCGAAGACCTGCCCGGTCACGTCCTTCGCCGCATCGCTCGCCAGGAAAACGGCCAGCGGCGCGTTCTTCTCCGGCGTCATCCGCTTCAGCTTCTCCACGCGCTCCTTCTGCTCCGGCGTCTCGGCCGGGATGGAGCTCGTCATGCGGCTCCAGGCGAAGGGCGCGATGCAGTTGGAACGAACGCCGAAGCGCTGCATGTCCAGCGCGATGGACTTGGACAGCGCCACGATCCCCAGCTTCGCCGCCGAGTAGTTCGCCTGCCCGAAATTACCGATCAGGCCCGAGGTGGAGGTCATGTGCACGAAGGCACCCGAACCCTGGGCCCGGAACGGCTCGGCCGCGGCGCGGGAGACGTAGAAGCTGCCGTTCAGATGCACGTCGATGACCGCGCGCCACTCCTCCGGCGTCATCTTGTGGAAGATCTGGTCCCGCAGAATGCCCGCGTTGTTCACCACGATGTCCACGCGCCCGAAGGCATCCATGGCGCTGGCCACGATCCGCTTCGCGCTTTCCCAGTCGGCCACGCTGTCGGTGTTGGTCACCGCCTGGCCGCCGCGCTGCTCGATGATCGCCTTGGTCTGCTCCCCCGGCGTGGCGGATTGCTCGCCAATGCCGGTGAGCGAGGCACCGATGTCGTTCACCACCACCTTCGCGCCGGCCAGCGCCATGGCCAGCGCGATCTCCCGCCCGATCCCGCCACCGGCGCCGGTGACGATCGCGACCTTGCCTTCCAACATGGGCATTCTTCGGTTCTCTCTCAGGCCGGGGTGAACATGGGGATGGGCTGGCCGCCCTCGCTGTCCACGAAGGTCAGGCGCACAGCCTGTCCCACCTGCAGCGCCTCGAAGTCGCAATCGACGATGTTCGTCATGATGCGCGGCCCCTCGGCCAGCTCGACATAGGCGATGACATAGGGCGTCTTCGCCCGCATCACGCTGTAGGTGTAGATCGTGCCCTGGCCGCTGGCCGGCACGAACTCCACCTCTCCCTCATCGTCGAAGGGATCGACCGGGCGCGGCGGGTAATGGTGCTTGCCCGTCTTCGTGTTGCGCCCGATCAGCAGCTTCCCCTCCTTCGCCGCGTCCCAGAACACGCGGGTGGACGGATCGGGGGTGGGGGAGGGCGGCACGCGCCGCGCGGTCTGCTCGCTCATCGCTGTCACTCCCTCTCCAGCACCAGCGTGGCGCTGCCATGTCGCGTTCCCAGCGATCCGCCCGTGCCATGGGCCAGCGCGAGGTCGCAATTCTTCACCTGCACCGCCGGATGCGCCTCCCCGCGCAGCTGTCGCACCGCCTCGATCACCTTGGTGATGCCGCCGCGGTTCGCCGGGTGGTTGTTGCAGAGCCCGCCGCCATCCGTGTTGAAGGGCAGCTTGCCCACGCCGCTGATCAGGTTGCCATCCTGCACGAAGCGGCCGCCCCCGCCCTTCTCGCAGAAGCCCAGATCCTCAAGCTGCATCAGCACGGTGATGGTGAAGCTGTCATAGATGCTGGCGTACTTCATGTCCGCCGGCTTCACCCCGGCTTCCTCGAAGGCACGGGCTCCGGAGAAGCGGGCGCCGCTATAGGTCAGGTCCAGCTGCCCGCCCATCTGGTGCTTCAGCGCCTCGCCGGCGCCGCGGATGGTCACCACGGGGCGCTTCAGGCTGCGCGCGATCTCCGGCCGGGTGACAACCAGCGCACCGCCGCCATCGGAGATGACGCAGCAATCCAGCCGGTGCAGCGGGTCCGCCACCAGGGGGGAGTTCACCACCTCCTCCACCGTCACCACCTTGCGCAGCATCGCGTGCTCGTTGTGCTGGGCATGGTGGCTGGCCGCCACCTTCACCCAGGCCAGCTGCTCGCTGGTGGTGCCGAACTCATGCATGTGGCGCTTGGCGCACATGGCGTACATGTTCGCCACCGCCGCGCCATAGGGGTATTCGAACTGCACATCCGGCTGGGTGGGGTTGCCGGCGCGCGGCGCCGTGCCGGTCGCCTGCCCTTCCGAGCGGGGCCGCCCGGCCAGGGTGATCAGCGCCACGTTGCACCTGCCCAGCGTGATCGCCTCGGCCGCATGGCCCACATGCGCCAGATAGGAGCTGCCGCCGATATCCGTGGAATCCACATGCCGCAGCCGGTCCAGGCCGAGATAGTCGGCCATGCTGAGCGGTCCCATGCCGGGCGCGTCGCCGGCACAGAAATAGCCATCCACATCGGCCCGCGTCAGCCCCGCATCGCGCAGCGCGCCGAGCGCGACCTCGGCATGCAGCTGCGCGGTGCTCTTGTCCTCGGCCTTGCGGGTCGGGTGCTCATAGGCACCGGCGATGCAGGCCTTCCCTCTGATGCTCAAGCGCGCTCTTCCCTCTCTCTGTATGCCGTCATTCCACCACCATCCCGCTCACCCGCGCCACCTCGGCCCAGCGGGTGATCTCCTCGCGGATGAAGGCGGCGAAGGCCTCGGGCGTGGTGCCGCCCTGCGGGGTCAGGCGCGGCGGCTCGGCCGCGAATTCCCGCATCTTCGCGATCCATTCGGGGTCGCGCGCCACCGCGTCGATCTCCCGTCCCATCCGCGCGATGATCGGCGCGGGCGTGGCGGCGGCGGCCTGCACGCCGAACCAGGCGGTGGCATCGAAATCCGCGATCCCGGCCTCGTGCAGCGTGGGCACCTCGGGCATCACCGGCGAACGCTCCCGGCTCGTCACGGCCAGCGCCCGGATCTGCCCATTGCGGATGAAGCTGAGCGCCGAGGGGATGTTGTCCATCCCCAGCTCGATCCGGCCCGCCACCAGTTCCGTCAGCATCGGGCCGGAACCGCGATAGGGCACGTGCTGCAGCTTGATCCCGGTGCGGGTCGCCAGGAATTCCATGCAGGCATGCGGGCTGCCGCCAGAGCCGGAACTGCCATAGTTCAGCCGCCCGGGCTGGCGCTTCGCCGCCGCGATCATCTCCTGCGCGTCGCGGATCGGCTGATCCTTCGCGGCAAGCAGCACATTCGCCACGCGGATCACCAGCCCCACCGCCGCCAGATCCTGCGGCTTGTAGGGCATGCGCGGCCCATAGACGGCATAGTTGATCGAGGCCGTGCCGATGGAGGCCATCAGGAAGGTGTAGCCATCCGGATCCGATTTCGCGACCGAATCCGCCCCGATATTGCCGCCAGCGCCGGCCCGGTTCTCCACCACCACCGTCTGCCCCAGCCGCGCGGAAAGGCGCTCGGCCAGCAGCCGCCCGATCAGGTCCGTCGTGCCGCCCGGCGGGAAGGGGATGATGAGGCGGATGGTCCGCCTGGGCCAGCCGGAATCCTGCGCCGTGGCCGGGCCGGGAAGAGCCAGACCGGGAAGGGCCAGGGCGGTGCTTCCCGCCAGCAGGCCACGACGCGTCAGATCGATCGCCATCTCGTTCTCTCCTCCCGGCGGGAGGCCTTGTTCACGGCCTCTTCCGCCCCTGTTTCAGCCGGGCAACTCCAGCACGTTCTTCGCCAGGATCCCGCGCTGGATCTCGGAACTGCCGCCATAGATCGTGGTCGGCCGCGCCTCGATGAACTGGCCGGAGGGATGCAGGTCCCGGTTGCCGCCCATCGGCTCCAGCAGCCCGGCATTCTCTCCCGCGATCTCCAGCATCAGCTCCGTGATGCGCTGGAACAGCTCGGCCTGGTGCAGCTTCAGCATCGAGACATCCGCCCCCAGCGTCTCGCCCCGGCGCAGGATGGCCACATAGGTCTCGTAGAGGTCCTTGTGGTCCTCCAGGTCCATGCGAAGCCTGGTGTAGCGGTCCTGGAAGTCCGGCTCGTCGAACACGCCCATCCGCTCGGCCAGCATCTTCAGCCGCGCCAGCGCATAGCCGGATTGCCGCGGGGAGCCGAGGAAGATGCGCTCGAAGCCCAGGAGCGCCTTGGCCATGCTCCAGCCCTTGTTGGGCTCGCCCACCAGGTTCTCGCGCGGCACGCGCACATTGTCGAAGAACACCTCGCAGAACTCGTCATGCAGGCCGAGATTGATGATCGGCCGCACGGTCACGCCCGGCGATGTCATGTCGATCAGCAGGAAGCTGATCCCCTCCTGCTTCTTCCCGCCCTTGTCGGTGCGAACCAGGCAGAAGATCCAGTTCGCGTCGGTGGCCAGCGTCGTCCAGATCTTCTGGCCGTTCACCACGTAGTGGTCGCCATCCAGCACCGCTTCCGTGCGCAGCGAGGCCAGGTCCGATCCCGCGCCCGGCTCGGAATAGCCCTGGCACCAGATATCCTCGCCCGCCAGGATGCGCGGCAGGAAGCGCTGCCGCTGCTCCTCCGTGCCGAAGCGGATCAGCAGCGGCCCCAGCATGATCACGCCATGGTCGGGCAGCCGCGCCACGCCATGGCGCTCATACTCCTCGATCAGGATGATCTGCTTCGAGGCGCTGAGGCCCATCCCGCCATATTCCCGCGGCCAGCCCGGCGCCACCCAGCCCTTGGCGCGCAGCTTCTCGAACCAGGCCTTGCCCTGGTCCCAGTGCAGCCGGTGCGCCGGGTTGCGCAGCTCCGCCGGAAACTCGCTCTCGACGAAGCGCCGCACCTCCGCGCGGAAGGCCTCGTCGCTCAGAGCATTGAGGTCGGTCATGCCTCGTCCTCCCGCGCCTCGGCCGCGAAGCGCCGCCGATGCAGCGCCGAGGGGCCGAATTGGTTCGCCAGCACCATGGTCTTCCGGAGATAGAGGCCGATATCCGCCTCATCCGTGTAGCCGATCCCGCCATGCAGCTGGATCGCCTGCCGCGTCACCAGCATCGCGGCATCCGAGGCGCGCGCCTTCGCGCGGGAAACCGCCGCGCGCCGCGCCGCGCGGTCCGCCCCGCCATCCAGCAGCGCCGCCGCCGCCTCCACGCTCGCGCGGCTCAGGGCAAGCTGCACCTTCAGGTCCGCCGCGCGATGCTGCAGCGCCTGGAAGCTGCCGATCGGCTTTCCGAATTGCTGCCGCGTCCGTAGATAGTCCAGCGTCAGCGCGAAGGCCTGGTCCATCACGCCCAGCAGGCAGGCGGCGGTGGCCAGCGCCGCCTCGTCCAGCGCCAGTTCCAGCGCCCCGCCCACATCCTCCGCGATCACCTCGCCGCCCGCCGGGCGCAGCGTGCCGTAGAAGGCGCCATCCTGGGTCTTCTCCAGGGTCAGGTCCGCGCCCTCGCGCGGCTGCAGCCGAAGCGACAGCCGCCCGCCCTCGCGCACCGGCACCAGGAAGGCCTGGGCACCGCCAGCCTGGGGAATGAACACCCGCGCCGCATCGGCCGTGCCCGACGCCTCCAGCATGCCGGCGGCTTCCTGCCAGGCCGTCAGCACCAGCTGATCGCCCCCAAGCAAGGCATCCAGCGGTCCCTCCGCCCCGGACGCCGCCCCGGGCGCTGCGAGTAGCGCGGCGGAGAGTGCGGCCGGGATCAGCGGCTCCGGCGCCAGCGCCGCGCCCATCTCCTCGGCCAGGGCGCAGAACTCGCTCATTCCCAGCCCGGCGCCGCCCCGGGATTCCGGCACGCGCAGCCCGATCCAGCCCTGCTCGCCCATCTGCCGCAGCACCGCCGGGTCGAAGCCCGGTTCCTTGAAGCGAAGGGCGCGGATGCGCTTCCGGTCGCCCCCGCGCGGCGCGATGCCTGCCGCGCTCTCACGGATCATGCGGATGGACTCCGCCCGCTCCTCCACGCCCTCGCGTTCCAGAACCTCGCTCATCCGAACACCGCCGCGCCGTTGTTCACCACCACCACGTCGCGCTCCACCACCCGCGCCCGGAAGGCGCCGCTGCGCCAGATCTCCGTGCGAATGGTCTCGCCCGGGAAGACCGGGGAGGAGAAGCGCAGGGACATGCTCTTCATCGATCCCGCCTCGTAATGCCCGAGCTCCCGCAGCAGCGCATGCGTCACCACGCCCAGGGTGCAGAGCCCGTGCAGGATGGGCCGCGGAAAGCCCGCGCGCGCCGCCACGTCGGGATTCGAATGCAGCGGGTTGTCATCGCCGTTCAGCCGGTAATACAGCGCCTGCTCCGGCCGGGTGGGCAGGTCCACCGTGATATCGGGCGCGCTCTCCGGGATGGGGTTCACCGGCTTCACTGGGCCTGATGGGCCGCCGAAGCCGCCATCCCCGCGCAGGAAGGTCGTGCTGCCCGTCACGGCCAGCAGCGTGCCATGGGTGTCGCGCAACTCCTTCTCGGAGTAGAGCAGCGCGCCCTTGCCCTCGCCCTTGTCCACCAGCCCCGTCACCCGCGTGCGGCCGATGATCTCGCCTTCGATGGGCAGCGGCGCATGCAGGGCGATGGACTGCTCGCCATGCACCACCTTCACCGCATCCACCCCCGTCTCGGGATTGGAAACCCAGAAGCCCGGATGCGCCAGCACCACGGGCATGGAGGGCAGCACGCGAAGCGCCTTGTCCTGGTCCACATAGTCCAGCTGACGCTTGTCCATCGGGTCCTGCCCAAGCCCGACGGAGAGCGCGTAGAACACCACGTCCCGCGGGGTCAGGCGCTGCCGCACCTCCGGAATCCGGTAGTTCAGCAGTTTCTCATATTCGATCACGCCGCATCCTCCGCGATGTCGATCACCGCATCGGCCGCGAAGGCGCCCTGGCCCTCCGGCATGGCAAAGACTGGGTTCAGGTCGATCCCCGCGAGCCTCGGCCCCGCCTGGTGCGCGAAGACCGAAAGCCGCGAGAGCATGCGCGCCAAGGCCGGCACATCCGCTACCGGCCGCCCGCGCGCGCCCAGCAGCAGCGGCGCCCCGCGGATGGAGCGGATCATCGCCTCCGCCTCCGGCTCCCCGAAGGGGCAGCGGCGGAAGGACACGTCCTTCAGCACCTCCACGAAGATGCCGCCCAGCCCGAACATGGCCACCGGCCCGAAGACGGGATCGCGATGCACCCCCAGGATGCACTCCACCCCGCCCGAAAGCTGCTTCGCCACCAGCACGCCCTCGATCCGCGCATCCGGCGCGGCGCTGGCGGCCCGCTGCAGCAGCAGCGCGAAGCCGTCCCGCACCGCCGCGGCGTCGGAGACACCCAGCAGCACGCCGCCGATCTCCGACTTGTGCAGGATGTCCGGCGAAAGGATCTTCAGCACCACCGGGAAGCCCAGCGCCTCCGCCGCGGCCACCGCCTCATCGGCCCTCGCGCAGGCCCGCTCCGGCGCGGCCTCGATCCCGGCCCTGGCCAGGATGCGCTTCGCCTCCGCCTCGCTCGGCGTGGTGGCCGGTAGCCCGAAACCGGGCAGGGCAGGGGGCGGCGCGGGCCGGTCCGCCGCGAAGGCATCGCCGAAGCGCCCCATCGCATGAATCGCCGCCACGGCGCGGGACGGATCGGCGAAGACCGTGAACCCATCCTCCTCGAATTCCCGGATCTGCGGTGGGTCCGCCAACACCGAAAGCACCAGCAGACGGTCCGGATAGGCCGCCCGCAGCCCCCGCAGCTCCTCCCGCAGCCGCGGCGTGATGGAGGGCGCGCCGCCCGCATGGGTGAAGAACAGCAGGATGGAGCCATAGCCCCCATCCCGGATCAGCGAATGCCCGAACCGCGTGACGAGGGAGAGGTCGTTCAGCACCTGCGCCGTGCAATCCACCGGGTTCGCCGGCGCGCAGAAGGGAAGGTCGCGCCGCAGCACCGCCTGCGCATCCTCGGGCATGGGCGGCATGGGCAGCCCCGCCGCCTCGGCGGCATCGGAGATCAGCACCCCCGCCCCGCCGCTCACCGTCAGCACGCCCAGCGTGTTGCCGGCGGGATAGACCTTCCGCACCGCCAGCCGGGCGACATCCAGCAGCTCCTCCGTGGTCCGCGCGCGCACCACGCCGAATTCCGCCAGCACCGCATCCGTCACCGCGTCGTCACCGGCGATGGAGGCGGTGTGGGACCGGGCGGCGGCGCTGCCCACCTCGCTGCGCCCCACCTTCATCATCACCACCGGCTTGCGATTCCGCCGCGCCAGGTCCAGCGCGGCCAGGAAGCTCCCGGCATCCCGGATCCCCTCGGAATAGGCGGCGATCACCTCCGTGCCCGGGTCCTGCGCCATCCAGCCGATGAGGTCGCCGACATTCAGGTCGGCCTCGTTCCCCGTGGTGACGCTGCAGGAGATCCCCATCCCCTCGTCCCGCGCCATGCTGAACAGATGCATCCCATAGGCGCCGGACTGGCTGGCGATGCCGATCGGGCCGCTGTTCGGGTAGCCCCGCTCCAGGGAGGAGGTGAAGGTGCCGTAGAAGCCGTTCGCCGTGTTGAACAGGCCCAGGCTGTTCGGCCCCAGCAGCCGCATCCCGTGCCGCCGCGCGATCTCCAGCAGCCGGGCCTGCGCCTCCGCCCCTGCCTCGCCCAGTTCGGCGAAGCCGGCGGTGAACATGATGGCGGCCTTGGTTCCGCGCTCCGCCAACTCCCGCGTGGCCTGCTCGGCCGAGGCGGCGGGCACGGCGATGATCGCGGCGTCCGGCGCCTCCGGCAGCTCGGCAATGGAGGCATAGGCCCGCAGCCCCTGGATTTCCGGGCGGTTCGGGTTCACCGGCAGGATACGGCCCTGATAGCCCCGCTCCAGCATGGCCGCGATCGGCCGCCCCCCGATGCGGGAGGCATCGCCAGAAGCCCCGATCACGGCGACGGAGCGCGGCGCCAGCAGCGCGGACAGCGCATCCAGGGGCAGGCCGGGGCTGGGTTCCGCGTAGGGCAATGCGTCCATTCCTGTCCTCGGAGGAAGGCCATGGCACGGCCCTCATCCGCTCCTCCCATTCCCTCGCCTTTGCGGCGTTGCGGGGGAGACTAGCCAGCTTCGCGGAGGCATTCAACGCCGTGAAAGGCATTCAAGATAGGAAAATGCATCCCATGGGAGCTTCGGCGCGGAACCGGAAACGAAAAGGCCGCCCTCCCCGGCAAAGGGGAGGGCGGCCTTTCGAAAGCCATCTCCGGAAAGGCCGGAAGCAGCGCCCCCGGGGCCGGAATGCTCAGCCGGCGATCCGCACGGCCCGGCTGCCCGTGCCGGAATACATGGCCTGGTCACGGGCCAGCGTCTCCGCCTCCACCCGCTTGGCCTCCCGCGCGCGGAACTCCGCTAGCTCCGCCTGCGCCGCATCGCCGGCCCGGATCCGGGCCCGCGCGCGGCGGCGCGAAGGCCCGCCCGCCGCCCAGGCGATGAAGGCGCCCAGCAGGAAGGCCAGCGCCGAGATCAGCAGCACGGCCAGGGCCAGTGGCGTCTGCCAGGTCAGGTCGAAGGGCCAGAGCCCGACGGAAACCGGCTGCATGTTCGACACGGCGAACAGCACGAGCAGGATCAGGAGCGGGATGATCAGCAACCAGCGCCACATGCGGCGGGAACTCCTCAGTCAGCCGCCCGCACGGGGGCGGACCGGCGGGGTTGCTGCAATGGGCCCCCATTCACCCGTTCGCGCAACTCCTTGCCCGGCTTGAAATAGGGAACGGCCTTGCCGGAAACCGCAACGGCCTCGCCCGTGCGCGGGTTGCGGCCCGTGCGGGCATCGCGCTTCTTGGCCGAGAAGGCGCCGAAGCCGCGCAGCTCCACCCGGTCCCCACGGGCGAGCGCGGTCGTGATCTCCTCGAAGATCGTGGCGACGATCAGCTCCACATCCGGCTGGCGGAGGTGCGGGTTGGCCGCCGCCAGTGCCGCGATCAGTTCCGACTTGGTCATCGGGCGCGCGGATCCCCCAGCCTTCTCAATGACGGTAAGGCTGCCAAAGCGCCCAGGCGCCGTCAACGCCCAGCCCGCCGCCAACCCCTTCTGAAATCAGGCTTTTCACCGAATCGCCCAGCACCGTGGCCGCCGCGGCACCAAAGGCTTCGCCCAGGGCGGCGCCGAAGGTGCGCTCCCGCAGGTCCCGGGCGCGCAGGTCCCGCACGGGTAGCCCGGCATCAATGCCATGCGTGCCCGCCAGATGGGCCCGCGCCTCCTCCTCCCCGCCAATGGCATCCACCAGCCCGGCGGAGAGCGCCTGGCGCCCGGTCATGATCCGCCCATCGGCCAATGCCCGCACCCGCTCCTCCGGCATCCGCCGGCCCTCGGCCACCATGCGGACGAACTGGGAATGCAGGTCCTCCACCACGGCGCGCAGCGCGGAACGGCCCTCGTCGCTCAGCGGGCGGAAGGGGCTCGGCTGGTCCTTCAGCGGGCCGGAGGTGATGGCCTCCGCCCGCAGGCCCAGCATCCGCATCGCCTCCTGCGCATCGAAGGATTGCAGCAGCACGCCGATGGAGCCGGTCACGCTCCCCTCCCGCGCGAAGATGCGCTCGGCCGGCATGGCGATCATGTAGCCCGCCGAGGCCGCGGTGCCCCCGAACACGGCGACCAGCGGCTTGGCCTGGCGGAAGCGGGCCAGCGCGGCGTGCAGCCCCTCGCCCCCGGCCACGGTGCCGCCGGGGCTGTCCACCCGCAGCACCATCGCCCGCACCGAATCGGATTCCGCGGCCTTGTCGATGGCCTCCAGCAGCTTGCGGTCATCGGTGATGGTGCCGGAAACGGTCAGCCGCAGCACATGCGGCCCCCGCAGCCCACCCAGCCCCGGCGCATCCAGCCCGGCCCCGGAAAACCCCAGCGCCAGCACCCCCAGCAGCGCGACCACCGCCAGCCCGCGCCAAAGGGCCCGGCTCCGCTTCAGCCGCCGCCGGTCAAGCAGCAGGTCGGCCTCCAGCCCGCCGGCGGAAGGCGGCGGCCCTGCCTGGGCCGGCTGGGCCTGGGACTGGGTCTGGGGGGATGGCGCGGGCCAGGGGGACGGATTTGCCATGGCCTGTCTATGCGGCAGCACGGCCCGCCGCGCCAGCACGTTGCATGAAGCGTTCCGGAACGCGCGCTTCGTCACGTGACATGGGATGGCCCCGGGCCCTACCATGGAGGCGCCTCGAACCGGAACAGCCACCGGGCGTTCTGAAATCCCCGCAACGTGGCCAGCCCGCGGGGCGGACTGAAACCTGACCGGGACCACGCCCATGCGCCCCCTCCTGCTTGTCCTGCCAGCGCTCTTCCTCGCCCTTTCGGCCACCCCCGGCATGGCCCAGGCGCAGCTCCGTTCCCGCGCCATCGCCAATGCCGTCACGCCCCCCTCCACCGGGAACGCAACCTGCGACGACGCCGTGGCTGCCTGGCGCGCCTGCATCTCCGCCTCTCCCAAGCCCCCCGCGGACAAGGCCCAGGCGAATACCGAGGTGGACAAGTTCGTGCGCGACGTCTTCGACGCCCGCGGCCCGCACCGGGACGACCTGATCCGCGCCTGCGGCCCCACCGCTTCCGGCTATCGCCAAATGGTGGAGAACGGCACCTGCGCCGCCAACATCACCGGTGCCCGGGACGACCAGGCCACCCGCGTCGGCGCTCCCGCCGGCGCGGTCGCGGCCCAGCGCCGTGCGCAGCGCTGAGGCGCCCGGAAGCCCTCGGCCCTTCCCTTAACGAAAAGGGGCCTCCGGCATGTGCCGGAGGCCCCTTTTCCGTCTCCGCCGCGGCCCCGCTCAGGCCGCCTGCTTCGTCCGCGCCAGCCCCAGCCGGTCCCACACCGCCACCAGCGCCCGCGCCAGATGCGCGATCTCGGCATCGCCATGCAGCGGCGTGGGGGTGATGCGCAGCCGCTCCGTCCCGCGCGGCACGGTTGGGAAGTTGATCGGCTGGATGTAGATGCCGTGCTCCTCCAGCAGCAGCTCGCTCGCCTGCCGGCAGAGCGTGGCATCGCCCACCATCACTGGCACGATATGGCTGGGGTTCTCCATCACCGGCAGCCCCTCCGCCCGCAGCGCCGCGCGGGTGGCGCGGGCGCGCTCCTGATGCGCCGTCCGCTCGCTGTCCGAGGCGCGGAGATGCCGGATGCTCGCCAGCGCCCCCGCCGCCACGGCAGGGGTGAGGGTGGTGGAGAAGATGAAGCCCGGCGCGAAGGAGCGGATGGCGTCGATCAGCACCCTGCTGCCCGCCACATAGCCGCCACCCACGCCATAGGCCTTGCCCAGCGTGCCCTCGATCACGTCGATCCCCACGCCGTCCCGCGCCGCCACCCCCGCGCCGCCGGGCCCGTAGAGGCCGACCGCATGCACCTCGTCGATATAGGTCAGCGCGTTGTGCCGGCGGGCCAGCTCGGCGATCGCGCGGATCGGCGCGATGTCCCCGTCCATCGAATAGACGGATTCGAAGGCCACCACCTTCGGCGCCTCCAGCGGCAGCTCGGCCAGCAGCTCGGCCAGATGCGCCACGTCATTGTGCCGGAAGATCCGCTTCGGCCCGCGCCCGTTCCGGATGCCCGCGATCATCGAGGCATGGTTGTCCGCATCCGAGAGGATGGTGGCGCCCAGCAGCGTGGCGAGGGTGGAGAGCGCCGCCTCATTCGCCGTGAAGCCGGAGTTGAAGACCAGCGCGGCCTCCTTGCCATGCAGGGAGGCCAGTTCGGCCTCCAGCGCCACATGGTGCCGGCCCGTGCCGGAGATGTTGCGCGTGCCGCCCGCGCCCGCCCCATCCTCGCGGATGGCCGCGATCATGGCCTCCTGCACCTTCGGGTGCTGGCCCATGCCCAGGTAGTCGTTGCTGCACCACACCGTGACCGGCCGCCCATCGGCGCGCAGCGCCCTGGGGAACTGCCCGGCCTGGCGGGCGAGGGTGAGGAAGTGGCGGTAGCGCCCCTCCGCGCGCAGCGCGTCGAGATGGGCGGCCAGGAGGGCGTCGTAGTCGGGCATGGCGGTGATATGGGGCCGGCGTTCGTGTTTCGCCCCTGGGGTTAGGCCCCGGCCGCGGCGGAATCAATGATCCCGATCAAGCCATGGGCTTTCCGTGCGAAAAAGGGCCGGGACATCCTCCCGGCCCTCTTGGCCGCCTCAGGCGGCCTCGACGCACATGGCAACGCCCATGCCGCCGCCGATGCACAGCGTCGCCAGGCCCTTCTTCGCGCCCTGACGCTTCATCTGGAACAGCAGCGTGGTCAGCACCCGCGCGCCCGAGGCCCCGATCGGATGGCCCAGCGCGATGGCCCCGCCATTCACGTTCACCTTGGCCGGATCCCAGCCCAGGTCCTTGTTCACCGCGCAGGCCTGGGCCGCGAAAGCCTCGTTGGCCTCGATCAGGTCCAGGTCGTCGATGCTCCAGCCCGCCTTCTGCAGCGCCTTGCGGGACGCCGGGATGGGGCCGGTGCCCATGATGGAGGGATCAACCCCCGCGGTGGCCCAGGAAACGATCCGCGCCAGCGGCGTGATGCCGCGCTTGGCCGCCTCCGCCCCACGCATCACCAGGATCGCCGCCGCGCCGTCATTGATGCCGCTGGCATTCCCGGCGGTGACGGAGCCCTCCTTGTTGAAGGCCGGGCGCAGCTTCTGCAGCACCTCCAGCGTCGTCTCGGGCTTCGGATACTCGTCATTCTCCACCACCGTGTCGCCCTTGCGGCCCTTCACGGTCACGGGGACGATCTCGTCGCGGAAGCGGCCGGCCTTCATCGCCTCGCCCGCCTTGCGCTGGGAACGGGAGGCGAACTCGTCCTGCTGCTCGCGGGTGATCTGGAACTTCTCGGCCACGTTCTCGGCCGTCTGGCCCATGTGATAGCCGTGGAAGGCATCCCACAGCCCGTCCCGGATCATGGTGTCCACCATGGCCAGGTCGCCCATCTTCTGCCCGGCGCGAAGCTGCGCGGCATGGGGGGCCTGGGTCATGCTCTCCTGCCCGCCGGCCATCACGATGGCCGCGTCGCCGGTCGCGATCTGCTGCGCCGCCAGCGCCACGGAACGCAGGCCCGAGCCGCAGAGCTGGTTGATCCCGAAGGCCGTCCGCTCCACCGGGATGCCGGCCAGCACCGAGGCCTGCCGCGCCGGGTTCTGCCCCGCCGCCGCCGTCAGGACCTGGCCGAGGATCACCTCGTCCACCTCCTCCGCCGAAACCCCGGCGCGTTCCAGCGCCGCCTTCATGGCGATGGCGCCCAGTTGATGCGCTGGAAGGGTGGAGAAGACCCCGTTGAAGCTGCCCACCGGCGTGCGAGCGGCGGAAGCGATGACGATGTCGTCCATGGGAGGCATTCCTCTGACGTTCGTTTGGCCCGATGGTGCGCGCTGGGCCCGGGGCACGCAACAGGTAGGGGCTCGGGTGGCCTTATGGGAGGCGTCGCCTCCCCGGGCCGCAGCATTCGGGCCCGCGGATATGCCGGAAGCGGCGTTTCCCCGGGGCCGCTAGTCCGGCAAGCTCCCATCCGCCTTCAGCACCTCTCCCGCCAGATACAGGCTCCCGCAGATCAGCACCCGCCCCGGCGGTCCCCCGATCCCGGCCAGCGCATCCGCCACGCGCGGCCCCACCCGCGCGACGCCGCCGGAAGCCGCGACGATCTCCTCCGGCTCCACGGCCAGATGCTGCCCCGGCTCCGCCACGGCCCAGATGCTCGCGGCATGGGGCAGGAGCGGCGCCAGGAACTCCGCCACTGCCTTGGACTTCTTCATCCCGACCACCAGGTGCAGCGGCCGGTCGGACCAGCCCCGAAGCTGCTCCGCCAGGGCCTGCCCCGCGCCGGGGTTGTGCCCGCCATCCAGCCAGAGCTCCCACCCCTCGGGCAGGCCCGCGGCCAGGGTGCCCTGCAGGCGCTGCAGCCGCGCGGGCCAGCGGGCGGCGGCCAGCCCCCGGGCGATAGCCTCTTCGGTCAACCAGGCCGGGTTCCAGGCGCGCAGGGCGGTGATGGCGATGCCGGCATTGTCCGCCTGGTGCGGGCCGGGCAGGGCAGGGCGCGGCAGGCGCAGCGTGCCGCGCGCATCGCGGTAGAGCAGCCCATCCCCCGCCCATTCCGCCTCCCAGTCCCGCCCTCGGGCGAGAAGGGGGGCGCCATGCCGCGCGGCCTCCGCCTCCAGCACTTCCAGCGCTCCGGGCGGCTGTGTGCCGGTGGCGGCGGGGATGCCGGGCTTGATGATCCCGGCCTTCTCGGCGGCGATCTTCGCCAGCGTGTCCCCCAGGAAATCCATGTGGTCCATGGAGATGGAGGCAATGGCGCAGGCCGCCGGGCGGTCCACCACATTCGTCGCGTCGAAGCGCCCGCCCAGCCCCACCTCCAGCACCAGCAGGTCGGCCGGCACCCGGCTGAACAGCAGCAGCGCCACGGCCGTGGTGATCTCGAACACGGTGATGGGCTCGCCGCCATTGGCGGCCTCCACCTCCTCCAGCGCGGCCGCCAGCACCTCCTCCTCCACGATCCGCCCGGCCAGGCGGATGCGCTCGTGGAAGCGCACCAGATGCGGGGAGGTATAGGCATGCACCCGCTGCCCCGCCGCCTCGGCGATGGCCCGCAGGAAGGCGCAGGTGCTGCCCTTGCCGTTGGTGCCGGCCACATGGACCACGGGCGGCAGGCGCCGCTCCGGATTGCCCAGAGCATCCAGGCAGCGCTGCAGGCGGTCCAGGCTGAGGTCGATCAGCTTCGGATGCAGCGCGTGCAGCCGGTCGATGATCCTCTCCGCCCGGCCGGCGCCGGGTTCGGCCCGCAGGCCCGCCGGGGCGCCCCAGGGAGTGGAAGTGCTGTCAGCCATGGCCGGCATCCCGGTTCGTGTCGGGGCCGGCATCCCCGGCCGGTAATGCCCCGCGCCGGGCGCGGGGCCGAAGCGCCCTATTCGGCGGCCGGAACGGGCGCCGGGGCCGGCGGCGCGGCGGGCTCCTCCGCCACGGCCGGCGCGGCCGGGCGCAGGAAGCCGATCAGCCTCGCCAGCGTCGCCTTCATCTCCTGCCGGCGCACGACCATGTCCAGGATGCCGTGCTCCAGCAGGTATTCCGCCCGCTGGAACCCTTCCGGCAGCTTCTCGCGCACGGTCTGCTCGATCACGCGGGCGCCCGCGAAGCCGATCAGCGCGCCGGGCTCGGCGATCTGGATATCCCCCAGCATGGCGAAGCTGGCCGTCACGCCGCCCGTGGTGGGGTCGCAGAGCACCACGATGAAGGGCAGCCCCGCCTCCTTCACCATGCGGGTCGCGATCACCGTGCGCGGCAGCTGCATGAGGGAAACCGCCCCCTCCTGCATTCGCGCCCCGCCCGAGGCGGTGAAGACGATCAGCGGCGCATCCTGCAGCACCGCCAGCCGCGCGGCGGTGACGATCCCCTCGCCTACGCCCGCGCCCATGGAGCCGCCCATGAAGGCGAATTCGAAGGCCGCGGCCACGGCCGGCCTGCCCTCGATGGTCCCGTGCGCGACGGCGATCGCGTCATCCATGCCCATCTTCTGCTGCGCCTCGCGCAGCCGGTCCCCATAGCGGCGGGAATCCCGGAAGCGCAGCGGGTCCGCCGGGGCGCGGGGCAGCTCGATCCGCTGCCAGCCCGGGTCGAAAGTGTAGTCCAGCCGCCGCTGGGCCGAGATCCGCATGTGGTGCCCGCATTTCGGGCACACATGCAGGTTCCGCTCCAGGTCCTGGTGGAACACCATCTCCCCGCAATGCGGGCACTTGATCCAAAGGTTCTCCGGCACGTCGCGCTTGGTGCCGAACAGCGTTTGAATCTTGGGCAGCGCCCAGTCGGAGATCCAGTTCATCCGTAACCCTATCCGCTGCCCATCCACGGCCCCGGCCCCGCCGGAGGCGGGCCACAGGAAACCGGGCCGGCCTTCCGCCCGCGGGGCGCCAGCGGGCGGGACGTAGGCGCGTCGGGCCGGGCAGCGCAAGAGGCCTTCCCGCCCGGCATGGCCAAACCTCGGCCAGGGCATGGACCAATCCGGGCCTTGTCGCGTTATCCTGCTGCCCATGGCGTCCGATGACCCCTACCAGACCCTCGGCGTGAGCCGGACCGCGGATGCGGAGGAGATCCGGAAGGCCTTTCGCAGGATTGCGAAGGCCAACCACCCGGACCTCAACCCCGGCGATGCGGCGGCGGAAGCCCGCTTCAAGGCCGCCAACGCCGCGCATGACCTTCTCTCGGACCCCGCGAAGCGCGCCCGCTTCGACCGGGGCGAAATTGATGCCTCCGGCCAGGAGGTGCCCCCCCGCGGCTATTACCGGGACCATGCCGAAGCCGACCAGGGTGCCCGCTACCGGGGGACCGGCGCGGGGGCCGACCCGTTCGGCGGCATGGGTGGCGGATGGGGCGGCGCCGGCGGCGGCGCAGGCCTCGACCCGGAGGATCTCGAGGAGATCCTCGGCATGTTCCGCGGCGGCGGCATGGACACGGCCCCCCGCCGCGGCCGCGATGCGCGCTACCGCCTGGCCGTGGATTTCCTGGATGCCGTGAACGGCGCCACCCGCCGCCTCAACCTGCCCGATGGCCGGGACCTGGATGTCCGCATCCCGCCGGGGCTGGAGGATGGCCAGGTCCTCCGCCTGCGCGGGCGGGGCGGGCCAGGGCTGCAGGGCGGCCCTGACGGCGATGCCCTGATCGAGGTGGAGGTCCGCCCCCACCCGTTCTATGCGCGCGATGGCCGGGACCTCCGGATGGAGCTTCCCGTCACCCTTTCCGAAGCCGTGCTGGGCGCCAGGATCCCCGTGCCCACCCCGCGCGGCGAGGTGATGCTCACCATCCCGCCCCGCTCGGATGCCGGCACGCAGATGCGCCTGCGCGGCCGCGGCGTGGCCGCGGCGGGCGGCAGCCCCGCCGGCGACCTCATCGTCACCCTCCGCCTCGTGCTCGGCACGGTCGATGACCGGCTGGCCGAGTTCCTGCGCGGATGGAAACCGGAGAACCCCACCGATCCGCGAGGCGAGATGCGGAGGCGTGCATGATCACCTTCGAGGCCGTGCTGCTGCGCGTCTCTGGCCTGGATCCCGCCCGGCTGGAAGCCTGGATCGCCGAGGGCTGGGTCCGCCCCGAACGGCACGAGGGCGGCTATGTCTTCCAGGAGATCGACGTGGCCCGATGCCGCCTCATCCTGGAACTGCACGAGGATCTGGAGGTTAACGAAGCCGCCATGCCCGTCGTGCTGAACCTCCTGGACCGCCTGCATCAGGCCCGCCGCCAGCTCCGCCGCGTGGCGGAAGCCCTGGAACAGACCCGGGCCCAGCATGGCTGAGGCAGTGCTCCCCGATCTCCCGGGCAGCGTCGGTGCCCTCTCCGCCGCGCTGCTCGGCTCGGCCCTCGATGTCGCGGGCCTCGCGGTCATCATCACGGATGCCGCGCTGGACCCGCCCGGCCCGTCCATTCGCTACGCCAACGCGCATTTCGAAGCCATCACCGGCTATCCCGCCGCCGAACTGCTCGGCCAGACGCCCCGCATCCTTCAGGGCCCGGGCACGGACCAGGCCGAGCTGGATCGGCTGAGGAGGGATCTGCGGGAAAGGCGGCACTTCATCGGCGCCACGCTGAACTACCGCCGGAACGGGGAAGCCTATCGGAACCAATGGGTGGTGCTGCCCATCCTCGGCCTCGATGGCGCCGTCACGCACTGGCTCTCCATCCAGCGCGACGTCACGCGGGAAGGGCAGCCCCATACGGGCGCCGAAGCCCTGCGCCAGCGCACCGAAGCCCTTCTGGGGAGCATCCGCGCCATCGCCGCGCGCACCCTCACGGCGCCGGAGGAGGAACGGGCCTTCGGAGGCCGCCTCGCCGCCCTCGGCCGGGCGCAGCGCCTCGCGGGCGCCGATCTCTCCGCCCTGGTGAGAGGTGAGGTCGAGCCGCTGCGCCACCCTGGCGCCGCTGCCCGGACCGGGGGACCGCCCGTGTCCCTTCCGCCGGGCATCGCCGAGCCGCTCGCCCTCGCCCTGCATGAGCTCGCCGCCCATTCGGCGCGGCAGGGTGCACTGGCCTCCCCCGAAGGCGATCTCTCGATCACCTGGGCGCTCGAGGGGGAAGGCCCCGAGCGCCATCTCCGCCTCCGCTGGGCCGAGCGCGGCGGCACGCCGCCCGGCGGCGCCTGGCCGATGATCGAGGAGGCCCTCGTCTTCGCCCTGGGCGGGCATGCCAGACTCGGCACCGAGGATGGCGGCCTGACCTGCGCGATCAGGCTGCCCCTGGGGGGATGATCCGGGCGGCAGCCCGCCTCAGTTCGCCGCCCGCCGCGTGCCCAGATAGTCCCGCACCGTCTGCCACGCGACCGTCTGCAGGAAGCGCGCCGTCTCCGGCTCCAGCCCGGCCGTGTAGCGGTTCCCTTCGGGCGAGGTGCCGAAGATCGCGGCATAGGTGGTGGTCGCCGCCAGATAGGTGCCGGCCAGGCTCGGATGCCGCTTGTCCGCCACATAGAGGTTCAGCTCCGGCCGCTCCCGGATGCTGCGCGCGAAGGCAAGGCCGGCGGGGATGACGAGGGCGTCGTTGTCGTTGCCCGCGCGCGTATAGGCCTCGGCCAGCTGCTCGGTCATCTCGGGCTTGTCGGCATAGGCCCAGGACATGAAGAACACGGGCTTCGCCCCGTGGCGCCGCACCGTCTCGCTGTGCCGCTTCGCATAGTCGGTGAAGACGCTGCCCAGGCGCGGATGGATGGGGCACTGGCTGCAATCCATCATCACCGCGATGTCGAACAGCCGCGCGCGGTTGTTGAAGACGATGTTGTTGTCGTTGTCGAAGGAATAGGAGCCGAGGGCGTTCGGGCGGAAATAGGATTCCACGTCATGCCACTCGAAGCCCGATCCGCTGATGGTGACCGAAACGCCGGAGAAGGGCCGCCTCTCGCCCGCGCCGGTGATCAGGCTGCGCAGATGCCCGTGCATCGAGTTGTTGTAGTAGAAGAAGCTGTTCCCGATGAAGATGGCCGAGGCCGGCCGCTCATCCAGCGCCTGCACGCTGGGCCTGGTCTGCTGCGCCTGGGCGGCGCCTGCGCCGAGGAGCAGTGCGGCGGCGAGCACGAGCCGGCGCGCGATGGTGATCCTGGACATGAATCTTTCCTCTCCGATGCGCGCCTTCGCGCACGCTCCGGGGGATTAAGGAACCGCGCCGCCCGGCCGTCCAGGGCCTTCGCGCGGCCCTGGTGGCGGGCCTATCCTCCGCACCGGGCCATGCCCGCCCCCGAGGGAAACCCGCCGTGAAACTGCCCGAACTGCCCTTCACCGCCGTCCACTGGGATGCCCTCCCGGCCAGCGAGCATCCGGGCGAGACCGGCTCCGCCACCTGGCGCACCCTGAACAACGGCGATGTGCGGATGCGCGTGGTGGAATACACGCCGGGCTACCTGGCCGATCACTGGTGCGACCGCGGCCATGTCCTCTACGTGCTGGAGGGCGAGCTGAAAACCGAGCTGAAGGACGGCCGCGTCTTCACCTTCGGCCCGGGCCAGGGCTACACCGTCTCGGATTTCGGCGATGCCGCGCACCGCTCCTCCACGGAGACCGGCGCGCGGCTCTTCATCGTGGACTAGCCCGCTATCGCCAGCGCCGCGGGCCGAGGCCGAGGGAATCGGAGCCGCTGCGGCCATCCCCGGGCGCCTGCGCCGCGTCCCCGCGATAGCCGAAGGACGAATCATCCCGGCGGTCATCGGCCTGGCCCTGGTCCCGCCAGCCATCGTGGCGGTTGCCATCGTACCGGCCGCCATCCGGGCGGTACTCGGCCGAATCCTGCCGGCGATCCCGGAAATCCCAGCCATAGGACCGTTCGCCCGGCTGGATGGCCTGGGGCGGGTAGGGCGAGCCGTAGAGGCGCCGGTCATCATAGCGCCGGTCATCAGGGCGCCGGTCCTCGAAGCGCCGCTCGCCGAAGCGGTCATAGGGCGATCCATAGGAGCGGTACCGGGGATCCGGCTCCCGCCAGGAAAGGGAGCCGCCATCCGGCCGGCCCGGCGGCACGACATAGGCACCGCTCGCCGGGGGCACCACATAGGTCGTGTAGGGTGCGACGGGCTGCCCATAGGTGGGCTGCTGGTAGTAGCTGCCCGCGTAGTACTCGCCCTGCAGCTCCGGCGCGCAACCCGCGAGCAGGGAGCCGGCTATGGCAATGGCGGGAAGAACCCTGATGCTGCGCATGGCGGCCTCCGCGGAATGAGACGTCTCCCCAGCGAAACGCCCCACCCCGCGCGCAGTTTTGGAGAGAGAAACCGGCGGACTTATGGCCCGATTGTGGTGCTCGTCATGATCATGGGCGGCCACCGCGCGGCGGCGGCTCCTGCGCCGAGTTGAAGCGCACCCAGCCCGGCACCTGCGCCTCCAGGTTCACCTCGCGCCATTTCGGGTGGCGCGGCGGCTGGAGAAACCGCTCGAAGCGGCTGTGCAACGCATCCACGAAGCCCGCCACCTTGCGGAACCGCTCCGTTCCCGGTGCCCAGGCATAGACAGCCATGACGGCACCCACCGCCAGCGTCTCGACCGGCGCATCCTCGGGGATCAGCGCGGGATACTGCTCATGCGTGAGGCGGGAGGGCAGGTAGGTCTCCATCAGCGCCGCGGCCATCGGCAGCGGCAGGAAGCGCAGCCCCGCATCGGCCGTCAGCCCTCCGAAGAGCCGCGCCGGCTTGCCCGCCACATAGACCAGCGCCGCGATCTCCCCGCGCTTCAGCCGCTCCAGCGCCGTGTCCTGCGGGTCATGCACGAATTCGGGCGCAATCCCCAGCGCCTCGAAGATCAGGGAGGCGGTCATGGCCGTGCCGCTGCCCGTCACGTCCACGTTCACGCGCTGCCCCGCGAGATCCTGCACGCTCCCGATCCCCGCGCGCACCAGCACATGCACCTCCTCGTCATAGAGCTTGGTGATGTACTGGATCATCTGCGCCACGCCGGGAAACATCCGCCGGCTGCGCACATAGGCGAGCGCGTCGGACTGCACGATCCCGATATCCACGCCGCGCACGAACATGATGTCCGAGATGTTCTGCACCGAGCCCCGCCCGATGATGGGCAGCACGCGCAGCCGCTCGCCATCGTCCAGCACCGCCGCCAGGTCCGCGGCGATGCGGATATAGGTCCCGTCCACCCCGCCCGAGACCACCCCCACCGTGCCCGCATTGGCCCGCGCTACCATCGCCGCCAGGCTGGCCCCCTGTGGCGCGGACGGCGCCTGCGCCTCCGCGTGCCGCAGGGCGGGCAGGGCAAGGGCGCCCGCCAGCAACAGGCCGCGCCTCGTCGGGGTGATGGTCATCCTCACGCTTCTCCCTCTTGGCGGCTGGTGGCCGCTCATCTTCCCCCGGGCAGCCGGCGCAGAAGGGCCGCCGCCGACGGATCGCCCATCTGGATGGCGCGGCGATACCAGCTGGCCGCCTGCGCCGGATCCGGGCGCAGGCCGCGCACCCGCAGCTCCGCCAGCACGGCCGGGTCGTAGCTGCGGCCCATCCCCGTGGCGGCCGGGGCACTGCCCGCCGTGGCCGCGCGCTCATAGAGCAGCCGCGCCGCCGAGACGTCGCCGATCGCCATCAAGGAGTCCGCGCGCCGCACCAACGCTTCCAGCAGCGCCGGCGACAGGGCCGCGGATGGGGGAGATGGCGGGCGAGGAGCCGCGGGCGCGGGCCCGCTCCGCACCGGCGGGGCCTCCGGCCGGGCCTCCGGCGCGGGGGCGGCCTGCATCGCCGCCGGCGGAGCCTCTGGCCGCACCATGTCCTGGGCCGGTGCGGCCCGCTCCGGTACAGCCGGGGCTTCCGGCTGAACCCCTTCCGGCGCCGCCTCAGCCTGCACCGCTGCCGGCGGCGTTTCCGGCGCCGTTTCCCTCGCGGCCGGAGCTTCCGGAGGAGCGACCTCCGGTCGAACCCCTTCCGGTGCAGCCTCAACCTGCGCCGCAACCGGCGGAGGCTCTGGCACCCTGTCCTCCAGGGCCGGAGCGGCCTCCACAGGCAAGGCCGGAGCCTCCAGCTGAGCCCTCTCCAGTTCGGCCTCGACCTGCGCCGCTACGGACGGCGTCTCAGGCGCCATCGCATCCGAGACGGGCGCGATCTCCGCCGGTCCAACCGTGGATTCCAGCTGAGCGCTCTCCAGCGCGGCCTCGACCTGCGCCGCTACGGACGGCGTCTCAGGAGCCATCGCATCCGAGGCGGGCGCGATCTCTACCGGCCCGACCGTGGACTCCGGCTGAGCCGTTTCCGGCGCGGCCTCAACCTGAGCCACCGTCGGCGGAGGCTCTGGCGCCCTGTCCTCCGGGGCGGGCACGGCCTCCACCAATCCAGCTGGAGCTTCCGCCAGAGCTTCTCCCGGTGCGGCCTCGGCCTGAACCGACACGGGCGGAGGCTCATCGGCGGGCTGCGCCTCTCCCCGCACCGGCGGAGCCTCTGCCGAAGCATGGTCCGCTCCGGGTCCGACACCCGCCGATGCCGCTGGCCCCTGCGGCTCGATGCCCTCCGGCTGCACATCCGCGCTGGTGAGCCCGGCCTGCATGGAAGGAATGGGGGCTGCGGCCACGGGCTCCCCGGGCGGAAGATCCGCCCGCATCATCTCCTCCGGCCCGGGAATGGCCGATGGGTGCTCCTCCGGCACGGCCAGCGGCACGGCAGCCGGCAGGGGCGGATGCTCCGGACGTGGCAGGCTTCCGGGCAGGGCAGGGGCCGGCGGCTCCGGTGGTGGCGCCATGGCCGCGACCGTCAGCGGCAGCGAAGCCGCTGCCGGTCCCGGGCGCTCCGGCGCGACCGCGGGCACATCCTCGTCCTCCCCTGGCAGCGCGGCCGCGACGGGCGGTTCCGGCGGGGACGGAACAGCCGCCTCGGGAGCCGGGGAGGGCGTCGTCAGCCTCTCCAGGAGCGGCAGGGCGGGCCGGGGAGGAATCTCAGGCTGAGGCACGGACAGGGCCGCCGGGGCAGGCGGCTCCGCGACGGAGCGCTCGACGACCGGTGTCGGCGCCGGCGGGGGCACCTCGGCCAGCTGCCGCCCGGCCGGACCCCTGGCCCAGACCCATCCCAGGCCACCGCCGGCCAGGACCAGCACGGCCAGCAGCCAGGGCAACATCCGCCCGGGCCGGGATGGCGCGGCGACCTCCGCCAGAACAGGCGGCTCGATCGATGCCACCTGTTCTGGCCCGGCTTCCACCGGCACCGGCACCGGCACCGGCACCGGCACCGGCACCGGCACCGGCACCGGCACAGGCGGTGCGGCCGCTGCCGGCACGGCTTGCGCCACCTCCACCGGCACAGGCGGTTCAGCCACGGCCGGTACGGGCGGATCGGCCCGCACCGGCACAGGGGGTTCGGCCAAGGCCGGCACGGGCGGGCTGGCCTGCGCCGGCAAGGGAGGTTCGGCCACGGCCGGTATGGGCGGCCCGGCCTTCGCCGGCGCGGGCGGTGCTGCCTCTGCAACCAACGCCCGTGCGGGCAGGACAGGGCGCGGCGGCTCCGGCTTCCTGGGCAGCTGCTTCACGCTATCCAGAAGCGCCCGGACCCGATCCATCCAGCCTGTATCCTGCCCGGGCGAGGGCTCGGTCGCGAAGGCGGAATCCAGGATGACGGTCAGTCGCCAGAGATCCGCCTCGGACAGGGACCGATAGACCACGGGCGGCACGGGCGCCCTCGGATACCGCGCCCGATAGGCGCGCAGGAAGCGCTCGGCGGCCTCCGGAACCGCATCCGGCGCCACATCGACCAGCGCCACCCCGTAGTCCCGGTGCAGAAGGGCAAAGCGAACCGTGCCGGGTGGATATCCCGCCTCGCCTCTCAGGCGGATCGGTGAATGCACCTCCCCACCCCAGGCCTCCAGATGCGTGTCGGAACGCTCATCCAGGCGGGGGTGGGTGGCCATCATGACCGCCCGCATCCCTCAGCAACCCGGGATGCAGGCGGGCCGGAAACCCGGTCATACGGGTTGGCGGGGCGGCTGTGCTTCAGGGACAAACAGGCCATGATGGGGAGCTACCATGCCATTCTGATGGCGACCTTAGCCTAATTTAATAGAACGGGTCGATGACGCAGAGCCCCAGCGACCTGTGCCCCATAAGCCTCACCCGCGCGCGCCGCGAACCCCCTCGGCCAGGGCGCGAACGCCATCCAGCACGGCGCGCACCGTGCCCTTGGTCGCCCGCCCCTCGGCATCCAGCGTTCCCGCCAGGATCTCGATAAGGGAGGAGGCGACCACCGCCCCATCCGCCACCTTCACCGCATCCGCCGCCTGCTGCGGCGTGCGCACGCCGAAGCCGATCGCGATCGGCAGGTCGGTCGCCGCCCGCACCTTGGGGATGGCCGCCGCCAGGTCCGCCGTATCGGCCGAGCGTGTGCCGGTGATGCCGGTGATGGCGACATAGTAGATGAAGCCGCTGGCACCATCGAGCACGGTGGGAAGCCGGCTCTCCAGCGTCGTCGGCGCCACCAGCCGCACCATGTCCAGCCCATGGGCGAAGGGCTGCACCTCATCCGCCTCCTCGGGCGGCATGTCCACGATGATCAGCCCATCCACGCCGGAGCAGCGGCAATCCTCGCAGAAGCGCTCGGGGCCATAGGCGAGGATGGGGTTGAGATACCCCATCAGCACCAGCGGCGTTTCCTCGTCGTCGCGCCGGAAGTCGCGCACCATGGCCAGCGCCCCGGCGAGCGAGCCGCCCGCCTTCAGCGCGCGCTGCCCGGCCTTCTGCACCGTCGGCCCATCGGCCGCCGGATCGGTGAAGGGCACGCCGATCTCGATCAGGTCCGCCCCCGCGCCGGGCATGCCGCGCAGGATGGCCATGCTCGTCGCCGGGTCCGGGTCATAGGCCTCGAGGAAGGGCATCAGCGCTCCGCGCCCCTCGGCCCGCAGCTTGGCGAAGCGCCGGGCGATGCGCCCGCCCGGCACCGGATCGACGCAACCCGCCGCCGCGGGTTCGATGGTCGTCGTGCTCACAGATCCACCCCCATATGATGGGCCACGGTGAAGATATCCTTGTCGCCGCGCCCGGAGAGATTCAGCACGATGATGCTGTCCTTCGGCATGGTTGGCGCGCGCTTGATCACCTCGGCCAGGCCATGGGCGGATTCCAGCGCGGGGATGATCCCCTCCAGCTTCGAGCAGAGCTGGAAGGCATCCAGCGCCTCGTCATCGGTCGCCGCCGTGTATTCCACGCGCCCGATCTCGTGCAGCCAGGAATGCTCCGGCCCGATGCCCGGGTAATCCAGGCCGGCGGAGATCGAATGCGCCTCGGTGATCTGCCCGTGCCGGTCCTGCAGCAGATAGGTCTTGTTCCCGTGCAGCACGCCCGGCGCGCCGCCATTGATCGCGGCGGCGTGCTGGCCGCTCTCGATCCCATGGCCGGCCGCTTCCACGCCCACCAGCTTCACCTCGGCATCGTCGAGGAACGGATGGAAGATGCCCATGGCGGAAGACCCGCCGCCCACGGCGCAGACCACCACGTCCGGCAGCCGACCCTCGATCGCCAGGCATTGCTCCTTCGTCTCGTCGCCGATCACGCACTGGAAGTCGCGCACCATCTGCGGATAGGGCGCGGGGCCGGCGACGGTGCCGATGCAGTAGTAGGTGTCGTGTACATTCGCGACCCAGTAGCGCAGCGCCTCGTTCATCGCGTCCTTCAGCGTCGCCGCGCCGGATGTCACGGCATTCACCTCCGCGCCGAGCAGCTTCATGCGGAACACGTTGGGCCGCTGCCGCTCCACATCGGTCGCGCCCATGAAGACGGTGCAGGGAAGGTCGAACAGCGCGCAGGCAGTGGCCGTGGCCACGCCGTGCTGGCCGGCGCCGGTCTCGGCGATGATGCGCGTCTTGCCCATGCGCTTCGCGAGCATGATCTGCGCGAGCACCGCGTTGATCTTGTGCGCGCCGGTGTGGTTCAGCTCCTCGCGCTTGAAGTAGACCTTCGCACCGCCGAGATGCTCCGTCAGCCGCTGCGCGTACCAGAGCGGGGAGGGGCGGCCGACATAGTCCTTCAGCAGCCGTCGCCACTCGCGCTCGAACTCCGGGTCCTTCCGCGCGGCCTCGTAAGCCTCCTGCACCTCGGTGATGTTGGGCATCAGCGTCTCGGCCACGAAGCGGCCGCCGAAATCGCCGAAGCGGCCCCTGACGTCGGGACCCATGCGGAGGCTGTTGGGAAGAGGCTTGTTCACGGCGGGGTTTCCCGTCTCTGGCTGGCCCGGAAGAAGGGCGGCGAGTCCTTTAGCGCGCGGCGGAGATGTGGTCACGCCGCCGCTTTGCGAGGGGGCCATCGAAGGGCGGTGACGCCCAGCCCCGCCAGGATCAGCCCCATGCCGGCCAGGCGGATGGGCCCGAAGCTCTCCCCGGTGACCAGATGGGCTGAAAGCGCCCCGGTGATGGGCACCAGCAGGGCGAAGGGTGCAACCGTGGTGGCGGGGTAGCGGGCCATCAGGAAACCCCAGATCCCGTAGCCCACCGAGGTAGCGAGGAGCGCCACGTAGAGGATCGCGGCAATCCCGTTCAGGTTCAGGCCGGCCAGCGCATGGGTGATCTCCGCCGGGCCCTCGATCAGCAGGGAGAGGGCGAGGAGAGGCAGGATCGGCACGATCCCCAGCCAGGACATGAAGGCCAGCGGCCCGCCGGGGGAGGAGCCCGCGCCGCGCAGCAGGACATTTCCGAAGGCCCAGCTGGCCGCCGCCGCGAGGCAGAGGGTGAGGCCGAGGCTCGTCATCCCCGCCGTGCCGGCGGTGGTGCCGATCAGCGCCAGCCCGGCGAAGGCGATGGCCATGCCGGCGACGGAGCGGGCCCCGGGCCTTTCCCGCAGCATGGCGGCGGCGAAGAGGGCGGTGAGGAAGGCCTGGGATTGCTGCGTGACCGAGGCGAGGCCCGGCGGCATGCCCGCCGCCATGCCGGTGAAAAGCAGGGCGAACTGCCCGACAAAGAGGAACATCCCGATCGCCAGCATCCGCCCCAGCGGGATCTTCGGCCGGGGCAGCCAGAGGGCGGGGATGGCAACCACCATGAAGCGCAGGGCGGCCATCAGCAGCGGCGGCAGGCCGGATTCCAACCCGATCCGGATCATGACGAAGTTGAAGCCCCAGAGCGCGGTGGTGAGGAGCGCGAGGGCGATATGGCCCGGCTTCATGCCCCCTGCGCCGCGTGGAGGAAGGCCGCGATGCGGGCAGGGTCCTTCACGCCCCGGGCCTTCTCCACGCCGGAGGAGACATCGACGCCAGGGGCGGCGGTGGCGCGGATGGCGCCCGCCACATTGTCCGGCGTGAGGCCGCCGGCGAGGAGCCAGGGGCGGGGGATGGGGCGGTGGGTGAGGAGGGACCAGTCGAACACCGCCGCGTTGCCGCCGGGGATGGTGGCGCCGGGCGGCGGCTTGGCGTCGAGCAGGAAGCGGTCCACCGCCGGGGCATAGGCATCGAGCAGGGCGAGGTCGGCTTCAGTGGCGATGCCCAGCGCCTTCATCACGGGGCGGCCGAAGCGGGCGCGGATGGCGGCGCAGCGCTCCGGCGTTTCCTCCCCATGGAGCTGGAGAATGTCGAGCGGGACGGCTTCGAGCGTGGCGGCGAGGGTGGCGTCGTCGGGATCGACGAAGAGGCCGACGCGGAGGGGGGAGCCCTCGGCCGGGAGGCGGGCGGCGAGGGCGGCGGCCTGGGCCGGGGGGATGGCGCGGGGGGAAGGCGGGAAGAAGACGAGGCCGATCATGTCGGCCCCGCCTGCCACGGCGGCGTCGAGGCCGGCGGGGTCGTTCAGGCCGCAGATCTTGGTCAGGGTCATCGGTGCAGGCTTGCCGCGATGGCGGCGGCGGCGGCGGCGGGGTCGGGGGCGGCGGTGATGGGGCGGCCGATCACCAGCCAGTCGGCGCCGGCATCGGCGGTTTCCTCAGGCGTCGCGATACGGGACTGGTCGCCGGCCGCGCTGCCGGCGGGGCGGATGCCGGGGACGACGAGGAGGGGCCCGGCGCCATGGGCGGCGCGGATGAGGGGGACTTCGCGAGGGGAGCAGACCAGGCCGTCTGCGCCGTTTTCCAGGGCCAGGCGGGCGAGGCGGAGGACCTGCTGGGCGGGGCCGCCGGAGACGCCTGTCGTGGCGAGGGTGGCGGCGTCGGTGCTGGTGAGGACGGTGACGGCGAGGATGGCCGGGCGGTTGGGGCCGAATTCATCGGCGGCGCGGCGGGCGGCTTCCACCATGGCGGGACCGCCGGCGGCGTGGATGGTGAGCATGGCCGGGGCGAGGGCGCAGGCGGAGCGGACCGCGCCGGCCACGGTGTTGGGGATGTCGTGGAACTTGAGGTCGAGGAAGACCGGGCGGTGGCGCGCGATGCGGGCGACCGCGGCGGGGCCGTTGGCGACGAAGTATTCGAGGCCGAGCTTCAGGCAGCCCGCGTGGGGGGCGAGGGCGGCGGCCCAGGCCTCGGCCTGATCGGGGGATTGGGTGTCGAGGGCCGCGATGATGCCGGCGCGGTTGGGACGGTCGATCATGGCGGGGGCCTCCTCAGCCGCCTGGATAGCCGGGCGGCGGGGGAAGCGGGAGGCATGGGCGGGCATGGCGCCCCCGCGTGAATCGGGGTTTGGATGCGCGCCGCGTCCCGGCGGGGGCGCGGCGCGCGGGGCATCAGAGCTCGCCGCCCTTGCGGCCGGCCATGGCGCCGAGGCGCAGGCGGAGGGCGTTGAGCTTGATGAAGCCCTGGGCGTCGAACTGGTCGTAGGCGCCCTGGTCTTCCTCGAAGGTGACGTGCTTCATCGAGTAGAGGGAGTTGGGGCTGCGGCGGCCGGTGACGATGGTGTTGCCCTTGTAGAGCTTGAGGCGGACTTCACCGGTGACGCTGGCCTGGGAGGCATCGGCCATGGCCTGGATCATGCGGCGTTCCGGGGCGAACCAGAAGCCGTTGTAGATCAGCTCCGCGTAGCGGGGCATCAGGCTGTCCTTGAGGTGGGCGGCCTCCCGGTCGAGCGTGATGGATTCGATGGCGCGGTGGGCGGTGTGGAGGATGGTGCCGCCGGGGGTTTCGTAGGCGCCGCGGGACTTCATGCCGACGAAGCGGTTTTCCACCAGGTCCAGCCGGCCGATGCCGTTTTCCTTGCCGAGGGCGTTCAGCCGGGTCAGCAGGGTGGCGGGGGACATGCGTTCGCCGTTGATGCCGACGGCGTCGCCGCGCTCGAACTCAATGACGATTTCCGTGACCTTGTCCGGCGCATCCATGGGGGAGAGGGTGCGCTGCCAGACGATCTCGGGCGGTTCGTCCCACGGCTCCTCAAGCACCTTACCTTCGGAGCTGCTGTGGAGGAGGTTGGCGTCCACGGAGAAGGGGCTTTCGCCGCGCTTGTCCTTGGCGATGGGGATCTGGTGTTCTTCGGCGAACTGGATGAGGCGGGTGCGGGAGGTGAGGTCCCATTCGCGCCAGGGGGCGATGACCTTCACGTCCGGCTTGAGGGCGTAGTAGGCGATTTCGAACCGGACCTGATCGTTGCCCTTGCCGGTGGCGCCGTGGCTGACGGCATCGGCGCCGACCTTTTCGGCGATCTCGATCTGGCGCTTGGCGATGAGGGGGCGGGCGATGGAGGTGCCGAGGAGGTAGCAGCCTTCATACTGGGCGTTCATGCGGAACATCGGGAAGACGAAGTCCCGCGTGAATTCCTCACGCAGGTCGTCCATGAAGATGTTCCCTTCCTGGATGCCGAGGAGGCGGGCCTTTTCCTTGGCCGGGCCGAGTTCCTCACCCTGGCCGAGATCGGCGGTGAAGGTCACGACCTCTGCGTTGTAGGTGGTTTGCAGCCATTTCAGGATGACCGAGGTGTCGAGGCCGCCGGAGTAGGCGAGCACGACCTTTTTGACGTCCTTCACGCGCATGGTGAGGAAAACCTTCCCGCTGAATTGGGTGCGGGCGGGCGGGGTGCCTGCCGCGGGGCGGCGTGCGTTGCCCGCGGCGGGAACGCCGCGCGTTCCGCCTGTGGGCGGGGTGTGCCGCAGCGGGGCGGCGGGGGCAAGGCGTGGGCGGGATTCATGGCCAGGCCAGCCGGACGGTGCGGGGGATGCGGGTGCGGCCGAGGGCGGCTTTTGCGAGCCAGGACCAGCTTTTCAGGTGCTGGCGGAGGGCCTGGAGCGCGTGCTTGGCGGGGGTGAGGGGTGAGGGGTGGGGGCGGGAGGCGGGCGAGGGTTTCGGACAAAAGGGGATCCGGCAGGAGCCAGGGCGGGCCGTTGAGGGCGGTGCGGAGGCCGAGTTTGCGGATGAGGAGAAGGAGGGGCATGCCGCCGAGGCGTGCCGCGCGGCGGGTGGCGCGGCAGATGGCGTATTCGATCTGCCGCAGGGGGTGGTTGGGGGCGGCATCGGTCAGGGCTTCGAGCAGGCGGTGCCAGAGGCCGGCGTGCGTGAGGCGGCGGAAGAAGCGGGCGACGGTATCGGGCTTGCCGTAGTGGCCCGGGAGGTTCTTCCAGGGTTCGCCCGGGGTGTGGGCGAGGTGGAAGATGGCGTTCATGCGGGAGCGGAGATCGGCGATGCGGCGGCCCTGGGGGGAGCGGGGCAGGACGTAGGGGAGGAGGGCGTGCCACTGGAGGTCGGTGAGGGGGGCGAAGGGGTGGGGTGGGGTGAGGCGGGAGGTGGTGTGGGGCATGTGGACCTCCCGCAAGATAGGGTTAGGATGTGAAGGAATTTAGTCCTTGTGTCAAGTCGTGGGTGTCCCACTACCACGAAGCCGTGAGAGCACCGAGCGGACAATTTTGGTGAGACGATGAGCATTGAAAACCGTATTCGGTGGTAGAGCTGACTTTGCGGGCAGCCTCAACTTCCATAGGCTACGGTGTTCGGGGCCCTTGCCGCCATATGTAGTTACAAGGCCGTTTGCGTATCAGGTAAATCGTGGGCTATCGCCCAAACCACCATATTGATTGACGGAGTGCTGCTTTGATATCGACGTCGATTGATGATATAAAGGAGCGGCTCTCGCTGGCCTATTTAACCTCTCTCGCAGCGAGAGTGGGCTGCTCGGTTACCGAGGTGAATGGGCCTGATAAAGCGAGCGTGGACGCGCTGGTCAGGCCGGTTCTGGGGTCCCGAAATCAGATCGATGTTCAGCTTAAAGCTACTTCCACCAGTTCTGTTGCAAATGGCGAAATTTTCTATGATTTAAAAATGATAAATTATTCGCACCTCAGGGCACCAAGCACCAATCCGCACTATCTGATGATTCTACAGCTTCCTGCGGACGAAACGGCTTGGATTAAGGTCACGCTCCCGGAACTTCTTATGCGGGGCACGCTTTACTTTGGCAACCTCCAAGGCCTGCCTGCAGTGCCAAATACTTCGAAAAAAAGAGTTTTCATTCCGTGCTCGCAGGTGATGTCAGAGCACACGATGCAGCAGTTGATCGTGGCGGCGCCTACAATTATCGGCTCAGCAAGGATTTAACTGCCATGGTCTTCCATCTGGATCATCAGCTAGTCCAAGCGCTTTCTCCGCTGGCGGTTGCAGGGTATCTGCGCCAAAATGGCTGGGAAGCTTCTAATCCGTATGGTTCTTACGGACGGATTTTCCGTCGCATGAATGAGGCTGGTGAGAACGACGAAATTCTGATTTCAACTAGTCAGGAAGTAAGTGACTATGCTACCGTAATGAGTGTGTTTGTTAATGACTTGGCGGAAATTGAAGGTCGCCCTCCAAGCGAAGTGCTGGAAGATCTCACCCTTACCAGTTTCGATGTTGTGAAGCTGCGTGCTGCTGATGCCGATGATATCGGCTCAATATCGCTGGACACGAGTATCGATCTTCACCAGCAAGCTCGGGAGATTTTGATCGCGGCTGCAAACGTGGCGGCGGCACCACAACCAAGAGCGTACTGGCAAGGTAGACAATTTCAGCTAGTGAACGCTTACGCTGACTCTCTTAGAGTTGGGCAGACCCAAAGGGGTAGCTTCGTTGTACCTATCCTTTCACCTTGGCAATTTTCTATGCCGGCCGACAATAATCAACCCTTGCTGTCTTTCGAGCATCCATTTGGCCGCAGGTCCACACGGGTTCTGGCAGAGGCGCTTAAGGCAACCAGACAGGCAATCGATGCGGTGATGGTTGATGGCGTGAAGGTAGCCTTCTCGCGGGCGGTTAAGGCCGGTGTGAGTGCTAATCTCTGTCGTGCATTGGGGCGTATCGCATCCATTACGGATGGGGTGCACGTCTCGCTCCAATGGAGCACCACTAAACCCGAACGGTTAGTAGCTGATCTGCGTTTACATCGCGACGACGCATCGGTACTTCTCGAGGCGAGTCGTATAATGACCGAAATCAGCCCGATTCCCGACACAAAAATCACCGGCATCATTCAAGAGATAAAAAGCCGATTAGATGCTTGGGATGGGGTTGCGATAATTCTTGCCAATATTGATGGTGCCCTTCGAAAAGTGAGGGTTGGGTTTACCGATGAGCAAAGAGAGAGAGTTTTTGCTGCGGGTAACGAAAAATCCTACGTCTCTGTTTTTGGGGAATTGAAGATATCAGGGCGCCAAATGGAGTTGCTAAATTCCAGAGATTTCTTCGTCTATCCGATCGAAGAGGATGATGAAGATGCTTCTGAACAGGAGCATTGACTGACGTAATTCAGAAAACAACACACCTATTCTGATTGCTGTGGTTGAACTGTGCGTTGATAAGCTGCCCGCCAGCAAACAAAAACTAAAGGCGAAGAATAAATCTTTCGCATTAAACCTGCTGTGGCACGTATTTCAGGGGTCCGGGGACCAAAAGTCCCCGGCGGAGGGTGCGGGAGGCGGCGCCTCCCGCGGGCCACATTCCCTACGCCTGAGATTCTGCAGCCCCCGGCCTGACCCACCGCACCAACCCCGGCACCCCCACCCATTGCAGCGCCGCCGAGGCCACGACCATCAGCGCGACCACGGCCACCACCGCGTCCCGCGCGTGAAAGGGGTCTCCGCTGGGGGTGGTGGTGGGGAGGGCGAGGGCGATGGCGAGGGCCACGACGTTGCGGCCGGAGCCGCCGGCCATGAGGCATGCGGCCTTCCAGGAGGGGACGCAGCCCCCGGCCTCACACGGGACCGGTGGTGAGTTGGGGTGGGCCAGGGCGGCCCAGGAGAGCGTGAACTGGATGGCCCAGCAGAGGGTCATCAGCGCCGCCGCCGTGAGGGCGAGGGTGGCCCAGGGGAGGGACTGGGCGCCTTCCAGGGCTTCGGGCAGGGCGCGGCCCATGAGGAAGAAGAGGGCGCCGGTGAGCAGGGCGTCCAGCGCGCGCCAGAGGTCGTTGGTGACGCGGTGGGATTCTTCCGAGGCGATGGAGATGTTCGCGCCGTCCCTTGAGCGGATCCAGACGAGGGTGAGGCCGGCGGCGATGAGGGGGGCGATAGGGGAGGCGCTGACCGCTTCGCCCAGGGCGGCGGCGGCGAAGGGGGTGGCGAGGGAGAGGGCGGTTTCGGTGGCCGGGTTGTCCAGCCGCTTGCGGAGGGCGGCCATGGCGAGGCCGAGGGCGACGCCGGCGGCGCAGCCGATGGTGAGGTCGTAGATCAGGGTTTCGGCGATGGCGGCGAGGCCGGGGAAGGGGCCGCCGACGGATTTGGCCGTGAAGATGGAGAGGGAGACGCCGAGGAGGGGGGCGGAGGCGAGCTGGGCGGAGAGGGATTCGGTCAGCGCCGGGGGGAGGCGTTGGTGGAGGCCGGATTCGAGGAGGACGCGGGGTTCGGCCACCGCTGCCGCGACGCCGATGGCCATGCAGGCGACGGGGTCCAGGCCGGGCATCAGGAGGTGTGCGGCGTATCCGCAGGCGGCGGTGAGGGCGAGGGTCCAGGCCGCGCCCATGGCGACGCCGCGCCAGGCGGTGCGCTGGAGGAGGGTGGGGGAGAGGTTGGTGATGCCCGCGTAGAGCAGGGGCGGGAGGATGAGGCCGAGGAGGATGAGGGGGTCCACCCGGATTTCGGGGAGGGGGCCCGGGAGGAGGATGGAGGCCAGGCCGCCGGAGAACCAGGCGATGGAGGGGGGGATTTTCGTCAGGCGGGCCAGGGCGAGGAGGAGGGCGACCGCGACAATGGTGAGGGCGACGAAGCGGGTTTCGGCCAAGGTATGGGGTCCGTTCTGGCCTGGGGCGAACGGGGAAGGGGTGTGGTGGGTTTGGGTGTGGCGCGGGGATTACCCACGCGCTTGTCATGATCCGGCCGATGGCGCGGCGGTGCGCGTGCTGGAACCTTCCTGCTTCGGTGACCGTTCGATGACGCGAAGAATAAAGTTGCGGGAGTGACGTCCGTGATGCCGATGCTGGCGAGGCTGTTCCGGGACCTGGCTTTCTGGATGCGGACGCCGCCCTTGATGCGGCCCCTGTGGAGCGAGCGCTGGTAGCTGGCCGGACCTTGCCCCGGGGCGGGTGGCCCCGGGGTTTGCGTGTTCAGGCGGCAGGGGCCGGGGCTTTGCGGGCGCGTTCGCTTTCGGTTTTCAGCTGGCCGCAGGCGGCCATGATGTCCTTGCCGCGGGGGCGGCGGACGGGGGAGGCGTATCCTGCGTCGTTCAGGATGTTGGCGAAGCGTTCGATCTGGGCGCGCTTGCTGGTGGCGTAGGGGGAGCCCGGCCAGGGGTTGAAGGGGATGAGGTTCACCTTGGCGGGGAGGCCGTGGAGGAGGCGGACGAGTTCGCGGGCCTCGGCTTCCGAATCATTCACGCCGTCCAGCATCACGTATTCGAAGGTGATGCGGCGGGCGTTGGAGGCGCTGGGATAGCGGTGGCAGGCCGCCATCAGTTCCTTGATGGGGTATTTGCGGTTGAGCGGGACGATTTCGTCGCGCAGCTCATCCGTGACCGCGTGGAGGGAGACGGCGAGGTTGACGCCGAGCTCGGCGCCGGCGCGGTCCATCATCGGCACGACGCCGGAGGTGGAGAGGGTGATGCGGCGGCGGGAGAGGGCGATGCCCTCATGGTCCATGGCGATCTTCAGGGCGGTGGCGAGGTTTTCGTAGTTATAGAGGGGCTCGCCCATGCCCATGACGACGATGTTGGAGAGCAGGCGCGGGGCTTCGGATTGCGGGGTGGGCCATTCGCCGTAGCTGTCCCGCGCGGCCATGAACTGCCCGATGATTTCGCCGGCCGAGAGGTTGCGGACGAGCTTCTGGGTGCCGGTGTGGCAGAAGCGGCAGGAGAGGGTGCAGCCGACCTGGGTGGAGATGCAGACGGCGCCGCGGTCTTCCTCAGGGATGTAGACGGTTTCGACCTGCTGCTTGTCCCGCATCTGGAAGAGCCATTTGCGGGTTCCGTCGGTGCTGGTCTGTTCGGTGGTGATGCCGGGGCGGCCGATGGTGAAATGTTCGGCGAGCTTGGCCTGCATCGGCTTGGCGATGCTGGACATGGAAGTGAAGTCGCGGACGCCCTGGTGGTAGATCCAGTGCCAGATCTGCTTCGCGCGGAAGGGCTTTTCGCCGAACTCCACCACCGCCTGGGTCAGTTCTTCCCGCGACAGGCCGACGAGTTCGCGGCGGCCGTTCTCATCCACCTGCGCCGGGGGGGCGAAGAGGGCGGACTTGGCGAGGATGCGGGTGCGCTCGGCCTCCGTGAGGGAGTCGGCGGGGGCCAGGGCGATGGGGGTTCGGGCGTTCATGTTTTTCTGGGGCCTCAGCGGGCCGGGCACTCGCGCGAGATAGCCTCGTAGGCGGCGGTGAAGCCGGACAGGGAGAAGGTCTCGGTGGTGCTGCGGTTGTTGGCGGCGGGGGATTTGGCGACGGCTTCGCGGCCGGCCTTGAAGGCGGCGACGACGGCGCGGCCTTCGCGGGCGAAGGCGTTGTCGCCGGAGGTGAAGAAATCGAGTTCGGTGGTGCCGACTTCAACCTTCACCTCGGCATTGCGGGGGAAGGCGCGGCCGATCTGGAGGGCGACCTGGTCCCGACCCTGGGGGCGGTGGGTGATGGTGAGGAGGGCGTTCTGGCGGCCTTCCATGCGGGTGAAGGCGTAGCAGACCTTGTTGCGGCCTTCCTGGTGGGTGGCGGCCGTCCAGTCGTTGAAGGTACCGAGGCGCTGCGGGCGTTCGGACCCGCCCTGGGCCGGCTGCGCGCCGCGTTGCTGGGCGAGGGCCGGGGCTGTGACGAGGGAGAGGGCCGCGAGGACGAGGCCCTGGGCGGCGAAGGTCTTGCGGATCATGGCCCCGCAGATAGTCCTCCTGCGGGGCTCGCTTCAACCGCCATGGCGGCATGGCCGGGGCGTTTCCTTGCCGGGGGATGGGGAGGGGGCGCCAACGCGGGGCGCTGAGATGCGTTGAGTCCTCTCCACCAGTCCTGTTCGTGGAGGGAGAAAGAAGTGGCAGCTCCGCAGATCCGAGACACCGAGGCCGAGGGCCGGATCATTGTTTCCGGTCACCAGACCGATGTGGGCGATGCCCTGAGGACGCATGCGACGGAGCAGGCGCGGCGTCTTTCGGCCAAGTATTTCGACGGCGCCGAGGACATCACGATCACCTTCTCTCCCGGAGGGAAGGGGGCGGGGTTCGGCTGCAATGTGCGTGTTCATGCCGCGAAGGGGTTGTTCTTCGACGGGCATGGGGAGCATTCGCGCAACGCCTATACGGCCTTCGCCTCGGCACTGGAGCGCGTGGCGAAGCAGCTGCGCCGCCAGAAGCGGGTGATGCGCGAGGACAAGCCGGTGAATGCGACGAAGGAGGGGCTGTTCTAGGCGGCGTTGTCCCCTGGAGGTCGCCGCCTTTTCCGGCGGCGGTACCCGGGCGTAGGGCGCCCGGGGTGGCTGCGATCATCTGATCTGTCGGCTTCGGTTGCCTGATTGCGATCCGGTGCAGCATGGGCGTGGACCATCCATGCCCATGCCGGATGGTGCGCATCCGGAGGGGTGGTGGGCCTCGCCCGAGATGTTTCCCGCGGCAAGAGGTTCGGCATCGTTCTCCGGGAGGGATCCGGGGATACGGTCGGTTGGGAGCCGAAACAGTCTTTATCACGAAAATGTGAGGTGCTACCGTCCCATGCGACGCGATGCCCCGATTCGAGACGGTCCGGGCTGAGACGGCAGCGGATCTGCAGGAGGATCGGATGGCACTTACCAGGAGTTTTTTCTACTTTCTGTCTCTGGCTGAGGGCGGGCAATACCAAGCATCTGACCCCTACCTTATTAGTTCAACCTTGACCACAAACGGAACGGCCGAAAACGCGATACTTGGTGATCAAGTTAACGAAACTTTCAGCGTGGACGGCATATCTCTTGCGTCATTTTCGGATCCTTTGGCTTATCTCGGTACGAATGACATTGATCAGACCGCCGTGATAGGTAAGCTTTCAGATGGTCGGATCGTTCTTTTCAGTAACGATGCCGGGATTGGGAATTATTATTTATCGATTCGTGCGCCAAATCTTGAAAAAGAGCAAAACCAGTACGACTTCGAGAATGACCGTCCGATCAACGTGACCTGCTTTGCCCTAGGTACGCGGGTGCTTACCGCGCGGGGCGAGGTGCCTGTGGAGGCGCTTTCCGCTGGGGATCTGGTGGCGACCTTCTCCGGGCAGGGGGCGGCGCTGAAGCCGGTGGCCTGGATCGGACGGCGGCGGGTGGATGTGGCGCGGCATCCGGAGCCGCACCGTGTGCGGCCGATCCGCATCCGGGCCGGGGCGCTGGCCGAGGGCGTGCCGCACCGGGACCTGGTGGTTTCGCCGGAGCATGCGCTGTTCCTGGACGGGGCGCTGGTGCATGCGAAGACGCTGGTGAACGGGGCCACCATCCTGCAGGAGGCCTGGGATGCCGTGACCTACCTGCATATCGACCTGGGCTGCCATGACGTGGTGCTGGCCGAGGGGGCGCTGGCCGAGAGCTACCTGAACGATGACGGGCGGGCGAGCTTCGACAATGCGGCGTCCTCGCCGGTGGTGGCGCTGCGGCCGGGCGGGGCGCCGGTGCTGCCTCCCTATGAGCCCTGTGCGCGGTTCCTTCGGCCGGGCGCCGAGGACAATGCGGCGCTGCTGGCGATCGCGGCGAAGCTGATGGCGCGGGCCGAGGCGCTGGGCTGGCGCTGCACGCGCGAGCCGGAGCTGCAGCTTCTGGATGGGCGCGCGGTGCTGCCGGAGCAGGAGGGCGGCGTGTATCGCTTCGCCGTGCCGGCGGGGGTGGCGAGCCTGCGCCTGGTTTCGCGCAAGGGACGGCCTTTCGGGACGCTTCCGGGTTCGACCGATGGGCGCTGGCTGGGCGTGCAGCTGCAGGGGCTGGGCTTCGCCATGGCCGGTGGCGCCGAGACGGCCGTGCCGCTGGACCATGCGGGGCTGGCGGAGGGGTGGTCGCATCCTGAGCGGCGGGGCGATGCGGTGCGGCGCTGGACGACCGGGGATGCGGAGATGGCGCCGGCCCTGGCGGGGCTTTGCGCGGCCGGCGGCACGCTGCGGGTGCGGATAGCCCAGGCCGGGGCGTTCTGGGAGCGGGCGACGGAAGAGGTGGCCGGGCTGGCGGCGACCGGCTGAGGACGGCGCCGGCACCGGGAGGCACGGCCAAGGGTTGTGCCGGGCCCGTCGCGGCGTTCCGTGGCGGGCCATGCCGCTGGTTGCAGGCGGTGGCCTGGGCGGGGCGGCGGGGCTAGAGGCCTGCCCTTGGCCGCCCGCCGCGGGCGGCCATGCGGCGTGGATGGTGCATGGCGAGGATCCGGCGTTCCAGCGAGAGTGACCTGCCCTTTCTGCTGGCGATCTGGCGCGGGGCGGTGCGGGCCACGCATGGCTTCCTGAGCCCCGCGGATTTCTTCCGGATCGAGCGGCTGGTGGCGGAGGACTACCTGCCGCGAGGCGGGTTCTGGGTGGCGGCGGATGACGGGAACCGGCCGCTCGGCTTCATGGGCATGACGGGGGCGCATGTGGATGCGCTGTTCGTCGATCCCGCCTTCCACGGGCAGGGGATCGGGCGGTTGCTGCTGGGGCAAGCGCTGGAGGAAGCGGGTCCCGTGACGGTGGATGTGAATGAGCAGAACGGGGAAGCCCTGGGCTTTTACCGGAGGATGGGCTTCAGGCCCTTCGGGCGTTCCGAAACGGATGGGGAAGGGCGGCCCTATCCGCTGCTGCATCTGTGGATGGACGGCCCGGCCCATCAGGGATAGCGGCCGCGCTCCATGATCTCGAGCGTGTAGTCGCGGTAGGTCATGCCCAGTTCCTCCGCCCGGGCGAGGCGGCGAAGGGCGATTTCGCGGGGCGGGGTTTTCCAGGCCTTCCGGTGCGCCTTGCGCCAGGCAAAGAGGCGCCAGGAGGCGCCGGGGTCCTCTTCCAGGGGTGGGCCGCCATTATGGCCGGTGCCGGGCTGCATGGGCTGGTCCCTCGCGGTGGCGGGGCTGGGACAAGCAAGGATGGGGCCGGGGCGCATCTTCCGATTCCGGCGCCGGCCCCCTATTCCCCGGAGCATGACGGACGCCACCGACGCCCAGCTCGCCGCCCAGTACGAGGCGCTTCCCTATCCGGCCCGCGATCCGCGGGACGAGGCGAAGCGGTTGGTGGTGGGGAGTCCTTCGCATCTGGCGGAGGTGGATCACTGGGTTTTCGGGGCACGGCGGGCGGCGGAGCTTCCGCTGCGGGCGCTGGTGGCCGGGGGCGGCACCGGGGATGGGGCCATCATGCTGGCGCAGCAGATGGCCTGGGCCGGGCGACCGGGCGAGGTGGTGTGGCTGGATCGCTCGGGCGCGGCGCGGAAGGTGGCGGAGGCGCGGGCGGCGGCGCGGGGGCTGGAGAATATCCGCTTCGTGGAGGGCTCGATCCTCGACCTGCCGGATCTCGGGCGCTTCGACTACGTGGATTGCTGCGGGGTGCTGCACCACCTGCCCGATCCGCTGGCAGGGCTGAGGAATCTTTCCTCCGTGCTGGCGCCGGGGGGCGGCATGGGGATCATGGTCTATGCGCCGCATGGGCGCACGGGCGTGTACATGCTGCAGGACGCGCTGCGGATGATCGCCCCGCCCGGGGAGGCGCCGGCGGCGCGGGTGGACCTGGCCAAGCGGGTGATGCGGCACCTGCCGGAGACGGCCTGGCTGCGGAAGAACCCCTGGATCTCGGACCACCTGCCCCTGCCGCAGGGCGGAGGGGATTCCGGCCTGTATGACCTGCTGCTGAACCCGCGGGATGTCGCCTTCACCGTGCCGCAGCTGGATGCGCTGGTGCGGGACGCCGGGATGCGGATTTCCTGCCTGGTGGAGCCGGTGCGCTACGATCCGGACTTCCTGCTGCCGGACCCGAAGCTGCGGGCGCGGACGGCCGGGATGGGCCTGGTGGAGCGGGCGGCGCTGGCGGAGGCGCTGGCGGGGAACATGGGCATCCACATCGCCTATCTGGCGCGGGCGGAGGAGCCGGAGCTGCGGGCGGACTGGGGGGATGCCTCGGCCGTGCCGCTGCTGCGGGGCGGGGATGGGGCGAGCTGGGCCAGGGGGATCCGGGGCGGAAGCCTGCCGATCACCTATGACGGGCTGCGGATCAACCTGCCCGTGCCGCCGCTGTCGGCGGCGATCCTGGCCCGGATCGACGGGAAGCGGAGCCTGGGCGAGGTGGCCCGGGCGGTGGAGGAGGGCGGCGCGGCGCCGGCCGCGGTGGCGCGGGACATGGCGGCGCTCTGCGCGGCGATGGAGAAGGTGAACCGGCTGCTTCTCACCGCGCCGCGCGGGCCATGAGCTCCGCGATCGTCATTTTCGGGGCGGCGGTGCGGCCGGATTCGCGGCCGAGCGAGACCATGCGCCGCCGCGTGACGGCGGCGGTGGAGCTGGGGGAGATGCTGGGGGACACGCCGATCTTTGTTCCCACGGGCGGGGTGGGGCGGCATGGGCCGGCCGAATCGGCCGTGATGGCGAAGCTGCTGCGGGACTGGGGGATCGATCCCGCGCGGATCCTGGAGGAGCCGACGGGGGTGGATACGCTCTCCTCTGCCCGCGCCGTGGCCGCGCTGCTGCGGGGGCGAGTGGAGCGGGTGCACCCGGTTTCCTCGGGCTACCACCTGCCGCGCTGCGCGATGCTGCTGCGGCTATGCGGGCTGCGGACGGGCAAGGGGCGGGCGGCGCGGCCCGGGCCTGGATTCGCGGAGTGGCGCTGGCGGCTGAGGGAGGTGCCGGCGCTGCCCTATGACGCGGTGCTGGCGGTGTGGCACCGGGCCTTGCGGAAGGGGTGAGGCATGCCCGCGGGGAGGGGTTTGCCCTTCCCCGTGGTGAAGGGCCCCCGGACCGCGCCTATGCGGCCGGGACAGGCGGCCCCGGGTGGCCGCGGCATGGCGGGCGAGGCGGAGCGGTGCCTCGCCCGGGGAGAGCCTCAGCTCTCCTCGTCGTCGTTGGTCTCGACGCCGATTTCCTCGCCGAGATCCTCGTCCTCGTCCAGGTCGTCCGTGTCCTCGGCCACGTCCGCGTCGGCGTCATCCACCTCCACGTCGTCCACATCGGCTCCTTCCACGGCGGCGGGGCGCTTGCGGACCTTCTCCTCCGGCAGGGGGGCGGCGGCGCGGCGGGTGCGTGGCTGCTCGGCCGGCTGTTCCGTGCCGCATTTGGGGCAGGCGGCCGGGGACTTGTTCAGATCGTAGAAGCGGGCACCGCAGGCGACGCAGGTCCGCTTGAGGCCGAGTTCGGCAAGGGCCATCAGGGAAGCCTCGGATGGGTCCGGGCGGGCCGCGGACCGGGGTGTGCGAAAGGGCGGCGCCGATTGCCACGCGTGCCCCGGCGTGTCAAACGCGGGGCCGGTTTTTTCCAGCGCAAGTGGCGTCAATGCCCCATCTTTCCGAGCACCCCGCCCCGATGCGCGCCGCTTCCCCGGAAAGGGGCTTGCGGGGGCGGCTGACCGTTCCCGGGGACAAATCCGTTTCTCACCGCGCGCTGATGTTCGGGGCGCTGGCGGTGGGGACCACCGAGATCACCGGGCTGCTGGAGGGTGAGGACGTGCTGCGCACGGCCGCCGCCATGCGGGCCCTGGGCGCCGAGGTGGAGCGGGTGGGCGAGGGGCACTGGCGGGTTGCCGGGCGCGGCGTGGGCGGGCTGGTGGAGCCGGCCGATGTGCTGGACATGGGCAATTCGGGCACGGCGGCGCGGCTGATCTGCGGGTTGCTGGCGGGGCATCCGATCTTCGCCGTGCTGACGGGGGACGCTTCCCTGCGGAAGCGGCCGATGAAGCGGGTGACGGAGCCGCTTTCGGCGACGGGGGCGCGGTTCTCGGGCCGTTCGGGCGGGCGGTTGCCGCTGGCGGTGGAGGGGGCGGCCGATCCGATGCCGCTGGATTACGTGGTGCCCGTTCCCTCGGCCCAGGTGAAGTCGGCGGTGCTGCTGGCCGGGCTTTGCGCGCGGGGCATCACGCGGGTGGAGGAGCGGGAGGCCACCCGCGACCACACGGAGAACATGCTGCGGCATTTCGGCGCGGTGGTGCGGGTTGAGGCCGATGGGAACCGGCGGGTGATCGAGCTGGAAGGGCAGCCGGAGCTGCGGGCGGCGCCGGTGGTGGTGCCGGCCGATCCGTCCTCGGCCGCTTTTCCGCTGGTGGCGGCCCTGCTGGTGCCGGGAAGCGAGGTGACCGTGCAGGGGGTGGGGCTGAACCCGCTGCGGACCGGGCTGTTCACCACGTTGCGGGAGATGGGGGCCGATTTCTCCGTCTCGGGCGAGCGGGTGGAGGGTGGCGAGGCGGTGGGCGACCTGACGGCCCGTTTCTCCGCGCTGCGGGGCGTGGATGTGCCGGGGGACCGGGCGCCTTCGATGATCGACGAGTATCCGGTGCTGGCGGTGGCCGCGGCCTATGCGCGCGGGGTTAGCCGGTTCCGGGGACTGGCGGAGCTGCGGGTGAAGGAGAGCGACCGGCTGGCCGCGACCGTGGCGCTGCTGGCGGCCAATGGCGTGCGGGCCGAGGTGGAGGGGGATGACTTGATCATCGCCCGCGATGGCGCGCCGGTGCCGGGCGGCGGGGTGGTGGAGACGCATATGGACCATCGGATCGCCATGTCCGCCCTGGTGATGGGCTTGGCTTCCGAGCGGCCCGTGGCGGTGGACGACACGGGCTTCATCGACACCTCCTTCCCGGGCTTCGTCTCCATGATGAACGGGATGGCCGGGGAGGGCGTGATCGCCCCCGCGGAGGAGCTGGCATGAGCGCGACCTCGCCCGATGCGGCGACCCCGGAGGCGCTGACGGCGCCGGTGGTGATCGCCGTGGACGGGCCGGCGGCGGCGGGCAAGGGCACGCTGGCGCGGCGCCTGGCGGCGGAGCTGGGGCTGCCCTACCTGGATACGGGGCTGCTCTACCGGGCGGTCGCGCGGCGGGTGCTGCTGGCGGGCGGGCTGCCGACCGATCCGGCGGCAGCCGAGGCGGCGGCGCGGAACCTGCTGGCCGAGGACCTGCAGCGGGGGGACCTGCGCGGGCCGGATGTGGACCAGGGGGCGAGCCAGGTGGCGGCGCAGCCGCCGGTGCGGGCGGCGCTGCTGGACTTCCAGCGCAGCTTCGCGGCCCGGCATGGCGGGGTGATGGATGGGCGCGACATCGGCACGGTGGTGTGCCCGGATGCGCGGGTGAAGCTGTTCGTCACGGCATCGCCGGAGGCGCGGGCCCGGCGCCGCTGGCTGGAGCGGCAGGCGAAGGGGGAGGCCATCCCGCTGGAGGAGGTGGCCGCGGAGATGGCGGTGCGGGACGCGCGGGATGCGGCGCGGGACGTGGCGCCGATGAAGCCGGCGGATGACGCGGTGCTGCTGGACACGACCGAGCTGGACGCCGAGGCGGCGTACCGTTCCGCCTGGACGCTGGTGCAGGCGAAGCTGGAGGTCTGAGGGCTTCCGGCGGTGCCGCAGGACGTGCTGCCCCTGGAGGTGCCGCCGGACTGGGACGATGCGCTGGGGCGGATCGCGCAGGGTGCGTTCCGGCGGGTGATGGTGCTGGGCCCGGCCGATGCGGGGAAGAGCAGCTTTTGCGGGCTGCTGCTGGAGCGGGCGGCCGCGCCGGGCCTGGCGCTGCTGGATCTCGACCCCGGGCAGAAGCAGGTGGGCCCGCCGGGCTGCGTGACGCTGGGGCGGCCGGCGCCGGGTGGCGGGCTGGCGCTGGCGGGGCTGGCCTATCTGGATGCGCTGGAGCCGCTGGCGGGCTGGGAAAGGCTGATGCGGGGCGGCGCGCGGCTGGCGGATGGGGCCGGGGCGGGGCTGCTGGCGATCAACACATGCGGGTTGCTGCGCGGGCCCGGGCGGCGGCTGAAGCGGGCGGTGATCTCGGCGCTGCGGCCGGACCTGTTGGTGGCGATCGGGGATGACCGGGCGATGGACGCCGTGCTGGCCGACCATGCCGCCCTGCCGGCGGTGAGGCTGGCGCGGCCGGGGCTGGCGCGGCGGAAGGGCGAGGGGGAGCGGCGGGCGCTGCGGCGCGCGGCCTTCCAGGCCTATTTCGAGGGGGCGCCGGCCTGGACCCTGCCGCTTCAGGGGCTTTGGACGGAGGGCGGGGCCCATCCGCCGGCCGGGCGGCTGGTGGCGCTGGCGGATGGGGGTGGGGCGGACTTGGCGCTGGGGCTTTCCGGCGGGCTGGACGGGGCGGGGGGCCTGGTCCTGCGCGCGCCGCGGCCAGGGGGTGTGGTGGCCGGGCTGCGCTGGGGCGGGCTGGGGCTGGATGCGGCGTGGTCGGCCCACCGCGAATCATGAAAGGCTTGCCATTCCGGGGGATCGGGGAGTAAAGGCACCCTCGCGGCCGAGGGCTCATGCTCCCGGCCGCGTACCCATATGCTGGGTGCATCCCCCCATCGGCCCGGAGCTCCGGGCAAGACGTGCCATCCCGGCCAGCCTTGGAAAGGGCGGCGAGAAGGGGGTGGGGCGCAGGACCCTAGGCTGGCGCCTCTCGTGCCGGCCATCCAGGAACAGATCGCTACATGGCTTCTGCCACCACCCTCGACCGGGATTCGTCCACCATGGGCGCCGGCGGCGAGGATTTCGCCTCCCTTCTCGACGCCACGCTGGGCGCTGACACCGGTTTCGCCGGCTCGGTCGTCACGGGCAAGGTGATCCGCATCGATGACGACGTCGCGGTCGTCGATGTCGGCCTCAAGAGCGAGGGGCGCGTGCCCCTTCGCGAGTTCGCTCCCCAGGGCCAGAAGCCCGAGGTGAAGCCGGGCGACCTGGTCGAGCTCTTCGTTGAGCGCTACGAGGACCGTGACGGCTCCATCGTGCTGTCGCGCGAGAAGGCGCGGCGCGAGGAGGCCTGGACCAACCTCGAGAAGCAGTTCCAGGCCGGCGTGCGCGTGAACGGCGTGATCTTCGGCCGCGTGAAGGGTGGCTTCACCGTCGACCTCGGCGGCGCGGTCGCGTTCCTTCCGGGTTCGCAGGTCGATATCCGCCCGGTGCGCGATGTCGGTCCGCTCATGGGCTCCCCGCAGCCCTTCCAGATTCTCAAGATGGACCGCGCCCGCGGCAACATCGTCGTGTCCCGCCGCGCGGTGCTCGAGGAGACCCGGGCCGAGCAGCGCTCCGAGCTGATCCAGGGCCTGAAGGAGGGCATGGTCCTCGACGGCGTGGTCAAGAACATCACCGACTACGGTGCGTTCGTGGACCTGGGCGGCGTCGATGGCCTGCTGCATGTCACGGACATCGCCTGGCGCCGCATCAACCACCCGAGCGAGGCCCTGACCATCGGCCAGCCGGTGAAGGTGCAGGTGATCCGCTTCAACCCGGAGACCCAGCGCATCAGCCTCGGCATGAAGCAGCTGATGGCCGATCCGTGGGAGGGCGTGGCCGCCAAGTACCCGGTGAACGGCAAGTTCTCGGGCCGCGTGACGAACATCACCGACTACGGCGCCTTCGTGGAGCTGGAGCCGGGCGTCGAGGGCCTGGTGCACGTTTCCGAGATGTCCTGGACGAAGAAGAACGTCCATCCGGGCAAGATCGTCGCCACCTCCCAGGAGGTCGAGGTGCTGATCCTGGACGTGGACGAGCCGAAGCGCCGCATCTCGCTTGGCCTGAAGCAGGCCCAGGGCAATCCCTGGGAGGTCTTCATGGAGCAGAACCCGCCCGGCACCGTTGTCGAGGGCGAGATCCGCAACATCACCGAGTTCGGGCTTTTCGTCGGCCTGGCCCCGGAGATCGACGGCATGGTCCACATGTCCGACCTCTCCTGGGATCTGGCCCCCGAGCAGGCGATGGCCAACTACAACAAGGGCGACATGGTGAAGGCCAAGGTCCTTGATGTGGACATCGAGAAGGAGCGCATCTCCCTCGGCATCAAGCAGCTCGAGGCCGACCCGGCCGCCGAGGTGCTGGACAAGGTGCGCAAGGGCGATGTCGTGACCTGCGTCGTCACCAAGGTCGAGAGCAACGGCATCGAGGTGAAGGTGGACGAGGTCCTCACGGGCTTCATCCGCCGCGCCGAGCTGGCGCGCGACCGCAACGACCAGCGCCCCGAGAAGTTCGCGATCGGCGAGAAGGTCGATGCGAAGGTGACGGCCGTGGACCGCGCCGCCCGCCGCCTGGCCCTGACCATCAAGGGCAAGGAGATCGAGGAGGAGCGCGAGGCCGTGAAGGAGTTCGGCACCTCCGACAGCGGTGCCTCGCTGGGCGACATCCTCGGTGCGGCGATCCGTCGCCGGAACCTGTCCAGCGACGAGTGATCCTCGCGCCGCGAGCGATCGAATGGAGGGCCGCCCCGGTTGGGGCGGCCCTTTTTCGTTGGAGATGACGCGATGAGGCGCTTCGGGGTTCTGCTGCTGCTGGCCGGGCTGCTGGCCGGGCTGCTGCCGGTGCAGGGCGCGCGGGCGCAGCCGCTTTCGATCGGGCCGGCGCAGCTGGGGCCGCCGGGGAGCGGCGCCGTGGCGGAACTGCACCTTCCGGATGGGCCGGGCCCCTTTCCCGCCGTGGTGCTGCTGCACGGGTGCTCGGGGATCACGCCCAACATGGCGCGCTGGGCGGCGCGGCTGACCCGGTGAGGCTATGCCGCGCTGGTGCTGGACAGCTTCGGGCCGCGCGGCGTGGAGAACCTGTGCGGCGAGGCCGGGCGCGTGCCGCCTGCCCTGCGGGCCGGGGACGCGCTATCGGCCGCCGCCCATCTGCGGGGCCGGCCGGAGATCGATGGAAGGCGGGTTTCGGCCATCGGCTTCTCGCATGGGGGCAGCGCGGCGCTGGCCGCCGCCCTGCCAGGGCAGGTGCAGCGGAGCGGGGCGGAGCCCTTCGCCTCGGTGGTTGCTTTCTATCCCTGGTGCCCGGCCGGTGGCTCGCCCCTGGCGAGCCCGGTGCTGGTGCTGATCGGGGATGCGGATGACTGGACGCCGGCGGAGCGCTGCGAGCGGCTGCGCGATGCGTGGCGCCCGGCCTTCGGGCGCCTGGCGCTGCATGTCTATCCCGGTGCCACCCATGCCTTCGACGCGCCGGGGCGGGAGCGGATCTATTTCGGGCACAGGCTGCGGCATGATCCTGCCGCGACGGAGGATGCGGCGGAGCGGGTCCGGCGGTTCCTGGGAGGGTGAGAGGTGGCCCGCGGGTGGAGCGTTGCTCCCCCTTGCATCCCCTCGCCGGGCCGCCCCTCGATGACGTGACCTGGCTGGTAGCGGCATGACCGCTCCCGGGCGACCATCGCCTCCTCTTTGGCCATCGGGTTCGGCCTGAGGGGAAGCCTGGCAGCCAGTCGGGCCTTCCAGCGTTGGTCCTGACGCGGCCGATTGTAACGGGCCGCGAAGGCGCCATCCCTCCCGCCAGGGCAGGGGTGCCAGCAGCAGGGACCGTGATGCCCGACCTCGACAGGATGGTGAAACGGCAGCAGGTCCTCGCGGATTTCGGCGAACTCGCCCTTTGCTCCCTGGACCTGGACAGGATCCTGGCCGAGGCCTGCCGGCTGGTGGGAGACGCGCTCGGAACCGGGCGCGCCAAGCTCCTCGAGATCCTGCACGCCGAAGGGCAGTTGCTCGTCCGGGCCGGGGTTGGCTGGGATCCCGGCATTGTCGGCAGGCTGCGGATGCCCATGGAGGAGCACAGCTCGGAGACCTTCGCCATCGCGGCCGGCGAGCCGGTGATCTCGCGGGACATCGGCAAAGAGGATCGCTTCGACGTCCCGCCCTTCATGAGGGAGGCGGGCGTGGTCGCGCTGGTGAACGTGCCGATTTTCCTGCCGGGCGGGCGGGCCTTCGGGCTGCTGCAGGTGGACGACACCAGGCCGCGCGACTTCGGCGAGGACGAGATCCAGTTCCTGCGCACCTACGCCAACATCCTCGGCCCGGTTATTGACCGTCTCCTCCTGGCGCGGACGCTGCAATCGACAGAGGAGCGGTTCCGCCTGATGGTGGAATCCGCTCTCGACTACGCCATTTTCCTTGCCGACCCGCAGGACCGGATCACCGACTGGCTGCCCGGGGCACAGGCCGTCTTCGGCTGGACGGCGGAGGAGGTGGGCGGCCAGCCCGCCGCGATCACCTTCACGCCTGAGGACCGGGCGAGCGGCCAGGACAGGTGGGAGACCGAGACGGCCCGCAAGGAGGGCGTGGCCCCGAATATCCGCTGGCACATCCGCAAGGATGGCAGCCGCGTCTTCATCGAGGGGTCAACCCGTGCCCTCCGTGATCCGGACGGCACCCTCATGGGCTTCCTCAAGATCGGACAGGACGTCACCGCGCGGCGTGACGGCGAGGAGCGCCTCCGCGAGAGCGAGGAGCGGTTCCGGCAGTTCAGCGAGGCCTCCTCGGACCTCATCTGGGTCCGCAACGCCGGGAGCATGGAGTTAGAGTATCTCAGCCCGGCCTTCGAGACGATCTATGGGGGGAGCCGGGAGGCGGTCCTGAAGGGCGGCACGGTCCAGCGCTGGGCGGAGCTGGTCCACCCCGAGGACCGGGAGCGGGCGCTTTCCATGATCTACCGGGTCCGGGCCGGTGAGCGGGTCATGAACGCCTTTCGCATCATCCGGCCCTCCGATGGCGAGACCCGCTGGATCGAGAACACGGATTTTCCGCTGTTCGACAACAAGGGCCGGGTGCAGCGCATCGCCGGGCTCGCCAAGGACGTGACCGAGGCGCGGATGAGCTCCGCCCGGCTGCAGGTTCTGGTCGAGGAGCTCCAGCACCGGAGCCGCAACCTTATCGGTGTCATTACCTCCGTCGCCTCGAGGACCCTGGGCGAGGAAGGGGGCGCCGCGGACTTCCAGGCGCGGCTGCAGGCCCTCAGCCGGGCGCAGGGCCTGCTCAGCCAGTTCGGCAGTGATACGGCCGAGGTCGGGGCGCTGGTCCGGGGGGAGTTGGAGGCCCATACGGAGGTCCGCCCGCCCAAGGTGGCGGTTTCCGGCCCGAGAGTGCTCCTGACGGCCCGGCAGGTGCAGAACTTCTCCCTCGCCCTGCATGAGCTGACCACCAACGCCGTGAAATACGGGGCCCTGCGGGATGAGGCCGGGCAGCTCTCCGTCACCTGGGCGGTGGACTGGGACGAGAAGGGGCAGCGCCGCCTGACCCTGGACTGGATCGAGAGCGGGGTTGACCTGCAGCCCGACAGGATCACCCGGCGCGGCTACGGCCGGCAGCTGATCGAGAAGGCGCTTGCCTATGCGCTCCGGGCCAGGACGGAGTTCGTGCTGGGGGAGGATGGCGTGCGATGCCGCATCCAGCTTCCTCTGGAGTGATCCAGTTTGTGGTGCTCCCCGGGAAAAGCTGCGACGCCCCTCCTCCTGTTCCTGGATCCGCATCATGAAGACCGAACGCTGATGTCCAATGCCGCAGGACCATTGGCCGGCCGCCGCATCCTCGTCGTCGAGGATGAGTACTTCATCGCGGAAGCGATGGAGGAATGGCTGATCGGGGCGGGTGTGGAGGTCGTCGGGCCTGTGCCCGGCGTCGAGCAGGCGCTCAGGCTGATTGGCGAGCCAGGGAAGGTTCTGGACGGGGCGGTGCTGGACGTGAATCTGGGCCGCGGCGAGACAGCCTACGCTATCGCGGACAGGCTGAACGAGCGCGGCGTGCCCTATCTCTTCGCCACCGGCGATGTTCGCATCACCGATGCTCCCGAGCACCGGAGGCGCCTGCGCCTGGAGAAGCCCCTGACGAGGCAGCAGCTGATCAGGCAGGTCGAGAGGCTCCTGGCTGGCTCGCCGGGGCATTCGGACTGACGATGCCGGCTGCGGGTGGGCGGTGAGCACGGCCCATTGCGCCCGGGCCTGCGCCGCCCCAGGCGGGTTCTTGTTGTTCAGGCTGCGACGGGAGCCCCTGGGCAGGATGGGTCCGGGGTGGCGGTTGCCGCCCGGGTAGAAGGGGGGGGCAAGTCCTCCTGCCGAGGGGTGGCTCGACAGACCGGGGCCAGACGGCGTCTGATCCGGGTATGCAAAGCAAGCCCCGCATCGCGATCCTCGGCCTCCATCTGGAAGTGAATGCCTTTTCGCCGCTGACGACGCGGCGGGATTTCGAGGCGCAATCCTGGGTGGAGGGGGAGGCGATCACGGAGCAGTCCCGGGCGGCGGTTTCGGCGTTGCCGGGGGAGTTCCCGGGTTTCTACGCGCGGATGGATGCGACGGGGCCCTGGGAGCCGGTGCCGCTGATCGTTCTTGCGGCGCCGCCGGGCGGGATGATGGAGCCCGGGTTGTTTCCGGAATTCCTGGCCATCGCGCGGCGGCGGCTGGAGGCGGCGGGGCCGGTGGATGCCGTCTATGTCGGTTCCCACGGGGCGAGCCGGTCGGTGGAGGAAGAGGATACCGACGGCGCGGTGCTGGCCATGCTGCGGGATGTGGTGGGGCCGGATGTGCCGGTGGTGGGCACGCTGGACCTGCACTGCAATGTCTCGGACCGGCAGGCGGAGCTGGCGGACCTGCTGATCGCCTATCGGACCAACCCGCATGTGGACATGCGGGAGCGGGCGATGGATGCGGCGGATGCGATCCGCGCGCGGCTGGGGGGCGAGGCCCGGTTCGAGACGCATTTCATCCGGCTGCCGATGGTGGCGCCGAGCGTGACGCTGCTGAGCAGCGGGGACCTGCCCTATGCGCAGGCGATCCGGGAGGCGGCGCGGCTGCGGGAGGGGGATGGGGATCTGGTGGAGGTATCGGTCACCGGGGGCTTCGTGTATTCGGATATCCGGAAATGCGGGCTCTGCGTCTGGGCCTCCGCGCGGGCCGGGCAGGGGGCGAAGGCGCGGGTGGCGGCAGAGGCGATCGCCGCGCGGCTCTGGGCCGGGCGGGAGCGGTTCCGGCGGGTGCTGGTGCCGCTGGAGGATGCGGTGGCCGAGGCGGTGGCGACGGGGGAGGATGCGGGCCGGCCGCGGCTGATCCTGGCGGATGTGGCGGATAATCCGGGCGGGGGCGGGGGCGGGAACACCTCTGCCCTGCTGGCGGCGCTGCACCGGACGGGGGCGCGGGGCGTGGTGCTGGGCGTCTTCGTGGACCCGGCGCTGGCGGCCGAGTGCCATGCGGCGGGCGAGGGGGCGCGGATCGAGGCCGTGTTCAACCGCGAGCCCTCGGCCTTCGCGGAGACCTTCCGGGCCGGCGCGGTGATCCGGCGGCTTTCCGACGGGCATGGGGTGGGGCGCCGGGGGACGCTGGCCGGGCGTGCCTTCCAGCTGGGGGCGGCGGCCCTGCTGGAGCTGGACGGGAGCGGGGTGCTCGTCGTCCTGGGTTCGCTGCGGCGGCAGTTCCTGGAGCCGGCCATGGCGGAGATCATGGGGGTGGATCTCGGCGCGGCGCGGACGATCGTGGTGAAGTCCCGCGGGCATTTCAGGGCCGGGTTCGACGAATTGGCGACCGATGACCGCATCCTGGAGGTGGATGGGCCGGGGCTGGTGAGCCCGGTGCTGTCCCGCTTCACGTTCAACGGGCTGGCACGGCCGGTCTTTCCATTGGACGAAGGGGCGGAATGGGCGGCGGCAGGGGTGGCTTGACCCGGCCGGGGTGCGACCCGACTTTCCACGGCAGCCCCCTTTTCGGGATACGGAACAGATGAGCGAGAACACCAAGGCCGTCAGCGATGACAGCTTCAAGACCGATGTGCTGGAGGCCCAGGGCCCCGTGCTGGTCGATTTCTGGGCGGAGTGGTGCGGCCCGTGCCGCATGGTCGGGCCGATCCTGGACGAGATCGGCAAGGACTATGCGGGCAAGCTGACCGTCGCGAAGGTCAACATCGACGAGAACCCGATGACGCCGAACCAGTATGCGGTGCGCGGCATCCCCACCATGATCCTGTTCAAGGACGGCAAGCCCGTGGACACGAAGGTGGGCGCCATGCCGCGCGGCCAGCTTCGGGCCTGGGTGGACCAGGCGATCGGGGGCTGACCGGCTTGCGGGCCGCGCGGGTTCTCGGCCTTCTGCTGGGCCTGGGGTTGGCGGGATGCGCCGCCCCCGTGGCCTCGCAGGAGGTGGTGCGGAGCGAGCGGGCGGATTTCCGGGTGGCGGAGTTCGCGACGGGGCTGGAGCGGCCCTGGGGCGCGGCCTTCCTGCCGGATGGGCGCCTGCTGGTGACGGAACGGCCCGGGCGGCTACGCATCATCGGCCGGGACGGGGCGGTTTCGGCCCCCGTGCCCGGCGTGCCGGATGTGGTGGCGCAGGGGCAGGGCGGGCTGCTGGACGTGGCCCTGGCACCGGACTTCGCCTCCACGCGGCAGGTTTATTTTTGCCTGGCGGGCGCCGCTGAAGGCGGGGCGCTGACACGGCTGGTGAGCGCCAGCTTCTCGGCCGACATGGCGCGGCTGGAGCGGGTGCGGACGCTGCTGGATGCGACCCCGGCGCAGTCCTCCGGGCGGAACCATTATGGCTGCCGGATCGTCTTCGGGCGGGACGGGAAGCTCTATCTCTCCACCGGTGACCGCTACAGCGACAAGGAGCGGGCGCAGCGGCTGGGGGACCTGGCCGGGAAGGTGCTGCGGCTGGAGCGGGACGGGCGGCCGGCGGAGGGGAATCCCTTCATCGGGCGGCAGGGCGCGCGGCCGGAGATCTTCACCTATGGGCACCGGAACCCGCAGGGGCTGGCGCTGAACCCGGCCACGGGCTCGATGATCGAGATCGAGTTCGGCGCGCGGGGCGGGGACGAGGTGAACCTGCTGCGGGCCGGGGCGAATTACGGCTGGCCCATCGTGTCCTACGGCACCGATTACGATGGCAGCCCGATCGGGACGGGGCGGGCCACCGCGCCGGGGATCGAGGAGCCGCTGCGGCACTGGACGCCGGCCATCAGTCCATCGGGCGGGAATTTCTATGCGGGCGATGCCTTTCCGGGATGGCGGGGGAGCCTGTTCCTGGCGGCGCTGCGGCCTTCCGGGCTGGTGCGGCTGACCATGGATGGGGACCGCGTGGTGGGGGAGGAGCGGCTGCTCTGGAACCGGACGCGCTTCCGCCAGGTGCTGCCGGGGCCGGACGGGATGCTCTACATCCTCACGGATGAGGCGCAGGGGCGCGTGCTGCGGCTGGAGCCGGCGGGTTGAGCGAGCTGCTTGAACTCTCGGCGCCCCTGCCGGGTGGTGGGGCGCAGCCGCTTTCGGATTACCGGGGCAAGGTGCTGCTGGTGGTGAACACGGCCAGCCGCTGCGGCTTCACGCCGCAATATGCCGGGCTGGAAGCGCTGCAGAAGCGATATGGCGAGCGGGGCTTCCAGGTGCTGGCCTTTCCCTGCAACCAGTTCGGGAAGCAGGAGCCGGGCGACGCGGCGGAGATCGCGAATTTCTGCACCACGAAGTACGACGTGACCTTCCCTGTCTTCGCGAAGGTCGAGGTGAACGGCGCCGGGGCCGACCCGGTGTTCCGGCACCTGAAAAAGGCGGCGCCGGGAGCGCTGGGGACCGAGGCGGTGAAGTGGAACTTCACCAAGTTCCTGGTGGACCGCGAGGGACGGGTGGTGGCGCGCTACGCGCCGGCCACGGCACCGGAAAGGCTGGCCGGGGATATCGAGCGGCTGCTCCAGGGGTGATGGGGGCGCGCTTGGGCTGATCTTGAGGGGGCGGTTTGTCCCGGGGAGAGGAAGAAGGAATTCTTCCTCTCCCCGGACCCCTCACCATCATCTTTTTCTATCAATGGAGAGGTTCGGCTGACGGTGCGCCTCGGGTCCATGACCCGAGGCGACTGCAGGGGCAGGATGAGACCCCAGAAACCCCTGCTTGCATCGTATCCGCGGCAGCCAGACGGGGTTCCAAGGGCCTCAGGCCCTTGGCGGGTGAGGTCCGGAGAGGGCAGAGCCCTCTCCGGCAACTGGCAGCCCAGGCTTCAGGCGAAAGCGATGCCGTAGTGCTCCGGGTTCTCGCTGCGGATCTGTTCCGCGGTGAGGTTCCACATCTCCTCGGAGTTGGCGAGGGCGAGCACGACCGTGCTGCGGGAGGTGCCGGCTTCAAGCCGGGAGAGCCAGACGTCGCGGCTTTGCCCATCGACGGCGCGGTTGAGGGCGTTGAGGTAGAGGTTCTCGACGAAGGCGCCGTTGTCCAGGGCGCCGTAGCGGGCCTGGAAGACATCGGTGCTGGTGAAGACGTTGGCGATGTCGAGTTCGGTGGCGCCGATGGTCATCTGGCCGCGCCAATGGGAAAGGCCGCCGATATCCGGCGCGCGGTCGAAGGCGGCGGTGTAGAGGCGGGCGAGGAAATCCGCCTTTTCGCTGAGTTCCCAGATGCCGGCGGCGAGGGTTTCGGCCGTGGCGTCGCGGCCGAAGCTGGAATCGGCGAGGGCGGTGACGAAGCCGGCGCGGGAGACGGCGCCGGCGTTGAGGTTGGCTGTCCAGCTGGCGTGGTTCGCCGCGTCGGTGCCGTAGCCGAAGAGATTCCGGTGGATCACCTCCACGAAGTCTCCGTTCGACAGGCTGGCGCCGAAGCGGGTGGAGAATTCGGTGCTGGTGACGAGGGCTTCGGCGAGGCTGGTCAGGGTCATGCCGGTCTCGACAGCCCTGGCGGAGCCGCGGAGGCCGAACTGGTCGGGCGAGCGGTCCAGCGCGGCCTCGTAGAGGCGGAGGATGCGGGCGGCCGTGTCCTCGGCATCGAAGACCATGCGGCCATCGGCGTAGAGGGCTGTCTCGACATTCACCCATTCATCCGTGCCGGTGGCGTGCACGCGCCCGGTGGCGATGCCCTCGGCGGAGTAGATGTCGCCGCGGCGGCCCAGGCCGCGCAGGTCCACCACGTCATAGCCGGCGCCGCCATCCATGGCGTTGCTGCCGGTGCCGCCCTGCAGCACGTCGTCGCCGGTATAGCCCATCAGCGTGTCGTCGCCGTCCAGGCCGATCAGCAGGTCGTTTCCGGCCATGCCGGAGAGGAAGTTGTCCAGGGCGTTGCCGGTGATGCGGTCGGAGCCGGTGCCGCCGATCGCGTCCTCGATCTCCGCGCCGAAGGCGATGGCGAGGTTGTAGGTGAGCCCGCCGACATGGCTGAAGGCGCCTTCGCGGAGGTCGATGGACTGGCTCATCGCGTAGCCAGAGAGGTCCAGCGTGTCGCGGCCGCCCGCATCCCAGATGGCAACGACAGGGGCGTGGTTGACGCTGAAGTCGAAGACGGGGCGGCCGGCGGTGCTGTTGAAGCCATAGACCGTGTCGTCCACGCGGGTGGTCATGTCCGCGCCGTACTTGGCCTGGATGGCGGCGATGTCGTGCAGCAGGGGCGTGGAGCCGTAGCGGAGATGGCCGGAGGCATCGCGATGCCAGGTGCCCGATCCGTCCGCATCGGCGTCGAAATAGGACATGACCGTGTATTTGCGGGTGTCCTGCGCGTAGCGCGCATCCAGGGCGTAGTTGATGTCGCGGTTCTCATCCGCGTTGTAGAGCCCGGGATGCGAGAGGCCGAGGGAGTGGCCGATCTCGTGCACGATGGTCTGCAGGCCGTAATACCCGATCTGGAAACCGGGATCGGTGTTGGTGCTCCAATTGGAGGAGAGCCAGATCTGGCTGGGTTTCAGCGGGTAGTCGCCGGGGCCGGTGATCGGCACGGAGGAGGAATCCGTGGCGTAGGTGCCGTCCCCCGATGTGGTGCGGGTGCGGCCCAGGGTGATGGCGGCGGAGCTTTCCGGCAGGCTGTCCGGGTCGGCGCCATCGGGATCGAGCGGGATTTCCACGATGGACGGGGCGATCAGGTCGTCCCAGAGGGCGAAGGCCAGGCGGGCCTGCTGGAGCAGGGTGGGGCTAGGGGGCAGCCAGCCCTCGGCCTCGGTGTCGAGCGGGGTGTAGCGGATGGTGGGGATGGTGAAGGTGATCTCACCATCGGGGGCGGGCTGGTGGAGATGGACGCCGGGATAGCCGAACCAGCCCCACTGGCTCTCAAGCTGCTCGATGACCTGGGCGAGTGTGAAAACCGGCTTGGTCGTGCCAGCTGCTTCCCCCGGGAGGCTCATGCCCGCATTCTCCGCTTGTTATGGCGGGGCGAACGGATAAGGCCGGGCCGGAGGAAGCACAACCGGTGCGTGTGTTTCCGTTAACGACTTCTTCGAAGCGTTGCGTTCCTGCCTCAGGCTGCCTTGGCGCCGCCCGGCCGGGGGACGGAGATGACGAAGAGGCGGTGGTTCGCGATGTCGATGTTCCGGCGGGCCTTCTCGTTCCAGACGCGGTCGGCGGTCTTCACGTCGTGATAGGGGCCGTAGCTCTCCTCGGTGCCCGGCTCGAGGGTGGAGAAGCTCGCGTCGGTGAAGACGCCGCCCCAGATGAAGTGGAGCTGCGGGTAGGAGTTGTCGGGCATGGCCTCGGCTCGGCTGGGGGTGATGCGATGCAGCACATAGTCCCGGGGCGCTGATTCCCCAAGCGGCGGCGCGCTGCCCCGGGCAGTTGGTTCTTATTTTGTTCTTGATGGGGGCGGATTCGGCCTCATATCCATGGCCAGGTCGGAAGGGATGGTCATGGAGCTGCGGGAGAAGCTCGAGATCCTCGCGGATGCGGCGAAGTACGATGCCTCCTGCGCCTCCTCGGGCACGGAGAAGCGGGACAGCCGCGACGGGGGGCTGGGCAGCACGGAGGGCATGGGGATCTGCCATGCCTATGCGCCGGATGGGCGCTGCATTTCGCTGCTGAAGGTGCTGCTGACCAATGCCTGCGTTTTCGACTGCGCCTATTGCATCAACCGGGCGAGTTCGAATGTGCGGCGGGCCCGGTTTTCCGTGCGCGAGATCGTCGGGCTGACGCTGGACTTCTACCGGCGGAACTACATCGAGGGGCTGTTCCTCTCCTCCGGCATCATCCGCTCGCCGGATTATACGATGGAGCAGATCGTGCGCGTGGCGCGGGAGCTGCGGGAGGTGCACGGCTTCAAGGGCTACATCCACCTCAAGACCATTCCCGATGCTTCGCCGGAGTTGCTGGCCGAGGCGGGGCGGCATGCGGACCGGCTTTCGATCAATGTGGAGCTGCCGCGGGCGGAGAGCCTGAAGGCGCTGGCGCCGGAGAAGGATGGGCGCGCGATCCGGGTGGCCATGGCCGGGCTGCGGATGCGGATCGAGGAGGCGCGGGAGGCGCAGGGCGAGGCCGCGCGGGTGAAGGTGGCGATGGGCGGCGGGCGGCGGGCCGTGGCGCCCCGCTTCGCGCCGGCGGGGCAGTCCACCCAGATGATCGTGGGGGCGGATGCTTCCACGGATGCGGTGATCCTGGATACGAGCTCGGCGCTTTACGGGTCGTACCGGCTGAAGCGGGTTTATTTCTCGGCCTATTCGCCGATCCCGGATGCGTCCGCGGTGTTGCCGCCGGTGGCGCCGCCGCTGGTGCGGGAGCACCGGCTCTACCAGGCGGATTGGCTGCTGCGCTTCTACGGCTTCAGCGCGCCGGAGGTGATGGCGGGCGGCGAGGGCGGGATGCTGGACCTGGAGGTGGATCCGAAGCTGGCCTGGGCCCTGAAACATCGCGCGGCCTTCCCGGTGGATGTGAACCGGGCGGAGCGGGAGATGCTGCTGCGCGTGCCGGGGCTGGGGGCGAAGACCGTTGACCGGATCGTCGCGGCGCGGCGGGTGCGCTCCTTCCGGATGGCGGATCTGGCGCGGCTGCGGGTGAACCTGCGGAAGGTGGCGCCCTTCGTCACGGCGGTGGACCACCATCCCCGCGCGGGGCTGCTGGACCGGGCGGATCTGCGGGCGCTGCTGCTGCCGCGCGACGGGCTGGCGGAGCGGGCCGGGGTGGCTGCGGCGGGGATGCTGGCGCGGCCGGTGCAGCTGCCGCTGTTCGGGGGCGCGCATGTTTAGCGTGCCGCTTTCCGCCCCGGATGACTTCGAGGGCTGGCGCGCGGCGGCGCGGGGGCTGGTGATGGCGGGGGTGCGGCCCGCCGATGTGGACTGGCGCGTCGCGGGGGACCCGGTGCCCCTGTTCGGCGGCGGGCCGCCCCCGGCGCCGCCCGAGGGGGCCGAGGCGCCGCGCGTGCCGCGCGACTTCCCCGACCTGGCGCGGCTGGTGGCGATGCACCGGGATGGGGAGCGCTTCGCGCTGCTGCATTCGCTGCTGCACCGGCTGCAGGCCGAGCGCGGGCTGCTGGAGGATGCGGCGGACCCGGAAGTGGCACGGGCCCAGGCCATGGCCCGGGCGGTCCGGCGGGACGCGCACAAGATGCATGCCTTCCTGCGGTTCCGCGAGGTGCGGGTGGAGGATGGCGTGCCCGCCATGCCGCTGCCGCCGCCCCCGCCCGTGAATGTGCCGCGCGATCCTGCCCGGCCGCGCAACGCGCGGAGCGTGGCGTTGGCGCTGCGGGACCTGGGGGTGCTGGAGGAGGAGGAGCCCGGCGCGGCCGGGAAGGAGGCGGTGGCGGCGCCCATGGCGCCTTCCGCGCTGCCGGATTCGCGCTTCGTGGCCTGGTTCGAGCCGGAGCACCACGTCCTGCGCGCGGAGGCGGGGTTCTTCATGCGGCGCTTCGCGAGCCTGCGCTGGTCGATCCTGACGCCCGGGCTTTCGGCGCACTGGGATGGCGGTGCGGTGCGGTTCGGGCCCGGCGCGCGGCGCGCGGACGCGCCGGCCGAGGATGCGGCGGAGGGGCTGTGGCGGGCCTATTTCGCCTCCATCTTCAATCCGGCGCGGCTGAAGCCGGATGCGATGCGGGCGGAGATGCCCAAGAAGTACTGGCGCAACCTGCCGGAGGCGCGGGAAATCCCGCGGTTGATGGCGGAGGCGCCGAAGCGGGTGGCGGAGATGGTGACGCGGGGCGCGACGCCGGCCGCCGAGCGGCGGCAGCGGGCCGTGCACCTCCCGGCGCATCTGCGGGGCGTGCCGGACGTTCAGCCGGTCATGGCTGCCGACCTGCCGACCGAGAATGGCGACTTCGCCGAGGCCCAGGCCGCGCTGCGGCGCGACCTGCTGGCGCGGAATGACCTGCCCCCCTGGGTGGCGCATGCGACCCAGCCGGTGATGGGTGAGGGGCCGCGGCACCCGCTGCTGATGTTCGTGGGCGAGCAGCCCGGGGATGAGGAGGATATCGCCGGGCGGCCTTTCGTCGGGCCCGCGGGGCGGCTCTGGAACAAGGCGCTGGAGGAGGCGGGCGTTCCGCGCGGGGAGGCCTATGTCACCAATGCGGTGAAGCACTTCAAGTTCAAGCCGACGGGCAAGCGGCGCCTGCACCAGTCCCCCGATGCCGGGGACATCACCTTCTACCGGCCCTTCCTGCAGCGCGAGATCGGGATCGTGCAGCCCCGGCTGATCGTGACGCTGGGGGCGACGGCGCTGCGCGCGGTGACCGGGCGCGCGATGCCGGTGACGAAGATGCGGGGTTCCCTGCTGCGGGACCCGGAGGGGCGGCCTTTCTACCCGACCGTTCATCCTTCCTACCTGCTGCGGATCCCGGATCCGGCGGGGAAGGCGCGGGAGTATGACCGCTTCGTCGAGGATCTGGGGCAGGCGGCGGCGACGGCGCGGGGAATGGCGGCGGGGTGAGGGGGCTGCCGGCGGGGCCTCGATGGACCGCCAGCCAGCCCTGCGCGGCAGCCTGGAAGGAAAGGTTGATCGGGGGGCCGGGGGCGGGAGGTCCTTCCCTCCCCCGGGGTGACCCTCAGAGCGTCTCCAGCACGAAGCGCCCGTTGGTATAGACGCAGATATCGCCCGCGATGGTCATCGACCGGCGCGCGATCTCCTCGGCGGTGAGGCCATCGACCGTCATCAGGGCGCGGGCGGCGGCGAGGGCGTAGTTGCCGCCGGAGCCGATGCCGATGACGCCGTCCTCGGGCTCCATCACGTCGCCCTGGCCGGTGATGAGGAGGGAGCGGTCCTTGTCCGCCACGGCGAGCAGGGCTTCGAGGCGGCGGAGATAGCGGTCCGTGCGCCAGTCCTTGGCGAGTTCGACGGCGGCGCGCTCGAGCTGGTCGGGGAAGCGTTCCAGCTTGGCTTCCAGGCGCTCCAGCAGGGTGAAGGCATCCGCCGTGGCGCCGGCGAAGCCGGTGATGACCTTGCCGCCGGCGATGCGGCGCACCTTGCGGGCGTTGTTCTTGACGACGGTCTGGCCCATGGAGACCTGGCCGTCGCCGGCCATGGCGACCTGCCCGTTCTTGCGCACGCAGAGGATGGTGGTGCCGTGCCAGCCCAGGGGGTCGTGGGATGAGGTGGTATTCAGGTTCATGATGGGGGCGATGTGGCGATCCGGTGCGCGTGGCGCAATCCGGCCGGTTTCGTCCTGGCGCATGGCACCCCATCTGCCGCGTCATTGATGCATTCGGGCGGTTGATGAGCGCGGCGGGAATCAGCGCGACGGGGCCGTTCGGCCCGCTGGGTGGCCCGAGGCTGCCCAGGGCCGCGCGGCGCGGGGCGGGGCGGCCTGGGGGCTGGCGTGGGGCCGCGCTGGCGCTTTCGCTCCTGCTGCACCTGGCGCTGGGGTGGTGGCTGCTCTTTGGCGTGGAGCGCCGGGCGGTGGAGGAGCCGCCGGCCGCGCCCTCGGCGATGGATGTGGTGTTCGAGGGCGGGAGCGCGGAGGAGAGCCCGGGGCCGCCGCCGGACTTTGTGCCGGCGCCGGAGGAGCCGCCGGGGCAGGAAGCGCTGCCGGTTCCGCCAGCCCCGGTGCCGCGCCTGGCGGAGCCGCCGCCGGTTCCCGCGCAGCCGGAGTTGCAGGCGCAGCCTGTGCCGGCGCCGCCCTTGCCTGCCCCGCCCCTGCCTGCCCCGCCGGTTCCGCCGCCGGTGGCGCAGGCCCCGGTGCCGGTTCCGCCGCCGCCCGCGCCCCTGCCGCCGGTACCCCCGGTCGCGCAGGCGCTGCCGCCCGTGCCGCTGCCGGCGCAGCCCTTGCCTTCCGACATGGCCCTGCCGCCACCCCCGCCCGCGGCGGAGGCACCGCGCCGGACGGAGATGGCAGCGCTTCCCATGCCTCCGCCGCCCATGCCCGAGCCACCGGCCGCGCCGCCCGAGGCCGCGGCCGCGCGGCCAGCGCCGACCCCGCGGCAGCAGCAGGCGCAGGCGCGGCCTCGGCCCGCGCCTTCCAACCCCTTCGCCGGGGCGCTGGATCTGAGCCAGGGCGGGCCGATCTCCCTGGGGCGGCCGGCGCCGCCGGCTTCGGATCGTGCGGCGCGGCGGAACCAGGATTCCGGCACCGCCACGGGCCGGGCCGAGCGTGGCACGCCGAGCCCGGAGATGCGGTTCAAGGGCGCCGATCCCGGGGCGTCGTGGTGGGCTTCCGTGGTGGGGTTCGCGAACAGCCGCAAATACTATCCGCGGCAGGCCGCGATGATGGGGGAGGACGGTTCGACCACCGTGCGCTTCATCGTCCATCGCGATGGGCGGGTGACGGACCTCCAGGTGATCCGGCGGTCCGGTTCCTATCTTCTGGACGCGGCCTGGCTGGGCGTGTTCCGCGGGGCCACGCTTCCGCCCTTCCCGCCGGGAACGCAGGGGGACAGCACGGAGGTTGAGTTCACCCTCAACTACGTCCTGCGCGGCTACTAGGCGCCGGCGCAGGTTACAATCGGGCCGGGTTTAACACCCTTGGTTCCACCCCGGCCCGGCGCGGTCTAAAGGACCGGCATGGATGCCTTTGCCCGCCGCGCCGAGATCAGCCGCGAAACCTCCGAGACCCGGATCCATCTGAGCCTCAACCTGGATGGGACCGGGCGGGCGGAGATCGCGACCGGGATCGGCTTCCTGGACCATATGCTGACCGCGCTGGCGCGGCATTCGATGGTCGATCTCTCGGTGAAGGCCGCGGGCGACCTGCATATCGACTTCCACCACACCACCGAGGATGTGGGGATCGTGCTCGGTCAGGCGATCCGCCGGGCCCTGGCCGAGAAGCGCGGCATCCGCCGCTATGGCCAGGCGCTGGTTCCGATGGACGAAGCGCTGGCCGAATGCGCCATTGATATTTCGGGCCGGCCTTTCCTTGTGTGGTCCGCCAGCTTCCCGCGCGACAAGGTGGGGGAGATGGACACGGAGCTGTTCGAGGAGTTCTTCCGGGCCGTGGCCATGAATTCCGCGATGACGGTGCATCTGACGCAACGGGCCGGGACGAATGCGCACCATATCGCCGAGGGGCTGTTCAAGGCCTTCGCGCGGGCGCTGCGCATGGCCGTGGAGGCTGACCCACGGGCGGAGGGGACGATCCCCTCCACCAAGGGAATGCTGGAGGCGTGATGCGGATCTTCACCGTTCACGCCCGGACGGGGGAGAAGCCGCGCACGCGGCTGGTGCCTGAGGCCTTCTCCTTCTGGGCCTTCCTGTTCGGGCCGTTCTGGCTGCTGTGGCGCGGGTTGTGGCTGGCGCTGCTGGGATATGGGGTGCTGGCCGTGGCGATCGCCTTCCTGCCCGATCCGTGGGAGGGATGGGCGGGGCTGGCCTTGCACCTGCTGCTGGGGTTCCACGCCTATGACCTGGAGCGCTGGACGCTGCGGCGGCGGGGCTATGCGGAGCATGGGGTCGTCGCGGCCCCGGACGAGGACATGGCGGTGTTCCGCCTGGTGCGGGCGCGCCCGGAGCTGGCGCGCGGGGTGATGGCATGAGGCTGGCGGTTGTCGATCCGGGTTCGGGGAACCTGGCTTCCGTGCGGCGCGCCTTTCAGCGCGCGGCGCAGGAGGAGGGCATGGACCTCGCCATCTCCGTGACCACGCAGGCGGAGGAGGTGCTGGCGGCGGACCGGGTGGTGCTGCCGGGGCAGGGGGCCTTCGCGGCTTGCGCGCGCGGGCTGGCCGCGCTGCCCGGGATGGAGGAGGCGCTGCGGGAGGTGGCGATCCGGCGCGGGCGGCCTTTCCTGGGCATCTGCGTGGGCATGCAGATGATGGCCGAGCGCGGGCTGGAGCACGGGGTGACCCCGGGCCTGGGCTGGATCCGCGGCGAGATCGCGCCGATGGACCCGCGCGGCGGGGCGGGCGAGCCGCTGCCGCTGCCGCAGATGGGCTGGAACGCGCTGGAGGCCCATGGGGCGCATCCGCTGCTGGATGGGCTGGCGGGGGATGCGCATGCCTATTTCGTGCATTCCTATGCGCTTCGCGGCGGGCTGCGGGAGGAGCTGCTGGCCAGCACCGGCTATGGCGGCGAGGTGGCTGCCGTCGTGGGGCGGGACAATCTGGCCGGCACGCAGTTCCATGCCGAGAAGTCCGGCCCGGTGGGGCTTCGCATCCTTCGGAACTTCCTGCGCTGGGCGCCCGGTTAGCATGATGAGCCAGGTGGCGCATGAATTGTCGGTGGAGCGGGTGGTCGCGCTGTCCGACGCTGATTTGGAAGACCTGTGCGAGGCAACCGATGCCGCCATCATAGAGGGTGGCGGATTCGGCTGGGTGGCGCCCCAGGGGCGGATGGCGCTGGCGCGGCATTTCCGCGGCGTGTTGCTGGTGCCGGAGCGCGAGTTGTTCGTCGCGCGGCTGGACGGGCATTTGGTGGGATCGGCGCAGCTGGTCCGCCCGGCGCGGAACAATGAGGCGCTGGCCTGGGCCGCGCAGCTGACCCATGCCTATATCGCCCCCTATGCGCGCGGCTACGGGCTGGCGCGCATGATGGTGAACCGGGTGGAGGAGCGGGCGGCGGCGCTGGGGCACCGGGTGCTGAACCTGGATGTGCGCGAGACGCAGAGGACCGCGATCGAGCTCTTCGAGCGGTTGGGCTACATCCGCTGGGGCACGCACCCCGCCTATGCCCGGGTGGAAGGGCGGACGGTGGCCGGGCATCACTACTACAAGACGCTGGAGCCGGTGCGGGGACGCCCGACCGAGGCGCTGTTCCCGCAGGACCCATGATGGACTTCATCCCCTATCCCGCCATCGACCTGAAGGGCGGGCAGGTCGTGCGCCTGAAGCGCGGCGACATGGCGCAGGCCACTGTCTATGGCGACCCCGCCACCCAGGCCCGGGCCTTCGACCAGGCGGGCTTCCCCTGGCTGCATGTGGTGGACCTGGACGGGGCCTTCGCGGGCAAGCCGGCCAATGCCGAGGCGGTGCGGGCCATTCTTTCCGCCACCACCCGGCCGGTGCAGCTGGGCGGCGGCATCCGCGACATGGCGACGGTGGAGGCTTGGCTGGGGGCGGGGATCGCGCGGGTGATCCTGGGATCCGCCGCCGCCAAGAACCCGGATTTCGCGCGCGAGGCCTGCCGGGCCTTCCCGGGCAAGGTGGCGATCGGGATCGATGCGCGGGACGGGTTCGTGGCGACCGAGGGCTGGGCCGAGACGGGCACGCTGACGGCGCTGGACCTGGGGCTGATGCTGGAGGATGCGGGGGCTGCCGCCATCATCCACACCGATATCGACCGGGACGGGATGCTGGGCGGGGTGAACGTGGCAGCGACCGCGGCGCTGGCGCAGCGGCTCTCCACCCCCGTGATCGCGAGCGGCGGCGTGGCGGGGCGGGCGGATCTGGAAGCCCTGCGGGCCACGGGGCGAATCGCGGGCGTGATCATCGGGCGCGCGCTTTATGACGGGCGGCTGACGGCGGAAGAGGCGCTGGGGGCGGGCTGAACTTTACTGGCGCCTCTGTGGCCTCCGGGGAGAGGAAGAAGGAATTCTTCCTCTCCCCGGACCCCTCACCATCATCTTCTTCTATCAGTGGAGAGGTTCGGCTGGTGGTGCGCCTCCGGTCCATGACCGGAGGCGACTGCAAGGGCAGGAGCAGGGGTAGAGACCCCGTGTTGCACCGTATCCGCGGCAGCCAGACGGGGTTCCAAGGGCCTCAGGCCCTTGGCGAGCGAGGTCCGGAGAGGGCAGAGCCCTCTCCGGGAAGCGGCAAGTCCTGGCTTGGCAGGTGTTACCCGGCCACGAGTTCCGAGAGGCACCGGGCTTCGGTGCGGGATTCCGTGCCGGAGGCGCGGGCGGCGGCCCAGGCGACGCGGGGAGTGCTGGCTTCCCGGTAGAGGACGAGGTCCAGGGCGCAATGGGTGCCCTGGTAGAGCCAGATTTCCGCATTGCCTTCCGGGCGGCGGCGCGTGGGCTGTCCGAGGGTGGCCAGGACGGAGTCGGGGGTTTTTCCCACCAGGGCTGCGACGCTGCCCGGCGCGGCCTGGCGCGGGGCGATGTTGCCCGTGGCGACGCGCCGGAGGCCGGGGGGCGTGGGGGCTGAGGGAGGCGGGCTTACGCCGGCGATGCTGGCGCGATGGCTTTCCAGCACCTCTTCCAGCACGCGGCTGGCGGCGCTGTCAGGGCCGGCCGGGGCGCATGAGGCGAGGGCGGCGGGCAGGCAGGAGGCGAGCAGGCAGGCGCGCAGGACGGCGCCGGGCGACGCGGGCTTGGCCGGTCCCATGGCTCGGGGGTTTTTCTTGGCTGGAGTGGTGGCCGGGTGGGCGCGCGGGGAAGGCGGCGTGGGGCCGCCTTCCCCGCGCGCCCGGCTTGGCTCAGTAGCGCTCGGGCGCCAGGTTGGGCGCCGCGTATTGCGGGGCCATGGCCGGCTGCGGGGCGGCGGGGGCGCCCATGGGGGCGGAGGCCTGGCCTTCGGTCAGCATTTCCATGCGGCCGGAGAGCTGGCCGCCCTCCTCGACCGAGAGCTTGCGGGTGCGGGCGACGCCCAGCACGCGGCCCGTGGCGCGGATGGTGAGGGAGTTGCGGGCGGTGAGGGTGCCGTCGAACACGCCGGCGATCTCGGCGTCGTCCACCTGGACCTCGCCCTTGAAGACGCCGGAATGGGTGATCTGCAGTTCCTGCGCCTGGATCATCTGGCTCTCGACCGTGCCGTCCACCACCAGGCGCTCGGCGTCGGTGACGGTGCCCTGGAGGGAGATGCCCTTGCCGACCACGAGCGTGCGGCGCTCCGCCGGGGCGGGGCGGCCGGTGGGGCGGGGCGGCATGGTCACGCCCGGGGCGGTGGCGCCCTGGGGCGCGGTGGGCTTGGGCGGCAGGCTCATGGCAGGGTCCTTGGGTGCTTGGCCCGGAGTGGGACGGAAGGGGGGCACGGCCAGGTCAGGGTCGCGCGAGACCGGCACGGTCGCGGGCTCGGCCTCGGTGGGCCCTGTTTCGGCGGGCCGGCGGCGGAAGACGGACATGGCAGTTCCCCCTGCGCGATGCGATCATGGGTGGCGCGGCCGCCGGACGGTCACGTTGACCGGCGCGGGCATTGGCCTGGGCGCGGTGGGATCCCCTCCCCGCTTCGCGCTCGCCGAGTTCCGGCTATCACGGGCAGGAGACGGGGCACAACACGCCGTTCGCGACTCGTCGTTGATAAATCCGCCAGCGGTCCGCTTTATCGCGGCGCGGCGCGTGGTATGGCGGCGGCGACGGGGACGCCGGCCGGGTTGGCCGTGCCGCCCTGGGCAGGACCGGGAATGGCCCGGGGCAGGGGAGACGGGCATGGCGGAGCGGCGGGCGCTGGACATCCTGGGCATCGGCAACGCCATTGTGGATGTGGTGGCTTCCGCCACCGAGGCGATGCTCCGGGAATGGGGCATGGCCAAGGGCGGCATGATGCTGATCGACACGGCGCGGGCCGAGGCGATCCATGTGGCGGTGGGCCAGGGCGTGCAGACCGGCGGCGGCTCGGCGGCCAATACCTGCGCGGCGGCGGCCATGCTGGGGGCGAAGGTGGGCTATCTGGGCAAGGTGGCGGATGACGCGCCGGGCCGGGCCTTCGCCGAGGACCTGAAGGGGCTGGGCATCCATTTTCCGACCGCGCCGCTGAAGGGGGGCGACCCGACGGCGCGCTGCCTGATCCTGGTGACGCCGGACGGGCAGCGGACGATGAACACCTATCTCGGCGCCTGCGTGACCTTCGGCGAGGCGGATCTGGACCAGGAGGCGGTGGAATCCGCGGCGGTGACCTATCTGGAGGGGTATCTGTTCGACCCGCCGGCGGCCCAGGCGGCTTTCCGGCGCGCGGCGGCCCTGGCCCATGGGGCCGGGCGGCAGGTGGCGATCACGCTTTCGGACAGCTTCTGCGTGGGGCGGCACCGCGAGGCGTTCCGCGACTTCATCGTGCGGGACGCGGACATCGTCTTCGCCAATGAGGACGAGGCGCTTTCGCTGTTCGAGGTGGGGGACGTGGAGCTGGCGACCCAGGCCTTCCAGGCGACCGGCCGGCTGGTGGCGCTGACGCGGAGCGAGAAGGGCAGCCGGATCATCGCGCCCACGGGCGAGGTGATCGAGGTGCCGGCGGTGCCGACGACGCTGATCGACAGCACCGGGGCGGGCGATGCCTATGCGGCCGGTTTCCTGGCGGGCCATGCGCGGGGCCTGCCGCTGGCCGAGTGCGGGCGCTGGGGCAGCGTGGCGGCGAGCGAGGTGATTTCCCATTTCGGCGCGCGGCCCCAGGCGGACCTGCGGCGCCTGGTCGGCGCCTGACGGAGGGCGCGGGCGGCGGTTGCGGGGGCCAGGGTTCGAATCGGGGGAGCGATCCGCGCCCTGGGGCGGCCCCCCCGGGCGGCCGCATTGAGCGACCCCAACCCGCGCGCCCCCCGGAGCGTTCGGGATCCGATGAAGGAGACCCCGATGAACGCGAAGATGCTGGCCGCCACCCTGGCGGCCGTTCTGGTGGCCGGCCCGGCGCTGGCCCAGGGCCAGGCCCCCATGCAGCCCGGCGATCCGGCGCTGCGCGAGATGGAGCGTGCCCGCGCCAATCCCGGCGGGACCCCCTGGGTGCCGGCGCAGGACCGCAATGCGGCCGAGGCGGATTATGAGGGTGTGGAGAATGCCCGCGGGCTGCTGGCCGAGGCGCGGGCGGCACTGACCCGCCGCCGCATGGGCTTCGCGATCGAGGCGCTGGAGCGGGCCGAGACGCGGTTGCTGACCAATTCCGTGGTGGCGAGCGAGGCGGGCCGGCCGCAGAGCAGCGCGGCGCTGAGCCAGATTTCCACGGCGCGGCGCCTGGCGGCGCAGGGGGATGCGCGTTCGGCGCTGAACGCGCTGGACCGGGCCGAGGCGGCGCTGCCCGCCACGCCCACGGGCCCCGGCGCGCGGCCGCTGCCCCCGGGCGTGCCGACGGCGGTGGATGCGCCGGCCCGCGGGCCACGGCCGCGCCAGGGCGCCCGGCCGGCCGTGCCGCCCGCCCCGCCGATGGGCTACCCGGCCCAGACAATGCCGCGCGGGTGATTTGAAGGGGGCGAGGCCCGCTTCCCCCGCATGGGCGGGTGGCGCCCGGGCATCGCGTAAACCCTCGCAATCCCCGGTGCGGCACGCTATCTGTGCGCCGCAACACGCCGAACCGCCGAAGAACCGATCCTATCGCTGGCCCCGCCGCCCGAAGCGCGCGGGGCCTTCCATATGGTCGGATTGGTCAGGTCTTCGGGCGGAGGCCGCTTTTCCGGTGGGAAGGCGAAACGGGCGCGGTGGACTCCCTGGCATTGATCCCTGGGGCCGGCATCGCGCGAAGCGCCGGGGCGACCCGGCGCGAGGTATAGGAACATCGCGCGGTGACACAGAACATCCGCAACGTGGCGATCATCGCCCATGTCGACCACGGCAAGACGACGCTGGTGGACAATCTTCTCAAGCAGGCGGGCGCCTTCCGCGCCAACCAGCAGGTTGCCGAGCGGGCCATGGACCGCAACGACCTGGAGCGCGAGCGCGGCATCACCATTCTCGCCAAGTCGACGGCGGTGGAGTGGAAGGGCACGAAGATCAACATCGTGGACACGCCGGGCCACGCCGATTTCGGCGGCGAGGTCGAGCGCATCCTGTCCATGGTGGATGGCGCCATCGTGCTCTGCGACGCGGCCGAGGGGCCGCTGCCGCAGACCAAGTTCGTGCTGACCAAGGCGCTGGCCCGCGGGCTGAAGCCGATCGTGGTCATCAACAAGGTGGACCGCCAGGACGCCCGCGCGGACGAGGTGCTGAACGAGGTGTTCGACCTCTTCGCCGCGCTCGGCGCGACGGATGAGCAGCTGGACTTCCACACCATGTTCGCCTCCGGCCGCCAGGGCTGGGCCGACATGTCGATGGACGGGCCCCGCAAGGACCTGTCGCCGATGTTCGACCTGATCCTGAGCCACGTGCCGGCGCCGAAGGTGGACGTGGACGCCCCCTTCGCCATGAACGCCTCCATCCTCGAGGCCGACCCCTTCCTCGGCCGCATCCTCACGGGCCGCGTGGAGCAGGGCGTCGCCCGGGTGAACATGCCCGTGCGCGTGCTGCGCCAGGACGGCACGGTGGTTGAGAGCGGGCGCCTGACGAAGCTGATGACCTTCTCCGGCCTGGACCGCGTGCCGGTGGACGAGGTGCATGCGGGCGACATTATCGCCATTGCCGGGCTTTCCGACGCGACGATCCCGGACACCATCGCCTCCCCCGAGGTGACGGAGCCGCTGCCAGCCATTCCGGTGGATCCGCCGACGCTGACCATGACCTTCCGCATCAATGACGGCCCGCTGGGTGGCCGCGAGGGCAAGAAGGTCACCAGCCGCCAGATCCGCGACCGGCTGTTCAAGGAGATCGAGGGCAACGTCGCCATCAAGGTGAAGGTGTCCGAGGAAGTGGACGCCTTCGAGGTGGCGGGCCGCGGCGAACTCCAGCTTGGCGTGCTCATCGAGACGATGCGTCGCGAGGGCTTCGAGCTGACCATCGGCCGCCCGCGCGTGCTGACGCAGGTGAACCCGGAGACCGGCGAGAAGGAGGAGCCCTTCGAGGAGGTTCTCGTCGATGTGGACGAGGGCTACTCGGGCGTGGTCGTCGAGAAGCTGTCGCTCCGTAAGGGCATGATGCAGGACATGCGTCCCTCGGGCGGTGGCAAGGTCCGGCTGACCTTCCACATCCCGTCGCGCGGCCTGATCGGCTACCACGGCGAGTTCATGACGGACACGCGCGGCACGGGCATGATGAACCGCCTGTTCATCGGCTATCAGCCCTGGGCCGGGCCGATCGAGGGGCGGATCAAGGGCAGCCTGATCTCCAACTCGGACGGCGAGGCGGTGCAGTACTCCCTGTTCGCGCTGCAGGAGCGCGGCGCGCTCTTCGTCGATCCGGGCGTGAAGGTCTATGTCGGCATGATCCTCGGCGAGCATTCGCGCGAGAATGATCTCGACGTGAACCCGATCAAGGAGAAGAAGCTCACCAACATCCGTGCCGCTGGCAAGGACGAGGCGCTTCTGCTGGTGCCGCCCCGCCGCATGAGCCTTGAGCAGGCGATCGCCTATATCGAGGAGGATGAGCTGGTGGAGGTGACGCCTTCGGCGATCCGGCTCCGCAAGCGCTACCTGGATCCGCATGAGCGCAAGAAGCACGCCCGCCGCTCGGAGAGCGAGGCGGCGTGAGGACGAGGCCCGGGGAGAGATCCCCGGGCCTTTTTCTTTGGGCTACGTTCGAAGCAGAATCAGACGTAAAGCTGGGCCCTGCTGTAAGCCGTTTCCTTGTATCCCAGCATATCAAGGGAGGTGAGCCCAACCCGGTAGCCTGCCGCCGTGAGACGCTCTGCCATTTCTATCTTGCCGGACCGCGGAATGTTCGCGTGCTCTACCAGCACCAGTTGCGGGGCGAGCGCCACCAGGTCAATCGTTCTCAGGATTTCCAGATCATAGCCTTCTGCATCGATCTTCAGGACGTCCACAGGCTGCCCTTTTGTGCTCCTCAGGAGTGTTTCGAAAGAAATGGTCGGGACTTGCCGTTCGACGATTTTGCTCTCCAGGTCGGGATGCCATCGACGGGCCTGTAGGAGGACATCCCGGCTGAATGAGGAGTGCAGGGACATCGACATGGAATTCGCTGTGGACATATCGACGCTGTAGATGGTGCTGACGCTATCGGCTTTGCCGATGGCTGCCTCGACAAGCGTGACATCCGGATAACGGGTGTAGTTGTCCTTCAGTCTCGCAAAAGCCTCTGGGATGGGCTCGACCATGATGCCGCGCCAGCCGAAGTCGCGAATGAAGGGGAAAATGGGGTCGTGGGTTACCCCGTCATTTGCCCCGATACCGATGAAGAACGGCCGAGGTGTGGTCAGCATCAGATGCGCAGCCAGCACGGCAAAGCCCAATTCAATAGACTGGTCTGGCGAGGAGATCAGATGGGGCGGTCGCCATCTGAGCGAATAGCCACGCCGTGCGAGCTGCGTATTCACTAGCGTGCGTAGCCGGTGCGTCATGCCAGACATATTGTGCCTCAACTCAACATATCTAGATCGTAATGTCTCAAAATGAGCGCATCAAGCAAATAAGTCCAGCAAAGTACTTCTCGGAATCGGGAACTATCCTTCGTCACTCTGGGGGTGGCAGAACGGCAGAATTTCGATGATGCCTGCGGAATGGAGTACAGCCGGAGCCGAGGAAGACATCTCCGGTCCCGTTTCGCCCCGTGGTTTTGAGGGAAACGGGACCGCCTCACTCCCACTGCCCTGGTGGCTGCCTCTTTCCCGGCGCTAGGCTGGGCGCAAAATTATAGCGGGGCCGCGCAGGTGCGCCGGCCGGCCCTATGCCATGATGAATGCCTTGGGGCGAGGAAACGGGCAGGTGCCGAAGGAGAGCAGAGCGGAGTCCGCCTATGCGTGGTGGAGGCTGGGCGCGGCGGTGCTTCTGGCGACCATCGGGGGGATCGGGCTCTGGTCCATCGTGGTGGCGCTTCCGGCCGTGCAGGCGGAGTTCGGCGTGGACCGGGCCGATGCGTCGCTGCCCTATACGCTGACGATGCTGGCCTTCATGGTGGGCGGCGTGTTCATGGGCAGGCTGGCGGACCGGTACGGCATTGTCCTGCCGGTGGTGATCGGCACCCTGGCCCTGGGTGCGGGGTATGTGGCGACCGCCTTCGCCCGGGAGCTTTGGCAGTTCGGGCTGCTCTACGCGATCCTCATCGGCGGGCTCGGGAGTTGCGCGGTGTTCGGCCCGCTGGTGGCGGATACCTCCTTCTGGTTCGACCGGCGGCGCGGCATCGCCGTGGCGCTCTGCGCCAGTGGCAACTACTTCGCCGGCACGGTCTGGCCGCCGGTCCTGCAGCATTTCATCGCCACCCAGGGCTGGCGCACGACGCATATCGGCATCGGCCTGTTCTGCGTGGTCACCATGCTGCCGCTGGCGCTTGCCCTGCGGCGGCCACCGCCGGTGCAGGCCTCCGGCGGTGCGGCGCGGGCGGCGGGCGGGCTGGCGCGGCTGGGAATATCCAAGGGGGCGCTGCAGTTCCTGCTGATGCTGGCGGGGCTGGCCTGCTGCGTCGCCATGGCGATGCCGCAGGTGCATATCGTCGCCTATTGCGCCGATCTTGGTTACGGGCCGGCGCGGGGGGCGGAGATGCTGTCCCTCATGCTTGGCTTCGGCGTCGTCAGCCGCCTGGTTTCCGGCGCCATCACGGACCGGGTGGGGGCGCCCCTCATGCTGCTGCTGGGATCGGGGCTGCAGGCCGTGGCCCTGATGCTGTTCCTGCAGTTCGACGGCCTGGTGGCGCTCTACGTGCTTTCGGCGATCTTCGGCCTGTTCCAGGGCGGGATCGTGCCGAGCTACGCGGTGATGGCCCGGCAGTTCTTCCCGCCGGCCGAGGCGGGGCTGCGGGTGAGCTTGGTGCTTTCCGCCACGCTGGCGGGCATGGGGCTGGGCGGGTGGCTTTCGGGCGCCATCTTCGACGCCACGCTGAGCTACCGGCTGGCGATGGTGAACGGCATCGCGTGGAACCTGCTCAACCTGGCGATCGCCGGCTGGATCGTGCTGCGGCTGCGCGCGCGGCCGATGGGCATGGCAGGGCAGATCGGGGCCTGAGAGGAGGCCCTGCCGCCCGATGGCACGGGCCCTGAGGCGGCGGTAGCATTCCCCGGCAAGCAGGGGAGGAATGCATGGGCAGGCTTGAGGGCAAGATCGCCTGGGTGACGGGCGCGGGCAGCGGCATCGGCCAGGCCGTGGCGGAGCGCTTCGGCGCCGAGGGCGCGACGGTGGTGCTGACCGGGCGCCGCCGGGACAGGCTGGAGCAGGTGGCGGAGGCCATTCGCGGCGCGGGCAGCAAGGCCGAGGTGCAGCCGGCGGACCTGACGAAATCCGCGGAGGTGCAGCAGGCCGCCGATTGGATCAGCGGGACCTTCGGGCGGCTGGACGTTCTGGTCAGCAATGCCGGGGTGAACGTGACCGGGCGGAGCTGGGCGAATCTCACGCCCGGGGGGATCGACGAGCTGATCCAGGGCAACCTTGCCTCTGCCTTCTATGTCGCGCGCGCCGTGCTGCCGATCATGCGCGCCGCGGGGGGCGGCACCATGATCCACACGGCCTCCATGGCCGGGCGCAACCTGGGCGGGGTGAGCGGCCCCGGCTACCAGGCGGCAAAGCACGGCGTTGTGGCGATGAGCCACAGCATCAACATGGAGGAATGCGTCCACAACATCCGCAGCACCGTCTTCTGCCCGGGCGAGGTGAACACGGAAATCCTGCGCAAGCGGCCTAACCCGCTGAGCCAGGAGGATCTGGACCGGATGCTGCAGCCCGAACATTGCGCGGACCTCATCCTCTACGCCGCGACCCTGCCGCCAGGGGTGACGATGAACGAGGTGTGGCTGACGCCGACCCATAACCGGGGCTATGTCGCGGCCCTGCAGCGGCGGCTGTGACTTCGGGGCGCTTGTTCTGATCCTGCGGTGGCGGTTTGTCCCGGGGAGAGGAAGAAGGAATTCTTCCTCTCCCCGGACCCCTCACCATCATCTTCTTTTGGAAGTTTGGAGTGGTTCGGCTGGCGGTGCGCCTCCGGTCCATGACCGGAGGCGACTGCAAGGGCAGGATTAGGGGCAGAAACCCCTGTTTGCATCGTATCCGCGGCAGCCAGACGGGGTTCCAAGGGCCTCAGGCCCTTGGCAGGTGAGGTCCGGAGAGGGCAGAGCCCTCTCCGGGACGTGCCGCACGGCTATTCCGCGGCGACCACGACGGGCTTGGGAGCGGCACTGGCCCAGAGTTCGGGCCGCAGTTCCTCGGGGCGGTCCGGGAAGAGGAAGGCGCAGGCCAGGGTGATCGCGCCGAAGGCGGCGAGGACCATCATGGTGACGCTAAGGTTCCCGAAGGCGTCGTGCAGGTAGCCGATGACGGGGGAGGCCGCGGCGGCGCCGAGGAAGCCGACGAAGAAGCGGATCGAATAGAGCTTCACGCGGAGGGCCGGGGCGACGTAGCGGGCTGTCATGGTCTCGTTCACCGTCACCTGGCCGAAGATGGCCGCGGCTGCGATGGCGGCCACCGGCAGCACGGCCCAACCCTGGAGGAAGGAGAGGGAGAGCAGGGCGGGCACCAGCGCGATGGCGAGGGGCAGGAAGACCCGCTTGAGGGTGGTGCGGTCGATCACGCGCCCGACGGTGAACTGGGTGAGGCCGCCGAAGAGGGTGGCGGTGAAGGCCAGCGCCCCGACCATGGGGAGGAGGCCGGGGCTGTCGGCCATGCGCTCCTGCATGAGCTTCGGGATGAGCAGGGTGAAGGCGTTGAAGACGAAGCCCGCGGAGACGGCCATCAGCAGCAGCGAGATCACGGCCTGGCGGACGACGGGGCGGGGGATCTCGGGGAAGGGGCGGGTATTCTTGGCGTGCTGGCGGGCGTCGTAGGGCGGTTCGCGCAGCCACATGATTCCAAGGGCAAGGACCGCGATGCCCGGGACGATGAAGGCCCAGCGCCAGCCGGCCTGTGCAACCAGGAGGGCGGTGATCACGGGGGCGGAGGCGACGCCGAGATTGCCGAAGACCCCGTTGTTGCCCATGGCGCGGCCCACGCGGTCACCGGCGGCTTCCACCAGCATGGCGGTGCCGATCGGGTGGTAGATGGCGTTGAAGAGGCCGGCCAGGGCGAGGGCGGCGGCGAGGCCCCAGGGGCCGGAGACGAGGCCGGCGAGCACGAGGCAGCCGCCGACGCCGAAGAAGAAGGCGGCCATGAGGGCGTGGCGGCCGATTTTGTCGGCCAGCCATCCCATAGGGAGGGAGCCGGCGCCGTAGAGCACGAACATGCCGGTGCCGAGGGCGATGACGGGGCCGTATTCGTTGCCGAAGACGGAGGCGTTGGTGGCCACCATGCCGAGCACGGCGGTGGCGAGGATGAGCAGCATGTAGTGGCAGACCAGGTGGGCGGCGTTGATGAACCAGATCTGCCGCGTGGCGGGGTCGCGGGGCATTGGCGTTTCTCCTCCGCATCAGATTAGGATGGCTGGATGGAGACGTTGGGCCAGAATCTGTCGCGAGCCGGCCAAGAACCCGTCTCCCGGCCCACCATCCCGCAGGACGCGGTGGATCGGCCGCTGGCGGCGTTCCGCCGCGACTACACGGAGGGGGAATCCACCGGGCGGCACAACCATGCGCGGGCGCAGCTGATCTATGCCTTGCGCGGGGTGATGCGGATCACGACCGATGCGGCGAGCTTCGTGGTGCCGGCGGGGCGGGCGCTCTGGGTTCCCGCGGGGGAGCCGCATTCCGTGGCCATTGTCGGGCTGGTGGCGATGCGGGCGCTGTTCCTGCGGGAGGATGCGGCGCGTGCCGGGCCGCGGGGGGTGGCGGTGCTGGCGGCTTCCCCCCTGTTGCGGGAGCTGATCCTGGCGGCCTGCGACGAGCCTCTGGAATGGGACGAGCATGGGAGGGGCGGGCATTTGGCGGCGCTGATGCTGGACGAGATCCGGCGGGCGCCGAGCCTGCCGTTCGGCGTGCCCGAGCCGCGGGAACCGCGGCTGGCGCGGCTGGCGGCGGCGCTGCGGGCGGATCCGGCCTGCCCGCTTTCCCTTGAGGAATGGGCGGAGCGGATCGGGGCTTCGCCGCGCAGCCTCTCGCGGCTTTTCCGGGCGGAGACGGGGCTGTCCTTCGGCGCCTGGCGGCAGCAGCTGCGGTTGGCGGAGGCGGCGGCGCTGCTGGCGCAGGGGATGCCGCCGGCGCGGGCGGGGGCGGCAGTGGGCTATGCCTCCGCCCCGGCTTTCGGGGCGGCGTTCCGCGCGGCCTTCGGGGTGACTCCGGCGGAGGCGCGGGGGCGGGGCTGAGGCATGGTGCCAACCTTCCGGCGTTGTCATGCATGGCGGGGTTAGCGGCAGCGGGTGGCTGATGTATCCCGGCGGCGCGATGAAGGCTGCCCGCGGGTGGTCCTGGAGGCGCTCCTGTCCTTTCCTCTCTCCATTCCGGTTTCGCGGGCGCCCTTTCCGGGCGCTCTGGCATGAGCGGCGTGCCGCAGGGGGCGGGGCCCCTCGCGCTCTGGCCACGTTGGGGGCGCTGGGGGCTGGTGGTGGTGCTTTCCGGCCTGCTGGCGGCGGTGCTGGGGGCTTTGGGGGCGCCGGCCTACCAGCTTCTGGGTCCCATGCTGGGCTGCATCCTGGTGAGCGTGGGCGGGGGCGGGCTGGCGCTGCCGCGCCGGGCCTATGTGGCGGCGCAGGGCATGGTGGGGTGCCTGATCGGCACCATGGTCACGCCGGGCATCCTGCAGACCTTCCTGCATGACTGGCCCATCATCACGGCGGCGGTCCTGGTCACGCTGGCGGCGAGCAGCCTGCTGGGCTGGCTGCTGGGCGTGCTGAAGGTGCTGCCGGGGACGACGGCGGTGTGGGGCACGGCGCCGGGCGGGGCTTCGGCGATGGTGGTGATGGCGGAGGCTTTCGGGGCGGATGCCCGGATGGTGGCCGTGATGCAGTATCTGCGCGTGGTCTGCGTGGCCGGCTCGGCGGCGCTGCTGGCGAGCCTTCTGGGGGTTCGGGCGGACGGGGCGGGGCAGGGGGTCGAGTGGTTCCCGGCGATCCGGGCGCTGCCCTTCATGCTGGGGCTGGCGCTGGCGCTGGGCGGAAGCTGGCTGGGGCGGCGCTTCCGCATTCCGGCGGGGCCGCTGCTGGTGCCGATGCTGGCGGCGGTGGTGCTGCGGGCGACGGGGATGGTGGAGATCCAGGTGCCGCCCTGGCTGGGGGCGCTGTGCTACGCGCTGATCGGGTGCAGCATCGGGCTGGGCTTCACGCGGGCGGCGCTGGTGCAGGCGGCCTCGTCCCTGCCGCGCATCCTGCTCTCGGTCTTCGTGCTGATCGGGTTCTGCGGCGCGGCTTCCATGGCGCTGGTGCCGCTGATGGGGATCGACCCACTGACGGCGCTGCTGGCGATGAGCCCGGGCGGGCTCGATTCCGTGGCGGTGATCGGGGCGGCGAGCGGGGCGGACCTGTCCTTCGTGATGGCGCTGCAGACCATGCGGCTGGTCGCGGTGGTGCTGCTGGGGCCGGCGCTGGCGCGGATGGTTTCGCGCTGGGTGGAGCGGCGGGGATAGGGCGCCGCCCGCCGCGTTGCGGGCGGCCGCGCCGGGGCGCAAGCTTTCCCCAAAGCCGCCCGCAGGGCGGGGAGGAGGAAGATCATGTCCATCGAACGCCGCGCCGTGCTGGCGGCACCGTCGCTTCTCGCCCTGGGAGGGGCCGCCATGCTTCGGTCCGGCCTGGCCCATGCGCAGACCCCGCCCGCCGAGATCGCCCGCATCCTCGCGCCTTCGGGCACGCTGCGGGTGGCGATCAATTTCGGCAATCCGGTGCTGGCCCAGCGCGACCCCGCCACCGGGGCGCCGCGCGGGGTTTCGGCGGAGCTGGCGGCCGAGCTGGGGCGCCGCCTGGGGCTGCCGGTCCAGTTCGTGACCTATGACAGCGCGGGCCGGGTGACGGATGCGGGCAAGCAGGGGGCCTGGGACCTGTGCTTCCTGGCGATCGACCCGGTGCGGGCGCAGGGCATCCTGTTCAGCGCGCCCTATGTGGTGATCGAGGGCACCTATCTCGTGCTGCAGGCTTCGCCGCTGCAGGCCATCGGGGATGTGGACCGGCCGGGGCAGCGCGTGGCGGTGGGGCGGGGCAGCGCCTATGACCTCTATCTCACCCGTGCGCTGCGCCACGCGGAGCTGGTGCGGGCGCCGAGCTCGCCGGAGGCTGTCGAGTGGTTCCGGCGCGACCGGCTGGACGCGGCGGCGGGGGTGAAGCAGCCGCTGGTGGATTATGCGCGGGCGAACCCGGATACGCGGGTGATTCCGGGGCGCTTCATGGTGATCGAGCAGGCGGTGGGCATCCCGCAGGGGCGGGATGCGGCGCTGCCCTGGCTGCGCGCCTTCGTGGAGGAGATGAAGGCTTCCGGCTTCGTCGCGCGCGGGCTGGCGGCGAGCGGGCAGGCGGATGCGGAGGTGGCGCCGCCGGCGACCTGACCCCCCTTCCTCAGCCCAGGAGCTGGCCGGCCAGCCAGATGGCCGCCAGCCCCGCCGCCATGCCGGGCAGGAGGCGCTGGCCGGTGGCGAAGAAGGCGATGAGCGCGGCCGCCACCCCCGCCAGGCGGGCGGGGATGGGCCAGGGGCCCGGGGAGAGAAGGGCGAGGACGACCCAGGCGGCCAGGGCGGCCTCGCTGACGGCCGTGGCCCAGGTGATGGCGGGATGGCCCGGCGGCAGGCGCCAGGCGAGGGCCATGCCGAGGCCGCGCAGGGCGAGCATGGCCGCGATGGCGGCGAGGAGGGGTGGCCAGCCCTGGTGCATCAGCGGCGCCGCAGCAGGAAGGCGGCGGTGCCGCCGATGAGGGCGGCGCCGAGGATGCCCCAGGCGGGCGGGGTGCCGGCGGGAAGCAGCAAGGCGAGGGGGGCGGCGGCCGCTCCGGCCAGGGAGGCGCGCCAGGGGCCGCCGCGGGCGAGGCCGGCCGTGACCATCAGCGCGAAGTAGAGGACGTTGGCCATCAGCAGCAGCCGCAGCACGGTGGGGGAGAGCTGGCCCGCTATGCCGTAGCCGAAGGCGGTGGTGAGGAGGCCGGTGGTCCAGGCGGCGAGGGCGAAGCCGAGGAACCAGGGGGCGCGTTCGGGCGGCGCCAGGCCGGGCAGGCGGCGCATGGCGGCGGCCCAGGGCGTGATGGCCACGAAGGGCACGCAGAGCGGGGCGAGGCGGCCGCGCACCAGCGGGGCGAGGGCGGCGGCCATGGGCAGGAAGCGGGCATTGGCCATGATGGCCCCCGCGACAGCCGCGGTGCCGGCGCCGGGATGGGCGCCGAGCAGGACCATCTGCCCCGCCATGCCGTAGACTCCGGCGGAGGAGGCGAGGCCCCAGCCCAGGCCGAAGCCGGAGGCGCGCACCGCCGCCCCGAAGGCGATGAAGGTGGCGGCCATGGCGATGGTGTGCGCGCCCAGCGCCTCCCAGGCGCCCAGGCGGAAGGCGGGGTGCATGGGGCGAGCCTGCCATGGCGCGCGACGGCGGGCGACCCGGGGCCTGGCAGGGCGGGGCCGAGCAGGATGGGGCCGCGCAAGGTGCTTGACCCGGCGCGGGCGCGGGCGGAAATCTTCGGCCCATGCAACAGACCGCGACACCCGATGTCCTCGTTGTCGGCGGCGGGCCGGCCGGATCAACCGCGGCGGCCCTGCTGGCCCAGGCCGGGCGGGACGTGGTGCTGGTGGAGAAGGAGGCGCATCCGCGCTTCCATATCGGCGAGAGCCTGCTGCCCCGGAACCTGGACATCCTGGAGCGGCTGGGGATGCTGGAGGCGGTGCGCGGGATGGGCGTGCACAAGCCCGGTGCCGAGTTCGTCTCCGACCGCACCGGGCGTTCCTGCCCCTTCCCCTTCGCCCATGCGCTGAACAAGGCGCGCACCCATGCCTGGCAGGTGCGGCGGTCGGATTTCGATGCGGCGCTGTTCGCCAATGCGCGGCGCGTCGGGGCCACCACGCTGGAGGAGACGCGGGTGACCGACATCGCCTTCGCCGGGCCGGGCGAGCGGGCCAGGGTGACGGCGAGGACGAAGGAGGGCGTGGAGCTCGGGTTCCGCCCGCGCTTCGTGCTGGATGCCAGCGGGCGCGACACCTTCCTGGCCGGCAAGCTGCGGCTGAAGGAGAGCAACAAGTACAACAACACCGCCGCCATGTACGCGCATTTCAGCGGGGTGGAGCGGCGCGAGGGGGAGCTGGACGGCTACATCTCCATCCATCTGGCGGAGGATGGGTGGTTCTGGCTGATCCCGCTGCCGGGCGACGTGATGAGCGTGGGCTTCGTGGGCAACCAGTCCGCCTGGAAGGGGCGGAAGGGCAGCGCGCAGGAGCTGTTCCTGGCGCGGATCGCGAGCAGCCCGACGGTATCGGCGCGCACGCGCGATGCGCGGATCGTCTCCGAGATCTATTCGACCGCGAACTACTCCTATCGTGCCAGCTCCGGCTCGGGCGAGGGCTACCTGATGATCGGGGATGCCTTCGGCTTCGTGGACCCGATGTTCTCGACCGGCGTGCTGATGGCGATGACGGCGGGGGAGCTGGGGGCGGAGGCGGCGGATCTGTGGCTGGACGATCCGGTTCGCGGCGCCGCGCGGTGCCGGGCGGTGAACAAGGAGCTGGCGCAGGCGATGGACCGCATCGGCTGGCTGATCTACCGCATCAACGACCCGGTGATGCGCAGCCTGTTCATGTCCCCCAAGAACACGCTGTGGATGCGGGACGGCATCATCAACATGCTGGCGGGGAACCTGGCGGGCGGGCGGTTCGGGGATCCGCGCGCCATCGTGCCGATCCTGTCCTTCAAGGTGGTGTACCACACGCTGTCCTGGCTGCACCGGCGCGGCATGGGGCCGGAGATGCCGGAGGCCGTGCCCGCGATGGCGGCGGCGGAGTAGGGCTTTCCGGCCGGGCCGGGTGAGGTTCCGTTCATGTGGCCCGGCGGTGGCGATCCGCCTCCCATGGGCGGTGTTGCTGCGCTAAGATGAAGATGACCTGAACGGGCAGGCCTGCCAGGCTTCATCGGTGGGTCTGGGTGCCGCGCGGGGTGGGCCAGGGCCGGATGGCACCTGCCCGCAAGGAGCCCCGTTGATTTTTTCTCGTAAGATTCCTGGCGCGCAGCCGGTCGGGCCGGGACGGAAGCCGGGAGCGCCGCCGCTGTCCTGGCAGCTGATGCTGCTCGTCTCGGCGGTGGCGCTGCCGCTGACCCTGTTCAGTGCCGGCTCGATCTGGAGCCAGTATGGGGAGGACCGGGAGAGGGCGGAGGCCCAGCTTGTCGCCCAGGCGAGGACCCTGGCCCAGCTGGTGGACCAGGAGTTCGAGCGCACCAGGGCCGTTGCCCAGACGCTGACCGCTTCCGCGGCGCTGGGGCGCGGCGACCTGGACGCGTTCGACCGCGAGCTGCGCGCGGCGCGCGATCTTCTCTCCGCCGGCCTGCCGAACGGGGTATCCCCGGTGATGCTGCGGCTGGTGCGGCTGGATGGCATGAAGCTGCTGGACACGGCCTGGCCGCCCGGTGTGCGCCGGACGGAGAGGGTGCCGATGCTGCCGCATCTGGCGGCTGCACTGGCTTCCGGGCGGGTCGAGATCTCCGACCTGTTCGTTCCGCGGAAGCTGAACCTGCCCTTCATCTCCGTGGTGGTGCCGGTCTTCCTGCCCTGGGGCCAGGCCGAGGGGCGCGCGGGGGCGGTGATCGGCGTGACCCTGCCGCGCGAGCGCTTCGCCTCGGTGGTTTCGGCGGCGGGATTGCCGGCCGCCAGCCTGGCCTCGGTCCAGGACCGCAGGGGGATGACGGTGGTCCGCTCCTACCGGGACGGGGAGACGGTGGGGCGGGTGATCTCGCCCGAGGCGCTGTCCGCCATCATGGGGGGCGAGGCCGGGGTCGTGCCGAGCGGGCTGCGCACGCTGGAGGGTGTTCCCTCGGCCATGGCCTTCGCCCATGCGCCGGACAGCGACTACACCGTGATGCTGGAACTGCCGGAGGATGTCTTCCAGGCGCCGCTGCGGCGAACGCTGCTGCGGTCGCTGCTGACCGGCGGGGTGATCCTGGCAATGGGGCTGATGGTCGCGCTGCTGGTGGCGGGGCGGGTGGTCTCGGCGCTCGGGCGGGTGCCGTGGCTGGCGCCTCTCGCGCCTCCGGGCGCGCTTGCGGAAGTGGGACGCTTCCGCACCACGGGGATGCGGGAGGCGGATACGCTGGCGCAGGCGCTGTCGGTCCAGCTCGGCGAGCGGCAGCGGGCGGAGCGGGCGTTGCGGGACAGCGAGGCGCGGTTCCGGACCCTGGCAGATGCCATGCCGCAGATGGTCTGGTCCGCCGATCCGGATGGGCGGCACACCTATTTCAACGCGCGGTGGCATGCCTTCACGGGGATCGTGGGCGGCCAGTTCCCCGGGGGGGATTGGCTTTCCCTGGTTCATCCCGAGGACCGGGAGCGGCTGACGGCACGCTGGAGGCATTCCCTGGAGACCGGGGAGCCCTATGAGATGGAGTACCGGCTGCGGCGGCATGACGGGGTGCATCGCTGGGCGCTGGCGCGCGCGCTGCCGATGCGGGATGCGGCCGGGCGGATCGTGCAGTGGTTCGGTTCCTCGACCGACATCGAGGAGATCGTCCGCGCGCGGGAGGTGATGGCGCGCAGCCGGCTCGAGCTGGAGCAGCAGGTGGAGGCGCGCACGCGGGCGCTGGACGCCGCGCGGGCCGAACTGGCCCAGGCGCAGCGCATGGAGGCGCTAGGCAAGCTGGCGGGCGGGATCGCGCATGACTTCAACAACGTGCTGCAGGCCGTGCAGGGCGGGGCGGCGCTGATCGAGCGGCGGCCCGATGATGCGGAGCGGGTGCGGCGGCTGGGCCGGATGATCCTGGAGGCGTCCGGGCGCGGCATGACGATCACGCGGCGCCTGCTGAGCTTCGCGCGGCGCGGCGACCTGCGCGCGGAGCCGGTGGATGCGGCGATGCTGCTGGGGAACATGCGCGAGATGCTGGCCCATACGCTGGGGAGCGGGGTGGAGGTGCGGGTGCATGTGCCGCCCGGCCTGCCGCCGCTGCTGGCCGACCAGGGGCAGCTTGAGACCGTGCTGGTGAACCTGGCGACGAATGCGCGGGACGCGATGGCCGGGCATGGGCTGCTGGTGCTGGGCGCGGCGGAGGATGTGGTGCCGGCGGAGAGTGCGGCGGGGTATCCCGCGCGGCTGGCCGCCGGGCGGTATCTGCGGCTTTCGGTGGCCGATACGGGTTCGGGCATGGATCCGGAGACGCTGGCCCGGGCCTCGGAACCCTTCTTCACCACCAAGCTTGTGGGCAAGGGCACCGGGCTCGGGCTTTCCATGGCCAAGGGCTTCGCCGAGCAGAGCGGCGGCGCGCTGGTGATCGAGAGCGCGCCGGGGCGGGGGACGCAGGTGGCGTTGTGGTTCCCGGTTTCCAGCGAGGCACCAGCGGGGCGGGAGGCCGCGGAGCCCGGCCCGCCTGCCCTGCCCTTGCTGCCGCCGGAGGAGCGGCGGCGGATCCTGCTGGTGGATGACGAGGCGCTGGTCCGCTCCCTGCTGGCCGAGCAGCTGGAGGCGGCGGGCTATGCCGTTTCGGTGGCCGGATCGGGGGCTGCCGCGCTGGAGATGGTGGAGCAGGGGGCGGCGCCGGAGCTGCTGGTGTCGGACCTGTCGATGCCCGGGATGGATGGGCTGGCGCTGATCCAGGAGATGCAGCGGCGGCGGCCGGGGCTGCCTGCGGTGCTGCTGACGGGCTTCGTGACGAATGCGGCGGAGATCGCGATGGGGGGCGCCCTGGACGGCAGCTTTTCCCTGCTGAGCAAGCCGGTGGATGCGGGGCGGCTGGCGGACCGGATCGCGGTGATGCTGGAGGCGGCGGACGGACGGGCGGCGGTGGAATAGGCGGGCGGCGCGTCCTGGCCCGGGCGTGCCCCGGTGCGGGGCCGGTGTGGGGCCGGTGCGGCCAGGGGAGGGGAAGGATTGACGCGGGGCGGGTGGTTCCACACATCGCCGTGACATGCGCGCCCTCCTTCTCTCCTCCGCTCTCCTCCTCTCGGTGCCGGCCCTGGCCCAGGCGCCGGCGCCGGCCGATCCACCGACGGCCACGGCGGCGGAGGCAGGATTCCGGGTGATCAACCGCACGGGGCAGGCGGCGAATGCGCTGCATGCCGTGCGCAGCGGGCGGCCGGACTGGGGCGGCAACCTGCTGCCGCGCCCGTTGCCGAACAATGCGGGCTACCGGCTGCGGAGCAATCCCCAGGCCGGGTGCCGCTTCGACCTGCGGCTGGTGCTGGAGGACGGGCGGGAGGCGGTTTCCCGCAACGAGGACATCTGCGCGCAACGGGACGTGACGCTGGACGGAACCAATCTGGCGCCGGCGGGCGCGGTTGTCCGGCCCTCTCCGGAGCAGCCGACGGCGCCGCAGGCGATCCCGCGGCCGGGGGTGCGCGCCTCCACCGGGACGGGCTTCCTGGTGGCGGGGGAGCGGGTGCTGACCAACCGGCATGTAGTGGACGGGTGCGACCGGGTGCTGGTGCGCGGCCCGGACGGGCGCAACCACGCCGCCGTGCCGCCGGCCCGCACCGATGCGCGGCTGGACCTGGCGCTGCTGGCCGTGCCCGGGCTGAGCGGGCCGGTGCTGTCCTTCCGGCAGGACCCGCCACTGCGGCGGGGCGAGGGGGTGGTGGCCTATGGCTACCCGCTGTCCGGGCTGCTCTCCTCGGATGCGAAGCTGACGCGCGGCGAGGTGAACGGGCTGGCGGGGCTGCGGGACAACCCGGACCAGATCCAGATCAGCGCCCCCGTGCAGCCCGGCAATTCCGGCGGGCCGCTGCTGGACATGCAGGGGAATGTGGTGGGCGTGGTGGTGTCCAAGCTGAACGCCCAGGCCGTGGCCGGGCGGACGGGGGATATCGCGCAGAACATCAACTTCGCCGTGCGGGGCGAGCGGGCCGCCGCCTTCCTGCGGGCGGCCGGGGTGGCGCCGGCCACCGCGCGGAGCACCGGCGCGGACCGGAGCGCGGCCGATGTGGGCGAGATCGCGGAGCGGGCGACCGTGTTCATCCGCTGCGAGCGATAGGCTGGTGCCGATTTCCGTGGCCTGGGCCGGGCTGCCCGCTGCCGCTTGAGAGTGGCCGCTTGACCTTGGTGGAGGGGGTGGGCTCCAAACCGCCCCCATGCGTCTTCCCCGACCGATCCTTGCCCTGCTGGCGCTGCTTCTCGCGGCGCCGGCGCTCGCGCAGGCTCCCGCCCCTGCTCCGGCCAACACTCCCGCCCCGGCCCGGGCGCCGGCCGCCACGCCCAGCGCCACGGAGGCGGAGCGGCTGCTCGGCCTGTTGCGGGACGATGCGCGGCGCGCGGAGCTGATCCGGAACCTGGAGGCGCTCTCCGCGGCCTCCCGCGCCGGGGCGGCCCCGCCGGGGGCGGCGCCTGCCGGCGCCGCGCCTGGCCCCGGGGCCGCCCCGGCGCCGGCGGCCGACGCGCCCCCGCCT
>NZ_JAGIZB010000059.1 GCF_017813395.1 Pararoseomonas baculiformis | reverse complement strand
GCGGCTTCGGGCTCGGGGCAGCTGACTTCTGGCTCATGTCCCACTCCTTGGGGTCACGATGAACCGGAAATCCTCCACTCCTCAACCAACCCCGCCTGTCTCAGGAGACCTGACGGCAGACAGGGCGTGTGCTGGCAGTGCTCCCCCACACAATGAGCGACTGGCAGCGAGCTTTTTGGTTCGTCGGGCCAAATGGCTGGCTCGAGGATCGAGCGCCGGCCGACAGGCTCGATGAGCCCGATCAGCTCGTCGCGGCTGCAAGACGGGAAAACGAGGAACTCATCGGGTAGCCGTCGCGGGCGGGGACTTCCTGCACATCAGCCGCCCAACTCACACCATTTGCCGGCGACATCCTGCAACGGCCCACCCTGCCCGAAAACATTACTTTTCTTGCCCTGTGGTGACGGCACGAAAGGGGACCTCGCGGCCACCCTTACCGTTCCCCCATGACCTGCGCGACCCGTTTGCCCACCTCGAGCCACCACGAACGCATGCCCTCGGCATCGGCAAGGGCTCGATGCTGGACCCGACCGCCGTTCCGGCTAGCGTGCTGAGCATCGCCCACGATCTCACTGGCACGATCCAGCCAAGCGCCCCGCGCCACATGCTGACCAGGGCCTCCTTTGACCGAAGCCAGCTGCAGGATGCGCCGCGCTTCCGGAAGCAGAATCTCCCGCTCTAGCTCTACTATCCGGATCGAGTGCACCAACCCGGCCGCCCTCATGAGGCGATCCAGCCATAACTGCTCCCACTTCGCGGCGTCGGACACCACGACTACGCCGGCAGCCCCTAGAACATCGAGAACCCTCCGGGCCACGTCTTCTGCGGGCTCACCCTCGCGCACCAGGCGCTCGCGAGCGAGACCATGAACCGCCTCCGACTCAGCGGACCACTCGACCCAGTCCGGCGCGGGTCGGATGAGATGGGCCTCGCCTTCACCATGTTCGGCTACCCAGCCGACCTCGACTGGATACGATCCCGGCGCCAGGGACGAGGCCTCGAAATCAACAAACACAAGCATTCAGGGTGACGACCTCCGCCGCGACAGCACCACGGAAAGCAACGTTGGGACAGCGCATTTCGGAATCAGACCACGCACAGGGCGCATGAGGAGAACCGGGCATCTCATGCCTCAGTTCTCCTCATGCGCCCTTGCCTCCTTACAAAGAGGAGCAATAGGTGTTGTCTGGGAATCAGCGGTTTTCCGGTTCGTAAACTACACCCTTTAGGGGTTTCCGATATGGTCACCAAAAACCCTAGGGCTACCTCCAAGCCCCGAGGCACTGGCTCGAAGGCCGTAGCTCCTACGCGCCGAAAGGCTGCATCAGCTGCACCACGCGCACCGGATCCTTTACCCGCGCCGGCTTCACGCCCGCCTGGTCGCCCTCCATCCGACACTCACCAAATCAGCCTTAGGCCAAGCCGGGAAGATCTAGCCTTCCTCCTGCGTCGGGCAGTCGCAGCGACGCTCGAGGAGCAACGGACGGTCACGCCACAACAGATCATCCTGCGCCTGATCGGCCACGCTCGGGCAGCAGAAGAAGGTACATGATACAGCCTGATCTCTCTACCTGGAGAATCAACGTGGCTGTGTTGACAATGCACCGTGGATACACCGAGGAGGTATGAGTTCGGTATGGGGAAGATACTGATAGCCGGGGGGATCAAAGGGGGTATCGGTAAGAGCACCCTTGCGGCGAATCTCGCCGTCCTGGCGGCCCGCGCCGGCCAGGAGGTGCTGCTGGTCGATGCCGATCCTCAGGAGACGACAGCCACCTGGGCAGCTGCCCGAGTTGAGCAGCCCGGCGACCTGGCGCCTGTCACCACCGTGTCCATTGTGGGCAAGCAGATCAGAGACGAGCTCCGACGCCTGTCAGGTAAGTACGGCGTGGTTATCGTGGACGCCGGCGCCCGGGATACCAGCACCCAGCGCGCAGCCCTGTCCGTCGCCAACATGGTGCTGCTGCCCTTTCCTCCCCGCGGGCCAGACCTATGGACCCTGGACGCCGTCGCCCAGACGGTCAGCGACGTGCGAACCATCAATGAGGGGCTACGTGCCGTGGCCTTCGTGAACCGGGCGGATCCGATCGGCAGCGATAATGCCGAGGCCGAAGCGGCCTTCGCGGAGCATGCAGAGGTGATCGAAGCGGCCCCTATCAGAGTCGGGAACCGCAAAGGCATAGCCGTGGCCCATCTGGCGGGCCTAGCCGCCTGTGAAGCCCAGCGCCCGGATGCCAAGGCCGTCGCCGAGCTGGATGCACTCTACAGGTATGCCTTCAATACGGATAATGCACCGTGAGAGTGCATTAGTGGTGCCAGTGCGATATCAAGTGCCTGTCTCGCCGACTAGCAGCAGACCTTCAGTCATCTCTTGCGCCTGGACGTCGCAGACCACCATATGACTACTGTGGTCCTGGAGGCCGGTATGCAAGAGATCCAGCTTCGCGACGCCAAGGCGACCCTGTCGGCTGTGCTCGATCAGGCCAAAGCCGGGCACCCCTCCGTCATCACCCGCCACGGACGCCCTGAGGCCGTGGTCGTCAGCTTCGAGGAGTGGCAGCGCCTCTCCCAGGTGCCATCCTTCGGACGTCTGCTGATGGCCGCCCCACTGGAGGACGACGACTTGCCCACGCGGCAGGGCGGTCTCCGCGATGTGGGCCTCTGATCCTGTATCTTGTCGACACCAACGTGCTCTCGGCCGGGGCGCCAACAAAGGCCATTGCCTCGCCGGACCTCGTCGCCTGGATGGACCGGAACAGCGCGAGCCTCTTTCTCTCCGTGATCACGGTCGCCGAGCTGGAGGACGGCATAGCTAAGCTCCGCCGGCAGGGCGCCACGCAGAAGGCCAAGGGGCTGACGGAGTGGCTCGAAGTGCTGCTCCACCTCTATGGCAAGCGGATCATCCCTGTAGACCTGGGGGCAGCGCGGCACATGGGCCGCCTGTCCGATCTGGCCCGGAGCAAGGGCCATGATCCGGGCCTGGCAGACATCGCTATTGCCGCCACGGCTCTACAGCACGGCTGCAGCATCCTGACCCGCAACGTCCGGCACTTCGAGCCATTGGAGGTGCCGGTACAGGATCCGTTCTCGGCATTGCCCGCCGACAGTTGACTGAGGATGCACTTTACCGGTGTGACGGCTGCACCGAAAATACACTGTCACAGTATCTAAAAGGTGCATCGATGGCCCAGAGCAGCAAGTTCTCTCGCCCTACCCGCCAGCCTAGCCAAGCCGACGTCGAGCGGGTCATCGGGGCGGCCGAGACCCGTGACGATCCTCTGCCGAAGGCAGCGCCCGAGCCGGCGCCCGCTCCAGAGGCGGAGGTTCGCTTCACTATGGTGTTGCCGCCTGACATGGCAGAGCGGGTAGACGGGGCCAGAAAGAAGGCTGGGGGCATGGCACGGCTGGCCTGGATCCGCCTGGCCATAGCGGAGAAGCTGAGCCGAGACGGTGCGTAGCCGGGGCTGCCAGTGCGCCCGGTAAACCTCCAGGAGGGTGTGGCGGCGCTAACGGTCCGCTTCGGTCCGGGCGCTCGGCACTGACCTGCCTGGCACCTGGGTAGCAGGCCAGGAGCACCAGGGCGTCTGAGGAGCACATCCCCGCTTGCGAAAAACGAGCGCCCGTTCCGCTCTGGACGAGATTGGCGGGCTGCGAGTCAGCCGATGCCCGGCCCGCACGAGAACTGCGGCTTCTCAGCCACGGCCGGGAATCATTACACCTTTGCGAGCGTTCGTTGCCGGGAAAAGGAGAACGTCCCACCGACCCGGCGTGTGTTGGATGCAGCTCTCACTGCTGTGGGCACCCTGAAAATTTCTATCAGACTCCTCTAGGGTGCCTGGAAGTGGCCTCTGGCAAGGAAAGTTCCCATCGGAACAACCGTCTGCCCGGCCGACGCTAACAGGCGGCAGTGATAGGAAGTGGAGTCGTGGCGGGGCCAAGCGCTACGTGCGAAATCGTTGATTTCTACAGGCCTTTATGGCCCTAATCCTGTCAAGTTCGAGGGTTTAGTGCTCGCCAACGTGGCGGCATGAACTACCTCACTGCTGCGAGCTTTGGCGGCACGGCTGGACGCGAAGGATGCAGCGTAAGACCGGCAGGGGACGCCACCACCTTGGCCTCCGGGTAGACTGCCATGGCCAGTTCCAGGTTCTGCTGAAATGTTGCACGGAAGTGGTCCAAGCGATTGAAGCCGGTGCCGAACTGCGCTTTCAGCGCGAGCCAGGTTATGGGGCAGGGCTTCTCAAGCACGTGGAGGCGGTAGGCGAGCCAGCAATAGATGTCCAGCGCCATCGAACTCGCGTTGAGCCGCCTGATCGCTGCCTCCTGTAGAGGAACGGGATGTCGCTTCAACTGCTCGAAGAAACTCTCTGACAGCTTCGCCTTCTCCAGAAATAGGCTCCCTTGGGCACCGTCGTCGGAGTCCAGGAACAGCGCGGTATCAACGATGTGCTGGTTCAATAGCGCGCCGCGCCCGCCCTGATTGATCTGGAAGGAAAGGCTGCAGTGGCTGATCCGCTCAGCTTGCTCGCGAACGTCCTTTACCGTCTTCCCGCCCCAAGCAATGTCCATCTTGGCGAGCCAGCTACGCAGCGACTTCCCGAGCTCGACCTCGCGCGAGTTCGTCCGAATCGCCTCCGTTTGCAAGTAGAGCATGATGAGACGCGCTCGGGACCCATATGGAACGCCAATCGGAACCGGTGCGCTGTCGCGAACTGCTCGCCGTCCAGGCTGCACCAGGAGCATCACTCGCTCGGTTTGGACCTGCCAGGGAGCGTCGTCAGGCAGACGCTTATGTGGGAGGGCTGCCTGCGCCCAGCCGGAGAAAAGGAAACCAATGCCCCCTTCTTCATCCGCCATGAAGTCCGCTGCCGCGTCCACCACACGCCGGTCGATGTCCATCGACAGTGCCCCGCGTCGCCCATGAGCCTCAATGATCTTGTGCACCGTCCCCATCGCCAAGACTCTCCCAATGCATCCCTCTTTTCCTCCGGAACAGGCCCGCTTGTCGCTGGGGGATTTACCGGGAGCAGCTACTAGGAAGGCTATTTGAGAATTTACTACTAGTTTGTCCCGCTGTTCCCCCCGGGATACCTCTCGGGACTCGTTGATTCTTCGACGCGCCTCCCCGGCAGAGTCCCCGCCCACCTCCGGTGAAGTCCCCGCCTGCGAGGTGAATGGTCCCGGGCCCCGGCGTTCAGCGAGCCGGGCTGCCGACCTGCGACTCGGCCTGACGCTTCGCGGCGACTGCTCATGCCGGACGATGCTACGCTGCGAGCCGTGCACGCCTCGCCACTTAAGAAAACTTTTCCTGGGTGGGCGTGTGATGGCGCCGAGGCGCTCCGCCAGGTAGAACTGTTGGTCCCCGAACAGGAGGACGCTGGCTTCCGGCGTTGGTGCTTCGAGGTGACCGGGTCTGACTCCTGACGATTCAACAGACCGCTTGAACGCCCCGGTAGAGTCCCCACGCCGGCAACCGCGCAAGCACTTGATCCAGCGCGGGTTGCGCTCCGTAGGAAGGCCGCCTCCCGCCAGAGTCCCCACCTCATCCTCTTGGCATTGGCGTGACGCCGCCCCCGGAGCCGCCGGGGAGGGAAGGCAGCGATCCGGGAAGCCGCCTCCCGGCAGAGTCCCCAGGCCCGTTCTTAGGAAAGATGCGGCCCAGACAGGGCCTGGGGCCTAGGGGAGGGGGCTCCCGGTAGAGTCCCCACGGCCCTTGAGAGCGCCGCTGCACCCATTGTTGGCCTTATTGTCACGGCGGAAGGGCGACGCAGCGGCACCAAGGACCCGTCTTCCCGGTAGAGTCCCCACTTCGGCAGCCCGCGAGCACTTGATCCAGCGCGGGTTGCGCTCCGCAGGAAAGCCGCCTCCCGGCAGAGTCCCCAGGCCCGTTCCTAGGAAAGATGCGGCCCAGACAGGGCCTGAGGGCTGGGGGGAGGGGGCTCCCGGTAGAGTCCCCACGGCCCTTGAGAGCGCCGCTGCACCCATTGTTGGCCCTAATGTCACGGCGGAAGGGCGAAGCAGCGGCACCAGGGACCCGTCTCCCCGGTAGAGTCCCCACTTCGGCAGCCCCGCGAGCACTTGATCCAGCGCGGGTTGCGCTCCGCAGGGAAGCCGCCTCCCGGCAGAGTCCCCACCTCATCCTCGTGGCATTGGCGTGACACCGCCCCCGGAGCCGCTGGGGAGGGAAGGCAGCGATCCGGGAAGCAAGTTCCCCCGGCAGAGTCCCCAGGCCCGCCCCTAGGAAAGATGCGGCCCAGACAGGGCCTGGAGCCTGGGGGGAGGGGGCTCCTAGTAGAGTCCCCACTCCCTTCGGAACGCCGCCGGGCCCAGTGCTGGCGGATCGCCGAGATAGCTCCGGGGAAGACCTTCACTGTCGGGTGGCAGTGGCGCCGCGCACAGGGCCGAAAGCCTCGCGCCATCGAGGTCTGGCTTCTTCGACGCTCCTGAGACGCCGGAGCCGCCGCGCTTGATCGCGAGCGGGTGAGAAGGCGACAGTCATGGCCGGCGCCACGGTGGAGATCAGGATGAGCCCGCTGCTGATCGTTCGTCGACGGGAGGAAGGCGCCGCGGAGGGCAGTCCGCTGGCGAATTGATCCCTCAGCCTGCGCCTGCCCTGTCGGTTGCTACGAACGCAGGGACTGCCGCAGGATCGGTTCCGTTGCAAAGATTGTGTAGTGCCGTGAATGGCCCGTGAGGGCTGCAGATCAGACTGCCGTTTGGAACAACCCTGCGACGAAGGCGGACTAGCCCCGCATGTCGCGTCCGCCGACCTCTCGAAGCTGTCCCTTTCTGATCATGGCCAAGATCTCGTATCCGGCGAGGGTTCGTCGCGCAGTCCGGAAACTGCCGAAGCCAAGCCCCGGTCGGACCAGGCGTTTCACGCGCCGATGATCCTGCTCGATGGTCTAATCGCAAATGACGAATTCTGCTGGGTTCGCCGCTCGCGCTTGCGCCTGAGCTGGTCTCGGCTGGCACTGTGGGAGCGCTCCAGGCAGGCCGGCACGACCCCAGCTTTATCCCTCCAGTCGGGAGGGACAGATGCGATGCCAGTGGACCGTGCGTCGGACGGCGTGGCCAGCTCCGGATGGTCAGCGTCGATGGGATCGGGCCTACCAGGAGGTATTGGCCTGGACGAGGGAGATGGCCGTCGCGTCTGCCGGCGGGTTGCGCGGCCCCGGCGTGCGGGAGGATGGCCATGAGGACGGCCCTTTATGCGCGGGTCTCGACACAGCGCCAGGCGCAGGCCCAAACCGTCGAGCAGCAGATTGAGCGTCTGACCGGCCATGCGCGCCAGCAAGGCGGGGACATCCTCCCTGATCAGGTCTTCCGCGATGATGGCTACAGCGGCGCCTCGCTGCGGCGGCCAGGGCTCGATCGCCTGCGCGATCGCGCCGCGGCCCGCAGCCTCGATCTGGTCCTGATCACCGCGCCGGACCGGCTGGCGCGCAACTACGTGCATCAGGTTTTGCTGCTGGAGGAGCTGCAGGGACATGGCTGCGAGGTGCAGTTCCTCGACCGCCCCATGAGCCAGGATCCGCATGATCAGCTGCTATTGCAGATCCGCAGTGCAGTGGCGGAGTATGAACGCACGCTGATCACTGAGCGCATGCGGCGTGGCCGCCAGCGCAAGTTGGAGGCGGGAGTGATGCTGTGTTGAGTGCCACTGAGAACTGACCCGGTTAGGGGTGAAGTTGCCACTGAGAACTGACCCATGTTCGGACGCTAGCTTCTGCCTTTTGGGCGGGGGCGGCGGGAGTGTTGGACATGGCGTTATTGAGCGTTATCCGGCGCTGGCATTTCCGGGAGCACCTGTCGATCCGCTTGATTGCTCGCCGGACGGGTCTGTCGCGGAACACCATCCGCAAGTACCTGCGGTCGGACGCGGTGGAGCCGGTTTTCAGGACACCCGATCGCCCCAGCAAACTGGACCCCTTTGCTGAGCGGCTGGCGGCCTGGCTGCGGACGGATGCTCGCAGACCGTGCAAACAGAAACGCACGGCCCGGCAGTTCCATGCGGAGCTGGTGGGGCTGGGCTATGATGGTTCGAATCGGCGGGTCGCGGCCTTTGTGCGGGCCTGGCGGGATGATTGGCTTCGCCAGCAGCAAACCTCCGGCCGCGGTGTCTTTGTGCCCCTGGCCTTCGGCCCGGGCGAGGCGTTCCAGTTCGACTGGAGCGAGGAGCAGGCCGTCATCGGCGGCGAGCGCACCAAGCTGCAGGTTGCCCACCTCAAGCTCTGCCACAGCCGGGCCTTCCTGGTGCGGGCCTACCTCCTGCAAACGCACGAGATGCTGTTCGACGCCCACAATCACGGCTTTCGCGTGCTGGGTGGCGTGCCGCGGCGCGGGATTTACGACAACATGCGCACCGCCGTGGACCGGATCGGCCCGAGCCGCGAGCGGCAGGTCAATGCCCGCTTCCTGGCCATGGCGAGCCATTATCTGTTCGAGCCGGAGTTCTGCAATCCAGCCTCGGGCTGGGAGAAAGGTCAGGTCGAGAAAAACGTCCAGGACGCCCTGTCAATGCTGAGGTGGATTTCCTCAGAAGCGCTGGCTGAAAATTCCCCAGATCGGCTGGTCCTCATGTGTTGGGACTGAGGTCGGCGTGCCTGGCCTTGGGTGGCCTGCCGCGGCGGCGGG
>NZ_JAGIZB010000058.1 GCF_017813395.1 Pararoseomonas baculiformis | reverse complement strand
CGACCGCCCTTGGGCTTCGGCCGCTCCCGCGGCAACAGCGGTTCCACCGCCGACCAGAGGTCATCAGGAACGAGGAGCGCCATCCCTCCTCAACGCCTCAGCCCAGGTTTTGTCCCGAGCTTTAAAGCAATAGCCGACATGCTCGCTTAGGGGATGTCATGGACGCAGGTGATCGATGCTACTGGCTGCAGCCGGGCTATTGTCGCCAAGATTGCTGTCCGCCTCAAGTCGACAATCGCAGCCTAAAGTCCCTCTACCAAGTAGACATTACGCGTCGTGTGTGGCTCCGGGGGATGCTTCCGGTGCGAAAAGCGGAACCGGCTGTTTGGACGAACTGAGCTTCCATCGGCCCCTTCGACTTTGTGCCTCAGACTGTGTCCCGAACAACTGCTGCCAGTTTGAGGAGAGCATGCATGAGCGTGTGCTTGTCGTCATCCGTCACTCTGAACGGAACGAGTTGCAGCGCTTTGTATCCGATGCGATATGATGCGCTCGAAGATTCTCGCTGGAGTGGCCTTGTACATCGTCCTTACCATCCTGGCCGCCCTGATGGCATGTGCAAGTGTCGCTGCCGTATTCATGAAGGGCCGCCGGAAGCATCTCTTCTGGCTCATCCCCGGCGTCCTAATCATGCCCATGCTGGCAGGCGCCTCGATGACCCCGGAACAGCGGGCCTCGATGGAGGCCAGTAGAGCCTCCAGGGAGGCCATGCACGCGGCAAACGCTGCTGCGAGGGCGGAGGAAACCGAGAAGGCCCGCCGCGAGGCCCAAGCCAAGGCAGAGACAGAAGCAGCCGAGCGCCGCACCCGGCAGGCCGCAGCTGACGCCGCCTGCCGCCAGGATCTCCAGTGCTGGGCCCAGAAGCACGTCGCTGACGCCGGGCGCGCCTGCGAACCGCTGATCCAGGCGAGTGCCCGCACCGACTACCGCTGGACGACCAGCTTCACCCGTTTCAGTCGCTTCGGCTGGGGTGACCAGGGCGCAGGCATCGTCAACTACGCGGGCGACGAGATCGAGATGCAGAACGGCTTCGGGAACTGGGTGCGCCACACCTACCACTGCGCCTACGACACACAGACAGGCAGAGCGACGAACTTCACTGTCAGGGCAGGGCGGACCTGACCGTCTTTCTTGCTAAGAAGATAAAGTCGTCCATACATGAAGCCTGACTTACCGGGGCACTGTTGCGTGAATCAGGCGGAGGGCGCGAGCTCGCCTTTTCCGTTTTGATCAGGCGCGAGTGATGGTGTCGGGCATACCAAGGGCGTTGAAGGTGTTGAGGATGGCGCAGCGGATCTGGACTTCGGCGACCTGACGGGCGGGGTCGCGGGCCGAGAGGCGCTCGCCCATGCGCTTGAGGCGTGACATGGCGGTCTCGGCGAGGCTGCGGCGATGGTAGCCGCTCCACCGCTTCCAGAGCCGTCGGCCCAGGCGCTTGATGGCGCGGAGCACCGGCCCATCGGACCCGACAACCTGACAGAGCCCGCCGCAGCCTCAACGACCCGTATCCTGCGTGATTGTCTCCAGCACGATGCGCTTTATGGCTCCCGCCTCAAACTCAACCTCTTGCCGCTCGATCACCAGCTTCTCGGCCCGCCCCTTGAATCGTCGCATGAGCCAGTCCGTGATGACGTTGGCTACCACGTTGAGGGCAATGCCACCTCCAACGGCCGCCGCGAGTTGAAAGGCAACCTCGATAGTCTTTGGGATATCTCCCGACTTTATCAGGGGCACGTGCCAGCTGACCGTGACACCATCCCCAATTGCCAGCGGCTCGGCAGGCTGGCTATTGGTCATCTCAACATCGAGGTCGAGATCCGGGAAGAAGACGGCGACTTCCACTTGCTAACTTCCCTTAATTCCGCGTTCGCATGGTCTACCGCGGAGAGAATATGACGCTGGTACAAGGATACGTTCTGATGAGGAAGCAAGATGCTCAACAATCAGAGTAGCCCAGCTGACGCCGTACCTCCCCAGATCCAACGAAGTGGGTCAAGAGTCTATAATTACGATGTACGTATCTCACACGGCCGGCAACTATAGCAGGGTGGACACCAAGGTCGTCCGCCAAAGCAATGACGTTCGTCGGTGACGGATTAGAGCTGACGGCACTGCTCTGCCACACAGACTGTGGAACCAGGGCTTCGTTCGCCCACTCATCCGCCTCCTGCTCCTCTTTCGGCAGCTGGCCGCCTGGTAAGGAAGCAGCCGAGAAATCATCAATATAGGGCTGGGCATCGTCGTGCGCGAAGTGGCGCCCCACATGGGCCAGCTCATGCGCTAGGCAATACCAGAAATTATCGAGGCGGTCGTAACGCAGCGTGAGCGAGATCACCGGCATTCCATCGACAAGCCGCAGTGCCGCACCATCGAGGTGCGTGCGGCTCAAGTGCTTCACGACAACCAATCGAATCCCGTGCTGCGCAAGGAATTTTTTAGCACGAACCGGACCATCACTGTGTCGGCTCAACTTCGTCACACTGCGTAGGAACTCGAGGTCCACAGACGATAGATCGAAGGCTCCGACCTTCTCCTTTCTTGCAACCGCCATTGAGCGCCAGCACCACGCAGTCAATGCGTAGGGATCTACCTTAGCACCCTGCCGAAGGTGATCGTTCTTGCGATAGAGGCCGCATGTTGCCGCTTGCGGACCACCGGCCAGATCCCGCAGGTCCTTCATCAGCTTCTCGGCCTGAGCCAGGGCGTTGCCCGTCACACGCCCGAGCCATTTGCAGGCCACGATCTCGGCTATCGGAAACCGGTTCCAGTCAGGCTCGGTCGCTTGCTGCTCAGCTTCGCGGCCCCCCTCCTGCAATAGGACCTCGGCTGGGATTCCAAGCTGTGTCGTGAGCGCACGCATCATTGTCAGCGTCAGTGGCCGCTTGCCGCTGAGCACCTCGGATACCTTAGCGCGCCCCCCGAGAAGAGGTTCAAGGTCACGGCGCGAAAGGTCCGCCTGCTCCATACGGAATAGGATGGCCTGCACCGGATCCGGTATGCCGATCGGGAACTGGTGCTCCTCGTAGCGCTCGACCAGCGTCGCGAGCACGTCGAGTTCGTCAGCCTCCGGCGTTCCCGGCTGGGCGTCCATCAGCTCATCGATCCGCGCCAAGGCGGCCTTGTGGTCCGCTTCCGTGCGGACTGGTCGGATGTGGGCCATCAGATCGTCTCCGCGTCGATGTTGTCGTACTCCGCGTGAGTCCCCACGAAGCGGACGTAGATAACGCCCACCGCATAGTTCACCCGCGTGACCAATCGATACTTGTTGCCGCAGATGTTGAAGACCACCCGGCCCCCCTTGAGGATGCTCGCCGAGCGGTACTTAGCTTTCACCTCAGCAGACGTCGTCCACGAGGCGGTTTTGGCCTCGCGGTACCATGCCTCCAGGGCCGTTCGCGCATCAGCACGTTCGGGCCGGCCTTCATGGAAGGCCAGCAGCATTTTGCGCGAGATGATTCGCATCCCCCAGAGCCTATGCGACCCGCCTTCTCGCGCAAGGGGTCTGCTCCCTGAATGAGCCACATATAATATGATCCCTTGTAGGGATCAATATGGTTGTGGCATTATAGTTCCCACACAGGGAACATATAGGAGGCCCTTATGGCAGGTCGAAACCAGCATGTCGTACCGCACGACCGGGGCTGGGCTGTTCAGGGGGCCGGCAATAGCCGGGCTACCTCGGTCCACCCCACCCAGTCGCAGGCCACCGCAGAGGCTCGCAGCATCGCCCGGAACCAGGGAAGCGAGCTGCTCGTACACGGCCGCGATGGTCGTATTCGCGAGCGCGACAGCTACGGCGGCGACGCCTTCCCGCCCAAGGGCTGACATCAACGGGGCTACGCCGGAGAGCGACGTAGCCCCTCGATAGGAGAGAGATCATGCGTTTTCAGGGCGCCATCGTGCGCGAGCAGGGTGTGACCTTCGCGGTCGTCGTCGTGCAGCGGCACGTCATCAACAACAGTGCCGAAGCCAATCGGGCGATCGCGAGCTTTCGGCCCGTCTTCCCGGGCATGCCCGTCACCCTCATGGCACAGGATCACCAGGGGCGGGCGACCTACTACGGACGCTCCGACATCTCGCGCTTCCTCGCCGGCGTGCCGGTTGGGGCCATTCCCTGGCGTGAATACACCCTTAACTGATCAGGAGATCGACATGATGAGGCGCCCTCGTACCCTCAATCCGCCGCGGCCCCCAAAGCCGCCAGACCGCCTGCAAAGGGAGGGCTAATGGCCGACGATCTTCCCTACATCCCCATACTCTGCCCACGCCAGATTCCCAGCCGCTGCTGCTCGACTTATTGCTGCCGGGCTTGGGCACGCTCCTGTGCATCCACCGCGAGCGGCCCGTCATGCAACACCAACACCAACACCTCCCGCCCCATCCCGGACAGGTCCTCGCGCTGGCTGGAACCACCGGCAGCCGCCAGGGTGCCGGCGGCGCGTCCGGCTTCCTGCACACCCTCTCGACCTACGCCGCTCCGCCGCCTCGGTCACCGCCCACAGTTCGTGCGCCACCTAGGGCCGCTCTACCACTTCCCGACGCCGCGCCTCCGCTGCGGCTGTGCCTCCGGCCACGACGCTCAACACCCTGGCCCAGTAAATCCGCGCACCACCCTGGCCTGCTCCGTCCTGCTGCTGCCGATCCTGACCCGTGCCCGCTCCACGGCCTCCAACGCTATCAGGCCACCCGGCTCAACCCGGGCACCTCCACCGCGTCCCGACCGCGCTGCGCCTCTACCGACGCCACGTAGGTTGCCCCAGCCCGCTCCCGGGCCGCGTAGCCGGATCACTCTCCACCAAGAGCACGCGAATGCCGGTCCGGATCGCTCTTTCCAGCAGCGCCGAGCTTCCGCGTGGGGGCCCCAGCCCTCCACGCGGGCGCCGTTCATGAATGCCCTCCCGGACATCTGGTCTAGAGGGCCACGCCGCTGCCGCACCAATCGCGGTCGAGGTGTACAGTAGGCCAGAATGTCCTCTTTCCCGCGCCTTCGGTCGGCGCCGGCGAGCCGCGACGGCAGTAGCCACGATTCGCATACTCCGCGCGGATCTCGGGAGTTGATGAACTCGACGGAAGAGGAATTCCTCCGTGTGGCACGTCGTGGAAGAAGCAACCTCGGCAGCTTCCGACACGTAAAACCTTTCCTTCGAAGTTCGGAATCATCCCTGGTGGCGGCGCGATGTTGGACATGACTCTGCTCCTCTTGTCTTAGTGCCTGGTGGGCTGCAGAGAGCCCGCAGCTTTTGTTGCGTAGAGCGCGCGGCTCTGGTGCCGTAGGCGTTGGTCACGCTCCGAAGCGTTCTCCAGCTCTGGTACGGTGCTGGCCGCCCGTATCACCGCGCCGCTTGCCGGGGCGCGAGCGGGACCCAGCGCCTCGCTCAGTACTGTCCAGGGCGCGTGGCTGCCCTCGTTGCAAGGCGGCACCCAGGCGATCTGCCGGAGCACTTCCAGACGAAGCCTCCCAAGTTCCTCGCGCTGACGGCCGTCGAAGCCGCCGAGGCCGCGAGCCTCCTCCGCGACGCTCAGCGAGAGGCGATTGGTGGCGGCACACTCCCGGTCCAGCTTGTAGGCCGCGTTCAGGACGTCCGTGGACTTTGGAAGGGCCCGTTGGTAGTCACGAGCAAGGATGGCCGCGGCTTCGAAGACGCTGAGGCGCTCCTGGTTCGCGTACCCTGCGATCCTGGCGTGCATCTGCGGAAGGCACGTCAGGAGCTCTTCCGCTGCCCGCTCGACCCGCGACGCCCCCTCCCGCATCCGGATCACCAGACTATCTAGCGCGGCGCGCCGGTTTGCCGCCTCTGGCGCTTCGGCTGGTGTCTTCCTCTTGTTCACCTCGGCCTCTGCCTGCCTCGCGCGAGCCTCTGAAGCCTCAGCCGCTGCTCGGGCCGCCTTGATCGCGGCCATCGCGTCGGCGGTCGGCTTGGGCCCGGCAGTAATCCCAAGGCCGCACAGCTCCTGGCGCAGAGCAGCCATCACAGCATCACGTCCGGCGCCGTACCCCGTCGCATAGCCGCGCTCGTGACCGGCTTTCACATCTTCCTCTAGGCGCTTGGCCGCGGCTGCCTGCATGTCCTTCGCATGGCGTTCAGCCTTCTGCCGCTGCTCGTCAGCTCCCACAGCCCGCTCTTCCGCCGCCTTCCGCTCCGCTTCCTTGCGCTCGGCGCGGGCCCTTTCCTCCGCGAGCAGCCCCGAAACGCGCGTGACCTCGCGGCGTGCCTCGTCCGCCTCTTCGCGCGCTGTCCTTACGAGCTTTTCCGCCGCGCGCGCTTCTTCCTCTGCCACGCGCGCCCGGTGCTCTGCGTTCTCTCGCCCGGCGACGGTGAAATCGAGCTCCTCTCGGGTCGGCCGGCCGGCGAGCTCCGCCACTCGCGCCATCAGGCTCCGCACGAAACTGGCGGCTTGCGGCGCAACCGGCTGGAGCACGCGGGCGAGGTTCTCGGGACCGTCGGCAGCGGCAACGCGGCCGAGAAGGTTGTGCAGCTGGTCCCTCGCCCTCTGTAGGATGCCGACCTGGCCCGACAGCCGTTCCGCCCGTAGCTTCTCCTGCGTGAGCAGGTCGTCCTTCCGGCTTACCTCGGCGCGGAGGATATCAACCCTCCTCTTTGCCTCCTCCTCCGCTTCGGCAGCCTTGCGCTCGGTCGCAGCGAGATTCTCCTCCGCCGCGTTGCGCGCCGCGTAGAGAATGGCGACCTGACGGGAAAGCTGGGAGATGGCGGCCTCGTCCCCTCGCGCCTCCTCCACGGTCCGGATCAGACCGCGCGAGACTCGTGTGCCGCCGGGCGTACCGGGCGGAAGCAACGCTACCGCACCGTCCGGCTGCAGGCGCTCGAGAGGAGCGTGGTCGCCCATGCGCCGGTGTGCCGCCTCCGCGACTCGCATTCTGCTACCGGCCTCGCCAGATGGCAGCCTCGTCGGATTACTGTCCTCTCGCCTGGCGATTGCTGCCGCAGCGACGAGCAGCCGGCCGGACTTCCTTTCCGCGTTCTCTAAGTCCCTGACCCGCTCCTGCAGTCGCGCGATCTCGGCCCGGGCCTCCGTCCCTGCCCGGAAGGACAGCGCGTCCTCCCGTCGGCGGCCAGGCCCGTCCACTCCGGGCAGCGTGTGGCCGAACTCAAGGCCGACATCGCGGGCAAGGCGGTAGGCCAGGTCGCGGTAAGCTGCCACCAGCGCCTCGCCCTGAGCCTTCCGATCCTTGCCGGCACGGCGCGCTTCGTTCCGCGCCCGCCGGCCGGGATCGACCGGGCCGATGTCCAGGAAGAGAACCTGTTTCCCAGTTGTCGTTTCCCCCGGTACGAGCACTGCGGGGGCATATGCATGAAGGTGCGGATGGCCCTCGTCGCGATGCTCTATGATGCTGGCGTCGGGGCCTAGTTCCCGTTTGAGGAACCGGACGGCTTTCCTCTTCCACTGGACATACTGTCGCATTTCGGCCCGCGATGACCGGACCGTGCCCCAGTCCTTCGGATAGCTCACGACATAAGAGGCGGCGACGATGCCATCCCTCCGGACGGCGCGGCCGCGCGGATCCCGCGCCGACGCTGCACGCTCTCGGGCGGTTACGAGGATCATCTCGGGCGGGGTGCTGGTCAGGATCCGCGGCCGCAAGGGCTGCGCGACATGCGGGCAGTGACCGGGAACTCGCGTCGCCTCGGCGATGCTGTCGGCGAGCGACCACGTGCGGTGGCCCGCGACAGTGGGCTTGCCCGGCTGCAGGGCCAGTCCCTCAACGCGGACGAACTGCTCTAGCTTAGTCACGGGTGCCTCCCTCAGCCGGCTGCAACGATCTCATCGTCTCTGACGGGGCGCGCGCCGTGCTGCTGGAGGGTCTCCGCGAGGAGCGGTGTCATCGTGTGCGCCGTCCAGACGTGGCGGGGCTTGTTGAACCCACGCAGCTGCATCCGTTCACTCGTGGCGCACCGCATCAGGTCCTCGAACCGCTCTTGGTGCAGTTTGAGGGAGTTGATGATGAACGGCGTCCCGCAAAAGCTCTGCATCCGTGTTACGAGATCGTCGGGGGCGGTGGTCGTCTCATCTCCCAAACCCTCGCTGGACACGATCCCTGCAGCCCCGCTCTCCTCGCCGGAGGTCGCCGGGGGTGCCTCAGCCTTGGAGGCGCCGAGGAGGTCGATTTGCGCTGTGGGATCGATGATGCGCGGCCCCACCTCCCCGACGGCCTCGGTTCCCTCCCCCACCCTCACCGCGCTGACTGCCAGCTCGGCGGTGGCATCATCGGAAGGGGTTATGGACTGTGCGGTCACCCCGACGCCGCCGGCCTGCTCGTCGGTCATCGTGCCAGGCGACGGGTCCTGGGAAATTTCTACCGCATCATCTACGGGCTGGTCGGCGTCACGCGGCTGACTTCCGGCAGCCTCATTCAAGGCAATGCTCGAGGCTCTCGCCTCTCCGACGTCCGAAAGATGCTCCGGCAACGAGGCGGGCCTGCTCTGCTCCCCCTTGTCGTCCTGCACGGACTCGTAAATCACGATTTCCCGGTAGCCCCAGTGACCACGGGATGCGGGCACAAGCTGGATCACCGAATGTCGTTCACGGGCACGCTCCTCCACCGCCTGGGGCAGGCGAACGCTGATCAAGCGGGCTACGGCAGCCTTCGCCTTGGCGTTCGCGTCGCGACGGGGCGCCTCGTCGTAGATCTTCCAGAGACCTCCGTAGCGGGCTGTTAGATCGGGGATCGTCGCGTCATTGGCGAGCGCGAATGCGACGATCGTTCGCAGCCTGCTCCGGGCCGATCGCAGGGTGTCCAGGCCCTGCGTTGCGTAGGCGAGGAGCGCGGCAACGGCGCTGTCAACCTCCGTACGCGAGCTGAGGAGTTTGGCTCGACGGGCTCGCTGCACGAGTTCCGCCGCCACTTCAGGCGTGGCGAGCATCGCCTGGGCACGCACATCCTCCGCGACGACCGCGAGCGCTCGGTCTGTCTGATCCCCGTTCTTCCGCAGCAGCTCCCGGTGGCGGTTCATCAGGTCGATCGCGGCAGCGGCCGAGAGGGGCAGGGAAGTGTTGTTGACGGATGTAAGGGAAGGAGTAGCGGTGAGGGCGCGCTTGCGAGCCGGCGACGAGCGACGCGCGGGAGCCGAGGATGTGGTTGTGGTTGTGGTTGTCTGAGCAAGCATTCGAGAACCCTTGCGGACCGTAGCCCGTCTCTTGAGGTGAGAACCCCATCATTTGAAATTGGCACGTCCGACGCTCGCGAAAGTCGACATGACTTTGTGTCATCGCGAACTCGTGAAGCAATAAAGCGCTGGTCCTCAAAATATTGCCGATCCGTGGACACTCAGTGCAGAGCTACCATACGTATCCGGATAAACTTATCCCCGCTGACCAGGGCCATCTGGCAAATCAAGCGTTCTCTTCCGCGTTAGAGGCACTATCAAAAACCTTACTGTTACGAGCACGAAACATAATTGTCGCCTCCATTGAATGTTTCGTCTGGAAACATCGTGGCCGAATATACGTCTTGTAGTGTTTCTGATCCTACTATTGGTTGAGCCAAGAGGTCGCGTCCCTGGTGGTGGTGTAGGAGCTGACCGCCGGATCTGAGGCGGTCACCGCGGTGGTTCATGGCAGGGTTGGGTTGCTGAGACCTGCAACCCTGACCTTGGACCGACCACGATGACCGATGAGACGATGGCCCTTCGGGGACTGTTGGAGAAGTCTGCCGACGCGACCTTCCTGCGCGAGATGATCGGCTTTGCCGCCGGGCGGCTGATGGAGCTGGAGGTGGGCGAGGTAACAGGAGCCGCCCACGGGGAGCGCTCCCCGGACCGCCTGGTGCAGCGGAACGGGTATCGCGAGCGGGACTGGCAAACCCGGGCAGGCACCGTCGAGCTCCGGATCCCCAGGCTCCGGCGGGGGAGCTACTTCCCGGCCTTCCTGGAGCCCCGCCGGACGGCGGAGAAGGCGCTGACGGCGGTGATCCAGGAGGCCTATGTGCAGGGCATCTCCACGCGCTCGGTGGATGACCTGGTCCGGGCCATGGGGCTGGAGGGCGTCAGCAAGAGCCAGGTCTCCCGGCTGTGTGCCGAGATCGACGAGCGGGTACAGGACTTCCTGGGCCGCCCCATCGAGGGCGATTGGCCCTACCTCTGGCTCGACGCCACCTACGTGAAGGTGCGCGTGTAGCGGCTGAGTGAATTCTCCCCGGAAGTGCTGGCTGAAAATTCCCCAGTTCAGCGCGACTGCCCGTGCCCGGGGCGAGCCCCGGGCACGGGTGGCGCCGGCCATGCCCCAGGATGCCGAC
>NZ_JAGIZB010000057.1 GCF_017813395.1 Pararoseomonas baculiformis | reverse complement strand
CAGACCATCCAGCAGCGGCGCTTGCTGCATCAGCGCCGAGCCGCCTAACCTCCAGCCCAGATGAGCCCGAGCCTCCGTTAGTTCAGCACCTCACCTGTCCCAAAGCATTCGACGACGGACAGGAATTTGAAGCCTTGGAAGATTCAAATTTGACACGGCACTGTGGACGGTCAGGCTATGGCTTCAACAACCGAGCGTTTGCTCAGCGTGAGACGGACCGCAGCAAACGATTGTTTTTATGGGTCAATTTCCAATTCATTTTACATAATGTATATTATGCGATCGACGGATCTCGGCGCAAAGCGCAGGCCCCTCCCCTGAAGGCAGTCACAGTGGCCCCTTGACCGCTATAGGAGCCTCAACGCCAAGCCGCTGCCCCCTGCCAAGATCGCCCCACGGAGGTTCAGACCGATGTCATCGTCCCGCCCCCACCTACTGCACACCCTGGCGCTCGGCCTTGCCCTGAGCGCTGGCCTCGTCGGACACGCCGACGCGCAGGCCTTCCCGGACCGCCCCCTGCGGCTGATCGTGCCCTTCGGCCCGGGCGGCGGCACCGATCTGCTCGCGCGCGTCGTAGCGGAGCGGGCAGGCCAGGTGCTGGGCCAGAACATCGTGGTGGAGAACCGTGCGGGCGGCGGTGCGACGGTGGGCATCGTCGCGCTGACCCAGGCTCGCCCGGACGGCTACACCTTGGCCATCTGCCCCCCGATCTGCGCCACGGCTCCGGCCCTGTACCGCCCGGCCCCCTTCGACCCGAACACCGCGCTGGCACCGGTGATCGCCGTGGCCGACCTGCCGCTGGTGCTCGTGGTGCCCCGCAGCCTGGGCGTGTCCGACGTCCAGGGTCTCCTGCGGAAGGCGCGCGAGACGCGCAGGGGCCTTTCCTATGCCTCGCCTGGTGCCGGCTCGTCGAACCACCTCGCCGCCGAGATCTTCCGCCGCTTCAGCGGGCAGGAGATGGTGAACATCCCCTACCGCTCCGGCGCTGCCGCCCTGACCGACGTGATCTCGGGACGCGTCGACTTCTTTTTCGACACGGTCGCCAGCGCGCTGGCGCAGGTCCGGTCGGGGGAGGTGGTCGCGCTCGGCGTCACCGGGCGGGAACGCGCGCCGCAACTTCCCGACGTGCCGACCATGGGCGAGGCGGGCGTGCCAGGCTTGGAGTCCTCCGCCCGGGCCCGGCTGGTGGTGCCGGCCGGCACCCCGCCCGCAGTGGTCGCGACACTGAACGACGCGTTCCACCGGGTGCTGGAAGAGCCGGCCGTGCGGCAGCGCATCCTGGATATCGGCGCCATTGCGGTGGGTGGCAGCGCGGACGAGGCGGTGGAAGGGCTGCGCGAGGAGACGGCACGGCTTGGGGCCCTGATCCGCGAGGCCGGGATCACCACGGAGTAGCCCCATCGCGCGGAACGAACCGATAATCCGCTCCGCACAAGGGCGTTGAGGCCTTGGCGCGGGCGCGCTGGTAACTGGCAGCCGTCATGACGTGCTGCCGCGGACGGAAATGACCGTAGATCATGGCGTGGGATGACAGGAACCGCTGGGCCTGATCCAGGCACGTCGTTCCGGCTGGAGGCGGCTTCCGTGACAATGCCCGGACAAGCACTCCGTCTTTCGGTTGGCCCGGCCGAAGGCCAAGTAGGGCCAGGGAATGACACAGTTCGGTCGTGCCCTGGCCGAGCTGAACATTGAAATTTCTTGCGCCAAATCGAGTCAGGCCGAGGGCCGGGTCGGACGGGTGAACAGGACCCTGCAGGACCGGCTGGGCAAGGAATTGCGCCTCGCCGGGGTCAGTGACATCGCGGCTTACAATGAGTTCCTGGTCGGCTCCATGGAGCGGTTCGACACCCGCTTTGCGATTGCCCCTCCCCTGCCCGGCGATCCCGCTATCAGTCTCCCAAAGGTGCACCTTGCCGCAGGAAGGCGCAGAGCGCCCCCAGGCTGCACAAGTTGACGCCATTTTGCTTGCATAACTTCTCAGCCACTTGCTGGCACGCTTCTCGCAACTGCGCTGGCGCCCGGCCAGACGCGGGACATCCGCGGGCGCACCGGCCTTTGTGGGACGAAAAAGAATGACGCTCCTCACCCGCCGCGCCGCGCTGGCCGGCCTCGGTGGCGCGCTGGCCCTGCCGGCGATCCGCCCCTCATTCGCCCAGGGTGCGACCATCAAGGTGGGCGTGCTGCACTCCCTTTCCGGCACCATGGCGATCAGCGAGACCGCGCTGCGCGACACGGTGCTGATGATGGTCGAGGACCAGAACCGCCGCGGCGGCGTGCTCGGCCGCAAGCTAGAGGCCGTGGTGGTGGACCCCGCCTCCAACTGGCCCCTCTTCGCCGAGAAGGCGCGCGAGCTGCTCGCCGTCTCCAAGGTCGATGTCACTTTCGGTTGCTGGACATCGGTTTCCCGCAAATCCGTGCTGCCAGTCTTCGAGGAGCTGAACGGCCTCCTCTTCTACCCCGTGCAGTATGAGGGCGAGGAGCAGTCCAGGAACGTCTTCTACACCGGAGCCGCGCCGAACCAGCAGGCGATCCCGGCCACCGAGTACCTGATGGGCAAGGATGGAGGCGAGGCTAAGCGCATCGTCTTGCTGGGCACCGATTATGTCTACCCTCGCACGACCAACCGCATCCTCCGCGCCTATCTGAACAGCAAGGGCATCGCGGATGCGGACATCATGGAAGAATACACGCCCTTCGGCCATTCCGACTGGCAGGGCATCGTCTCCCGCGTGAAGCGCTTTGCCGGCGAGGGCAAGCGCACCGCGATAGTCTCCACTATCAACGGCGACGCCAATGTTCCCTTCTACCGCGAGCTGGGCAACCAAGGCATCAAGGCCGAGGACATCCCATGCGTGGCCTTCTCCGTCGGAGAGGAGGAGCTGGCCGGAATCGACACCAAGCCGCTGGTCGGCCATCTCGCCGCCTGGAACTACTTCATGTCGGTGGAAGGCAAGCCCAACGACGAGTTCAAGGCGATGTGGCGCGCCTACATCAAGAACGACAAGCGCGTGACCAACGACCCGATGGAAGCCACCTTCACCGGCTTCCGCATGTGGACCCAGGCCGTAGCGAAGGCCGGCACCACCGCGGTCGACCAGGTGCGCGAGGCCATGTACGGCCAGAAGGTGATGGCCCCCTCCGGCTATGAGGAGGAGATGCACCGCAATCACCACCTCTCAAAGCCCGTGATGATCGGCGAAATTCAGGAGAACGGCCAGTTCAACATCGTCCACAAGACGCCGACCGCCATCCCGGCCGAGAACTGGTCCCCCTTCATTCCCGAGAATGCCAGCCGCCGCGGCTGAGAGAAGGAGGGGCGGTGGGGCAACCCGCCGCCCACCACATCATGGCGCGCCTCATCCTACTTCTGATGCTCCTCCTGGCTTTCCTCGCGCCTGCCTCGGCACAGGATGCCTATCTCGAAGCCCTGCCCGGCCTGGCCGGCGGCTTCGGCACCCAGGCCGAGGCGGTTGAGCGCCTCGGCGCCAGCGGCGATGCCCGCGCCCTTCCCGTGCTGCGCGCCCTTTCTGAAGGCCAGCTCCGCAAGCGAGACGTCACCATCATCCTGCCCGGCGGCGCCGATGCCGCCACCGGCCAACCCGCCGACGCCACGGGCGCCGAGACGGTCCGAATCAATAACCGCGTCCGTGCCGCCCTGCGCGGGGCTTTGGGCCGGCTCCAGCTGGTTTCCGCCAATCCGGACGAACGCCTTGCCGCCGCGGATTCTGTCTTCCGCAGCCGCAGTGCCGAGAACATCGCCCCACTCGAGGCCGCCATCGCGCGCGAGACCATCGCCCGCGTGCGGGAGCGCCAGGAACTGGCGCTGGCCGCTTCCCGCCTCGTTGCGCCCGATGCGCAGGCCAAGCACCAAGGCATCGCCACGCTAGGCAGCGCCTCTTCTGATGAGGCCCGCGCCCTGCTGCTGGAAGCCCGCGCCGCCAACCCCGAGCTCGCGCCCGAAATCGACGGCGCCGTGTCGGCCATTGATGCGAGGCTGACCTTCAAGCGTGCCGGCGAAACCCTGTTCCAGGGCCTCTCCCTCGGCTCGGTCTTACTACTGGCCGCACTCGGCCTGGCCATCACCTTCGGTGTCATGGGCGTGATCAACATGGCTCATGGCGAATTCGTCATGCTGGGCGCCTACACCACCTTTGTGGTGCAGGAGGCATGCCGCGGCATTCCCTGGCTGTTGCCCTGGTCGCTCCCCCTTTCCGTTCCCGCCGCGTTTCTCGTCGCCGGTCTCGCGGGTGCCTTGCTGGAGCGCGGGCTGATCCGCCACCTCTACGGCCGCCCTCTGGAAACCCTGCTGATGACCTTCGGCGTTGGCATGATCCTGCAGCAGGCCGTTCGCCTGGCCTTTGGCGCCCAGAACCGCGAGGTTCTCTCCCCTGCCTGGATGCAGGGCACATTGGCGCTCCCGGGCGGTATCAACATCACGCAGAACCGCCTCTGGGTCGTCGTCTTCTCCCTGCTGGTCCTCGCCCTTACCTTCGCCGCCATCCGCCTCACCCGGTTCGGGCTGGAGATGCGCGCGGTGGTGCAGAACCGCCGAACCGCCGCCACGATGGGCATCCGCACGGGGCGGGTCGATGCCCTCACCTTCGCCTTCGGATCAGGCCTGGCCGGCATGGCCGGCGTCGCCCTCTCCCAGATTGATAACGTCTCCCCCAATCTTGGCACGGGCTACATCATCGACAGCTTCATGGTCGTAGTCTTCGGCGGCGTGGGCAGCCTGATCGGCACGCTGGTGGGTGCCATGGGGCTGGGCGTGCTGAACAAGGTCATCGAACCCTGGGCGGGCGCCGTGCTCGCCAAGGTCGCCGTGCTTGTCCTCATCATGCTCTTCATCCAGCGCCGCCCGCGCGGTCTCTTCGCCCTCAAGGGCCGGGCAGCCGAAGCATGAGCGACCTCGCCATTGCTCCCGCCCCGCGCGGCATTCCTGCCCGCATGTTGGTCCGCGGCACCATCATCGGCGCCATCGGCCTCCTTTCCCTGCTGCCCATCCTCAACCAACTCCCCGAGGGCAACGTCCTCCGCATCTCCGATTTCACGATAGCCGTGACCGGCAAATGGATCTGCTACGCCGTCCTGGCGCTCGCTATCGACCTGGCCTGGGGCTATGCGGGCATCCTTTCCCTCGGGCATGGCGCCTTCTTCGCCCTCGGCGGCTACGCGATGGGCATGCATCTGATGCGTCTCATCGGCCCGCGCGGGGTCTATGGCCATCCCGTGCTGCCGGACTTCATGGTCTTCCTCGGCTACCGGGAGCTGCCCTGGTACTGGCTGGGCTTCGACCATTTTTCCTATGCCGTCCTCATGGCGATGCTGGTGCCCGGTGCCCTGGCCTTCCTGGTCGGCTGGCTCTCCTTCCGCAGCCGCATCACAGGTGTCTATTTCAGCATCATCACCCAGGCCATGACCTATGCCCTGATGCTGGCCTTCTTCCGCAACGATATGGGCTTCGGCGGCAACAACGGCTTCACCGACTTCAAGGAGCTGCTCGGCCTTCCCCTGAACACGCAGGGGGCACGCGCCGGACTGTTCTATGCCGCGCTTGCCCTGCTTGCCGGCTCGCTCCTGCTCTGCCGCCATATCGTCGGCACGAAGCTCGGCCGCGTGCTTGTCGCGGTGCGGGATGCCGAAAGTCGCGTGCGCTTCCTCGGCTACTCCGTCACCGCCTTCAAGCTCTTTGTCTTCACCCTTTCCGCCGTGCTGGCCGGGCTGGCGGGCGCCCTCTATGTTCCGCTGGTCGGCATCATCAACCCCGGCGAGTTCGCCCCCGGCAATTCGATCGAAGCGGTAATCTGGGTCGCGGTGGGCGGCCGCGGCACGCTCGTCGGCGCCATCATTGGCGCCTTCTCGGTCAATGCGGTGAAGACCTGGCTGACCTCCTTCGCACCGGATCTCTGGCTCTTTGTCCTTGGCGGTCTCTTCGTCGCCGTCACCCTCTTCCTGCCGCGCGGCCTTGTCGGCCTCTTCCAGGGGCGCACGAAATGACCGGTCCGGTTCTCTATCTCGACGGGGTCTCGGTCATCTTCGACGGCTTCCGCGCGCTCAATAATCTCTCCCTCGTTGTCGATGCCGGCGAGCTGCGCGCGGTCATCGGGCCGAACGGCGCGGGTAAGACCACGATGATGGACGTCATCACCGGCAAGACCCGTCCCACCGCCGGCACGGTCAGGTTTGGCGACCACGACCTCACCCGCATGGATGAGGCCCGCATCGCCAATCTTGGCATTGGCCGCAAATTCCAGAAGCCTACGGTGTTCGATGCGCTGACGGTCTTTGAAAACCTGGAGCTGGCGCTGAAGGCCCCGCGCGACCCGCTCTCCTGCTTGCGATGGCAGCTGGCCGGCACGGCCCGCAAGCGGATTGAGGGAGTGATGGAGGAGATCGGCCTCGCCGCCCGCGCCGGGGACCCCGCCGCTATCCTCTCCCACGGCCAGCGCCAATGGCTGGAGATCGGAATGCTGCTGATGCAGGACCCCGACCTGCTGCTTGTGGACGAGCCCGTCGCCGGGATGACGGACCAGGAAACGGAACACACCGCCGCCCTGCTCCGCCGTATCGCCGGCCGCCGTAGTGTCGTGGTGGTGGAACATGACCTGGAATTCGTCCGTGCCCTCGGCAGCAAGGTGACGGTGCTGCATGAAGGCACGCTGCTGTCGGAAGGCTCGATCGACACGGTGCAGAACGATCCGCGCGTCATCGAAGTCTATCTGGGGCGCTGAACCGATGCTCCGGGCCACCAATCTCAAGCTCTCCTACGGAGCCAGCCTTTGCCTCCGCGGCGTCGATCTCTCTGCCGATCCCGGGAGGATTACCTGCGTCCTCGGCCGCAATGGCGTCGGCAAGTCCTCGCTTATGCGCTCTGTCATGGGGGTGGAGCGGATCAGCGGGGGGCGCATCGAATGGGAAGGCCGCGACATCGCCGCCCTGTCCCCGGCGGACCGTGCCCGCGCCGGTATCGGCTACGTTCCCCAGGGCCGCGAGATCTTTCCCTTCCTCACCGTTCAGGAGAACATGGAAACGGCCCTCGCCGCCGCCCCGCGTGGCGCCAAGGTGTCGGAGGAGATCTTCGATCTCTTCCCCATCCTCCGCCAGTTCCTCCGCCGCCGTGGCGGTGACCTGTCCGGAGGACAGCAGCAGCAGCTCGCTATCGCCCGTGCCCTCACCGCTCGCCCGCGCCTGTTGATCCTCGACGAACCTACCGAGGGCATCCAGCCCAGCGTCATCAAGGACATCGCCCGCGTCATCCGCCATCTGGCCAAGGACCGCGGCATGGCCGTCGTGCTGGTGGAGCAGTATTTTGAATTCGCCCGCGACCTTGCTGACCGCATCACCGTGATGGTGCGCGGCGAGGTCGCCCTGGACGGCGAGGCCCATACGCTTGAGGAGGATGCGGTCCGTCGCCTCCTGACCGTTTAGCTCACAGCCGTCCTGCTCGGGCCGCGTCGTTGATCACGCTGGCCGGAAAGCAGTAGCCATATCCATGGTCGCTGAGCCAGTGCAGTCCGGGAAGGACGAGCTCACCTAACCTGCCTGCGCGTGAGAGAGGCCGGGGAGCGATCCCCGGCCTTTTGGCACCTTTGCCCGAGCTTAGCCTCAGACGAGCAGGATGAGGCCAAACACGGCCATGGCTGCCCCGGCGGAACGGGCCAGGAGCTGGGGCAGGAGCAGCCGGACCAGCGCCAGCCCCGCCCCATGCAGCGCGGCAGAGGCCGCCAGGAAGCCGGTGGCATAGGCCAGGGCGCCCGAACCCTCCCCCATCTCCGTGCCATGTGCGTGGCCATGGAACAGGCCGAACAGGGCTACCAGCCCCAGCAGAAAGGCGAGGTGCGGCCGTTTGGCAAGGGCCACGGCACCGCCGAGCACGACCACCGAGGCCACGATTCCCCCCTCCACCATAGGTAGCGCCACGCCTGCCGCACCCAGGCCGAATCCGGCCAGCATGGCCGCGAGGAAAGCGGCAGGTAGCGCCAACATGGCGCGGCCGCCCAGCAGCCCGGCCCAGAGTCCGACAGCCAGCATGGCCACTGCATGGTCCGCCCCGCCCAGCGGGTGCGCGAGCCCGGTTGTGAAGCCGAGCGCGTGGTCCCCGCCCGTATGGGCCAGGGCTGGCAGGGGCAGCAGGGCAAGGGCAGTGAGAAGAAGACGGCGCATCAAGCGGCACTCCGGGGCGTGGCGGGAGGCAGGGCCCGGCGGTCGATGCCGCCGGATTGCAGGATGAAATCGGCGATCTCGGCCACGCCTTGGTTCTCCTTCAGATTGGTGAAGAGAAAAGGGCGCTGTCCCCGCATCCTCCTCGAATCCCGGTCCATCACACTAAGATCGGCGCCAACCAGCGGGGCAAGGTCGATCTTGTTGATGACCAGGAGGTCCGACCGCGTGATGCCCGGCCCGCCCTTGCGCGGGATCTTGTCTCCGGCCGAGACGTCGATGACGTAGATCGTCAGATCCGCCAGCTCCGGTGAGAAGGTGGCAGCCAGGTTGTCGCCACCGCTCTCGATGAACAGGATCTCCAACGCCGGGAAGCGCTCATTCATCTCCTGCACGGCGGCAAGATTGATCGAGGCGTCCTCGCGGATCGCGGTATGCGGGCAGCCGCCGGTCTCCACGCCCGTGATTCGCTCGGGCACCAGCGCACCGGAGCGGGTGAGGAACTCGGCATCCTCGCGCGTGTAGATGTCGTTGGTGATCACGGCGATATCGTGCGTATCGCGCAGGTATTTGCACAGGCGGTCGGTCAGCGCGGTCTTGCCGGAGCCGACGGGGCCGCCAATGCCGACGCGGAAGGGACCATTCGTCATGATCGGAAGAGCCTCGTGTATTGCGTCTCGTGGCGCATGGAGAACAGGTCGAGCATCGGCGCGGCGGTACCGATCTCGTCCAGGGGGGTGACCAGCGCGAAGTCCGTGGCGGCCTGTACGAAAGGAAGAAGGGCGGCAGTGGCGATCTGCCCATCCGTCTGGCCTAGTGGCACCAGCCGGACGCCCGCCGAGACGAGATTGGCAGCGAAGGCGCCAAGCCAGCTGAAGAGCGCGGGATGCAGCGGGATACCGCTCCAGGCCGCAGCGGCGCCGAAAGCAACGGGGTGCACCAGCCGGCGCGGGTGACGGGCTTTGAGGGCGTCAAAGCGCGGCTCGGGCCATGCCGAGGCCGTGACGGAGGCAAAGGCGGTACCCTGGGCGCTGCTCTCCAGCGCCGTCTCGGCCGTGCCGCGCCATGCGGCGGCGAGTTCCGCCACCTCGTCCAGCGCGGCCCCGTTATCCGCTGCCGCCGCACGCCAGGCAGCGGCGAGCAGCGGTCCATCCACGACGCCCGCGCCCCGTCCCAGCGCGGCCCTGACATAGGCAACCAGCCCGGCGCGGTTCTTCACCGCCCCTTCCTCCACCGCCGTCTCCAACCCATGGCTGTAGGTATAGGCGCCCACGGGATAGGAGGGCGATGTCCAGGCCAGCAGGCGGTAGAGGGCGGCGTCGCCCCCTCCCGCAGGATCAGTGATGGTGGTGACCATGACCGTGGTCATGGGAATGGTCGTGATGGTGGTCGTGGTCGTGACCATGATGGAGCGGCTGCTGGGGACCGTGATGATGCCCGGTCTGGCGATTATGCTCGCCATAGGCGCCGCCCTCCGGGTTGAAAGGAGCCTGCACCGCGCGAAGCGTGGCGCCGAGGCCGCGCAGCATGGCCGTGATCACGTGGTCGTCCCGTATCAGGATGCGGTCCGCCCCGATCTCGGCCGGCAGGTGCCGGTTGCCGAGGTGCCAGGCGATACGCGCGAAATGCGCCCGGTCTCCCGCCGTCACCTCCACCAGCGGCTCCGGCGCGGCGCGCACGGCGATAGTGCCGCCACCTTCCAGCGCCAGCCCGTCACCGTCATACAGCACCACGGCTTCCGGCAGGTCGAGCAGGAAGGCGGTGCCGCCCTCGCCGGTGTAGCGGCGGCGGCGGCGATGGCGGTCGTCAAAATCCAGCGTCACGCTGTCCCGCGCCTCGGTGGCATTCCATTGGCCGGCGGGCAGGACCTTGGTGGCGCGTGGCAAGGTGTCTTCGGTCATCTCAGTGCTCAGAACAGGAAGTAGCGCTGCGCCATGGGCAGCACGCGGGCAGGTTCGCAGACCAGCAACTCGCCATCGGCGCGTACCTCATAGGTTTCGGCATCCACCTCGATCCGTGGGCAGAGATCGTTCAGCACCATATCGCGCTTGGAAATCCCGCTTCGAGTGTTGCGCACCGCAAGCAAGGGACGTTCCAGCCGCAGCCGCTCGCCGATCCCCGATTCCAGCGCGGACTGGGAGGTGAAGGTGACGCCCACCGCCGGCAGGGCGCGGCCGAAGCCGCCGAACATCGGGCGGTAATGCACGGGCTGCGGCGTGGGGATGGAGGCATTGGGGTCCCCCATGGGGGCCATGGC
>NZ_JAGIZB010000056.1 GCF_017813395.1 Pararoseomonas baculiformis | reverse complement strand
AAGGAGAGCCGCTGAGACACGCCGTCCGGAGGTGGAGCTCGTCCCATCTCCGGGCGATCCAGTGGGTCAGGTTTCGACCGGCGACGCGAGCCAAGGTGGGTCAGATTTCAGGCGGCGTTGACACTGCATGAGCTGGAGCGTGGCGGGGATCTCGGTGCCGCCCTCCGCCGGCGGGCCGGAGAGCTCGATCACCCGGCCGCGGCGGTTTACCGCCTGGCGCTTCTCCAGGTCGACCGAGGCCAGGGGAGAGCCGATATACGGGTCGTTCTTGTAGAGACCGTCCATCGCCGTCGTGAATTGGCTGTGCTCGTCGATCCAGCCCATGACGTGCTGCGTCGGCTCCTGGCCGGGTTCGCGAAGCTCGACGATGGCCCACCGGTAGATCCGGGCGCTTTCAGGCATCAGCCCTCTCCTGACAGGATTTTGGCGGTACGGATCACGTCCGCCTCGATGATCACGACCTTCCCGCCCGGCAGCAGGAGAATGGACTGGCCGTCCTCCTCGCAGATCGCGCCGACCGAGGTCGGGGCGATCGCATGGGTGCGCCCATCGACGTCGATGAGGATGACGTAGCGTCCTACCCTCGCCGTACACACGTCGCTGTGCATGCCGCTGCGCCTCTGGCTGGAACGTATAGTGAACATACAGGCTGGAGAACGGGTTGCCTAGCAACTCTGCCGTGTGATCGTGCGATGCATCTATGAGTTTTTGATACGCATAATCGGGTAGGTCAGGAGGATCTCGCTGGCGAGACCTCCCCGCTGCGGCATACGGTGCACCCCTGCTAGGGCAGGCCTTCAAAGGATCAGAGATGCCGGACGAGGCTTCTTTGCGTGATCATGCCATCCGGACCTTCGGTGATCCGGACCGTGCTCACATCTGGCTAGCGCGGCCGACGACGGCGCTGGAAGGCAGAAGGCCGGAAGATCTGCTGAACCATGAGGCCGGCCGTCAGAAGGTCTTGCTGTTGCTCACCCGCATTGATCATGGCCTCGCCAGCTGACGACGTGCCTCACGCGAAACCGTCGATCTGAGGCCTCGCTGCCCTCTATTGGGGCAATCTGCTCGGGTACCTGATTGTTGAAGACCAGGAATAATTGTGGCCTGTCGGTCAGTCGTGCCATCAACAATAGGAAATTGTGGCTTGGTTATTCGGGGATACCCTTATGTCTACATTAGATGGCGTTGCCTACCATTACACTAGCATGAGTTCGGCATGGAAAATATTGGAGAACAAAACCTTACGTCTAACTGACTACAGATTCTTGAATGATTCAAAGGAGTTCAATTATGCCAAAGATCTCTTAAGGAACTCATTAAATCAGTATGACTTCGCGGCACAAGAGATACGTTATAGAGATGAGACAAAATGTACCGACGAAGATATAATCAAACTCAAACAGGCCATCTTAAACTTGAAAAATAGAGCGGTAGATGGTGTGTATGGCCCTTCGGTCGAGAGCGGTTTCAAGGGAACCGAATACTATGTCTTCAGTATGTCATGTGTAAAAGATTCGTTAAGTCAATGGCGCGCTTATGGCAACGGTGAAGTTTGCTTGAGGTTTGACTTAAAAGCATTGGAAAAAGCCATCAAAGATCATAGGCCTAACCTATTTGAGGTGTGTTATAAGGCGCCAAATGACACCGAGCCTGTGTTTGAAGGGGTAATGAAGGATAGAATTGATCATTGGATCAATCATTACAACGAGTACGGTTTTGTGGATTCGGACATCATAGAAAATGGTTGGGAAAGCCTACAAGAGCCCATACTTGGGTCATCCCACACCGGCGTAATCCGACCTTTGCAGTTTAAGCAAAATGGCTTCGAAGAAGAGAAGGAGGTGCGCTTGGTTATTTTAGATCATCCCAGTTTTCCAGAGGATGCGAAGCGCATCAATGATACTGAGCGCTATTTTACACCAAAGCTCGAAATTTCTCTGAAAAATGCCGATACATTGCGGGAGGTTATAACTGGAATAACCTTCGGCCCTGGTATTGATCGCGAGCGTGCGAGCTTTAGTTTGGCCGCTTTGGAATCCAGACTGGGTTTGAGTTATTCACCTGAATTTTCCACCATCCCGTTCCGGACCTGAATTTCCTGGTGAAGGTACTGAACCGACAGTGGCTGATCGCGGTGCCCTGTCCACCAAGCTAGGGCCTGTTGACGCTCATCGTGAGCGTCATCGGCTTGGCTTGCTACTCACACGAAGGCGTCGGCCTGACGCGAAGCGAGGAGCCGCTGGACAGCGCCAAAGCCGCTGACGCGGAGAGCCGCGATCGGCGCCTGACCTCCCAGGGCATCGTCCGGAGCCAGTAGGAAGTCAAGGATCGACCAGGCCGAGGCGTCAGCCATGCTGGCGATGACCTCTGGGATGCCGTCGAGGACCTCTCCGTCACGGAACTGAGCTGCCGGGTAGGTCCAATCGTCTCGGATCTGCAGAGCCAGGAGGCGGCCAGCTGCCCGCTGCGCGTCCACCTTGGTCAGGGCAATCCCGATGAGGGTGGCAACCCCCTCCAAGGAGAGCAGGCCCCCAGCAGCCTCTATGAGGCGCGCCTGAGCCTCTGCCCCCCGGGCGATGGCCCCAGCCAGCGGCTCGAGCCGCTCGGGCCTTCTCTCACTCGTCACGGCCACCTCCTTGCGACCTCCGGGAACGCAAACATAGGACACCCTACGATCCTTTCCCGTCATGCCCGGTAATTTGCCGTTCATCGGGCCGAGGTGGCTCTCGTTGATCCTCGCTAGCGCCGCATGCGGCTGGGTGAGCGACCCTCACGGCGGTCGGAGAGTTCACACCCCACGCTGAAGTACCGGCAGGCCCCGCAGGCTCCCTCCTCCTTGGTGAGGCACCAGGAGAGGGGATCCACCACCGGAGCCCCTGGCTGGCCCGCGAGCGCCTCGCTGATGAACTCGGGCTCGATCGGGTAGAGGTTGAGGGCACTGCCGCCGGCAGCCGGCCGCTTGCGCTCAGCGGGAGCGCGCGGATCCACGATGCCTCGGTTGCGGAGCTCGCGGCCGATCCAGTCGGCCCGGGCCCATTCGGGGATGGCTGAGACGTTCTCACGCCCATAGGTGCTGTCCATCTCCAGCCCCATCTCCAGCCGGATGTGAGTCGCGCAGACCTTGCGGAAGCCCCGCTGAACAAGGCGGCGGACCACGCCCGCCAGCACGTCACTCGGGTTCTCGGGGTCGATCGGCTTGCCCACGAAATTGGCGATCGCGTCCTCGAGGCGGCCGGCAAAGCCGGTGTCCCCAGCAAGCCGCGCAATCACCCGCAGGGGGGTGACGATCTCGGACGAGCGATCGAGGCTCGAGCGCATTTCCTCATAGGTGCCAGCGATCTGCTCGACGTTCTCGAACGCCCAGGTATGCAGCTCCTGGCGGAGATCCTCGGTCGTGGCCGCGGGAGCCGGAGGAAGCCCGCCAAGGGCGTCCAGCTTCTCTAGAGTCAGCCGCCGGGTGGGGATCTGGATCATGCGCGATGCCAGGATCTCGTCCACGCCGCGTGTAGACGTTGAGGTCGGCCGCGGCGCTACGCACTTTGACTGGTCGCCGGGGAGGACCAGCTGGGGAGAACCGTCGCCTAGATGGTTCAGCGCCTGCCTCTGCCCTCCTGGCCGTCGCATCGATGCCCACCTCCTCTGGCGTCTGAGGCCCGTACAAGAAATCCGCGGGTTTTTTTCACGCAGATTTTGCCGCCGATTTGGACTTGCTCCATCTCGGGGGTCCACCTGACACAAGGCGGACTTCAATGACCCCCCGCGAACACTTATCGGCCTACTCGGTACTCCAGGCGAGTGCCAGGACCGGCCTCAGCCGGACGATGATCCACGCCCTTATCAAGCGCGGCGACCTGCAAGCACGCAAAGCAGGCCGGCGCACGCTTATCCTCGCGGATGCTCTCGACCGATACCTGAGACAGCTGCCTATGCAGGATCAGGGAGGCCGCTGAAAAATGGTGCCAGACGACATCCTCCCTCCCCGACTGCGCCGCCGTGAGGCCAGCCGGTATCTCAGATCCGTGCATGGGCTCCCCGTAGCCGTCGCGACCTTAGCGAAGCTCGCGGTGGTCGGTGATGGCCCGCGCTATCACAAGCTGGGCCGTATTCCATTGTACCCCCGCAACGAGTTGGACGCGTGGGCAGAAGCCCGCCTCGGCGGCCTCCGTCGCAGCACGAGTGAGGCACCGTGATGTGCCTCGAACGCGACCAACCTCCCTCTCACTCACTCCAGGAGCCCTGGTTCAGGGCTCGCGTGTTTGGCCGCACGTACCCGGCCTGCTGCGGACGAGGCGCCGAGACACTCTCGCCCGCTACCCAGGGCATCGGCCCGGTCATTCCGGCAGAGGAGGCCTGAGATGAGCCTGCAAGCACTGACATGGGCGTGGGAGCGAGACCTCCCGACCACCGTCAAAATCGTCCTGCTCGCGCTCGCCGACCACGCGAGCCGCGACCACAGATCCTGGGTCGGTGTCCCCAGGATGATGACGAAAACGGGCCTCTGCGAGCGCTCGGTGCGCAACTCGCTCCGCACTCTGAGAGAGGCCTGTCTCATCGTCCCATTGCCGCAGCGTGGTAGGTCCGTGTGCTACCTCCTCGCGGTGACCGAGCCGTCGGCAACTGAAGCGTCCTGTCGCTCACGTCCAGAACCTGATGGACTCGAGCGCGAGGTGCGAGCGGGCAGCAGGGGCGATCCGGCACCGGATGCCGGCGATCCTGGCCGCACGTGCAGTCTGCCCCGGCATCTGGTGCCGACCCACCCGGCACCAGATGCCCCCAAACCGATAGTAACCTTGCATGAACCAGACCTGAACCGTACGCCGCGGCGCGCCGCGCTCGACGAGCTCGAGGACGATGCAGCCTTCGAGGAGTTCTGGCGCCTCTACCCTCGTCGGGAGGGCCGGGGGGCCGCAAGGCGGGCATGGGACATCGCGCTTCGCAGGGCCGATCGGGACGCGGAAGGCATCCTCGTCGGGCTACGGTCACAGCTCCACCGGCTGTCTCCGCCCAGCGCTGGAGGGGTGGACTTCCGCCCCTACCCAGCGACCTGGCTCAGAGACGAGCGCTGGCGGGATGGCGAGGAACCCGATGGGCTCCAGTTCCTCCCGGCGGCCCATGGCTCGACGCAGGAGGCGACCTGAGCAATGGACGCTCGATCCTGGCTCCGCGCTGTGGCGGCCCAAGTGCCCTGGGGTGGCAAGTACAGTGCAAGGCTTCTGACCTACGCCGATCACGTCGCGGCGGCTTGCCCGGCCTCCAGCCTCACCGAAGATCTCGCCCGAGATCTTGCTGCCCGTCTGCAGCGGTTTCCAACGCTGGCTGAGCTGATTGGCGAGATGGCTGCCGTGCATCCAGAGATCCACCAAGAACCGAGCGGCGGCCGCGCGCTCAGTCCGCGGGCCGGTCACTACGAGGTCCTCCTTCTTAAGCGCCTCGCGGCGGGCGTCGATCCGTCGACGGTGCTTTCAATGGCGGGGAGGTATGCCGAGCCGGGGGTCTGGGAGCGGCTGGCTGCCGCGTTCGCGCCCGACCTCCTCAGCGCGGAACTTCAGCGGCAGCGTGAGCGAGCCGGACGTCTGACACGATGCAGCCCTAGGACGACGGCGCCGGGGTGAACGAAGGGCATTTCCTTCCGTCTCCGACCGGCACGCCAGTTTCGGGACGATGCGTCGAAGGTCCGGCCGGACGAGGATGCCACGGCAGCCAGCACCTTCGACAGAACATAGAAGTCCAACTCCCCCGCACTACACGAGAGGGCTGGCGGGGATCTCGCCAGCAACTTCCTCCGGGCGCTCGCCACGGAGGATCCCCGGCGGATCGACGTCGCGGAAGACAAAGTTTTCACCGAAACAATGAACCTCCCGACCGAAACGTATTGAAAAAGTAACAAAATGCCCTCCAATGACGTCTAGACGCGCGCCATGGCTAGGTAAGCTTATCCGGATACTTATGTGCTCTCCTGTCCTCTTCTTGGGACGCCGCGGTCTATAAGTAAAAATTCGGTGATGGCACCAAATCGCGGGCGTCCAGTGGGACACGGATGCTGCAGCTGGGGATGATCACTCCCGCCCGACGAGATCGGTTGAACCCGGGGAGACATCATGCCGACCATCACCACAGCGCGCCGTACCCAGTCGATCCGAAGCGGGGCACTCATGGGTACCAGCCTTACGCCGTCCGGCGATGCAACCGCGGCTTCCTCCGCGGACGCCGCTATCGATCGGATGCACAGACACCGCGAAGCTCTGAAGAGGAACGCGAATGATGCCACGCGCGTGCTCTCCTCTGTCGCTGAGGAGGTCCGTGCTCATGCGGTTCTCCTCCCGCAGGAGGTCGCGGCGGACATCGTGAAGCGGGCCCAGACCAAGCGCCTGCTCAGCGGCCGCCCCGAGGTGCAGAACGTAGTCGCCGCGCTCCTCGCCTACGCCACGCAGGGTCTCGATACGCTGCGATCTGCACGCAGCCGCATCCGTAAGATCGTGGGCTACGCGATCGCGAAGGACGTGACCATCGCCGACCTCACGAAGCAGCACGGCGGCTTCTGGGCGATCTATGGAGCTGCCTCGGGTGGCGGCGAGGTGACGCCATCTGCCGCGGGCAGGCGCGTGACCGTCTTCCTCTCCCAGGAACTGGAGGATCGCGCCGCGGCGCAGCGCTCTGTCATCCAGCTGGTGCCCAACGCAGGACGTTACGAAGCTCGCGAGGTGCTCCTCATCACCGGCGTCGATGGTCCGTCGTCGCTCCCTGCCGGCAGTCCCCTCCTGGCCGGTCCAGCGGCCGGATGCGTTGGGACCGAGCCGCAACTGGACGCACACTGCGGAGGCGGCAACGACACCTCGGACCCAACTGGTCGCGTAGACCTCGTCGCGCCGGGAGCGGCCGACCGTGGCGCGGGGTGGGAGGCGATCGCCACGGGGCGATCCAACGGAGAGCCGCCTGACGGCTCGGCTGCCATGCCCGAGGGATCGCTGGACGACTCCGCGGCTCGCCCCGAGGTCGACCTCCTGACGGCAGCAGGGGAGGGAGCTCTCGCGGATGGCATCGACTCGGCTGAGGATCCCAGCGAGGCCGTGCGCGCGCGGTTCCTGGGCCGCCGGTTCATCGTCGGCCCCCTCATGGCCCACCCGGAGCAGTTCGCGGAACTCGAGCGCTGTGCCGAGGGCGAGCGCCTGCGCCTGCGGGGCAGCACCCGGAGCCGGCTCGTCTGGACGGCCCACACGATCACGCCGCTCCTCGCACGGGTCATACAGCAGCACGGTGCTCGCCTCGTTCGGGACGACGAACTCGGCGCGGCGGGGTGAGGTGACGGCAGATGCGCAAGTGCACACCCTTCCTCCGGGTGGAGGGATACTCGCTGGAGCCGAGCCGCCCGCCCGTGGCAGGCCGCCGTCGGTGGAGCCTGGAGGACAGCCTCTCCGAGGCGATGCGGCTGCCGGGCCACTGCGCCCACGTCGCGCAGCCGCTGCGGCCCAGGCTGCTCACGGAGGTCTCGCCCTGGGCGCTGCTGGCGCTCGTCCGCGAGCGCACGGCTGAAGCGCGGGACCCGCGCGGTCGCAGCATCAGGAGGGACGCGGTGGTCGCGGCGTCCTACGTGGCCTCCTACCCGGTGCCCTGGGAGGAGGTGCGTTCCTCCTGGGCGGCGAAGCGGCGCTACCTCCGCTGGCGCAAGCGCGCAATTGCCTTCCTCCGCCGAGAGCTGGGCCCGGACGCCTGCGTCGTCGAGCACCGGGACGAGGGATACCTGCACCTCCACGCATACGCTCCTGCGGTGCTCGTGCCGGGGACGACCGCGGCCGGCGAGCCGGTCCTCCTCCTCGACGTCGGCCCGGTCGACCCCGGGCGTCGGGCACGGAACGAGGTGCGTCGAGCGGGTGGGGACAGGGCAGCGCAGAGCGAGGCGGCCGCCGCCGCCTACCGGGACCTCCACCACCGGTACGCCCGCGACGTGGGTCGCGAGTTCGGGTTCGCGGTGACCGGCGCGGAGGGGGCCGGCCGCAGGCGCGTCGACGCCCCGACCTACAGGGCGATGCGCGACGCCGCGGAGGCGAACGAGCGCCTGAAGGACCGGGTCGCTGAGCTAGAGCGGGAGCTGCTGCGGGCCGACCGGGTCGAGGTCGGGGCTGCCGCCATGGCGCGGCGAGGCGAGGGCTCCGCGCCGGAGCCGCCGCGCGGGGGCGGCGGTGGAGGGAATCTCGTCGCCAGGGCTGCCCTCGGCCGGATGGGAGACCGCGCGGCGCTCGAGCTCCTCCAGCCGGACGGCACCGTGTCCCAGCTCGCGCCCGGCACCCCGGGGGGTGGGCGGGTCGGCCGGTCCCTGCTGAGGACCGTGGAGGAGGCGAGGGGAGACGAGGCGGCCATAGCGCGGCTCGCGGGAGAGGTCCGCGCGCTCCGGCGGGCGAACGAGGAGGCGGAGGCGCGTGCCGCCGCGGCCGAGGGAGCAGCGGCGGAGGCGGCTCGGGCAGCCGGCGCAGCAAGCGAGTCCCTGCTGGCGGAGATCGCTCGGCGCGACGAGCTCCTGGCCGCCGAGCGGGAGCGGGTCCAGCAGGCCGCGGGGCAGGTCGGAGTCCTGCGGCGGGCCGTGGAGGGCCTCAGGAGCGCCCTCGGTCGCCTGGCCGCGGCGGAGGGGCTGGAGGACCTCGCGAGGGCGCTCGAGCCGGTGGCGCCGCCCGCCGCCGTCCTCGTGCGGAGCCTCATGGCGAGGGTCGCTCAGCTCGCCGGCCGACCGACGCGTGGGGAGCTCGACGCCGCGGTGGCGGAGCGGGACGAGGCCGCGCGCCGGGCGTCTGCCGCCGAGGCGGCGGCCCGGGCCGCGGAGGAGCGCGCGACCGCGGCGCGCGAGGCGGCGGACGAGGCTCTCCGCGCCCGCGCCCGCCTCCACGAGCAGCTCCGCGAGGCGACCGAGACGGTCGAGCGCGAGGCGGCCGCGCGCAGTGCCGCGGAGGAGCGCGCCGAGCGGGCTGAGGAGGCGCGGCGCGAGGCGGAGCTCGACGCCGCGAGGCGGCCGGCGGTCAGCGCCCCTCAGCTCGCCGAGGCCCGCGCGGGCGGCTTCGCGCTCGGGCACGCGGCAGGCGAGCGGGCGGGACGGGCCTCGGCCGAGGCCGCCCTCCGCGGGCAGCTCGGGGCCCTGGGAGTCGTCGCCGGGGTGGAGCCGATCGCAGACGCGGTCAGGGCGGTCGAGCAGGCCCGGGCGGCGGAGGCGACGGCGGAGGAGCGCGCGCGAAGGGCCGAGGCGCTCGCCGCGGAGCGGGCGCAGGTGGAGGCTCCCGGGGAGGCGCACCACGGCGGGGAGCGCGCCGGGCTGGTCGCCCAGGTGCGGGAGGCCGCGGCTGGGGTCGAGCGGGCGGCTGATGCGCTCCGGCGGCAGGCGCCGAACCTCCGCGCCCTCGTCAACTCGCTCGGCGCCGGCTCGGGCTGGACCCAGTTTGAAGCCGGAGCCGCCGCAGCCGCGGAGTACCAGGCGTCCGTCGGTCGGGTGCCGGGCGTCGGCCAGGCCGCGCGGGAGCTCGACGCGGCGTGTGGCGGCCTCGACCAGCTCTCGCGGGACGTCCAGGCGAAGGCCCGTGAGTTGGGAGGCTTCGACGCCTCGGACCGCGCAGAGCTGCGCCAGTTGCGCCATGCCCTCCTCGGGCAGGTCGCCTGGGTCCCACCGAGCGAGCAGGGCCGGCGCGCGCCCTGGGAGGTGCTGAGCGAGGCCCTGGGTCCCGCTCGCGCCCCGGGCAGCAGCGCGGTGCTCGCGGCGGCGACGCCCGTCTCCGAGGCGGAGGGCGCCGCCGAGCGCGACCACCGCCTGCGGCACCAGACACGAGAGCTCTACGCCGAAACGGCCCGCGGCGCGGCCCGGTCGGCTCCATCCCAGGCAGCGAGGACCTAGGCCCATGTCCAGCATCGTTCCCCCCTCCGGCATGATCGCGTCATACGACGGGAGGGTCAGCCGCCCGGAGAGCTGCAGAAATTGTTTTTTCCACGACGTGCCGCGCGGCGGGGTGCCGCTGCCGACGAGCTCGCCGTCGCCGGAGGTGCGAGCGGACTACCAGAACCGCGCCTACTGCCGCCGAGGCGCCCCGGCGCCGACGGAGGGCGCGAGCAGGAAGATCGCCTGGCCCCTGGTCCACCTCGACCGCGACTGGTGCGGCAGCGGCGTGGCGCTCTGACGCCCGTGCGGTCGGTTCCCCTCATCGCCTCCTCGCTGGCGAACGCGGCACCCACGCCGTCGGGAGGCAGGAGCACGACGAGGGGCCGCCACTCCTGGACGAAACTCTCGACTCTGTTACCCTGGAGGAACGCTCCAAGCCCGACGGTGCGGCCGGCGCACCGCTGAGCGGCAGGTGCGTCGCCTCGTTCGGAGGGGCGGCTCGGCATCGTGCCTGTCGGCGGGGGAGCTTTATGACTGGGAGCGACGGCCTGATCGGGCGGGTGGTCTCGCTGAGGCTGGCCGTGGGCACGCTCGGTGAGCGCGACAACGCCGGATGGTGGACCTCGGGGTTCATGTCACCGACGAGCTCAGCATTCCTGACCCCGATCTTCGGGCCGAAGGTCCTGCAGGCCCGCTACGAGGGCGTCGTCCAGGCTGCCCGGCGAGTCCACGACGAGAGGATCGGGGTCGGGCGCGCCTTCCACCCCTTTCGCCTCCCCGAGGCAGCGGAGCAGAGGATCTCTGACTTCGTGCAGGCTGCCGGTCAGGAGCTGACGCACGTGGTCTCCTCGACGGACGCCGCGAGGGCGGCCCTGGACGGCCTCGCCGGCGGCGAGGTAGAGGCCAGGAGCGGGCCGGCCCTGGTCGCGGGGGCGGACGTGCTGGAAGCGCCCGAATGGGTGTCCGAGGTCGCGTCGCTCTACTCGGCGGCGCTCCGCGCTGGCGGGCAGTGCTTCCCCTACTTCTCGAGCAGGTGATGTCCGGCGCCCCGAAGTACACGACGCAGCTCCAGGCCGGCTTGGGCCTGGTGCCGGAGACGATGAGGCTGCTCACGATGTGGGAGCCAGGCATGGCCGGCCAGGACCTGCTCCGTGCCGCGCTCGCCTCCGGGGCGTTCCCGACGGTCGCCGCGCGGCGCCTCCGCAACGTCATCATCGAGGCGTTCTGCCCCAGGTACCTCGTCGACGGCGCACAGCCCGCCCGCCTGCTGAAGGTGGCGGCTGCAGGCCTCCCGAAGGAGGACTTCCGGGCGCTCTGCTTCCTCTTCACCTGCCGCGCGAACCCCGTCCTCGGGGACTTCGTCCGCGAGGTCTACTGGAGCCGCTACTCCGCCGGTGGGAGCTCCGTGTCCAAGGAGTGTCTGCCGTCAGGTCTCCTGAGACAGGCGGGGTTGGTTGAGGAGTGGAGGATTTCCGGTTCATCGTGACCCCAAGGAGTGGGACATGAGCCAGAAGTCAGCTGCCCCGAGCCCGAAGCCGCC
>NZ_JAGIZB010000055.1 GCF_017813395.1 Pararoseomonas baculiformis | reverse complement strand
GAGTGTCACCGCCGTGCCGCGAAGCCTCGCAGCCTCGCTCTCCCCCGCGCTCGCTGGCTGGATGTTGGCCGTCAGCCCATTCGGGTGGCCACTCATCTGTGCGGGGGCGCTCAAGATCGCCTACGACCTTGCCCTGTTACACAGCTTCCGCTCCATCCGCCCACCCGAGGAAGCAGAATTGGGTAGCAGCGCAGCTAAGATCCCTCGCTCCGGGAGCGGCGGTGAGAGATAGCGGGAAACAGCCCCTTTTGGCCCACCGCAGGGGCCGCCGCTCAGGCCCCTCGCACCGGCAATGCCTTCTGCTTCTGTGCCCCGGCAAGATGTCCGTCGTAGTCCGCGATGGCCAACAAGCTGTCGGACCAGTCGCTCGCGAGCCTATGGCCACTTTCCCCATAGTTCGGACCTTTGCGGACCGGGGTTGAAGGCCCGAGCAAGGTGAGTAGGAACCAAAGCACCTCCAGTTCCTAGCGTCCGCTTAGCCGCACTCCGCACCCTAGAGCAGCCAGCCTGCTCCTAGCCATCACCGACCTGCCTGCAGCCACGGCCGTCGCATTACGGATGTGGGCCCTCAGAAGCGGGCAAGTGGACGCACCCGGCCCTCCGGTCCTAGCCTCTCACCATGAGCGACACCGACATCAACGCCGGGTCCCCGTCCGAGGCCCCTATCCCCGCCACGCACGACATGGGTGGCGCCTCGCGCTTCCGCTGCACGGCCGTGGAGCGTGACGAGGCACCGCCAGATGACTTTGGCAAGCGCGTGGATGCCCTGCGCCAGCTTCTTGCCCAGAAGAAGCTGATGACGGTGGACGAGCTCCGACGTGGCATCGAAGCCATTCCGGAGGGCGAGTACCTGACGCTCACCTACTACGAGCGCTGGCTGCGCTCCATAACCGCGCTGATGCTGGAGAAAGGCGTCGTCAGCGAGGAGGAACTGCGATGACCCCTGCCGAGGGCACCAGCGCCGCCGCCTCCGATCCACCCGGTAGATCCGTCGCCACGGGGCCGCGTTTCCCGCCCGGCACCCGGGTTCACGTACGGGACGACTGGCCGGAGCGCCGCGGACCCTGCCATATCCGCACCCCGCACTACCTACGAGGGCGCACCGGCACGGTGCAGCGCCTCCTCGGCTGCTTCGCGAACCCTGAAGATCTGGCCTTCGGCCGCCCAGCGCCGAAGCGCGAGCTCTACCATGTCTTGTTCGAGCAGAAGCCGATCTGGAACGAGGGCTACCCCGGCGACGAGGTCCTCGTTGAGATCTTCGAGCACTGGCTTGAACCTGCCGAGGCCACGAAGGAGGCCGTCTGAATGAGCGCGCCCGCCCGCCCCGACTCTCCTGCCAGGCTGGAGGCGCTGATTGGCGCCTTGAAGGCGAAGGGCATCCTGACCGAGGAGGAGCTGACAGCCCGCCAAGCACAAACCGATCGCGCGAGCCCCGAGGTCGGCGCCCGCATGGTGGCCCGGGCCTGGATCGACCCTCAGTGGCGCCGCCTTCTGCTCGCAGACGGTTCTGCCGCCGCCGAGGCCATGGGCGTCTCCATGGCCGGTGCGCCGCCCCTCGGCGTGCTCGAGGACACACCGCAGCGGCACCACCTGGTCGTCTGCACCCTCTGCAGCTGCTACCCGCGCGCGGTGCTCGGTTACCCGCCGCACTGGTACAAGAGCTTCGCTTACCGTGCCCGAGCCGTGCGCGACCCGCGCGGCGTGCTGGCCGAATTGGGTACCGACCTGCCAGAAGGGATGGAGATCCGGGTGGTGGACAGCACCGCCGATTACCGCTGGCTGGTGTTGCCGCTCCGTCCCTCCGGAACAGAGGGTTGGTCAGAGGACCGTCTCACATCCATCGTCACGCGCGACGTGCTCGTTGGCGTCGCGCTGCCGCAAGTCCCGCCGCCTACGATGGCCGCCTGACCACGGTACGGCGCCTAGGAGAGGGCAGCTCAGCATCCTCCAATCGGAGGCCACACTCCGTGTTGGCTAGGTTCGCTCATGGCAGCCTCGCGCCCATCTCGGCGATCAGCGGGTCGCTGATGGTTTCTTAAAGCGCAAGTCGCAGCCGACGTTACCGGCATGTGGCGCTGGTTTCAGCAACATCCGCTCGACGGCACGCAGCAGGCATTGGCCTTGGCCGCTTCCTGCTCCGCCCGGTGCCGCGGCTTGCAGATGGCGGGCCGCGGACCGAGCTCGATTACGGCGCTGGCCGCTTCGATCCGGACGGCCTCGACATCGAAGACCTGCATGGGGCGGCCGGGCGGTCCGACCTCGAAGGTCAGGCGGCTGCCCAGCTCCAGGCTCACCCGCGACGCCACCTTATCCAGGATGGCGAGGAACTTGCCGACCTCCATGTGCTCCGGCTTCTCGACTGAGGCGGGCAGGTCCTCCACCTGCAGGATCGTCTCCTGCCAGGCATCCGGGTTCCCGCCGCAGTCCAGGGTGACGAAGGAACCGGCCTTCACCTCGGTAACGTGGTAGCCGGGCCGGATCAGCTGCCCGTCGTAGCGGATGACCAGCCGTCGCGTGCCGTGGGGCCGGAGGGCATCGAGCAGGGCGCCCAGCGAGGCATCGCCCTGGCAACCGACCGTCAGGGGCAGAGCAGGCGCGTTCATTTTCCCCCTTTCATCTCAACGTGTCTTGAGACATTAAGAGGTTATGGACGAAACGCAAGCACTCGATGCCCTAGGCGCCCTCGCCCAGGAAACCCGCCTCCGGATCGTGCGCCTGCTGGTGACCGCCGGGCCGGACGGCATGGCGGCGGGCGCCATCGGCGAGGCCATGGGCGCTACCTCCTCGCGCCTGTCCTTCCACCTCACCCACCTCGAGGCCGCCGGACTGGTGCAGTCGCGCCGGGACGGCCGCTCCATCCGGTACTCGGCCGTCTACGACGTCCTGTCCGGCCTCATTGCCTTCCTGATGCGGGACTGCTGCCAGGGACACCCGGAGGTCTGCAACCCCGCGGTCGCCGCCCTCTCGGCCTGTGCCTGCCCCTCCCCGGAGCCTGCGGCATGACCGTCACGATCTTCCACAACCCGGCCTGCGGGACCTCCCGCAACGTCCTGGCCCTGATCCGGAACTCCGGCGAGGAGCCGGAAGTGGTCGAGTACCTGAAGACGCCGCCGACCCGGGAGGTGCTGGCCGAGCTGATCCGGCGCATGGGTGTGCCGGTCCGCGACGTCCTGCGCGAGAAGGGGACGCCCTACGCGGAGCTGGGCCTCGGCGATCCGTCCCTGAGCGACGACCAGCTGCTCGACGCGATGATGGCGCACCCCATCCTCATCAACCGGCCCATCGTGGTGACGCCCCTCGGCGTGAAGCTGTGCAGGCCTTCCGAGGCGGTGCTCGACATCCTGCCGAAAGCCCAGCGCGGCCCCTTCGCGAAGGAGGATGGCGAGGCGGTGGTCGATGCCGCCGGTCAGCGCGTCGCCAGGGGTTCGGCGGCATGAGCGCGGCCGTGGACGGCGAGGCCGCCATCGGACGCCGCCGGGCGGCCATGGGCACCTTCGAGCGCTACCTCACCCTCTGGGTAGCCCTCTGCATCGTCGCGGGCATCGCGCTCGGTGCCGTGCTGCCCGGGCCGTTCCGGGCCCTCGGCCGCATGGAGGTGGCCCAGGTCAACATTCCGGTCGCGGTCCTCATCTGGGCGATGATCGTCCCGATGCTGCTCCGGGTGGACTTCGCCGCCATGGGGCAGGTCACCCAGCACTGGCGCGGCATCGCCGTCACGGTTGGCATCAACTGGCTGGTGAAGCCCTTCTCCATGGCCCTGCTGGGTTGGCTGTTCATCGGCTGGCTGTTCCGGCCCTGGCTGCCCGCCGCGCAGGTGGACAGCTACATCGCAGGCCTGATCCTGCTCGCCGCGGCACCCTGCACCGCTATGGTCTTTGTGTGGTCCCGGCTGACCGACGGCGACGCCAACTTCACCCTGTCTCAGGTCGCGCTGAACGACGCGATCATGCTGGTGGCCTTCGCGCCGGTGGTCGGCCTGCTGCTCGGCCTCTCCGCCATCACGGTGCCCTGGGACACCCTGCTGCTGTCCGTCGTCCTCTACATTGTCCTGCCCCTGGTCGCAGCGCAGGTGTGGCGGCGGTCGCTGCTGGCCTCCGGCAGCGAGGCGGCGGTTCAGCGCACGTTGAAGACGCTGAACCCGGTGTCGCTGGTGGCCCTTCTGACCACGCTGGTGCTGCTATTCGGCTTCCAGGGCGAGCAGATCCTCGCGCAGCCGCTGGTGATCCTGCTGCTCGCGGTGCCCATCCTAATCCAGGTCTACTTCAATGCCGGGCTGGCCTACCTGCTGAACCGGCAGTGCGGCTCGGCGCACAGCGTCGCCGGTCCCTCCGCCCTGATCGGCGCCTCCAACTTCTTCGAGCTGGCGGTCGCGGCGGCCATCGCCCTGTTCGGGTTCGAGAGCGGCGCCGCGCTGGCGACGGTGGTCGGCGTGCTGGTCGAGGTGCCCGTCATGCTCTCGGTGGTCCACATCGTGATGCGGACGAAAGGCTGGTACGAGCGCGCATGAGGGCTGTGGAGCTGGCGTGGCGCCGGGGGATGGTGACCACCGCCCTCGGCATCACGCAGACCCTGGCCTGGGGGTCCACCTACTACCTCCCGGCCGTCTTCGCAGATCCGGTGTGCGAGGCCCTGGGCCTGTCCCGGCGGTCACTCACAAGACGCAACTGGTCCACGATTGTCTGCTCAAGCGTCCGCGCTGGCACCTGCACTTCACGCCAACCTCGGCGTCCTGGCTCAACCTCGTCGAGGGCTGGTTCTCTCTGCTGACCCGGCGCTGCCTCCAGCGCGGCGCCTTCGCCAGCACCGACGCCCTCAAAGCCGCCATCCAGGGCTACAGTGGGGGAGGATCACCTGTCCGGCGGCTCGATCAACAGTTTTCATTGGCGTTGCGCCTTTACGCGTTTTGCGGGCACTGTCAACGTATACCGTTGACGAGGCGAAGTTGGACGATCAGGCTCTCACAACAGCTCAGGTGCGGGCGGCTCGCGGTCTGCTTGCCTGGTCACAGGATCGCCTCGCAGCCGCCGCCGGCGTGGGAAACAGCACTGTCCGAGATTTCGAAGCCGGACGACGCAGCCCACTCCCGGCGACTATGGGCGCCATCCGCGCCGCTCTGGAAGCAGCTGGCGTGGAGTTCATCCCCGAGAATGGCGGCGGCGCGGGCGTCCGGCTGAAGAAGGGCGCCGCGTGACCTCGGAGCAATGCAAAGCCGCACGGGAGTTGCTGGGCTGGCATGCGGAGCGCCTTGGGATCATGGCAGGCGCCAGCTATCATACGGTCAGGGATTTCGAACGGCAGGCCCGTAGAACCTTGCCGCGGACCATCAATGCCATGCGGGCCGCGCTGGAAACTGCTGGCATCGAGTTCATTGCCGATAATGACGGCAGACCTGGGGTTCGGCGGCGGCAGGCGGGCGCATGACTCCTGAACAGTGTCGCGCCGCGCGTAGGCTCTTGGGCTGGGACGAATGGGCCTTGGCGCAGCGCAGCGGCCGGTCGGCGCAGACGATCAAGAACTTCGAAGTGGGCCGTCACAAGCCGCACGTCGGCACCGTGCAGGCGCTTCAGAGTGCCTTTGCGCGAGCCGGGCTGCTCATCGCGGAGGATGGGACTGTCAGCTACGCCGCACACACCACAACAGGTTAGCAGGCGGGCTGATCGGATGCAGCGTAAGCGTCAGCCCATTCTTCCAATTACCCACATCGTCGTTCGGCGAGTTCTACGCCGGTCATGATGTCAGCGAGCCTGGACCAGCCTCGCCACATGACAGTGATGCCGGGCGGTGGGTCACGGGTACGGGCGAGATAGCCGCCGAGGCGCGCGACCTTGACCAGGTAGGTCGAGAGTGTCCGCGGCGCCGGGGTAGTAGATGCTCCGCAGGTGGCCTTGCCAGGGAGGGCGCGGTCGAGTACGCCGACCTCGGCCGCGGTTAGTGCCACCTCGGTAGGGGCTGCTGGGGCGGCACGGCCGATTATCGTCGTCCAGAACACGCGCCAGGCGATGATACAAAGGACCGCGATGAGCTTGGTCAGCCGCTCGGCGGTGCGCAGGCGCGCGGCTTCGGCGCGGCAGCCCGATTTCAGGATCTTGTGGAACAGCTCGATCTTCCAGCGGCACGCATACCAGCACAGTTTCTCCACTGCCTCCTCGGTGGAGTTGATGGCGAAATCGGTGGCGAGCTTCCAGTCGATGCGGGCTCGGCCCACCGGCTCGACCGGTTCGCGAGCGTGGAGGATGGAAAGGTCGAGCGCAGGATAGCGCTTTTGCTTGCCGGTCGGCGGCAGCACCCGCACGCGGGCGAACCGCAACTCCAACTCGGCGGTGCTGACCGTGCCGTCTTCCGCTGTCACCTCGACGCGGTGTGTGCCGCGGGACACCGCCCCAGCCATCACCGCGCCGACGGTCGTCTTGCCGTCGAGCGCCAGGCGATCGACGCAGGTGCGGACGAGGAAGTGGGTGCCGAGGTCGTGGGCCGCGCAGAAGAACTCATATATGTCACTCTCGCGGTCGCCGACATGGACCAGCCGGCCGGGCGTGCCGAGCAGGCTGGTCGCCGCCTCCAGTCCGGCCAGCCAGCGAATGCTCTCCTTCTCCTCGATGGGCACGCGCGTCGGGTTGACGTGCCGCTTGAGTGCGTTCGCCCCCTTGAACTGGGAGCGGGTCCAGAACTTGGCCGCCGCCAGGCCCAGCGGCAGCCCCTCCGGCGTCACGACAAGACTGGCATGCATGAGGACCCCGCATTGCGTATGCAGGCGCAGCCTGCCCTGGCGGTCACGGCCGGTGGGGGCCCGGCCGATCGCGCCGAACGTACCTGGCTTGGCCCACTTGTAGGCGAACGCAGTGGTATCCTGGACGACCAGGATCGGGCCGTCCGTTGCGGCACAGCGGGCAGCGGTGGCAGCAAGGTGACCCGACAGGACAGCATCCTCGCCGAAGCGCTCATTCGAGAAGAAGCGGTAGGCGGCCTTGGTGCCCGCCCAGTCCTGACAGGCGAGCGGAAGTGGTCGCCCGATGGCATTGCTCAGCTGCCGTAGCAGCAGCCGCAATCGCCCCACCAGACGCTCGTCACCTAAACCATTGGACGGCAGCTCGCCATCAACCCATGACAAACCAGCGGCCGCCGGAGCACCAGCGCCGTCCGACATACCAGCACCTCGTCCAAAGCCAACGCGGTGCATGGAAACGAATCACGAGCGGGTCACTCAACGCAAGCGGCCCATCGACGATGTGGGTAATTGGAAGGATGGGCTGACGCTTACGATGCAGCGCCATCCCTCAAAACATCTGGCGTCGAGTTCATGGCGGAGGCTGGGGCTGGGGTGCGATAGAGGAAGGAGAACGCTTCGGCGGGCTTTACCCATCACTGTTGCAGCTCTAGTTCGGGAGTTCCAAAGGTCCGGCAGAGCTGCGGCACTTCCCTCCCTGGCTGAGGGCGGCTGAACAGGTAGCCCTGCACCTCCATGACGCTGCTGGTTCGAATTCCGCCTTCGAGCTGCATCATCTGCTGTTCGCTTTCCACTCCCTCGGCGGTGACAGCCATTCCCAGGCTCTCGCAGAGCTGCGCAACCGCACGAACAATGGAGGTGCTCTCGTGAGAGAGACCGATGTCCTTGATAAAGGAGCGATCGATCTTGACGCGGTCAAAGGGAAAGCGCCGCAGATAGCTCAGCGAGGAATAGCCGGTGCCGAAGTCATCCATGGCAATCCCTACGCCCAGCGCCTTGAGCTCCTGCAGCATCGTGAGCGTCGCTTCGGTGTCACGCAGCATCACGGTCTCGGTGATTTCGAGTTCCAGCCGTGCCGGATCTAGCCCTGAACTTTCCAGCGCCTCTGAAACTGCCCTTGCTGGGCCGCGTCCGGCAAACTGTACCGGCGAGAGGTTCACAGCGACCTTCAGCTTGCTCGGCCACGCTACCGCTTCCGAGCAGGCCCGCCTCAGTGCCCACTCACCGATGGGGATGATCAGCCCGATCTCCTCAGCAAGGGGAATGAACTCGCCGGGCGGAATCAGCCCACGTTCGGGATGATTCCACCGGATCAGTGCCTCGAAGCCCTGTAGGACGCGAGTCTGCAGGTCCAAAGTCGGCTGGTAAAACAGTTCGAACTCTCCCAGAGCCACCGCCCGCCGGAGGTCCAGCTCGAGTGTACGGCGGGCCTGCATGCGTGCATCCATTTCCGGCTCAAAGAAGCACCAGCTCCCTCGCTCCTGGCTCTTGGCACGGTAGAGAGCCAGATCGGCGTTCCTGAGGAGGGTGTCGGGATCCTCACCATCGCCCGGTGATATTGCGATGCCGATGCTGGTACCGACCACGACCTGGTGGCCGTCGAGGTCGTGCGGCAAGCACACCTCCTCAACGATCCGTTTAGCAAGGGCGATTGCATCGTTGGGTTGAGTGACACTGGCCTGGACGATAACGAACTCGTCCCCGCCGAGCCTGGCCACCGTGTCCGTCTCTCTCACGTTGCGAAGTAGGCATGCCGCGATACCCTGAAGCAGGGCGTCGCCCTTAGGATGCCCCAGCGTGTCGTTGATCATCTTGAAGCGGTCGAGGTCCAGGCAGAACACAGCTACCTGTCCGCCCTCCCGGCGTGCCCTCGCGAGTTCCTGGCTCAGCCGTTCCTTGAGGAGAACCCGGTTGGTCAGGCCAGTCAGGCCATCATGGTGCGCCATGTGCGCGATGCGCGCCTCCGCAGCCTTTCGCTCCCTCAGATCGCGTATCGCGAGCACGCGGTGTGCTCCATCGGCGCCCAACATCTCGCCAGTGCGGACCTCAACTGGAACAGAGCCGGTCGTCCCTCTGAGGCTTGCAGGAATGGCTCCATCCGCCGCGGCGCCCAGGAGCCATGCGGTACCGCTGTGGCCGCTTCCGACCACCGGGGAGAGGAAATCCGAGAGGGGCGCGTTCACCACCCGCTCAAGGGGCTGGCCGAGCATTTCAGCCAGGCGGTGGTTTGCATCGCAGATTGTCTCGTCGTCCGAGAGAACGGCAATTCCCTCAAAGGTAGCCCCGGCCAGGGCACGCATCCGCGCGGCCTCGGCGCTGCTGCGGGCGGCGCGATGGCGTGCCTCAAAGGCGACGGCACCCACCGCCGCAACCAGCAGCGTCATGGCGACGCTTCCGACCAGCCCTCCCAAGAGGCGCCTGTCCAGGCTATTGGCAGGCAGGGTCACGTTGCCATCCGGCCAGATCTGCACAGCCCCCATCCCGGTGAAGTGCAGCGAGACGATACCTCCGGCCAGGAGCGCCACCGCAGCCAGGCGAGCTCTAGCTCCCGCCGTGACGGACAGAGCCATTGCTACGGAGCAGAACGCTGCCCCGAGGAGCACCGAGCTGATGACCAGGTCTGCCTCGAAGGTGAGTCGCCCGGGGAGGCGTAGTGCCGCCATTCCAAGGTAGTGCATGGCGCCCACGCCTCCTCCGAGGAGCGCTCCGCCGATGAGCGCCTTCGTTCGGCTCGGCTGGTTGAAGCATGTGCCGAAGACGCATACCCCAACGGCCACAAGCAGAGCCGCCGACGCGATGGTGGTCGAGATCTCGTAACTCACAGGCAGGCCCGGATCATAGCCGAGCATCGCCACAAAATGTGTCGCCCAGACACCCCCACCAAAGGTAGCGGAGGCGAAGGCCAGCCAACCGCGTCGGGCCCAAGGGCTTGCTGCCCCCCGCGCCCTGTCAAGCAGGCCGAGCACCGCCATCGAAGCTCCGGCGCAGAGGAGGGCTGCTCCCGCAACGAGGACCAGATCATGGCTGTCGCTCAGGCAGCCGATCACCCGCATCATCAAGTTCGCCCCAGTTTACGTTTCTGAAGCGAATATACTACCGACGGTTGTATCGTTCCAGAGAATAATCGCGCTTCGGGCGAATCGCGGCGGTTTTTATGCGCGATCTCGTGTGGCGTAGCTCCTGAGGCGGCAGGCTATCCCTGAGCGATCGACCGGCCTGCTTGGCACAATCGGAGGGCCTCGGGCCTTTTGGTTAGCGCGGATCGGCGTCTTCCCGCCGGTGAGGCCGGTGAGGTCGGTGGTGCTGGGATCACTAGGGCGCTCCTATCGAGGCCGGCCGAGGATGGACCCGACCGGGCGCGGTGCACGATCGGACCGGGGAGGCTCGTAAGCCTGACCCTGCCCTCCTTGCCGCCGAACCGGGAGCGCATCTAAAATCTTGGTGCGCCTCAGTTGCTTAGCCGAGGCGCTGAACGAGACCGGCGAGAGAACAATTTTATGGCCTTCGCGAACCGTCCGACACAGCCTGCTCCAGGTCTCGGGCGCCGCTCGGTACTACGTGCTATTGGCGGTGTAGCGGGGGCAGGGCTCGCCGCGCCGGCGCTGGGTCAGGCATCGAATCGGAAGCGCGTTCTTGTCCTCGGTGCCGGCATGGCAGGCCTCACAGCTGCGCTGTCTCTCCTGCGGCAAGGCCATGAGGTGCACGTCATCGAGCGTCAGGACCGAATCGGAGGCCGCCTCCTGTCCGTGCCGCTTGGGGACGGCATGTTCACGGAAGCAGGCGGCGGGCATTTTCGCTCGAACATGCCTTATGTGCTCGCCTATGTGCGACGGTTCGGTCTCCCGCTCCTGAGCCTCAATGATGGTCTGCCGCGATACATCGTCGAGGGGAAAACAGGAGAGGGCTCCAACCCAGCCGGCTGGCCATGGGCGCTTTCGCGCGAGGAGCGGAACGTCACGGTTCCGACGATGCTGAACCAGTATCTCTACCGCGCGGGCCTCGACACCGACACAGTCCTGGACTCCCGTTGGCCTGACGAGGGTAGCCTCGATCGCCTCGGCGACGTGACCCTCGGTGACCTGATCCGGGGTGTGGGCGCGTCGGAGGTGTTCTGCAAGCTCCTCGACGCCCATGGCGGAACCTTCACGAGCGGTTCTGCCGCTCTCGGCACGATCCCGGACCTTGCCTACCACTTCGGCGATCAGAACCTCTTCCGGATCCGGGGCGGGAACGAACGCCTGCCTTCGGCGATCGCGACTGCGATCGGACGGGAACGGTTTGCTCTCGGGGCCGAGGTCGTTCTTATAGACCAGTCGGGCGCAAACATTCGGGTGGCAACGAGGGACGGACGCGAGTTCGTGGGCGACGCCGTGATCTCGACGATCCCATTTAGCGTTATGAGTGACGTCGAGGTTCGGCCAGCTTGGTCGCCGGGCAAGCGCCGCATGATCGCGGAAATGGAGTGGGACAAGACCGTCAAGATCATTGCGAAGACCCGTAGCCCGAGCTGGTTGACGAGAAACGTCCGGGGCTGGCCTATGGCAGGGGGGGACCGTCCATGGGAGCGGGTGATCGACATCACCGGCAACGAGCCGGGCGGTTTCGGAAGCGTGTTCTTCTATCTCAACGGCACGAATGCAGACGCCGTACTCGCTCGGCCGAAGGCGGAGCGCCCAGCGACGATCCTGGAGGAGTTCCGGCGCGACATGCCGGACCTATTCGATGAGGTGATCTCGACCGACTCCTTTGCCTGGAGCGAGCAGCCCTGGATCCGTGGTTCCTTCGGCGGGCCACCGCTTGGTGGTGGCTGGATGGTCCGGGAGTGGAAGATACCTGAGGGCCGGATCCACTTCGCTGGGGACTTTACCACGTTGAAGTCCGGCTGGGTGGAAGGTGCGATCGAATCTGGCCTGCGCGCCGCACGGCAGATTGACCTGGACGCGAGACCCGAGGGCAACCCGAGGATTCGTCAGGAACTCTGAGGAGCGGTGGACTGACCGCCGTAGAGCTACATCTGCTCTCGAGACGTCAGCCTCGGCAAGCATACGTTCGCTCGGGGCGTGTAGCTGCCGATTGTGCCATATTAGGTCGTATGGCCGCCCCGTTCTCCGAACCGGCTCCCCCGGTTGGTATTCCTGTAATGGCCGAAGAAAACCTCGGTCTCGTTCCGGAGGAGTGGTATGGCCAGACACGAAATGCCTGCCACCGAGTGGCTGAACATATAAGGCTGACGCGGAACTGACGGTGGCAGGGGTGACAATTCCATCCCGTCCAGCATTCTGCTAGATGCGGCACGGATGCCCTCCCGTAGCCTCTTGACAGCCATGCTTACGTCCGAACTTCGCAATCGCATTGCGTCGCAGGTGGCATCCGGGCGCCACCAGTCCACGAGCGCAATTGTCCTGGGCGGCTTGTGGCTGCAAATCAGGGCCGGTTTGCGACCTTGTTGCATCGATCGAAGCGGTGGATGCATCTCTCCCGAGAGCCCTAATGATCAGGCGATGCGGACGTAATCTGGGCGACCCAGGTCCAACATGCGGTTCAGCACCTCGGCGGCGATGG
>NZ_JAGIZB010000054.1 GCF_017813395.1 Pararoseomonas baculiformis | reverse complement strand
CCCCGTGCGCAGGTCAGCGACAACAGTCGCAGCCGCTCCCCATGCAGCGGGTGATGCGGGTCGGTAACCGTCACCTCAGAGATGACCCGGTCCGAAACAGAGGCAGACCGATGTGTTCGGCGACACCGTGGTCGCGACAGCCCTCCTGGACCGCCTGCTCCACCACGCCGTCGTCGTGCGCATCGAGGGCGCCAGCTACCGTCTCCGCCGCCATGCCGACCTGTTGCCCCAACCAGCATCAACGCCGCCGCTGCACAAACCCGAAACAGCACCCCGCCGCCGCGGCAGGCCACCCAAGGCCAGGCACGCCGACCTCAGTCCCAACACATGAGGACCAGCCGATCTGGGGAATTTTCAGCCAGCGCTTCTGAGGAAATCCACCTCAGCATTGACAGCGCGAGGCGGGCCGGATCGTCCCGGTGGCCGTCACCATTGCTGTAGGCGTGAACACAGAGGGCCGCCGCGAGGTGCTCGGCATGGCGGTCGGCGCCTCCGAGGCGGAGCCTTTCTGGCTCGATTTTCTCCGCTCCCTGACGCGCCGCGGCCTGCGGGGCGTGAAGCTCGTCGTCTCCGATGCTCACGAGGGTCTGAAGGCCGCCGTGACGAAGGTGCTCCGGGCCACTTGGCAGCGCTGCCGCGTCCACTTCGCCCGTAACGCCCTGGCCCATGCGGGCAGGACCCAGCGCCGCATCGTCTCCGCCTGGATCGGCACGGCCTATGCCGAGGCAGATGCCCCGGCCGCCCACGCCCAGTGGCGCAAGGTGGCCGACCAGCTCCGCCCCAAGGTCCCGAAGCTTGCCGCCCTCATGGACAGCGCCGAGGAGGATGTCCTCGCCTACATGGCGTTCCCGACCGCGCACCGGGCCAAGTTACACTCAACGAACCCGATCGAGCGCCTCAACGGCGAGATCAAGCGCAGAACGGATGTGGTCGGCATATTCCCGAACGAGGCCGCGGCCGTCAGGCTCATCGGCGCCATCCTCCTCGAGCAATCTGACGAATGGGCCACCCAGCGCTCCCGCTACATGACCCTGGAAACCGTCGCCGCCGTCAGCGACACTGGCCCCGTCAGGCTCGGCGCTGTGCCCACCTGACACTGCGGCCCAGCCCGCCAGGAGCCATCGCTCCTACACCACGCGCTGGGACACGATCAGCCAAGAAGGACTTCCCTGGCTTCCATCCAGTGCCCAAGGTCAGTCGTAGAGTGGTTCCCTTCACCCAAGACAGGCGTCTTGCTGTCCATCCCGGCGAAGTGCCGCAGCCCTGCAAGGCGCGCCGCGACCAGCGCGACCGGCTACTCCAGCGCATCGCCAATGGCGCGCGGCGGCCTCACGGTTGCGGGCGGCACGGCCTTCGATGACGTCCTGGTGGTGTGCCATGACGAGCACGGATTTTTCGGAGCCATCCATGCGGCCCGCGGCGGCTGCGGCCTACGCGCCCCGGACGGTTGAGACCGCCGCTGCGATCTTGGAGCGGCGCCCCCGTGGAGCCCGCCGCGCTGATCACACGCCCCCTGTCCTCCCTACGGGGAGGATGGGGAGAAAGGTTAGAAGGGAGGAAGTCGCCACGACGGTGACCGCCTCGTGCACCAGACCAGAGACACGCCTGCCCTCACCGGAACCGCAGGCCTACTCAGGGTCAAGCCGGCATGACAACAGAAGCCCGCGCCAGCGTTCCGGTTGTACAGGCTGAGGTTCCAACAGGTGTCGAAACACACGTTGGCTCAGTCTGTGTTTCAGCACCTAACCGGAGTTCTGACGCAAACTCGCTGATGACGGCTGGTGGTGACGCGGCGCCCAGAAGCCGCGCTTTGAGCAGGTAGAGGTTGTCACGGCCGTATGTCTGTTGCTTGACGAGCTTGAGGCGGGTGGTCTGGCCGTTTGACCAGGGCTCGGCGACGGCAGGACGCGCCGCAGCAGGATCCTTCGAGATGCCGTTGGCAGGGGCGCGATGAGCCTCGTTCTGGCACGTTCAATCCAGTCATCCAGCTTAAGAGCCATCCTTCGAACGATGGCCTGAAAGCGTTCCACCAGGGCCCGTAATTCGGCCAGTTGTGGCACACTGGCCGCGATCGCGGCGACGGGCACGGTGTCGGCCTTGCCAAGGTGATGGCGGCCAACGGTCATCAGTCGTGCCAGGGTGGATACCTATCGAGAGCTGACCTCCACGCCTCCTATTCTCTAGCGCAGCCGCTGGGGTCCCACGTCCTTCTTCCGTTATCATACCAGCATGATGGACGAGACCATGCCTGACACCGCCTCATCTCCCGCGCGCTGCCCGCCTCCTAACCCGCGGCCGCGCCGACGCCGTTGCCTTCGCTGATCCCTGGGCGGGAGACGATGCCTCGTCGATCGGCTGTCGCGCCTACGCCTTCACCAAGCACCAGCTTGCCCGCACCGCTGAAGGTCGCCGCTATGCCTGGCTCGGGGAGCTCGACGAGACCCACCACTTCGTCTTCCTTATCGAGGGCGTGCCGGCGCGGTTCTACCGGGGCGATGTTGAAGACCCATCCAAGCGCACCCTGCGCCAGCAGGAGAGCGAGGCCGAGCAGCTTGCCCCGGTTTTGGGGAGCGACGGCGCTGAGGGGCTGATGTTCCGCTTCGCCGTGGAGACAGAGCCGAACGTGACGGTGCGCCGCATCGTCCTCCTAGCGCTACGCGGCGACGCCGGGCGGGTAGAATGCTTCAGGTAAATGGGCGGGAGGGACGCCGGAATAGCAGGGGATTGATGCAGCTTTCCCTCAGTGCGGGTGGCGATCTCCTTCGCCGCCCCGTCAACAGCAGGAAACGAGCAAGGACGCTCACGCCCCTACCGCAGGCCCCTCGTCGGGGAGGCAGGGCAGAGGAGTTCGGCCTTGAGGGTCTGTAGGCTTCCCGAGGCCGGCTATGGTGCTCTTCCCGTCTATCTAGGGCAGGCCGAGTCGCCCTCCCCCCTTTTCCAGGGGCGTAGCCCGCTCCCGCCGTAATCAGCCCACCGCCCGGCAGGTTTGCGAAAAATCGTCCATCCCGGATCCGCAGCAACGATACCAAAAAGGGGGGAGAGCCGACTTCGGCTCACGGCATTGGTGGCAGGCTCCACGGGACGCTCAACAACACCGATTCGGTTGCCGCCAAAGGCGCAAGAAAGCGCATTGCAATCCTCGCTCCCGCCCAGGATGGAAGCCAGGTTGAACCGGCGAATTCCTCCATCATCACGAAGGACGCGAGTCACGAGGCTTCTCAACACACTGGTCCAGGGCCCTTTCGAGGCATGCAGAAGGGAGACCTCGACATCATCTCCCGGCTGCGCTGGTTCCTGGGCGGCTAGATCGGACTGTTGCAGGACGAGGTCCACCAGACCCTTCGCAGGCGAGGGCAGAAGCCTCCCAACGCGAGCTGCGCCATCCAGCCGCATCGAATCGGGCTACCGCACTGGCACTGCGTCTTAGGGCCCTCCACGGGTGGGGCACTGTCCGCAATTTCCATCTACTGATTTGAAATGTTGACGAGCTGCACGCCGCCTAAATCCCAGAAGTGCATGGCTACAGTGGCGCTGCCCTTGGAGCATGGGATCTGCACTTGGCCCTGCAGCATGCTACTCTGAGGACACACCAACATGTTGAAATGTGAACATGTTCATTGTCACACAGGCAGACGCTCGAATACCTGGATGATGAATGGATCTCCTCCAAGGAGACTAATCGCTCCGCGCCTCCGCATAACATGATAACACGCCCACACGTCATCATGTCTTAATGTTAAACAGCCGTTATGTGAACAAGTAAACATATCAACGTGCTATAAGGAAAGGATCTTGTGGTCAGAAGATGTCGGAAGCTTTCGACGATGTACGGTTCAGCTAGTGCCCGTATTGTGGCGTGCCGAGATCGCCTGTCTATATGCGTCCGACGCACCATCATGGCCTGTAGCATGATGGTACCATCTAAGACTGTACCCTGAGGCTCGGACAGGTCGCATATCAGGTGCTCCGAAGAGGCTAACTCTATACAGCGACAGAGTAAGTCGCGATCCGCGTACAATGGCTGTATGCTGATTTCTGTCAGCCCGTACCTGCATAAAGGTGTGAGGTAACCGTTTGCGCGGAGGGGGCGACCAGCTTAGTATTCTCCTTCTGAGGCGATCAGCGAGCCATGTCGCCTGGGCATGTCACGACATCACCGCTTCAAAGGTGCCGTACGTTGTGTCCGATGCGGTTCAGCCCGCAGGCCCTGCTGTGCACAGATCTCCAACGTGCGCCCGAACATATCCTGGGCTGGTTCGTCTAGCACCGGCAGCTGGAAGTCACGTTCCAGGGTCGAGGCGCGAAGCGGATTGGCCGTGCCCACCTCGGCGTCGAAACCCAGCGCCAGTGGTCGGACCTCGCCATCGCCCGCACCACACCATGCCTGCTCGCGCTGTTCTCTCACGTCACCCTCTTGGCCGCCCGGCTCGGGCCCGCGGAGCGACAGGCTGCGGCTGGCAGCGCTTGGTACCGCAAGCCGCACCCGACCTTTAGCGACACCCTCGCTGCCGTGCGACGCCATATCTGGCGAGAGCAGGGTTTGCTCACCTTACGGCGCAGCACCCACCGCAAAAACCCGCCCAGCCCTACAACGCGCCTTGGCCTACGCCATCTGCCACGCCGCCTGATGGCCAAAGTCGAGCTTAGTGCCTCTCGATGTCGCCTGATGAGGGTGAGGACCTACGCACGCCTGTTGTAAGCGGAAGGGAGGTTAAGGCGATGTCCCCCATCCTCACAGCTTTCATGGTTCCACAGTCATCAGCATGTCCGATATCAGACACGTTGTGATGTTCACATGATAACAAGTTAAGATTCAATCATTGTGCTTTGCCTTACTTCACTCAGGGCCAAGCCCCACGCCTAGGTTTCCTCAGCGTCTGGCGAACGTCACGGCTAGGTGGCGTGGACAAAGCCGATCCATAGGCGGATGGCGGCGAGCTGGACGAAGCCAAGGAAGCTGCTGGCGGTGTGGTCGTATCGGGTGGCGACGCGGCGGCAGTTCTTCAGGCGGTTGATGCAGCGCTCGATGCGGTTGCGCAGCGCGTAGATTGGCCGCTGGACGCTGTGCTGGGCCCGCCGGTTGCGCTTGGTGGGGATCTCCGGCTGGCCGCCACGATCGCGGACGTCCTGGCGGATGTCATCGCTGTCGTAGCCGCGATCGGCGAGCAGGATGCCGGGGTCGCTATCGCGTTCGTCCATCAACTCGGCATAGGCGGTGCTGTCGTGCGCCTCGCCCGGCGTCAGCGCCAGGCCGATCGGCAAGCCATGCGCGTTGGTGCGCAGATGGACCTTGGTCGAGAAGCCACCGCGCGAGCGTCCAAGACCCTGGCGATGAGGCCCCCTTTTGCGCCAGCCGCGCAGTGGTAGGCCCGCACGATGGTGCTGTCGATCATCTGCAGGGCATCCGCATCGCCGCCCCATCGGCCACGGCCTGCAGCAGCACGTCCCACAGGCCCGAAGTGGTCCAGCGCCGATACTGCCGGTGCACCGAGTTCCAGTTGCTCAACTCAGGCGGCAGGTCGCGCCAGGGAACACCGGTGCGCGCTACCCAGAAGACGGCGTCCAGCACCCGGCGGTGGCCGCCAGGCGGGCGGCCGCGAAACGGGCCGGTCTCGACCACGAAAGGTTCGAAGAACGCCCATTCCTCGTCCGTCAAGAGCCCCCGCAGCACCTCCTCCTCCACCCAAAGGCAGCCTTGAACTACCCCGGGCACCAAACGGAAAGCACCTTTGTCCACGTCGCATAGCTAAGTCACCTGTAGGTGTCACATGCCGTACGGGCGCCCACCTCACTCTCAGTGATCTACAGTTCGTTCAGAGCCCGCCAACTGTAAAATGTGACGTCAGAAAGGGGCGCTGGCGTGCAGGAGGTCATCAAGAGCTTCAACTGGATTCAGTGATTCAAAGATTCATTGATTCTGCCGGGTTTCGGCGTGCCTTTTCATGCGACTAGGGCCGCAAGTATTAGGAATTCGGGGACTCCGATGAGGGATCCGGGCGGTCAGGGGCAATCCTATGAGCTTTCCGGGCAGAGCTATGAGGAATCGGGGGCCTATCTATGAGATGTTCGGGGAAACGGGGCGGGTTACCCACAGGGGAAGCCGCTTTGACGAGGTCTTCGGAGCCTAACTATGAGGAATTCGGGGGGCTGTTCTCATACTTGGCACCAGTAGGTATCCTCCGACCATGTCCGATGCTCCGATTCTTACGCTGGCCCTAACGCCGCGCGGCCAGGAGGCAATCAAGCCGGCCGAGCTGATCCAGGTGACGGGGCACCACGAACTCACCCTAAATGCTAGACGTGCCATCACAGTCCTTTGGCACCACGCCCACATGCAGGGGGTTGGGGAAGGAAAGCGCTACACGGTCGAGATCGACGAGCTGAAGCCAACCGGTCATAAGGGCTACGAGATGGTCGAGGAGGCTATCGAGGCGCTGATGCGGACGCTGCTGGTCGTTCGGCTTCCGAACGGGAAGACTAGGCGCGTTCAGTTCCTGGGCGGAAACGACCTGGATAGCCCTGACCGCCCGGCCGGAGTTTTGACCTACAGCTTCGATGCGATGCTGATCGAAATTTTACAAAAGAGCACGATCTGGGGAAAGATCGCTCTCCCCATCATCATGTCATTCTCGTCAAAGTATTCAGTATCTCTCTATGAGAATGTGGCACAAGTCGCTAACCTGTCCTTTAAAACACAGCTCGAATACACTCTTGAAGAATTTAGATCTATGCTAGGTGTGCCCCCGGGGCGGTATAAGACATTCGGCGAGCTGAATCTTCACGTTCTCAAGCCCGCTGTGGCGGAGGTCAACGCGCTTGCCCCGTTCGACCTGGCTGTTCTTCCCGTAAAGCAGGGCAAGAAGGTTGTGAAGGTGAGCGTCGGCTGGTTCAAGAAGTCTGACGAGGAGCTGCAGGCAGCGTTTCGGGAGCGGCAGGCCTCCAAGATTGGTCGGAGGGCGAGGATCGCAGGGCGGGCTGAACACGTTCTTTCTCCGATGCCCTCACAGGACCGCATCCGCCGTCGCGCCCCGAAGATCTCACTTTTGGGCAGTCAGTAAGGCAGACACTAGCCCAACACGACCATCCCCCGAAATCCTCATAGTTAGGCTCGTGCGATAGGGCTCTCGCCGTAGTGCTCGAAGAGCATGTTGAGGGCCTCGGCGATGAGGGCCGCCTGGGACTTGTCTTGCCGGGCCGCCATGATCGCGAGCTGTTTCCGAACCTCTGGCTCAAAGTAAGCGCTGATGGCGACCTTACCGGCGCGAGATGGCGCTTGGGCGGTCTGCAGTGGCGGAGTGGTCACCGGGGCAGGGGAAGGCGCCGCCTCTGGCCGGAGTGCCTTCAGGCCGGCGGCAAAGTTCGGTTTGCTCATGCAGGAACCTTCTCGAGCTGCTGGGCGGTCCACTTGTGGAGCTTCTTGACCTCAGCCGCAGCCTTGCCGTCCGGCTCAATCTCTTGCGCCACCTGCCCGGTGATGAAGCATCTGCTGTAGGCGACGCGCTCCCCAATTTTCACCGGTGCGACTGGGAGCCCAAGAAGATCGCGGATCGTCTTCTCGGCCTCCACTGCGGCAAGTGTCGAATGGTGCTGAACGCTGTTAAGCACGGCGAAGGCGGGGACCGAGGTGAGCTTCACTAGGTTGATCGTCTTGCTCATGGCCCTAAGGTCCATGATCGACGGCTGACAGGGGATCAGGACCAGATCAGCCAGGCGAACGGCGTCCATGATCGTGCCTTCCGAGTGCGGCGCGGTGTCGAGGATGCAAATGTCTGCGCCGATCTCCTTCATCTGCTGAGCCGTCTTGGCTAGGCGGGAAGGCTGAATGCTTTGGACATGTGGGAACTCAGCCTGCCGGGCATCGCCCCACTCCGCAGCGCTGGCCTGCGGGTCGAGGTCAAGAAGAACAACGTTCTTACCCACAATGGTGAATGCGACGGCTAAGTGGCAGGCGAGGGTCGTTTTACCAACGCCACCTTTCTGGTTCACGAGTGCGATGGTCCGCATGTGTACATGGCCTCTTGTGAGACTGTTATAAAGGACACACGCGGATCGCGTAAAGGGGTTAAGCGAGGCCTACAGACCCTTGCTGGGCGCGGCTGACGCTCAGGTTGCTTTCACGTCGACCCAGTGCCAGGGCATGAGATCGTCGATGCGGCTGTTGGGCCAGCCCTCGACGAGGCCGAGCTGCTTCCAGACGAGGACGAGACCCGATGTGTCCCAGACCAACATCTTGATCCGGTCCGCGCGGCGCGACCGGAACACCAGGACCACCCCCGAGAACGGGTCCTGCCCCAGCACCTCGGCCGCCAAGCCATGCGCCCCCTTGCGGAAGTCCATAGGCTAAGTGGCGAGAAGGATGCGCGCCCCGGATGGCAGCGCGACCTTGCCTCCAGCGCCGCGGCCAGCCGGGCCAACACCGCCACCTCCGCCTCGCCGCCAACCCGCAGCCGTTCCGCAACACGACCTCGATCGCCGCCCCGACCATCTCCCGGACAGGCGGCGCGACGACCTCCGGTACCTCGGCCGGGACGCCTGGGCCGACCACCAGCGGCACCAGCCGCGGCGGACGCGGGGCCGCCTTGCGCTTCACCGGCCTGCTCTCGGCCTCGCGCCACCCCCAGCACCCGTGCCCCCGGCTCAGCAGCCTCTGCCAGGAACGCCGCTTTCTCCTCGGCCGTGTAATCCCGCCGCGCCCCGCGGGTGACGAGCTCCAACCACTCCATCGCCCAGTGCTAGCACCAGTGCTAGCACCAGTGCTGGCATTCGTACTCGCCACCGATCGCGCCATCGCACCACCTCCGCGACGGCCCACCTCGCGAGGTCAACGACAGTGCGCAAGAAGGGCCCCTACGCCGCGCTTACTCAAAGGGGGACGGCAAACCTATTTCTGTTTGTTGGTCAGCCCCTTTGCATCGCTGGGACGGTATGGATTGCAGTGGCGTACCGCAGTGCATCCATCGGGGTCGCATATCCCTCCTCGTAGCAGGCCACCACCTCGCCCCAGCCGCGACCTGAGAATTTCGAGGCGCTGCGCAGGCCATCAGCGTAGAGGGTGTAGATTCTCTCATGAAACGAAGCTGGAAGCGAGGTGTCGCGAATGGAGCGCACGATCGCATCCTCGTCGATCAGCACGATCACGATGCGGCCTGTTCCCTCCGAAGTTGCTTGGGGCATCGTGCGATACGCTGGATTTCGAAAGGCCGGCGCGTAGATTGCCTCCACAGTGTAGCGCGGCGAGATTTGGAGGAGCCAGACCCAACCAAGGGAGGTGATTGGCAGCAACCCGAGCACGAGTTGCCCGCTGCTCATAGCATCGATCAAAGATGGCCCCGGACGAGGTACCATGACACAAAGATGCCACACTCCATCGATGCACTCGGCTATGGCACCTTTATCTTGTGTGGGACCGGCTAGCGGATGTGGATGGCCGACAACATAAAAGAGGTCCATAGCGGGCTCCAGTCCGACGCCGCCACGGAATTGCGCGGCTCGGTGACACCGGCATCGCTCATCTACACCTGCATGAGGCGCGCTCGTTTTGCGTCAATCCATTGTCAAGGTTGCTATTATTATTAGCCTGCGGTAGCTCGTTCCTCAGATCGGGACGCAACCTTTTGCGAAAAACGGTCAGCCGGGCTGGACCGCCAAATGTTCGTCAAGGTTGCTATTATTATTAGCCTGCGGTAGCTCGTTGCTTAGATCGGGACGCAACCTTTTGCGAAAAACGGTCAGCCGGGCTGGACCGCCAAATGTTCGTCAAGGGCGTTGAGGATTCGGGCCCGCGCAAGTGTACCGCCCGCAGTTTCTGAGACACCTGAGTGGAGCCTACGCGGCGAGTGCCGCGGTTGAAAGGTGATCCTGGCGGATGGCGTCCGGTGTTCTGAAGCCGTGGCGCTCGATCAGCCAGGTTGAGTTGTATGTCTGGCGAAACTCGAGCAGCGCTTGGCGGAGTTGCTCGACGGTGTCGAATGTGCGGACCCAGAGGAGGTTCTCCTTGAGGGTTCGAATGAAGCGTTCGGCGCAGCCATTCCCCTCAGGTGCCCGCACGAAGGCGGGCGAGCTCTCGATGCCCAGGAACGTCAGCTCGCCCTGGAAAGCGTCGGACATGTACTGCGAGCCATGGTCATGGCGCAGAGCGAGGCCCGCCGCGATGCCCTTGGCGAAGCCACCGAAGTGCTGGCGCACGCCCTGCCTGAGAGGCTCGAGGGCCTCGAAGCGGGTGCCGCGCCGGGCGGCATGGAGGCCCACGCACCCGGCGCTGTGGTGGTCGACGGCAACGAACACCGCCGCCTGACCCTCGGCCGTCCAGGTGGTGGTCATGTCGGTCGCCCACATGGTGTCCAGGGTGTCGGTGATGATGGTGCCGTCGTGGTTGCGCGGGCCTCGGGGGCTGCCGACCCGGGACGAGGCGAGCAGGTCGTGCTCGCGCATGAGCCGCAGCACACGGCGCCTGGAGGTCCGGACCCCCTTCATGCGCAGCCTCGCCCAGACCTTGCGGTGGCCCTCGCCATGGAAGGGGCTGGCCGCGAGGACAGCCCGGATCGCCTCGACCAACTCGGGATCCGGCATCGGCCCGACCGGCCCAGGCCGCCTGGGCGGCTCCGTCCGGGGTGGCAGGCGATGGCGGTAGACTGTGGCCCGGGCTGCCCGCCAGATCCGGCTGACCCGCGCCAGACCATAGGGTCCTATGTCCGGTTTGATGGGGGCAATTCCAAGGTATCGCCCGCGCTCCTGCGCGAAGCTGGACAGTCGTGAATTTTATCATCGCTGCCAATAACGGGATGCTTGTGACCACCGCTCAAGTTCCGTCGTCCAACGTCCACAGCCCGGCATTCTCAAGCCTGCCAAGCATGTTCAGCGACAATGCCGGCCTCTCGCAGGGCTGCGATCGTGCCCTCCCGGATCTCCTCCGGATTGGTCAGGAGGTTCCGGCCGCTCGGGTGGGGGATAGTCAGTACCTGCAATCCGCACTCGCTCCGCATCTGTTCGTTCCAGCCCGGCCGGCACGCGAGGGGCAGGTGGCGCCACACCCCGTCACGCGCGACCCAGCCCGCGGCGACGATGCCGGTGAACCTGCTGCCAAGGGCCGCACGCATCTGACCGACGCTGAAACGGATCCGCGCACCGGTCGCCTGTATCGCGAGCGCCCGTGAGCCGTAGGTGCTGTGATCGGCACGGAGCGCGTTGATCCGAGCCATCGCGTCGAGATCGGCGATGCCGCTCAGCACCTGCAGCCGGTTGCTGGAGCCCTTTCCGCGTGGAAATGCCTCTCCATCCGGGTCGACGCCGGGGGGCGCGTTCTGCCCTACGAGGAGCCAAGCGTCGCCGGGGCGAGAGGCGACGCGGGCAATGGCACGGTCCAGGGCTGCGCGGAAGGCGCCGTTGAGCAGCTCGAGACGATGGCCCTGATCCGGGGAGGACAGTGTCGTGCCTACGCCGGCAGTGCCGCACGCAAGGATGTTCGCCATGCTGTGCATGGGCGTTACTCCAGAGAGGATGTGGGCAGGGAAAGGGGACGGACGGGAGACACTGCTCTACCGCGCGCCGAGAAACAGCACTAAAGGTGCATTTTCCGGATCGCAGGTCAACACCCTTGTCGAGAGAAATTCGCCCGACCCCCGCGCAGCTCCGTGCCGCCCGCGGCCTCCTGGGCTGGAGCCAGGCAGACCTCGCCGAGGCCTCGGGCGTGTCGCTCCGCACGGTGAAGGTGCTGGAGTCCGCACCGGACCTCGACCCGGTTCCCGGACGCGCGGGCACGGTCGCGGCGCTGGTGGACGCCCTTCACGCCGCAGGTGTCGGCTTCATCGCCGGAACGGGCCGCATCGGCGTGGAGCGTCGGCTGCGACAGGCGCCGTGAAGGCCGCGTCACCAGCACCGCGGCGAGAAGCACCTAGCCGGCCTGCCTCTGCGCGCCGCAGGCAGGAGGGCTGAGGAAGGAACCCTGCCGGGGAAGCAGAACCCCGAGGGGGAAGCAAGGATCGCCTGTCGTCGGTGCGGAGGGGCGGCCAGCCAGTGGCCGCCCCCTCCGCTCCGCCCGACAGGCTGGAGAAAGGAGAAAAGAGGGGCGGGCCGCCCACCACCCACCATGAGGCCCACATGCCCACCATCACAGACATTCCGTCCCGCCGCCGCCTTCTCGCGGGCTTCGCTCACATCCCGCTCTACGCCGAGGACCTGGCACCGTTCGGGGGGGCACTGAGGACCAACGGCCACACGATCTGGGCGGAGCACCGCAACGCTGGCGACGCGCTCACCGGCCAGGAAATCATCCATGGCGGTCCAAAGATCACATACGCATTCGCACGGGGCGGAAAACGCGGCCTCTTTCGGACCCCTGGTCCGATGCACACTCGGCTCTTCCTCGCTGACGGCCCGGCGCAGGTGATCTGTGCCGCGGCCCTCGAGCATCCCGACCTGACCAGGCGCACGACCTACGCCGCGCCCGGTGGCGGCTGGACCCCCGCCGCGTCCGAGGTGCTCGCCTGGCATCTGCATGAGGTCGAAGAAGTCGTCCTCGGATTTGCCCTCGCGCCGGATGGTTCCTGCCGCTCCCGCGTCGCTGTGGAGGAGGTGCTGGAGCTCCTCCCCCACGGAAGCCGGCCGATCGTGACGGCGATGCCGCCCGGGCCCGGAGGCTGGGTCGCGGCGCTCCAGGCCGCTCGTCGCGCTTCGCTCGCGGCCTGAGCCGCTCCGCGCCGGTCCGCTTCCGGACCGGCGCTCTCTCCTCCCTGCGGACACCTTCCATGACAAACATTCCCTACCGCCCGCGCTCCGGTGCCGAGCGCACGCGCGAGGCCGTTCTCCGCTGGGCCGCCGCGCTTCCAGCGGCCCGCTACCTCATCACCGCCGTCCCGGCGGCACCGGAAGCGGGAACCGTCACGCACAAGCGCTTCCTCGCTTACGAGGAACTCGAGCCTGCGCTGCCCTGGCTCGCCCAGCTCAACGCGAAGCACTTCCACGTCGTCGGCCGGCCCTGGGACACCCGGCACATCCTCGTCGACGACGTCCCCCTGGCCTCGTTCGACGCTCTGGTGCGCTGGTGCACGCCCGCCGCGGTGGTCGAGTCCTCGCCGGGCTCGCTGCAGGCCTGGGTGACGGTCGCGGAGGAGCCGGTGGAGCCCGTGCTGGCCGATGCCCTCGCCAAGCGACTCGCGACACGGTTCGGCGGCGACCGGTTCGCCGCGCGTGCCAGCCAAGCGGGCAGGGTGCCAGGATTCACGAACCGCAAGGCGCGGCACCTCGACGCGGAGCGCAACATGT
>NZ_JAGIZB010000053.1 GCF_017813395.1 Pararoseomonas baculiformis | reverse complement strand
CCGCGGCGAAGCGGGTCGGCAGGCAGAGCATGGCGGCGTCTCTTGGCGGGGACGCATCCACCCTAGCCGGTCAGCCCGCTCCGCCGCCTCTCCTCAGCTCAAATGGCCAAAGTCGAGCTAAGTGCCTGCCGAGAAAGGCAGACAGGCCCGGATTTACTGGTTTTCTGGTCGGCAGCGCGGAACAAACCTGGCCTGCGCCCTGCCGTGCCGGGTTCGGCGCGTACCTGCTCAACTGCCGCCGCAGTCGGGTTGAGCTTCCGTTCGCAAGGACGAGATAGCGCCCTGCCGGGCATCTCTCTGCTGAATAGCCACATGGGCTGCCTGCCTGAGCGCGCGGTAAGCGGCATAGTCTGGCCGGAAGCAGCATGTCCGCTTCCGAGGCGTGAGAATGGAGGAGCGGACCTCCGCGCGTGCGGCCGTAATCACCATGCTGGAGACAGCCACGCGAGAAGCTGCCTGATCTCGCCGATAGCATCTCAGCCTCGCCTCCACTGAGGCAGAGCAGTAGAGAATAGGGACCGCCAGATCCCTCCTACGCCGCGAGGGGTCCCATAGTGCGGCAGCGACTGTTCCCAAGTCGCGCCAGGCAGATGAGGCCGCCTGCCCTCCCCTGAGCCGCCGGGAGGAGCAATCGACCGAGCAGCCTCAGCTACCGCGCCGCGCGGGGTGCTGCGGTCGTAAGAGTCCGCGAGTGAATTGAGGGAGAGCCAGGCCGCAGCGTCACCACGCCGGTCCCGTGCTTGGCAGGGTCTCCTCGGCCGCATCGGTCCCGCCACGTCGCTCGCGGCGGACCGACGATCTGTCACGGGTTGTAGCCGCCCGCTGCCGTTCACGCATAGTGCAGGTGGCACACCGAACTCCTCACATCCCGATCCGCATTCCGCCCAAATCGGCGGCGCAAGTTCCAGCCTGCCGGGAAGTTCGGGGGAGCACCGGGGAGCATCTACCCAGCGAGCACCTTGGGTGCAGCCCCAGCGGCGGCGGTGGCGCGTGAGTTCGCATCGGGCGTCGGCTCACTTGAGCCGCCGCTGCGGCCCGGCTCGCACTCACCAAGGGGCTACTTGGTCGCTACCAAGTAGCCTCTGTGTAGCCTCCTTTTAGCCCTTCTTGGCTGCACGCTCACGCTGCAGCGCCGCCACCGCATCCGCAAAGACCATTCCGAGGACATCCCCGCTCTCATCCGCGAGCCGGTAGAAGGCGTCCATGTCCTCTTGCCTGACCTTCAGGTTCAGCTGCACGTTGCGGCCCGTGCGGTACCTGCGAGGGTCGCGTCGGGCAGGACCAGCCGTCGCCGCCGGCTCGGGCTGCTGAGTGCTCGGCTCCCTGCTCCGGAAGCCGGCACCCTCGGCGACCCCCCTCACCTCCTCAGGGCGCGCGGGTGACTTCGGTGCAAAACCGCTGAGATCCAGGTCGTCCTCGCTGCTGAACAGCTTCGCGCGCTCGCTGCTCACGCCGCAGCCTCCTTCAAGGCCGGCTTCCTCAACAGCGCGACGACCTCTGCCGCAAGTTCACGGGCGTTTTTTACGGCCGCATCGAGGCCACCGACCTGTGTACTGCTTAGATGCTCGACCGTGCCTCCGAAGGAGAAAATGGCGCGAAACGCCTCCCGCTCATGCATCTGTGTCCGAAAGATGGGTATCCCGGCGCCATCCAGCTCCGCCCGGATGTGCTGCAGGGTGCGTGGACGGATCGCAGCCGAGGTACGCGTGAAGAGTACCGCGTAGGCAATGGCGCGCCCGAATGCCTTCTCCTGCTGGCGGATGAGGCGGATCGCCTTTGCAGCCTCTGCTGCATCCAGCTGGCTACCCTGAACAGGAACGATGACGAGGTCAGCGCGGCTGATAGCGTATGCGACTGTCATGCTCGCGGTCCCCTCAAGGTCCACAATCACAAACGGGGTAGTCTGTGCCGCCTTTTCGATCTCGTCGATAATCGTCGCCTCGGAGACGTCGGAGAGTACCGTCAGGTGCTCTGGCCGGCCCGGCCGCTTCGCCCACGCACTTACCGGGCGGTTCGGGTCGGCGTCGATCAACGTGACCGGGGCACCGCGCTGTGCGAGCTGTGTAGCCAAGACGACCGAACTCGTGGACTTTCCGCACCCTCCCTTGCTGCTCGCCATGCAGATAGTCGGCATCGTTGTTCTCCCAACTCACCGGCCTGCCATCCCCTGACAGAGTAGCCGCGCCCACTGGCCGCTTCCCGGATGCGGGCAGAAAGTCGCCGGACAGCCGACCGGAAGTCAACCAGTAGTCTCCCAGTTTCCTATTGGTATCCGTCAGGTCACTAGGAGGTACCAGCGAGCCACTTGGCTCCACATCGGGAGTTATGGCTCGTCGGCGTAGCGGTCCGTGGGAACTGCCAGCTAGCGCCACCTCATCCTGCCGGCTGCACGAAATAGCCTTTAAGTAGCTAGCCAGTAGCCAATGGGACGCTTCCGGTTGACGCTCCCCCGACCCGCGTCCGGCCTGCGCGGGCAAGGTAATTCCCTATCACGCGTCATCAAGCATCTTCGCTGGTCGCTGTTTAGTAGCTATCCGAAAGCGCGCCGGCTACCGACAGGGTGCGGTCAACTAGCTTGCTGTCGGCTACTTCGTGGCTAGCGAATAGCTATCCTGGTTTCTCCGGACCCGCGGAAGACCGAACACCACTTGATCCCTGCTGGGCCGTGATCAGCAGGGCGCCTCACACCCTAGCGGCCGATTGCGAGCAGGGACCAAAGAAGCGGGCGACACGCTGCCTCTCGCTGTTTTCTGGCTGCTGCGAAGTTCTTGAGAAAGCCCAGCTTGCTGACCTGAAGGAGCAGCCAATCGACTATTTGATGCGGCGCGCAGAGGGCCTGTCCCTCGGGGTAACCACACCTGGAAACAGAATCCTCTGGAGGGTTGTGCTTATACCGTGAGCGTCGGAGAGCTCGCCGCAATTTACAGATAGGCGCCTGGTAGGCGGCTGGGCGCTATCCGGCAGCTAACTGATAGCAAACGGCTGGTAGTCTGCGAGCGGGGAAGAGAGCCCGCGGGGGGAGGGAGGCTCAATAGCCTCCCCGTGGCTACTCCGTAGCTACCTGTGTGCTAACTGGTAGCAAGCCAGTTCCCGGCAAATGAGTCATGATAATCTCGCCGGCCGTCACCGCGTAGCTACCACGTAGCGGCCCAGAGGCTACTCGGTAGCTACCGGTTGTCCCCTCAGTGCCACGTCGAACGCCACTCGATGTTTTTTGGGGCGGTTTCGAGACCCGCCCGACCGTGGAAGCAGTTCCGGGAGAACTCCACCTAGTTTACCGGATAGCTGGTGGCCACGGGTTTGCGAGGCCGTGTACCAATCTTCGTCCATTGCGGCACGCGGTACTTACGACAGCGGTGATGCCGACCCGGTGCTTGCTGGGAAGTCAAGAAAGGTCGCCTGTTGAGGTGAGCAACTCCGTCCCGTATGACGGAACCAAGCTCGGGAAAGCTGCCAAAACGAGAAACCTTTGGTGCGGACAGCCAGATCCACGTGCCCGTCCCGAGATGTCGCCATTCCACCTGCAGTGCGGCCGTACGCAAACCCGCGTCGTGGTTTCCCCTACATCAGGAACGATCCGGCGGAGCGCGCTGTTTCTATGGGTTTCAACCCGGCAGCGGCGGCAGTGTAGAGCGAGCAGGGGGCCGAATAGCTCTGCATTCTGGCGCATGGCGGGGGGTGTACCAGAGGGGAGGGGAGGGGACCGGAGGGATCACAGGACGTGCTTTCAGCGATGCTCTGACTTAGGTGCTTCTCCAAAGGCAGAGGTCATCGTGCTGAGCCATCGCGGCGCGACGCTACCACCTCCTCTTAGGCCCGGTTGCGCTGGTGCGGGCGGGTCAATACCGCAGGTAGCCGCGCAATCCACGGCGCCTCTGCTCACGGTTTGCTTACCGCAAGCACACAGCTTGCCTTCGGGTAGCCGGCGGCACGCTACCGAGTAGCTACCAACGAGCGTGGGTTGTGGTTGTAACCCTCATCAGCCGAGTACAGGCAGAAGCTTATAATTGGCGTTTCGCCGGGACGGACTGACCCGGGGAGGGGGAGGCGAAGGGAGATCCTCAAGCTCCAAAGTCTGCGCGCCCTAACGCCCAGAGTATAAAGCGTGATGCTTGCTTTCCGGTAGCCCCTCGCGGGCTACCGGGTAGCTATCTGTTAGCGCTCGATTCCGCTCGGACTAATCTCATCGGGAAGCAAGCGTAAGCTCATGATAATTGGCGCCAGTACCTGCTGCATGAGGAGGGGAGGGGAGGGGAGATCCTCGGCTCTTCAGGCCTGCCTTCGCTAACGCCATGGAAACAGCAGCTCTGAGCGAGGTAGCCCGGCGTCTTTGCTGCTGCCCTAAGCGAGGGTCGGCCGGGCTTACCTTGGGCACCGCTGTCAGCGGTATAAGCCCAAAGGCTCTGAGCTAGTAATCCGATCGGAGTCTGCGGATCGAGCCCGAGTTCATCAGTGAGGCACTAGCGCGTCAGCCAGGGGCTCCCCTGGTGGACCACCTTTCCTGGTGCCTCACCAAGGAGGAGGGCGCCTGTGGGGTCTGCCGGTACTTCAGCGTGGAATGTGAACTCTCCGACCGCCGTCAGGGTCGCGCGCCCAGCCGCATGCGGCGCTAGCGACGACCAACGGGAGCCGCATTGGGTTAGTGTCCCAGTTGAATCCGGACGGCAGATCTTACAGTAGCTCGGTATGCGGCCAAGGGCCTCCGCGCGCTGCCAAGCCTCCGCCGGGGTCGCGGCAGCAATAAACTGGTCCCCCTGCCCGACCGGCGACCCGGACGGACCGACCCCGCCGCGGCAGTGCGGGCAGTCGGCGCGGTGGACCTTGCTGTAGCCTGCTACGTGGTTGTCGTAGACATAGTAGTCAGACATTGGCTTCCTCCTCCTGTCGCAACCCATCGCGTCCACGCTTGCCGCCAAGCATAGGGTTGCCCGGGCCGGGTTACGATGGCACGCCCGGTCAGGGGTGGATTTCAAACTGAGACACTACGCGCATTGGCCCGATGAACGGCACAGCCAAGCATGACGCGTTATGGTCGTCGACTGTCCGATGTTTGCGCCCCCGGAGGGCGCAAGGAGATGGCCGTGACGAGTGAGAGGAAGCCCGAGGGGCTCGAGCCGTTAGCTGGGGCCATCGCCCGGGGGGCAGAGGCTCAGGCGCACCTCATAGAGGCTGCTGGCTGCTCCCTGATGGAGAATAGGTTGGAAGCCGAACGCTCACGGAAACACCATTAGTGCGCCGGATTGAGGCTTCTTCCGACGCGCAGCACCGGTCCGGTCACTTCGCGAGGGCACGAAGGATGTCGCGGTCCTCGTGCATGATCTCCTTGGCCAGCGACATCTGCCGTTCGAACTCAGGGTTATAGGGCGTGAGACGGTAGCTGCCGTCCGGGGCTTCGGTCAGGTAGAGCGTGTCGCCCTTCCGCACCTTCAGGAAGGCCATCGCTTCCTTCGACAGGATGAGGCCCGCAGACAAGCCAACCGTCGTGACCTTCAGGTTCAGCATCGGACCCTCCCGTATAACGTTCGTTATATGAAAGGCGTCTGGTGCGAGACAATCCGTACCCATCCGGCGGGTGCCGCCTTCCCTGAGCTGCGCGTCCGCTGATCTTACGGGCGTTCGTAAGAGTGTCGGTAAAAGCAGGCGGGGCGTGGGATGGAGATCATCAGCGGGGTGGAGTGGCGCCGACGCTGGCGCATCGAGGACAAGCTCCGAATTCTCGCCGAGATCGACGGGGGCGCCACGCTGACGGATGTCGCGCGGCGATACGATGTCAGTCGAGGCCTGCTCTGGCAGTGGCGGGACGCCCAGCGGCGGGGGCGGCTCACGTCGGAGAGGACGACCTTCGTTCCGATCCGCCTCGTCCCCGAACTCGCCGAGCCCGGTACCGTGGAGGGATCTGCGGACCTGCCTGTGCTGCCGCAGCCAGATGTCGCGGCAGAGGGCAATCGCTCCGTCGAGATCGCCCTGCCGGATGGTACGGTCCTGCACGTGGCCGAGGATATCGGCCTGGTTGGGCGCTCATACACACATGCTCCGCCAGTCACCAAATATCCGCTTTTCCGCATCGAGGCGTTTTTGCAATCGCAATTCGCTGATGCTAAGCGTTCTTCCGCAATGCAGCCCGAGTTCCGAACCCCTCGCCTGTTCAAGGAGCGCCTGATCCCAGACGGGGCTCGGCTCGTCGGCTACGCCGCCCTGGTCCAGGCGCTCCGCGTCGACGTCCCCCTGCGGCTGGTGGCCTGCGTGTCGTCGGGCTCGGTGCGGGAGAGCCGCCGCGAGGCGGAGGAACTGATCCTCTTCGACCGCCGGTACAGCCCAGATGACACCGTCGGCGGACACCTGATCTTCGCCCTACGGCACGAAGAACCCGATCTTCGCGTCCTGAAGCGCATCTTCGATGCCCTGCCGGACGAGGCGGTCGTCGAGATCGTGCGCGCGGCCCCCACCGGCGCCTGGGCACGCCGGGCCTGGTTTCTCTTCGAGTGGCTGACCGAGCGCCGCCTCGACGTGCCGGACGCGGCGGCGGGGAACTACGTCGATGCCCTGGATCCGGCCGCCTGCTTCGTGGCCGCACCGGTGAACTCGCCCCGGCACCGGGTGCGCGACAACCTGCCCGGCGTGCCCGGCTTCTGCCCGGTGATCCGGCGCACCCCCACCCTCGAGGCCTTCGCTGCCCAAGACCTGGCCGAGCGCGCGGCGGGGATCGTGCGCGGCGCGGACCGGCGGGTGCTGGCCCGGGCCGCGAGCTTCCTGCTGCTCGCCGATAGTCAGGCGAGCTTCCGGATCGAGGGCGAGACCCCGCCGCGCAACCGCGTCGAGCGCTGGGGCCGGGCAGTCCTGCAGGCGGGCGAGCGGCCGCTCTCCGTACCCGAGTTGGAACGCCTGCAGTCGATCCTCTTGGAGGACGTGCGCCACATCGCCGTCGGTCTCCGGACCGAGGGGGTCTTCCTGGGCGACCGCGATGCCGAGGGTGCGCCACTGCCGGAGCTGATCGGGGCCCGCCCGGTCGACCTGCCGGGCCTCATGACGGCGATGGTGGCGGCCAACGCCCGCATGACGGCCGGCGGCCTGGATCCGGTGCTGCAGGCCGCGGCGGTGGCCTACGGCTTCGTCACCGCGCACCCCTTCGAGGACGGCAACGGGCGCCTGCACCGCTTCCTGATCCATCACGTCCTCGCCGAGCGGGGCTTCTCGCCGCCGGGGGTCCTCTTTCCCGTCTCAACGGCCATCCTGGCGGAGATCGAGGCCTACGGCCGCCTGCTCCGGGACCGCTCGGCCCCGCTGATGGACCACATCGAGTGGCGTCCCACCCAGCGGGGGAACGTCGAGGTACTCAACGACACGCATGACCTCTACGCCCTGTTCGACGCCACCTCCTTCGCCGAGTTCCTCTACGGCTGCGTGGCACGCACCGTTGAGGATGACCTGCCCCGTGAGATCGCGGAGATCGAGGCCTATGACTGCGCACGCCGGGGCATCGCCGGCCTCTTCGACATGGCCGATCAGCGGGTGTCGCTGCTGATCCGGCTCGTGCGCCAGAACGGCGGCCGGCTCGCCAATGGGCGGCGCCAGAAGGAGTTCGCCTCCCTGCGCGACGACGAGGTGGAGGCGGTCGAGCGGGTCATCGCGACGGCCTACGACAATCCGTGACATCAGCGCCGATCACAGCTCTCCGCGAACGCCACCTCGGCGCGGTCCAGCGGCTTCTCGCTTCGCGTCAGTTCGACGGCTTCATCTGAGGCACGTCGTCAACTGGCGAGGCCATGATCAATGAGGGTAAGCAGCTGCCATACTTTCAGACGGCCGGCCTCATGGTTCAGCAGATCGGCCGGCCTTCTGCCTTCCAGCGCCGTCGTCGGCCGCGCCAGCCAAATGGCAGCACGGTCCGGATCACCGAAGGTCCGGACGGCATGATCACGCAAAGCAACCTCGTCCGGCATCCCTCTCATCCCTGAAAGCCTGCAGCAAGAGATAGGGACCACGCGCCAGAGCGGGAAGGTGACACCCATAAGATCATCCTGACCTACCCGATTATACGTACGCAAAACTTGTGGGGGCACCGAACGATTGCATCCCCGGGTTGCTAGGCAACCAACCGGCCAGGAAGTATGTTCCCTTTCCGTTCTGTAGTGAGGTTGCAGCGTGGCGGACGATCCCAGGGGTGACCAGGCGGATACCCCGGAACCACCGGAGCCCAGCCGTCCAGGGAGCGACCTGGAAGTCTACGCCGAGATCGATCTGTGGCTGATCGTGGAGTGCTGCCAGCCAGGTCAGCCGCCGACGCAGCATCCGCAGGGCTACATTCGGTCGCACGCGCGGCTGAGTAAGGACGGCCGTCTTCGCGGAGCGCCCTACATCAGCACCCCCCTGCAGGGCGTGGACACCGCTGCTGGCTTCGTACTGAACCAGGAGCACAAACGCATCGTCCTGGTCGAGCCGGCGATGCCAGAGGACGAACTCCTCGATTCCATCGTGGACATGAGGAAGCGTGCCGAGCGGTCCTGGGGCCTCTCGCCGGAAACGGTCTGGAGGCGGGTCATATGACCGGCGCACTCCCGCTGACCGGCGCGCCACGGTTCCTCCCGCGCTGCGCGAGCAGAACCATCGGCAGCTGGATGATCGTGGAACGCTCCACGCCGGGGCAACCGGCGAGGCTGCACATCGCCGGTGTCGAAGTTGGCCGTCGGTACCCTCGCCCCGGCCCCCGCCTCAGGGATGGGCTCAAGACGGTCACGAAGACGCTCCAGCATCTCGACCTCGACGAGGGGTTCGGGATCGACCGCTTCGGCCGGCGTATCGCGCTGTCTGGTCCCGCCCTGCCCTCTCAGGAAACGGCCGCTTTCCTTGAGGAGCTGGCCCAGACCGTCGCGGAGCAGGAGGCCTATCCCGAGGGATCGACATGGCGGCAGGTGGCCTAGAGATGCCAGGAGATGTGTGCACGACGAGAGTCGGACGGTACGTCATCCTCATCGACGTCGATGGACGCACCCACGCGATCGCTCCGACCTCCGTCGGCGCGATCTGCGAGGAGGACGGCCAGTCCATCCTCCTGCTGCCGGGCGGGAAGGTCGTGATCATCGAGGCGGACGTGATCCGTACCGCCAGAATCCTGTCAGGAGAGGGCTGATGCCTGAGAGCGCCCGGATCTACCGGTGGGCCATCGTCGAGTGCTGCGAACCCGGTAAGGAGCCGACGCAGCACGTGATGGGCTGGATCAACGAGCACAGCACCTTCACGACAGCGATGGACGATCTCTACAAAAACGATCCTTATCTCGGCTCTCCCCTGGCCTCGATCGACCTTGAGAAGCGCCAGGCGGTAAACCGCCGCGGCCGGGTGATCGAGCTCCTTGGCCCGCCGGCGGAAGGCGGCACTGAGATCCCCGCCACGCTCCAGGCCATGCAGCAACGGGCCCACCACGCGTGGAGGCTGCCGGAGGGCACCACCTGGCGGCGGATCGCCTGAGCCATGACGGCCGACGACGACGCGATCGGTCCTGACGGATACGTCCGGCTGCGATGCTACGTGCCGCTGCAGGACACCACCTTCTTCAGCCTGTTCTGCTCAGAGCCCAAAGGCTGCGGCCGCGTCGCGAGTTCCTCCGTCGGCCGCGCCATCTCGCTCATGGGAGGGGATGGAAACCGGACCACTCAGGAGTTCGCGGCACGTCTGCGCTGCGCCGAGTGCGGCAACCGCCGGATCGAGGTTAGGGTCTCGATCGATCCTCGAACACACGAGACGAGACTGCGCGAAGGGCTGCTGTCTGAGGTGCGTGACGGGGATCTCGCCTTCGCCGGTGCCTCGGGGGCGAGCCATGACCAACCCGGATGAGGGGGCAGCCCCGACGCCGCGGCGGCGCGTCAGCTACATCTGCGCGCCCTGTGCCAGGGCGAATGGCGGCGTCTGGCCAGAGGGGCACCTGGCGACGTGGACGGAGGACACCTGCGATGCCTGTCGGGTGCTGACGGGTGTCGCCTCGACGGGCGACTGGAACTGGCCCCATGGCCTTCCCGCTGGTTGGTCCCCTGGCATGAGGGACTGACCCGTGGGCCCTCTAGAGGACGACGATCGATGAGGCCCCATCATCTGCCCCCTCGTGGGCCTCTGGCCGTTTCAGGCCTGACCTGGGCGCAGCGCTGGAAGCGCAGCTATTCGGCGGTGCTCACCCTGGAGGACCCGGACCAGCGGCAGTCCAGGAGGCTGCGCTTCCATCAGGACCCCCACCCCGACCACCTGGTGCTGTGTTTCGTCGACATGGATCGGCCAGCCCCGCCGGCTTACGCATCGATGCCGAGCTTCCGGATGGCCGAGCGGGCCGACATCGAGAGGGCGCTGGAGTTCGGCCGGGCGAGCGCCAGTGGCGGCCGCCTGCTGGTCCATTGCAACGTCGGCGTGGGCCGCTCGCCCGCTGTCGCCCTGGCCATCATCGCGGATCGGCTCGGGCCCGGGCGTGAGCGGGAGGCGCTCGACGAGCTCATCCGGATCCGCCCGCAATCCGTCCCGAACCTGCACATCCTGGCCCTCGCAGACGCTATTCTCGGTCGCGACGGCGCGCTCGTTCAGACCGTCCTCGAATGGGAGCGGGACAAGCCAGAGAACACGGCACGGCGGCGGGACAACCGCGCCGCTCACCTCGCCTACTATGGCGTACCGCTCGGGGCAGATGATTGAGGTCGGGAACGACGCCAGGGCTGAAAGAGGGCGGATTTCAGTCCGTGGGAAAAACACCCTTGGGGACCGATCCCTTTCTGGCCAGCAGGCGCTTGCCAAACTCATCCTCACCGTCCTGGCTCAGTCGCGAGTACGGGGACGGCAGCTTTCCTTCGTCGAGCCAGCTATCCAAAACCCGGATCAGCAGTTCCTTGGTGCCGACCCCGTTCCACTGCCCGGGCAGATCGGCAGGACCGTTCTCGAGGAAGAAGAGGGTGCCCTTCTCGTTCGAGTGAATGGCCGCGCCCCGATAGGTCCAGGACGGACCTCCATGCTTGCCTTGCTGGGCAAGCAGCTTCGGCTCGGGACGGGGCGCCGACGCCGGCGTTTCGGGGATCAGGTCAGGCATCAGGGACTTTCGTACGCGCCGCTCACGAGATGACGAGGTCCGTGTCTCGGTACGGCTGGGCCTGCCGGTCCAGGGCTTCAACCGGCTCCATGTAGATGCCGCCCTGCGCCGCATCCAGGAAGCGACGAACCGTCATGAGCCCCTCCTGGGTGCCGCACGCGATCAGGTCGAGCGGAAGCCGGCCACCGAAGACAGTGGCGCCGTGAGGCGTCCGGAGCCATGCGATCCCCTCCTGCTCGCGCCTGTGGAGGACGCCGAGCGCTTGGTGGATCCCCAGCACAGCTGAAATCCGGGTCAGGGTGTCGACGCTGAGCGTCAGTTCACCGTGCTCCCGGGCGGTCTTTGCCCATTTGTGGAAGGTCGAACGCGCAGGGAACCCCAGGATCAGGAGCCGCTGACCCTCATCGAGCCGCCAGAGGTCTGCGATGGCCAGAAAAGTCCGCATCGCCGGTGCGCTGAGGCGCCGCCGGTTCTCTGGAAAGAACCGGCTCTGGTCGAGGTGGTCAGGCATCAGGGTGGACATGGCTTTCCTTGCTCTGACGGCTCTTCAGCGTCGAGGAACGACGCCAAGCGCTCGAAGGAGTCCGGAAAGGAGTGCGGTGCGTCATCGGGCACCTCGACGGTCCTGACATAGGCCAGGGGATGAAGGGCCTGGTGATCGCCGAACAGTTCCGCTTCCGGGATGCCGGGAGCATCCCCATCAACCTCTCCGGAGGTCGGCTTGGTATCGTCCATGGCATCTGCCCCTCCCCTTCGCCTCTCCACGAGAGACTTGCTCTGCAGAGCGTCGTGGCAAGCGGAAGCTTACCATTCAGGTCGGTGCATCGGTTCAAGAGTTAGCCAGATCGGCATCTCAAAATGTCCCGCATCAGCGGTGAGGTCACAGGCCTCATCACCAATCCCTTGCCCCAGAAACAGGGCGAACCTAGCCTTGCCGTCCGCACTGCCTGCCGGAGAACGCTATGACGACGGTCAGATTGCGGCGACACGGCAACTCGGTCGGGATCACCTTCCCTGCGGAAACGTGCATCCGCATGGGCCTAGAGGCCGGCCAAGAGCTTACCCTGATTGAACTGTCCGACGGCGTGAAGCTGGTCAGGCGCAGTGTCGCATTGGAACGCCAGCTACAACTCGCCCGCGAGGTGCTCCAGGAGCAAGCGGACGCCCTGCAGGAGTTGCTAGACCAGAAAGGTCGGACGTGATCAACTTCCTCGCCTTCAAGGCCTTGTCCGTGGGCGAGACCAGAGGCCAGGAGCGATGAAACGGTCAGGCATCACGCTCGACTTCGAGGTGACGCATCGGGTCGTGGGGGAGTACCACGTGTTCTTCGTCCCCAAGGACGTTCCGGAGGCGCGCGGAGCCGGTCTGATCGTCTCTGACAAGGACAAGATCAGGGCCTTGGGCCTCTTCGAGGTGGCGATGGCAACCGCCAGGCGGCACGGCAAGGTGCCCCAGAACGCCCGCTGGCACCTCCAGCCTGAGTAGTTCACGTTGAAGACCCGCACGCGCCTGCTCAAGCTTGAGCATCGGCCTCCGGCTTGCCTTCACCGCTGGATGGCAGATCACCTGGTACGGCGTCTTCCTGGGACGAAACGGGTAACAACCCGTCCATATCATAATCATCGCTTGGCCAGAACGAAACGCTCTGCAGCCAGCGCATCACATCGTCCTCCGTCTCCGTAGCGGGCTCTGGAAGGACATGCTTCGCCGTTGCTGCCCCATCGCTGGACGGCAGTCCATGCTCATCGTGGAGGCTGTGGTCTGTGAAGCCGGGGTTACTCTCTGGGAGAGCAGAGACTTCCTCCAGGGGGGCCTCAAGGCGCTTTCGCTGAGCTGTCCTGTCCATAGCCGGCACCTCCCTGATCTGGTGTGCGCTCCGTTCACATGGCCATTAACTTAGTAACTGCAGCCACAACTTAGTGACTGCAGTCACGTCATCGATACCTGGTGTGGTGCGGTAAGGATCGGAACTGTGGAGTGTCCGTCGTCGAATGCTTTGGGACAGGTGAGGTGCTGAACTAACGGAGGCTCGGGCTCATCTGGGCTGGAGGTTAGGCGGCTCGGCGCTGATGCAGCAAGCGCCGCTGCTGGATGGTCTGTCGCTTGATGCGTTCACGCTTCCGCATGATGGTTTGTCCTCGGCCAAAGTAGACATCGGCTGGGGTGAGATTCTGCAGGCTCTCGTGGTAGCGCTGGTGGTTGTAGTGCTCGACGAAGGCCTCGATCTGCGCCTCGAGGTGGCCGGGCAGATAGTAGTTCTCGAGGAGAATGCGGTTTTTGAGCGTCTGATGCCAGCGCTCGATCTTGCCCTGGGTCTGCGGATGACAGGGGGCACCACGGACGTGCTCGATACGCTTGTCGTCGAGCCATTTGGCAAGATCGGCTGCGATGTAGCAGGGGCCGTTGTCGGAGAGCAGCCGCGGCCGGTGCAGGACCTTTGCCTGCCCGCAGCCTGAGGCGGCGAGTGTCGCCTCCAGCGTCTCGGTGACATCCGCGGCTGCCATGCTGGTGCAGAGCTTCCAGGCGATGATGTACCGGGAGAAGTCGTCGAGCACGGTGGAGAGGTAGAACCAGCCCCAGCCGGTCACCTTCAGGTAGGTGAAGTCCGTCTGCCAGAGCTGGTTGGGCGCCGTTGTCTTGCGATGGAACTCATCGGCTGCCTTGACCACGATGAAGGCCGGGCTGGCGATCAGGTCCTGCGCCTTGAGCAGGCGGTAGACCGAGGCCTCGGAGACAAAGTAGCCCTGGGTGTCCGTGAACCGCACCGCGAGCTCGCGCGGGGACAGCTCCGGCGCTTCCAGCGCCAGGTCGATGATCCGGGACCGCACCTCATCGGGGATGCGGTTCCAGACCCGCTCAGGCCGGGATGGCCTGTCCTCGAGCGCCGCGGGGCCGCCTTTCTGGTACAGATCATACCAGCG
>NZ_JAGIZB010000052.1 GCF_017813395.1 Pararoseomonas baculiformis | reverse complement strand
CAGCTCCTCCAGTCGGATCACGCCGTGAACAACGCTGTGGACCGTCTTGTCAAGGGTGTCCGAGGTCAGGTCGTCCAGTACGAGCACGGTGGCGCCGAAGCGGGCGAAATAGTGCTTCAGGGCGAGTATCTGGCGCCGATAGCGCAGCGAACTCTGGGCCAGCAGGCGGATCTCGGACAGGCTGTCCAGGACGACGCGAACCGGCTTTGTGCGCTCGAAATTCTCAAAGATCTGCCGGGTCGCCTCGCCCAGTTCCAGGTCGGAGGAATACAGCAGGCTCTGCTGCTGCGCCGCATCGAGCAGGCTCTCCGGTGGTACCAGTTCGAAAATTTCGACGTTGGCCGGAATGGTCCAGCCATGCGAACACGCCCCGTCACGCAGCTCCCGCTCTGTCTCAGAAAGGGTAATGTAGAGGCCCTGCTCGCCGAGGCGTGCGCCTTCAAGCAAGAAGCTGAGCGCGATCGTTGTCTTTCCCGTGCCGGGGCTCCCCTCGAGCAAGAAGACGTGACCGGTCGCTAGCCCGCCAACCAGGATATCGTCGAGTCCGGCAACTCCGGTCCGAGCCTTGCCCAGAGCATCGGGACTGTCAGTCATGGGGTGCTCCGATCTGATCCAGGACGGCATCGGGGAGTGGGTGTTGAGGAAGTCTGGTTAACCTGGCTGGAAGCGCCGCCTGAGCCAGTGACAGATCATGGTCCTGCTGCCGCCCCAGCCAGAAACCGGCGGGGATGCCACAGAAGCGTTCCAGCCGCACTGCCATGTCCGGGGTGATGGCGCTCCGTCCGGCGAGGATGCGGTGCAGGGTCTGCCGCGTGGTGGCGAGGTCCAGGGCTGCCTGGCTCACTGTAATCCCCAGTGCAGGCAGGACGCAGTCACGCAGCAGAAGGCCTGGGTGGGGTGGAGCAGCCGGGCTGCACAGCGCGGGCGGCTCGCGGCTCATAAAAAGGCGTGTAAACCGGTACTTTACGTTGCGCAACGGCTCCCGTGCTCGAGAGGCCCGTCGGACACTATGAATAGGAGCGTGGTTCGGACTGAAGGCGACGGCCGACTTTGTGCAGCCTAGTTTGGCGAGCGGATGGCTGAAACCGGCATATTCTGTTGAAGAAGTCGGACGGTATCGACGAGGGCACGCCTCCCCTGGTCAACGATTTGTGCGCAGGTGGGACGACCCCGGCCTCCTCATGATCTCGCGGGCCATGTCCCGGGCGCCCTCGAACCTTGATCGTGGGATCTTGCGGGCCGCCGCATTCGGGCAGCACCTCTCCTTGAGGTCACAGGTCTGACAGTCCTAGGCGCTTGCGCGGTAAAGCAGGGTCGTCGCGTTGTTCACCAGCCTTCCATTGGTGGCGAGCATTTTGCCGGCGGGGCAGAAGTAGGCGTCGCCGGCGTGGTCGAAGCGGAAATCGCTCCGCTGGAAGGTGCCATCCCGGCGAGCTGACTTATCGAAGACACTGACATGGGATTCGATCCCTTGTTCGTAAGCCAGCCAACCGAGCATGGCGGCTGAGCCAACGTCTGGGTGGGAGCGGACGAGGCCTGTTCAGCACGAGAGCCTAGGCCGGCTGCGCGGACCCCGGCCTCACCCTGGAGAGCCTGGAGGGCAGGGACTGCCACTTGGCCGCGGATCTCGCGGCCACCACCGACCTGACCGCCTTTGCCCTGGTATTCCCCTCCCGCGGTCCAGGTGTCACCCGTCCTCGGCCGCCGCTTGCGCAGCTTCGCTGCGAAGTCCGCACCAAAGCGGAGGCACCAACGACGGATACTCTCGTGGCTGACCACCACGCCTCGCTCGGCGAAGATCAGCTCAATGTCGCGCAGGCTCAGGCTGAAAAGATTACAGAGCCAGCTGGCATGGTGGATGACCTCGGCCGGAAAGCGGTAGCCAGGATAGGTTGTGGGTTCGGCGAGCATCCCGCCAGCCTGGCCCAGCCATCTCAGTCCGGCCAGGGCCGGAGAACGTGACAATGCCCTCAGGAGCTATGCAGCTCCCGCTGCAAGATCGATGTCCGGTCGCTTCGACCAGGGGTGTTCCGCCTTCCCTAAGTTGTACTTATGCTGCGTGGCGATGCAGCACGCCGCTAATACGGACCTGCCAGGCCCCGCTCCTGGCCTGACGCGGGAATCCCGCTCTCGAAATCCAGAGCAGACGCAACTGGAGATTCTGGAGATCGCCACCCTAGCATTCGCCGAGAAGGGACTCTCCGGCGCCCGGGTCGACGACATCGCCGCACGAACCCGCACGACCAAGCGGATGATCTACTACTATTTCGGCTCGAAGGAGGGGCTCTACTCGGCGGTGATCGAACGCGCCTATGGCGGGATCCGGGATGCGGAGCGACAGCTTCAGTTGGACTCGCTCCCAGCGGTGGATGCGATGCGGCGGCTGGTGGAGAGCACCTTCGACTATCACCAATCGAACCCGGCTTTCGTTCGCCTCGTCTCAGTAGAGAACATTGAGGAGGGCCGGCATGTGCGCGCCAGCGCCGCCGTCGCGCAGCGCAACGCGGAAGTAGTGGTAACGATGCGCAACCTACTGGAACGCGGCGCCCGCGAGGGCAGCTTCCGCGGTGGGGTGGATCCGCTTGATCTGCATATCCTTATCAATGGCGTGAGCTTTCATCGTGTCAGCAACCGCCACACGCTCCATGCCATCTTCGGACGCGACCTGCGGGAAGAACGCGTGGCGCGCAGTCAGCGTGAAATGCTGGTGGAGGCAGTGCTCGCTTTCCTGCGGCCGCGTTAGACCTGCATCAAGCGGCCAGCCCCCCGCCCAGGCCGGCGAAGTGGGCCTCCATCCGCGCCGCATCGGGCTCCAGTCCAGTAAAGAGGCGGAACGCATGGGCCGCCTGGAACACCGCCATCCCGCCACCATGGGCTGTACGGCAGCCCCGTTCCCGCGCCTGGCGCAGCAGCTCCGTATCCAACGGAAAGTAGACGATCTCCGATACCCAGAGACGGGAATGCAGCAGGCGAGCGGATAGGGGGAGGCCCGGATGGGCCGCGGTGCCGGTAGGCGTCGCGTGCACGAGCCCATCTGCGCCTGCCAAGGCCTGCTCCAGTTCTGCGCCGGTATGAGCACGGCCGGTCCCGAAGCGTGCGCAAAGAGCCTGGGCCAGCGACCGGGCCCGCGCGGCCTCGTGGTCAAAGAGGATGAGCTGGCCTGTTCCCATCGCCAGCAGCGCATGGGCCACCGCCGAGCCGGCCCCGCCCGCCCCGAGTTGCACCACGCAGGCGAGAGGCGCGCCGGGCAGCAGGCGTCGGAACCCTTCGGCGAAGCCCGAACTATCTGTGTTGTGCCCGACCCGCCGGCCATCGCGTAGCACGACGGTGTTCACGGCCCCGAGCGCCTTCGCCTCCTCGGACAATTCGTCGAGCAGGGGGATGACCGCCTGCTTGCAAGGATAGGTGATGTTCAGCCCGGTGAAGCCCATGCGCTCTGCGGCCAGGAGAAGTTCCGGGAGGGCCTCGACCCCCAGGTTGAGGGCGGCGAGATCAATCAGGCGATAGACGCACCGCAGGCCGAGGGCTTCCGCTTCCGCCTCATGCATCGCGGGGGTGCGGGAGAGACCGATGCCATGCCCGATCAGTCCGAGCAGAGCCGAATCACCCCTGCTGTAGGGCGCGGCCGAGGGGAAGCGCATGCTGAGCATCCTTTCCTCTTGAGCTTCGTATGTACTGATTAGTACATTGGTGTCAACGAGCTCCAGAGGAGCCGGTAGGAGGAACATTCCCATGCTGATGAACCGCCGGACCTTCGGCGCTTGCCTTGCTTCCGTTGCGGCTTACCGTGCCTCGCCCGCCCAGGCGCAGGGCGACTACCCGAGCCGCCCCATAACCCTCGTTGTCTCCTGGGCACCGGGTGGCTCCACGGATTTCGTGGGTCGGTTGCTGGCCCAGGGAATGAGCCGCGCCCTCGGCCAGCAGGTCGTCGTGGAGAACCGGGCCGGGGCCTCGGGCACCATCGGCCATGCCTCCGTCGCCCGGGCGAGGCCGGACGGCTACACCATCCTGCTCGGCGTGAACTCGACCTACGCCATGGCCACGCATCTCTTTCCCAACAAGGGCTATGATGATGCGCGTTCCTTCGCCCCCATCGGGCGGGTCGCGGAAACCCCGATTTTCCTCTGCACCACGCCCGCGACGGGCGCGAAGACGGTGGCGGAGTTCATCGCCCTGGCAAAGCGGCAGCCGGGCAAGATGTCCTACGCCTCCTCCGGTGCAGGCTCCTCCGCCCATCTCGCCACCGAGCTCTTCCTGCGCATGGCGGATATCGAGGTGATGAACGTCACCTATCGCGGTGGCGCACCCGCCGTGCAGGCCATGCTGGCCGGGGAGGTTCAGATGGCCTTCGTCGATGCCGTCACGGCCCTGCCGCTTATCCAGGCCCGAAGCGTGGTGCCCCTCGGTGTGTCCAGCCTCCAGCGCTCGCCCCTCGCGCCCGAGGTACCGACCATCGCGGAGTCCGGGCTGGCGGGCTTTGAATGCTCCTCCCAGTTCGCGTTGCTGGCACCTACCGGCACCCCGGAGCCAATCATCCGCAAGCTGAATGAGGCCATGCAGGCCACATTGCGCGACCAGGAGGTGCTGGCGCGCCTGCAGGGTGCGGCCAACAGGGCAACCCCCGGCGCCCCCGAGCAGTTCCCCGCCTATCTTGCCGCCGAAAGTGCGAAATGGGGCGAGGTGATCCGCACGCGCGGCATCACCGGCGAATAGAAGCGCATTGCTGCGACTGTCCGCAGCGATGAAAGGCCAAAGAGCGAGGGAAGGCAGCATGTCCGAAACCCCGGTGCGCCGCCGCCGCTCCATCGCGACCGTCTGCCTCAGCGGTGACCTGACGGACAAGCTTGAGGCAGCGGCAGCGGCGGGCTTCGACGGGGTGGAGATCTTCGAGAACGATCTCCTCACCTTCGGCGGCTCGCCGGCGGAGGTGCGGCGCCTGGCCGGCGAGCTTGGCCTGGCCATCGACATGTTCCAGCCTTTCCGGGATTTCGAGGCGATGCCAGAGCCGCAGCGCCGCCGCAACATCGATCGCGCCGAGCGCAAATTCGGCGTGATGGAGGCGCTGGGAACCGACCTGCTGCTCGTCTGCTCCAATGTGCAGGAGGAGAGCCTGGACGACCCGGCGCGTGCTGCGGCGGATCTGCGCGAATTGGCGGAGCGTGCTCATCAGCGTGGCCTGCGCATCGGCTTTGAGGCCCTCGCCTGGGGCCGCCATACCAGGCAATGGCGGCAGGCCTGGGATATCGTCAGCAGGGCCGATCACCCCAGCCTTGGCCTGATCGTGGACAGCTTTCACACGCTGGCACTGAGGGATGATCCGGGCGGGATCGCCGACCTGCCGGGCGAGCGGATCTTCTACGTCCAGCTGGCCGATGCACCGCTGCTCGAGATGGATGTGCTGCAGTGGAGCAGGCACCACCGGAACTTTCCCGGCCAGGGTCAGCTTCCGGTGCGCCGCTTTCTCCAGGCGGTGCTGGCTTCGGGCTATGCCGGGCCGCTCTCGCTGGAGGTTTTCAATGACGAGTTCCGCGCGGCGCCGGTCCGGCAGACCGCGCGGGACGGGCTGCGTTCCTTGATCTACGCGGAGGCAGAGCTGGCCCCGGCCTGTGCCGCTGCACCCCTGCCACCGGCACCGAAGCTCGCCGGCATCGATTTCCTCGAATTCGCCGTGAATGAGCCCCGTCGCCGCGAACTGGCAGGATTTCTCGGCCGGATGGGATTCAGGCTTTCAGGTCATCATCGCTCGAAGCAGGTGGAGCTTTACCGGCGCGGGCAGGTGAACCTGGTTCTGAATGCCGAGCCGGACAGCGCCTCGGCCTGGCATTTCGAGATGCACGGCCCCTCGGTTTCCGCCATGGGCTTCAGGGTCGATGATGCCGATCGGACGCTCGCCCGCGCCGAGGCCTTGCTCTGCTCACGTTGGGAGGAACCGCGCGGGGAGGGAGAGGCGCCGCTGCCGCAGCTGCGGGCCCCCGATGGCTCGCTCGTCTGCCTGGTCGAGGATCGGGCAGGTGAGCCGCCCCGCTGGGAGCGTGACTTCCATCTCCTTCCCTCCCAGCTTGCCGCTGGCGACGAACTGCTGGCCATCGACCATGTCGCCCAGGCCCTGGCACCCGGACAGATGGACGGCTTCATGCTGTTCTATCGCGCTGTCTTCGGCTTGGAGCCGCAGGGGCTCTGGGAGCTTCCTGACCCGCGCGGGCTGGTGCGAAGCCGGGCGATGGTAAGCCCGGATGGCGCGCTCCGCCTGCCCCTGAATGTGTCCGAGGCGCGGGAGACGGCCACTGGCCGCTTCATTTCCGCGGCGGCGGGCGCGGGGGTGCACCACATTGCGTTCCGGACCGGCGAGATCTCTGCCGCGCTGGGATCGGGCGCGCCGCTGTTGCCCATACCGGCGAACTACTACGACGACCTGGCCGCGCGCTTCGGGCTGGAAGAGGATGCCGTCGTACGTCTCCGTGCCTCGAACCTGCTGTATGATGCGGACCGTGAGGGCGGGGAGTTCTTCCACACCTATACGTCTACCTTCGCGGACCGCTTTTTCTTCGAGTTCGTGGAGCGGCGTGGCGGGTACAGCCAGTTCGGCGCGCCCAATGCCGCCGTCCGGCTGGCGGCGCAGGCAAGGAGCCAGCTCGCAGCCAAGGCTGGTTCTGCCTGATACCCGGGCGCGAGCTTGTTGTAGCGGTTGGCAGCCAGGACGTGCTGAACCAGGCGCGTGTTCCTGGTTAGTTGATGTGGGCGTAATCCGGGCGGTCCAGGTCCGCCATGCGGTTGAGCGCCGCGGCCGCGATGGCCACTTCGGGTGCCTGGCGCGCATCCGTCTGCGAGCGCAGACCGGGACTAATGACGCGTTTCCAACGCGACACATCGGCCTCAACGAGGGCGCGCCAGTTGTAGCCGGACGCTTTCAGCCAGCCCATGCGGCCGTGCTCGGCGATGGACAGGAGACGCCGATCCCGCTGCGTCGGCGCGGTCTCGGCTGTCTCGCTCGGCACGGCGCTCGCACGTGGAAACACGATGATGTCCGCATCGGGACATAGGGTTGCGATCCCCTTGTAGACTTCGTCCCAGTCGAACGTGCCGTCGGCGGTGAACCTGCGATCCGTCGTTGACATCGTGTACCGTCACTTTCGCCGCCACGACCGGCGCCGTCGCGTGCCGTGCTTCTCCATCAGCCACTCGCCCGGGCCGCAGAGCTTCATAGTGCCCGACGTGCTGGTCCAGAGCCGGCGGGACAAGCGGGCAGCCAAGCGCCTGCTACGCTAGCTCCTGAAGCGGCAATGCCGGGCGCCACGGGTCATGATCACCGACAAGCTCCCAAGTTACGGGGCGGCCAGGCGGGAGGCGATGCCAGGTATCGAGCATAGTCGCCACAAGGGCCTCAACAACCGTGCGGAGAACTCGCACCAGCCGACGCGACGACGAGAGCGGCAGATAAAGCGCTTCAAGTCGCCTCGGCAGGCACAGCGTTTCCTATCCGCCCGTGACGGGATCCACAACCTCTTCCACCTCCGCCGCGATTACGTCACCGCCAGCGAGTACCGTGCCGCAAGGGCACGTGCGTTCAAGGCGTGGGCCGAGTGCAGCGGGATTGCTGCTGCGGCTTGAAATCCGCTTCCGCATCGAACTCGGCCAGCCAACTCGGGCAACCCCGAGCCAGCAACTTGACGGTGCCCCTTGGCACGGGTGCTCGGCATCACCGTCATGCCCGACTGGAACCAGTACTTGCAGACGGGTCGGTCGAACTGGCGACCGTCTACCATCCGAGCCCGCGCTGCCGAGCCTACAACCCCGGCGGGCCCGGTGCGGCGACCATGCCTCTTGTGCACCGCTGGCTCGACCTGCAGCGGCAGGTCGCTGCGAACATGCAGGAGAGGGATCCGGGCGGTTGCGTCGAGGAGCACCGTCCGAGGCAGCTCTTCTTTCTCCCGCTTTCCCCGCTGCGAAAGCGAGCCCTGCGTGATTAGCAACGGTGGTGCCTAGCCAGCTACGGCAGCCGCCGCGCGCCGGGAAGAACGCGGGGCCGCCCCGAGCGCCGCAGCATCAAGCCCAACGGCCACCGTTGAAGGCCCCCATCGACAGCGAGGACTGCGAGAGGCCAAGTTTTTCGGCGGAAAAACTGTTGAAGGTAACAAGTTCGAGATAGTTGGTGGTTCTGAGCGGGACCGTGCCGCAGCGCCCCTGCTCGAGTGGCGTTGAAGGGCGGGGTACCGCCGCTCGGCCTAACGCGTTGGTGCTCCCGGTAAACACGAGGAGCCGGCGCAGGCACAACACTCTAGGGCAAGCGGGGCGCTCCGCCGAGCGCCGGCGAGTTCCTGAGGCACCAATCCGATTTGACGCAGGCCACACAGGTTTGCGCAACTGAGTAAGGCAGGTGAGGGGCGCGTGCACGGCGCGAACACGGATGCAGATGAGGACTACTTCAAAGAGCGCGGGGCTTGATGCCGCCGTCGGCGCGACAGAGCCTCGAGCCGTCGTCAACTCGGGCGGTAGCTGCGTCGAGCAAGCGCTGTTCGTTGCGACGCAGGCCCAGGGAGTGCTGGCGCAGGGTGTCCGGGAGTTCGAGGAAACCATCGCGGAGGTTGCAGAACGCATCCGCGCGGCGGCTTACCCGCTCTCCGAGACGGACGGCCGGGATCTCGTCACCCGCGCTAGGGCGAAGGGCCTCATCTCGGGAGATCGGCGAATCCAAAGCCCGGTGGCAGCACTCGTCGCCATAGCGACGGCAGGATCGGGGCTGACCGAGAGCTCGGCGAGCCGGATCAAAACTATCATCCAACACGCCCTGACGCTCGGGAACACCGTACACGAGCTGGCTAGGGAGCACGGCGGCTTCTGGGCAATTGATAGTAAGCGGGTCAGCCCGGGGATGCGTGCGCCGCGCCTTCCCAGAGACTTCTGGAGTCAGGTCGCCGGTGGCCAGATCGCGATCCTCTTCGCGGTGGGTGGCACCGTGAAGTACGTACTCGGTGAGGAGAGCAAAGTGACCGGGCTCCTGTTGGAGGCCGGATACCGGGCCCGCTGGGTCATCGACGGCAAGGCATCAGATCTGTCCGATCCGACGTCGGCGCGCGTCGGTCCTGGGGCCGTGGAGGAGCGTCCGGCGAACGCCACGACCGAGCAGGTCGGCACGGCGACATCGGAGGGCGCGAACGGCGGGGCGCCGGTCACCGCGCCGAAACGATTGAGAGCCAAGCTCAGGGCGACCAGGAAGGGCCTCAGCGCGGACTTGACAGGTCTGCCGCTCTTTGACGGAGTCTCATCCGCCTTCTGAAACGCGGGAGGTAGGCGGACAAACGGGCGTACAGGGATGCGGGCGGGGCCGCCGCTAGCGGCCCTTGACCTGAGCGGACCGTCCCCGAGATGTTGTCGCCGACTGCTGAGCAGCCCCGGACCTCGCCCGCCCCCTACCTGCCCGCGCCAGGACCTCCTTGCCCGGAGCACGGCGTCGTGATCCGAGCGAGAGTTGGAGTTGCTTGTCAAGATCCCAGGTATCCGCACCGAGTTGCGCAACCCACATGACCCCGTACCGGGTTCTCCGGTGGAGATCGTTCAGGATCTTCCATTCGTCCCAGTTGTAACCGCCACGGGAGGATGCCCCACGCTGTGCAACGAGAGAGGCTTCGTCCAGCTGCTTGAGCTCATGGGTGAACCTCTCGAATGTCGCGGCAACAGGCGGCCTGCGGGCGCAGCGTTCACGAAAGGTGGCACGAGGGGCGTCGCCTGCAGATCCTCCCGGACGATAGCCGCCCAACGACTCTCCGTGGGCCGCGCGGTACAGGTCGGGTACCACGACGGCGAGGTCGTCAGCGGCGCGAACGAGCCTGTTCGACGCTGCCGCAAGCGCTTCGATGACTTCACCGCAGCGCCCACCTCCTCGCTTCCCCGGCGATCGGCAGATCGGCGCGCGGTCCGGTGCCGCGGGCATAGGGGACCGCTCGGTCGGAGCAGGAACCGGGCCGAATTTTGCCTCCAGGAACTTCGCCGCGGAGGTCAGGGCGAGAGCCGATGCGGTGCGGGCGGGTTCGTCATCTGCACCGATAGGCGGAATGCGTGCAATCAACGGCAGGGCCGCAGCGATGCTCCGAGCGAGGGTGTGGCCGTCCTCCGCAGACAGGCCGCTCGGGTCGCGCCGGGCGCGTTCGAGAAGCACTGCTATCCCGCGCCGAAAGTCCCGGTGGTGGAGGTCGGCATCCCGCAGCGGCTCGACATAGGGCGCGCCGGCCTGAGCCTGCTCCGTCGCCCACCGCGCGAGCACCGCGGTGCCAGCCTGACCGGCGTCGCCGAGCACCGCCGCAAGCTGGCCATAGCGCTCGACCCCGACGGGGTTTACGCGCTCCACTTCCCGGGCGGCGGCGAGGAACCGATGCAGCGCCTCCTGACAGGCGGCAGCCGCCGACCCGACCGAGCACCGGGTGTCGTCCGAAGCGAGCCGGCCGTCCAGCCCGACCAGGGGCGGCTTCTCTCGGCCGTAGACGTAGGTCGGACTGGACGGCACGCGGTTGGCATGGGGAGCTGGAGGTGCGTCGAGCAGGGCGACATCGAGCTCGCTCAGCGAGCGCCGCCAATCCGCATACGCGGGGAACTCGAACCGAAGACGCGGTCCGCCGGCGCGAAGGCCGCGTTCCCGCACGGAACGGCGCAGGCGGCGAAGGGCGTCGAGGTCGGCCCTGGACGGGTTGGCGTTGGCCAGACCGGCCGCGATCATCTCCACCGCGATCTGGGCGGCACTCACCGGGGCCGATCGTGGGTCGTCGGCTGACTTATCAGTCCCGCGCTGCCCGGAGCGGTGTTGGTTCCAGGCCTCGACACGTTCCTGTTCCCAGACCACCCTCAGCCGTGCCTCCCGGGCCTGCCGGGGGTTGCGGGCCGCGACTTCGGCCACCGTCCGCGGCCGAGCGGGGCGCCCCGGAGGACGCGATGGCTCAGCTCCACCAGGCGCCGCCCTGCTCGCGGCCGTGGCAAGCGCCATCGCCGGCAGGCGCGGCAGGATGAGAGCGACGGCGGCGCTCGGCGGAGTTCTCGCCCAGGCGAGCACCTGGGCGCCGGCGTGAACCTCCCGGGAACGAAGAGCAAGGGTCGGACTGCCCTCGATGGCTCCGAGGCGTAGATGCGGTGCAGGGCGCCCGCCAGACGGGCCGGGCTTCAGGACGACGGTGATACCCTCAATGGCAAGGCTCAAATGAAACTCATCGGCCGACCGCGCACGCCGGCAGGCGGCGCGGAAACCGTCAACGAGAACCTGCGCAGGTGGTGGAGCATCGGGCCGCTGCCGCTGGAAGCGCCGGCGAGGTGGTAAGGGAAGGCTCTCGACCGGCACTCCCGTGAGTCGTGCCACGACTTCCCGATTATGTCGTCCCGGGACCACCGCCAGGCGATTCATGTCGGCCACGAACGCGACCGTCCGCTCGAGGGTGCGAACAATTTTCTTGGGGTGGTGGGCCAAACCAGTCTCAGGATCTACCCGGCAGACGAGCAGGTGCAGGTGAATTTCGGCGCTGTCCGCGTGGACCACCGCGATCCAGGAATGGGAGGGAGCAAAGCCTAATCCCTGCAAGAGGTCACGAGCAACGTGGTAGGCGCGGCCGATGCTGAGGTTCTCGGACCGCCCGACGCTCACCACAAGATATTCAAAAGGGCTGTCCGAGCGCCCGCGGGCAGCCAGGCTCTGGAAGACCATCGTCACGGCCTCGGGCGTCGTGCCGACGACGCCTCGCGCGACCACGGCCGGAACCGAGGTCAGGGGGGAGTAGGTATCGGAGCCGGGCTCCGCGACTTCGATCCGGGCCGTTGACCAGGACGCATCCCACACGAGGCGCGAGGTCCGCGTTGGGTCAGCGCGCAGGATGTATCGCAGCGTGGCAGCAACGTCCGTCACGCGCCGAAGTCGGCGGGCGATCATCGGCCCGGGCCGGCGGCAGAGCGGGGCGGGGCAGGGCCGGCAGCGAGAAGGTCTGCGAGCCGGTCCGCGTTCCCGGCCAGCCGGTCGGCGAGGGCCTTAAGATCGGGGGGAAGCCGGGCGGGGGCGCGCACCAGCCCGCGCGCGTCCGTACCGACGCGGCGAACAAGCTCGACCGCAGCCGGATCGAGGGCCACCCGCACGGCCGCACCACGTCCGGCATCCACCTCGCCGAGGGCGACCCGCCGGACATAAGTGGCCACTGGAAGTCCCAGAACCCGCGCGCGATCCGACACGCAAGCAAATTCCTCCTCGCTCATCCCCACCTCAAGCCTGGCGGATCGCGCGCCGGCCTTGCGGAATCCCCTATATGGCATGGTGTCCCTCGCAGCCTGGCCTCGATCCCGCGGTGGCGAGACGACGTCCAACCGTCGTCCTACGCCGTCCCGTCGTGCACCGTGATGCGTCCAAACCCCGACCATTCGTCCCGGTGAAAATCCGTGCTGGCCGAAAATGCACACGTCACGATGCACAAGGGAGAGCGTAGTGCGCGCAGGTGCAAAGCGAAGCGTTGGGCGAAAAAAGTCGCTGGCGCGTTTCCGGGTGAATCGGCCGCGTCCTAGAGTCTGTGGAGACTAGCAGGAGGATGTGCATGTCGAAGAGCACGAACACCGCGGGCGTTACGCCTGCTCCGGACCTGACGACGCTGCTCGCCGCACTTGACCACGCGACCCCGAAATTCCCGCTGATCGCAACGGTGATGCCCCAGTTGCATGAGGCGTTGACCAAGAAAATTCTTGGCGGCGCTAGCTACCGGGTCCTCGCGAAGGCGCTCGTCGATGTGGGCCTCGTGGTCACTGCGCCTGAGCTCGAGCGCGTTCACCGCGCAGCGGTCGATCGTAACGCGCGCCGTAAGATCGCGAACAAGCTGAAGGCGAAGAGCGCCGTTGAAGCTAAAGCGAAGGATACGCCGGCGAAGATCAAGAAGCAGAAGGATGCGGCGACATCGCCGCGGTCCGGCGCAAGTATCGAGCTACAGAAGGTCATAAAGGTGAAAATGCCGGCAAACGGCCTCCCGGATCACCTGCGGTCCGCCCTCTTCGCCGCAGGTTTCCTTGTCTCGAAGTACGCGAAGGATGAACTCTACGACCGTCTCCATGCAGGATTGGCTCTCTCCAGCACCCTCATCGACGAACTCAAGACGGCGGGGGCCATCGTAGTATTGTACCGAGCGAAGCCGACCACCTAATGTCACGCTCATGAAAGGTCGGGCCGCGGGCAACATCCCCGCGGCCCGACACTGATCAGCCCCAACTGGGTGACCCAGGTTGAAGGTTAGTTTGGAACTGGCTTGGTCCTGACCCTCAGAACTGATCCGGCCGGAGCGCAAGTTTTTCGGGCACTGTAAGCCCCTGAGGAGGGGGCGGTGCCATGAAGCAGAAACGGTACACGGACGAACAGATCGCCTTTGCCCTGAGGCAGGCGGAGAGCGGCACGGCGGTCGCCGAGATCTGCCGCAAGCTCGGCATCTCGGAGCCGACGTTCTACCGGTGGAAGAAGCAGTTTGCCGGGATGGGGACGGCCGAGATCCGCCGGCTAAAGCAGCTCGAAGAGGAGAATGCCAAGCTCAAGCGGCTGGTTGCCGATCTGAGCCTGGACAAGACCATGCTGCAGGACGTGTTGCGTAGAAAATGGTGAGGCCCGCGGCTCGTCGAGAGGTGGTGCGCCATCTGCAGGGTGCCTACAGGATCGGCGAACGGCGGGCCTGCCACGCCACCGGGTTCCATCGTTCGTCGCAGCGCTACCGCTCGCGGCGAGACCCGCAGACGGAGCTGCGGATGCGTCTTCGCGATCTGGCCGCGGCGAGGGTGCGGTACGGCTACCGGCGCCTGCACGTGCTGCTGCGGCGCGAGGGCTGGCCCGTGAACCACAAGAGAACCTACCGGCTCTATGCCGAGGAGGGGCTGTCGATCCGCCCCAGGCAGCCCCGCCGCAAGCGGGCCTGGCGTTACCGGCAGGGGCGCCCGGGAGCGGCGGCGCCGAACGAGGTCTGGGCCATGGACTTCATGTCGGACCAGCTCTTCGACGGTCGTCCGATCCGGATCCTGACCGTGGTGGACATCCACACGCGAGAGGGGCTCTCGACAGCAGCGAGAGCCAACTTCAGGGCCGCCCAGGTCGTGGAGGTCCTGGACGGATTGGTGCGGCTCAGGGGCAAGCCGAAAAGCCTGATGGTTGATAATGGCCCGGAGTTCGCCGGTCGCCTGCTCGATCACTGGGCTTATCTGAACGGGGTCGAGATCGACTTCTCCCGGCCCGGAAAGCCCACGGACAACGCGTTCATCGAGGCCTTCAACGCCCGTGACCAGCCCCCACGAGGGGGTCCGGGCGGATTTTTAGTGGAGCATGGCTACTGCTTGGCCTGAGCTGTTGGATAGGGCCGCGGCGGGGGGCGGCGGATTTGATGGCAGGAGCACCTCGGG
>NZ_JAGIZB010000051.1 GCF_017813395.1 Pararoseomonas baculiformis | reverse complement strand
GAGGACCGGGGCGCGCGGATCTCCATCTTGGCAGGGAGCTTGCCTCCGGTGCCGGATACGTTGGCGTAGACTGATCAGACCAGGTCGTGAAAGCTCTTGCGGGCGGGGCGGGCCATACGTTTTTGAGAGCACGTCCTGCAGCACGGCTTTGTCCAGGCTGAGCTCTGCCACCAGCCTCTTCAGCCGGGCATTCTCCTCCGTGACCTGCTTGAACTCCCGCACCTGCTCCGACTGCAGACCCGCATACTGCTTCTTCCATCGATAGAAGGTCTTCTCGGAGATGCCGAACTGCCGGACCAGGTCCGCCACCGGCAGGCCCAGCTCCGCCTGCTTCAGCACCGACACGATCTGCTCGACCGAGAACCGCTTCTTCTTCATGGCCAATCTCCCCTTCCATCCTGGGAAATCCGCCGAAAAACTAACACCTCAGATGGACCACTTTCGCCGGGTCACCTCAACACCCCGGCGCGGCCAGGGGCGATTTCACGTGCGTTCGGCCTTATAGCTCCAGTCGTACGCCAAGGCGTCGGATCACATCACCCCAGAGCCGCGACTGCTCGGCAATGAGAGCGGTGAGCTCGTCTGGCGTTGAGGAGCGAGGTGTGAAGCCGCTCGCCTCCACTCGGGCGCGCAGCTCGGGCGAGGCGAGCGCCGCCCGGAGCGCACCATGTAACCGGTCGACAATCGGCCGCGGCGTACCTGCCGGTGCCGCGATCCCGAACCAAGAATCCGCTACGACCTGCGGGTAGCCCTCCTCCGCAAAGGTGGGGACATCGGGTGCCACTGGGCTGCGTGCGGGATCGGCCACCGCCAGGATACGGATCCGCCCGGCCCGGTGCTGCTCTAAGAGCGTCGCGCTGATATTCGCAGGCATGAACTGGATTTCGCCGTTCGCCAGCGCTGTCAGCGCTGGCGCCTCGCCCCTGTAGGCCACGGCCTCGGCCTGCATGCCCGTCGCCTGCAATACCATCTCCGCGAACAGGTGGGATCCTGTGCCGGGACCAAAGAAATGGTAGTTCATCTGCCCCGGCCGTGCCTTGGCATAGGCCACCAGCTCCCGAAGCGTCCGGACGGGAATGGCGGGGGATACCGCGATAATCCAGGGCGCCACCGCGACAAGCGAGACCGGCTGGAAATCCGACACCTTGTAGGGAAGGCTCGCATATAGATGCGGGTTGGTCGTCAGCGCCGAGGTGGAGGCAAAGAGCAGCGTGTGGCCGTCCTTGGGCGCACGTGCGACGGCATTGGCGCCGATCACCGTTGCCCCACCCGGTCGGTTCTCAACCACGACCGGCTGGCCGAGTTCCCGCGCCATCCCGTCCGCCACGATCCGTGCCGTCACGTCGCTGCTGCCTCCCGCGGGGAACGAAACGACCAGCGTGATCGCACGGCTCGGATAGGCCGGCTGCGCCTTGGCCCCGGTCGCAATTGAAAGCAGCGGCGCACAGAGCGCCAACCGCCGGCTCAGCCCGGACTTGATCGTCATCGGTGCTTCCCGTTCACGAAATGGGTTCAGATCGTCAGCGCGGAGTTAATTAGCGGCTTCAGCTCGAACGGCCGCAGCACCTGGAGCGTGAAGCGCTCCACCAGCGGCTCATAGGCGCGCCAGAGCCGGCGCAGACCGTGATGCGGGTTCACCTCAAAATCCACGCGCAGATCGACGAGCGGCCAGGAATGCTTATCCACGATGAGCAGCGCCGCCGCCATCACAGGCTGCGTCTCCCCGCCCGCCGCGACACCCGCGTCCACGGCGGCAAGCAGGCGCTCCGCAAAAGCTGCGCCGCGCGAGGTTTCGTAGGCAGTCACCATATCCTGGGTGACAGTCCCTGAAGCCAGGAAGTTCCCCACCGCGACACAGCGGTCGCCGACGTGGCCGGTGTTGATCGTCTCGATCTGCGGTCCGTTGAAGAAGGCCGTGCGGCCCTCACGATCTATCGCCGCAAATTGCCGCTGGCCCGGATACTCGCTGCCGGCCACGAGCAGGTTCACCGTCTCCTGCGCCGAATATCCGCGCGCCAAGAACTCTAGCCCGAGCGGCCCCGCCCGCGTATCCGTACGGTGCTGCGTCAGCACAGCCCCTATTCCTGCTCGCGCCCAGGGACAGCGATTGCCTACCGCAATGCTGGATGAGCAGCTGCCAATTCCGAACATCCCAGTCTCGGGATCCATTGCGGCGAGGGAGAAGGTCACCCGTCATCCTTTCAGAACTGGGCGATTGTAGCGCTACAATTCGAATGCGCAAGAGATACCAGCCAAGTGGGCTGCCACGCCAAGCTCCTGTATGGTCGTAGCAGCATGAGTAGCGACAATGCCCGCCGGCCAGGCGTCCGGATGAGCGACGTGGCCCGAGAGGCCGGCGTCTCCCCCATGAGCGTGTCAAATGCCTTCAAGCGCCCGGACATCGTACTGCCCGCAACCCGGGAGCGCATTCTCGCAGTCGCGCGTCGCCTCGGCTACGTGCCCAATCGCATCGCCGGCACCCTCGCGTCCGGCCGCAGCCACGTCGTGGCAGCGATCGTCCCCTCCATCCGCAACTCCAGCTTCGCCCGCACCATCCAGGGTCTGGGTGACTATCTCACGGAGCACGGCTACGAGCTGCTGCTTGCGGTAGCCGACACTCCGGAGCGCGAGCGTCGCGCCATTGAGGCAGTGCTCGGGAGACGCCCTGAAGGGATCGTGCTGACTGGTAATGAGCATCCACCCGAGACGCTGGCCCTGCTTGCCGGCGTCGAGACACCTGTCGTGGAAACCTGGATCCTTGGCGATCCGATCATCGACATGGCCGTCGGCTTCTCCCTCGCCGACGCCGGATACGCCATCGGCACCTTCCTTACTGGCCGCGGCTACCGCCATATCGGTTTTGCGGGGTACGCCCCGGCCTCGCAGCGCCGCTTTCTCGAACGCCAGGGTGGCTTTCAGTCCGCCCTGCGGGAAGCTGGACTGCGTGACGACCTGCTGTTCTACGCGGAGGAGGCTGCAGGTTTTGCCGGTGGCCGGGCAGCCGTCACAGAATTGCTACAGCGGGAGCCGCGCCTCGATGCATTGTTCTGCGTTACCGACATTTTTGCAGCCGGCGCATTGTTCGAATGCCAGCGTAGAGGTCTCTCCGTGCCTGGCCAACTGGCCATAGCCGGCTTTGGCGATTTCGAGATCGCAGCTGAAATCGTGCCGGCCCTTACCACGGTGCGCACGCGCGGCTACGAGATAGGGCAAGCTGCAGGCCGCCTGCTCCTGGACCGAGCAGCAGGAGGGCCGCCCGGCGGGCGCGTGAACGTCGGCTTCGAACTGGTCTCGCGCGAAAGCACCTGACCCGGCGGCAGATTTGTCGCCCGCCCTGTTTTGGGGTGTTCACCACCCCTCAACGGTCGACGGCGGTGGTGAACACCCTGCGGGAAGCGCAGCTAGCCTCACCAAATGTACATAGTCCGAGGCGGACCGGCGAAGCAGACCTAACCGGCAGCCAAACGGTTCGACCGCTGGCTCGGTCGCGGAGGCTACTTGAGCTGGCTGTCCTTACTGCCTCTGCGGTTGAATCCGATTGCTACTGGGCGGCGATCAAGGGCCGACTGGCATGCTACACAGGTTCGCACCCCGGGCAGCGCACGGCGGCGGGCCTCGGGAATGTCCTCGCCGCATTCCAGGCAGTGCACTCCCCCTACCCCGGTCGGGATGTTCGCACGCGCCCTTAGGACACCGTCGGTGACCGTATGGTCGATCTGATCCTGCACTGCCCCGTCCGGGGCCCAGCCGTTCGCCACGTCCGTCGCCCGCGCTGACTGATGCTGAAGAGCATGGAGTTGGCGTGCGACAACGTCGCTTTCAACATCAACCGGGAATGGAGGCTTTGGGGCTATGCGCCCCTCCCCTGCTGACCGGATGGACCAGCTGCCCACCTCGATCGAGGTTGCCCACGGATGCGGGTGGGCTGGGATCCGCCTTCGTGTTGCTAGGCAGGGGCCTGCAGGGCAATGGTGCCCGGCAGACCCCACAGTCCTACATTGCTGCCTGAATTTCTTGGAGAGTGTAGGTTGGGAAAATATCGCCAGCCTCCTTCCGGGGAAGCCGGCGCTGGAAAGCCTCACATTCCCGTCTCTCTTGTTCGGCCGCGAGCCGGGTTAGCACCATGCGCTCGGCGTCGTACTGGGCAGACTGGTGCCGGAGCAAGGCGATCTGAAAAGCGCTTAGGAAGTCAGGCAGATCGACCCAGTTCTTCTCCGCCATGTGGATGGGTAAGCTGTACAGATCCGTTCCCTGCCGCAGGCGGGACACGCTTCCGGCAGGAATCGCGCATGTTCCATCCAGCGCCTCCAGCCCATAGTCGGTAACGTCCCACTGCTTGAAGCGGCGGCCCAGAATACACCTCTGCTCGAACGTGGCCACAACACCCACATCTCCGGCGGAACCGGCAGCTTGCCTGCCGCCATCTGCTTGAGAGAGTGATGAACTTCCCGCAGCGGAGGTGGATCGCCGTTCTGCTCCACAAGCAATATGAGGCTCTCAACACTCTCGCCCAGCTTCTCAAGCGCGCTGCGGAAGCGCCGTGCGTCCGCGGCGTGGGCGCGGGTGACTCCAATCGGCATATCTGTCGTTCCTTCGATCTTGCTGTGTTCTGCGGCGGAGAGGGTGGAAGCTCGCCTATGGCGGGCGGGTGAGGCGTAGTTGTTGGCGAGCTCGCGCTTGCAACGCAGGCGGCGAACGGCTGCATCGTCGGGGGTGCGGCACGGCTGGCTGTGTGCCTCCGCTTTGTGCCGTCTGTGGTGTGGTCAAAATAGTTGAGGTCCCCCGGAGATCGCGCCTCTTGCTACACTGATCGGCGCTGCTGCCGCGTATCACTGCGGCATGGTCATGAAACTAACGTCGAGTTTCCGGAGCGCGCTGCCGCGCCAGTTGGACGCGGTCGCGTGGCGCTACTGGAGCGATCCGGGGGGCGTGCTCTGGGTCGGCACAAACCCGAGTTGATGTCAGGGTTACAGCCGATCGCCCCTATCCAACGCAGCTTCTGGCGCTGTTCCCCACGCAAGAGACAATGCTGCTTTCGTCTACAATGCGAGTCAGATTAGACGAAAGCGCGCGGCCGGCTCACTTCGCAGTCCGGCACCCTGGTCGAGAGCAGGATGAGGTGAACGTGGCCGGACTGGTCCAGTCGGCAGCGAATAGCTGCGGCACATCGGCTGAAAATTCCGGGACGCCCATGCCGTGTCCGCTTACGGGTGCCGACACATGAGGCCGGCGGCGGCCGCTTTGTGCTGGCCCTCGACCCCAAAACGGCACAGGCTCAGCATCAATCATTGGTTGTCGATGCCGCGTCCTCGTCTGAAACGTAAGGCGGGTGGCACCGCCCCCCTTCCTTCAATCCGGTCTCGATAGAGCGCGGCGCGGGTCAGCAGCATGAGGGTGACAGGGGTCGTGATCACGACCAGCACCGCGATGAGGATCTCGTGCAGGATGAAGCGGGTCTGCACGAGCGAGAAGTAGAGCATCGAGGCCAGCAGCACGCAGCCGATCCCGAGCGTGGTGCCGAGGGTCGGCGCATGGACGCGCTCGTAGAAGGTCTGCAGCCGCAGCAAGCCGACCGCGCCGACCAGGGCCAGCCCGGCACCTGACAGCAGCAGAACGGCTATTGCCAACGCCGCCCAGCTGGGAAGTTCCGCTGCCTGCGTCACTCGATCACCTCCCCTCGCATAAGGAACTTGGAGAGCGCGGCCGTCGCCACGAAGCCGAGCAGCGTGATCAGCAGCGCCGCCTCGAAGTAGTGCGGGCTGCCGGTCCGGATGCCGAAAACCAGCAGCAGCATGGCGGCGATGACATAAAGGGTGTCGAGCGCAAGCACCCGGTCCTGCGCCCGCGGTCCTCGCAGCAGGCGGAGTGTCGCGCAACCCATCGCAGCGACGAGTAGCAATTGCGCCAGGAAGACGGCCCATCCGAGCATCAGGGCGCTCACTCGAAAATCTCCATCAGACGCTGCTCCCACTTCTCCTTGACGATGCGGACCCACTCCGCCTCGTCGATCAGGTCGAGGACATGGAGCAGCATGGTGCTCTCCTCGGCCTCGTAATCGGCCCAGACCGTGCCCGGCGTCGCGGTGAGGATGCAAGCCAGAGCTGCCAGCCCGTAGGGATCGCGCATGTCGAGCGGAATGCGGACGAAGCCGGAGCGCCGCGGGGAGCTGCCCTTGGGACTCAGGATAATCCGGGCGACGGCGTTGTTCGAGCGCACCACCTCCACCAGTACGTCACGCATGAGGCCGGGGAGCACTATGAGGCGGCGTAGCCGCGCCCGGGGCAGCGCCAGCGACGCCAGCGCCCAGGAACCACCGAGCGCGAGGATGCTGCCGAGCAGGACGGCCCCGGGTGAGACGCTCTCCATCAGCAGCAGCCAGGCGATCAGTAAGAGGAACGCGAGGAGCGGGTGCGGCAGGATGCGCCTCATCGCCCCCCCTCCGGTGCCACCAGCACCCCCCGTAGGTAGTCCGACGGCGTGTGGAGCGCTTCCGCCGCTGCAGTGGCGTAGTCCAGGGCCGGCCCAGCGGCGACCGTGAGCCCGGCGCACAGCACGAGCAGCAGCGCGATCGGCAGGAACTCGACCACGCTAACCCGCTGTGGCGTCCCGGCCGGGGTGGCCCAGAAGGCATCCATCCCAGCACGCACCATCGCCACCACCGTTGCCAGTCCCGATAGGATTAGCGCCGCCGTCATCACCCAGGCTATCGGGGGCGGGGCGTCTCCGCCCGGGGCGAGCAGCGGCGACAGCATGGCGAACTTGGCCAGGAAGCCCGACAGCGGTGGCAACCCCGCGATCAGCAGGGCGCAAGCCAGAAAGGACACGCCGAGGGTAGCCACCGTGGCGGGAATGGGCTCGCCGATGGCGTCCCGCTCGCCCGGCTCGCCATCCTCCTCATGCTCACCGGTGCCGAAGGCCTCGCGCGTCACGGCCAGCACGTCTGCGCCGATGTCGCGCCCCCGCTCCACAAGCTCGACGAGCAGGAAGAGGGCACCGATCGCCAGCACCGAGCCCGCAAGGTAGAACAGCGCGCCGCCTGTTACGGCGGCCTGGCCCATGCCGACGGCGGCCAGCAGCGTCCCGGAGGAGACGAGCACGCTCGCCCCGGCGAGACGCACCAAGTTCTGGCTCGCCAACACCGAGACCGAGCCGAAGGCGATGGTCAGCAGGCCTCCCACGCTCAGGGCGGTGGCACCAAAGCCCGCGGAGGCGCCGCCGCCATCGCCGAACAGCAGCAGCCAAAGGCGCAGCACGGCGTAGATGCCGACCTTGCTGAGGATCGAGAGGATGGCTGCCGCCGGCGCGGCGGTCGCGGCATAGGTGCCCGGCAGCCAGAAGCCAAGCGGCCACATCGCCGCCTTGACCAGGAAGGCGATGCCGAGCACCGCGAGCCCGGCCTCTAGCAGCGCCCGGTCCTCCGCGGCGATGTCCCGCATGCGCGCGGCCAGGTCCGCCATGTTGAGGGTGCCCGCGATGCCGTAAACAACGCTGACCCCGATCAGGAACAGCAGCGAGGCGAGCAGGTTGATGACGATGTAGTGGAGGCCCGCCCGGACGCGCGCCGTGCCGGAGCCGTGCAGGGCCATGCCATAGGAGGCGGCGAGCATCACCTCGAAGAAGACGAAGAGGTTGAACAGGTCTCCCGTCAGAAACGCGCCGTTCAACCCCATGAGCTGGAACTGGAAGAGCGGATGGAAATGCGCCCCCGCCCGGTGCCACCGCGCGAGGGAGAAGACGAAGGCCGCGAAGCCCAGGATGGAGGCCAGCGCCACCATCATCGCCGAGAGCCGGTCGAGCACCAGGACGATGCCGAAGGCGGCGGGCCAGTTGCCCAGTCGGTAGATCCGCACCTCGGGCGCATCGGCAAGAACCAACAGTGCCGCGGAGAGCGCCAGCATCAGGACCGTCGAGCTCAAGCCGAGCCCGGCCAGAAACCGGCGCCGATCGCCCCCTGCAAGGACCATCGCGGCGCCCGCCAGCATGGGCACGAGGATCGGCGCGATCACCAGGTGGTCGGTCCAGGCGGTCACCGGTCGCGCTCCCGGCCGTCCACGTGGTCGGTTCCCGTCAGGCCACGCGCCGCGAGCAGCACCACCAGCAGCAACGCCGTGGTGGCGAAGCCAATGACGATCGCCGTCAGCACCAGTGCTTGGGGCACGGGGTCGGTGAACTCGGCGAGCGTGCCGACCTGCCCGCGCCCCAGGATGGCGTCCGCGCCGGTGCGCAGGCCCCCGGTCGAGAAGATGAAAAGGTTGACCGCGTAGGACAGCAGCGCGAGGCCAATGGTGACTTGGAAGGTGCGCGGCCGCAGAAGCAGCCAGACGCCGGAGCCCGCCAGAACCCCGATGGCGAGGGACACAACGAGTTCCATCAGTCGTCTCCTGCCAAGATGCGCGCCCGCCCTGCTTTTGCCAACGAGGCGAGCGCCCGCGAGGTGGCGCGGCGGCCACGTACCGACTGATGGGCGAGGGCGACTAGCATCAGCAGCGTTGCGCCGACCACCAGTGCGAAGACGCCGATGTCGAAGATCAGCGCGCTTGCGGTCGGCATCTCTCCAATGACCGGAAGATTGATGTAGCCGAAGTAGGAGGTCAGGAACGGGCGGCCGAAGCCGAGCGCAGCGAGGCCGGTGCCAGACGCCAGCAGCAGCCCCGCGCCGATCCAGACGCGGGGCCTGAGCCAAGCCAGGCGGTCCTCGGTCCAGGCGGTACCGCCAATCATGTACTGGAGGATAACGGCGATTGCGACGACCATGCCTGCGGAGAAGCCGCCTCCCGGCAGGTCGTGGCCGCGCAGCAGCAGGAAGGCGGCGACCAGCGCCATGACCGGAAAGATCAGCCGGGTCAGGGTAAAGGGTACCAGCAGCCAATCCGCCACAGGCCGCTCCGTCCCGGGCTCCGCAAGGTCTGCGGAAAGCTGGTCCTGCTGCTGCACCGGCGGCTCGACGCTGTCGGCTGCAGGGCGGAAACGGCGCAGCAGCGCGTAGGTGGCCAGGGCGACCGCGGCCACCACGAAGATCTCGCCAAGAGTGTCGAAGGCGCGGAAGTCCACCAGGGTGACGTTGACCACGTTTGTGCCGCCGCCCTCGGTGTAGGCGCGGGCGAGGAAGTCCCGCGCGAGCAGCTCGGGCGGCGTGCGCGTCATGACGGCATAGGAGAGCGCCGCGAGCCCGCCGCCCGCGCTGACCGCGAGGCCGAGGTCGCGCAGGCGCCGCGCGCGGGTCAGCACCTCCGGCCCACCATCACCGGGCACCTCGACGCGCTTGGGCAGCCAGCGCAGCCCGAGCAGGAGCAGGACGGTTGTGACGACCTCGACCGTGAGCTGCGTCAGGGCGAGGTCCGGCGCGGAGAACCAGACGAAGGTGACGCAGACCGCGAGCCCCGCCCCGCCCACCAGGATGAGCGCCGCCAGGCGGTGGAACTTCGCAAGCATCGCGGCGCCGAGCGCGCAGGTCCCGCCCACTGCCCAAACCAGGGCCAGCACGGGGTCCACGGGCGCAGGCGGCAGGTTGCCCGGGCCGAGGCCTCGAACCCACACGGCCGCGCCGCCTGCCAGGAAGGCGACCGCGACAATGAGACGAAGCTGGGGCTGCAGCCGGCGCGTGCTGGCGATCCCTTCTAGCCGCCGGGCGAGTCTCCAGGAGAGAAAGACCATCGCGCGCTCGAAGATGCGCTTGCCCTCAAAACGGCGGAGCAGCGGCTCGCCTTCGGTCTCGCTTCGGAGCCACCCCTGCAGCAGCAGGTAGAGCGCTACGCCTCCGGCCAAGGCGATGAAGCTCATTAGTAGCGGGAAGTTAAAGCCGTGCCAGACCGACAGGCTGTAATAGGGCACCTCATTGCCGAGCACCGAGCGCACCGCAAGGTCGAGGAAGGGCCCGACCGTGGCGGCGGGCAGCACGCCGACGCCAAGGCAGATCAGCACGAGGATCTCGACCGGAAAGCGCATCCAGGTGGCGGGCTCGTGCGGCGTGCGCGGCAGGTCCACCGGGTCGGGACCGAAGAAGGCGCCATGGATGAAACGCAGCGAGTAGGCGACGCTGAAGGCGCTGCCCAGCATTGCGGCGAAGGGCAGGATCTTGACCAGCCCCAACGGGCCTTCGGCGGACAGCGCCTCGGCGAAGAACATCTCCTTGGAGATGAAGCCGTTCAGCAGCGGCACTCCCGCCATCGCCGCCGCCGCCACCAGGGCAAGCCGCCCGGTGAAGGGCATCGAGCGGTTCAGCCCCGACAGGCGGCGGATGTCGCGCGTGCCCGTCTCGTGGTCGATGATCCCCGCCGCCATGAAAAGCGAGGCCTTGAAGGCCGCGTGGTTCAAGATGTGGAACACCGCCGCAACGAGGGCGAGCTGGCTGTCGAGCCCGAGCAGCAGCGTGATAAGGCCAAGGTGGCTGATCGTCGAGTAGGCCAGCAGCCCCTTCAAATCGTTCTGGAAAATGGCGACATAGGCGCCGAGCAGCATCGTCACCAGGCCGGCGCCGCCGACGAGCAGGAACCAGGCGTCGGTCCCGGCCATCGCCGGCCAGAGGCGCGCCAGGAGGAACACGCCCGCCTTCACCAGCGTCGCCGAATGGAGGTAGGCCGAGACGGGTGTCGGCGCCGCCATGGCGTTGGGCAGCCAAAACTGGAAGGGGAACTGTGCGCTCTTGGTCAGGGCACCGAGCAGGATGAGAATTAGCGCCAGGAGGTAAAGCGGATGCTCGCGGATGCGGTCGCCTGCGGCGAGTACAGCGTCCAGCTCGTAGGTGCCTACGATGTGGCCGAGCACCAGCACGCCCGCGAACAGCGCGAGTCCGCCCGTGGCAGTCACGGTCAGCGCCATGCGTGCGCCTTCGCGGGCTGCCGTGGTGTGGTGCCAGTAGCCGATCAGCAGGAAGGAGAAGAGGCTCGTCAGCTCCCAGAAAAAGGCGAGCTGGACGAGGTTGCCGGAGATGACGACGCCGGTCATCGCCCCCATGAAGGCGAGCAGGAAGGCGAAGAACCGCGGAACTGGGTCGTCCTCGGCCATGTAGTAGCGGGCGTAGAGCACAACGAGTGCGCCGATCCCCATCACCAGACCCGCGAAAAGCCACGCGAACCCGTCCATGCGCAGCGAGAAATTCAGCCCGAGCGCAGGCATCCAGGCCCACTCGGCCCGCAGCACGTCACCCGCCGACACAGTCGGGTAGGCCACCCAGACGAGCAGAAGGCAGAACAGCGCGACCGCCCCGGCCAGCGCCCCGGCAGCGTTCCGGGCGTGGGTCGGCATCAGCCCGGCGGCGACCGCGCCGGCGAAGGGCAGGACAATGAGGGTGAGGAGCAGCACGGTCTCGGGCATCGTGTCGCCTTAGCCTCCTTTGCGGCGCGCGAGCGGAATACACGCGTGCAGCGGCCTCACGGGGCGGCCTCGGGGGTTGGGCGAGCAAGGAGTGCGACCACCTCCTCGGGTGACTGGGCCGCGCGCAGCCGCCGCAGCACCTGCGGCTCCCGCAGCGCCCGGCAGGTCTCCGAAAGGGTGGGCAGGAATCCCTCGGGCGAGGCCTCGGGCCAGAGGACGAGGATGACGAGGTCGACCGGCTCTTCGTCCCGAGCCTCGAAGTCCACGGGACGTCGCAGCCGCGCGAAGAGCATGATGGGGCTGACCTCCCCTTCCAGGCGCGCATGCGGCAAGGCGACGCCGCGACCGAGCGCCGTGGAGCCGAGCCGTTCCCGCGCCTGCAGTGCCTCCAGGATCTCGCCCTCCGGGCGTCCCAGTCTGCGTGCCCCCTCGCCGGACAGGGTCTGCAGGACAGCCGCCTTGTTCGTGGCGCCGAGGTCTAGGGTGACCTCGGCCGCGGAGAGGAGTTCAGTTATCCTCATGGTTCTTTCCTATCGCACCGGCGTGCTGGCTGCTGGCGCACGGTGGGTTTGGTCGGGATTGACCTGAGTGGCGGGCGCATCGACAGACATCAGGGTGGCGGCAGCGCTGTCGTGCCCTCCACGGGCGTGCCAAACGCGGTGACGAGCAGGTCCGTCCAACTGAGCGCGAGGCGGAGCAGCAATGCTCCCTCTAGTAGGGCCAGAAAGACGCTGAAGCGTCCGAACATCCCGTCCGAAAAGCTCCAGACCACGAGTGCGGCACCCGTCAGTGACACTTGGTAAAGGTGTGGCATGTGACCGAGCGGCGGGACGAGAAACAGTCCCAGGCCTGCGACAAGGCTCACGGCGGTCACGTAGACCAGCGCCACCGGTATGTCTGGAGGATGTCCGTCTGCGCTCCCCATGGCCGATCATCGAGCCTTAGGGGTTGCGGGCGGGAGCCCAGCCCGTCCGTGGGTATCCCAAAGCGGGAACGCCCGGGCGAGCATGAGCTGAGCGCTCTCGCGCTCGCCGACCGCGGTCAGGCTGGCGCCGAGCCCGTCGAGATGACGCACGCCGTCGTCGCTGTCGGCGCGAGCCAGGATCTCGAGGCCCGGGTTCTTCGCGCGCGCCTGCTGCACTACCTGACCGGCCTCGAAGGCCTCAGAGATGGTGACGAACAGGCGCCGGGCGGCGGCAAGGCTGGCGAGCGCCAAGACCTCCGGGTCGGCGGCGTTGCCGACCACCACCTCCGCTCCGTCGCAGCGGGCGGCCTCGATCGCCTCGTCGCGCTCCTCCAGGACGAGGACGGGGCGGCCCGCCGCGGCAAGACGCGCCCCAACGAGCGAGCCAACGCGGCCGTAGCCGACGACCACGTCGTGGTCGGTTAGACCGGTCGGCACGCTCCCCCCCTCTGCGGCGGGGGAGAGCGGCATTGGGGACCCCGCGGGTGGGACGGGCTGCGCAGCGGCCACCAGCAGCGAGACGCCGGTCGGGCGCGCATCGGGCAGGGCGGTGCCCGCTGCCTCCGGCGCCTCGGGCGACGGAACCGGCACGACCGCAGCACGGTGCCGCTCAGTCAAGCTGAACAGGAGAGGATTGAGCAGGATGGAGAGGATCGCGCCCGTCAGCACGAGGTCGCGCCCGCCCTCCGGAAGCAGCCCGAGCGTGACCCCAAGGCCGACGAGGATCAAGGAGAACTCGCCGGTCTGCGCGAGGCTTGCCGAGACCGTCAGCGCGGTGCCGACGGGGTGGCCGAAGGCGCGCACGATGGCGTAGGCCGCGACGGACTTGCCCACGACGATGATCAGCACCGTCACGATCACCGCGCGCGGCTGCTCCACCAGCACCGCCGGATTGAACAACATCCCGACGGAGACGAAGAACAGCACGGCAAAGGCGTCGCGCAGCGGCATCGCCTCCTCCGCCGCGCGCTGGCTGAGCTTCGTCTCCCCCAGAACCATCCCGGCGAGGAAGGCGCCTAGGGCGAAGGAGGCGTCGAACACCTTGTAGGCCCCGAAGGCGAGACCGAGCGCAGTGGCGTAGACCGCCAGGTGGAACAGATCGCGCGAACCGATTTGGGCGGCGTAGTTCATCAGCCATGGGATCACCTGCCGCCCGGCCACCAGCATCACGGCGACGAAGGCCGCGACCTTTGCAAGCGTCCAGCCCAGCGTCAGCAGCATCTGGCCGGTCGAGGCGCTGCCAGCGGCCACCGCGGCCGCGAGGGCGGGCAGCATGCTGAGAGCGATGACCACCACCAGGTTCTCGACGGTCAGCCAGCCCACCGCGATGCGGCCGCGCTCCGTCTCTAGGATGCGGCGCTCCTGTAAGGCGCGGACGAGCACCACCGTGGAGGCGACCGAGAGCGCCAAGCCAAAGACGAGCGCCGCCGGAAGATCCAAGCCGAGCGCCAGCGCAAGCGCCCCACCCATGACCGTCGCGGCGGCGATCTGCCCGACCGCGCCCGGCACCGCGATGCGGGCGACGGAGACGAGGTCCTTCACTGAGAAGTGCAGGCCGACACCGAACATCAGCAGGATGACGCCGATCTCGGCGAGCTCGTTCGCCAGCGCCGCATCCGCCACGAAGCCGGTCGTGAACGGCCCGACCATGACACCGGCGAGGAGATAGCCGGCGAGAGGCTGGATCCGCAGGCGGTGCGCGACCAGCCCGAGGATGAAGGCGAGGGCTAAGCCGGCGGCGATCGTCGCGATGAGCGGCGTGTGGTGCTCCGGCATGGTTCGAACCCTCGTTCAATCTCCGCCGATGGTCTGAAGTGCGTATATATACGTTGACCATATTGGTCAACTGAATTAGGACAGTGCGCTATGCCGTTGACACCGGAGCAGTGCCGCGCCGCGCGTGGGTTGCTGGACTGGACGCAGGACGAGTTGGCCGAGCACGCGGGCGTGAGCCGGGGCACTGTGCGCGGCTTCGAAGCGGGCCATCATGTACTGCGCCCGGACACGGGCGCCGCCATCTGCGGGGCCTTGGAGACTGCCGGGGTCGTGTTCCTGGACGCCGACGGCCGCATGGGATACGGCGTACGCTTCGGAGCCGCTACCGGCATGCGACGGGAGAATGGGCGCGCTTCGGGCATCCGGCGGGGAGAAGGCGCTTCTAGGATGGCAGGCGCGATGGCTTCAGCCATGCTCGCCTTGCGGCGTGCCTCCCCCGCCTCGCACTTTGCCATCGCAGCGGGGCTCGTCCTCGTGGCCTTTGCTCTACGTGTCGCGATCGGTGGTTGGGAGCCAGGCCACGCCTATGTCGCCTTCCTGCCGGTGATTGTTTTCGGCACGCTGCTTTTGCGAGCGTTGCCTGGCCTCACGGCTGCGGTGATGGGTTGGGCACTAGGGGTCTACTTCTTCGTTGAACCGGTCCGTACATTGGCGGTCAACGACTCAGGCGACCTCTTTGTGGCCGTCGTCTTCCCTGCCATTTGCGCGTGCGCTGTCGTCGGGGTGGAGATCGTGCGCTCCACCATTGGCAACGAGAGAAGCCACTGACAACATCGTCGGTATGCACGTGGGTCGGGCAAGCTATCAGATGTCGATTCGATCGCGGCGCTATCCAGGAAAGCCTGCCGCGAATAATCCATCGCAAGCAGCAACGCTTCTCCGGTCATGGTCAAAACCAGCGGCCGGCTTGCGAGCGGGCGAGTTCTGCTTTCACCGGATCAGCCATTGAAAGCCGCCCGTCCGCTCTCGGCCAGCCTAAGCTCGACTTTGGCCATCACGCGGCGTGGCAGATGGCGTAAGCCAGGGCGCGTTGCAGGGCTGGGCGGGGTTTTGCGCTGTGGGTGCTGCGCCGCGACGTGAGCAAACCCTGCTCTCGCC
>NZ_JAGIZB010000050.1 GCF_017813395.1 Pararoseomonas baculiformis | reverse complement strand
TCCTCGCCCACCTCAGGACCCTTTTGATCGCCCTCCTTGGCGCTCTCATTCAGAAAATGGGTCGGCCAGACTACCAGCCGGTTACGATCCAGACGGCCTGAGGAGGTTATTCAAGGCCGACTAAGCAGTCCTCCCGCCCGATCGCTGCACCACGGACGAGCTGGATGGACATTACGAGAAACTGACGGCGCCTCACGGCCTGGAGCCTGCATAGAAAGTCATCTCGACAGCTGCAGCCAGTCATCGCAGGTTAATGTGGGATATCGCGCGAACGGGTAGGCTTTGTGCCAACTGTTTGGAGAGGATGATGTCGGACGACCATCGCATCCGTGAGCGTGCCCACCAGATCTGGGAGCAGGCTGGGCGACCCGATGGGCAGCACGAAAGCCATTGGGCCCAGGCAGAGCGCGAAGTCGCGGCAACGGACAACACCCCTCCCATTCGGCAGGACGACGACGCCAATGGAGCGGCCTCTCCCACGCTCAATGCGCCGGATCAGGGTGGGGCATCGCCGGGGGAAGCCGCCGCAGCGGTGAAGGCGTTGAACGACTTGCCCCGAGGTACCGGTGGAAAGGAGCGGCAGCGCTAGCCGCGCGTCACCCGTAGGACAGCGCGCGGCTAGCAGGTAGGGTCAGGTCGTTGTGCCGCCCATGCCACTCGCGGGCCGCGTGCCGCCGCTGATCGTAGCGAGCTCGCGCGCCCGGCCGGCGGGCATGTTGAGCCGAACCTTCTCATCCACCTCGCCAACGCTGCTTACGGGCAAGTAGTGGTGGTGTTGGCCGCTGCCATCGGGATCGTCAGCCTTGGTCAGCTTGATGCGGTCCTCCTCGACTTTGTCGACAGTGCCGACATGCTGGCCGTCGCTTCCCACGATTTCCATGTGCTCTCGAATTTTCGGGACATTGGCGCTCATGTGTCTTCTCCATGGCCCATTTTGGGCCTGGTTAGAACGAAACATGCGCATGGGTGGATGCAGGATCTGCGATGGAGGATATGTCACGAGACCTGACAGAACCATCAATCCGGTTCTCTCTGCCTCCTTACGGAACCTGTCCTGATCTGCCCACCGCCCGCAATCGGCTCTCAAGCTTCTCTTGGCATCTCTGGTTCAGCCTCTCCGCCCCGAACGGGCTGTACGTGGAGTGGCCCCTATTTCGACCGGACACCGGGCGTAACCGCGAGGACCTAGGCTTACGCCTGGGCATACGCCTATGCCGAACGACCCGACGCGCGTCGAAATCATCACCGGCCGCGAGCGGCGACGCCGCTACACTGCCGAGCAGAAACTGCGGCTGGTCGAGGAGACCATGCAGCCAGGGATGACGGTCTCGGCCGTGGCCCGCCTGCACGGCGTCTCCCCGAGCCTGCTGTTTGGGTGGCTGAGGCCGCGTAGCGGACGAAGGCGCATGAGCGAGGGCGGCAAGGCCGCGATCCAGGCCGATGACGACGTGGTCGCTGCGGGGCGGCTGCGCGAGATGAAGGCCGCATCCGTGACCTGGAGCGCCTGCTGGGGCGCAAGACCATGGAGGTGGAGATCCTGCGGGAGGCGTTGAGCGCCGCCCGGGGAAAAAAGCCCGTCTGGCAGTTGCCGTCGCCACCACCGGCCGCTTCCCGGTGAAGGTCGTGGCCGACACCTTGGGCGTGGCCCGCTCCAACCTGGTCGAGCAGGTGCGCGGCAGCGCAAAGCCCCGGGGCCGGTACCGGCGCCAGGGCGACGACGAGCTGCTCGCGGCAATCCGCCAACTCACCGATGCCCGGCCGACCTATGGCTACCGCCGGATCACCGCCCTGCTGAACCGCGCCCGCCGGGCCTCAGGCGCCGACCCCTCAACCACAAGCGCATCTACCGGCTGATGCTGCGGGGCGGGCTGCTCCTGCAGCGCTACGGCACCCGGCGGCCGATCCGGGCCCATGAGGGAACGGTGATCGCTCCAGCACGAACCTGCGCTGGTCCTCCGACGGCCTGGAGATCCCGTGCTGGAACGGCGAGCTCGTCCGCCTGGCGTTTACCATCGACACCCACGACCGGGAGGTCATGGCCTGGGTCGCCACCACCGGTGGCATCAGCGGCGAGATGATCCGCGATCTCATGCTGGCCTGCGTCGAGCGCCGGTTCACCGCTCTCCGGGCGCCCCATCCCGTGCAGTGGCTCGCCGACAATGGCTCGGCCTATGCTGCTCACGACACGCGAGACTTCGCGGTCGCACTGAACCTCGTGGCCTGTTTCACGCCGGTCCGCAGCCCCGAGAGCAACGGGGTCAGCGAGGCCTTCGTGAAAACGCTCAAGCGCGACTACGCCCGCATCAATCCCAGGCCCGACGCCGCCACCGTCCTCCAGCAGCTACCGGCCTGGATCGATGATTACAACGAAGTCCACCCCCATAAAGGCTTGCGAATGCGCTCACCCCGTGAGTTCGTCCGCGCCCAGTCCCAACCAGCCCCGTGTCCGGTTTGATGGGGGTAACTCCAGTACGCGACGTTGACTCAGCGGGATGCGGGTCCAAGTTCCCGGCGGCCTGAATGCCTCGCAGCGATGTTGGATAGCGTCGAAGCCTATGGCGCTCGCCTTGGTTGGCTCGAATACTAGGAGATACAATCATGAGCTATGGACGGTTTGCTGCCATGATTGCCACCTCGACGGTGATCATGTTCGGGCTGATGTACCTCAACACCTATGCGCTCGACCATATTCACTACAGCCAGACAAGAACCTGGATGGCCGTCGTCATGGGCGCGACGATGGCGCTAATCATGATCAGCTTCATGTGGAGCATGTACAAGAACCGCAGCGCAAACATCGGTATCGCGTTAGGTAGCGTCGCGGTATTTGCCGGGGCGCTGTGGCTCGTCCGGAGCCAAGAGACTGTCAGTGACCTATCTTATATAAAGGCGATGATTCCGCACCACTCGATCGCGATCATGACGAGTGAGAGGGCGCACATCCGCGACCCGGAAGTCCGTAGGCTTGCCGATCGCATCATCGAGGCTCAGGTCCGCGAAATAGCCGAGATGAAGCGGTTGATCACTCGGCTAGAAACGTATCCCATTTCTAAGGATGCACCTGACCTACTGTCCTACCGTGAGCGCGGCGACACGCCACTGCCGCAAACCGACCGAAGCGTTGAAGAAGATGCACTGCGGCCGTCACGCTAGACCGGATGTCCTTCTAATGAGACCTGTGCGCTGAAGGCTTGATCCAACACGACGTACTTTGATTCCATGCTTTTCGGAGCGGGACGGAGGTGGTCGTGGCGCGACGGCGTATTGGGCAGGAACGGCTGGCCATCGCTGGCGAAATCCCGCTTCGCGGCGGCACGTCGCTGGACGAGGTTGCCGCCCTGATCGACTGGGCCGAGTTGGACAGCCTGCTCACGGACATCTCGGCATCTGCCAAGGGTGAGCTTGGCTGGCCACCACTGGCGTTGTTCCGTGCGCTGCTGTTGGCCACCTGGCACGATCTTTCTGACGTGCGGCTCGCTGAGGCACTGGATGACCGCGCCAGCTTCCGCCGGTTCTGCGGTTTCGCTGCCCAGGAACCAACGCCAGAGCGCACCGCCTTCGTCCGCTTTCGCGCCGCGCTGTTGCGCCGCGGGTTGGATCGGGCGTTGTTTGAGGCGGTCACCCGTCAGCTCGACGCCCGCGGCGTGGTGGTGCGCACCGGCACCCTGGTGGATGCGACGCTTCTGCCGTCGGCAAGCATCAGGTGCGACGGTGAGGCGCGCTGGGCGGGGCACCGCCGACGCAAGCCGGTCCACGGCTACAAGGCTCATGTTGCCACGGACCAGGAGGCCGGGCTGATCCGTGGGGTCGAGGTCACCACCGCCAACGTCCATGACGCGGCGGAGCTGGCCGCGATCCTGCCGGAGGCGCCTGGGCCGGTGTACGGCGACACGGCCTATTCGGGCAGCAAGCCGGAGGCGGCCATCCGCGCCTGCGGTGGCACACCCCACGTCACACACAAGAGCACCTGGGGCGGGCCCGCGGCACTGGCGCGCCTGGAGGCGCACAACGCCGAGATACGCCGGGTGCGCGGGCGCATCGAGAAGGTGTTCGGCACGGCCAAGCGCTCCTACGGCTTGCGTCGGATGCGCTGGTTAGGGCTGGCCCGGGCGGGACTGCAAGTCCGGCTCGCGGCGATGGCCTACAACCTTCGCCGCAGTTGGCGTCTGCTCAGGGGTGCGCCTGCGTGAGCCAGGCTCGAACTGTGCCCGTTGAAGGACTGGAACGCCCGCCACAGGAATAATCCGGGACCTCTGCCGCTCACCAACGCCCCGCAAACCCAAAACCTGGCCAGAACGGCTGAAAACGGAGGCTACCAAGCCTTCCGCGCACAGGTCTCATAAAGGCTGCTCTTGGCCTCACTCCGCCGGGCCCAGTCGGTAGCCCACTCCCGGCTCCGTCCGGATGAGCGAGGCGGCATCGCCGAGCTTCTGGCGGAGGTGCCCGACATAGACGCGCAGGTATTGCGAGCTCTCGGCATGTCCGGGACCCCAGACAGCCGAGAGAAGCTGGCGCTGGGTCACCACGCGTCCCGCGCCTGCGCGGGCGAGGGCGGCGAGAAGGTCCCACTCGCGCGGCGTCAGCTTAAGGAGCGTTCCGCCTATTGTCGCCTTGCGAGCGGCAAGGTCCATCTCCAGCGGGCCCACACGGACCAGAGGCGTCGGCGCCTCCTGCCCGTGGGCTGCGGCGCGGCGCAGGGCGGCCCTGAGGCGGGCGAGCAGCTCGGCGAGGGCGAAGGGCTTCTCCACGAAATCATCCGCTCCGGCGTCCAGAGCCGTTACCTTGGCGCACTCCTCGTCACGCGCGGAGAGGACGATGATCGGGGCGGCAGTGAAGGCGCGCAGGCGGGGGATCACCTGCTGCCCATCGAGGTCCGGCAGCCCGAGGTCGAGCAGGATGGCGGCGGGGGCGTGGGTGGCCGCGAGGCGCAGGCCTGCCGAAGCGTTCTCCGCCTGGATGGGCTCGTACCCGGAGGCCGCCAGTGCCGGCGTGAGAAAGCGGTGAATCTGTGGCTCGTCGTCCACGACCAGGATGCGGGGCGGGGAAAGGTCGGCGAGAGGGCTGCTCATGCGGGGAACCGGACGATGATGCGTGTCCCCCGGCCGGCCCGGATCGGGCTCTCGGCCGTGATCTGCCCGCCCATGGCGCGGGCGAGCCCGCGAGCGATGGCAAGGCCGAGGCCGCTGCCCGCGGTGATCCGGTCGGTGCGGGACGCACGGAAGAAGGGATCGAAAATTCGCATGAGGTCGCCGCGTGGGATACCGGGCCCGTCATCCTCGACGGAGATCAAGATATTCGCCCCATCGCGTCGCGCGGCGACCGCGACCTGCCCCGCCGCGCCCGAGAACTTCAGGGCATTGTCGAGCAGGTTGGTCAGGATCTGGTCGAACAGCACTGGGTCCAACGAGGGAGAGGGCAGGCGCGGGTCGATGCGGCGTTCCACAAGGCGGCCCGTGGCATGTTCTACTCGCTCCACGGCGTCGTCGATGGCGGAGGGCAGGTCCATCGGCTCGCGGCGCAGAGGAACCCGTCCGCTCTCGAGCCGGACCATGTCGAGGATATTCGAGGCGAAGCGGGCGAGGCGCGCGGTCTCCTCTTCCGCGGTGAGGATCAGGTCCGCACGGGCCTCGGGCGAGAGCATGTCACCCATGGTCCGTAGCGTCTCCAAAGAGCCACGGATTCCCGTGAGCGGAGTGCGCAGGTCATGGCCGAGGGAGGTGAGGAGGGTGATACGCAGCGCCTCCGCCTCCGCCCGAACCGCGCCCCGCGCGCGCTCTTCCATCAGCTCCGCCCGTTCCAGGGCTATGGCGGCCTGGTCGAGAAGCGCGTCCAGCGTGCGCTCCCTCTCCGGATCGAGCGGCTCCGACCGGTCAGCGAAGCGGATGCCGACCAGGCCCGCGACGCCCTGAGCCGTCGGCAGCGGCTGGAAGCACCAGGACACGGCCGGAAGCGTGTCGGTCCCCCAGCCGGTCGGGCGCCCCTTGGTGTATGCCCAACGTGCGGCGGCCATGGAGGCATCGTCCGGCTCGGCGCTGGTTGGGGAGGCCGCGCGGATGATCAGGTCGGTGTCGTCCGGCCGCCGCCCGCGCGGCAGGGCAAGGCCCGGGACCTCCTCACCCGAGAGCGGCATCAGGACGCAGCAGGGGCATCCGGCGATCCGCCCGGCCTCATCGGCGATGAGGGCGAGGAGCGCCGCGCGATCCATCGGCGCGCCGAGGCGCCGGCTGAACTCGACGAGGCGACGCAGTCCGAAGACCCGCGCCTGAGCACTGCGGACCGTGCGCCCGAGCCGCCCGGCCGTGCCCGCCAGGAGGAGGGCAACAAGGCCGAAGACGACCGCGCCCACGATCTCCTGCGGCCCGTCGATGGTGAGGGTGTAGCGCGGCTCGATGAAGAGGAAGTTCCAGCAGAGGAAGGACAGCACCGCGGCGGAGACACCGTGTGCGGGCCCGAAGGCGACCGAGGCCGCCACGGACGCGACCAGATAGACCATCCCGAGCGACCCTTCCGTTACCCGGGAATCCAGTGCGTAGCCGATCCCGGTCGCCGCCAGCACCAGGGCCGGGACGCTGGCCCAGCCGACCCACCGGGGGAAGGAGCGCCGCTCGGGCCCTGCCTGCTGGCGGGCTGCCGCCGTGGGACTCGGCATGAGGTGGAGGGTGAAGTCCGAGGCCTGCCGCAGCAGGGTAGCGGACAGGGTGCGGCCGGTCAGGCGGCGCCAGAGGGGTGGCCGGCCGCGGCCTATGACGAGGTTGGTCACGTTGCGCGCCCGCGCCGCGACGAGGATGGCACGGGGCAGGTCGGTGTCCACCACCGTCTCTGTCTCGGCGCCCAGGGTTTCCGCCAGGCGGAGGGCAGGCCCCGGGTCGCCGTCCGCGGCAGCTGGCCGCTCCACGTGCAGTGCCACCAGTGGCGCACGCAGGGCATCGGCGATCCGGCGGGCCTGCCGGACCGCGACCTCGGCCGAGGGCTCGCCCCCGACCAGCACCATCACGCGGTCGCCGGCGGGCCATGGACCCGCGATGGCGTTGGCGCGCATGTAGCCGGTGACGTCGGCATCCACCCGGTCCGCCGTGCGGCGTAGCGCCATCTCCCGCAGGGCGGCGAGGTTGCCCTCGCGGAAAAAGCCGCGCAGGGCGCGCTCGGCCTGATCCGCGCGGTACACCTTGCCCTGGCGCATCCGTTCCAGCAGCTCGGCGGGCGGGATGTCGATTAGTTCCACCGAATCGGCCCCGGCCAGCACGTGGTCCGGCACCGTCTCGGCCACGCGCACGCCGGTGATGCGGGCCACGGCGTCGGACAGGCTCTCCAGGTGCTGCACGTTCATCGCCGTCCAGACTTCGATCCCGGCGGCGCGCAGTTCCTCCACGTCCTGCCAGCGCTTGGGATGGCGGCTTCCCGGCGCGTTGCTATGGGGCAGCTCGTCCAGCACGAGGATGGCGGGGCGGCGGGCGAGCGCGCCGTCTAGGTCGAACTCCTCCAACGCCTGGCCGCGGTAGTCCAGCCGGGCGCGCGGCAGCACCTCCAGTCCCGCCACCTGTGCGGCAGTCTCCGCGCGGCCGTGCGTCTCCACGAGCCCAATCACAATGTCGGCGCCGCCCAGCGCGCGGCGTCGGGCCACGGTCAGCATCTCGTAGGTCTTGCCCACGCCGGGTGCAGCGCCGAGGAACACCTTCAGCCGCCCCCAACCCTCCCGCGCCGCCACGGCGAGGAGCTCGTCGGGGTTAGGACGGGACGGCTCGCCCGGGCCCTGCCCTGCACGGGCGCTCAACGGAAGGGGAGGCCAGATGATGACGCCAGCATCAATGCCCTCACTCCTCCAGCCTCGTTCCGGTGAGCAGCCCGACCGCTACTCCAGTTGCTGCGATGAGGAGCTCCCCCGCCAGCCAGAGGACGGCCAGACGCGGCTCCGCGGTCGGAGGAGGCCGCAGCCCTATCGCAGGGGTTCCCACGAGACCCCCAAGCAGGAGCGCAAGGAACGCCAGGGTTGCCACCGCGCTCGGGCTCGCCCGCCGAAGCGGGTGCGGCAGGCTCCTGGCCGGGTGCCGATGGCGGGATGCGAGGCGAGCCGCGGCGAAGCCCTCCGGCCGATGCGACATTGCGGCGGACATGTCGGACCTCTCCCATCCACGGACGCCTTCTGCTGTGACCCTGCGCACGTAAAAACGCGATCGTCCATCCACCCGCCAAGTATAAAAACTCCATAAAAACGGGACCCGCCATTGAGCTTTCCGGCAAATTTTACACGCTTTTTACGGACACATCCCGAAACCCGAATGGCCTCTTTATGCGAGTTTTCTCATTGCTGGTGCTGACCGCCGGGAACATCCCGGCAGGAGGACCACCAATGATCGACATCCTCGTGCTCGGCATCGGCCTCGGCAGCTTCGCGCTGTTCGCGGCCTATGTCGCCGCCTGCGAACGGGTCTGACGCACCATGCTCGACCTCATTGTCGGCGGCGGCGCCGCAGCGGGACTGCTGGCTTATCTCTTGTGGGCGCTGCTGCGTCCCGAGAGCCTGTGATCGGGACCCCTGACCCATGACACTCCTCGGTTGGGCGCAGATCGCGTCCGTCCTCGCGCTCGTGCTGGCGGCCGCCGTGCCGCTCGGGCGCTACATCGCCGCCGTCGCTGGCGGCCGTGTCGCCTGGCTGCGGCCGGTCGAGGTGCTGCTCTACCGCGTGGCTGGCATCGATCCCGCGCGCGGGCAGGACTGGAAGGGCTATGCCCTCGCCATGCTCGCGGCCAATGCGGCGGGCTTTGTACTGCTCTTCGCCATTCTGCGGCTGCAGGGCGTGCTGCCGCTGAACCCGCAGGGCCTCTCCGGCATGTCCTCCTGGCTCGCCTTCAACACGGCGGTCAGCTTCGTCACCAATACCAACTGGCAGGCCTATTCGGGCGAGGTTGCGGCCTCCTACCTGTCTCAGATGGCCGGGCTCGCGGTGCAGAACTTCCTCTCGGCCTCCACCGGCATCGCGCTTGCCCTGGCTGTCTCCCGCGCCTTCGCGCGCGGCGGGGTGCGGGAGCTCGGGAACTTCTGGGCCGACTTCACGCGCGTCACGCTCTACGTTCTGCTGCCGCTGGCAGTAGTGCTGGGTCTCGCCTTCGTCGCACTCGGCATTCCCCAGACTTTCTCGGGTTACGTGACCGCGACGACCCTGGAGGGCGCGGAGCAGACCATCCCGCTCGGCCCGGCCGCCTTCCAGATCGCCATCAAGCACCTCGGCACCAACGGTGGCGGCTTCTTCGGCGTGAACTCCGTGCATCCGCTCGAAGGGCCAAACGCGATCGCGACCGCACTGCAGATATGGGCGCAGGCCGTGATCCCCTTCGCGCTCTGCCTGACCTTCGGGCGCATTGTTGGCGACATCCGCCAGGGACGCGCCTTGCTGGCCGTGATGGTTGGCTTCGTCGTCTTGGCCACCGCCGCCATCTACGCCGCCGAGGCCGCGGGCAACCCGCTGCTGACAGCGCTGGGCGTGGATCCCGCGATGGGCAACATGGAGGGCAAGGACATCCGCTTCGGGCTGCCGCTCGTCGCGCTCTTTACCGCGACCACCACGGGCGCTTCCTGCGGCGCGGTGAACGCGATGCTCGACAGCTTCACACCACTGGGCGGGCTGGTGCCGATGTTCCTCATCCAGCTCGGCGAGGTTCTGCCGGGCGGCGTGGGATCGGGCCTCTACGGCATCCTCGTCTTCGCCCTTATCGCGGTCTTCGTGGCCGGGCTGATGGTGGGGCGGACGCCGGAGTACCTGGGCAAGAAGGTGCAGGCGCGGGAGATCAAGCTGGCCATGCTGGCGGTCCTGATTCTGCCGACCGTTATCCTCGGCTTCACTGCCGTCTCGGTCGTGCTGCCAACGGCCGCGTCCTCGATCCAGGACGCGGGGCCGCACGGGCTCTCCGAGATGCTCTACGCCTACACCTCGGCGGCGGGGAACAACGGCTCCGCCTTCGGCGGGCTGACCTCCGACACGCCCTGGCTGAACACCACTCTCGGGATCGCGATGCTGCTCGGGCGCTTTGCCTATGCTGTGCCTGTCATGGCCATCGCCGGCTCCCTCGCGGCCAAGGCCAAGGCGCCGGACAGCGCGGGTACCTTCCCCACACACGGCCCGCTCTTCGCCGGGCTGCTGGCGGGCGTGATCCTTATCCTCGGCGGGCTGCAGTTCCTGCCCGCCCTCTCGCTTGGGCCGATCGCGGAGCACTTCACCATGCTCGCCGGCAAGACCTTCTGAGGCCAACCAGAATGCTCGACGTAACCACCGGCTCAGGCGCGTCCACCACACGCCCCCGTCCGCCGATGCTCGATCCGGCGCTGCTGCCGCGGGCGATCGGGGATGCCTTCCGCAAGCTGAACCCCGTGACGCTGCTGCGGAATCCCGTCATCTTCGTCACCGAAGTCGTCTCCACCGTGGTGACGATCCTGGCGGCGCGCGCGGCTCTCAATGGCGAGCCCTGGGCCTTCCAGGCCGGGATTGCCCTCTGGCTCTGGTTCACCGTCCTTTTCACCACCTTCGCTGAGGCGGTGGCGGAGGGGCGCGGCCGGGCGCGGGCGGAGAGCCTGCGCAAGGCCCGCACGGACACACAGGCCAAGCAGCTGGTGCGCCCGGATGAGCGCGCCATATGGCAGTCGCGCGGCGCGACCGAGCTGCGCGTGGGCGACCACGTGCTCGTCGAGGCAGGCGATCTCATTCCATCGGACGGCGAGGTGGTGCAGGGCATCGCCAGCGTGAACGAGGCGGCGGTCACGGGCGAGAGCGCGCCCGTGATCCGCGAGAGCGGCGGCGACCGCAGCGCCGTCACGGGCGGAACCGTGGTCGTCTCCGACTGGATCGTGGTGCGGATCACCGCAGCGCCCGGCTCCACGTTCATCGACCGCATGATCTCCCTCGTAGAGGGTGCCTCCCGCCAGAAGACGCCGAACGAGATCGCGCTCGACATCCTGCTGGCGGGAATGACGATCATCTTTCTAATCGCAGTGACGAGCGTCGTCGGCCTTGCATCCTGGAACGGCACGCCTCCCTCGGTACCGGTGCTGGCGGCCCTTCTGGTCACCCTCATCCCGACCACGATCGGCGGCCTGCTCTCGGCCATCGGCATCGCGGGCATGGACCGGCTGGTGCACTTCAACGTGATGGCGACGAGCGGCCGCGCGGTGGAGGCGGCGGGCGACGTGGACGTGCTGCTGCTGGACAAGACCGGCACCATCACCCTCGGCAACCGCCAGGCCGCCGCCTTCGTGCCGGTGCCGGGGGTTGCGGAATGCGAGCTGGCGGAGGCCGCCGTGCTATCTTCCCTCGCGGATGAGACGCCGGAGGGCCGCTCAATCCTCGCCTTCGCGCGGGACCGGCACGGCATCACCCCGCCCGAGCTTCCAGCCAACGCCACGGTGGTGTCATTCACGGCGCAAACCCGCATCTCCGGCCTGGACATGGGCGGCACCCAGTATCGCAAGGGCGCGGCAGAGGCGCTCATCCGCAGCACCGGCGGCGCGGTTTCGGCCGCGTTGCGGGAGGCGGTGGACCGCATCGCCCGCGTGGGCGGCACGCCGCTGGTGGTGGCGAAGGACAACCGGATCCTCGGCGCCATCGAGCTGAAGGACATCGTCAAGCCCGGTATCCGCGAGCGCTTCGCGGCGCTGCGCAGGATGGGCATCCGCACGGTGATGGTCACCGGCGACAATCGCCTGACCGCCGCCGCCATCGCGACGGAAGCCGGGGTGGACGACTTCATCGCGGAGGCGACGCCTCAGGACAAGCTGCAATACATCCGCGACGCGCAAGGACAGGGGCGCCTCGTCGCCATGGCCGGGGACGGCACGAACGACGCGCCTGCCCTGGCCCAGGCCGATGTGGGCGTGGCCATGCAGACCGGAACCCAGGCCGCGCGCGAGGCCGGGAACATGGTGGACCTGGACAGCGACCCTACCAAGCTCATCGAGGTGGTGGAGATTGGCAAGCAGCTTCTGATCACCCGCGGGGCGCTGACCACCTTCTCCATCGCCAATGACGTGGCCAAGTACTTCGCCATTTTGCCCGCCATTTTCGTGCTGCAATACCCGGAGCTGCAGGCGTTGAACCTCATGCGCCTGGCCAGCCCCGAGAGCGCGATCCTCTCAGCCGTGATTTTCAACGCGCTGATCATCGTGGCCCTCGTTCCGCTCGCGCTGCGGGGCGTGCGCTACACGCCCTCGGGCGCGGCGGCGCTGCTGCGGCGCAACCTGCTGATCTACGGGCTGGGCGGCATCGTCGCGCCCTTCGTCGGGATCAAGATCATTGACGTCATCCTCCAGCTTCTCGGGATCGCCTGAGCCATGTCCGTCCTTCGTCCCGCCGCGACCATGGTCGTCGGCTTCACCCTGATCGTCGGCTTGGCAGTGCCCGCAATCCTCACCCAACTCGCGGGCGCCGTCATGCCGCGTCAGGCCGGGGGCTCCCTCGTCGAGCGCGACGGGCGCGTGGTCGGATCCGCGCTCATCGGGCAGAACTTCACGGGCGAGCGCTACTTCCATCCGCGCCCCTCCGCTACCAGCGCGCCCGACCCGCAGGACAGCAGCAAGGCGGTGGACGCGCCCTACAACGCCGCCGCCTCCGCCGCATCTCAGCGCGGGCCTACAAGCCAAGTGCTGCTGGACGCGGTGAAGGAGCGTGTGGCGGAGGCCGGACCCGTGCCCGTGCCGGGGGACGCTATCACCGCCTCCGGCTCCGGCCTCGATCCCGACATCAGCCCGGAGAACGCCGCCCGGCAGGTGGCGCGGGTGGCTCGGGCGCGCGGCCTGCCGGAGGAGCGCGTCCGCGCCATCGTGGCGGAGAACACCACTGCTCCGGCCCTCGGCTTCCTCGGCGCCCCGCGCGTGAACGTACTGGGGCTCAACCTCGCGCTCGACACCGCGCGCTGAACGAACGGACCTGAGAGATCACTGATCCCATGCGTAACCACCACGTCCTCTGCGGCCTCGCGCTGCTCGGCACCGCAGCCCCAGCCCAGGCCTTCGAGCTGGAGGGGGCCGGACTGACGATCGGCGTCACGCCGACCGTGTCGAGCGACTACCTGTTCCGAGGCATCAGCCAGACCCGCAACCGCCCGGCGGTCCAGGGCACGATCGACATCCAGCACACCAGCGGCCTCTACGTCGGTGCCTTCACCTCGAACGTCTCCTTCCTCGGCACGAATGCCCGGCAGGAGGTGGATGCCCTAGCAGGCTGGCGCACCACCGTCGCCGGGGTGAGCCTCGACGTCGGTGGGATCGCCTACACCGTAAGCGTGCACTGAGAACTGCGTTGGTTGCGGCTTGACGCGTAGGCTTCGCCAACGGGTCAGAGGCGCCGGCTCGGCTTGCCTCTTTGACGGCGGCGCGCGATCGCGGCCAAGTTCGCGCTGATGCGGGGCTCATCGATATCGGCAGGATCGAACGGGCCACCGTACCAGGTGGTCGTGGCTTCGTGCTCGGGATGGTTTGGGTCGGCCATGGCGCCGAGGAAGTCCTCAAACCCGCTCAGGCTGCCGACGTCCTCGGGTGGACAGCGGCGCTCGCCCGCCAGGAGGATCGGGACCTCCTCACCGGGGAGGAGCGGGATCTCGTGCTTGATCTCGATGAGATGCTCCCAGTGGTCACCGAAGTCATAGAGATAGGTGAACCGCCGCACGCCACGCCGTAGCAACGAGGTGAGCTTCACGCTCCGCGCGGGTGTCACCCCGGCCATGTCCCACTCCGGATCGGGTAGTCCGATCCGTTCGTCGCCGACATCGAACTCGAACAGGTGTGCGTCCCACCAGCCCATGGCGGCCTGGATCGTCTGGTGCAGGGTCTGCATGGTCATGCTGGTGGGGACGAGCACCTCGCGCCAGATCGGGGGCTTGGAGCCCTTCAGCGTGATGCGCAGCCGGACGGCTGTGGCGGTCAGGGCCGCAGGTGCCATGGCATCAGCTCACCGAGACGGTTGATCGGGTGCCCGGCGAGGCGCTCGAGCAGGGTGCGGAGATAGGCCTGCGGATCCCAGCCGTTCAGTTCAGCGGTGCCGACCAGGGTGTAGATGATCCCGGCGCGCCTGCCGCCCTCCATCGACCCGGCAAACAGGTAGTTCTTCCGTCCGAGGGCCAGCGGGCGCATGCGGCGCTCGGCGGCGTTGTTGCTGAGGCAAGCACGGCCGTCGCGCAGGACCAGGGTGAGGGCTGCCCACTGGGTCAGCGTGTATCGGATGGCCTTGGCCAGCTCCGACTTACCGGAGATCCGGCGCAGGGTTGTCTCCAGCCAGGCCCGCAGGTCGGCCATGAGCGGCGCCGAGCGGGCCTGCCGGACCGCAAGGCGCGCGTCCGGAGGCTGGCCATGGATCTCCGCCTCGATCGCGAACAGCCCGGCCATGCGCTCGATCGCCTCCCGCGCGAGCGGGCTTTTCGTGGTCAGCAGCACGTCGTGGAACTTGCGCCGCGCATGCGTCCAGCACGCCGCCTCAACAACCCGGCCACCCTCGTAGAGGCTGTTGAACCCGGGATAGGCGTCAGCCTGCAGGATGCCCCGGAAGTCACGCAGGCGCCGCTGCGGGTGCTCCCCCTTCCGGTCTGGCGTGAACTCATAGAACACCGCGGGCGGGTCAGGGCCGCCGAATGGCCGGTCGTCCCGCAGATAGGCCCAGAACCGGGCCGTCTGGGTGCTGCCCCGGCCGGGCACGAGCATTGGCATCGGCGTGTCGTCGGCGTGCACCCGTGCCCCGGCCAGGACGTGGCGGCCGATGAACTCGGCGACCGGCCTTGCCAGCTCGGCCGACCTGCCGACCCAGCCCGCCAGCAGCCCCCGCGGGAGGTCCAGGCCATCCCGGGCGTAGACCTCCGTCTGCCGATAGAGGGGCAGGTGGTCGCAGTACTTCGAGACCAGCACATGGGCCAGCAGGCCCGGGCCGGGCCTGCCGCGCTCGATGGGCAGCGAGGGCATGAGGGCCTGCGTCATCGTCTCGCAGGTCCGGCAGGAGAATGCCGGGCGGACGTGGCGGACCACCTCGAACCGGCCGGGCCGGTATTCCAGGATTTCGGTGACGTCCTCCCCCACCTTGCGCAGCGCGCCGCCGCAGGGGCGTTGTTGCGCAAATCAGACTTAGGGCGTGAGTGTTCCTGTCCCGCTCTGATCAGGCGCGGGCGACGGTGTCGGGCATACCGAGGGCGTTGAAGGTGTTCAGGATGGCGCAGCGGATCTGC